>LVAJ01000031.1 GCA_001603005.1 Clostridiales bacterium Firm_04
ATGATCTCCTTTGCCTTTTTGTTCTATCATACCATATTTCTCTCTTTTTGTACACCTTTATTCTTCGTAAGCGATTGCCGTGAGCCCCCGCTGGCATATTCCTCCGGGAGCCGGTTTCGCGGACTGTCCCCGCTTTCCGAGCACACGCCGCTAGACGCGGCTTCTCATAGGTTACTGCTCCCAGCGGATAAAGTGAATAGTGAATGGTGAAGAATGAATCGTGAAAAGTGAATTGGGAAGCGCAGCGGGAGCATACGCAGGCGGATACGCACGGCGAAAGCGTTCAAGACAACTGCGCCTCCAAAAAAACAAGCAGCGACAGTGGCGCGCACCAGAGGGGGAGAGAAATAAGGAAAGAGAGCGCGAGAGAAAACCTTAAGAGAGAGGGGGAGACCGGAGCGGAGCGACGACTCCCCGCTCTCTTGGGTTGTCACCCCCGCCGCGGGGAGCCGAAACACACGAGGGGAACTGCGGCGAAACATGGGAGATAGGACGCAAGCGGGGAGCCCTCGCGCCCCGCGCCCAGTCAAATGGAACGTCGGACAAAGGATAAAGAGAGGATGACGAAAGTGCGCTCTTACACCCGCGCCCAGTCAAGTCATGCGGACGGATAAAAAACTGATATGCAAAAAAATTTGACGAACTGTTAGCGCGATGTGCAATTCGCCAATATGTAATTTTCAAGGTTCCAAGCGCGTTGTGACTTCGGCTTACTCCGGTCGGACACCTCATTGCGCTGCCGATTCTGCCTACTGGACCGCATCGGCTGGCTCCGCACATTCTTTCCCGCGGATGCCCCCGATGCATAGCGCCCTCTACTAATAGCGCTCAAATCGCCAAAATTTGCACGTTTCCGTGCAACTAGTACCGAATTGTAATCAAATCTTCATAAATAAGCTTGGATTTAGCAAAATAAAACAAATCATGCACAAAATAATCATAATCGAAATGATAGGCAAAATGCGCCCCTTTTTTGCGACGCAATCAAAAATCCGGCAGGCAGAATCGGACTTCTGCTGCCGGATCATTTTCTTTGAAATCTGCAATGGATGCTGCTGTCAGCCGACCAGTCCGGAACGCTCAATTCCCTCTGTAAAATATTTTTGCAAACTTGCATAGAGGATGAGCAGCGGCGTGATCGAGATCAGACAGCCAGCTTCCAGCCAGACGATCTTCTCCCGCGCGCTGACGCTCGCATTCGCATTTTTGAAGATCACCACATTCAGCGTGGTGTCCAGATTTTTCAGCATCATCGAAATCGTCACGCGATTGGAAAAGAACGAACTTGCGACATAATAATCATTCCAGTACCAGACGATCGAGAACAGGAACACCGTCAGGAACGACGAGCCTGCATTCGGGATCATCACGCGCAGAAACGTCTGAAACGGCCCGCAGCCGTCCAGATATGCCGCGTCCTCTAACTCTTTCGGGAGTCCGCGGAAAAACTGCCGGAATATGAAGATCATCAGTCCTGCACGGATGCCGTTTGCCGTCATCGCGGGCAGATACATGACCAGCGGATTGTCGATCAGATTGAACGCGCCGAACAGAAAATATCGGAACGTCATGTAAAGCGGGATCGAAACGATCTGCGACGGCACAAGGATCATCAGGATCACAATGCCGAACAGCAGCTTTTTGCCCTTGAACTGAAAGCGCGCAAAGCCGTAGCCCGTGACCGCGCAGGACGCGACCTGACACAGCGAACAGCCGATATTGAGCAGAAGCGTGTTCAGCAGGGGATTGTTGCTGCTGCGCGTCAGTCCCATTGCCTGTATCGTTTCCTTCATGATGCGCAGCGTCGGGTGCCGCGGGATCCACACAATCGTCGGATCTGTCATGTCGATGCTGTCGCGGAAGCCGTAGCTCACCATGAACAGCAGCGGCGTCAGGATCACGAAGCCGAGCCCGAACAGGATCAGAAACCGGAATACCGGCCAGCATTTTTCGTAAAGATGCCGGCGGCGCATGGCGGCGATCTCGGCGCGGTTCATGTGCTGCATGCGGATGCGCATTGCCTCTTTCTTCGTCAGACCGTTCCCGACCTCGTGCTCGGGATGCACGTCGGGGACGGCGGATGCGGGCAGTCCGGTTTCGGCGGGCTGATTTGTCATTTGTTCCATAACCGCACCCCCTTTTCACTCAACTTCATAGAAGATGAACCGGTTGATGATGACCGTGACAATGCCGACCACGATCATCACGATGCCGAAATAACTCCATGTCATTGCTGCGGCATGCGCATATGCCATGTCAAGCTGCTGGGTATTGAGCACGCGCAGCATGACGGCGTTATCGGTTTTCGTGAACGAATCAATGATCGTATAAATAAAATTGGCAAGGATCATCGGGCTGACATAGGGCAATGTGATCTTCCAGAAATACTCCCAGCCGGTCGCGCCTTCCATTGCGGCGGCTTCCCGCGCGGACGGCGGGATGTTCTGGAGCGCTGCGAGGAAAATGAGGATCTGGATGCCGGAGCTCCAGACCAGCCCGAAAATGTTCGTTGTCACGGAATTGATGACCGTGCTGAGTGAACTGCTGATATTCATGACGCCGAGAAATTCGAGCAGCTGATCGACCATGTCGGTCTCAAACAGCGTGGAAAACTGCTCGGCGCTGTCCGCTCCGGTCGCGGAAATATTGCCGCTGATGATGTTATAGACGGGACCGGTCGCGATGATGACCGGCAGAAAGAAGATCGCGCGGGCAAAGCCTCTGCCCTTGAATTTCTGATTCAGGATGACTGCGATGAACAGCGAGAAAATCAGGATCATCGGCGTTGTCAAAGCGGTATCCTGCAAAACGCTGACGAGCGCACGCTTAAATTCGCGGTCGCCGGCGAAGGCAAAACGGAAGTTTTCAAGCCACTGCCAGCCGGAGAGCGGGAGCCACGCCTTCTGCATGCCGCCCACTTCCGGACGGAGCTGCTTGTTGTCCATGAAGCAGTAGCAGAGCGATTCCGCGAGCGGCTTGAGGAACCAGAGCACCGTGCCGATCAGCCAGACCGAGATAAACCCGTAGCCGTAAAGGGATTTTCTGCGCTCATACGAGATTTTCATGAAAGCACCGCCGCTCCTTCCTTTACGTAGTCTTTCAGGTATCTGACCTTGCCGTTGACAGAAACGGAATACGCATCGAGATCGACGACTGTTTCGGTTCCGTTGGCATATTTTGTCGTGATAAGGCTGCCGTCTTCCTGATAGCTGATGATGTGCGAATCGCTGACGGCAGCGAGAATGTCGGCGGAGAAACGGTCATACTGCGCCGCCTGCTCCGTCCAGTAATCTGCATTTGCATAGAAATACACATCGAAATCGGTATCCGTCAGGTCGCTGGCATCCGCGGCGAGCAGATCGAACCGCAGATTGCTGCCTGCTGCGATCGCCCGCAGAACCATGTGCTCCGCATCGGCGCTGCTGTTGACCGCTTTCGTCGTGTAGGGAATGACGCCGTGCAGCACAAGCTGGCAGAGCGGGATATCCCCGTCAAAGAGGTTGAAGCCGCTGGAACTGAGCGGCAGATCGGAGATCGTGTCGGTGTAGGGCAGCAGATAGGCGTTCGGATCGGCGGAGAGCACCGGTCCTGCCTCTTTTTGCAGCAGCTTCAGGCTTTCTGCAACGGACTGCGCCGCTTCGCCGCGGGAGACTGCCGAGCGCTTGCCGTAGTCGCCGTACAGCACAGAGGACATCGCGCCGATGCTGATGCTTTGCAGCCCGCGCTTTCTGCTGTTTGCCGCGAGCTTCTGATAGAGCGACGGAAATGCTGCCGGCGAAAGCAGCGACATCGTTTTCTTTTTGCCGTAGGGCACGCCGAATGCCGGCTCGAAATCTACGATGCGTGCAAAGGAGCCGGATACCCGCACTGCCGTATCGGTCAGCGCCCAGTAGCCGCCGCCGGAGTAAAATGCGGTGTTTTCGGCGACCGGATACCACGCGATGCTGTTCTGACCGAAGTAATCCGTCAGCTGCCGGAAGCCGTCCTTGCCGCCGAGGATGCGCGCGGGCTTTGCCTTGCAGTCCACCTTGCCGCTGATGCCGGCGTTCGTCCAGCGGTGCAGCGCGATCTGCATGTTTCCGGCGCCTGCATCCAGCAGCCGCGCCGTGATCTGCTGCATGTCGGAAAAGGTCGTCGCGGCGGTTTTCAGGAAGACCGGAAATCCCAGCACGTTCCGCTGCTTCATGCAGCCGCCGTAGAGGTCGATCTGCATGACGGACGTATCGGGCTGCGCTTTGACCGGTACCTGCTGATCTTCCAGCAGATATTGCCGGTAGCGCGCTGCAATGTCCGTATAGTCCAGCTCTGCGCTGCCGTCTGCATTGACTGCGTCCGATGCCGTCAGCGGATAGTACCGCACGGAGATCGTCTGCGCGGGCAGATTTTTTTCGTAGACGTCGATCTGCTCATTGCCGAGATTGAACTGGTCGCTGCTGCGAAGCAGAAATTTGAAATAACAATGATTATATTCGGTATTGGACTGCCCCGAACCGCTGACATCTGCGCAGAGCAGGCAGTTTTCCGCGCCGGAATCCGCGACCGCAAGCATCGCGTTTTCGCCCTTGCAGATGCCGAACATCGGGAGCGGGATGCTCTCGGTGACCGGCGCCTTGATCTTCGGGACGGCGGTGATATCGCTGCCGTAGATCATCTGGCTGTACGGGTTTGCGGCGTATTTCTGATTGTTGAAGCGGATGATCGCGCCGGAGCCGTCCGGTATCACGAAATAACCGGATTCGCGGCTGTCCGCGGCGCCGAATGCGTTCAGGACGGCAAGCGCCTGCGCAAGCTGCGGCGCTTCATCGTCCGGACCGTGCTTTTCGGTGATCTGTGCAGTATCCGCGCGCACTTCGAGATAATCGTCATGCAGCAGATAGCTGACCGGCAGACGGATGCCGCATTTGCGGAAGAAATATGACACATGGACGCCGTTTTCAACGGGTTCTATTGTAATGCCGGTTCTGTTCGTGTCACCGGAGTTGAAATCGGTTCTGGTGCGCTCGCTGATCTTTGCATCGGTCAGCACCATTGCAGAGGCGAGCCGGTTCCGGAGCACGGGCGTTGCAATGCGGTCGCCCTGCGCATTGATCGGGGATGACCACCAGACAAAGCCGTTCCGCTTGTTGACCAGCGCGAACAGATCCTCCGGCTTTTCGTCGGCATCCTCGTCCAGCTGATCGGTATCCCAGATCCAGAGCGCGAGATTTTCGTTTTCCGCTGCGATTTTCATGCGGGCAAAGACGTCCGCTTCATCCCGCATCTCCCATTCCGGTGCATCGCTTACATCCGAAACTTCGGATTCTGCCGCATCTTCCGGATCGGGCGCCGCAGACGCAGAAAAACAGGGGAGTGCGGCGCACAGCATGAGGACAGCCGCCAGCATGCAGGCGCGCAGTCTGATTTGTTTCAGCAAGCTGTTCACCGTCCTTACACTTTGATGCGATACAGGATCTCTGTATACAGCGTATAGAAAAATACATAGACCTTCTGGAACAGGCTGAGCAGCAGCACCGCAAGAAACAGGATCACGAGCATTGCCGCGACCGTCAGCAGGATCGCCGCAAGCGTTTTCGTGACCGAATACTGATGCACTGCCTTGATCGCCGAAAACAGCAGGATCCCTGTCCAGATCAGCCCGATATAATACACGGCAAAGAAGAATACCTGCTCCTCCTGCACGAGAATATGCGACAGGATTACATTGATGAAGGTCGAGACAACATAGGGGATCAGCGCGTAGGAGCTGTAAATGCAGATGCTGCGCATCGTGCCCTCGCCGTCCAGCAGCGTGCAGACTGCCCAGTTCCCGACAACCCATGCGAGAAAATAGACGACCGAGCGCATCAGATACGGCACGACCGAGAACAGCGCATCGGGCAGCGGACGGAACTGGAACCCGCACCAGCGGTCAAATGCGATCATCGAGAAGAACAGCGCGATGATGATGATGACGGTGTATTTCAATGTGCCGCCCTTTTTCCAGCGGAGATCCTCAAAGCCCTCGAACGGGTGGAATACAACATGCCGCACCCACTGCGGCTGTGTCAGATCCATCATTCTGCTGCACCCCCTTTGCCGGATCCTTTCTGTCTGCGCCTGCGGTACCGCCGGAACAGCAGTCCTGCGGCGGTCAGGACGGCGATCCCAAGAAGAATGCCGTTCAGATGCGCGCGGAGCCACTCGGCGCGGTAGCGTTCAAAGGCGCGGTTGTAGCTGCGGGACGCATCCGCTTTTTTCGCGTAGTCCATCGAATCCTTGTATCTGCCCATGTTGTAATACGCGCTGGCTATGCCGAGATAGGCTCTGCGGTAATTGCCGTCGCGGCGGAGCACTTCCTCCCACGGCGCAAGCGCTTCCTCATAATAGCCGCCGTTATACAATGCGGTCGCTTCATGCACCGTTCTGCCGAAGGTCGTTTCCGCAAAGACCGTGACCGTGCCCTTTCCTGCATCGAGCACATAGATCTGCTCGCAGCGGTCGCCGGCAGTTTCGATCGCCGAGACATTGCCGGAAGCGGAGAAGGTGCCGGTCTGGTCGCCCGTGCCGCCCATGATAAAGAGCAGATTCGCTTCCTTGTCATACTGGAATACTCTGCCGGTCTTCTGGTCGAGGCAGTTGATCGAGCCATCTGCGCCGATATCGAGGTCGATGATCTTGGTCTTGTAGGATGTGCCGGAATACCATGCGGAAAAGAGGTCGCCCCATTTGTAATCCGACATGTAGCCGAACAGATTGTAGCCCTCCGGATTGACCTTTTTCACGGTATCGGTATCGGAGATCTCGGATGAGGTCGAGGTGAAAATGAAGCCCTTTTCGGTATCGAGATCGAAATTGTCAAATGCAGTCGGCGCCGTGCGGGTGCTGTGCCGCCGCTCCTCCTCGGACGCGATCGCGTTCCAGAAATGATCGGCGAGCACCTTCGCTGTCCGAGCTACCGCATTTGCGCCGTAATAGCCGATAAATTCGCCGTCGCTGCTGAACATCGCGGCGCCCTTTGTGGTATTGCTGAGGATGATGTAGATATTGCCGGCACGGTCGCAGAGAATTTTCTGCGGCAGGAAGGTCAGCTGCGCATCGTAGAGCGCGGAATCGGGCTTCGTGATCTCCTGCACCACGCTGCCGTCCTCTGTGCAGACCAGCGCGCGGCTGTTGTCGGTGTCGGCGATGTACAGCAGTCCGGTATCCGGCGAGCGGAACACGCCCTTCGGCGTTTTCAGCGTTGTGCTGCTGCCGTCCGGCATCGTGAACCGGTCGTAAACATGCAGAACACGCGAAAAATCGCGGTCAATCTTGAGGATGCGCTGATTGCCGGTGTCGGCAAGATAAAAGCAGCCGTCGGAATCGCGGAACAGATCCTGCGGATTGCTGAGCGCTGCCGTTCCGAGGTCGGTGCCGGAGACTGTCCGTTCGGCAAGATACCCAGCCTGCGAGGGGATCGCTTCGCCGAGCCGGTTGTAATTGTAGACGTCGTAATGCTCATCTGCGCGGACGGAAAGCGACAGTGCGGAAGCGGCTGCCGCAAACGAACAGAGAATCGCTGCACACTGTCTGCGCAGGAAATTGTGATGCTGTTTCATGCCTTGCCGCTTCCTCCTTTCTTACGGTTCGCCGCAGTGCTGCATGCGCGCTGCGGTCTTACTCCTTGATGCCGGAATGCGCCATGGTCTCCATGACCTGACTCTGTGCCAGAATGAAGAACAGCACCGGCGGGACAAACAGGATCACGGCGGCTGCCATCGTCACGCCCTGACGGGAAATGCCCGCGGCTGCTGCCTGCTGAATGACGGTCGGCAGCGTTTTCAGGGATTCGTCATAGACGAACGTGCCGCCCGTGATGTTCCATGCACCCTGAAACGCAAAGATCGCCATGGTCATGAGTGCCGGCTTCTGGTTCGGGATCACGATGCGCCAGCAGATCGTGAACAGGCCGGCGCCGTCCACCTTTGCCGCTTCAATCATCGCATCGGGGACGGTGGACATCGACTGCCGCATCAGATACAGCCCCATCGTCGAGGCGGCGGCAGGCAGGATCAGCGCGGACATGTGATTGATCATGTGCAGCTTTGCCATGACCATGTACTGCATCAGATAGATGACATTGCTGTTGTAGAGCAGCGCCAGCACTATGACCGCATTGATGATCTTATTGCCGGGAAAATCGACCTTTGCCAGACAGAACGCCGCCATAGACGCGAACACACATTGCAGCACCGTGACCGAGACCGTCACGAGAATGCTGTTCCAGACATAGCGCGAGAACGGCACCCACATCTGCCCGAGCACACGGTAGGTATCCTTGAAATGGTCAAGCGTCGGGTTCAGGGTATACCACTTCGGCGGGAAAATGAACATCTCATTGACCGGCTTGACCGAATTGACAAACATCAGCCAGATCGGCAGCACCATGAAGATGCCGAGGATCAGCAGGAACAGAAAGATCAGGACGGTGCCGCCGTGCTTTCTGCCGGCACGCCGGTTCGAGGCTTTCAGCTTGTCGGGATTGACGTTTGACATATCGCTGCGCCCCCTTAGTCCATGTATTTGCCGAGCAGCCTGTTGATGAGCCGGTTCGCGCCGAACATGGCGAGGAACAGGATCATGCAGATCGCAGAGGCATAGCCCATTTCATAGCGCACCCAGCCGTAATCGAAGGCGTGCGTCATGATCGTATGGGCGGCATAATCGGTGCTCGGAAATCCCACCAGATTCCGCGCGACGATATCGGCGGTGAATGCGGAGACGATCTGCATGACCGCTGCGAACATCAGCGAGGGCCCCATGCCGGGGATCGTGATGTAGATCAGCTCCTGCCAGCGGTTCCTGATGCCCTCGACCGCACCCGCTTCATACAGCACCGGATCAATGTTCTGGAAGCCTGCGCGCATCGCGAGGAATCCGGCGCCCATGCTCACCCAGAGCTGCACGATGATGACGACCGTGAGGATATACCGCGAATCGGTGAGCCACTGGATCGCCGTGTTCGTGATGCCGAGATTCAGCAGCGCAGAATTGGCAATGCCGTAGCTGTCGCCCGAAAAGATCAGCTGCCACACGGCATATACGCCCGACGCCATCGACGGCGCATAGAAGATCAGCGTGAAGATGACCTTCAGCGGGCGGCTCATCTCATTGATGAGCCATGCGAGCAGAAAGCTCAGGATATAGCTGATCGGGCCGGTGAATACCGCAAACACAAGCGTCACGCGGATCGACTTGATGAAAATGCTGTCGTTGAGGAACAGATTATAGAAATTGCTCAGCCCCACCCATTTCGGCGGGAATGTCGCCATGTCGAAATCGGTCAGTCCAACCGGCAGGGACATCAGCACGGGGATCACGGTGAAGACCGTAAAGAGCAGCATGAACGGGAGCATCATCAGATAGGCTTCGCGGTTCTGCCGGATGCGCCGCAGCGTCATCCTCCGCTGTTCTGTTTTCGACCGGACGCCGATCGTGCTTTGGTCACGCACGGGATGATCCAATGCGGGCACCTCCTTTTCTTTAATCAAGACCGAGATTTTCGCGCTTTCTGCGGATCTCGTCGTTCATGTCACTGTTGTAGTACATGAGGGTATCGCGCGGGTTTTCGTAGGAATTGACCGTTTCGCGGAATGCATTCATGATATTGCGCGTGACGGCGTAGGATGACGGCAGAACGGGGATCTCCCGCAGGGCATCCCGCTGTGCCGTCAGCACGGAAAGCTCTGCCTGCGACCAGTTCAGCTGCTTGAACGCTTCGGTGTTCGCGGCTTCGTATCTGCCCATTTGTCCGAGCAGTCCTTCCAGCTCATTGCCGTAGGCTGCCTGCACATCCGCCGAGCAGAACCACTTCACAAATTCCCATGCGCCGGCTTTGTTTTCGGCTTTATTGAAGATGACCGCACCCGTTCCGCCGGAATTGGATGCGTGATCGACCGTGCCGTCGGGCTGTTCCGTGCCGGGCATGACCGTGAAATCCCACAGCCCGCGGATCTCCGGTGCGGCGACCGTCAATTGATTTGCAAAGCTGTAATTCGCAATGACGATCGGATACTGACCGGTGCGGAAATAGCTGTATGCGTCATAGGTCTGCATGAATTTGTAGTCGCGGTAGAAGTCTGTCCATTTCTCAAAGCACTGGATCGCCGGAACGGTATCGAACATGGTGCGCGTCTGTGCATCATTATAATAGTTGAGCCCCTGCTGGAGCAGCATCGCCGCATAGGTGTGACCGGCTTCGGTCGCGGCGGCAACATTGGTCGAGGGCAGGATCAGTCCGACACCGAGATGCTTCCGCTGCAGTGCCGGCAGCGCATCAATGATGCCGTCCCATGTGCGCGGGACTTCGGTGAAGCCGAGGCTGCTCAGAATGTCCTTGCGGTAGAACATCATCGTCCAGTTCTGCGTCAGCGGCATGCCGTACACACCGCCGTCAAACTGATACTGCACGGTCGCTTCGGGGTGATAATCCGCGATCGCGTCCGCATAGCCCGGCATCTGCGAAAGATCGGTCAGCAGTCCGCGGCATGCGAGATTGACCGGAAATTCGCCGCCGAGAAACAGCGCGACATCCGGTCCCTGATCGGCAAGCGTTGCTTCTACGACACCGCCGACCACCAGATTGACCGCGACCGGAATATCCGGATGCGCTGCGGCAAATTCGTTCTCGGTCAGCTCCTTGACTGCGAGCGCCTGCTCTCTGCCGAGGTTCACCCATACGCTGACGGTCTTTGCTTCGTCCGCGTCAACATCGGACAGCGTGGTGTAATCCTCTGTGAATGAGCCGATAAATGCCTTGAACCGGAATGCAAGCTGCTTGAAAAATCCGGCTTTCACCGGCGAAAATTCCTGCTCCGGCGAAATGATCTCCAGATAGTCGATCTCCAGCGGCTGATCGCGGTAATCACAGATGAATGCGGAGATCGTGGAGATATTGTCCTTGATCTGCGGGACATAGGACGGGATGCGCGAGGGCTTTGCAATGCATTTGTCCAGAATGACGTACATGCGCTGCAATGCGGCGGCTTCTGAGCCGAGCATGCCCGAAAGCTGCTCGATGCTGTTCTGCGCCTCTTTCAGCTCGCCGGAAAGCCGCCGGAAATCCGAAAGGAGCGTCGGGATGCTCTCCTCGACATAGTAATCATTGTATTGATCGGGATTCGGGCCGGTGACCATGAGGATCTGCTGATAACAGGTGTTGAGCGCGGAAACGGTTTCTTCGAGCCGGCGCATCGTTTCGCCGATCTCGCCGGGCATCGCTTCCAGCGTCAGCAGATGCGCTTCGTCCGCGGTCAGATAGAGGTATGCAGGGGCATCGCCGTCCTGCGCCTCGGTCACCGACCAGTCATTGTCATAATAGAATTTCAGCTGCGAAAATGCGCTGTCCGGTACCTTGAAATCCAGAAGCATGCGGCGGTTCGCGTAGAAGCCGCGCATGACATTCTGCCGCGCCTTGATGCCGATGCGGTACCAGCCGTCCGCGGGGAGCGTGTTTGCGGGGATCATCCATGAGACTGCCTGTCCCGCCTGATCCCAGTTCGCGCCGCCGATCGTGTTGTAGACCATTTTGACGGGATCGGACGGCGAGACTGCACAGGAGCTGCGGTCGTAGGCAGGGGAGAGTGTCGGTGCCGATTTATAGACGGCGTCCTCGCCCTCGATGCGCACGTGCACATCCTGCACCGCCTGCCGCGCGGATGCGTCCGGTGCCTGATAGTCCGGCACGGGTTCCGGCTGACAGAAGCGGATCATCTGAATCGCGCAGTTCGCCCGGATGCCGGTCAGCGTCAGCGTATGCGTGCCGGCGGACAGGCTGAACATCAGCGGATCGTTGAACAGTCCGTCGCGGTCATAGAGAAAGCGCGTCTGCCACGCGGGATGCTCGACCTGCGCCGGACGGATCTGATTGCCGCGCGAATCGGTGCGGATCTCCGTTTTGTTCACGAAAAGCTTGCTTAAACTGATGCGCGATGCCGATGCAAAGGGCAGCGCACCGTCCAGCATAAGTGAAAATTCCACGCGGTCGGCAGGCGATTCCATCGCGTAATAGCTGATCTCTGCCGCGTAAATGCCGGATTCCGGTACATCAAAGGTGTAGCTGACCGTTCCGCCGGCGCTGTTCCAGAGCAGCACATCCTGCGCGGATGACATTGCCGGATCCATGCCGATCATGCCGACCGAAAAATCGCCGTCCTCTGCGGCGGTGTAATCATAGCCCTGAATCAAAATCTCGCGGTCGGGGCGCGGTTCGCCGGCATGCGCGTCGTAATAGCTGCTGTATCCGGTCTCCGGTTCGTAGTGCAGCTGATAGAGCGCGTCGGGATCCGTTGCGGCGCCGGATGCTGCGGCACAGCAGAGCGGCTTGCAGCACGCAGCCGTCATCAGGCATGCAAGCGCTGCGGCATACCGCCGGAGCTTATGATGAGTGTGCACGGATCCACCGCCTTTCTTTCGCCGAAGCTGTCGGATACTGTCCCGATGCATGCGGCATTTCCGCGCCGCTGCATCCGGACGCATTTTTACACTTTATTATATCAAATATCGGGGATGCTGTCAAGATGTTGCAAAGCAATTTGAAATCAGCCGGATTCTTTCAACAATCTCCACAAGCAAATTTATATTATCTTGCGATTCTGATGCTGATATTGCACATTCAGGTCTGTGCCGAAACTGTGCAAAAATCGCCTGAACGGACAGATTTTTCAAAAAATAACTGTTCGTATCAGTCCGCTGCTGTATAATCTGAACAGGTTTCAACGAAACGGAAATACAGAAAAAATATTTTTGAAAAAGTACTTGATTTTTTCCCGAAATATGTTACAATAGGGTTGGAGGGCAATGGACCGCTCTCCGGAAACGCAAAACCACAATCATTTTTACAGGAGGTAACAGTTATGGCATACGGAATCAGTGATGCTTGCATCCAGTGCGGTGCATGTGCAGATGCATGTCCGGTCGGCGCAATCTCTGAGGGCGACGGCAAGTACGTGATTGATGCAGAGGCATGTCTCGACTGCGGCGCTTGCGCAGATACATGTCCTGTCGGCGCACCGGAGCAGCAGTAATCCGGCGGTGTCGTGAACACGAACGGCGGTTCCGGTTTCGGAGCCGCCGTACTGCTTTTCTGCCGGTTTTGCCTTATTTTTCATAAATCCCGCGGTGCAGGACGGCGAAATTTGCCCGAATCGCAAAAAATCGGAAAAAACGCTTGCAATTTTGCGGGAGATGTGATATAATAATACAGCATTTGAATATCCGCCGGTCCTTGACCGGCGAGGTCGAGATGCATGTATGCGCGAAAAGGACGGTTTTCCGTCGGTTTTGCGGATACACAACATTCTGACAATTGGGTGGTCCGCTGCATTTGCCCTCTGCATTCATGAAAATGAGGGATTCTGTCAGGCACATTCGCTGCCTGCTGCGATGTATGAACATCCGTAAACAATTCAAGGAGGAAATCTCAAAATGAATGCACTTGAGCAAATCAGCAAGTCCAGCATGAAGGAAAACGTCCCGGAGCTGAACGTCGGCGACACCGTTAAGGTGCATGTCCGCATTCAGGAAGGCGACAAGAGCCGTATCCAGGTGTTCGAGGGTACCATCATTGCGAAGAAGCACGGCGGCATCAGCGAGACCTTTACCGTTCGCAGAGTTGCGCACGGCGTCGGCATTGAGCGTGTGTTCCCGGTTCATTCCCCTGCTGTTGACAAGGTCGAGATCGTCCGCAGAGGCGTCGTTCGCAGAGCGAAGCTCTACTATCTGCGCGGCAGAGTCGGTAAGGCGGCAAAGGTCAAGGGACTGGTTCGTTGATTGCAAAAAGCGAAAGGGGACTGGCGCAGTCCCCTTTTGTTTTTATCATGAAAATACAGCATAATACTTAGAATATAACGAGGAAAAGAGGAATGGAAAATGGAGGAGCAGAATGTGCAGGCACCGGAAAAGTCCGGCGGCATCAAGGGCTTTCTGTGTGACTTAATGGATATTCTGGAAGCGGCAGTGCTGACCGTGTTTATCTTCCTGCTGCTCTTTGCATATGTCGTCCGCCCTGTGACGGTGGACGGTCCGTCCATGAATCCGACGCTGCTGAATGAGGATAAGATCGTCATTGTGACGGCACTGCATCAGCCGAAAAACGGTCAGATCGTTGTGATCGACGACCAGAAGGCGGGGCTCTTTGCCGACGTCGAGCAGAAGAACGTCTATGAGAGCGACGGCGCAGGCATCGTCATCATCAAGCGCCTGATCGCACACGGCGGACAGGAGATCGACATTGATTTCGAGGCAAAGACCGTTTCCGTGGACGGCGTGGTGCTCGATGAGCCGTATATCGCGGAGCCGACCTCCAAAGACGAGGGCGCATTCCTCTATCCCTTTACCGTGCCGGAGGGCTACCTCTTTGTCATGGGCGACAACCGGCAGCGCAGCATGGACAGCCGCAGCCCGTCAGTCGCGCTGATCCCTGAGGATCAGGTGCTCGGTACGGCGCTGGTGCGCTACGGACGCAACAGCGAGAACTGCTCCAAATTCACGGACCGGTTCGACTATCTGTTCTGATATTCTGATGCGAAAGGGAGGCGTTCTCAATGGAGCCTGCAGAAAAACTCGATCAAGAAATCCAAACGGCACAGACTGAATCTGCCGAACAGCCGGAACCGGCTGCCGTTCAGACAGAGACAGATGTGCAGGAGAAAGAGGAGAAACCGGAAAAGGAGCATTTCCTCAGTGACCTGATGGATATTGCGGAAGCCGGCATCCTGACGATGTTTCTCGTGATGCTGGTCTTTACATATATTGTCCGGCCTGTGAGCGTGGACGGCAGTTCCATGAATCCGACACTGCTGCATCTCGACCGGATCCTTGTCGTGCGGCCGCTCTATGAGCCGAAAAACGGGCAGATCATCGTGATCGACGATCAGAAATCCGGCATCTTTTCGGATGCGTCGCAGCAGACGGTGCAGGAGACAACGGGCTCGGGCATGGTGCTCGTCAAGCGCCTGATCGCGAAAGCCGGTCAGGAGATCGACATTGATTTTGATACCGGCGAGGTCAAGGTGGACGGCAAGCTGCTCAATGAGCCGTATATCGCGGATCCGACCACGCGCGATGAGGGCGCGTTCCAGTATCCGTTCACGGTGCCGGAGGGCTATGTCTTTGCAATGGGCGACAACCGCCTGCACAGCATGGACAGCCGCGATCCTTCGGTCGGACTGCTGCCGGAGGACGAGATCCTCGGCACGGCGCTGGTGCGCTTCGACCGTGATGATGAGAACTGTTCCAAATTCACGGACCGGTTCGATTATCTGTTCTGAAATACTGATGCGAAACGGAGGGATGCAGCATGGAACCGGCAGAAAATGAAAAGCTGGAATCTGCAAATGCACAGGATGCACAGCCGGATACCAAGCCGGAACAGGATGCTGTGCCGGAGCAGGAACAGGAGCAGGAGCAATCCGGAGAAGGCAAGGAGGGCAGCTTCGCTGCCGATCTGATGGATCTTCTGGAATCTGTATTCGTTTCGGTGTTTGTGGTCATGCTGATCTTTACATTTCTGGTCTGTACGGCGGATGTGGACGGCGACTCGATGAAGCCGACGCTTGAGGACGGAGACCGGCTTCTGGTCTCCCGCATCGACCGCAGCTACGAGACCGGCGATGTCCTGATTTTAGATGCAAAAAAAGCATACATCTTTAACGACGAAATGCAGGTGACCGAGCAGGAAGGTCTCGGCAAGCGGATCGTCAAGCGCCTGATCGCGCAGGGCGGTCAGGAGGTCGATATCCATTTTGATGAGGGCGTTGTCTATGTGGACGGACAGCCGCTCGATGAGCCGTATGTCAGCTCGCTGACGAATTACAGCACCGGCAGCTTTCAATTCCCGATCACGGTGCCGGAGGGGTATATCTTTGTGCTCGGCGACAACCGCTATATCTCCAAGGACAGCCGCTCGGACGAGATCGGCTTTGTGCCGGTGAATCAGATCGTCGGCAAGGTCTTTCTGCGGCTTTCCCCGCTGAGCAGCTTCGGCAAGATCGACTGAATGCGAACGGATCCGGACGGAGGTAGAACATGGAAGATATGAAGGATATTCAGTGGTTTCCCGGTCATATGGCGAAAACCAGACGGATGATCGCAAAGAGTCTGCCGCTGGTCGATGCCGCAGCCGAGCTGCTGGATGCCAGACTCCCGATGAGCAGCCGCAATCCGGAACTGAACCGTCTGACCGGAAAAAAGCCGCGGCTCATCATTCTGAATAAGGCGGATATGGCAGATCCTGCTGTGACGCAGCAGTGGATGCAGTACTATAAAAAACAGGGATTCGCCGTCATTACGGCGGATTCCAAAAGCGGCAAAGGCGTGAAGCAGTTTGCGCCTGCGCTGCGGGAGCTCCTGAAAGAACAGCTGGAAAAATATGCCGCAAAGGGCATGAAGGGCAGACCGATCCGCGTGATGATCCTCGGTATTCCGAATGTCGGGAAATCCTCGCTGATTAACCGCCTTGCCGGCGGCAAACGCGCAAAGGCAGAGGACAGAGCCGGCGTCACGCGCACGCAGCAGTGGATCAGGACAACAGAAGGCGTGGAGCTGCTTGATACGCCGGGCGTGCTCTGGCCGAAGCTTGACGATCAGGACGTCGCGGTGCGGCTGGCAATGACCGGCGCGGTGCGCGACGATATCCTCGATAAGGAAGCACTTGCGGCGAGACTGATGACGCTGCTGCATGCGGAATATCCGCAGGCACTCGAACAGCGCTACAAGATCCCGCCTGAACTCGAAACAGAGGGCTTTGCATATCTGGAACTCATGGCGAAGAACCGCGGGATGCTGCTTTCCGGCGGCGTGCCGAATACCGAGCGCGCGGCAATTACGCTGCTCGATGAATTTCGCGGCACAAAGCTCGGACGGATCTCGCTGGAAAAACCGCTCTGAGGGAAGATTGACATGATTCAGGAATATGCGGAGAAGCTTCCGGCTGCCGGCAGACCGGAGCGT
Organism: Clostridiales bacterium Firm_04; assembly: GCA_001603005.1. GTDB lineage: Bacteria > Bacillota > Clostridia > Oscillospirales > Ruminococcaceae > Firm-04. The sequence goes on from LVAJ01000031.1 coordinate 16,969, forward strand.
GAACGGGCGATCGGCAATCAGGCGCTTGCCGGTCGGGATTTTGCATCGGCAAGATTCCGGGAGGACTGCGGCTGAGCTTTTTCTAAGGGGTGAGCGCATGGCAAGAGCACTGAAAATTTATCAGGAACTGTTTGATTTTGACGCGGAAGTGCGGATGCATTTTCCGGTGTTCTGCGGCGTGGACGAAGCAGGCAGGGGACCGCTTGCCGGCGACGTCTATGCGGCTGCTGTGATTTTGCCGCCGGATCTCGTGATCCCGGGGCTGAATGACAGCAAAAAGCTCTCCGAGGCACGGCGCGAGGAACTGGCGGTCGAAGTGAAAAAACATGCCGCTGCATTCTGTATCGCGCATGCAACGGTCGGGGAGATCGAACGGCTGAACATTCTGCAGGCGGCGCTGCTTGCAATGCACAGAGCCGTCGAAGGTCTGGAGATCCAGCCGGAATTTGTGCTGGCGGACGGCAATCAGCCGCCGGTTGTGCCGGTCCCGGTCGGGACGGTCGTACACGGCGATGCGAAATCTGCGAGCATTGCTGCGGCATCGGTTCTGGCAAAGACTGCGCGTGACGCGGCGCTGCGGGAGCTCGATGCACTGTATCCGGAATACGGCTTTGCAGCACACAAGGGCTACGGCACAAAGGCGCATTATGCGGCACTGGAACAGTACGGCCCGTGTCCGGCACACCGCCCGTCCTTCCTGAAAAAGTTCTATGAGCGCGGCGGCAGGTAAGCGGCAGACCGGCGCATTCGGCGAGGATGCGGTCTGTGCGTATCTCGAACAGCACGGCGCGGAGATCCTGCGCCGGAATTATACCGTTCGCGGCGGGGAGATTGACATTATCGCGCAGCAGGGCGATTTTCTGCTGTTTGTCGAGGTCAAGACGCGCCGGACGGGTTCTCTGGTATCCGGAGCGGCGGCTGTGGATGCAAAAAAACAGCGCTTTCTCGTCCGGACGGCAGAGCAGTATCTTTTGCAGTATCCGAGTCCGCTTCAGCCGCGGTTCGATGTGGCAGAGGTGGAATATTCCGGCAGGTTTGTCCGGCATATTACGTATCTGGAAAGCGCGTTTGACGCGACCGGCTTCTGATTGCCGGTGAGGATGCATCATGAGCAGGAGAATTGAGATCAAAGAATGCCCGTACTGCGGCGGCACCGAGTTCGTCAAGGGCTGGCAGTACGGCAGCGGAAAGCTGTTCAGCGACGGCTGCCTTGTGCAGGGCGGACAGGAGATCCTGCATGTCGTCTGCAAGGAATGCGGCAGCATTGTCCGCAGCTACGTGCATTATCCGGAGAAGCTGAAATAAACGGAAACAACAGCGCTGCCCCTTTTCCGGCGGTGCTTGGGAGATATTTATAAGGAGGAGTTTGGTATGGTTTACCACAGCACACGAAACAGTGCGCTCGCAGTCAGCAGCGCAGAGGCGATCGCACAGGGCATCGCATCGGACGGCGGCTTGTTCGTTCCGGCATTCATTCCGGAGCTGACCGCTGCGGATTTTGATGCGCTCAAGGGGCTGACCTATGCAGAGCGCGCTGCACGGCTGTTCAAGCTGTATCTGACGGATTTTACGGACGAGGAACTGCGTGAATGCACGCATAATGCATATGAGACCGGCAGCTTTGAAACGCCGGAGGTGCAGGAGATCACAAAGCTCGCGGACGGCTCGATGCTGCTGGAGCTCTGGCACGGCCCGACCTGCGCATTCAAGGATATGGCGCTGCAGATCCTGCCGCATTTCCTGACGCGCGCGATCAAAAAGACCGGCACCGACAAGGAGGTCGTCATCCTGACCGCAACGTCCGGCGACACCGGCAAGGCGGCACTGGCAGGTTTTCAGGATGTGCCGGGCACCAAGATCATGGTGTTCTATCCGGAGGACGGCGTCAGCTCGATGCAGAAGCGTCAGATGCAGACGCAGGAGGGCGCGAATGTCTGCGTCTGCGCAGTCAAGGGCAATTTCGATGACTGCCAGAACGGTGTCAAGGCGATCTTCACCGATCCGGAAATGCAGCAGGCACTCGATGCAAACGGCATGCAGTTTTCCAGCGCGAACAGCATCAACTGGGGACGCCTTGTGCCGCAGATCGTCTACTATGTTTCCGCATATGTCACGATGCTCGAAAAGGGCATCCTGCAAAACGGCGACCGCTTCAGCGTGACCGTTCCGACAGGCAACTTCGGCAACATTCTCGCGGCGTGGTATGCAAAGCAGATGGGCGTGCCGATCGGACATCTCGTCTGTGCATCGAACATCAACAATGTGCTGACCGATTTCATCAATACCGGCGTCTATGACCGCAGCCGCACCTTCCATGCAACGGTCTCGCCGTCTATGGATATTCTCATTTCGAGCAATCTGGAGCGCCTGCTCTATCATATGACCGGCGAGAATGATGCGCAGATCCGCGAGTGGTTCACTGCGCTGAAAACCGACGGCAAGTACGACATCGGCACCGAGCTGCGCAACCGCATCCGCGCGGAGTTCTCCGGCAGCTTCTGGGACGATCAGGCAACAAAGGCGATGATCGGCAAGGTCTTTGCAGAAAACGGCTACCTCAGCGATACGCACACGGCAGTCGGCATCTGCGCGGCACGCGATTTCCTCGCGAAAGCTGCGGACAATGAGCCGATGCTGATCGCTTCGACGGCAAATCCGTATAAGTTCGGCGCGGCTGTGCTCAGCGCGATCGGCGGCGATGCGGACGGCGCAGACGAATATGCTGTGCTCGACCGGCTGCAGGCGAAATCCGGCATGCCGATCCCCGCGGCGCTTGCGGCGCTGAAAACCAAGACCGTGCGCTTCACCGATTCCGTTGCACAGGATGCAATGCCCGCTTACGTAAAGGAAAAGCTGGGGATCCGATGAGCCTGTTTGTCATCGGGGATACGCACCTGTCGTTCGGTGTGGAAAAGCCGATGGATATTTTTGCGGGCTGGGAAAACCACACGGAGCTTCTGCGGGACGCATGGTGCCGGCTGATCGCGCCGGAGGATACGGTCGTGCTCGCGGGCGATATCTCATGGGGCATGAATATGCAGGAGGCGCTGCCGGATTTTCAATGGCTGGATGCGCTCCCCGGAAAGGAAAAGATCATCCTCAAAGGCAACCACGATTACTGGTGGGCGACGATGAAAAAGATGAGCGATTTCTTTGCGGCGCATGATCTGCACACATTGAAGATCCTGCACAACAACTGCTATGCCTATGAAGGATACGGCATCTGCGGGACGCGCGGCTGGGTAAATATGGAGCCGGACAGCGCAAGTCCGGACGATGCGAAGGTCAGTGCGCGTGAGGCGCAGCGGCTCGAAGTGTCGCTGAATGCGGCGGAGCAGCTGGGGCTGAAACCGATCGCGTTTCTGCATTATCCGCCGATCTACGGCAGCAGCTGCAACTACGAAATACTCGATGTGCTCTGGCGGCATCCGGTCACGGACTGCTGGTACGGGCATGTGCACGGGCGCTCGCAGCACCGTTATGCGGTCAACGGCGAACGCGACGGCATCAACTACCACCTGATCGCAGGGGATTATGTACAGTTTATTCCGCAAAAGGTTCTGTAAACTGTAAAAACCGAAGAAAGCGGCAAAACTGCTGGAAAAAATCTCCTGTTTGTGCTATAATAAAGTGTATCTGTCAATACGCGATGTTCCGCGGCGCGGAGCGGCGCTGCGGCAAAGAATAACGAAATGTTGGAGGAACAACCGATGAGCTTAGTGTCCGATGTCAAAACAGACGTAAATATGAGAGAAGTTACCTTCTCGATTTCCGCTGAGGATCTGGAGAACGCCTGCGAGCGCGTCTATCAGCGGCAGAAGAAGGATATCGCCGTGAAGGGCTTCCGCAAGGGCAAGGTCCCGCGCAAAATGGTCGAGAAGCTCTACGGTGAGGAAGTGTTCTTCGAGGATGCAGTCAACATGATCATCCCCGGCGAGCTCGATACGATCATCCGCGAGAACGATATCACGATCATTGACCGTCCGTCTGTCGAGCTGGTTTCCTGCTCCAAGGCAGAGGGCGCTGTCTGCAAGGCGATCCTGATCACCAAGCCGGAGGTCACGGTCGGCGAGTACAAGGGCATCCATGCGCCGATGCAGGCTCGTGAGATCACCGATGCAGACGTCGATTCCCAGATCGAGATGCTCCGTCAGCGTCAGGCGCGTGTCGTCGATGTCGATGACCGTGCTGCACAGCAGGGCGATGAGGTCAAGATCAACTTCGAGGGCTTCATCGACGATGTCGCATTTGAAGGCGGCAAGGGCGAGGATTATCCGCTCCGCCTCGGCAGCGGTCAGTTCATTCCGGGCTTCGAGGATCAGATCGTCGGCAAGAACATCGGCGACAAGTTCGATGTCAATGTCACATTCCCGGAGGAGTACGGCGATGACCGTTATGCGGGCAAGGCTGCTGTCTTCAAGACCGAGCTGCTCGGCATCACCATGCAGGAGCTGCCGGAAGTGGACGATGAGTTCGCAAAGGATGTCTCTGAGTTCGATACGATCGCAGAGCTCCGCGATGATATCAAGAATAAGCTGACCGAGTCTGCACAGCAGCAGGCACAGGTCGCATTCGAGAACGCTGTGTTCGATACGCTCGTTGAGCGCACCGATGCTGTCGTGCCGCAGGTCCTCTATGACCGCCGCATCGACCAGAGAGTCCGTGAGTTCGAGAACCAGCTGCAGCAGCAGTACGGCGATCTGAAGCTCTCTGAGTATCTCCAGCTGACCGGCATGACCATGGAGCAGCTGCGCGATGAGTACGAGCCGCAGTCCAAGAAGGAAGTCATGCTGCGCCTTGCACTCGAAAAGATCGCAGATCTCGAAAATGTTGAGGTCTCTGATGATGAGCTCGAAGAAGCAGTTCAGGACTTCGCTGCACAGATGCAGGCTCCGGTGGAGTTCGTGAAGTCCCGCCTGCCGATGGATGACTACCGCACCGATCTGCGCGTGCAGAAGGTTGTCGAGCTGGTCAAGAACAATGCCGTTGTGGACAACGACATGGCTCCGGCTGCTGAGGAAGCACCGGCTGCGGAAGAAGCGCCGGCTGCTGAGGAAGCAAAGGACGCTGAATAATTACGGATGTAAACAGATCAGTCAACCGGCTTTTTGCCCCGCGGTACGCTGCTGCGGGGCAGAAGCCGGAAATCTGCTTTATTGCGGTGCATGACGCAGAACGCGCTGCTGTCGCGCAGCCGCATATTTTTTCAGAAAGGATAGATACCATGAACAATATGCATATGAGCCTTGTGCCGACGGTCATCGAACAGACCAACCGCGGCGAACGGGCATACGATATCTACTCCCGCCTGCTGAACGACCGCATCATCATGCTTTCCGAGGACGTCAACGATGTGACGGCAAGCCTTGTCGTCGCGCAGCTGCTGTTCCTCGAAAGTCAGGATCCTGAAAAGGATATTTCGCTGTATATCAACAGCCCCGGCGGTTCTGTGACAGCCGGCATGGCGATCTACGATACCATGCAGTATATCAAGTGCGATGTTGCGACGATCTGCATCGGACTTGCGGCGTCCATGGGCGCGCTGCTGCTGTCGTCCGGCGCAAAGGGCAAGCGTATGGCGCTGCCGAACAGCGAGATCATGATCCACCAGCCGCTGATCATGGGCGGCGGGCTCTCCGGACAGGCAACCGATATCAAGATCCGCACGGACAACCTGCTCCGGACAAAGGGCAACCTCAACCGCATTCTCTCCGAGAATACCGGCAAGCCGCTTGAGGAGATCGAGCGCGATGTCGAGCGCGATTACTTCATGACCGCGCAGGAAGCGATGAACTACGGTCTGATCGACAAGGTCGTGACCAAGCGGTAAGCGGAGCGGCGGAGTCGTCAGATGCCCCCCGATCCGACAGCTGAACCAATGATACAGGAGAAAAGCATATGCCGGAAAAAGGAATGAGAACCTGTAATTTCTGCGGCAAGCCCGAAAGCAAGGTGCAGAGCATGTTCTCCGCAGGTCCGAACAACATCTGTGATGAGTGCGTGACCTACTGTTACGAGCTGCTCTACGGCGACCTCGATGTCAAGCCGAAGAACAGCAAGGCGGGCAAAAACAAGTCCGTCAAGGAGATCAACCTGCTCAAACCCGCAGAGATCAAAAAAGTGCTCGATGAATACGTCATCGGACAGGACAGAGCAAAAATTTCGCTTGCGGTTTCTGTGTATAACCACTACAAGCGCATCCTGAGTCAGGATGACGGCGAGGATGTGGAGATCCAGAAAAGCAATGTGCTGCTGCTCGGCCCGACCGGTGTCGGAAAGACCTATCTTGCACAGACACTCGCAAAGATTCTGGATGTGCCGTTCGCGATTGCCGATGCCACGACGATCACCGAGGCAGGCTATGTCGGCGACGATGTGGAAAATGTGCTGCTGCGACTGATCCAGGCAGCCAATTTCGACGTCGAAGCGGCGGAGCGCGGCATCATCTATATTGATGAGATTGATAAAATTGCCAGAAAATCCGAAAACACTTCCCTGACGAGAGATGTCAGCGGCGAAGGCGTTCAGCAGTCGCTGCTCAAGATCATCGAGGGAACCGTTTCCAATGTGCCCCCGCAGGGCGGCAGAAAGCACCCGAATCAGGAGTTTATTCACATCAATACGAAGAATATCCTGTTCATCTGCGGCGGCGCGTTCGACGGGCTCGAAAAGCACATCGTCAGCCGGACGGAATCCTCCGGACTCGGCTTCGGTGCGCAGGTGCTCTCGAAAAAGGAAAAATCCGAGAATATTTTCCGCAAGGTGATCCCGCAGGATCTCGTCAAGTTCGGCATCGTGCCGGAGCTTGTCGGCAGACTCCCGATCATCACGACGCTCGACGAAATGGACGAGGAATCCCTCATCCGCATCCTCACGGAACCGAAAAATGCACTGCTCCGGCAGTATGCAAAGCTGTTCCGCTACGATGACATTGAGCTGGAGATCGAGCCGGATGCACTCGCAGGCATCGCAAAGCGCGCGATCGAGCAGAAAACCGGCGCCCGCGGACTCCGCGCGATCCTCGAAGGCATTCTCATGCAGACGATGTTCGATGCGCCGTCGCTCGGAAATGTGAAGAAGGTGCTCGTCACGGCAGACTGTGTGGAAAATAATACCGCACCGAAGCTGCTGACCGGCGAGGGCAAGGAAGTTTCAGCGGCATAAACAGTCGATTCAGAATCTCCTGCGGTTTCGGACTGCGGGAGATTCTCTGTGTTATGCACGTAATTTTCACGTACATATCACAGAATGGCGGAGTTTTCCGCTTGCATTTTGCACATGAATCATGTATAATGTTAGTACAGCAAATCGAATAGCCTGCGCACTTTTTCGCGTATGCTGTTTGACGGCAAATGCCGAACAAGACATTTGAGCGGGATTCCATAGGGATCCATCCCTTTGGTCAGGCTTGGGCAGAATGTCCGTTTTGATCCATCGGAGATACCGCATTCACCTGTTTCCGGCTGCGCACGGGGCAGGGCTCGCATCAGTGCCGCGCAGGGCAGATTGGAAATAAACATGCAGAAAAACAATCGCACAGATGACATCGTGGAACAGGAAATGCCGGAAAAGAATTTGATTCCGGTGGTCGCGCTGCGCGGGCTTGTTGCGTTTCCGCATATGGTCATTGATTTTGAAGTCGGGCGGGCGGAGTCCCGCAAGGCTGTGGATACTGCACTGAAGGCGGATCGCCGGATCATGCTGCTGGCACAGCGGGATGCGTCCGTCACCGAGCCGAAGGTGCGCGATCTGTACCGCTGCGGCGTGATCTGCGAGATCCGGCAGGTCATGCGCGGCAGGGACGGTACCAGAGTGCTCGTCGAGGGACTGGCGCGTGCAAAGGCATTCAACCTGACACCGCCCGAGGAGGACGGCTTCTGGCAGGCGGAGTACAAGGTGCTCCCGAATTACAGCAAGGTCAAAGAATCCGCGATCGAAATGCAGGCTGTTGTCAATTCGGTCAAGGACGAATATTCTAATTACTGCCGGCTCTCCCGCAGAGTTCCGCGGGAATTTATGGAGATGGTGCTGACCGAGGAGGATGCGCAGCAGGTCTTTGAGGCGATCTGGTCGAATTTCGATGTTGATTACCACGACCGGCAGATCCTTCTGGAGGAGAGCAGCCTGTTCCTGCGCCTGACAATGCTTTATGCGGTGCTCGCGCGGGAAAATGAGGTGCTCAAGGTCGAATCGGAATTGCAGTCCGGCGTGCAGATGCGCATTGACCAGAGTCAGCGCGAAATGTATCTGCGTGAGCAGATGCGCATGATCTCCGATGAGCTCGGTGACAGCGATTCGACCGAACCGCAGCAGTATCTCGACCGCATCGACAAGCTGGATGCTTCGGACGAGGTCAAGGAGAAACTGCGGAAAGAGGCGAATCAGCTGACAAAAATGCCGTCCGGTTCGCAGGAGGCGTATGTCATCCACAATTATCTGGATACTGCGCTCTCGCTGCCGTGGGGCGTCACGACAAAGGAAAAGCTCGATATCCGCAAGGCGAGCGAGCAGCTCGACAAGGATCACTACGGGCTGAAACGCGTCAAGGAGCGTGTGCTCGAAGCAATGAGCGTTCATGTGATGCAGCCGAAGCTGACAGGACAGATCATCTGTCTGGTCGGTCCTCCCGGCGTCGGCAAAACCTCGATCGCGCAGTCGATCGCGAAGTCGCTCGGCAGAAATTATGTCCGCGTATCGCTGGGCGGTGTGCGGGATGAGGCAGAGATCCGCGGTCACCGCAAGACCTATGTCGCGGCAATGCCCGGACGCATCATCGAGGCAATGCGGCAGGCAAAGAGCATGAACCCGCTGATCCTGCTGGACGAGATCGACAAGCTCTCCGGCGATTTCAAGGGCGATCCGGCGGCGGCGCTGCTGGAAGTGCTCGACAGTGCGCAGAACCATGCGTTCCGCGACCATTTCCTCGAGATCCCGTTCGATCTCTCGCAGGTGATGTTCCTGACGACCGCGAACAATGCGTCGCTGATTCCGGAGCCGCTGTTCGACCGCATGGACGTCATCGAGGTCAATTCCTATACGCGTGAGGAGAAATTCCACATCGCAAAAGAGCATCTCGTCAAGAAGCAGATCAAGGCGAACGGTCTGAAAGCATCGCAGATCCGGTTCAGCGATGCCGCGCTCTACGATCTGATTGATTATTACACGAAGGAAGCGGGTGTCCGCACGCTGGAGCGTCAGATCGCGTCGCTGTGCAGAAAATGCGCAAAAACGATCCTGACAGAGGACGTCAAAAAGGTATATTATACGCCGGAGACAGTCGAAAAGGCGCTCGGACCGCATAAGTATACCGCGGATTATTTCTCCACGGCGGATGCGGTCGGCATGGTCAACGGACTCGCGTGGACAAGTGTCGGCGGTGTGGTCATGCCGCTCGAAGTGCTGACCATGGACGGCAAGGGCGACATTCAGGTGACCGGTTCGCTGGGCGACGTCATGAAGGAGAGCGCGAAGCTTGCGGTCTCCTACGCGCGGCATGCTGCAAAGAAATATGACATCAATCCGGAGCTGTTCAAGACCAAGGATATCCACATTCATGCGCCGGAAGGGGCAGTCCCGAAGGACGGCCCGAGCGCGGGCGTCACGATGCTGACGGCGCTGGTCTCTGCGCTCAGCGGCATTCCGGTGCGGCATGATATTGCAATGACCGGCGAGATCACGCTGCACGGCAAGGTGCTGCCGATCGGCGGACTCGTGGAAAAGTCCATGGCTGCGTACAAAAACGGCATTCATACGGTGCTGATCCCGCAGGGCAATGTGCCGGATCTTGCCGAGATCGACGAGACCGTGCGCGAAGCGATCCGCTTCATTCCGTGCGAGCATGTGGAGACCGTTCTGGAAACTGCGCTGATCCCGCCGCATTATGACACCAAGCTGGAGCCGCTGCTCACGGACGAGGCATCGAAGCTTGCGCTTTCGCCGATCTCCATGCCGCGGAAGCCGCGCAATACCGTTAAGGCATGACCGGCAGGGAAGGGGAAGCGTCATGAACTGGAATACCGCAGAATTTACGGCTGCATACGGTCTGGCGAGTCAGCTGCCGAAATGCAAATCGCCGGAGATCGCCTTTGCAGGGCGCTCGAATGTCGGCAAGTCCACGCTCATCAACAAGCTGTTTCAGCGGAAGAATCTGGCGCGCGTCAGCTCGGTTCCGGGCAAGACCGCGACGATCAACTTCTATCAGTGTGCGCATGTGACCTTTGCCGATCTGCCGGGCTACGGCTATGCGAAGCGCTCGAAATCCGAGCTGAAGCGCTGGCAGGAGCTCATCAATGCCTATTTGCAGGATGAGCGCGACCTGCGTGCGGTGCTGCTGCTGATCGACATGCGGCATCCGCCGACCAAGAATGACCTGCAAATGGTGGATTTCCTGATCGACACGGAGATGCCCTTTGCGATCGTGCTGACGAAGGCGGATAAGCTGAACAAGAGCGAACGCGCGGCGCGTCTGGCTGCGCTGCCGCAGGAGCTCCCGCAGTTTGAGGATCTGAATGTCACGGTGTTTTCGTCGGTGACCGGAGAGGGCGTTGAGCAGCTGCGGTCGCTGATCGAGGAGATCACGGCAGAGGATGAACCCGAACCCGATGCGGCTGAATAAGGGCAGATCCCGTACAATTTCACAGCAAACAAAACCCGCCTGACTGCGTTGTCAGGCGGGCTTTTTGTGGTGCGGTTTATGCTGCGGTTGTCGTCGTTGCTGTTGTTGTGGAAGCAGCCGTGGCGGTCGATGCTGCCGATGCGGATGTTGCCGCAGCCGTTGTCGCGGATGTCGCGGGAGCTGTTGTTTGCGGCGTGCCGTCTGTTGCGATTGCAGAGGTGGTTGTCGTTGTGGTCGTGGTTGTCGTTGCCGCTGTGGTAACCGTGGTGACAGGCGGTTCCTCCTCAACAAAATCCGGTGCGCCGTAGAGCAGATCCTCCCATGTCGGGTTGAGACCTGCAACATTCTTCTGCACGTAGTATCTGAGAATCAGCTGCGCATCTGCTGCGGTCACATAGCCGTCGCGGTCGATATCCGCTTTCTTGCGCTGCGCAAAGGACAGCGTGCTGGATTTGCCTGCAACTTTGGTGTTGGTGTATTCGATCAGCGCGAGCTGTGCGTCCGCAGATGTGACCGCGCCGTCTTCATTCAGATCGCCCGCATCATCCGAAAGCTGGCTGATGTAGGCAAATGCAAGCTGGAAGTATTTGGCGTATTCTTCTGCAGAAGAACCTTTGAGACCGTGAATTGTGCCGTAGAACAGGGGCGTCTGCGTCGATCCGTCCCACGGATCGAAAACAGCATCGTTGTAGACGACAGCATCACCGAAGCTGCAGTTCCCTTGGGTAAATGTAATGTCGGAGAGGTTTTTGCACATGCCAAACGCTTCTTCTTCGACGATTTGTGCGCCGACTTTGATGTTCGTGAAAGACTCACAATAGCAGAATGCGCATGCTTTTATTTCATATACTGTTTCAGGAATCTCCTCGATCACCAGATTTTTGCATTTGTCGAAGGCAAAAAGTTCGATTGTTTTGACAGAACGCGGGAAAGTGATATGCATGAGCTGTTCACAATCTGCGAAAGCACACTCACCGATTGTTTCGATGCCTTCCGGAATGTCCAGCTCGGTTATTTCATCAGATCCGGCAAACAGGACTTTTCCGAGTGCTGCAAAGCCCTCACTTTTCAGCGTGGATTCCAGCCACGGGGTACCGTAGAACGCCTTGATATCATCTTCGTAGCCGGATTCAACGGATGTGATTCCCGTTCCGCCGTCCACGCTTTCGAGCGATGTGCAGCCGCGGAACGCGCCGAGACCGATGGACTGAACCTTGTCAGGAATATGGATGGATGACAGTTTTTTGCAGCCATCAAAGACGTCCGTTTTGATTTTGGGAAGCTTTGCAGGCAGTTCAACTTCAGTCAGTGATTCGCAGTCCTTGAATGCAGATTCGCCGATGTCAATCACGGAATCCGGAATGATGATCGACTCGATCATTGTGCCCTGAAATGCTTTTGGGGCGATCGAAGTGACGTCGTATCCGCAGATGCCAAATTCAACGATATCTCTGATTTCCGGATTGGTCGAGTACGATTCTTCTATCAGATATTCGGGAACAATGCCAACAACCTGCGCGGAGTATTCCTGCGTTCCGGGGAGTTTGACGAGCCGGTATACCAGATCGCCGTCAATGACAGTTTCCGGCTCCTCTGCGGCTGTGCAGATGAGGACGTCCGGCATGGCGGGGACTGCGGTGAGTGTGGTGCAGAGTGCTGCTGCGAGTGCGATTGTCTTGAATGCTTTCATTTCTTTTTCCTTTCTGTTTGCGTATGTTTCGGTCGTTCTCCGAACCGGCGGGCGGTTCGTGCGGGAAAGAAATGTGCAAACCGGAGCGGAGTCCCCTGTGAACGGGGCGCCGGCGGTCTGCGGATCTGCACGGACAAGTGCTGCATGCGCGTGCAGTGCGCGGACGATACAGGTCTGCTTAATTGGAATATATTGCAGCTTCTGTATGTGAGCCTAATTATAGCACAAGCCCTCGGTATTGTCAATATCTGCAAAACGAATCGTATATCTGCCCAAATTTCAGCATTCAAATTTATGGATGTTCCATATTAAACGGAATCTGATAGGACAAAATTTAACTTAAAGATCCCATTTCGTGCAATGAAAAATGGGATAATGGAATATATTGCTATTCTACATCCGGTATAAACAATGTTTGTGAACCTGCAAAAAGCCCGTCCGTTTTTGCGCGGACGGGCTTATACAATATGCAGCTGTTCGGACTTACTGTCTGCCCCACTTCATCGAAATGTCGAATGCCTTGACGCTGTGTGTCAGCGCGCCGATCGAGATGATATCGACACCGGTCTCGGCGACGCCGCGCAGCGTATCATGTGTGATGCCGCCGGACGCTTCGAGCAGCGCACTGCCGTTTGTGATGCGGACAGCTTCGCGCATGGTGTCGTTGTCCATGTTGTCGAGCATGATGATATCGGCTTTCGCTTCGAGCGCCTGCCGCAGTTCATCGAGCGTGCGTACCTCGACCTCAATGCGCACCATATGTCCGATGTGCTGCCGCAGCTGCGTGATCGCGGGTAGAATGCCGCCGCAGGCATCAATGTGATTGTCCTTCAGCATTGCGCCGTCGGAGAGATTGAAGCGGTGATTTTTGCCGCCGCCGCAGCGGACAGCGTACTTCTGCATTGCGCGGATGCCGACCATGCACTTGCGCGTATCGGCGATCGACGCATTTGTGCCTGCGATGATATCGACGCATCTGCGTGTTTCCGTCGCAATGCCGGAGAGATGCTGCAGGAGATTCAGCGCGGTGCGTTCACACTTGAGCAGCGTGCGGGTTTTGCCGTGCATCACCGCGAGAATGTCGCCGTATTTCACGCGGTCGCCGTCCTTCGCGCGCGCGGTAAAGCTGACGCCTTCGCCGACCAGCTCGAATACCCGTGCAGCAATGTCCATGCCGCAGAGCACGCCCTCATCCTTTGCCATGAGGTAGGCGTCCGAGCAGTGCTCCTCGTCCAGCAGAAAATCCGTGGTCACATCCATGCCGGTGATATCCTCGTGCAGTGCGCGCAGGATCACCTCGTCTACATAAGATCGCAGCAGTTCCATTATAATTGTTCCTCCAGAATCAGATATGCGCAGGTCGCCTGCGATTTTGCTTCGAGATAGTCGAGATCCATTTTCCAGTCCTCGCAGGCGATCAGCTGGATCAGCTCGGTCACGCGCTCATAGGCGGCGCGCATGTTTTCGGTGTTCGGGATGACGAAATAATTCTCCTGCAAAATCTTCCGCAGCTCGGTGCGGATGCCGTGCGGGATCGGCTCCTCTGCCGTGACGGGTTTGAATGTGCCGTGTGCAAAGCGCGGATTGATGTCGGCAGCTTCTCTTGCGATCTCCTGCGCAGCGCGGCGCGAGAAGACGAGCGCTTCCAGCAGGCTGTTGCTCGCAAGGCGGTTGTTGCCGTGGACGCCGGTATGCGCACATTCGCCGCAGGCATAGAGTCTGTCCACGCGCGTCTGCGCATTGGAATTGACGTCGATGCCGCCCATGAGATAATGCTGGCAGGGATAGATCGGTACCGGCTCTTTGGTCAGGTCATAGCCCTGCTCCAGCAGTTTGTTGTAGATCTTCGGGAATCTTGCCTTGACGGTCTCCGGATCCTCGTGCGAGATATCGAGCCAGAAGTCCTGCGAACCGGTGCGCTGGCTTTCGAGGATGATCGCATGCGACACGACATCGCGCGGCGCGAGTTCAAGGCGGTCGTCATAGCGCTGCATGAAGCGCTCCATGTTGCAGTTCCGCAGATACGCGCCCTCGCCGCGCACCGCCTCGGAGATGAGGAAGCATTCGCGGGTATGCTTGTTGTTGAAGGCGGTCGGGTGGAACTGGATCAGGCTAAGGTTTTTGATGCGCGCGCCGAGCTCATAGGCAATGCGGATGCCGTCGCCGGTCGCGATCGCGGAGTTTGTGGTGTACTCATAGACGCGCCCGATGCCGCCGGTCGCGAGGATCAGGAAGTGGCAGTCCACGGTCGTGAGCGTATCCTCGCGCAGCAGCTCGACGGAAAAGCCGGTCTCGGTCTGCATGGCGCGGCTCATGACGGTGTATTCGGAGATGGTGACATTCGGAAGATTGCGCGTCTGGGCGAGCAGTCCGCGCAGGATCTCCGCGCCGGTGGAGTCGCGGTAATGGAAGATGCGTCTGCGGCAGTGACCGCCCTCAAGGGTGCGGTCGTAGTCGCCGTCGGCACCGCGGTCAAATTCGACGCCGTATTCGACGAGCTGTTCGATATCCTGCGCTGCCTCGGAGACGAGAATTTGCAGTGTTTTGGGGTTATTGGTAAAGGCACCGGCGATGCGGGTGTCATTTGCATGCAGCTCGATGTTGTCGCCGGGGGAGTTCCAGACGCCGGCGATGCCGCCCTGTGCGAGCGCGGAGTTGCAGAGTGTTGCCTCACGTTTCGCGAGGACGAGCACACGGAGATTCGCGGGCAGATGCAGTGCGGCATAGCAGCCGGCAGCGCCTGCGCCTGCAATGACTACGTCATAATTTTCTTCGAGATTCACCATAAGAATGGCTCCTTTTTTTGAATAGTACTTTTATTATATCATATTATGTCGAAAAGTGCAATGGGAGTGCATGAAAAAAACGTGGTTTTTGGGAGCAGCAGCAAATGAGAAGCCGCGTTCAGCGGCGTGTACTGCAAATACTGGGAGAGCCACGCTGCCGGTTTCCGGAGGGGAATGCCCGCGGGGGCTCCCCGCTTATATCATATTATGTCGAAAAGTGCAATGGGAGTGCATGAAAAAAACGTGGTTTTTGGGAGCAGCAGCAAATGAGAAGCCGCGTTCAGCGGCGTGTATTGCGAATGTTGGGAGAGCCACGTCGCCGGTTTCCGGAGGGGAATGCCCGCGGGGGCTCCCCGCCTGCTTCGCAGATGCGATTCAGAATGAGGAAAGCAGCCCTACGGGGTACTTTCTCCAAGCCCCAATCTTCCCCTTAGAGAACGCTGGGGGAGTTTCGCGATCTGCGGATCGCATGTTTTGCGAAGCAAAACTGCTCAGTTTGCTTGCAAACGTGAGCGACGAGGGCACTCGCACGCTTCGCTATGAGTTTGCAGGCAAACGCACCTCGACCTGCCAACTTTTGAAAAAGTTGGATCAAAACTTTCATGCTGGTGCGCGCCGGATGCGTCGTGCGTAACACGGATACGTTTGCGAAAATGCAGTCATGCGTTTCATTTCTTGTTTTACACTTTAATAATCGGAATAGATATTGCAAAATGTCCTGAAATGTGTTATAATATTAAACGGCAAAACCTTTTGACGTAATTTGAAGGTTTTGGAAAGGATGGATCAGAAATGAAAAGAATGCGCGGATTATCTGCGGTCAGTGCGGTGTGCATGGCACTGACCGGAATTGCGGGGGCGATCCCTGCACTGCCGGCACCGGCTGCCGTCTATGCGGCGGAAAGCACGGATGCTGCGGAAACAGCGGTTTCGGCGGAGGTGCTGCAGTTCTGCAAGGATGCGCTCAGTGCGCTGGACGGTTATCAGGCACAGTATTTTACGAGAGATGAAACTGCCAATGTTGAATTTTTGTATTTCTACGGCAGCGATCTGCTGAAAAAAGCGGGCAAAAAGGGCACTGTTCCGTTCAGCGAGCTGGAAGCGGTGCTCAAACAGAACGGTTTTTCCAAGTGGAATCTGAAAGAAGAACTGGCAAAAATAAAGGACGGCAGCGGAAAGCCTGTCTTCGACAGCGAAAAGGAAACGGTCACGCTGTTTGCGGATAACTATGAACAGCAGCCCGTGAAAAATCGGCTGCTGTCGATCGAGATGGACAAGTACGGGCAGTTTTATTACGTCAGCGCGGCAGTCTGCACGCTCGAAACCGGTGATCCGGCAGCGCTTGAACTGAAGGAGTTTGCGGATTATTGTGACTATGATGCTGCAAAGAAAACCTTTTACCGCATCGGTCAGCCGATCCTGATGAAGGTCAGTGCTTATTCCGATTCGCTATCCGTGCAAAGCTATGAAGAAACGGACTGCTACGCTGCCGGCGGCAAGCTCTATGCGCTGATGCATTCAGATACGGAAAATCTGGACTACAAGATGAGCTATGCGCCGCTGAAAATCAATGTTCAGGTAAAGAATGCCCTGACCGGTGAAGTGAAAGCGGCGGAAGAGTGGAATCTGGATGAAAACCCGATTTACAACGAGAGAGGTTACAGCGAAGGAACTGACGGAAGAACCAAACTTTCTTTGTATGACACGCTGGGCTATTTGCAGGTTCTGTTCCCGAAGGATGACACCCGCTTGGCTTACGGTGGGTTCTGGAAAACGGAAACGGGTGACTTCACCTTTGAGATGAAGCCGGGCAAGGCATGCACTGCCGATGTGACCTGTGAGGATGCAAAAGGCAGCCGTGCGGTCAAGGACTGCCATGTGCAGTCCGAGGGTGAGACAACGCTCAGCTTTGTGGTTACGAAGGATCCGGAGCAGATCAAGGCTGATGAACTGAGCGCACTTCTCGGTCAAATGTATTTCTATGATATGGAATTTGTCGATACTCCGTTTTTCAAAGAGGACGACAGTGCGCCGGACGATCTTGTCAGAGCGTGGACTGATTCCAAAGTCAACCAGAATCTGAGACCGGCTGATTTGTCGTGGGAAGAGTCGTTCACCGTTCCCTATAAAACCTATCTGGAGTATGCGGATCAGTTGTTTGCAAAGCACGGCGATCTGAAAAAGCAGCTTGGCAGCAGCTATGACAGTAAGGCAGATACTGTGAAGATTTCGGGCGGCGGCGGTGTCGGCGGCTTCGGTTCGACGTATCTGATGCTGGATTATGTCGAGGATGACGGTGTGATTACCGTGCGCGGGATACACTGCACACCGGAAGGCGGCATGACCGGCTGGTATGTGCCGGAAGATGCAGTCGAGTATTATGATTATTTTTCAATGGTTGGTTCCAGCGGTGGCACACTCCGGTACAGCACCGGTCAGCCGCTGGAGATGAAGGTGCGCGAAACCGAAAACGGCTATCAGTTCCTCTCGTTTGAAACCGTTTCGTATGCGCGTCTCGGCGATCATCTCTATACCCGCACCTACGAAAAAGAGCCGCATGATTACAGCACACCTTTCACGAATATTGTCTATACGCCGGTGACGGTCACGGTTCTGGACAACAAGACCGGTCTGCCGGTCGAGGTCAAAACAACGCTGGACGGCAAGGGCGGCTTCACCGCTGCGACTGCGGACGGCAAGATCAAGGTGACTGCGTCCGAGGGCATCGAAACACTCTATGACAACATCGGCTGGCGCTATGCGGTCAATCCGCTGACCTTTACCGTGACAGGTGACTGCACCGTGAACGGCATCGACGGCAAGGAGCTGAAATCTGCGGGCAAGGAGAAAACCTATCAGCTCGCGGCAAAGGACGGCGCTTCCGAGATCGTGCTCAGCTTCGGCAAAGCACCGGAACTGGGCGATATCTCCGGCAACGGCGCGATCGGCATTGAGGATGCGCAGAACACGCTGATCGCATATACCGAGACATTTGCGGGCAATGATCCGAAGCTGACGCCGGCACAGCAGACCGCTGCCGATATCAACGGCGACGGCAAGCTCACCGCCGAGGATGCGCAGTACATTCTGATCTATTACACCGAAAACAAGGTCGCAGGCAATGCGGTCACATGGGAGCAGCTGCTCAAGAAATAAGATATTGCGGTATCGCTGCTTTTCAAGTTCATATTCATGAGAAATACCCCGAAGCGCATGCAATGAAATCGCTTCGGGGCATTTTTTCTGCATATAACGAGATTCATAGGCATGCAGTCCATTTGGTCAGGTTTGGTGAGTTTGCTTGCAAACTCATAGCGAAGCGTGCATGAAGCCCATTTCAGATCATCGCGCAGCGATACCTCTATACCCTCAAAGGCGGATGCGGATCTCGCCGGTCGCGCGCCATTGCTCCGTGCCGTCCGGATAGCGCACCAGCAGCCGGAGATCGTCGTCCACGGCGAGGGCTTCCGCCTGCCGTTCGATCCCGTTTTCGCAGACCGTCACAGGACGGTTCAGCACGCAGAGCCGCTCGCGATAGCCCGCGAGATAATGCTTTTCGGAGAGCAGCCGGTATTCCCGCATCAGCGCGGAGATCAGCGCTGCCGCACAGGACGCGAATACCGCATCTGCATCGGTATCTTCCGGAAAGACCGCACCGGCGATCCCAGCAAGTTCCTTCGGGAATCCGCCCGGCGGCGTGACCAGATTGATGCCGATGCCGACGACCGTATAATCCAGCTTTGCAGACTGCGAAAACTGCGATTCTGCGAGGATTCCGCAGATCTTTCTGCCGCCGAGCAGCAGATCGTTTACCCATTTGATCTGCACGCGCTGACCGGAGCACTGCTCGACTGCTTCTGCTGCCGCGACCGCAGCCATCGGCGTCAGCGCGACCAGCTCCGGCGCAGGGATCGTCGGACGGAACAGCATGCTCAGGTACAGACCGGTGCGCGGCGGCGAGAAAAAGCTTCTGCCCTGCCGCCCCTTGCCTGCCGTCTGCTGCTGCGCGGCATAGACCGTAAATTCCGGCGCGCCTGCATCCGCATCGCGGCGCAGCAGGTCATTGGTCGAGGTCACGGACGAAAACACATGCAGCTGCGCATCAGCCGCATCTGCTGTCAGCTGTGCCGCAATGCGGTCGTGTAAATTCTGATTCATGTCAAACTCCTTTGAAAAAGCGGGACTTCGCACTGCGAAATCCCGCCGTTTTTGTCACCGGTTTTTCTTGTAGTCGCGATGATGCAAAATCACATGCATATCCGCATCCTTGAGATTTGCAGAGACCAGCTCGGCAAAGGTCACAGAGCGGTGCTGTCCGCCCGTGCAGCCGAATGCCACAACAAGCTGCGGTCTGCCCTCCTGAATATACAGCGGAATCAGGAATCGCAGCATTTGCGTGATTTTCTCGAAATACTCCTGCGATTCCGGCGCCTGCATTACATAGTCCTGCACGCATTTTTCCACGCCAGTATGCGATTTCAGTTCTTCGACATAGTAGGGATTCGGCAGGCAGCGCACATCGAACACCAGATCGGCTTCCAGCGGCGCGCCGTACTTGAACCCGAAGCTCATCACCTGAATCGGCATCGCATCCGTAATGCAATGCAAAAAATGCGTTTTGACCTGCTCTTTGAGCTGCGCCGCGGTAATCAGCGAGGAATCGAGCAGATAATCCGCCGTTGCGCGGAGCACCTGCAATTCGTCATGCTCAAAGCGGATCGCCTTTTCGAGATCGCCCTCGAATTTGCGGGACGCGACCGGATGACTTCTGCGATGCGTCCGGAAGCGTTTCAGCAGTACCTCGTCCGATGCTTCCACGCAGAGCATCCGGAAGCGGATCTCATTGCAGTAGCGTTCGCGCATGGCAAGATACGCCTCTGCCAGTTCGGAATACCGGTGGCAGGAGCGCAGGTCGATGACCGCCGCGGCGCGGGAATAGCGCCCGCCCTTGTCGAGACAGTGCCGCAGAAACGGCTCCAGCATTTCAAGCGGCAGATTGTCCACCGCGTAATATCCGATATCCTCCAGCGCATCGAGCGCACTGGTCTTTCCGGCACCTGCCATGCCGGTCACTAAAATCAGTTCCATCATTTGTTTTGCGATATCCTTCCGCACAGCGGGCATCTGCCCGCCGGCTTGCTTGTATTTTTTCCCGCCGCTGCTGTCAGCTTTCGATCTGAAGCTGCGTGCGCATTTTTTCAAATTCCGCGATCAGCGCATCGCCCATGACATAGATCTCATCCCGCCACGGGTGCCCGAACAGACCGAACTGCCAGTCTCCGGACAAAAAGAAATGGAAGTCGCCGTCCGGATAATAGCGCGGAAAATAGACATTGACATCCCGTTCCGCATCGTGATACGAATAATCCGGCGGGATATTCTCCGTCGGGGAAAAGCGGAAACAGTCATGCTGCCAGTCCAGCGCATACATTTTCTCCGGACAAAGCCGGCTGAAAATGCCGTTGACGATCTGCTCCTGTTCCGCTGTCCAGTATTGCGTGATCCTGTATTTTTTATGCGGAAGCGGCAGACGCAGCCATTCGGCGGCAGCGCGGTCAAAGCGGTATTCCGCGTACACCTTGTCCCAGATGCCGAGATATTCAGTTTCATCCAAAATTACACGCATATTGTTCTCCTGCTGTGCGGCTTACCGGTTCAGGCGAAATTTTTTTCTCTGTCCAGATTCAGCGCGGCATAATGTTCGCTTTCATATTCTGTCGGTTTGAAGCCGAGTTTGAAGCCGAAGTACGTGAGTCTGCCGTCCGTGACGGTCAGCGCAATACCGTCGTCTGTGTAATCCCATTGGCAGTAACCCTCAAGCGTATATTCGATCTGCCCTTCCTGTGCCGGCGGTTCAATCACGATCCGGTCTACGGTGAAATAATGCAGCAGATCGTCAGCGGGTGTATCTGCCGTGATGCTTCGCACGGGGCGGGCAGGCGGAAATTCTTTCTCAAACCGGTCGCCGAGTGTCTGCTGCAACTTTTCGAGAAAATACAGCGCGTGCCGTTTTGCCGCTTCACAGATCTCCCGCAGCAGCCGGTTCGGCGGATTTGCGGCTTCATCCGTACAGCGGCGAAAAACGTCCTCTCGCACCTTCTCTGCGCTGATATAGATTGTATTGTTAAATGCCGGACTGAAAAACGGCTCCTTATGATAATTATAGGGCTGCTCCTCCGTCAGATATTCCTGCCAGAGTTCTTCGCCGCGGTACAGATTATCGTTATGCCATGCACCGTCACCGGATTCAAGCGTTCCGTTTGTCAGCACTGCAAGCGTGCAGGCAGCCGCAACATAGAAGCTTCTGCCGGCGCCCTCCAGTGCTCTGCTTTCCACGCACCAGTAAACCTCCGTCATTCCCGCATTTCGGTCTGCAAAAATACGTTCGTCGGCAATGTCGAAGCAGGTGAGCCCCGTGTTCATGGAAATCTGTTCTGTGCTGCTGACGCGTTCGCCGCAGTGATAGACCTCCAGCGCATCCGGATCAAACGGGAACATTTGTTGCAGCGCATCCAGAAAATCACGGATCGTCACCTCGCGGTCATTCACGGGATATACATCAAATGTGCGGCTCACTGCAGTCTCCTTTCCGTGTGCCGATCCGGTCAGCTGCCGATGATCTCCGGCTCCAGTTCCAGCACAAAGCCGGTCTGCGCCTTGACGGTCTCCTGCACATGCGCACAGACTGCCATGACGTCCGCGAAGGTCGCGCCGCCGCGGTTGATGACAAAGCCGGCATGCTTTTCGCTGACCTGTGCGCCGCCGACGGTATAGCCTTTCAGGCCGCACTCGTCGATCAGCTTGGATGCAAAGCTGCCGGCAGGGCGCTTGAATGTGCTGCCCGCGCTCGGAAATTCAAGCGGCTGCTTGGATTTTCTGCGCCCGATCAGATCCTGCATTTTCGCGCGGATCTCATCGCGGCTGCCTTCTTCCAGCATGACGGATACGGTCAGCACCGTCCATTTTTTCTCCATGAGGATGCTGTGGCGGTAGCTGAGTCCGAGTTCGTCTGCGGGAACTGTGCGGATCTCGCCTGCATCGTCCAGCAAGGTCACGGAGAGCAGGATCTGCGAAAATTCGCCGTCATAGGCGCCCGCATTCATGTACACAGCGCCGCCGACCGAGCCGGGGATGCCGTAGGCAAATTCGAGACCGGTCAGACAGTGGTCGAGCGCAAACTGACAGAGCTTTTGCAGCGTGACGCCCGCGCCGCAGGTGACGATGCCGTCATCGCAGCGGATCTCATCGGCAAGCGCGCCGCCGAGTTTCACGATCACGCCGTCAAAGCCCTCGTCCGGCGCGAGCAGATTGCTGCCGCGTCCGATCAGAAAATACGGGATCTGCTCTGCACGCAGATACGAAAAAACAGTTTTTGCAGCCGCCTCATTCGGCAGCGTGACCAGCGCGGCACAGCACCCGCCGATCTTGAACGTTGTCAGCGCGGAGAGCGGAACCTGCTGCTCCAGCACAGCGCCCGCCTGCGCACAGACGGCAGTCAGTTTTGCAATATCGTTCATGAGAAATCCTTTCCTGTTCTGTTGTTTGCCATGAAGGAAACGCTGATGCAATCGGTATCTCCGATGGATTAAAAATGGGGCGCTGCCCCATACCCCGCCAACGGGACATTGTCCCTTTGGAATCCCGCTTTTCGGAAATGATAGAAAATACATGCTTTTTCTATCACATCTTAAAAATCCGCCGGAGACACTTTATTCAGCGATTCCTTAGTCCGGTGCGTCTGCATCATTACGGAACACGATGCCGCGTTTTTTCTCTGCCAGCTCCATGATGCGTTCCGCATCAAGATTGACGATCAGATGCCGCGGAAAATCGAGATCGGAAAGCAGACGGGACGCGATCGGCGTTTTTCCGACCAGTCCCGCATAATGCGCATCGGTATTCAAAACAATCGGTATTTCGTATTTTTTGCAGATCGCATAAACGGTCTTTGCATTTTGGAGCGCGCCTTTTTTCCATTGCAGCGAGCTCTCGTTGATCTCGACAAGCTTGCCCGCTTCCTTGAACAGCTTCAGCACCGGCTCGTAATCGAACGGGAACATATCCGTTGTCGGATGCCCGATGACATCGACGAGCGGATTGTCGCAGAGCATGCGGTAGCCCTGTGTGACCAGCGCGGGCGCGGGTTCAAAATTGATGCAGGATGTATGATAGGACGCGACCACCCATTCGCAGAACGAGAGCTCGTGTTCGTCCATATCGAGTCTGCCGTATTCGTCGATGATATTCGCCTCGACGCCTTTCAGAAGCCAGACGCCGTTTATCATCCGCGGCAGGATCTTATAGTTATGGAAATGCCAGACATGCGGGGAATCGGGTGCTGCGGGCCCGTGGTCGGTGATGCCGAGCAGCTGCAAGCCGGTTTCGGCAGCGGCTGCCGCCATTTCTGCGACGGTCGAATAGGCATGCGTGGACGCGATGGTATGCGTGTGCACATCGGCACGGATCTTGATTTCGTTCAGCATATCCACCTCAGAACGCATCGAAATCCTTGATGATTTCTTTGCCCTGCATGGATTCCAGACCGAGATTGTGCAGCAGTTCCTCGGTCGCATTATAGCCCATTTTCTTCTGACGGCTGTTCATTGCGGCGACTTCCATGATGACCGCGGTATTTCTGCCCGGCTTGACCGGAATGGTCATGGACGGCACCTTGACGCCGAGGATATTGGCGTATTCCTCATCGACGCCCATGCGGTCGTAATCCTTCGTGGAATCCCACGGCTCCAGCTCGATGATCAGGTCGATCTCCTGCTGCAGCTTGACTGCGCCCATGCCGAACAGTCTGCGGACATTGATGATGCCGATGCCGCGCAGTTCGAGGAAGTGGCGGATATTTTCGGGCGATGTGCCGACCAGATTCGTATTGGAGACCTTGCGCAGCTCGACGGCATCGTCCGCGACCAGACGGTGACCGCGCTTGACCAGCTCGATCGCGCATTCGGATTTTCCGACGCCGCTCTCACCGGTGATGAAGATGCCTTCGCCGTAGATCTCAATGAGGACGCCGTGTCTGGTGACGCGCGGCGCGAGGTGCAGGTTCAGGAACGAGAGCAGGTTCGACGTAAAATGCGAGGTCGATTCTGCTGTCCGGAGCACCGGCACGGCATATTTCTGCGCGAGCGTGAGCATTTCGGCAAAGCAGGGCAGACCGCGGCTCAGGCACAGGCATTTGATATGCTGTGCGAACAGTGCGGTCAGGTGCTCGACGCGCTCCTTTTCGTCGATCGTGGAGAGATAGGCAAACTCCATTTTTCCGATGATCTGGATGCGCTCCGGATTGAAATATTCGTAAAAGCCCATGAGCTGCAAGCCCGGACGGGTGATATCATTTTCAGAGATCAGAATGTCGTTCGGATCGCCGGGGCAATAGACCACCTCAAGCCGGAACTCATCAATGATCTGTTTCAGCGTCACGGTAAAGCGTTCAGCCATAATGCTGCCTCCTTTGAAAGATATGATGTAATACGTTATTATACCACAAATTCCGGAAAATTGCAAGCGTTCTGTATAAATTTCACAAAAAGTCATAATCGCGTGCAAAAGCATCTCTGACGCAAAAACGCCCGAAGACAGGTTTTCGCTGCCTTCGGGCGGGTGTATCCGATTATGCCTGCGGGATGCCGTTCACAAAGTTCCATTCGTCGTCCGGATCGTAGTCCCGCCACGGGGAATTGCCGTCGAAGCCGCCGAGGTACAGCACCTTGTTATCGCGGATGCAGATTTCCAGACCGTGCTCCGGTTCCCAATCCACGCCGCCGGTGAGCCGGTATGCCGTAACGGATTCGTCCTCCGGCGTTTCAATGATCGCCTCATGAATGCCGAAATACGGCTCCATTTCCATTGCCGGCGTATCCGGCGTGACAGGCGGAAATTCGCTCGGATCATACTGATCGCCTGCCGATTCTTTGCAAAGATCCATGAAAAACAGGCAGTATTTTTTCGCCGCCTCCATGATGACCTGCACCATGCTGTCCGGCATCTGTTTCAGATGCGCCTCGCAGCGCTTCACAAATTCCGGACTGACCGACTCATTCTTCACATTGAACCGGATCTCCGAACGGAACGCCTCGCTGTAAAAGGGCGGCGGGGTGAGGCTTGCAAGCTGATCCGCTTTCTGCTGATCCTGCGCCTGTAACTGCTGTTTCAGCTGTTCCAAGCGCGGATCGGTCATGCCGTCTTCAATGACCGCGGTGAGCAGATATTGATTGCGGTAACGGTTCTGCATCTTTTCATCTTCGGAAGCAGCCGTATATGTCCGTGCTTTGACATGATAAATGCTGTGCTTCACAAAATTGCCGAAGCGATGCGGATTCGGCATCAGAAATTTGAGAAAGCCGGCATGTGCAGAGAGCACACCGGATGCAAGGTCAAGCACGGCGGCAAATTCCGCATCCGTGTACAGACTGCCGCCTGCTTTGGGCAGTCCGCCGAAGTCCGCATGCGCGATCAGAACAAGCAGTTCCCGTTCCTCCGCCGCAAAGTTTGCGGCGATTTCCTCAAAATCCGCTCCGGATACGATCAGTTCCAATGCCATGCCGCTGTCCTCCTGCATTCAGTCTGTTTTTTGTTATTCAGCCGCAGATTCCTCCGCAGGTGCTTCCTCCGCACCCTCCGCTGCACCGCCTGCGTGCACCGGAATGGAGTTGCCGTCCTTATCGAAGAACGTGATATTGTCGATGTAGAAATCGACGTCATTTTTCTGTCCCCAGCGCATGATGACGAGCGTGGTGCCCTCATCGTTTTCGGCATAGCCGTTCGCGGGGATCCGGTTTGCAGGCACATCGGTCTCAACACGCCATGTGTGCTCCGGAAAGTCCCAGTCGTCGAGCTTGAACTCGTAGTGCGTTGCCCAAGTGTTCTGAATGGTATTGCCGTCGGCATCGGTGCCCTTTTCCGAGGCGAGATTGCCGGCGAGTGCGCCGAGGAAGTTGCCGACCACGACCGATTCCGTGCCGTCGTCATGCTGCCATGCCTCATTTGCAATGCAGGTGAAATCCACGCTGATATGCCCGATCTTGCCGACATTTTCCGTGCCGATCATCTCCGGCAGATTGAACACGATCTTCGGGACGCCGTAGTCCTCTGCGGGATCATCGCGCAGCACATGGACTTTCAGCTTTTTGTCGCCGTCGAGATCCGCGATCGAGAGCTCGACATCGGCTTCATCATTGCCGCCCTTCATCTGGTGACCGGAATGCATGTCGCCGTCCTCAAAGGTGATCGCATTGGCATCGACCGTGCCGACATCTCTGGTCGGCGGCTCCTTCGGCTCCTCCTCGGACGATTCCGCTGCGGATTCTTCGGAAGATTCTGCTTCGGACGATTCCTCTGCGGAAGATTCGGCAGCGGATTCAGACGATGACGATGCGGACGAGCCGTCTGCCGGTGCAGCGGTACAGCCGCAGAGCGACACAGCCGCCAGCATCGCGAGCGTGACGATCAGTTTTCTTTTCATAACGGTATCCTCCCCGTAGTAGTTTCGGTATCAGCCGGCATGCACCGGCAAATCCATTATAGCATGTTTACTTTCGGAAATCCATGCACAGGGTTGCCAAAAATTGCGATGCGTTCCGGATGGTTCTCCGGCGCAATCGACAAAAAGCAACAGTTCAGCGCTGAATGACCGGAATATTCAAGCGTTCTTCTCAAATATTGCGATGACCTCGCGCATCAGATCGACAGAGAGCTCGCCCTTTTTCAGCCGCACCGCAACGAAATAGGGCGCTTCGCGGTCATTGAACGCAATGCGGTCGTAGTAATTGACCATGAGTGCCTGAAGCTGCTTGGCATTCGGCTGCGTGATGTAGAAGAACAGCGCGCCGCGCTTCTGTGCGATATCCGAGATGCCGAGTCTGCCTGCGGTATTGCGCAGCAGCGATGCGTCGATCAGGTTGACAAGGCTCTGCGGCGGATCGCCGAAGCGGTCGATCAGCTCGTCGATGAGATCGGTTTTGTCGTCCGTCTTCTCGACCAGCGCGATCCTGCGGTAGATTTCCAGACGGGACGTCATGCTGGAAATATAGTCCTCCGGAATATGCGCCTCGACCTGAATATCGACGGTGCAGGCGGGGAGCTTTTTCGGCTCGCCCTTTTCCTCTGCGATCGCTTCATTGAGCATTTTGAGGTACATCTCATAGCCGACCTGCTCCATCTGTCCGTGCTGCTGCCCGCCCAGAATACTGCCGGCGCCGCGGATCTCCAGATCGCGCATTGCAATGCGGAAGCCGCTGCCGAACTGCGTAAATTCGCGCATTGCGGCAAGACGCTTCTCCGCGACCTCTGTGAGCGAGCGGTTCGGCTGATAGGTGAAATAGGCATAGGCTCGGCGGCTGGATCTTCCGACTCTGCCGCGCAGCTGATAGAGCTGCGAAAGCCCGAAGCGGTCAGCCTGTTCGAGGATCAGCGTGTTGACGTTCGGCACATCGACGCCGGTCTCAATGATCGTCGTGCAGACGAGAATGTCGATCTCATGCTCGACGAGCCGGTTCCAGATCTCGCTGATCTCCAGCTCGCTCATTTTGCCGTGCGCAAAGCCGATGCGCGCATCCGGCAGCATATCCTGCAATTTGCCGGCGCACTGCTGAATAGTCTCCACGCGGTTGTGGATATAGTAGACCTGACCGCCGCGCTTCAATTCACGCTGGATCGCCTGCACGATCAGTCCGGCATTGTATTCGAGCACGAAGCTCTGCACGGGGTAGCGGTCCTGCGGCGGCTCCTCGATGACGCTCATATCGCGGATGCCGGAGAGCGCCATATTCAGCGTGCGCGGGATCGGCGTCGCGGAGAGCGTCAGCATATCGACGCCGTGGAACACCTCTTTGAACCGCTCCTTGTGCGCGACGCCGAAGCGCTGTTCCTCGTCGATGATCGCGAGTCCGAGCGCGGCGAATTTCACATCCTTGGAGAGCAGTCTGTGCGTGCCGATCAGCAGGTCGATCGTGCCGTTTGCGGTCTTTTTTAGGATCTCGGTCTGCTGCTTTTTGGTACGGAACCGCGAGAGCAGTTCAATGTTGATCGGCACGGATTCAAAGCGGCGCAGCGCAGTTTCGTAATGCTGATGCGCAAGCACGGTGGTCGGTGCGAGCAGCACGCACTGCTTGCCGGAGAGCACACATTTCAGCGCCGCGCGGAATGCGACCTCTGTTTTGCCGAATCCGACGTCGCCGCAGAGCAGTCTGTCCATCGGACGCTCGCGCTCCATGTCCTTTTTGATCTCCTCGGAAGCGCGCAGCTGGTCATTCGTTTCGATATAGGGGAATCGTTCCTCGAAATCCTTCTGGATCTCGTCATCCGGCGAGAACGGAAAGCCCTGTGCATGCTCGCGCGCGGCATAGAGCCGGATCAGCTCCGCCGCCATGTCCTTGACGGCTTTTTTCACGCTGGTACGCGTTTTCTGCCACTCCTGCGAGCCGAGCTTGTTCAGCTTGACGGATACGTCATCCTTGCCGCCGATGTAGCGCGACACCAGATCCAGCTGCGTGACCGGCACATAGAGCACATCGCTGCCGGCATATTCAATGGTGATATAGTCCTTTGTAATACCTTCCATTTCGAGCTTTTTGATGCCCATGAACCGCCCGATGCCGTGCCCTGCATGCACGACGAGATCACCCTCGGAGATCTCCGACAATGCGCGGATCTCCTGACCTTTCTTGAATCTGCGCTTTTTGAGCACGGTGCTCTGCGCCTTGCTCTGCGCAATGCATGCATACTGCGTTGCGGGATATTCAAATCCGGCGGAAAGACCGCTCCGCATCAGCAGAACTTTGCCCTTTTCGCAGACGGAATCCGCATCGGCGAGCGCGCATTCGATGCCGCTTTCCTGCAAATCCTGCAAGAGGATCGGCAGCGTTTTTTCGGTGCCGCCGCAGACCATGACGCGGTAACCGCGCTTGCAGAGCTCCTGCAGGTCTTCGGTCAGGATGCGCGTGCTGCCGCCCCACGGGGCGTTCTGCGTCGCCTCGATCGAGAGCATCTTCTGGAAATTGAAGCTGCTCGTGCTGCTGAGAAATGCGTTCATGCAGACGAGTCTGCGCGCCTTTGCCTGTGCGAGCACCGCATTTGCATCTAAATAGTAGTCCGCGAGCTGCCGGCAGAGCGTGCCGTCTTCCAGCATCAGCTTGACGTCCTCGACATACCGCGCCTGCAAGCCCTGCCATGCATCGAGCAGCGCCGCCGTTTCACAGAGGAATACGCCGCCCTTGCAGTAGTCGAACAGCGTCGCGGTCTGCTCATAGATCAGCGGGAAATACATGTCGATGTTCAGCAGCGAAACGCCGCTGTCAAGGCGGTCGGCATCGGCATGCAGCTTTTCCTTCAATTCGGCAGCATGCTTGCCGCGGATCGCCTTTGCAAGTGACCGGATGCGCTCTGCAAGCAATGCCGGATCGGGGAGCGCTTCGGCAGCGGGCGCAATGCATGCTTCATCCAGCGAATCGGTACGCCGCTGCGTTTCCGGTTCAAACCATGCTATGCTGTCGATCTCGTCGCCCCAGAACTCGATGCGCACCGGCATGAGCTCCTGTGCGGAAAAGATATCGAGGATCGCGCCGCGCACGGAGAACTGACACGGCGCATCGACCTGCTCCGTGCGGATATAGCCGAGGGAAATGAGCCGGTCAGCGAGTTCGCGCAGATCGTAGCTTTCGCCTTGTACAAGATGCATCGTATGCGATTCGAGCACATCCTGCGGGAGCGTCAGCTGCATCGCGGCTTCGGCAGAGGCGGCAAGCACTTTGCATGTGCCGCTGCAAAGCGCCGAAAGCGCCGTAATGCGCAGCTGTTCATATTCGCGCGAAATGCCCGCAGCATCGAGAAAATTCAGTTCCTTTGCGGGGTAGGGGAATGCTGCCCGTCCGCCCGCCATAAAGTTGATGTCCTCGCAGAGCTGTCTGGCGGCTGCTTCATCCGGCACGATCGCGAGCACCGGCGCATCCTGCGAAACCGTCAGCAGGATCTGTGCCCTGTGGATCTGGGAAGCGCCGGTCAGCGAGATCGGTGAGATGCCTTTTCCGAGCGCTGTCCGCAGCTCCTTGACCGCGGGCAGACTGCCGGCTGCATCGGTAAAAAATTGCATGGTCTGCATCATCATCCTGCTTTCTGCATTGCGTTAGCTGTAAGCGTGCCGGAATCCGTACCGGCAGTTTCAGGGGATATCCGAGCGGATACCCCCTGTGTGTCATGATTCAGAATCAGCCTTTTTCGGCTTTGTCGTCTGTGTTTTATCGGTCGTTTCGGCAGAATCGCCGGTCGTGCCCGTTGTGCCGGAGCCTGTCGTTTCCGAACCGGAAGGCGCAGTCGTTTCGGCAGGCGCCGTTTCAGCCGGTTCCTCGTCCTCATCCGCCTGCGTCAGCTGCCGGATCCGTTCCAGCTCCTGCCGGCGCTCAAATTCCTCTTTGTCCTCAAAGCGGAAATGCATTTTCTTTGCAAACCGCTCCGCCGAGGAGCCTTCGAGCCCGTAGATAATGCCGCGGTAGTAGTCCTTGTCATAGCCGGTCGGCTTATTGCTGATCGTCGTTGCCTCTGCCGGAATTTCGCATTCGGGATTGAGAAACAGCACCGAACGCAGATCGGGACAGTCGCAGAACGCGTATTTTCCGACCGATCTGACGCTTTCCGGCAGGATGACCGTTTTCAGCCCCTCGCAGGAATAGAACGCATAATCGCTGACCGCGACCACATAATCCGGCACCGTGACCGTACCGGTACAGCGCCGCCCCGCGTCATAGACCTTGCCGTTGAAGATCACGAGATCGCGGTGATAGAGCAGGCTGTCATACCACGGCGTCAGGGAAAAGGCGCTGTCGCCGATCGTGTCGATCGCCGCGGGAATGGTCAGCTTGTGCAGGCTCGCGCACATTGCAAACGCCCGTCTGCCGATGCGCGCGACCGATTCCGGCAGCTCGATCTCGACAAGATTTTTGCATGCATAGAACGCATAATCGCCGATATCGGTGAGTCCTTCCGGCAGCACGACCTTCCGCAGCGAATAGCAGCTGTAAAAGCCGCCGTTGCGGTCGATATCGAAGATGCTTTCCGCTCCGGCAGCGACCGAAGCGATCTTTGTGACCGGCAGTCCCTCGATCTTTTCGGGGATCTCGATCTCCTCTGCGCTGAAATCGTCCGTATGTCCAATGATCTCGGCGTGCTTCTGATAGAGCGCATAGCGGATGCCCTGATCGGTCTCGCTTGCCTTTTCGAGCTTGGTATCATCGGCATAGGGATCGGGAACCGGATCGTGTACTTCCTGCGAAACGTAGGTGCCGTCCTCATATTTCGCCGGTTCGGTGGATTCCTGTGCCGGCTCGATGCCGACGAACAGTCCGCCGGAAGGATTCGCCTGTGTCTGATCGGCACAGCCGCAGAGCAGCACGCATGCAGAGAGCGCCGCAAGCAAACGGTTCATTCGCATGGCTTTGCCTCCTGTTCCGCTGCGGCAGCATCCTTTGGCTGCTTCGGCTTTTTCTGCCGGACGGTGTTATAGCGGTTCATGGCGAGGTCGGTCTTGCCGCCGATCATCAGCGGGATCGCCGCACTGACAGATTTTGCCGCATCTGCGAGCTTTTCCAGATCGTCCTTCGAGAACGCCGAAAGCACCCAGTCCGCAAGGTCATAGTCCGGATGCGGCTTCTGTCCGATGCCGACGCGGATGCGCGGAAAGGTATCCGCCCCGGTCAGATAGATGATATTTTTCATGCCGTTATGCCCGCCGTCGCTGCCCTTTTTGCGGATGCGCAGCTCACCGACGCCGAGGTTGATATCGTCATAGATCACGATGACATGCTCCGCAGGGATCTGATAGAACTGCATCGCTTCCTGCACAGCCTGCCCGCTGAGGTTCATAAAGGTATCGGGCTTCAGCAGCAGGCAGCGGGTATCGCCGCAGACTGCCATTGCGGTATTGGCTTTGAACTGATGCTTGCCGAATTTCGCACCGCACTGTTCTGCAAATGCGTCGATCATCATGAAGCCTGCATTGTGGCGCGTGCCCTGATATTTTTCGCCGATATTGCCGAGACCGGCGATGATCCATTCCGGCGGTCCGGTCACAGCCGGCGCGGACTGGGATTCGATCTGCTTAAAAAGGTCAAAGATGCTCACGTTGCTCTCCTGTAACTCTATTTGCACCGCCGCGGACACACGGCGGGATCACTTCCTGAAGCGCCGTCAGAGCGGCACATAAAACGGTTCATGCTTCTGAAAAACGGTCAGTCTGGAAAAACCGGCGGTTCTCGCCATATCCTCCAGCAGATCGACACCGAAGCCGAGATATTTCGTGTCATGCGCATCCGTGCTGATCGTCAGGCGTTCGCCGCCGAGATCGCGGTAGCGCCTGACAAGGATCAGATCCGGATCAATATACGGCTGCGGTTTGCGCAGACCGGAGCCGTTCAGCTCGATCGCCTTTCCCTTTGCGATGACGGTTTTCAGGATCTCGTCGATCAGATCCAGATGCGGCGTCAGATCATAGGCGCGGCGGTTCGGCAGATAGCGCAGCCCGTAGGTAAGATGCGCCAGAATATCGTAGCAATCCGTCTGCGCGAGCCGGAGCACTTCCTCGAAGTACGCGGTCACCAGCGCAGGGATATCCTCTTTTGCATAATCCAGAAAATAGAAATCCGGTCTGCCCGGCAGCTCATGCACCGAGCCGACAATCAGATCGACGCGCGGATCATTGTAAAGCAGCGCCGATTTTTCGACGTCCTGCGGGATCTGCCCGATCTCCGCGCCGGCAAGCAGCGTCAGCGGGGCGCAGTCTGCCTGCGCTGCGATGACCTCTGCAACGGAGCCTTCAAAGACACCTCTGCCGTCATAGAAAAATTCTTCTGTCTCGACTGCGTTGTAGTATTCCGCCGGATAGAACCGGTTGATCTCCACATGATCGGTGACAGCCATGTATTTCAGACCGAGTGCGTTTGCAGCCTGCACTCTGTCTGCTACGGTCTGCGGCGCGCCGTCCGGTGAATGATGTGTGTGCGTGTGCAGATTCATAATCATAGAAACCGTTGCTCCTTCTGCTAACATACAGAAAATATTATACCACATCCGGCACGATTTTGCAAGGGGAGCACTGCACAGAAAATCGGCAGTCTGCGGCAAAATTTTTGCCGCTCCGGACAGCCCGCAGCATTCGACAGCTTTCGCGGGCGGTGCGTGATACAATAAACTTATCCCAGAAAAGAAAGGTCGCGCTGTTATGGTAGAACTCAAACAGGAACCGCAAAAGCTCACGGCTCTGCTGAGCGGCGAGCTCGATCATCACCATGCAAAGGAGATCCGCGAAAAAATCGACTTTGCAGTGCGGGAGCAGTATCCGCCGGTCGTCGTGCTCGATTTCGGGCATGTCACGTTCATGGACAGCTCCGGCATCGGGCTGATCATGGGCAGATCCCGCCTCATGGAGGAATACGGCGGGACGCTGGAGATCCACAATCCCTCGCAGCAGATCCGCAAGGTGCTGCGCATTTCCGGTGCGGACAGGCTCGCCGTGATCCGGAATCATGTGCATGCTGCGGCTGCAAACGGAAAGGAACCGGAACATGAATACGCTGAATGAACTGAAATGTACATTTCCCGCGCGCTCGGAGAACGAGAGCTTTGCCCGCACAATGGTCTGCGCATTTGCAGCCCAGCTCGATCCGACGGTCGAGGAGCTTGCCGATCTGCGCACTGCGGTCTCGGAAGCCGTCACGAACTGCATCGTGCATGCCTATCGCGGCAGCGATGCGGGAACCGTCACCGTGACCGTCCGGCTGCTGCCCGACGGCGTGATCTATGTGCGCATTGCGGACAAGGGCTGCGGCATCGCGGATATCCCGCAAGCAATGACGCCGCTTTATTCCAGCGCGCCTGCCGAGGAACGCGCAGGCCTCGGCTTCACGGTCATGCAGAGCTTTACCGACCGGCTGACCGTCACCAGCAAGCCCGATCGCGGCACGACCGTCACAATGCGAAAGAAGCTGACGCATGGAACAGATGAAGCAGCCGGCGGTCGCAGCTGAAGCGCATCTCGGGCTGGTGCATCTCTGCGCAAACCGGTTCCGCGAGCGCGGCATCGAATACGAGGAGCTGTATTCCGCAGGCTGCCTCGGACTGGTCAAGGCGGCGCATGCGTTTGATCCGGCGCGGGGCGTCTGCTTTTCGACCTATGCCGTGCCGGTGATCCTCGGCGAGATCCGGCGGCTGTTCCGCGAAAACGGCGCTGTCCATGTCGGCAGGCGGCTGCAGGAGCTCTCGCGCCGTGCCGCAAGGGAAGCCGAACGGCTCCGGCAGGCAAACGGCGCCGAACCGACCGTCCGGCAGGTCGCCGATGCGCTCGGATGCTCCGAAGCGGAGACTGCCGAAGCGCTCTGTGCTTCGCAGCCGGTGCTCTCGCTCACCGCCGATCCCGATGACGGTGACACCGTGCTCGATATCCCCGTGCCGTCGCCGGAGCAGCATTTGCAGGAGCATCTTGCGCTGGAACAGGTGCTTTCGCTGCTCTCCGAACACGACCGGCGGCTCATTCATCTGCGCTATGCCGAAAACCGCACGCAGAGCGATACCGCCGCGCGCCTCGGCATGACGCAGGTGCAGGTCTCGCGCCGCGAAAAGAAGATCCTGCTGTTTCTGCGCGCGCAGCTCAATGCCTGATCCCACCTGTGCAATATCATACGTTTTGTATGCTTTCAGCTTGCAGAATACTTGACTTTTTTTTGATAATATGGTATACTGAAATCAATCAAATTGCTGTAATAATACGCAGAGGATATCCGGCAGGCGCCGCTTCTGACGCCTGCCGCAATCTATATACAGGTATATCTGCAAATCGTTCAGGGAAAGGAGCATGCAGCATGGGTGAATGGAACCGCTATACCACACAGACCAAAATCGAGGAGCTTTCGCAGCTTTGCCGTCAGAATTATCAGATTGATCCGGAGCTTTACACCAAATACGATGTCAAGCGCGGTCTGCGTGATATCAACGGAAAGGGCGTCTGCGCAGGACTGACCAATGTCAGCCAGATCATTCCGGGCACAGAGGAGAACGGAGAGACCAAGCTCGGAAAAGGTCAGCTGCTGTTCCGCGGCTATCACATCGAGGATCTCGTCAACGGCTTTGTGCAGGATAATCGCTTCGGCTATGAGGAAACCGTGTATCTGCTGCTGTTCGGCGAGCTGCCGAATGCGGAGCAGCTTGCGGATTTCAGTGCGCTGCTCCGGAGCTGCCGCACGCTCCCGCCCTCGTTCACGCGCGACGTCATCATGAAATCGCCGAGCGAGGACATGATGAATACGCTTGCAAAGAGTGTGCTCGCGCTCTATTCCTACGACCACAATCCGAATGATACCTCGATCGCCAATGTCCTGCGGCAGTGCATCCAGCTGATCGCGCAGTTCCCGTCGATCGCGGTCTACGGCTATCAGGCATACCGCTACTATAAAAATGACAAGAGCCTGTTTCTGCATCAGCCGGATCCGACGCTCTCCGCAGCGGAAAACCTGCTGAGCCTGCTCCGCACGGATCAGAAATTCACGCAGCTTGAAGCAAAGCTGCTCGACCTTGCCCTTGTGCTCCATGCAGAGCACGGCGGCGGCAACAACTCGACCTTTACCGTCCATGTCGTGTCCTCGTCCGGAACGGATACCTATTCCACGATGGCAGCGGCGCTCGGCTCGCTGAAAGGTCCGAAGCACGGCGGCGCGAATATCAAGGTCGTGCAGATGTTCGACGACATGAAGGAGCGCGTCCGCGACTGGAAGGACGAGGAGGAGGTCGGCTCCTACCTGCGGAAGCTGCTGCACAAGGACGCATTCGACCACGCCGGTCTGATCTACGGCATGGGACACGCGGTCTATTCGCAGAGCGATCCACGCGCAACGATCCTGCACAGCTATGCGGCGCAGCTTGCCGAGGAAAAGCACTGCAGCGATGAATTTACGCTTTATGAGACTGTGGAGCGCCTTGCCCCGCAGATCATTGCAGAGGAACGCCGCATCTATAAGGGCGTCTGTGCAAATGTCGATTTCTACTCCGGCATGGTCTACCGCATGCTGAATCTGCCGAACGAGCTGTTCACGCCGATCTTTGCGGTCGCGCGCATTGCGGGCTGGTCGGCGCACCGGCTGGAAGAACTGCTCGGCGCGAGCAAGATCATCCGTCCGGCATACCGCGCTGTCAAGGATTGGGAAGACTACAAGCCGCTTTCCGCCCGATAACGGCGAAACCGCCCGAAAGGAACTGCGATGTGTTTCAGGATCCGGCATGAAAAAATCAGTGAAGTGCTCGTACTGCTCTCTCTGTTTTTGCTGCTGACCGTTCTCTCGTTTGTGTTTATGATCAAAGAGATGCAGCTTCTGCTCGTCTGCACGCTGGTGCTGATGCTTGCTGTCATCATTTTGTTCATTCTGGAGCAGACCGTCCGGACAGTGATCGAAATTGCGGATCACGCCGTAACCGTCAGACGGCTGTTCGGAAAGAAGCGAATTGCCGTTTCGGATATTTCGGATGTTCAGATCACGCATTACACCAGAAGGCGAAAAGCGTGTCCATCTGGAGCAGCGGATGCGCATGACGATCAGTCTGAAAAATGCAAAAAAGCTTGTGCTGACGGATTCCGCAATGATGCATACGGGCGGTTTACAGCTCAGCAGCAGCGCGATCCTTCCGGATGAAGATGTGCCGCTCTGGCAGGCATATCAGCAGATTCAGGCGCTCCTGCGCACATAAGAATCAATACAGACAAAGAGCGCCTCTGCTTCGGAGACGCTCTTTTTTGGTGTTATCGCAGACGGTCTGTTTCAGTCATGTCCGCGGCAGCATCGGAGACTGCGCGCTTTGCATCTGTCATCATCTCTTTCGCCTTGTCCTTTGCATCGTCCAGCGCCGTTTCTGCGCGGTCAAGGATATCCGGTGCCGAAGCGGTCTCGCGGTGCACGTCATCGCTTTCATAGAGCGTATGCTGCTCCTTGCGTGCTTCCGTTTTGACCGTCGTGACGACTGTCTGTGCGCCGCGGTCTGTTGTTTCCGCACGGTCACGTTCATGCGAGCCGCAGCCTGTCAGCAGCAGTCCGCCGCATGCCGCAGCAAACAGAATTGCCTTTGTATGCTTCATATCAGAATCGCGTTCCTTTCCGGCAGATCGCTCTGCCAAACTGCCCGATGCAAAACATGTTGCATGTTGAAAACATGTTGTGCGCTGCACAGGGCAAGCATAGCATGCCCGCGAACGAGCTGCTTCACGCATGGAAATTGCAGGAAAATCGCGAATCTGCGAAAAAATCATCCCGAAAGCGATCTGCCTGACCGTTTTCGGGATGTGCTGTTCCGTTACATTTGCAGATCGGCTGTTTTGCCGCCGGTCGCTGCGAGAAATGCATCCGGCGAGAGGAAGATCTGCGTGCCGAGTCTGCCGCCGCTCACGATGATCTCATCGTAGAGCACTGCCGTTTCATCGAGGAACACCGGATAATCCTTCTTCATGCCGATCGCCGTGCAGCCGCCGCGGATATAGCCCGTGACCGCCTGGATCTCCTTGACCGGAAGCAGCTGGATCGACTTTTCGCCGGCTGCTGCCGCAGCTTTTTTCAGGTCCATTTCGGCGGTGCCCTGCATCACGAATGCATAATGCGCGCCGCTTTTGCCGACACACATCAGCGTTTTGAAGGTCTGCTCCGGATCCTGCCCGAGCATCTCCGCGATCTGCACTGCATCGGTAAATTCCTCGCAGTCGTAGTAATTGACGCGGTGCGGCAGCGCCTTTTGCTCAAGGATCCGCATTGCATTGGTTTTCTGCTGTTGCTTTGCCATTTTCTGTGATACTCCTTACAGCGATTTGCTAACAGTATAGCAAAAAAACATATATTTGTCAAGCAAATGCCGCGGCGCGTTCAGAAGTCCGGTGCCTGACCGAACGGCTGCTGCTGCGGCTCGGCGTGTTGTTCCGCTGCCGGATTCCCGAATGCTTCCATCGGATCGTCCTGCGCCGCTGCTGCGAACGTCTGTGAAAGATCGGCGGCATTTGCGGTCTGTTCTGCGATCTGCGGC
Organism: Clostridiales bacterium Firm_04; assembly: GCA_001603005.1. Taxonomy (GTDB): domain Bacteria; phylum Bacillota; class Clostridia; order Oscillospirales; family Ruminococcaceae; genus Firm-04. The sequence goes on from LVAJ01000031.1 coordinate 55,109, forward strand.
AGATTCAGCCGGCGGAGCATCTCCGCAGCAGACGGGTTGACGGCTGCTTCAAACTGCTGCTGCACAAGCTGAAAGACCTGCTCACAGTCCGGCACGTTCGCAATGACAAATTCGTCGTCCATGTCACCGGGAAAGAGCTTCAGGACGATATCGCCGGTGCCGCATTTCTGATCGAAAAGCGGTGTCCGTTGCAGGCTGACGCTTTCCGCTTCGGTGAACCGCTTTTTCTGCACGTTCGGGCGGAATACGCCTTTCTGCATATATACGCCGGAATTGGTCACGCAGTATTCCGTATGCTTTGCACGGATCGGAGCCGTCAGTACATTGATCAGATACAGCGGGAGCCACGGGCCAAACATGATGAAGGCGAGAACTGTTTGCAGATCCATTTTGCCATTGTTGGAAATCATTATGAGAAAGTTGACGAGAACGAACGTCAGCGCAAAAAACAATACAATGAGCCATAATGGATTGAAAACGGAGTCCCAGACGGAAGCTTTCGTCTGCTTCCTGCCGTGCCAGAGCACTTTTTCTGTTTTGCCGACCTGATCGAGGAGATTCATAGATGCTGCATCCTTTCCCGCAGATGCGCAGTTGTGTACGCATTTGCTGCTATTGAATATATAGTATAGCAAAAAAGGCGCGCTTTGTCAACAGACACCGTTCAGAGTGAATGGTGAAAAACGGAGCACATCGGGAGCATACGCAGGCGGGCGCATACGGCGAAGGCGTTCAAGACAACTGCGCCCCCAAAAAACAAGCAGCGACAGTGGCGCGCAATTAGAGAGGAGAGGATAAGGAGAGAGGGAGCGCGAGGGGGAGAACCTTAGGGAGAGGGGAGACCGGAGCGCAGCGACGACTTCCCTCTTCCTATGGTGCTTCCCCTCGCATTCGCGCCTCGCGCCCAGACAGATCTGACGTCGGACACAAGATGAAGAACAGGTAGCGAAAGCGCTCTGCATAATAAATGAAACAGTGAATCGTAATCGGCACCCGCGCCCAGTGAAACACGATGACAAAAGCCACTTCATAAATATAAAAAGTAAGATTTCATAACATATCATCATGCTGAAAAGATTGACGATATTGCTCCAAATAGAACAATATTATACATATCATCACAATATCAATGCAATTCGCATTCAAATTCTTATGACGATATGCAACTTTGACACGCAATATCGTAATAATGAAACCTTTGAAAACAGCGCAGATGCGGCATTATCGTCTTTTGTTCAATCAAATACGTATCATATTCTAATTGTGAAAAAGTGAAATGTTGAAACGTATCTGTTCTAACAAATAATGTATCCGTATGTGCTGTACCCCATGCCGTAACACCGCCCCTGCTCCGGTGCAGCAGCATCCCCGCAAATGACAAATGCCCCGAACGCTTTTCTGTTCAGAGTGCCGTCCATGCATCCTGTACCGCCGGTGCTGCCGGTCTTTGCTTTCGCCTGCTCTTGCCTGCGATGCGGCGCTGTCTGTCCGATGCAATATATTGTTATATGTTTTAATATGATATTATATTCTTGATATCCATGTATTTGCAGCGAATTGCCTATACATGAGTCCGGATTGCTTGTATCTTATAACACAAATCTGAAAGGTTTCAAAGTTTCACTTTCTCATAATATGGAAATGAAACCTTCCGGGTAAAATGTTGCCAATTCTACTTTTATTGCTCATCGTTCGGCTTGTTCTGTGCAACATATCTGAAATATAAAAGGATTTCAGCGAGTAGTATGTGCAAAATCATGTTCCAACTTTTCACTTTTTCAGAATAAGAAAATGAAACCTTTGGGGTGAAATGTTGCTGAATGTGCTTTTATTGCTGTTTCGGGTGCGTAGCGCCTTCGCTGCCTGTTCCTGATCCTTTGTCCGATGTTTGATTTAGTTGGGCGCGGGGCGCGAATGCGAGAGACAACCACAAGAGAGAGGGGAAGTCGTCGCTGCGCTCCGGTCTCCCCCTCCCTCTTAAGGTTTTCTCTCGCGCACGTTTCGCAAGCGAAACTGCGCAGTTTGCCAAAGGCAAACGTGCGCTCTCTTTCCTTATCTCTCTCCCTCTCTAATGCGCGCCACTGTCGCTGCTTGTTTTTTTGGGGGGGCGCAGTTGTCTTGAACGCCTTCGCCGTCCGCGCCCGCCTGCTTATGCTCCCGATGTGCTTTTTCACTATTCTCTATTCACTCTGTCTCATGGGAGTAGTGACCTTTGAGAAGCCGCCCCGCGGCGTGTACTGCGAATGCTGGGTGAGCCACGCTGCCGCACTCCGGAGGGAAACGGCAGCGGGCTCCGCGCCCCGCCCGCCCGCGGCTTTTCAAAAATATTTGCTTTTTCCGCCGTTATGTGCTATAATAAAAAAGTATGTACTGAAACAGTAGATACGGACAATCAACGGACTGCGCCGCTTTGACGGACAGTCCATTCGGAAAGAAGGAACAGAATGGAACAGAAATATCAGGATCCGCAGCGGCGGCTCGATAAGATCGCTGTGCTGGTGCCGTGTTATAATGAAGCGAAAACCGTCGGCAAGGTCGTGCGCGATTTCAAGGCGGCACTGCCGGAAGCAACGATCTATGTCTACGACAACAACTCCACCGACGGCACCGCCGAGATCGCCGCAGAGGCAGGCGCGGTCGTGCGGCATGAATATCAGCAGGGAAAAGGCAACGTCATCCGCAGAATGTTCCGCGAGATCGACGCGGAATGCTACCTCATGGTGGACGGCGATGACACCTATCCGGCAGAGTATGCGCGGCAGATCGCGGCGCCGGTGCTCGAAAAGAAGATCGACATGGTCGTCGGCGACCGCCTCTCCTCGACCTACTTCACCGAGAACAAGCGCCCGTTCCACAACTTCGGCAATTCGCTCGTGCGCTTTTGCATCAACCGCTTCTTCCACTCCGATATCAAGGATATCATGACGGGATACCGCGCGTTCAGCTTCCATTTCGTCAAGACATTTCCGGTGCTCTCCAAGGGCTTCGAGATCGAGACCGAAATGAGCATCCACGCGATCGACAAGAATATGTCCACGGAAAATGTCGTCATCGGCTACCGCGACCGCGTGGAGGGCAGCGAATCCAAGCTGAATACCTACTCGGACGGCTTCAAGGTCCTGCGCACGATCCTGCGCATGTACAAAAACTACAAGCCGATGCAGTTCTTCGGGCTGATCGCGCTGGTGCTGTTCCTGATCTCGCTCGGATTCTTCCTTCCGGTGCTGGTGCAGTATTTCCGCACCGGCGCGGTCGCAAGGTTCCCCACGCTGATCGTCTGCGGCTTTACGATGATCGCGGCGGTGCAGGCATTCTTTGCCGGCATGATCCTCGGCTGCATCATCCAGAAGAACCGGCAGGATTTCGAGATCAATCTGCAGCGCTCGGATGAACGGCTGAAGCATTTGCAGCGGATCCGCGATGCCGCAGAGCAGAACAACGGAAAGGACGGTGCGGCAGAATGACACTGAAAGCACGCATCAGACAGTTCTGCGGAAATGAGACTGTCAGAAAAGTGACGCCGTTTGTCTGCGCCGGAATCTCGGCGGCGGGATTTGCGCGGTCGTTCAACTACGGCACGACCAATATCATGACGCTGATCCTTGCGATCCTCATGGTGCCGGTGTTCCGCGCGGCAATGCAGCCGAAAACCAAGCAGATCCGCATCGGCTCGATCGTCTGCGGATTCTTCTTCGCACTGGCGACATTCATGATGAAATATGAATGGCTGACGCAGCAGGAGGAGCATGCGGCGCTCTATGCATTTGAGATGACGCTCGGATTTCTGCTGTTCTTCCCCGCACTGTGCGCCGTGCTCTATGAGCGGCTCTGCAAGCTGCGGCTGAATACGCCCGGTGAGGAGCCGCCGCGCAAAAAGCGGCTCGCGGTCTTTTTCGGCTCGGCAGCGATCATGTTTTTCGGCTGGCTGCCGTATTTCCTGATGCTGTTCCCCGGCGATCTGACATGGGATTCGATCGACGAGCTGAACCAGTCCGTCGGAAACTTTGAGCTCTCGAATCATCATCCGGTCGTGCATACCGCCGTCATCAAGCTGTTTTACAGCATCGGCAAGGCGGTCTTCGGCGACGACAACCGCGCCGTCGCGACCTACTGTATCGCGCAGATGCTGCTGCTCGCGTTCTCCTTTGCGTATCTGATCGTGACGATGTACCGGATGCGCGTGAAAAAGCTGCCGATCATTGCGGTGCTTGCCTGCTATACGATTTTCAGCTACAACGGCACATACAGCACAACGATCTGGAAGGATATTCCGTTCGCGATGCTGGTGCTGTGCTTTACGGTCACGCTCTGGCGCTGGCTGATGCTGCATCAGATGGATGAGCAGCGGAAGACGCCGGTCTTTGAGACCGTCATGCTGTTCTTCACGGGACTCGGCATGTGCCTGTTCCGCAGCAACGGTCTGTATGCCTACATGCTGACATTTGTATTCCTGCTGATCTTCTGCATCAGATTCCGGCAGAAGGTGCTGCTTGCGGTCTGCGCGGCGGTGCTCGTGCTGGCAGTCATTGCAAAGGGACCGGTCTACAAGGCGCTCGGCATCAAGCCGCCGGAGACCATGGAGAGCCTTGCAATGCCGCAGCAGATGGTCGGTGCGGTGCTGAAAAATGAACGGTATATCACGCCGGAACAGCGCGAACTGATCGAAAATGTTGCCGATATCGAGGGCATCAAGGAGCATTATTATGCAAGCTCTGCGGACGGCATCAAGTACTATGTCTGGTACAACGGCCATGAGGATTATATCGCGGAGCACAGAGGAGAGTTCTTCAAGCTCTGGCTCGATCTCGGTCTGAAATATCCGAAGGATTATATCATCGCCTATGTAAACCAGACCTACGGTTACTGGCATCCGGATGTGCAGAACTGGGTGTACGCAAGTGAGTTCCGCTCGGATAATTTCGAGCTGTTCAAGGATCCGAAGCTTTCCGAGAAGACCTGCGAGAATCTGCGGGACTTCCGCGAGCTGTATCACCGCTACTACTTCCTCGGACTGTTCTGGAGCATCGGCGCAGCGGTCTGGGCGGCGGTGTTCATGATGGGCTGCGCGTTCTCGAAGCAGAAGCTGCGCATGGTGCTGCTGTATTTTCCGGTTGCGGGCGTCTGGGCGACGCTGATGCTTGCAGCGCCGGTGTTCGCGGAGTTCCGGTATGCATACTCGATCTTCGTGACGGTGCCGCTGCTCTGCGCGATCCCGTTTGTCAGCCATGAGGGACTGGTGTTCAAGGGCAGCGCGGCAAAGGTGACTGTTCCTGCTGCGGATGCAAAGCCCGCGGAAGAAGCGAAACCGGAAACGGAACCGACCGAACCGGAAGTCTTGCCGGAGCAGACGGCAGCCGGTCAGCCGGAGCATACACCGGAAGCAGGGGAGCAGCCCGCTGCGAATAAGCCGGCTGCGTCCCGCAAAAAGAAGAAGCGGAAATAAGCGGTGCGACAGAATATTTGAATCCAGCCGCCCCCGGAGTGATCTGTATGATCGCGCCGGGGGCGGTTTTCGGGAGCAGCGAAAAAGTGAACGGGGAAGAATGAACAGTGAAAAACAGCGGTACCGCTTCGCAATGATCGGAAAGGGGCGTCACCGAATTATGCACAACGCATCCGGTGCGCCCGCCTGCTTATGCTCCCGAAAAAGAATTATGTGCGCCGTGCAGATCTTCACTTTTCACTATTCACTATTCACCATTCACTCTATCCATTGGGACAGTCGCGTCACAGAAGCCGCGAATAGCGGCGTGAGCCGTCGAAACATGGAAAAGCCACGCCACCGCACTCCGGAGGGAAATGCCAGCGGGGGCTACCCGCCCGGAGGAAAATGCCCGCGGGGGCTACCCGCCGGAATCCTGCCTAAAAAATGCGTTAATAGTTAGTGTCTGCTAACAGCTTTTTGCCGAATCCTGTCCGTTTCACACAATTCTCACCCGAAAGCGCTTGACATTCCGGCGGATTTCCGGTATAATGATAAATAGGAAAAATTGGGTTTTTCCAAAAATGTACTTTTAGGAGGTCTGTATTATGTCTCTGACAAAGAATCCCAATGTCAATCAGTGGGTCGATGAAATGATCGCACTGTGCAAGCCGGATCAGGTCGTCTGGATCGACGGCTCCAAGGAGCAGCTCAATCAGCTGGTCGAGGAGGTCACCTCGCTGCCGGACGGTCACCCCGACAAGCTCTATAAGCTCAATCAGGAAAAGTATCCGGGCTGCCTCTATCACCGCACCCGTCCGAACGACGTCGCGCGTGTTGAGGACAGAACCTTTATCTGCTCCCGCAAGCAGGAAGATGCCGGTCCGACCAATAACTGGATGGATCCGAAGGAAATGTATGCAAAGCTCACTCCGCTCTATGACGGCGTGATGAAGGGCAGAACCATGTATGTCATTCCGTACAGCATGGGCCCGATCGGCTCCCCGCTCGCAAAGGTCGGCGTGGAAGTCACTGACTCGATCTATGTTGTCCTCAACATGGAGATCATGACGCGTATGGGTACGCAGGCATTCGAGAACCTCGGCGATGTCTCCAATGACTTCGTCCGCGGTCTGCATTCCAAGGCTGATGTTGATCCGGAGAAGCGCTACATCGTCCAGTTCCCGGAGGACAACACCATTTGGTCGATCAACTCCGCTTACGGCGGCAACGTTCTGCTCGGCAAGAAGTGCTTCGCACTGCGTATCGCTTCCTATCAGGCAAAGAACGAGGGCTGGATGGCAGAGCATATGCTCATTCTCGGTCTGAAGCGTCCGGGCAAGGAGACCAAGTATGTCTGCGCAGCATTCCCGTCTGCATGCGGCAAGACCAACCTCGCAATGCTCATTCCGCCGGAAGGCTACCGCAAGAACGGCTATGAGGTCTTCACCGTCGGTGACGATATCGCATGGCTGAAGCCCGGTCCGGACGGCAGACTCTATGCGATCAATCCGGAGAACGGCTTCTTCGGCGTGGCTCCGGGTACCAATGAGAAGTCCAACTACAATGCACTGGCTTCTACCAAGAAGAATGCGATCTTCACGAACGTCGCAATCGACAACTCCGACAATACCCCGTGGTGGGAGTCCCTCACCAAGGATCCGCCGGTCGATGCAACCGAGTGGAAGGGCGCAAAGGTCAACGGTCCGGAATACTGCGCACAGCTTGATGCAAACGGCAAGCACCTCACGCTGGCGCATCCGAACAGCCGCTTTACCGCTCCGGCTGAGAACTGCCCGTGCATCAGCCCTGAGTTCAACAATCCGCAGGGCGTGCCGATTTCTGCGATCATCTTCGGCGGCAGACGCGCTTCCACGACGCCGCTGGTCTACCAGTCCTTCGACTGGACACACGGCACCTACATGGGCTCCGCTGTTTCCTCTGAGACAACGGCTGCTGCAACCGGCGCAGTCGGCGTGCTCCGTCACGATCCGATGGCAATGAAGCCGTTCATCGGCTACAATGTCGGCGACTACTGGGCACACTGGCTCGAAATGGGCGATGTGCTCGGCGACAAGGCTCCGAAGATCTTCAACGTCAACTGGTTCAAGAAGGACGCAGAAGGTCACTTCATGTGGCCGGGCTTCGGCGACAACATGAGAGTCCTTGACTGGATCATCAAGCGCTGCGAAGGCGAAGTGGATGCACAGGAAACCGCAATCGGCTATCTGCCGAAGCCGGAAGACATCAACCTCGCAGGCATTGAGGATGAAGTGAATGCTGACACCCTCAAGGAGCTGCTCGCAGTTGATCCGGAGCTCTGGACAAAGGAAATTGCTGAAATGCGCAGATATTACAACGATGATATCAAGGCAAAGGGCGGCAAGATCCCGCAGGCGCTCTACGATGTGCTCGACAAGATCGAGGCAAACCTCAAGAAGTAATCCCAGAACAGCGAAAGCCCGTATCCGTTTTGCAGCGGATGCGGGCTTTTTTATATTTGCGTGCATTTTCTTTAAGATAAGATGAAGTCTGTTGCGTTTTCGGCGGGAATGTGTTATAATCAGACTATGCGAATATTGTCGAAAAATGTCTGATTTTGTAACGAGGTGAACCTATGAGCTTCAAACGTGTGATTGCTGTTGCACTGCCGATGCTGGCAATGCTCGGCGCGATCGGCGGGCTTGCACTCGCGGTACACAACCGCAACAATACGATCTCTGTGCTCCGGCAATCGCTGGAAACGCAGGGCGTGGATCCCGACCGCATTTCCGTCGAGCCGATCCAGTACGATCCGGTGCCGGTCGATCATTTCTATGAGCGCGCAGGACATAAGATCCTGCTTTCCGATGACACATTCGGGCAGATCTGGCTGCCGGTGCTGTCGGATGTGCCGCTTTCCGAGCATCCGCTGGAAAATATGCAGATGCTCCCGAACGGCAGAATGGTGTCGCTGGATGAAAACGGCAATCTGAATGCGCTGACCGGCATTGACATTTCCGCGCACAATACGGTCACGGACTGGGCTGCGCTGAAAGCCGACGGCATTGACTTTGTCATGCTTCGCGCGGGTTACCGCAGCTACGGCGTCGGGACGGGCAAGCTGTTCAAGGATGACCGGTTCCGGGAGTATTACCGCGCGGCAAAGGATGCGGGGCTGCTGGTCGGTGCGTATTTCTTCTCGCAGGCGGTCTCAGAGGAGGAGGCAGTCGAGGAGGCGATCCTGACGGCGGAGATGCTCGAAGGCTGCGAGCTGGATTTTCCGGTCGCGTTTGACTGGGAGCTGATCTTCCATGACGATGAGGGTGCGCGCACGGATAATGTGCCGGTCGATACGCTGACCGACTGCGTGCTTGCATACTGCCAGAATCTCGAATCATTCGGCTATCAGACAATGGTCTATCAGAACAAGCGCACGACGCTGTTCAAGCTGGATATGCCGCGCCTGAAGGATATCCCGTTCTGGCTCGCGGAATACGGCGACGGGCCGACATATATCTATAATTATGATATGTGGCAGTACAGCTGCAAGGGAACGGTCGCCGGCATCGAGGGGAATGTGGATCTGAACCTCTGCTTCCGCGATTTCTCGCAGGAAGGTGCGCCGAATGTCTCGCTGCCTGCGCCGGATCTCTCCGCGATGACGACTGCCGTGGCAGAGGAGACAACTGCGGATACGCCGGATACACCGGATACACCGGATCCGGCAGCGGAAGAAGCACCGGATCCCGCAGCAGAGCCGGCAGCCGATGCGCCGGACGCGGCAGACGCCGAACCTGCGCCGGATGCGGCAGCGCAGCCGGAGCCGTAATACAATACAAAAGACCTGCGGAACATCCCCCGCAGGTCTTTTTCTGCATGCTGTTATTTTGCCTGCTTTGCGAGCAGATCCGCAAAGCTGACCTGATTGCCGGAGAGCGTGTTCTCCGTGTAATAGATCAGAATGAGCTGGGCTTCCTCGGCACTGACCTTGCCGTTTCCGTCGAGGTCTGCGGCACGGAGCTGCGCTGCCGTCAGTCCGCTGCCGTTGCCCGCAAATTCCTCTGTATAGGCAATCAGGGCAAGCTGTGCGTCCGCAGCACCGACTGTGCCGTCGCCGCTGACATCGCCGGTCTGGTATGTGTTCTGCGCATCCGCAAGATAATCGCGGATCACCGGCTGCGGGAACGGGCTTTCCGCAGTGCCGTCGATGACATATGCGGCGGCGTTGACCGTAAGCCGCACGCCGTAACCGAGCGTCTGATAAATATCATCCAGCACAGCGCTGTAATCCTCAAACGAGATCGTCTGCATCAGCGCGGAAGGCGGTTCCACCGTAAAGGCTTCCGCTGTGCCTGCCGCCGTCCAGTCGGGATACTTTTCCGCGAGGAACTGCTGAATCTGCGGAAGCTTGTCTGCTGTGTCCTGCTCCCGCAGCAAATATTGGTTCCACCTGCCGCCCATTTCTGCGATCTGTACCGAGCCCGCACCCTGCACAAGCCGGAAGGTCTCCGGCGATGCGGTCGTTTTCAGCTTTTCGTACAGCGCATCCGCACCGGCTTCCAGATCTGCCGCGTCATAGTTTCGCGCCGAAACCGTGATCCGGTTCATGCTGCCCTCTTTTTGGAACTCGATCCTGTTTTCGGCTTCATGAAATTCTGCGTAAACGGTTTCCTGAAATGCTTCCGCATCCATGCTTTCGGCGCTGACCGCGATTTCCAGATGCGGCGTGCTCTCCGCGTAAAAATACAGCCGCATGTTTTTCAGCAGGTCGGCAGCCGTTTTGCCGGTCGGATAATATACATGATAATGTGCTAAGCCGCCTGTCAGATACGAATCATGTTCCAGCAGCGTCAGCTCGGAATCAGGGAAGGCTGCTGCACGAATGCCGGAACCGGATGCCGCAAGCATCGCCATTGCTGCGAGCACAGAGCATGCCCGCAATCTTCTCATTCTTTTTTTCATGGTGATCACTCCTTTGGGTTCATAAATAATCATCCGGAGCATGCTGCGCCGTGCCGCATCCTTGCCCCTTCACTTATTATGACCGCATCCGCAGAAAAAGGTTACACATAATACGTTATCTTTTTTTACAAAGTGAATGATTTTTCAAGGAGGATTTTGCCGGTTATGGATCATGAGAAATGCTTATCGACTCCTGGCGCGATAAGCAGCAAAAATCCCCGCCCTGCATCAGACAGATGCCCATATAGAAGTTTTGCCCCGAAGCATTTCAAATTGCCTCGGGGCATTGTATTATTTTTTCATGTTCAGATAAAGCAGAAATTTCGGTCACTTCGATTTCATTTTATTTATTTCGTAAATATAATTGCGTAAAACACCTTTTTTCATAAAAAGTATGCTCCCGAGAACAATGAGAACCAAAGCTGCTGCACTTACGAACAGCGGATTTGCAATCTGTGAAAAAGACATAAGAAACTTTGTGCAATCGTCATTTAACGGAGCAGTTCCATTTAGATAGAGAAAAGGAATGATTACCCAAGCTAATATAGTAGATATCGGCATAAGACCTGTGAAAAATGAAAACATTCGATAAAAAGTGTTGTTTCGCTCTTTTTTGTAGAACAATAAATACACAAGAGAAACAATCAGAGGTAAAACAGCTCCGTTTGCGTTAAGCCACAGGTCAGAAACAAATGTGTATTCTCCGCCGTGTCCGCTGACATGGGCACTAAGTATACTGAAATCATCAATTACTTCTCCGGCAGAAAGCATTACGATCAAATGACCTGTTTCATGAAACAGGATATATAATACTACCACAAGTATTGCTGATACAACAGAGCAAAGTATCAGTTTGTTTTTGGTATTCATTTCTTGGTTGCCTTTCAAATTTGAGATTACTCCATAAAAATCCGATTATGATCGTAACAATTATAACAGATCATTACGGTATTGTCAATAGAAACGCCATAGTGCTTCTGACTTTCAATCAGAAATACTATGGCTTAATGCTTCTATATGAGTACCGACTTTCAGCAGAACGGGGATCTGTCAAAGCATTTTCAGTTTCGGATCGTGCATCCGTTCCATTGCCAGCGCCACGACCGAATAGACAATGCCGGAGCCGATCGCCTGCACCGCATTGCCGGGCGCTGTCCCGATGAACTGCGCCGTCCAGCCGCCGTACAGGATCACCGCTGTGATCCAGTAACCGATGATGGACACAATTCCGCAGAGGATCATCGCGATCACGCGCTTTTTCTCAAGTTTCCGCGTCCCGCCGATTGCTGCAAAGGTCAGTGCGAGCAGTCCCTTGATGATGAAAGTCGGCAGCGCATAGGAGACATATCCCGACAGCACATCCGCGAGCATGCCCCCGACTGCCGATGCGCCGATCGCATAGGGCAGCGGCAGCATCGCGGCTGCGAGATAGATCACCGCATCGCCGCAGTGAATATAGCCGTTGCCGACCGGAATATGCAGCGTTGCGGTCAGCAGTGCGGTCATCGCCGCGAACAGTCCGGCATAGACCGTATAGACCAGCTTTTCATTTTCCTTGTTTGGTGCCAAAATGCATCCCTCCCAGACGATAAAGCAGCGGTTCCAGCAGCACGCCCTCCGCAGCAGGGGTATTCTGCCGCAGGGTATCCTGTGTCACCTCCGATAAAAATGCACCCGCAGCCGAAACAGCCTCCGCAAGTGCGGCGCCGTTTGCCAGCGCTCCGCAGAGCACCGATGCAAACAGGTCTCCTGTTCCGGAAAACAGGCATTCCGTCCGGTGCACGGCAGAAAATGCCGCCGTGCCGTTCTGAAGCGTCAGATTGCCGATCTGATTTTCCTGCACGATGCCCGTCATGACCACAGCGCGGCAGCCCAGCGGCAGAAGCGCGCCGGCAAGCTGTTCCGCCTCCTGCAAGGTCAGGCATTCGCCGCGGTATTCCGAGCCTGTCAGCAGACATGCCTCGGTGATATTCGGCGTAATGACATCGGCATCCGCGACGAGCGCGCGCATCGCGTCGCAGAGCTCCGGCGTATAGGTGCTGTAGCGTCTGCCGTCATCGCCCATGACCGGATCCAGCAGGATTTTGCAGTCGGGATTCTTCGCCTTCTGCGCGCGGAAAAACTGCTGTACAATTTCGATCTGTCCGAGCGAGCCGAGAAATCCGCTGTAGATCCAGTCGAAATCCAGATCGCCCCAGCTCTCGAAATACGCCGGCAGCGTATCGGTCAGGTCAGTAAAGGTATATGCCGGAAAACCGGTATGCTTGGAAAGCACGGCTGTCGGCGCAGGACATGCCTGCACGCCCATGACCGACAGCACCGGCAGGGCAGTCGTCAGGGAGCATCTGCCGAAGCCGGAAAGATCATTGATACAGGCAACGCGCGGTACCGTTCGCATCGGCTGCATTCCTCCTTTTGCGGAATAAGCTTCACTCTTTCAGCATTATACCACGATTCATGGAGAAATGCAAGCATCCTGACAAATTCTCTGCTATAAGCATAGATATCAAATCGGATTAGTATGTATTATAGCACAGATCGGATCATTTGTCAATTCGATTGTATCTATTGGGATTGATCGGCAGCGGTTATAGGAAAGGCGGTTCTGTTTCCAGCAGATCGGACAGATTGGCATGTGTTTTTTGCTGCATACGGGATGATTTTCGGATTTGTATGTCGGAATGAATGTTTTAGCCGGCACGAGTATACTTTTTAGCTATTTGTTCTTGCCCTTTTGTCTGACGTATGATTTGACTGGGCGCGGGCGCCGATCTCTATTCACTATTCACTTCTATGGATGCAGCGTTCTGTGCCCCCATGTTTCGTCCCAATTCCTCTCGTGCGTTTCGGCTCCCTGCGGCGGGGGTGACAACCCAAGAGAGCGGGGAGTCGTCGCTGCGCTCCGGTCTCCCCCTCTCTTAGGTTTTCGCCGCCCGCACATGTTTCGCAAGCGAAACTGCGCAGTTTGCCAAAGGCAAACGTGCGCCCCCGCTTTCCTCACTCTCTCCCCTCTGGTGCGCGCCACAGTCGATGTTTGTTCTTTGGGGTTAGCGTCCTTATTCGCTTTCGCCATGCGCGTCCGCCTGCGTATGCTCCCGATGTGTTCTTTTCATTATTCATTCTTCACTATTCACCATTCACTTCTATGAATGCAGTGTTCTGTCTCCCATGTTTCGCCGTAGATTTTCTAAAGCGTTTCGGCTCCCCGCGGCGGGGGTGACAACCCAAGAGAGCGGGGAGTCGTCGCTGCGCTCCGGTCTCCCCCTCTCTTAGGTTTTCGCCGCCCGCACATGTTTCGCAAGCGAAACTGCGCAGTTTGCCGAAGGCAAACGTGCGCCCCCGCTTTCCTGACTCTCTCCCCTCTGGTGCGCGCCGCTGTCGCTGCCTGTTTTTGGGGGTTAAGCGTCCTTGTGCGCTTTCGCCGTGCGCGTCCGCCTGCGTATGCTCCCGATGTATTTCGTTATTCACTATTCATTCTTCACCATTCATTATTCACTCTGTCTCATGGGAGTAGTGACCTTTGAGAAGCCGCGATCAGCGGCGTGCAGTAACGAAACATGGGTGAGCTACGCTGCCGCACTCCGGAGGGAATCGGCAGCGGGCACTGCCCGCCCGGAGGGAAATGGATGCGGGCACTGCCCGCCCGCCTTGACAATGACGCAGAACGTATGATATAATATATGTGTAAAGGAAAAATCCGTTGAAACCGACGGATGCATCCTGTACCGTAATGCAAATGCGTTATTTTTTGGCATCCGCCTGCCGGAACAGGCGGCATACAGCAGGATCCGTTCTGCCGTATGAAAAGGAGCATCACATGAAATGTGAATGCATGAAGCAGCAAAGCGACCTTTCGCTGCTGGAACCCGTGCTCGCGGAATATGCCGCCGTGCCGGGCAGCCTCATCACCATTTTGCAGCATGCGCAGGAGATCTACGGCTATCTCCCGACAGATGTGATCTATCACGTTGCGGAGCGAACCGGTACCACACCGGCGCGCGTGCTCGGCGTCGCAACATTCTATACGCAGTTCCGGTTCCAGCCGGTCGGCAAATACCTCATCATGCTCTGCGACGGCACCGCATGTCATGTCAACGGCAGCGCGCGCATTGCCGCAGCCGTGCAGGAGTATCTGCATGTGGAAAACGGCGGCACCACCGAGGACGGGCTGTTCTCGTTCAGCATCGTGGCATGTCTCGGCTGCTGCTCACTGTCGCCGGTCATGATGATCAACGGGGATACCTACGGCTCCCTGACACCGGAGCAGGTTCTTGAGATCATCAAGGATATTCAGGCAAAGGAGGCGGCGGAATGAGCATGCGAATCGCAGTCGGACAGGGCAGCTGCGGCATCGCGGCAGGCGCGCAGAAGGTCGCGCAGGCACTGCGTCCGCTGCTGGAAGGCACCGGCATCCCGCTCGGCACGGTCGGATGTATCGGCATGTGCTGGCTGGAACCGATCGTTGATCTCTATGAAAATGATACCCTGAAAGCGCGTCTGGTGCGGGTGCAGCCGCGGCATGCAGAGGCGATTGCCGAAGCTGCAAAGACCGGCGATCTGTCCGGCGTTGCCGACCTGACGATCACACCGGATGACAGCGCGTTTCTGGAGCAGCAGACGCGCATCGCACTGCGCAACTGCGGCATCATTGATCCCGAATCCATTGAAAGTGCAAAGGCTGCCGGCGGCTATTCCGCGATCGGCAGGATCCTTTCCAAAGAGCACGGCATGACGCCGGAAGACGTCATCGAATGCATCAAGGTGTCCGGTCTGGCAGGACGCGGCGGCGCAGGCTTCCCGACATGGTTCAAGTGGAATGCGGCGCGGCAGTCCGAGGGCGAGGAGAAGTACCTGATCTGCAATGCGGACGAGGGCGATCCCGGCGCATTCATGGACAGAGCCGTCATCGAATCCGATCCGCACACGCTGATCGAGGGCATGCTGATCGGCGCCTATGCGATCGGCGCGCAGGAAGCGATCGTCTATGTGCGTGCGGAGTACCCGCTGGCGATCAAGCGTCTGGAAAATGCGATCAGTGATGCGCGGGAAGCGGGCTATATCGGCAAAAATATTCTCGGATCGGATTTCTCGTGCGAATTTCGCATCAAGGCGGGTGCGGGCGCATTCGTCTGCGGCGAGGAGACCGCTCTGATCGAATCGCTGCAGGGACAGCGCGGCATGCCGCGTCTGAAGCCGCCGTTTCCGGCAGCAGCGGGCTACTGGTACAAGCCCTCGAATATCAACAATGTCGAGACCTACGCGAACGTCGCATGGATCATCAACAACGGCGGCGAAGCCTTTGCCGCAATGGGCACAGAGGATTCCAAGGGCACAAAAGTCTTTGCGCTGACCGGCAAGATCCGGCGCGGCGGTCTGGTCGAGATCCCGATGGGCATGACGCTGCGGCAGGTGATCTTTGATATCGGCGGCGGCATCCGGGACGGCAAGGCGTTCAAGGCGGTGCAGATGGGCGGCCCTTCCGGCGGATGTATTCCCGCATCGCTGCTGGATACGGTCATCGACTACAAAAAGCTGGCTGCGACCGGCGCGATCATGGGCTCCGGCGGCATGGTCGTCATGGACGAGAGCACCTGCATGGTCAGCATGGCGAAATTCTTCCTCGATTTCACGGCGAAGGAATCCTGCGGCAAATGCGTCCACTGCCGCATCGGCACGAAGCGCTTGCAGGAGATCCTGTCGCGGATCGTTTCCGGCGAGGGCAGAGAGGGCGATATCGAGCTGCTTGAGGAGCTCTGCAATGCGGTGCGTGACGGCGCACTCTGCGGACTCGGACAGACCGCGCCGAATCCGGTGCTTTCGACGCTCCGGTATTTCCGCGATGAGTTTGAAGCGCATATCACGGACAAGCGCTGTCCCGCGCATGCCTGCACCGATCTGCTGCATTATTCGATCGACGCGGAAAAATGCCGCGGATGTACCGCATGTGCGAGAAACTGTCCGGTCTATGCAATTTCCGGCGCAGTCCGCGAGGCGCATTCGATTGATCCGAATGCATGCATTCACTGCGGCAGATGCAAGGCTGTCTGTAAATTCGGAGCTGTTACCGTAGACTGATCGGGTGGAGACGGTCTGTCTGACGGATTCGGAATATTGCCGGACTTCCGGAAAAAAGGCTGCTGTGTCCGGCAGCAGGTGCAGATCCCCATTCCGGACAAATTGTAAGGATAGTGGCATTTTGTAAAGCTTATGTGAGGTTTTCGGAGAACCATGAATCAAATACATTTTACGATCAACGGCACGCCCTGCGTCTGCGAGGCGGGAACGACGATCCTGCAGGCTGCAAAGCTGAACGGCATCGAGATCCCGAATCTCTGCAATGACGAAAGTGTGCGTGTATACGGCGCCTGCGGACTCTGCGCGGTCGAGGTGCTGGATGACGGCAGAGGCAAGCCCGTCCCGAAGCTGCTGCGGGCATGCTCTGCAAAGGCAATGGAAGGCTATGTGGTGCGGTTCGATACGCAGCGCGTGAACCAGTCGCGGAAGATCGCGCTGGAACTGCTGATGAGCGACCACACCGGCGACTGCCGCGGTCCGTGTCAGCTGAACTGTCCTGCGGGGACGGACTGTCAGGGCTATGTGAAGAAAATTGCGCAGGGCGATTTCCGCGCGGCGGTCGAGATCATCAAGGAAAAGATCCCGCTGCCCGCGTCGATCGGCAGAGTATGTCCGCATCCCTGCGAGCAGAACTGCCGCAGAGGACTGGTCGAAGCACCGCTTTCGATCGCATATCTGAAAGCGCATGCGGCGGACCGCGACCTCGAAGGCGACACCTACCGTCCGGCGCCCGCTGCGGATACCGGAAAGAAGATCGCGGTGGTCGGCGGCGGTCCTGCCGGTCTGACGGCTGCGTATTATCTGCGTCTGAAAGGGCACAGCGTCACGGTGCTGGATGCAGCGGCGAAAATGGGCGGCATGCTGCGCTACGGCATTCCGGCTTACCGTCTGCCGAAGGCGCTGCTCGACCGCGAGATCGCGGAGATCGCGCGGCTCGGCATTACACTGCAAAACAATGTCCGGCTGGGCAGCGATATTACGCTGGAACAGCTCCGGCAGACGCATGACGCGGTGATTCTCGCAACGGGTGCATGGAGCAGCATGAAAATGCGCGTGCCGGGCGAGGATCTGGACGGCGTGACGGGCGGCATTCAGTTTTTGCATGATATCAGCTCCGGCGAGGGCGAAACGCCTGATCTGACAGGCAAAAAGGTTGCAGTCTGCGGCGGCGGCAACACCGCAATGGACGCATGCCGCACGGCGATCCGCTGCGGCGCGGAGACCGTCTATGTCATCTACCGCAGAACGCGCGGGGAGATGCCCGCAGAGGATATCGAGATCGAGGAGTCGATCGAGGAAGGCGTCACCTACAAATTCCTGACGAATCCTGCGGAGATCATCGGCGAAAACGGGCATGTGAAGCAGGTGAAGCTGCAGGTCATGGAGCTCGGCGAGCCGGATGCGTCCGGACGGCGCTCGCCGGTGCCGGTCGAGGGCAAATTTGAGATCCTCGATGTCGATCTGGTCATCATGGCGATCGGACAGAAGCCCGACACCGCCGGACTGGACGGCGTGACGCTGACGAAAAAGGGCACGGTCGAAGCGGACACGGCGACCTATCTGACGAATCTGCCGGATGTGTATGCGGTCGGCGATGCAACGAACCGCGGCGCATCCATTGCGATCGAAGCGATCGGCGAGGCGGGACGCTGCGCGGCTGTCGTCGATTCGGCGCTGCGCGGGGAGATGAAGCCCTATCGCGCACCGTTCTTCTCGAAGAAGACCGTCACGGCGGAAGACCTTGCGGATCGCGAAAAGCAGCCGCGCTGTCAGATGCCGGTGCGTCCTGCGGCGGAGCGTGCGCATGATTTTGCGCCGGTCAATCTCGGATTTTCTGATGAAACGGCGATGCAGGAAGCGAAGCGCTGTCTCGAATGCGGCTGCCATGACTATGCGGAATGCAAGCTGATCCGCTATGCACAGCAGCAGGAGATTCATCCGGAGCGGCTGGACGGCGTGAAGAATACGCATGAAAAAGAACGCAGACTCGTGTGTATCGAGCGCGACAACGGCAAGTGCATTCTCTGCGGACTCTGCGTGCGCATCTGCGATGAGGTCGCAAAGCAGGGCATTCTCGGTCTGGTCGGCAGAGGCTTCCCGACGGCGGTGAAACCGGAATTTCAGGATCCCGCGACGGTTGAGATCTGCAAATCCTGCAAGAAATGTGCGCTTGCATGTCCGACCGGTGCGCTGAAAATACTGGATACGGAGTGAGAAACCGATGAACACGATTTTTGAACGGCACAGCTACCGCGGCAAATATCTGCCGGAGCCTGTCCCGCGCGCGGATCTGACAAGGATCATGGAGGCGGGGCTTGCGGCGCCGTCCGGCTGCAACAAGCAGACGACTGCGCTGATCGGCGTGGACGATCCGGCGATGCTTTCTGAAATTTATGCGATCATGGGGCAGCCGTTCTGTGCAACGGCGCCCGCCGTGATCTGCGTGCTGACAAAGCGCGTGGTCGCCTACAAGGACGGCTGGGGCAATGAACGCTGCTACGGCGTGCAGGATTATTCCGCGGCGATCGAAAACATGCTGCTGGAGATCGTGGCGCTGGGCTATCAGAGCTGCTGGATCGAGGGGCATGTGACCGATGCGGACGAGCAGGGAAAGCGCATTGCGGCGCTGCTCGGCGTCCCCGAAGAATATGCGCTGATCTGCGTGCTGCCGGTCGGCAAAGCAGCGGAGCCCGTGAAGCTTGTGCGGAAGCGTCCGTTTGCGGATCGTGCATGGTTCAACGGCTTCGGAAAAGATTGATTTTTTTGCGGAATATGCAGGAAATTGCGCTTTTCTGCCGGATACGGCGGAGGGGCGCAATTTTGTTTTCGGTAAAACATACAAAGTAATTGATAGGGCAGTTCCGGCAATTCGGCGTTCTGTCGAAACTTGCCGGATGCTCTTGACAAACGGGCTGATATCAGCTATAATACATAACTGGAAAGTTAGCTTTTTCTAACCTTCCTTTGGTATGAATACAGGCAGCAGAGGTTAGAACGGTCTAGCCTTGTCTTTTGGTATATAGGTTAGCAATTTCTAACCGCAAACGGACGGAGGTAGTATGATGCCGCTTACATTTGCAAATCCCGATGAGGAACTGACGATCAAAAAGGTCGGCGGAAATCCGGAGGTCAAAAAGCACCTCGAAAATCTCGGCTTCGTGGTCGGCGGAACAGTCCGCGTGATCTCGCAGATCGCCGGCAATGTGATCGTGAACGTCAAGGAATCGCGCGTCGCGATCAGCCAGGAAATGGCACAGAAAATTATGGTCTGAACGTCTGCGGGCGTCTGATAGAGAATGAGGCAGGAGGGAAAGATATGAAGACATTGAAGGAAGTCCCGATCGGGGAGACCGTCACGGTCAAGAAGCTGCACGGCGAGGGCGCCGTCAAGCGCAGAATCATGGATATGGGACTGACCAAGGGTACGAAGGTCTATGTCAGAAAAGTCGCACCGCTTGGCGATCCGCTGGAGCTGACAGTCCGCGGCTATGAGCTGAGTCTGCGCAAGGCGGATGCAGAAATGATTGAGGTCGAGTAACGGTCCCGCCTGTGCTCCGGAGCAATGCTGCGGAGCGGAATGCATGTGGATTAACCGCTGCTAACTCAAGATAGAACGCTGCTGCGGGGTGCGGCGGCGAAGGATGGAAAGGAAGAATTATCATGGCAGACCTGCGCATTGCCCTTGCGGGTAACCCGAACAGCGGTAAAACAACGCTGTTCAACGCGCTGACCGGTTCCAATCAGTTTGTCGGAAACTGGCCGGGCGTGACTGTTGAGAAAAAGGAAGGCAAGCTGAAAAAGCATGACGGCGTGACCATTACGGACCTGCCGGGCATCTATTCGCTTTCTCCGTATACGCTGGAGGAAGTTGTCGCAAGAAATTATCTGATCGGTGAGCGTCCGGACGCGATCCTCAATATCGTGGACGGCACGAATCTGGAGCGCAACCTCTACCTGACCACACAGCTGAGCGAGCTGGGCATTCCGGTCGTGGTCGCGATCAACATGATGGACATTGTCAAGAAGAACGGCGATGAGATCCGCATTCCGCAGCTCTCGAAGGAACTCGGCTGCAAGATCGTCGAGATCTCCGCACTGAAGGGCGACAAGGTCATCGAAGCGGCAGAGGCAGCGATCGAAGCGGCAAAAGCCGGCAAGCCGGTTCCGGCGCATCCGTTCACCGGTCCTGTCGAGCATGCGATCGCCCATATCGAAGAAGCGGCTGTGCATGATCTGCCGGAGGAACAGCAGCGCTGGTTCGCCGTCAAGCTGTTTGAGCGTGACGAAAAGGTGATCGAGCAGCTGAATCTTTCCGAGGAAACGCTGAAGCATATCGAAAAGGATATTCAGGCGTCGGAAAAGGAAATGGATGACGATGCGGAATCCATTATCACGAATGAGCGTTATCTGCGCATCGCGGACATCATCAAGTCCTCTTATAAAAAGAAGAATGCCGGCAATCTGAGCACATCCGACAAGATCGACAAGATCGTGACAAACCGCTGGCTCGGTCTGCCGATCTTCGCGGCGATCATGTTCCTTGTGTACTACATCGCAATGGTGACGGTCGGCGCATCCGCAACGGACTGGGCAAATGACGGTCTGTTCGGCGACGGCTTCCACCTGTTCGGCATCGGTTCCAAGCAGGTCGAGGAAGCGGAAGAAGAATACGGCGATACGGATGCGATCATCAGCGGACTGCTCGCAAAGGCATCCGAGGACGGCATCGACACCGCAGCTGCCGAGGAAGCACTCGACACCGAAGCGGAGGAGTTCGACGCTGCAAATGCAGTCCGTATGCTGAATGAGATCGCAGATCAGTATACAGATGACAGCGCAGAATTTACATATGAGCTGGAAGATGAGGAAACGCTGGAAGTCTCCGAGGAGACCGCAACAATCGGCGATTTCAAAAATGCGATCGGCATGTTTGAAAAGTACGAGGGCGGCGTGGATCCTTCTGCATACGGCAAGTGGGTTCCGGGCATTCCGGTTCTGATCGAAGGTCTGCTTGATAAGATCGGCTGTGCAGACTGGCTCAAGGGACTGATCCTTGACGGTATCGTCGGCGGCGTCGGCGCGGTTCTGGGCTTTGTCCCGCAGATGCTCGTGCTGTTCTTCCTGCTGGCATTCCTCGAATCCTGCGGCTACATGGCGCGTATCGCATTCGTCATGGACCGTATCTTCCGCAAGTTCGGTCTCTCCGGCAAGTCGTTCATTCCGATCCTCGTCGGAACGGGCTGCGGCATCCCCGGCATCATGGCATCGCGTACCATTGAAAATGAGCGCGACCGCCGCATGACGATCATGACAACGACATTCATCCCCTGCGGCGCAAAGGTGCCGTTCATCGCAATGGTCGCGGGTGCGATCTTCGGCGGCTCGCCGTGGGTTGCGACCTCTGCATACTTCCTCGGCATGGTCTCGATCATCGTTTCGGGTATCATTCTGAAAAAGACAAAGATGTTTGCGGGCGATCCGGCACCGTTCGTCATGGAGCTGCCTGCATACCATATGCCGACACTGAGCAATCTGCTCCGCTCCATGTGGGAGCGCGGCTGGTCGTTCATCAAGAAGGCAGGCACGATCATCCTGCTTTCGACCATCGTGGTCTGGTTCCTGTCCCGCTTCGGCACGGTGGACGGCGCGTTCACGATGCTGGAAGAAGATGAGCTCGATCACTCGATCCTCGCAGCGGTCGGCAAGGCGATCGCGTGGATCTTCATCCCGCTCGGCTGGGGCAACTGGCAGGCTGCGGTCGCTTCGATCACCGGTCTTGTCGCAAAGGAGAACATCGTCGGTACGATGGGCGTTCTGTACGGCGGCGGCGAAAACTCCGTCTATGCAACGCTCGGCAATGCGTTCAATTCCGCATCCGGCTATTCGTTCCTCGCATTCAACCTGCTCTGCGCACCGTGCTTTGCTGCGATCGGCGCGATCAAGCGTGAGATGAACAATGCAAAGTGGACATGGTTCGCAATCGGTTATCAGTGCTGCTTTGCGTATCTGGTCGCGTTCATCTGCAATCAGCTCGGCGCAATGCTGGTCTCCGGCGCAAAGACCAATGTCATCGGCATTATCCTTGCAATCGCAATCCTCGCATTTGCGATCTATATGCTCGTCAGACCGTATAAGGAAGCGACAAAGCTGGAAAAGGAAGTCAAGGTTTCCAAGTAACCGAAAATGAAAAGGGGAGTGATTTCGATGCTGACATGGATTCAGGCAAACATCGGCTCAATCGTTGTGCTGCTGGTGCTGATCGCGATTGTCGCGGGGATCGTGGCAGTCATGGTGCGGGATAAGCGCAGCGGAAAGCACTCCTGCGGCGCCGGCTGCAAAAACTGTGCGATGCACGGAAGCTGCCACGGCGGCTGCGCGAAGCACTGAAAGTGGTATCGCTTCGCGATGATCTATAATGGGCTGCGCGCACGCTTCGCTATGAGTTTGCAAGCAAACTCACCAAACCCGCCAAAGGGATTGCATCCCTTTGGAATCCCATGATGTGTATAGAAAAAGCCCCGATGTGCCATTGATGACAGGCACGTCGGGGCATTTTTTATAGAATGGGATTCTGAACGGCGAATCGTCCATGCGCAGGAATATGAAGTGCGGTTGCCTTCATGATCAATCCGTCGGAGAAGCATTGTTTTTGTTAATGATCTGCTGCACTTTGGCTTTCGAGCACTTTGGCTGCGCGAAGCACTGAAAGTGGTATCGCTTCGCGATGATTTAGAATGGGCTCCGCCCAAACCTGCCAAAGGGATTGCATCCCTTTGGAATCCCATCATGTGTATAGAAAAAGCCCCGATGTGCCATTGATGACAGGCACGTCGGGGCTTTTTTTTATAGAATGGGATTCTGAACGGCGAATCGTCCATGCGCAGGAATATGAAGTACGGTTGCCTTCATGATCAATCCGTCGGAGAAGCATTGTTTTGGTCAATGATCTGCTGCACTTTGGCTTTCGAGCACTTTTTTCTGCCGGCGGCGCCGAGGATCAGCGTGATGAGTCCGAAGATCCATGCAGCGGATCCAAGCAGGAAACCGTAGACCACTGCGCCCAGACCGTGGATATTCAGAATGTCGATCGCAATGACGAAATAGCCGAGCCCGCACAGCAGAATGTGCAGCACGAAATGCGCGGTATGGATGAATGGTTCCCGTGTCCAAAAGAATGTGAACAGCGAATCCGCCACAATGCCGCCGCAGATCAGCGGCAGGAGCAGGCTGTCCGGATGGTTGTACATGCGGTACAGATTTCCGCGCACGCCGGAATAGGAAATCGCCAGCAGCAGGGACAGCGCTGCATTCAGCATGAAGCGCATGACAACGGCTGTTTTGATGAGCCGTTCGCCCGCCTGATATTTGTGTTCATCCGTCATGCCGTTCACCCCTTTACAGGACAGTATCCGGCAAGGCGGATGATCTCCTGTCCCTCATCGGAAAGCATGTAATCACGCAGATTCCGGTATACGCTGTCTTCCGGTTCATCGCCGCGGATGACCACATCATAGGATGCCGTGAACGGATAGGCGCCGCTGACGAGATTCTCGTTTTCCGGCGAAATGCCGTCTATTTTGATGACCTTGATATCCGGATTCTTATAGAGATTGTTGATGTAGTAATAATAGGTGTAGCCGATCGCGGCAGTCTCATTTTCGTATTCTGCGACAAGCTCGACCAGACTGCCCATGTCCTCGGCGATAAATGCGACCGGTGCCTCTTTCATCGGTTTGCCCTGCATGACGAGTTCTTCCATTGCAGTCTGGCTGCCGGAATTTTTCGTGCGCTGAAATGCGCGGATCTTTTCATTTTTTCCGCCGACATCCTTCCAGTTTGTGATCTTCCCGGTATAGATATCGCGGATCTGCTGCACGGTCAGGCTGTCCACCGGATTGTCCTTGTGCGTGATGAATACAAAGCCGTCCAGCGCGACCGGATCGGCTTCCAGTACAACGCCTGCCTGTTCGGCAGTTTGAAGCTCATCCGCAGAAGGCGGCGTCGCAAAAATCAGACGGACGGTTTCTTGGCGGAATACAGGTTCGTATCCGCTGTACTGAATATTTTGAGTCCAACTGATGCGATTCTGTTTGCGCCCGATCAGATTATCATATGCAGCGTCGGTTTTGTTGTGGCACAGATAGGAGCTGACATTCGTTTCCAGCGGAAAGCTGGAATCCGTCTGATCCACGGCACCGCAGAACTGCCTAGCCAGCTCGGCAGTGATCGGAATTGTTGCCGTAGAACCGTCAATTCCCGCAAACTGACCGTGTGTGAGCAGCTTCTTTGCGGCGATCTGATGCCAGTTTTCCGGACGGTTGAGCATGACGTTCACATTTTCATTCCCGTATGACACAAGCTGATCCTCTGTTTTGCCGATCAGCCCTCTGTCCGTGGTCAGATAACGGATCCCTGCAAAGCCGAGGCTGCCGGCGATCACGACGGACAGTGCTGCGATGATTCCTGTAAATGCTTTTGATCGTTTCATAGTTTTCTCCCTGTTCATGACGCAGACAAATGCTGTCTTTTTTCTCATTATAACAGAATGTACCGGAATTGTCAATCTGTTCCGGATCAGCAGGCAGCGGATCGAATCAAAACGGTAACAACAAATTTGTTTTTGTTATCGAGATGCAAAAACTGCGCATATACGCCGTATCTGCATGGAAATGTAAATGCGCGTGCGTGAAATGTCCTGCGCGGACAGACGGTCTGTTGTGTCCGGATCGCAAACGGATTGTAACAAAACATACGGAAATGTAAAAATATCCTAACCATTTGTAAAGCTGACGTTGTTTCATTCCGGCGGAAAATCTGTTATAATTTGGGCAATGGAGAGGGATGAACCTGACCGAAATTTTTTTCTGAAACCGGAAGGAATTTCAGCCGCAGCATACGTATTGTAGGTGAAACGGGTAAGGCGCTGCCCGTGAACCGCGTACATCAGACGATCACACTCAAATCAATGAAAACAGCGGGTACTGCCCGCAGGGAGGTTTCCGATGAAACAAATGCAAAAGATGAGAGCGCTTCCGCTCGCACTGACCGCAATGCTGACCTTTACAGGGTGCGGCAGCAATTCGAGCATGTATATGCCGGACACAGCAGCCAACTATGAAAAAAATGATGTTTGCTATGAAGCAGCGGATGCAGAATACTCCAGCGCGCCGGAATACGAATACGAGGAAGACGCTGTGGAGTTCAACACAGAGGAATACAGCGCAATCACCGAAAACAGCTTCAAAAGCGTTGTGACCGATCCGCTCTCCACATTCTCTGCCGATGTCGATACGGCATCATACAGCAATCTGCGGCGCATGATCCGCGACGGCAGCCGGATTCCGGCAGATGCCGTGCGCATCGAGGAAATGATCAACTATTTCCATTACGATTATCCGGAGCCGCAGCCGGGCGAGCCGTTCTCCGTCACGACCGAGATCGCGGACTGCCCGTGGAATCCGGACACCAAGCTCATGCGCGTCGGCATGAAGGCAAAGGACATTGACATGCAGCAGCGCAAGCCGATGAATCTCGTGTTCCTGATCGACGTCAGCGGCTCGATGTATGACCGGGATAAGCTGCCGCTGGTGCAGGAATCCTTCTGCATGCTGACCGATGAACTGACGCAGAACGACAGGGTGTCGATCGTGACTTACGCCGGCGTGGACTCTGTGGTGCTGGAAGGTGCGGCAGGCAGCGAGGGCGTCCGGATCCGAGAAGCAATTGAGATGCTGGAAGCAGGCGGTTCCACTGCTGGTGCAAAGGGCATCAACACAGCGTATGAGATCGCGGAGAAATACAAGATCGAGGGCGGCAACAACCGTGTCATTCTCGCAACGGACGGCGACCTGAATGTCGGCGTTTCCAGCGAAGCAGGGCTGAAAGACCTCGTTGAAAAGAAGCGCGACAAGGGCATTTTCCTGTCTGTGCTCGGCTTTGGTACCGGCAACTACAAGGACAACAAAATGGAGACACTCGCCGACAACGGCAACGGCAATTATTCCTACATCGACAGCGTCAACGAGGCAAAGCGCGTGCTGGTCGAGGAAATGGGCGGAACGCTCGTGACCGTCGCAAAGGACGTCAAATTTCAGGTGGAGTTCAATCCGGCGTACATCAAGGGCTACCGGCTGATCGGCTACGAAAACAGAGCACTCGCCGCAGAGGATTTTGCGGATGACAAAAAGGATGCCGGCGAGGTCGGCGCGGGACATACCGTAACGGCACTCTATGAGATCGCGGACAAGGACAGTGCAATGGCATTTGCATCCTCGGAGCTGAAATACAGCGAGGGTGCGGAAAACGGCACGGAAAACGGCGAATACTGCACAGTCTCGGTGCGCTATAAAGAGCCGGACGGCGATGAGAGCATGCTGCTGACCTATCCGGTCTCCGCGGAGACCGATCAGCAGGAAATGTCCGCCGACATGCGGTTTGCATCGGCGGTCGCGGCATTCGGCATGGTGCTGCGCGAGAGCGAATACCGCGGCAGCGCAAGCAGAGATATGGTGCTGGATCTGCTCGAACAGGACGACTTCTCAAACGATTCCTATAAGACGGAATTTGCCGAGCTGGTGCTGGAAGCAGATCTCGAACTTTGAGACAACAGCGCGTGAAAATGCAGATATTGCGCGAATAACAGAAAACGGGAACCGGCTTTTGACGGCTCCCGTTTTTTGCGGTGTATACATATTTTGAGGGGCTCGCTGTTTCGGCGAACTCCTTTTTTTGCTACAGCTTAACTCGTCTCCGAACTGATTCAGCAGCGCGCATAACCAGAATCGTCATAAGTCCGTCGCTGTTGAAACCGGTCAGGATGCCGGTTCGCGCTGGATCATGGGACATGATTGCGAAAAAATGGTATTACATTGCTGTTTTTGCTTTGGTATCCAAATGCAGTTCCAACATCGTGTGTGAAGATTCGTCCCGAACACAATTTGTTGGGTTGCAACTCACACCCGCAAGGGGATTGAAACTATTGCCAGCCGAACGATTCAGAGCCGTCTGAACTGCAACTCACACCCGCAAACTCCTCGTTGAGCTGCTTGATGATCTTGTATGCATACGGAACGGAGATCTCCATGATCTCTGCGAGTTCCTCTGCATGGATGAATGTTACGAATTGTATCCTGCAATGAGAACAAACATAATATGAATGCTCGAAAACGACTTGTCTGACAAAGAGAGTAAACAGCAGCTTAAAGAGATTGAGAAAACTCTTTAGAGTAGATAAAACAAAAAGAGCTATCCGATTGTATGCGACAAACAATCGACGCCTTGCAGTAAAGAACTAGCCTTGCCGGAATGGCGAGGCT
>LVAJ01000032.1 GCA_001603005.1 Clostridiales bacterium Firm_04
GACGACTCCCCTTTCCCTGTGGTTGTCCCTCTCGCATTCGCGCCCCGCGCCCAGTGAAAATCTTCATCGGACATACGATAAAGAGAGGATGACACAAACAAGCTAACCTACAAATTCCGATTTACAGCAATCAGCTGCCGGAAACAAGTGTACTGAAAGACGCGCATAACGCATCCGGAAACCTTTAGAATAACGGCTGTCGGCACTGCCGACTAACGGCAGCGGGCACTGCCCGCAAATTCCGATTTATCGTATTATTACAATTCCTCTTTCACAAACTCCGCCAGCCGACGTATAGTTTCCTCATTCCTGCGGTAATACGTCCACTTGCCGTGGCGCTCGGAGAGAAGAAGTCCGGCTCTTTGCAAGGTGTCGAGGTAGTTCGATACCGTAGAAGGGGAGAGGTTCGCTTTTGCCTGTATACTGCTCACGCAGACACCGCCCTTGAGGTCAACCGGCTCACTCAGGCAGCCGCCCTGCGGGGGAAAATTGCCTTCGGGATCTTTGAGCCATTTGAGGATATTCAGACGTGTTTCGTTGGAAAGCGCCTTGCTGATCTCGATCATATCTATATCCATTTTTGCACCTTCTTTCCTGATGTTAGATATATTATATCATACATTTCGGAAATTATCAATATGTGAAAATGATTGCTCCTGAAATAATTGCATAAACGTGTCTTTGCCAAAAATGAACAGACTTTTGAAAAGAATCAGGGCTATGCCTTCCGTACACGGCCGCGGAGGACATAGCCCTTTCCTTATGCTGTGATCATATTAGTCCTGCATTTCCTGCATCATAGCCGCACTGTCCTTGAAACTGACTTTGCAGGAAGCTCTCATTTCAGCGGCGGCAGTCTTGCTCACGCAGTCGAGGAACTTTCATCACCGCCGCTGATTGACTTTTTCTCCCTGCTATGCTATAATTCTGATGTGGGAGAGGCACCGGGCATTCTTTGTTTAAAACGAATTCGCAAGGAGAAGAGTATGAAGAAACGTGTCATTATATCAAGCGGGTTGTCTGTCTTTATCATTTGTATCGCAGCAATAGCAGCAATTTATGGAAATCAAGAGACGAAATATAAAAGGCACTTCACTTTATCTGGTACAACTAGAGTAGGCGGATTGATTCCAAATGTTCAGTCTGATTCAATCGTTGATGTTTCGGAAGAATATTTATTAAGCCTTAATGGCAGTAATATGACTTATGAGGAACTTGTGTCTGAACTTGGTGAGCCAAGCGGTACTGTTGGCTCAGGCAGAGTGAGGGATTATTGGAGAATCGGCAAAGATAAATACGCTGTATGTACAAATTTAATCGGTACACCATTTCTTCATTTTGAGATTTGGACCGAAACTGAAACTCCATATAGTTCAGCACAACAATAGAATATACACAAAGCACTTGCAAACGCAGGTGCTTTTGTATGTCCGTTTCATCACCGCCGCTGATTGACTTTTTCTCCTTGCTGTGCTATAATTCCGGTGTAAATTATGAGGAGGCACAGGGGGTACATATCATGCCGAAAATAACATTCGGAGAGCTTATGCGGGAGTTACTGTTTCCGCTTCTGCTTTACGGCCTGTTCACATTCATGATGCTGGAGCATGCGGTTCAGGCGTTCCGGATTCTGCGGCTTTATCGGCGCGAGGGAGTTTTAGTTCCTGCCAGAGTGACAGATTTCTTTGTGCAGACAGTACAGTACGGTCGCCTGCGGCAGAAGCAGTACATAGTGACGATAGAATGTATGGTCCCGCGTACAGGAGAGGAGCAGCAATTTGTGCTGAAAACGGAGAGCGATCACGGCAAGAAATATGCTGACCTGAAAGAGACTGAGGTTATGTTTATATCGCGGGAGGAGCCTTTTCCGATGTTGCAAGAGAATCTGCAAACATGGAAGCGGCTTCGGGTGACAACATTGTTCGGCGGAATATTCTGCCTGCTGTTCTGTCTGCTGCTTGTATTTGCGATAATCGTTTATTCCACAGGCATCCTGTAATAACTGAATATACGCGAAGCACTTGCAAACGCAGGTGCTTTTCTTTAACCTAAAACCGAAAGGAGAATTTATGAGGCAGGACGAATACAAAGCATGTAAGCGTAAACCGCCAACATATAATACCAGAAAAACAGACGCACCTTGAAGTTGAGTCTGTGTGCATATTTTTATCCGGAACAGTTGCTTGATATATTCCCCGGTTTCTAAAACAGTCATATTCCTCTTTTCCCGAACATACACCTTTACGAAAACCAATTCAGAGGTGATATGTATGAAACCGGAAATCAAGTTACAAAATGTACGCAGCGCCCCGCGGGGCGATGCTGTTTTTATCGTAGATTCGTTAATTTTGGCGCTATTCTTTTTGCAACGAAAATGCCGGGATTGGCTTGACAGCATAGGCTTTTCATAATAACACAAAAAGGCGGTCCGGTAATGGATCGCCTTTTTCTGCATAATATTAAAATCCCCCAAGCCCACGATGACCGTAGACCTTGCATCTGTTCAGCTCGCTTTCAAGCTGTCCAAGCTCCGCATCAGCCAGCGTGATCTCAGCATAATCAAGGTTTTCGATAATACGCTCCTTGTTCTTTGAGCCGGGAATCGGCACGACATTCGGGTATTTGCGGAGCATCCACGCAAGTGAGATCTGCGCAGGCGTTACATTTTTTCTGTCCGCAAACGCTCTGAGCATTTTTACAATCGGCATATTTCCCTCGATGTTTCGCCGTGAAAGCTGCGGCACCCAATTCCGCACATCTGGTATCAGTTTTATCGGTTTCATCATATCACCTTATTTCGGGGCATTGACAGCTATCCATTCTCCGTCACGCTTTTTGTAGTAATGTGTGCCTTTCATGCGGTAAGTTTCTCTGGCACCGCAGGCATTGGCATTCAGCACCGAGGTATATGTAATACTTGCTGTATCACCGCTGACTGCAACAGTTGGGCTGTCCATACCGATCGTGAAGTACCGCAGGCTGCCGTCGGCAATGTCTGCAAAGTATTCCTCACGGGTCTGTGTCATACCGCTCATGTGGGTGTAGGTCATATCCTCGGAGACAAGCTCACGCATTGTGTCAATATCTGCATCGGTCATAGCCTGACAGTATCTTGCCTGTGCATACAGAACAGAAAGCTGTTCATCGTTCATCGAGCCGAGGTCTGCATTTATCAGCGCCACATTTGTCAGTGTAGAAAAGTCGTAATTCTTCATATCATCACCGCTTTCATTTTGGCTTGTGTCAATGATCTCAGTTATCACTTGTGATGTGACTGCTTTTGTTAGCTCAGTTTCAGCAGCAGTATTTGAAGCTGTCTGTTCGCTCTCATTTCCGCAGGAAGTCAGGCAAAGCAGCACTGCGGTCAATAGAATGATTCGTTTCATTGAGATCACCTCCGATCGTTTATCCTATGCATAATTATATCACATCTTCTGCGGTGTGTATAATTAAAAATCTAAATAACCGATAGAAATATTAAATTACAGTCTCGCTGCAAACGATAAAACATGTCATCGGCAACTCGCAAACTGCATTTGAATAAAACTGAATCCCCACACTCTTTTGCGAATGTGGGGAGTTCTTATTCGTATTTACCTTCCTAACTGGAACTTCTTGTTTTTCAGCGCTGCTATCGTTCCGCCGTCCACAAGCAGGTCGGTGCCTGTCACATAGCTTGCAGCATCGCTTAATAGGAACGATCCTGCCGCACCGATCTCGTCAGGCGAGCCCACGCGACGCATCGGTGTTGCGTCGATCATTCGCTGATAGCCTGCACCGTTTGCATTGAATTCGTCATAGGCAAGGGGCGTGACGATAACTCCGGGGCTTATGGTGTTGATCCTCGCACCACGCTCTCCCCATTCGTGGGCAGCGGCATACTGCACCTGCAGGTGGTTCGCCTTCTTGGAAACGATGTAAGCCGTACCGGAATTTGTGATACGCTCGAGTGACAGGCAGGGCAGGTCTTTCAGCTGATCCGCAGGAGTGGTCATGATCTGATATTCCTCCTCGGTGGAAAGCGGCGGGAACATATAGCCCGTCTGACTGGAGATCAGCAGTCCCGCACCGCCCCTTGCGATGACCTTTCCGAAAGCATCAAGTGCGTACTTCGAGCCGATGAGATCAAGGTTGATGATCTTCTCAGGGCTAGCCTGATTGGGCGAATGTCCTGCGGTGTGAATGTAGTATTTCACCTCGCCAAGCTCGGCGGCTTTTGCGGCAAATGCTTCGATGCTCTCTTTGCTGTTGGCATCGACCACCATAGTTTCCACTGCATAGCCGTAACCCTGATACTCACGCTTTACTTCATCAAGACGCTTCTCGCTGATGTCACCGAAAAGCAGTGTCATTCCCGCACAAACACGGCGAAGGATCGCCGTTCCCATGCTGCCTGCACCAAGCAGTACAGCGACCTTTCTGTTCTCGTTTCTGTCAAATACCATAGCCATAAAAATACCTCCTTAATAGTCCGCAAAGCGTTCGTTTTTATCAATTGCCGTGAGCTGTGCCATTTCGTCAGCACTTAGCTCAAAGTCAAATATCTCGCAGTTTTCCTGAATGTGGTCGGGGTTGCTGCTGCTGGGTATCGCAATATTCCCTGCCTGCAAATGCCACCGCAGAATGACCTGTGCAGAGGTCTTTCCGTGAGCCGCTGCGATAGAAAAAATAGTCGGATCATCAAAAAGCGTCTGCGTGTTGCCACGACCGCCCAGCGGGAACCACGATTCAAGCACTGTTCCGTACTGTGCGATATGCGACTGCATTTCCTTGCTCTGGTGGTAGGGGTGCGTTTCATTTTGCAGCAGTGCCGGCTTTATGCTTGTTGCATTTACAAGCCTGTCAAAGTCCTCCGGCTCGTAGTAATTGGAAATCCCTATTGAACGCAGCTTGCCTTCACCGACTGCCTTTTCCATAGCCTGATAAGCCTGCACATCGTTCTCTGGCTGAGAGTGGTGAAGTATCATCAGGTCAATGTAATCAAGCCCCAGCCTGTCGAGAGAAGCCTGCACCGCAGCTTCACCGTCATCATAGTCAGACGTCCACATTTTTGTGGTAACGAAGATCTCCTCACGGGTGACGATGCCTTCGTCTATGGCTCGCTGAATACCACGTCCGACTGCCTCCTCATTGCCGTAAATTCGGGCTGTGTCGATCAGACGATAGCCGTCGGAGAGAGCCCAGTAAACAGAGTTCTCCGCCTCCTCGTCCGATAGAGAAAAGCAGCCTATACCCAGTATCGGCATTTCATAGCCGCTGTTGAGAGTGACGGTTTTCGTGTCGAAATCAAATTCGGGATAGCCTGAATTGACCGTTTCTGCCGGTAGCGTTTCCTGCTGTGATTCTGTTGCTTCGTCAGTTTCTTCTGAATTGACTTCAACCTCTGTTTTGGCTAATGTCACAGCAGTTGAGGTTATTTCTTCTGACGTTGTATTGACAGATGTTGAAACAGAGCCGCTGTCGTTTGCACCGCAGGAAGCGAGTGCTGCACATAGCAAAAGTAGGATAACACAGTTTAATAATCTCATACATCCTCCTTGATCTTCCATCAGTGAATATGATACATTCCAAGCGTCACCGCATTTGCCATATTGTCGGGATTGTGCGTTCCTTTGCCTTTATCGAGGGCACGGATCGCAGTCATATCATCATCTGTCAGTTCAAAATCAAAAATACTGATGTTGTCACGGATATGCTCGATAGAAGTCGCTTTTGGAAGCGCGATGATGCCCTTCTGATAATGCCAGCGGAGAATGATCTGTGCGACTGATTTGCCGTACTTTTCGGCAAGCCTCACAAGTACCTTATCGGTCAGCAGCTTGCGATTTGCGTGACCGAGGGGATACCACGCCTCCATGCGGATATTGTATTTTGCAAGATACTCACGCAGCTCCTTCTGCTGAAAATACGGATTACACTCCATTTGGTTGACAACGGGCAGGATCTCCATGTTCGGCAGCAGCTTGTCAAGGAACTTGACTGTGTGATTGCTCACACCGATCGACCTGATCT
This sequence comes from Clostridiales bacterium Firm_04, assembly GCA_001603005.1. Taxonomy (GTDB): domain Bacteria; phylum Bacillota; class Clostridia; order Oscillospirales; family Ruminococcaceae; genus Firm-04. Next base: position 6,013 of record LVAJ01000032.1, read on the forward strand.
TCCCCGCCTTTACCGCTTCTTCAAGGGCTTTCCAAGCACCTGCGGTGTCACCGTAGGGCTGGTGGAGCAGATACAAGTCCATGTAGTCAAGTCCCAGTTTTGACAGCGAGGTGTCGATCGCCTTTTTCGCCGCTTCATAGCCGTAGTCCTGAATCCACAGCTTCGAGGTCACATAGATCTCCTCACGGGGAATGCCCGACTTCTTCACCGCCTTGCCCACATCACTCTCGTTCTGATAAGCAGCCGCCGTGTCGATCAGACGGTAGCCCTCTTTCAACGCAGTCGTGACGGCTTCCTCTGTCGGGCCGTTGTTCGGCACCATAAATACGCCGAAGCCTGTTGCGGGAATCGTTGTGTTATCGTTCAGATTAAAATTTGTCATGCAGATCACCTCATTAAGATTTCTTTAATACCATTTTATCACACGAACAGTGATAAGTCTAATAGAAAACTTTAATAACCGATAGAAAAATTAAATCATTCAGAATGTCTTTACAAAACAGAATGGCTATGCTATAATAAATCCGAGGTGATACCATGACCACAAAGCAGCTTACCTATGCCGCCGAGCTTGCAAGAACGCAGAATTTCAACCGAGCAGCCGAAAACCTCTTTATCTCCCAGCCAACTCTGACCTATCAGATCAAGCTGTTGGAGGACGAGATCGGCTTTGAGATATTTGCACGTTCGGGCAAGGGCGCAGCGCTCACGCCCGCAGGTGAGCAGTTCATCGTGACGATCAGAAGTGTGCTGACAGAGCTGAACAAGGCGATAGAAAACGGGCAGAATTTCAGCTCAAAGTACAAGGGCAACATCAATATCTGTATGCCCGTGCGGTCTGCACTTTATTATCTGCCGCAGATCATCATGGAGTTTGCAAAGGTCTATCCCGATATTTCAGTGACACCGTACTTTATTTATTCGGGCTACTTAGAGCGCTTTTTTGCAGGCGAAATGGACGTGACTTTCTCCCTCGAACATCAGATGAAGCGTATCCATGACGTGAAAAAGCATCACCTTTTTGACAGCGGCATCTATCTGATCTGCAAGAAAAACGATATGCTCTCCCGCAAGCGGCTGATCCGTGAAAGCGACCTCTCGGGACGGACACTTATGGTGGGCAATACCTCACCGCCCGAGCTGAAAGCTGTGCAGCAGCGGCTCATCGCAGGGGGGCAATATCAGCTATTTCAACAGCCCCGATCACAATACCACGCTGACAAATGTGGCGTCCGAGCGTGGCATCTGTCTGTCACCGGGTTTCCTCAATGACCACACCGGCGAATTTGTTTGGATCCCCTTTGACTGTCAGGAGAAAATGCCCTGCGCCCTCTATACCCACAAGTCAGAGAGCCGAAAGTTCGTGCTGGATTTCGTGAAAATGGTTCAGGATTAATACAAAGACGATCCGCTTGCTGTGTGACGATTTAATTTTTCTATCAGCAATTTAATATTTCAATTAGACTTACCTCCGTTCTGTATGCTACAATAGAAGCAGCAAATCAGAACGGAGGTATTTTTATGAAACACTTTATTTCTTTGGTGCTTGCAGGTGTGATGACCGCTGTTTCCGTCACATTCAGCAGTCCCGCAGCCACGGCTGAGACAGAACATCATGACAACGTGCTGATCACATACTTTTCAAGAGCAGGAGAAAACTACAACGTGGGCGTTGTGGAGCGAGGAAACACCGACCTCCTTGCCGGGATCGTCGCTGAGGAGACCGGCGGCGAGCTGTTCCGCATCGAGACTGTTAAGGAATATCCGTCCGCATACGATGAAATGCTCACCGTTGCGACAGAGGAGCGCACCAACAAGGAGCGTCCCGAACTGAAAACATCTATCGAAAACTTCGATACATATGATGTGATCTTCGTGGGCTATCCGATCTGGTGGGGCGATATGCCTATGGCGATGTATACCTTCCTCGAAAGCTATGACTGGAACGGCAAGACTGTGATCCCATTCAACACCCATGAGGGCAGCGGTCAGGCAAGTACCGTCACAACGATCAAGGGCATCTGCGGGGGCGCAGATGTGATGAGCGGCTTTTCCGTTCGTGGTTCTGTCGCACAGAATGACGGCGAAAGTGCAAGGACGATCGTGCAGAACTGGCTGGATTCCAACAATTTCGCTGCGATTGCAGCAAAGAAAACGGTTAGTTATACAGCACAGGATGTACGCAATTTGCAGCAGTTTCTGCTGACAAAATCGACCGGCGAAGACCTCAGCGACAAGTCCTGTGACCTGAACAATGACGGCAAATGGAACGCCGCTGATCTGACATTGATGAAACGGCAGATTCTGCAATCGCAGGAGGTGGATGCTGTGAGTTCAGCAACGATCACAGCGGATGAACGCGCAATTCTTGAAACGTATGAGAAATTCGAGCAGGCAATGATCGACAAGGATATGGATACGCTGAATGCACTTGTTACTGAGGATAAGACCTTTACGCATATGTCCGGCAAAACGCAGACCAAAGAGGAATTTTTCGGAGAGATCGCTGACGGTACACTGAATTATTACGCCTACAAGCTGAATGATCCGGTCGTTACCGTGGACGGCGACACTGCCGCTCTGACAGGCAGTACAACACTGGAAGCGAAGGTCTACGGTTCATCCGGAACATGGACACTGACAACAAATCAGAAGTTCGTGAAGCTGGACGGAGCGTGGAAGCTGTGCAATTAACAAGGTGATCGTCATGACAGATGCAAAAGAAAACATGATGGGAACGCTGCTGATCCTGAAAACGATCCGCATCTGCCTGATCGCAACGGTAGCGATCACCCTCTGCGGACTACTGATCTTCCAGCTTATCCCTGATACACTGCTTGCACTGTTCAATGCGCAGGGCGAGGTACTTGAAATCGGCAGAGTTGCTCTGCGTATCGTCAGCTTTGTGTTCCCGTTTTCGGGGCTGACGCTGATACTCGGTGCTTTCTTTCAGGCACTCGGCAACAGCAGAAAAACACTCCTGACCTCAGTTGTACAGCTCGTTATCATGCTGACCTCTGCTATGATTCTGTCAAAGATCGGTACGGTCAATACAGTATGGTTTGCATTTGTTATCACCGAAGTGTTAGTGACATTGCTTGCAGTTTTGTTGATGAAAGAAGTGAACAGCAAGACAATTACCCGTATACCGTCAAATATTGTAAAAACAGATCTGGCGGCAGAGATGTAAGAGATGTAGTTGAATATTGGCAATGCAGTGCATAATTCACCGCCTTTGCATTTATTATCCGGAACAGTTGCTTGATATATTTCCCGGTTCCTAAAACAGTCATATTCCTCTTTTCCCGAACATACACCTTTACGAAAACCAATTCAGAGGTGATATGTATGAAACCGGAAATCAGAAAGATTGTGACAAAAAGTGCGTTGTTCTTCGGGATCCTCGCCGTCAGCGCGGCAGGGATGCAGCTCACAGCATTGCGCAATGCGCAGAATGCACCGGATGCCGTGACTGCATCTGCCGCGCAATCTCCTGTCATCGTCCTCGATGCCGGACACGGGGAATCAACTTAAACTAAGTCGCTAAATGCACGAATCGCCCCGCGGGGCGATTCTGTTTTTATCGTAGATTCGTGTGTTTTAAGATCGTTCTTCTTCGCAGCGTGAATGATAGTATTGTCTATCAATCCTTAAAGGCACCAGATATATGCTCGATTTTTGAGTTTCAAGCCGTCCTTGAATGCTTCGTAGACTCTCTCGCTATCTATGCGTATAATGGCCGAAAGCAATCGCATCGGATACATACATTTCCGCAAATCATCGGAAAGCACTTGCAATCTGAGCGGATATAGGGTATAATAAAGATGAATATATGCCGAAACTTTGCAGAAAGGAGAGACCATGCATGAAAGTGTTTAATACAACCGCTGTCTGCATAGCATCTGAGCATTACATGGTTGATCTGACTGAGCGCGTCAAAGAAATCAAGAAGCTTGTGGACGCCAAAAAGTACTTCACGATCAACCGGGCAAGACAGTACGGAAAGACGACTACATTAGCGGCCTTAGATCGCTATTTATCCGCACAATATGATGTGATCAGCCTGGACTTTCAGGACATGACTGAAGGCAGTTTCCTTGATGAAAATGCCTTTGTCAGAGGGTTCGCGCAGGTCATGTGCGATACAAGGGATGCAATAGAGATTCCCTTCCCTGACGAGTACTACGATGCCTGTCAAAAGCTGGCGGCGGAAGACAGAACGCTCGTAATGAATGACATCTTCCGTATTTTTGATCGCTGGTGCAAACAGAATCCGAAGCCGATCGTCCTGATCATTGACGAAGTTGATACTGCATCAAACAATCAGGTGTTCCTTGATTTTCTGGGCAAACTGCGTTCAAATTATCTGAAAAGAGCAAAGAACCCAAGATACAAGACCTTCCATTCGGTTATTCTCGCAGGTGTGACCGACATCAAGCACCTGAAAAGCAAGATCAGACCGGAGGAAGAAGGCAAGGAAAGCAGCCCGTGGAATATCTCCGCCGACTTCAACATTGATATGAGCCTTTCTGAAATAGACATCAAGGGAATGCTCGATGAATACGAAGCAGACCACCATACCGGCATGGACACAGCAGAAATGGCATCTTTGATCCGGTCGCAGACAAGCGGATATCCGTTTCTTGTCAGCCGCATCTGCCAGCTGATTGATGAACGTGTCATGCAAACTGTGAAACCGTCAGAAGCATGGTCAAGAGAGGGCTTCAACGCGGCGATCAGACTGCTTTTATCTGAAAATAACACGCTGTTCCAGACTCTGACCAAAAACCTGAATAATTTTCCGCGTCTCCGTAATGCGATCCGCAGCATCCTGATGGAAGGCACGAAGCTGACATATAATGCACAGCAGGATGCTATTGTACAAATGGCAATGTACGGCCTCATAAAGAATGACCATAATACTGTTCGGGTTGCCAATACAATCTTTGAAATGCTTCTCTACAACCTTTTTCTTTCCGATGCGGAACTGGAAAACAATGTGTTCTATAATACGGGCACACTGAACAAGAGCAGATTCATTAAGGACAGACGGCTGGATATGATTGCTGTCCTGAACGGGTTTATCGAAACCTATACACAGGTTTTCGGGCCGCTGGAAGATAGGTTCAAAGAGAAGGACGGCAGAGAATATTTCCTGCTTTATCTCAAGCCGATCATCAACGGCACCGGCAATTTCTACATTGAAGCGCAGACAAGAGATCAGCTTCGTACCGATGTGATCGTCGATTATCTCGGAGAGCAGTTCATCATTGAACTGAAGATCTGGAACGGTTCTGCCTATAATGAAAAAGGCGAACAGCAGCTTTGTGGGTATCTGGAACGCTTCGGTCTGAAAACCGGCTATATGCTGACATTCAATTTCAACAAAGAAAAAGAACAAGGCATCAAAGATGTGAAAATCGGAGATATGACAATTCACGAAGCGACACTATAAACTGAAATAACATTTCCGCCCGCTGAGCAGATTCCGGTCTCATCCGGTTCCTGCACAGGCGGATTTGGCATTCTTAACTGCCAACCATGAACTTTTGAATCAAACTGTCGGCAACCGATTGACGAAGCAGCTGCACATATGGTATATTAGTGAAAGTGTCAGTATGATAACATATTGAATATTGGACTCCTGGGTAGGTCATTCTGTCATGCCCGGATTCATTTTGGATGCTGTTTATGAAGAAGGGGCGACGCATGACGTGGAAAGACCTGTTTGAAACCCGCATTTTGCAGCGCGGAAGGGATTACTATCGGCAAGGTCTGGTTACAGATCTTTGGCAGGAATGCAATACGCTGCATGCTGTTGTACAGGGCAGCGAGGATTATGAGGTTGCCGTTACACTGAAGGATCATGTTCCGGTGTTTATGGACTGTACCTGTCCCCATGCTGAAAGCGGTTCAGCCTGTAAGCACATGGCGGCGGTTTTGTTTGCATACAATGAGGCAGCGGATAAATCCGAACCGGCTTCACCGCCGAAGCCGTCGCCGGAAAAGCTGATTGCGGACGCAGATGAAGATGCTTTACGCAGTTTTTTATTACAGGCGGTTATGTGTGATAAAGCATTGCTTGCCGGTCTGGAGCTTTATCTCAGCAGGCATGCTGAGGACATTGACCTTGCTGCATACCGCAGAAGCATTCAGGCAACGATCCGGAAGTATCAGGATCGGCACGGTGATATTGACTATGACCATGCTGATGATTTTATCGAAGCTATGGAGCAGTATCTCTATGAGGATATTGCCGACATGACAGAAAAGGGATATATCGCAGAGGCTTTTTCGCTCTGCTGCGACCTGTTCAAAGCGGTCGCAGACGCGGATATAGACGATGACGGCGGGCTTTCGGTATTCGGCAGCGATGCGGTTGAAGCATGGTGCAAAATTATCCGTCTTGCCGATAAAAAACAAAAAGCGGACATGTTTATATGGTTTATGTCACATCTGGACGGCTGGGTTATGGATTATATGGAAAGCTATGTGGAACAGGTGCTTTTTGATTCGTTTAAAGAACCGGAATATCTGCGCCGGAAAATGAAATATCTGGACAGTCTGATATTGTCATCTGCAACGAATTCATACAATTATGGCGTACTGATTCTCCGCCGGATTCGGCTAATGGAGCAAATGCAGGTGCCGGAGCAGGAATTGCTTGACTATTGCTCACAGCATGCAGAAATCTCTGATGTCCGCGATTATCTCATTGATTATCAAATTGCACACAACAGGAATGACGCTGCGATTCTCCTGCTGAAACATGCAATTGAAACCGCACATCCGTACAGTCCTGTGAAGCAATACCGTGAAAAGCTGCTCAGATTATATCAAAAGCAGAACAGAAATGACGAATACCTTGAAGAGCTTCACCGTCTCGCAGCAGATTACGGGGATTTGGAATGTTACCGTGAACTGAAAGCATATTACGGAATTGATGAATGGCCGGCAGTCAGAGAGAAGCTTTTTGCGGACACAACACAATACTATCTTCCCGAATTTTACGCAGAGGACAAACTATATAGCAGGCTGATGGAGTATGTAAGTCATGAAGCAACGATTTCTGTTCTGCGAAAATATGAGTATTTGCTGGTTGAACAGTATCCGGAGCAGATTCTCAGAATCTATACCGATTCTCTGATCAATGCAGCGCAGAGATCTGCTGACCGAAAATGTTATCAGGAATGGGCATATTGCCTGAAGCATATGGCTACAATTGAAGGCGGCACGGAAATTGCGCAGTCACTAGCGGCGAGATGGAAAAGTGAATATAAAAATCGTCCGGCTATGATGGAGGAACTTCGTAAAGCAGGATTTTGACGGAAGATATGTTTTTTATTGCGCTGTGAATCTTGTCAGTTGTCATATCACGTTCGCCTTCTGTATACACCTTTACTAAAACATTCCAGAGGTGATATGTATGAAACCGGAAATCAGGAAAATTGTGACGCGAAGCGCGTTGTTCTTCGGGATCCTCGCGGTCAGCGTTTGCGGGATGCAGCTCGCGGTGATTAGGAGCGGACGGAAACTGCCGGATGCGGTCACTGTATCTGCAAACCGGACGCCGGTCATTGTGCTGGATGCCGGACACGGGGAATCAACTTAAACTAAGTCGAAAAATACACGCAGCGCCCGCGGAGCGCTGCTGTTTTTATCGTAGATTCGTTTGTTTTAATATCATCAATCTTCATTACGCGAATGATAGTCCAATCTATCAATTTGCAAAGGAACCGGATTCAAGCTCATTTTTGAATTTCAAACCGTCCTTGAATGCTTTGTCGGCTAAACCACCGACCTTATAGAATGCCTTACTGTCATATTTATACAAATCAGCGGAGCATCATACAATGTGAATGCTTTTTAGCCATTCTGTCTATTTTGAAAAAATTTTTGCTGCACTTGACAAATCAGTTAGCATGTGCTAAAATAATAATCGGATTATCGGTAATTCAAATTTCAATGAGAGGAGGAAGTATATGTCTGTACCCGACAGAAGCATCAACCCGCGCCTGCTTGCCAGTGCAGAAGCTGAATTCTTAGCACGGGGCTTTATCAAGGCGGAGCTGAAAACAATCTGCGAGAATGCCGGTATCACCACAGGCGCAGTTTACAAGCGCTATAAAGGCAAGGAAGACCTGTTCTGCGCGGTTGTTGATGATATAGCCGAACAGCTTGATTTATTTGTAAAGGAACGCGCTCACATTGACTTTTCATCGCTTTCTGATGCGGAAATATACCAGTCATGGCAGATGACCTACGATACAATGATTCCTTTGTTCCGCCTGCTTTATGAGCATCGTCAGACCTTCGCCTTACTGATCGACAAAGCGGCAGGCACCAGATACGAGAATTTCAGTCATGATTATGTAACCGAAATGAGCTATGCCTATGAACAGTACTATGCAGAAGCAAAAAAGCGCGGTCTGGCGCAGACAGAGGTCACGCGGGAAGAATTTCATGTGCTGCTTTCCTCATTCTGGACATGTATTTGTGAACCGTTTATCCATGATATGACATGGGAGCAAATCAAAGAACATTGCCGGATCATCTGCCGATTCTTCAACTGGAGCGATGTTATCATGCTAAAGGAAGGAAATTCATAATGTTCAATAAGATCAAGCCCTATATGGGCAAATATATCAGGTATACCTATGCGGCGCTGTGCACGATGCTGATCGCACTGATCGCCTACATGGTACCGTTTTTTATGGCGTACCGTATCATCAGACCGCTGATCGACGGTGAACAGCTTTCGGCGGGATATCTGGTGATCCATATCGCTATTATTTTTGCATGCGAGTTAGTCTATGCTTACTTATACGTGCTGGGACTGAAATTCTCCCATATATCAGCATTCAACACACTAAAAAATCTTCGCATTTCCTTACAGAAAAAGCTGGAGCGTCAGCCGCTTGGCACGATCCATGACATGGGAAACGGAAAAATCAAGAAGCTGTTCACGGATGATATTGATCAGGTCGAGCTGCTGCTTGCACACGCCATTCCGGAAGGCATTGCCAATCTGTCAATGGCGCTGATCGCGATTGTTTGTATGTTTTTCGCTGACTGGAAGCTGGCACTGCTGTCTCTCTGCTCTTTGCCGCTGGGCTTGTTTGCAATGGGGATGATGTTCAAAGCGGGCATGGCAAAAATGAACGACTACTACACTGCCGCCGCAAAAATGAATGCTACGATCATTGAATATGTCAACGGCATGGAAGTTGTCAAGGTGTTCGGCCGGGACGGAGAATCCTATAAGCGCTACGAGAACGACATCAAAAGCTATCGGGATTTCACGCTCGCATGGTATAAGATCTGCTGGCCGTGGATGGCGCTTTACAGTGCGCTGATCCCGTGCGTAGCACTTGTGATGCTGCCTGTCGGAACGGTGATGGTTGTGAACGGCACAGCGGCGCTTGCCGATCTGGTGCTGGTATTCTGTCTGACGCTGTCAATTGGCGTACCGCTGCTCAAGGCACTGAATTTTGCCGGCAAATTTCCGCAGCTGAATTATAAGGTTGACGAGATTGAAAAGGCGATGGACAACGAGCCGTTGAAAACCAATAACGCTCCGTTCAGCGGTGATTCACATATTGTAAAGTTTGAAGATGTGCGCTTTGCTTATAAGGAGCAGGAAGTCCTGCACGGCGTTTCGCTGGAACTCGGCGAGGGAACGCTCACCGCTCTGGTCGGCGAATCCGGCAGCGGAAAATCCACGCTTGCAAAGCTATTGGTGCATTATTACGATCTGAACGGCGGCAGGATCACGCTCGGCGGACAGGACATCACAGATATGCGCATTGAAGCACTGAACGATCAGATTTCCTACGTTTCGCAGGAGCAGTTTTTGTTTAACACCACGTTGTACAACAATATCCTGATCGGCAAGCCGGATGCAACCCGTGAAGAAGTCATGGCGGCTGCCGAAAAAGCGCAGTGCAGCGAATTTCTGAACCGTTTGCCCAATGGAATTGATACAATGGCGGGCGACGGGGGCAAGCAGCTTTCCGGCGGCGAACGGCAGCGCATCTCTCTTGCCCGGGCAATCCTGAAAAATGCGCCTGTCATCGTGCTGGACGAAGCGACTGCTTTCATTGATCCGGAAAACGAGGAGAAAATGAACGCGGCAATCGGCGAGATCATCAAAGGCAAAACCGTTCTTGTCATCGCACACCGCTTGCAGACCATCGTCAATGCAGACAAGATCTGCGTGATGAAAGACGGCAATATCATCGCCGCCGACAGGCATGAAAAATTGCTGCAAAGCTGTGACGAATATCAGAAACTCTGGAACAGCAGCGAAGAAAGCGCAAAATGGATGATCGGAAATGAGGTGAGAGCATGATCGGCATGATTAAGCGAATCCTTGATGTATCGGGCAATTACAAAGGCAGAATTTACGGCGCAATGGTTCTGTCACTGCTGAAAGGGATGCTGATGAAGGTGCCTGCGGTTGCAGTATTTCTGATTGTATCCGCTTTCATTGACGGCGAACTGACAAAGACGGCAGGTATTTATGCGGCGATTGCACTTGTGGGCAGCGTGGCGGTTCAGGCGGTTTTTCAGAATATCGCGGACAGACTGCAAAGTGCGGCAGGATATATGATATTTGCGGATATGCGCATGAAACTGGGTGCGCATCTCCGCCGGCTGCCGATGGGATTTTTTACCGAAGGCAATATCGGGCGCATCAGTTCCGTGCTGTCAACGGATATGGTGTTCATCGAGGAAAACTGCATGATGGTGCTTGCAGATGTGATGAGCTATCTGTTCTCGCAAATCATTATGATCGTGTTCATGTTTTTCTTTGACTGGCGGCTTGGTCTGGCATCCCTTGCTGTTACGGGCTGCATGATGCTGCTTGGCAGGGGGATGATCAAAAGCGACCTCTCCAACTCAAAGGAAAGACAGGATGCAGCCGAGATCCAGACAAAAGCGGTACTGGATTTCACAGAGGGCATCGGCATTATCAAGACCTATAATCTGCTTGGTGAAAAATCAAAGGAACTGACAGACAGCTTTGCGCATAACTGCAAGGTCAATCTTGCATTTGAAGAAGAACACGCTCCCTGGGCGCGGGGCGTGAACATGATCTATGCTGCGGGAACTGTACTGGTACTGGCGATTTCGACATTTCTGTACGTGAAAGGCGCTATGCCGCTGAATTACTATATCGGTATGCTGCTGTTTCTCTTTGATCTGTTCGTGCCGATCAAGACCTTCTATGATCAGGAGGCAAGACTGACGGTGATGAGCGCCTGCATGGACAGAATTGAAGCGCTCTTTGCAGAAAAACAGCTTGATGACAGCGGCACACAATTGCTGACGGACACCAATGCACCGGAAATCGAATACCGGAATGTGACCTTTGCCTACGATCAAAAAGATGTCCTCAAAGATGTTTCATTCAAAGCGGATAAGGGCACGATGACAGCGCTTGTCGGGCCGTCCGGCGGCGGAAAATCGACAATTGCCAGCCTGCTGACGCGTTTCTGGGATATTCAGTCGGGTGAAATACTTTTGCGTGGTACGGATATCCGGAAGATACCGCTTGCGGCGCTCATGAGCAACATCAGCATGGTGTTCCAGCGTGTGTATCTGTTTCAGGATACTGTTTACAATAACATTGCACTCGGCAGGCCCGATGCGAGCCGGGAGGAAATTATCGAAGCAGCGAAAAAAGCGCGGTGCTATGATTTTATTATGGATCTTCCCGACGGCTTTGATACCGTCATCGGTGAGGGCGGTGCATCCCTTTCAGGCGGTCAGGCACAGCGCTTGTCAATCGCAAGGTGCATTCTCAAGGATTCGCCGATTGTGATCCTCGATGAAGCAACTGCAAGTGTAGATGCTGACAATGAGAGCTATATCCAGCAGGCGATTTCCGAGCTTTGTAAGGGCAAGACACTGCTGGTCATTGCACACAGGCTCAATACCATTGCCGGTGCAGATCAGATCATGGTCATCCGTGACGGTCAGGTCGCTGAATCGGGCGATCATAACAGTCTGATGCAAAAGGACGGCATTTACCGTTCTATGGTGACAAAGCGTGCAGTTAGCACGGGCTGGAAAAACTAAAGGGGGAAAGGATTCCTCACAAAAACAGAGCATTGTTGTATTTGATAATGCTCTGTTTTTTGATTATGTCATAACTGCATCTTCCGCGCAATCCCCTGTCATCGTACTGGATGCCGGATATGGCATCAACTGAAACGAAATCGCAAAATAAACGCAGCGCCCCGCGGGACGCTGCTGTTTTTATGGTAGATTCGTTTGTTTTAATATCGTGTTTCTACAAACAGCAAATGATAGTCTAATCTATCAATTTGCAAAGGAACCGGATTCAGGCTCGTTTTTGAATTTCAAACCGTTCTTGAATGCTTCGTCGGCTCCTACGCTGACTTTATAGTATCCATGCGTATAAGGAACAAAATCGATATCGTCAGATACATATATTTCCACAAATCAGCAGGAAAACACTTACAGTCTGATCGGATATAAGGAATTGCTTCGAGAAGATTGCAAGCGCATTTCTCGCCGTTTTGCAGAAGCCTGAATATCTGCACACGGTTCTCATCACACAGAGCCATGAACATTACGGTGATCTGCTTGTTCGTCAGTTCCATTCGCTCACCTCATATCGAAATTTTTCTATATCATACAAATAGGAACTTGTCAATATGTACTCAAAAATTTTCTTGTTCTTTCAGAAAATCTAAAGCCCCCATTATAGAGAGCTTTCCATACTGATATGAAATAAACTTATTCGTTCAATAGATCATAGATACCGTCCTCCGAGAGAACACCGCGTTTCAGGTCTTTTGGGAGCAGTCCGGCTTCATCAGCGGCGAAGTCACGCTTCCAAGCATCGCTGCTGTAATAGGCAGATAGCTCACTGAGGAGTTTTTCTCGTTCAGGTGAGTCGCTGTCCATAGACTGAACCATGTCCATTATATTCTCAAAGTAAGTGATACGCCTGATCTGAGCCTGTATGGATTCCGGTGTGGATGGCAGTATTTTTTCAAAGCGGAACATATCAAATAATTCGCCGTCTTTATCATCCGGCGCACAATGATGCTCGTTGAAATACTCTACAATATGGAATCCGCAGCGGTTGACATAGAAGTGTATATTACGCTTTTCAAAATAAGGCGTAACGGTTTCCCAGACCGTGACCTCCGGATGCATTGTTTCGATTTCACACCACGCTGCATATCCGATACCTTTGCTGTGAACGTCAGGTGATACGAACAGCAGTTCCAGCTCGCCGTGATCGTATTCTGTTTTGATCACAACACCGCCGACAGGTTTATTGTCCTGCATGATCCTGAAAGCTGTACCCTCGTCGATCGAACGGGAAATCGTATCATGGGAGATGATCTCGCCGTCTTCTTCAAAATGATCGTCCCGCTGACCGAATTCTTCCAATGCACCGTAATTGAATGCTTCCTGATTGTCCCTTATAAACTGCTCTCTGTCAGACGTTTCAAGCGGAACAAGCTGTATTTCTGTCATATTCATTCTCCTTTTTTACAATCCGAATCCATATCCTGCCACTATGCCGATAACAGCAGAAATTCCTATGATCGCTATTGGGTGCAGTTTCTTGAAAGCAAGCACTGCTCCAATAACGAATATTGCAAGTGATAACCAAAAACCAGCACCTGAAAAAACAGTGGTCTGTAAACCGTTTGGAAAGAAAACCGTCATTCCCACAGACAGGAATGCTGCACCGATAAGCCCTATCACAGCAGGACGCAGACCGTACATCACACCGTCAACAGCACGGCTCTTGCGGAACTTTTCATAAAACTTCGCTACGATCAGGATAATCACAAAGGACGGCAGAACTACTCCGAGTGTTGCACAAACAGCACCAAGCACTCCGCCGGTGCGGATGCCGACGAATGTAGCCATATTGATCGCCAGCGGCCCCGGTGTGCTTTCACTGACTGCAATGAAATCCACGACCTCCGCCTGCGTAAGCCATCCGTGACGCTCGACTTCGCTCTGTATCAGAGGAAGCATTGCATATCCGCCGCCGAACGTAAACGCACCGATCTTCAGGAAGGTCAGAAACAGCTCAATCCATATCATCGCTCTGCTCCTTTCTGAATATCAGCGACCATATAAGTCCGAATATCGCACAGCCGATGATCACGAACACTGTATCTATTTTCAGGAAAGCTGTCAGCACCAATGCCGCTGCCATGATAACATAGGAAACAGCGTGTTTTTTCGTCGCCATGAACATGGTATATACCGCTTTGAGTATCAGGGCAAGAACACCTGCACGAATCCCCATAAAGGCGTACTGCACAGCTTTTGACTCCTGAAATGCTTTCAGAACAAAAGAGATCACGGATATTATCAGAAACGACGGCAGGACAACGCCGAGCGTTGCACAGACAGCACCGAGTGTCCCGGCGGTACGGCTGCCGACAAAGGTAGCAGCATTGATCGCAACCGGACCCGGTGTTGATTCTGCTATCGCAACAACTTCAAGTATATCATCCTCATTCAGCCAATGCTTATTATCACAGACCTCGCGCTGTATGAGCGGTATCATCGCATAACCGCCGCCGAAGGTAAAAGCTCCGATCTTCATGAAGGTCAGGAACAATTCAAGATTCTTATTCACAATATCACTCCCACAGAAAAATTATACCAAATGAAGCAATATTCGTCAATATCTGAATATGCCAAGAATATACTTGACATAAGTCGAGAAATATGTTATAATCGACATAAGTCAGAAAGGAGATGCTATTATGCCAAGACCACAAAAATCACGCCGTATCTGTTGTTACCCCGATTACTGGAGCTTTGCGCCCGATCAGGATACAGCAAACGATACGGTCGTTATGTCGCTTGACGAGTTTGAAACGATACGTCTGATAGATTATCAGTCAAAGACACAGGAACAATGTGCTCAGGAGATGAACGTGGCAAGAACGACCATCACGGCGATCTATGACACGGCAAGAAAAAAGCTTGCACAGGCTCTGGTCGAAGGCAGACGCATCGTCATTTCAGGCGGAAATTATACTCTTGATAACACGATCTCGGAGGAGATCGCACGGAAAGGAAGCAGTATTATGAGAATCGCAGTAACCTATGAAAACGGTCAGATCTTTCAGCATTTCGGCAGAACAGAGCAGTTCAAGCTCTATGACGTTGCTGACGGCAAGATCATCAACGAGCAGGTAGTTGGAACAATGGGCGCAGGACATGGTGCGCTTGCGGGATTCCTGAAAAATGCTCAGGCTGACGTTCTGATCTGCGGAGGTATCGGCGGAGGAGCACAGATGGCTATGCAGGAGGCAGGCATCACACTCTACGGTGGAAATACGGGCAGCGCTGATGAAGCTGTAAAGGCTTTCCTTGCACAGACACTTGTTCAGAATGAGAATCCGACTTGCGATCATCACCATGAACATGGCGAAGGTCATTCTTGCGGAGATCACGGCTGCGGTAAACACTGATGAAGATCATAACATTAGTTGAGAACACCGTAGAAAACGAGAAATGCATTGCGGAGCACGGCTTTTCAATCTATATTGAGACTGAAAAGCATTAACTCCTGCTCGACACGGGGCAGACGGATGCAGTTGTAAAGAATGCGGAAGTGCTGAACATTGACCTGTCTGCTGTTGACACAGTTATCCTAAGTCACGGTCATTCCGTATACCGTCCAATATCGTAAAAACTGATCTGGCGGCAGAGATGTAGTTGAACATTGGCAATGCAGCGCATAATTCACCGCCTTTGCATTTATTATCCGGAACAGTTGCTTGATATTCCCCGGTTTCTAAAACAGTCATATTTCTCTTTTCCCGAACATACACCTTTACTAAAACCACTTCAGAGGTGATATATATGAAACCGGAAATCAGAAAGATTGTGACGCGCAGCGCATTATTTTTCGGGATTCTTGCGGTCAGTGTCTGCGGGATGCAGCTCGCGGTGATCAGGAGCGGACGGAAGCTGCCGGAAGCGGTTTCCGTATCCGCAAACCGGACGCCGGTCATTGTACTGGATGCGGGACACGGGGAATCAACTTAAACATAGTTGTAAAACAAACGCAGCGCCCCGCGGGGCGCTGCTGTTTTTATCGTAGATTCGTTTGTTTTAATATCATCCTTCTTCTCAAAAAAATGATAGTCATATATATCAATCTGCAAAGGCACCAGATATATACTCATTTTCGGGTGGTTCGTACAGCCAACTTCATAGCATTCAACGAAAGTTTTGAAAAGGATTGTTATTCTGTTCATAGGTCGATGCTATAACGGATGATTACTTTGCAATATTGGACAAGGTCTCGCAACCGTGCTATAATGAATACAGCCAGGCAGCTTTGAAAATGAGCATTGGGAAAGAAGGGATTTTTGATGAGAACAGGCACCTTTCAAAAGAACTGGCGATGTATCAGGCAGCCAGGAAACCGCTTCTGAAACAACGAACTGCTCTGGAGGGATCAATACGATTACAATCAGAAACGCAGAAATTGCGGATGCCGCACGTATTCTTGAAATTTATGCATATTATGTAGAGAATACGGCAATCACATTTGAATATGAGGTTCCGACACTTGCGGAATTTCAGGATCGAATGTGCAGCACAATGCAGAAATATCCGTACATCGTCATCGAAAAGGATGGCGTGATCGCAGGGTATGCATATGCGGGCGCATTAAAGAACCGGGCAGCATATAACTGGTCATGTGAAATGACAGTATATCTGGATCACAATGTTCAGAAATGCGGGCTTGGACGAATGATATATGAGGAAATGGAAAGGCGGCTTGGCAGAATGGGAATCCTGAATCTCTATGCGTGCATCGGATATCCCGAAACAGAGGATGAATACCTAACCAACAACAGTACGGAATTTCATGCGCATCTCGGTTATAAACGAGTCGGCGAATTCCGGAACAGCGGTTACAAATTCGGACGCTGGTATCACATGGTATGGATGGAAAAAATCATCGGTGCGCACAGGGAAAATCAGCCGGATGTAATATTTGCCGGCAACAATATCTGAGTTATATTTGCAAAACAAGGAGAGATGTATTTATGAGATACAAGTTTACTTCAGTCATCATTGCACAGGAGGAAGGCTTCTATCAGGAAGAGGGGCTGGACGTCACGCTGACACAGTTTGACAATAATCCCGCCGAGTTGGCTGCGCTGGAATCGGGCAAAATTGATGTTGCGCCAATCAATGCAACAAATCTGATCTCGTTCCTTGGAAGCGGACATCAGATCACATCCATCGGCGGTGTCATGAGTGACGGGCACGCACTGGTTGTGGCACCGGAAGTAGTAGAGGGCGTTGATCCGGAGGATTATAGTCTGGAACTGCTGAAAGGAAAAACGATCATTTTGCAGGCGGGCAGTACCTATGATATCGAGTTCCGCAAGGCGCTCACAGATGCGGGATTTGATCTGGAAAAGGACATCACGATCCTGAGCGCAGACAGCGGAACGAGTGCTTATAACTCACTGAAAAACAAGGAGATTGACGGTGCAGCAGTCTATGCACCGTTCCGTCAGAAAGCCATTGATGAAGGTTTTGTTCCGCTGCTCTACTGCGATGAAATCGAGTATTTTGACCATCCGATCTGCTGCCGGGATGTGGGACTTACGGAGAACATCGAGCAGAATCCAGAAAAGTTCAAGGCATTTACAAAAGCCATGATCAGAGCCGGTGAATTTCTGGAAAATAACCATGCAGGTGCCGTAAAGGATGCCAAGAAGTATCTGGATATGGACGAAGAACTCCTTGAAGGCGAGATCTACAACCATTCCGTAAACAATCCCGATCCGGACAGAAAGAAAACGGAAACATTCTACCACGCAATGGACGAGCTTGGATATATAACCAATCCGGTCAATATCACAGATTACATCAACAGCACGATCTACGAAGAAGCATTGCAGGAGCTGCTTGATGAATCACCGGACAATGCGTATTATCAATATCTCAAAACTTATCATGAAAATGCCTGATCGGACGCGGAGAATGTGAAATGGATGCACTAGAAAGATCCGCTTTCAAGCAAAGGATCAAGCGTGAAGCGAAAAAGCTCGGTATCAATCTGATCGGCTTTGCAAATGCAGAGCGCTGGGAGGAATTTGCCGAGATCAGCAGTGACTATTATCCGCAGACGATCTGGCCGTGGTGCAAAACTGTGATCGTACTTGCGGTACAGATTTTCCCCTCCATGATCGAGACAACGCCGTCTGTGGTATATTCAGAGCTGTATAATACCACAAATCGTATGCTGGATGAATCGGCAACCGTCTTGCAAATTTCATGTACCGGAACGGGTACAGGGCGCATTTCTTTCCGCGTGACTGCTATGGAGATATTTCTGTTCTTGTTCACAAACCGGAAGCAGCGTTTTCCCATGTGATTGCAGGAAAATACGCAGGTTTGGGAACGATTGGCCTGAATCATACGCTGATCACCAAGGAATACGGTCCCAGAATCCGGCTTGTTTCTGTGATTACGGATGCGGAGATCGTACCTGATCCGTTACCGAAAAAGGAATACTGTATCAAATGCGGACTTTGCATGAAAAAGTGCCCGATGCAGGCATTCAGCCCGAATGAGGGCGGTGCAGTCGCATGCATGGACAAACATAAATGTGCGTTGTATCATCAGAAACTGAAAAATGAATTCCGCTATCCCTGCGGTGTCTGCACGGCGGTCTGTCCGGTCGGTGAGGACAAGAAGATCTACGGAAAATCCTCGGTTTCAGAAGATGGCATTGCACATTGTCAGGCTTTTGGTTCTAAAAATGCAGTCAGTAATATGGTTTGAACCTCGGCATACTGCGCAGTATGATACACGATATATAGGCTTGGATCGCAATAAACGGGCTCTGATCGTGAGGAGATTGCAGGAGATCACGGAGCGTGAAGTACAGGAATGAATGATGCAACAGAAATATCACTCGACGAATTTTTGAAACTCCCCAAGGGAAGCTATTTGCTGATTGACACACGAAACGAAGTCTCCTATCAGCTCGGTCATATTGAGGGTGCTGTCCTCCCCCATGAAAATATCAGATCAGCAGACAATCGCAAGCTGATATTTTACTGTCAGTATGGCGTGCAGAGTGTTGAAACAGCAGAGCAGTTCAGAAAACGCGGCTTTCAGGCTTACAGTCTGAAGGGCGGGTATGCGGCGTGGCTGAAAAAACAGTTTCACGCTCTGGACACAGACGAATGGGAACGCTACGACAGGCAGATAACACTGTCGCAGATCGGTGTTACTGGTCAGCTCAGGCTGAAAAATACGGCAGTGCTTATCATAGGTGCAGGGGGTCTTGGCTGTCCCTGCGGAATGTACCTCGCCGCCGCAGGGGTGGGCAGGATCGGCATTATCGACCATGACGAGGTAAGTCTTTCCAACATGAACAGGCAGGTCGCTCATCGTGAAACAGGCTTGAATAAGGCGGTCTCGCTGAAAAATACGCTCGAAGGTATCAATGACAAGATACAAGTGACGGCGTACCCTGAGCGTTTCGGTACAGATAATGCCGCCGAACTGCTTGACGGGTATGATTTTGTGATAGACTGCACGGATACTGCCGAAACAAAATTTATGGTGAATGACCTGTGCGTGCGATATGATAAGCCCTACTGCTACGGTGGTGTGATCGGCTTTGAAGGACAGGTGATGACAGTCATTCCTCACAAAACAGCTTGCCTGAGATGTATTTTTGAAGAACCGCCCACAGGCTGTGAGACCTGTGAGAGCCACGGCATCATCGGTGCAGCGGCAGGCATGATAGGCTGTATCCAGGCACTTGAAGCGATCAAATATATCACTTCTCCGGACAGGCTCCTGACGAATCAGATATTTATCTTCAATATGCTTACCATGAAAACAAGAACTGTTGGATTTGGCGGTATCAGTTCAAAGTGCAGTATATGTGATCGTCGATTATCTCAGAGAACAGTTCATCATTGAGCTGAAGATCTGGAACGGTTCTGCCTATAATGAAAAAGGCGAACAGCAGCTTTGTGAGTATCTGGAAAGCTTCGGTCTGAAAACCTGCTACATGCTGACGTTCAATTTCAACAAAGAAAAAGAGCAAGGCATCAAAGATGTGAAAATCGGAGATATGACCATACACGAAGCGACACTATAAACTGAAAAATGCACTTCGCCCGCTGAGCAGATTCCGGTCTCATCCGGTTCCTGCACGGCGGGCGGTTTCGGTCTATAATCATGCGCTTGTGATTCAAGCTGTTGAAAATCATATTCCGCTGCGCTTCCGCATACACCTTTACTAAAACACTTCAGAGGTGATATGTATGAAACCGGAAATCAGAAAGATTGTTACAAGAAGCGCGTTGTTCTTCGGGATCCTCGCGGTCAGCGTTTGCGGGATGCAGCTTGCGGTGATCAGGAGCGGACGGAAACTGCCGGATGCGGTTTCCGTATCCGCAAACCGGACGCCGGTCATTGTGCTGGATGCGGGGCACGGCGGCATTGACGGCGGATGCTCCACAGCGGAAGGCGTGCCGGAAAAGGGGATCAATCTTGCGATCATGCTGGATCTGCGGGATCTGCTGGAAATGTCCGGCTTTGAGGTGCATGTCACGCGGGACAGCGACCGTTCGATCCATGACAAAGGCATCGAGGGCATTGCAAATCAGAAAAGCTCCGACATGGACAATCGCCTTGCGATCCTCAATGCGCCGGAGCATGCGGTCTGCCTTTCGATTCACCAGAATCAGTTCACCGATCCGAAGTACAGCGGTGCGCAGATGTTTTATTCCGATACCAATGACCGCAGCGAAAGTCTCGCAGAATCGCTGCAAACGGCTTTTCGGGAGCAGCTTCAGCCGGAGAACAGCCGCGAGATCAAGCGCTGCGGCAAGGAACTGTTTCTCTGCTGTTTCTGCAAGCATCCGATGGTCATGGCGGAGTGCGGCTTTCTCTCCAATCCGGACGAGGCGAAACGGCTGACCGATCCGGACTACCAGAAGCAGACTGCCTTTACGCTCTATGCCGGACTGACGCGCTGGCTTGCGGAGCAGGAACGCGCATTTACATGATCCGCCAGCTTTCCTTCCATGATTTTTGCATTGCTTTTTCGCGCAGATACGTGTATAATGAAAGCATCCCGAATACATGAGAGAAACGGGAAATCGAAACATGAAGGAGGCTGAAACCATGTGTAGTACTTCGTTCTTTCAGGCGCTCTGTTCGCTTCTGAGAGCATTTGGATGCGGCTGCTGACCGTGCTGCTGCATGAAAATCTGCAAAACACCGGATGCGCATTCTCTGCCGGCGCGTCCGGTGTTTTGTGCTGGGCAGAAATATTACGGGTTCGTACTTGCTTTTTTCCGGAAACTGTGCTATAATATGAAAGAATGCATCGAGAGGGCAAACTGGATGCTGATTTTCACAACCCATTTTGGAGGAATGTTGTATATGAAATCTTTTCGTCAGTATGCTGCGCTGATTCTGGCAGCAGCGATTACTTGTTCCGCGGCATTCACGCTGACCGGCTGCGGAAGCAGGAATCATTCGAGCGAGGACGAATTTATCGACAGCGTGTATACGCCGGAAGTGCCGGAGAATCCGGTGCCGGATGATGTGCCGGGCAAGGAGCAGCGCGCTGCGATCGGTGATGACGTCCTCTTTGACAATAAGATCAGCGCAAAGCTTGACCGCGTGATCGAGCTGGATGCGGTCAACAAGTCGTCTTACCGTGTGCTGCTCTGCGAAATGACGATCACGAACAATGACAGCAAGAAGATCGACTGCCAGACGCTGACGCATTTCCGGATGAACATTGACGGTGAGGATGCGGGCAATTCCGTGCGCGATATCTCGGCGGCGGTTCTTGCGCGTAAGTACTATTCCCGCACGCACTCTGACCTCAAGAGCTTCAATCAGGCGATCGAGCCGGGGCAGACGCTGCAGGGCTATGTGTATGTCTATGCGCCGACCTCGTGGGACACCATGGAGCTTGTCTATGTCCCGAAGCGCTACTACACCAATGACTGCATCATCTATGAGCTGGACGAGGATCGCTTTGAGCATTACGCAGAGGATCTCGGCTGATACTATACTATAAAATATAAGCATGAAAACCGCCGTTCCGGAGCTGATCCGGAGCGGCGGATTTTTTGCGGTTTATGATACGGGCGGTGTGATCTGCGGAGAGAGTGCGCCGGCAAAATAGCTTTCCGGATCGACATAGGAATCGTTGTGCAGCACCTCAAAATGCAGATGCGGCTCCATATTGCGTTCGGCTTCGTTGGTCTCGCCGACCGTGCCGAGGACTGCGCCGCGCAGAATGACGTCGCCTGCCTGCACGGACAGATTCTCATGCAGCCCGCAGTAGCGCGTCACCGTGCCGTTTTCGTGCAGCACCGAGACCGTCACGCCCCAGAGCGGATCGTTTGCAATGCCGGAGACCGTGCCGTCCTCTGTGCAGAGCACCTCTGTCCCGATCGGAACGGCATAATCCGTGCCGTTGTGCGTAGACCAGATGCCGGTCGTTGCCGATTTCACCAGCTCGCCCTGACTGAACCGCTCCAGAACCGTCCCGCTCACCGGCTGCATCGGATACAGCAGTGCGGGATCCGGCGACTGCTCCGGCTCGGTTTCCGGTGCCGGCGCTGTCTGCGGGACGGGCGCGGCTGTTGTCGTGCGCCGCAGGATCGCGGCGGCTTCCTCGGCTTCTGCGGCAGTCGTCTGCGGCTGCGTCGGGACGGTTCGTGCGGCAGTCTGTGCAGGCGCAGAGCTGCGCGTGCTGCCGGAGATTTCCGCCGCGGAACTGCTTTCCGGTACTACCGGCGGGCGCAGCCTGTCTGCCTGCGACCAGGCGTACCAGCAGGCGGCTCCGACCATTGCGACGCTCATGCTGAGTGCCGCGTAAAAGCCCTTGCCGGACATGCCGGCTTGTTTTGTTTGTTTCATAGATATCGCCTTTCTTCTTTTGCATACTCTCGGAACAGAGCATGCGCTGCATTCAAGCCTCGTCACCCGAACGGCTTTCAGCAGTAGTATGCGGCATTTTTTCAGGTTTATGCAGGAGATTTAGTTTTGTTATATTCTCACGAAATTTTGCAGCGAGTAAACATGAAACAGGCTTTTTTCGGTTCCCATTTTTATGCAAATGAACAAAGAACGCCAAAACGCTTGCTTATCAGCGGGGATTTGTGCTATAATTATTCTGTTCCGGTTTGCGTTTTTCCGGAGCAATGCAATAAAGGGAAGGGAATTGAAACACTATGAAGGCAAAGAAATTCGCTGCCGTGCTGGCGGCAGCCGTGACGCTTTCTGCCGCATGCAGTACCGTGCTGCCGCAGAACAGCATCGCGCAGTTCGGGATTTCTGTCAGTGCCGCGGAGTATGAAACCGGCAAAGAGGGGAATCTCACCTATCAGAAGTATGCTGACTATACCGTTCTCACTGCATGTGAAAAAACGGCGGTCGGCGCAATCAAAATTCCGGAGAAGCTCGGTGGAAACAAGGTGACCGCGATCGCGGACAATGCGTTCAGCGGATGCAAAAAGATCACCTCTGTCGAGATGCCTGACGGTCTGACCGCGATCGGGGAAAACGCGTTTGCAGACTGTGAGAGCCTCGCAGCTCTGAAGCTGAACAGCAAGATCCAGCATCTCGGCAACGGCGCATTCAGCGGCTGTATCAGCCTGCCGCGTGTCTCCATGCCGGACAGCGTGACCAAGATCGGCAAGGACTGCTTCAAGGGCTGCACGACGCTCGCAACGATCGGCGTCGGAAGCGGGCTGGCAGTTGTTTCGGATTCTGCTTTTGAGGGCTGTACTGCTCTGACAAGAGTCGAACTGCCGAAAAATGTGACCGGCATCGGCAAGTCTGCATTCAGCGGCTGTATTTCTTTGAGTGCCGTCAATCTCTATGACGGGGTACAGAGTATCGGCACTTCTGCGTTTGCAGGCTGCAAATCGCTCAGCAAGATCACACTGCCGGAAACGGTCAAGTCGGTCGGACAGAGCGCATTTGAGGGCTGCACCGCACTGACCGGCGTAAAACTTCCTGCGGCTGTGACAACGGTTCCGGTTTCTGCGTTCAGCAAGTGCACCAGCCTCAAGGATGTCCGCCTTTCCGCAAAAACAGAAACAATCGGCGCATATGCATTTTCGGGCTGCACGAGCCTTGCGCAGATCACACTGCCGGAGACTGTGACCGGCATTGATTCCTGTGCATTCAAGGACTGCACCGCACTGAAAAGCTTCACTGTGCCTGCAAAGGTCATTACGATCGGAAATGCAAGCTTTGAGAACTGCACCGCACTCGAAAGCTGCACGCTGCCGGACGGACTCACATCCCTCGGCGCAAGCGTTTTCAGCGGCTGCGCAAAGCTGACCGGCATGACACTGCCCAATTCCGTTGTGAAGATGGATCAGGCAGTCTTCGCGGGATGCACCGCGCTGAAAGAGGCAAAGCTCTCCGACAGTCTGACCGCGATCCCGTATCAGGCATTCTATCAGTGCGAATCGCTCACAGAGATGAATATTCCGGATAATGTTTCCGGTATCAGCGCATATGCCTTTTTCGGCTGCAAGGCGCTCGAAAAGCTGAAGATCGGCGACGGCACCGTCAATGTGAAAAACAGCGCGTTTCAGGATTGTGAATCGCTTGTCAGCGCAGAGTTCGGCAGCAATGTGGCTGCGATCGGCGCGGATGCGTTCCGCAACTGCAAATCGCTGAAAAAGATTGCGCTCCCGAAGGATCTGGAGATCCTTTCGCCGCATGCATTCCTCGGCTGCGCCGCACTGGAGGAGATCAGACTGCCGGAAGCGCTCAGCGCACTGACTGAGCAGGTCTTCTTCGGCTGCGCAAAGCTGGAAAATGTCGAGCTGCCGAAGAATATTGAAAAGATCGACACAGAAGCGTTCTATTACTGCACGGCGCTGAAATCTGTGACGATCCGGAATCCGGAGTGCGAGATCTTCGCGGATGATCTGGTGTTTGCGAATAAATACGGAACACATAATACGGTCATTTACGGTGCGGAGAACTCCACTGCAAAGCAGTATGCCGCAAAATACGGCTACACATTCAAGGAAGCCGGCGCAGCGCAGACCGATATTGCCCAGACAACGGCTGCGGCTTCGGCTGTCACGACGACCACGACTTCCGCAGCGACCGTGAGCGAGACAACGACGACATCTGACACGCAGACCACTGCGGTCACGACCACAACTGCGGACACCACCACGACCGCAGATACCACCACAACTGCTGCGACCACCACAACAACGGTCACGACGACTGCGGCAACAACGACCGTTCCGGTGACCACGACGGCTGTCCGCACCAAGCGTCTGCGCGGTGATCTGGACGGCGACAACAGAGTCACGGCTGCGGATGCACAGGATACCCTGAAAGCATATGTGCAGATCCTTGCATTCGGCGAATCGACGCTGGATGCGGAGTCGTATGAGGCTGGCGACGTGGATCGCGACAGCAGAATCACCTGCATGGACGCACAGCTTGTCCTGCGCTACTATGTTATCAATTCGCTGGTCGGCATTGATATTTCGTGGGATGTGCTGATCGCGACGATGCGGCTTTCGGGGCTGAACTGATCCGGCGCCTGACCGCGTAAACGCATAACAATTTTCGCCATAGTATTTCTGATTTGCATGCGGAAATACTATGGCGATTTTGTTTGTATCATGGAAAATAATGCTGCGGTTTTCTGCGCAGATGCGTCAGGATCGCATATGCAGCGAAATAGACCGCGCCGCCTGCTGCGACTGCGCCGGACACTGCGATCCGCTGTGGAATCTGTGCGGTCAGCTTCGTATATCCCGCGATCGCGGCAGCAGCGCAGAGCCCGCCGCAGAACAGTTCGCAGAAACAGAGCCGCAGCAGCCGGAGCCGGATCCCCGTCCGCAGCCGGAACCGCCGCAGCGCAAGCAGCAGGATCAGCGCGTAGCAGCAGACCGTTGCCCATGCCATGCCGCGCAGTCCGGTGCGGGGGATCAGCAGCAGATTGCAGAGCAGCTTGACCGCGGCGCCTGCCAGCATGATCCGCACCGTGTCGCCCGCATGACCGGCTGCCTGCATCATGCTGAACAGCGGGTAGCTCCATGCGGAGAAGATGACCGCGATGCCCAGCACCGACAGGGCAGGGGATGCTGCCGCGATCTCTGCCGGACGCGCAGGAAACAGCATCGTCAGCAGCGGCTCTGCAAGGACGGCAATGCCGAATCCGGCTGGGAGCGCAAGCAATGCGGTGCGCTGCATGACCGTTTCTGCATGCGCCTGCATCTCGTCGGTGCGGTGCCGCGCGTAGCTTTCGGCGAATGCGGGGAACACGCCCTTGCCGAACATATTCGTGACCGCCGGTACAAGGCTGAAAACGGTCACGGCGAGCCCTGCATATGCGCCGTAGAGGAAATTTGCCTGCGCCTGTTTCGGTGCGAGCAGACGCATTCCGGCGGCAAGGTCGATCAGCGTCGTCAGATTCGTGACGAGTGATGCCGCAGCGACCGGCAGGAGCGTCCGGAACAGCGCGCGCAGCAGCATGCGGTCATTTTTTGCGCGGTGTGCTGCCGGAACCGCAGACGCCGGACATTTCGGCTGCGGGAACAGCAGCAGCGTCAGCGTGCCGATCGCCGTGGAAAGCGTAACGCCGGCGATCGCGGCAGCGGCAGCAGCTTCCGGCAGCGCGATGCCTGCGGGGAGCAGCGCCGGATGCGTGCAGACAAAGCGGCAGAGCCCAAGTCCGCAGACCACGCGCCCGATGCCCTCTGCCGCCTGCGAAACTGCTGTCGGCTGCATATTGTGATGCCCCTCGAATATGCCGCGCAGGACTGCATTGATGCAGCAGAACCAGATCGCCGGCGCAAAGCACCGCACAGCGAGCGATGCCTGCGGATTATGCAGCAGATGCGCACAAAATGATTCTGCCGGCAGAAACAGCAGCAGGCTGCCGAGCAGTCCGCAGATGCCGAAAACGCGCTGTGCAAGATGCGCCGTTCTGTCCGCTGCCTGCGGATCGTTCCGCGCGAGTGCCTGCGCCGTTACTGCGGAAACGGCTGTATTGATGCCCGTGACCGACAGCGCGAATACCGGCAGAAACAAGCCGTATGCGCAGGAAAAATAGCCCATTCCCGTTCCGCCGAGCATCGCGGTCAGCGGGATGCGGAAAATCGCACCGAGTATCTTTGCAAGGAGCGCCGAGCCGATCAGCCAGACCGAGCCGCTCAAAACAGACTGCCGCTTCATTCAGGTTCCGTGCCTCCGTTCGTCATATGTGAAAAATCTGCCGTATATCCAAAAATATGTTGCAAAATCCGAAAATATGTGTTATAATAGAGCGGTACGGTCTTTGCCGTATCATCGCAAAACACCGATTTTCGGTTATTATCCCGTATGGGTTACAGGAAAGGATTTTTACAATGGCAAACGAAAACCAGACATTTTACCGGAGAGTTCCCGTCAGCAAGCCCTATCTCGTCACGAGAAATCAGGCACTGCGCCTCTCTCCCTCCAATTTTACGCAGTTTATGAAGGACAGCACTGTTTACGGCGTCATCGTTGACATGCCGATGTCCCCGACCGTCATCACGACGCTCGCATGTTATGTCAACGGCGCTGCAAATCTGTATTTCAACAACGGCACCGATTATTCCGGCGCTGCACAGTTCTATCCGGGCGTCGTGCAGGCTGCGAGAATGTTCGTGACCAATGCTGCACATTATGTCAATGACGAGAATAAGGTCAACAATTTTGAGCTGCCGAACAGCAGAGCGCATTTCGCTTACATCCTGACAACAAAGGGCGTGCACCGTCTGGAAATCAACCCGATCAACGGACAGCAGACCGCAGAGGAGCGCGTGTTCCTCGCAATGTATCAGCGTGTCATGGGTGAGCTGCGCTCCGCACAGATGAAGGATCAGGCAGCCGGCAATACACCGAAGACCATGCTGGTGCCCGGCAACTGATAAAGGAGCAGAACATGGCAGAACAGAACGTACAGCCGAAGAAGCAGCGCATTTTCAGTGCGATCCAGCCGACCGGCGTGTTTACACTCGGCAACTATATCGGTGCCGTGCGCAACTGGGACAAGCTTCAGGAAGAATATGAGTGCATCTATGCGATCGCCGATCTGCATGCGATCACCGTTCTGCAGGAGCCGGCACAGCTGCGCCAGAACACCATGCGCGCCTTTGCACTGATGCTCGCCTGCGGTATGGATCCGAAGCGCAGCATTACTTTCGTGCAGAGCCAGAATCCGCATCATGCGGAGCTGAGCTGGGTGCTCTCCTGCTCGACGATGTTCGGAGAACTGAGCAGAATGACGCAGTTCAAGGACAAGAGCCAGCGTCATGCGGACAATATCAATGCAGGTCTGTTCACCTATCCGGTGCTCATGGCTGCCGATATTCTCGCGTATAACGCGGATCTCGTGCCGATCGGCGCAGACCAGAAGCAGCATCTTGAGCTCGCGCGCAATATCGCACAGCGCTTCAATCAGCGCTACGGCGATACCTTCACCGTGCCGGACGGCTACTTCCCGAAGCAGGGCGCCCGCCTGATGTCGCTTCAGGATCCGACCAAGAAGATGTCCAAATCCGATGAAAATGCAAACGGCTGCGTTTTCATTCTGGATGACAAGGATACGATCCTGCGCAAATTCAAGCGCGCTGTCACCGACTCCGATACAGAGGTCTGCTATCGCGAGGGCAAGGACGGCATCAACAATCTCATGACGATCTACGGTGCTGTCACCGGCAAGACCAATGAGGAGATCGAAGCGGAATTTGCGGGAAAGGGTTACGGCGATTTCAAGATCGCAGTCGGCGAGGCGGTCGCAGATCATCTCGCACCGCTGCAGGCGGAATATGCGCGCCTGATCGCGGATAAAGCCTATCTGACCGCATGCATGACCGAGGGCGCTGAGCAGGCATTCCGCCTGACCAGAAAGACGCTCCAGAAGGTTTATCGCAAGGTCGGCTTCATTGACCGAAAATAATATTCATAAAAAACCGCGCCGAATTATAGAAAGTTTCGGGTATAAATTACCAGTTTGGAAAACGGATTCGGCGCGGATTTTGGATGAATGCCGAAAGTTTCGGGAAAATGCCAAAAACACTTGCTTTTTATGAAAAAAAGAGGTAAAATAAACAATATATGAGAACCAGCGAAGAAACACTCGCAGCATTGCGCAGCAAGCCGCATTACGGCATCGAGGATCTGCTGCAGATCATGCAGGTGCTGCGGAGCGAAAACGGCTGTCCGTGGGATAAGGAGCAGACGCACAAAAGCATCCGGCAGGATTTTCTGGAGGAATGCTATGAAGCGGTCGAAGCGATTGATGCGGACAGTGTTCCCATGATGCGCGAGGAACTCGGCGATGTGCTGCTGCAGGTGGTGTTCCACTGCCAGATCGAAACCGAGCAGTCGCATTTCACATTCGATGATATCTGTGATGAGCTGTGCAGAAAGCTCGTGGTACGGCACCCGCATGTCTTCGGAAATGTCAATGTGTCCGGCAGCGAGGAAGTGCTCAAGAACTGGGACAGCATCAAGCAGGAGACCAAGCACCAGACAACCGCTGCGGATACCCTCGACAGCGTGTGCAAGGCGCTCCCCGCACTGATGTATGCACAGAAGCTCGGAAAGCGTGCCGGCAGAGCCGGCATGGACTGGAATAACGCAGAGGACGCATTCTCCTATATCCGGAAGGAAACCGATGAGCTGGAGGATGCAATGCAGAGCGGACAGCAGGCACAGATCGAGGAGGAACTCGGAGATCTGCTTTTCTCCTGCGTCAATACGGCGCGGCATCTGAACATTGATGCGGAAACTGCTTTGCGTGCTGCTGCGGAAAAGTTCCGGAAGCGTTTTGCAGAAACGGAGCGGCTTGTGACGGCGGACGGCAAGGAAATGTCCGGCTTGCCGATCGAAACCCTCGACCGTTACTGGGAAATCGCGAAAAAGGCTTCAGACGGACAGAAATGATTTGCGTTTTAGGTGTGTGACGAAGTATTATGGAAGGCTGCATACCGCGTATCAAACCGACGCGGTGCACATAAATAAAACAGAGATGCAATGTGGAGGATCTTACAATGACCAAGATTGAACTGATTACTGCACTGGCGCAGAAGGGTAACTGCACCAGAAAAGAGGCTGATGATGCACTTGAGCTCGTCACTTCTGTTATCGTGGAATCACTGATTGCAGGTGAGAAAGTGCACCTGACCGGTCTCGGCACATTTGAAATTCATGACCGGAAGGCAAAGGAAACCAAGAACCCGCGCACCGGAAAACCCATGACCACACCCGCAAAGAAGGCTCCGGCTTTCCGCGCATCCAAGGCATTGAAGGAAGCTGTTAACAAGGAATGAGACTCGACAAATATCTGAAGGTATCCCGTCTGATGAAGCGCAGAACTGTCGCAAATGAAGCCTGCGACGCCGGACGCGTTTCTGTGAACGGGAAGCCTGCACGCGCCTCATACGATGTGAAGGTCGGCGATGTCATTGAGATCGCATTCGGTCAGCGCATGATGAAGGTGCGGGTGGCTGCTGTCTCCGAGGTCGTGACCAAGGAGAAGGCGGCAGAGCTTTATACCGTTGAAGCGTAAAAATCAGGCACGGAACATTGCGTTCTGTGCCTGATTCTCTTTGTTTCGGTGTTTTGCGTGTCAGATCTTTTCGGAGCGTCTGGCGCGCTTTTTCTGCTTTTTGATCTCGTACATCTTCTCGTCCGCCTGCTTGATGATGCTGTAAAGCGAATCGCCTTCTTCCGCGAGGATCACCACGCTGCCGAGACTTGCCGAGACCGCATAGGGCTTGCGAATCAGATCATTGACCGCCTGCAGCGCGCCGGCAAATTTCTTTGCGAGCGCAATATCGTCATTGCGATCCACATTTACGCTGAGGATCAGGAACTCGTCGCCGCCGAAACGTGCGCAAATGCTGTTTTTATTGCAGCAGTCCTGAATAACGCCGGCGAGCCGCTGGATCGCAAAATCGCCCTCATTGTGCCCGTAGTTGTCGTTGATATATTTCAGCCCGTCCATATCAATGAAGCTGAGCATTACGCGGCGGTGCTGCGCAATGCTGTCGCGGAACATGTCGTCTGCAATGTTGAAAAAGCCGTTGCGGTTATAGATATTGCAGAGCGGATCAATGACATAGAGCCGGTTCAGCTCGTCCATTGCATTGTTGATATGGAACAGCTTGCGGATGTTTTCGACGGAGTTGCTGAGCGTCAAGGTCAGCGTGTGGCAGATCAGGCTGCTGATCGGGAAATCGCTGTTCGTGATGATGTAATAGCCGAGGCAGCGTTCGCCGAAATGCAGCGGCAGGAAGTAACTGACATTGCCGCCGGTCTCGAACGGCTCCGGAAACATATTGCTGCTTGGGAACAGCGCGACGCTTCTGCGCCTGCCGCGGTCCCAGATCAGCGGGGCAGTCATGCGCTCCGCATAGTCAGAGGGATCCGGCAGCGGCGTGCCCGCCTGAAACGAGCTTTCCCAGTCCTTTGTCAGACACAGGCAGAATTTTTCGCAGCCGAGATCCTTGATGACGCTTTCGATCGCATCGAAGCATTCGTCGGCAGTTTCCGCTTCGGCAAGACCTGCCGTCAGGCGGTTCAGCATATGAATATTGGTGTTGGTCGTTTCCATTCTGCGGTAGGCGCTCTTGGTGTATTCGCCGAGATTATCGCTGTGCTCTGCCGTGCAGCCGCAGCTTTCGGAGAACACCGGCGTCGCGTTCAGAACCGTGCTGACGGGCTGCTCGGTGCCGTTCAGGAGCTTGCAGAGGATCTCCATTGCCTGATAGCCGGAATCAAAGAGCGGTCTGCTGACGGTCGTCAGTGCCGGAAACGAGTTTCTTGCGTTCGAGGTGTTGTCGAAGCCGGTGACGATAATATCATCCGGCACGCGGTAGCCGAGCTTTTCAAGCGATGAGATCACGGTCAGCGCCATGCTGTCGTTTGAGCAGATGATCGCATCGGGCATCGGCAGACCGGACGCGACAAAGTCCTCGACTGCGCGGATGCCGTCATAGCTGCGGAAGCTGCCGGGATAGATCCGCGCTTCCTCGATCTTGAGCTTGTTGTCGCGCATGGCGCTCAAAAACGCATTATAGCGCGCTCTGCCTTCCGGATTCGCAAGCGGACCGGAAACGAAATTCAGGATTTTTGCGCCGTGCTTCTGAATGACATGATTGACCAGCGCTTTCATGACGGAAAAGTTGTCGATGCTGATGTCGTGGAAATCCGGATAGTCCTTTGTTTCAAATACGACGGCAGGAATGCCGGCAGCGCGGACTCTGTCCATGATCCTTCCGCGGATCTTCGCGTCGCCGAAGGTGTTGGTCATGACGAGCGCACCGTCAAACTTCGTGAAGTCTGTCAGGCTGTAAATGCTGTATTCTCCGATGTCGAAGCGTCTGCTGTCCACCATGCCGCCGAATGCAGCAAAATAAGAAACGTTGATCTTCCGTTCTCGGGCATACTGATTGATGCCGCGGATGATATTATATTGGTATTCCTCATCGAGTCCGGACACGACAACCGCAATATTGATGATGCCCATTTTATCCCCTCACTGTTCCAGTGTGATACAGTTATCTATATTATAACACATTTATGCGAAAAAGAAAACCCTGCGCGCGGATTTTGGCGATTTTCACATGAAACCGCAGTGCTTCTTGTGCAATTGTGCAGGAAACGGAGCGTAAATTTCCGCTAGTTCTGTTCAAAGTGTAATATTGTAGATATCTGCCTGTTTTCCCTCACAGAGAAAGCTGCGCTGAAGCACGCCGCCGTTGTGCAGGATCGTCTGAACCGAGGGGAGATTGTCCCGCATGACGGAAAGCTGCAGATGCTCCATGCCGCATTGTTTTGCGATCCCGCAGACCTGCCGGAGCATTTCGGTTGCGCAGCCGCGTCCTCTTGCAGCGGGCAGCACGCTGTAACCGCTGTGCCCGAAATCCTTCAGGAACACGTTGAGCGTATGCCGCAGGTCGATGATGCCGACGAGTGCGCCGGTTTCATCCAGCGCGAAAAAAGTGTCCGTCACCACCCAGTCCGGACTGACCGTGACCGGCGATGTATTGGCGGTGACTGTCAGCAGCCACGATTCAAAGTTCTCTGCGCGGTCGAGCAGCTCGCTCCCGTGAATGACCGTTTCGCCGGCATCGAAGAATGCCTGCCGGAAGGCGAGTGCTGCCTGTTTGTGCGCCGCCGCAGGGCGAACCAGTGTAATTTGCATATGATTCCCTCTTTTCTGCCCGAATACCCCATTATACCGCATTTGCCGGAAAAAGTCAAATCGCTTGCAAAAATCGCGCGAACCGGGCGGGAACGAAGAAATTTTGCATTTGCTCTTGACAAATCACCGGTTTTCTGCTAAAATAGATAGGTACGGTTTATCCGTATCAGGCAGAAGAATGATCCTGCCGATTCCTTGTCCGCCCGAAATTTTCAAGAACGGACGGGCTTTATCCAGAAGGAGGTGTATCAAACATGGCGAAGAAATCTGCAAGCTATGAGCTGATGGTCGTCCTGAGCCTTGCAAAGGGCGAGGAGGCTGTCCAGAACACTTGGGCAAAGTTCAAGGAGCTCATCGAAAAGAATGCAGAACTCGGCGAGGTTGATGAGTGGGGTAAGCGTAAGCTGGCATACCCGATCAACTACGAGACTGACGCATACTACATCGTGGCGCAGTTTACGTCCACACCGGATTTCCCGGCAGAGCTGGACCGTATCCTGAACATCACGGACGGTGTGCTGCGCTCCATGATCACGGTCACGGAGTAATTTCCAGAAAGAGGAGGTTCGGTTTATGCTGAACAAGGTTATTATTATGGGACGTCTGACCCGTGATCCGGAATTTCGGCAGACGACCTCCGGCGTTCCTGTTTGTCGCTTTTCTGTCGCGATCAGCCGTCAGTTTGCAAATAAGCAGACCGGTGAGCGCGAAGCGGATTTTGTCGATTGCGTTGCATGGAGACAGACCGCTGAATTTGTTTCCCGCTATTTCAGCAAGGGAAATATGATTCTGGTAGAGGGACAGCTCAGAAACGACAACTATACCGATAACAATGGTGTGAAGCATTATCGCATGAATGTATTTGTCGATAATGTCAGCTTCTGTGAATCCAAAGGCAACGGCGGTCAGGGCGGCGGCGATTATGCACCGCAGGGCGGCTACAGCCAGCAGGGCGGCGGTTACGGTCAGCAGGGCGGCTATCAGCAGAACGGCGGCGGTTATCAGAATAACAGCTACCAGAATGCACCGGCTCCGGCAGCACCGCGTCCCGCAGCACCCGCACAGGATGCGCTTTCCATCGGTGACATCGGTGAATTTGAAGAAATTCTCAGCGACGGCGAAGTGCCGTTCTGAGCAATCGAGAACGACAATTTCCTGAAAGGGAGGGAAATGTATCATGCCTATGGATCATGAGAGACCGCAGCGCGGCGGCAAGAGACCGCGCAGAAAGGTTTGCATGTTCTGCGCTGACAAGGTTCAGAACATCGACTACAAGGACATCAACCGTCTGAAGAAGTGCATGACCGAGCGTGCAAAGATTCTGCCCCGCAGAGTCACCGGCACCTGCGCATTCCATCAGCGTCAGCTGACGACCGCGATCAAGCGCTCCAGATACGTTGCACTGATTCCGTACACTGCGGACTAATGCAAAAAACGAAATACGCTGTATCCTGTTCGGGTACAGCGTATTTTTTTGCGCTCATTCAGTTCAGGGGAGCACGGTCATGGACGCGTTTTGCAGCTCCACAAAGGGCTGATCGTCTTCCGTATAGACGCTGTACAGCCCGATCACCTCGATCGGCGTGCCCTGTTCCGGATAATCGTCCGGATATTTGTAGGAATCCGGCAGCACAAATTCGATGCCCTGCGCACAGCATGCGGTCGCGTCATTGACCAGCACCGCGAAATATTCCCGCTTCGTATCGGGATTCTGATAATAATTGAACGTGCCGCGCACGCGGATGCGCTTGCCCTTGTAATTGTCGGTGTTCGTCACCATGTCGTAGACCTGCGCATAGACCATGTTGCTTTCCAGCGTGGTTAGGTCTACGTCATATTCGCCGTTCGCAGAATCGGGGACCGGGACGGTCGGTGCGGGCGCATCTGAATTCGGCGCTGCGGATGACGCATCTGCTTCTGACTGCTGTGCGATCAGCGTGTCAATGGTTTGCGTATCGGCATTGCCGCATGCCGTCAGAAGCAACAGTGCGGCTGCCGGAATCAGAAAACGAAATCTCATGCTTTGCTGCCTCCTTTGCAGCGTGCGATCAGGCTGAACAGGAAAAAGACGACCATATCCGCGACCACGATCGTCGAGCCGACCGGCGTGGAGAACAGGATCGACAGGATGATGCCTGCTCCGGCGCAGATGACGGAGATGACCGCAGAGCAGATGATGACGCTGCGGAAGCTCCGGAACAGCCGCATTGCCGAAAGCGCCGGAAAAATAATCAGCGCGGAGATCAGCAGCGAGCCGACCAGATTCATCGCGAGCACGATGATCATGGATGTGATGACCGCGATCAGCAGGTTGTAGCCGTTTGCGGGAATGCCGCTTGCCTGCGCGAAGCTCTCGTCAAAGGTCACCGCAAAGATCTTGTGATAGAACAGCAGGAACATCAGGATGACGATGACCGCCATGACGACACAGAGCGCAACATCGGATTTGCGCAGCGTCAGGATCGAGGTCGAGCCGAACAGCGTGCTGCAAACGTCGCCGGAGATGTTCGAGGATGAGGGAAACACATTCATCAGCATGTAGCCGACCGCAAGTGCGCCGACCGAGATCATCGCGACTGCGGCATCGCCCTTGATTTTTGTATTCTGACCGGTTCGCAGCAGCAGGATCGCAGAGAGCACCGTGACCGGCAGCACGATGATCATTTTGTTCGTCAGACCGGTGACGGCGGCGACTGCCATTGCGCCGAATGCGACATGCGAAAGACCGTCGCCGATGAACGAGAAGCGCTTGAGCACAAGCGTTACGCCGAGCAGCGAGGCACAGAGCGCGATCAGCAGCCCGACAACAAATGCATAGCGCACGAACGGGTAGTTGACGAAATAATCCGCCAGTTTTGCAAGATTATTCAATTTCCGCACCCCCTGATTCCAGAAACGCTTTGCCGATCCGGCTGTTTTTGTATTCGTCTGCCGTTCCGTAGAAAAGCTGCTGTTTGCTGCCGATTTGCAGGATATGGGACGCATACTGCAATGCGGCTGCAACATCGTGCGAGACCATGATGATCGTGATGCCGCTGCGGTTGAGCGCTGCAATTTGCTCATAAAGCTCATTCTGCGCGCGGGGATCCAGTCCGGTGACCGGTTCATCGAGCAGCAGCATATTTTTCGCGGCACAGAGCGCTCTTGCGAGCAGAACGCGCTGCTGCTGACCGCCGGACAGATCGCGGTAGCAGCGCTTTGCCAGTTCCGTAATGCCGAGCTGCTGCATCATCTGCGCGGCGAGCGCCTTTTCCTCTTTGGTATAAAACGGACGCAGACCGCTCTTGCCGAGACAGCCCGACCGCACGATTTCCTGCACAGATGCGGGAAAATCGCGCTGCACGACGGTCTGCTGCGGGAGATAGCCGATGCCCTGATGCGCACAGATGATCTCGCCGCTGACCTGCGGTTTCAGTCCGAGCAGCGCTTTCATCAGCGTGCTTTTGCCGGAGCCGTTTTCGCCGAGAATGCAGAGATAATCGCCGCTGCTGACGGTGAAATTCAGGTGCTCCGCGACGATCCTGTTTTCATATCCGAGTGCTGCGTCCTTGCAGGTGATCTGCACAGACATGTTTCCAGCCTCCTTGTTCAATCTTTGTTATCCCAGATGCTCCTGCAAAACCGCATAATTCTGCTGCATCAGGGAAAGATAGGTTGCGCCGTCTGCGATCTGCGTATCCGTAACGGACTGGATCGAGTTGAGCACGGCGGTCTGTTGATCTTTCGATTTTGTATTTTCGATGACGGTGCGGGCGATCTTGCCGTCGCCGCCTTCAATGGTATAGACCGTGTCAAGACCGAGCTCGTCCGCTTTGTTCGCAAGGAAAACAACTGTCTCGAAGCTTGCCTCTGTCTCCGCAGAGCAGCCCGCAAATGCCGCGTAGTAATCGAGCCCGTAGTCATCCGTGAAGTAGCGGAACGGGAAGCGGTCTGCAAACAGCAGCGTCTTCCGATCGGAGCGTTCGGTCAACTCCGTAAACTGCTGGTCGAGCTGATCGAGCTGTGCGGTATAGGCAGCGAGATTTGCGCGGTAGTCGTCCGCATTGGTGCTGTCCAGCGCGCAGAGCTTCTCGGTGATTTCCCCGCAGATCTGCTTTGCATTCCGCAGCGAGAGCCACACATGCTCGTCCAATTCCGGCTCGTCCGCATCTTCTTCCTCATCCTCTGCCTGCATGCCTTCCTTTTGTTCCTCGGTCTTTGCACTGACCGTTTCGAGCAGCGCGATCGTCTGCATCTCCGGATTGACGGATTCCGCGAGGGCATCCGCAGTCCATTCGTCCGATTCGCCGCCGATATAGAGGAACAGGTCGCAGTCGGAGATTCTGATCATATCCTCGGCAGTCGGCTGAAAGCTGTGCAGATCGGCGCCGTTGTCGAGCAGATAGTAGAGATCGGTGTCGGCTGCATGCGTGCCGAGGATCTGCCTTGTCCAGTCATATTCCGGAAAGATCG
Source organism: Clostridiales bacterium Firm_04 (assembly GCA_001603005.1). Taxonomy (GTDB): domain Bacteria; phylum Bacillota; class Clostridia; order Oscillospirales; family Ruminococcaceae; genus Firm-04. Next base: position 43,736 of record LVAJ01000032.1, read on the forward strand.
TGCAGACGATCCGGAGCTTGTCATGTCCGTTGTTTTGGCTGGCAGCATTGCCGCAGCCGGAAAGCAGGATCGCGCCTGCGGTGCAAAGCGCGGTCATCATGAGATATTTGAAGCGCATGTGGATTCTCCTTGATTCTCGTTAAAAGAAATTGAAATTGAAACTCATTCTCGTTTTATTATACCACGTTTTCGGAAATTGTCAAGCGGATTTTTCACGCTTTGGCAAAATGAACAGTCCTGCATCGGATATCCGACCAAACTTATATGTTTCCATATGCAGCCGCAAAAAAACGCAGCATTCTGCATCTCTGCAAAATGCTGCGTTCTGTTCTGTTTGATGATTCGGCTTCTGACCGAGTGTCAGATCACTTCAGACCACGGCACATCATTGCCGGAAAGCTTGTTGTTGACATAGTATTTCAGAATGGACTGTGCATCGGTGACCGAGACATTGCCGTCGCCGTTGACGTCCGCGAGCGGATAAAGCTCAGGCGGGATGCGGCCCTCATTGCCTGCGAAGACCTCGGTATAGTGTACCAGCACGATCTGTGCGTCGGCACTGGTCACATCGCCGTTGCGATCGACGTCGCCCAGCATGCCTACCACGACGTCGCAGGTATACTCCTGATCGCCGCAGGTTGCGGTGATCGTGGTGGTGCCGTACTTGATCGACTTGATGAAGCCGTTCTGATCGACCGTTGCGATCTCCGGAGCGGAGCTCATCCATGTGACAGGTCCGTCTGCATTGAACAGCGTCAGGTTGCAGTACTCGTTCGGACCGGAAAGGGTAGCAGACTGACGGTTCAGCATTTTCTTGCCTTCTTCTTCGACGACCGTGATGCTGCCGTCAAAGTATGCCACGTCGATTGCCACACCGTCGATATCGACGATCTTCTGCATCGGCGGCGTGGTGTTATCGTCATTCTCAATGACTTCGCCCACATGCTCGCTCTCGTGGTAGAACTTGACCGGATAAACAGTGCCTTCCTTTGCGTCCTCAGGGATCTTGAGATTGATATCCAGCAGCTTTGCACCCTGCGGCGCAGTCAGCTGTGTATCGGTTGCGAACGTGAAGCAAGGATACTGGAAGTCCGTATTGATCGTGGCAACCTGTCTGTAGGCGCCGCCGCGCGTGCCCTGCTTGATCGACTGCAGCTCCAGATTCTTGTTGATGTCGAAATAGACCTGAAGACCTGCCGTGCCCTTGTCGTTGAAGACATAGACCGGAACGGAGACTGTCTCACCGGGCTTGCCGCAGACATCGCCGGCGATGAGATAATGTCCCGCGCCCTCGATCTCATAGGATTCGTCCCATTTGGTCGGCGCAGTCTCATCCACCTTGACGGTCAGCGGTACGGACTCGAAGCTGACTTCGGAATCGCTCACCGAGTTGGTACACATGGAGCGCGTCTTGATTCCGCCGGAAACATTGGAGCTCAGCGAATTGATGTATTCATCTTTGCGGATATCGAGCTTGTATTCGCCGGGGGCAGTGCCCTTCGGAATGACGAGATTTGCGGTCACGAATGCATTGTCATATGCCCAGTTCACCGAAGAATCCCACTTGATCGTGTTTGCCTCGGCTGCTGCATCCGGCAGCTCGGCGACTTTCTGGGAGTAAACCCAGCTCAGGTTCATCATTTTGTCGGTGAACAGCGAGGAGAACGAAGCAGACGGATCGCCCTTGGAAGCGCTGTCAAAGCAGAACGGGGACGCCATTGCGCCGTCTGTGAGATACAGACCGTAATTGCCGAAGCTGCCGTCCTCTGCGATCTGTCCGTCATTGACCTGCAGTTTCAGGTTGATGTAGTTGACGCCGGGATTAGAGGGGATAAAGATCTGAACCGGAACAGTGATGTCTCTTGCCGCGATATCCTCTGCCTTGATCTCGACCGCATTTTGTCCGTTCGAGCGGATGTCAAATGTCAAGGTCGGATCCGCAGCGGCGGCAGCGGAAAAAACACCGGTACCGGTGTTTGCGCCGACAGCCATCATCCATGCTGCGGCAGCAGAAACTAGCTTTTTCATTTGCATGACATTGATCCTTTCTATATGTGGATTTTGGATGCGCATTTATTCTGAATCCGCAGTCCCCCCTGCGGTTTCATTCGAGGATTCATGTCCCAGACCGTATGTCAGTGTCAGCAGACTGTCAGCGAGATGCACATTTTCCACGAGGATCGCAGGATCCTCAAAATGGAGATCGCCGTGACTGAAATTCCAGAATGCACGCACGCCCAGCGAAACAAGCTGCTGCGCGATCACGGGCGCTGCATTCTCCGGCACACAGAGCACCGCGAGCTCCGGATGCTCCTGATGACAGAAGCCGGAGAGCGTATCCGTATGGTGCACCGGCATGCCGTCGAGATCCCTGCCGGCAACGAACGGGTTGGAATCAAACAGTCCGATCAGCTCGCAGCCGCACTGCGGAAAGATCACATGTGTGGCGATCGCTCTGCCGAGGTTGCCGAGCCCGACCAGAATGGTGCGGCGATGCTCGGAAACGCCGAGGATCTGTCCGATTTCGTCGCGCAGCGCACGGACATTGTAGCCGTATCCCTGCTGACCGAACCCGCCGAAGCAGTTCAGATCCTGCCGGATCTGCGAGGCAGTCATGCCCATTTGCTGGGAAAGCTCCTTGGACGAGATCCGGACAGTGCCTTTATCTGCGAGCTCGCCGAGGAACCGGTGATAGCGCGGCAGGCGCCGGATCACAGACGGAGAGATCTCCTGTTTTGACATTTCTGCTGCGCCCCCTTATTGCAGCTTCGCTGCGAGGCGCGTACCGATCTCCTCAAGGAACTGCTTCGAGTTGACCTTCTGCTTGTTCGCAAGGCTGGAGAGCAGATAGAGGTCGCCGGTCATGATGCCGTCCTCAATGGTCTGGATCGTTGCAGCTTCCAGCTTGTCGGCAAATTCGCAGAGTGCGGGGATGCTGTCAAGCTCGCCGCGCTTGCGGAGTGCGCCGCTCCATGCAAAGATCGTTGCAACGGAGTTGGTCGAGGTCTCCTCGCCCTTGAGATGCTTGTAGTAGTGGCGCTGCACGGTGCCGTGCGCTGCCTCATACTCATAGACGCCGGTCGGGGAGACCAGCACGGAGGTCATCATGGCAAGCGAGCCGTAAGCGGTCGAGACCATGTCGGACATCACGTCGCCGTCATAGTTCTTGCAAGCCCAGATATAGCCGCCGTTGGAGCGGATGACGCGGGCAACGGCATCGTCGATGAGCGTGTAGAAATACTCAATGCCTGCCGCCTCAAACTTCTCCTTATACTCATTTTCGTATATTTCGCTGAAAATATCCTTAAATCTGTGATCGTACTGCTTGGAAATGGTGTCCTTTGTTGCGAACCACAGATCCTGCTTGCGGTCGAGCGCATAGTTGAAGCAGGATTTCGCAAAGCCTGCGATCGATTTGTCGCGGTTATGGAGTCCCTGAATGATTCCGTCGTCGGTGAACTCATGAATCAGCTGACGGGTTTCGTTGCCATCCTTGTCCGTCCAGACGAGCTCCGCCTTGCCGCCGCCCTTGACCTGCATCTCGGTGTTCTTGTAGACGTCGCCGTATGCGTGACGGGCAATGGTGATGGGCTTTGTCCATGTCGGGATATACGGGGTAATGCCCTTGACGAGGATCGGGGTGCGGAACACGGTGCCGTCGAGGATCGCACGGATCGTGCCGTTCGGAGACTTCCACATCTCGGAGAGGTTGTATTCCTCCACGCGTGCAGCATTCGGGGTGATCGTTGCGCACTTGACCGCGACGCCGTATTTCAGGGTAGCGTTTGCGCTGTCAACGGTGATCTGATCTCTGGTCTCCTCGCGCTTTTTCAGTCCGAGATCGTAGTATTCGGTTTTGAGATCGACATACGGGCAGATGAGGATATCCTTGATCCACTGCCAGAGGATGCGTGTCATTTCGTCGCCGTCCATTTCGACGAGCGGCGTTGTCATTTTGATCTTGTCCATTGGAAAGACCTCCTTTATAGTATCGTAGCAGAATCATTCTGCAAATCGGAAAGCTGTTGTCCGTCAGTGTTAGTGCATGCTGTGCATCAGAATGCGGAACACCACGCCCAGTACGATCAGGATTGCCACAGTGACAAGCATGATGATGAGGTCAATGCGCAGAACCGCTTTTTCCGCCCGTTTGTCATCCAGCCAGCGGTGAAACAGAACAGATCTCAGCAGCATCATTCCTGCAAAGCCGAGTCCGTATCCGCCGCCAATACACAGCATCATCCACGTTCCGAGTTCTGCTGCGCTGACGGCACCGCGGTAACCGAGATACAGCAGCGTCATCGAGCTGACAAGTGCCAGCGCGGTACCGAGTCCGGCGCCGGGAAGCTTAGGCTTTTTGGAATGCCAGCTCATTTCAATGCTTCACGGGTGTAGTCAAGCAGACCGCCTGCGAGCATGATATCTTTCGTTCTGCCGGTCAGTTCGCAGAGCACCGGAATTTCGGCGCCGCTGGTCTTGTTGACGACCGTCAGCTCCGTCCTGCCTTCTTCGACCGCCTTGCGCACGCCTGTGAGCACGAGCTGATCGCCCTGTGCGATCTTGTCGTAGTCCGCCTCATTGACGAAGGTCAGCGGCAGAATGCCTGCATTGATGAGGTTTGCGCGGTGGATACGTGCAAAGGACTTCACGAGCACAGCCTTGACGCCGAGATAGAGCGGCGCGAGGGCAGCATGCTCACGGGACGAGCCCTGACCGTAGTTTGCACCGCCGACGATGATGCTCTGACCGAGTGCCTTTGCGCGCTTCGGGAACTCCTCGTCGCAGACTGCGAAGCAGTGCTCGGAGATCTTCGGAATATTGGAGCGCAGCGGCAGGATCTTGGCGCCTGCGGGCATGATGTGGTCAGTGGTGATATTGTCGCCGACTTTCAGCGAAACCGGAGCGTCGATCGTTTCGAGCAGCGGGTGGGTTTCCGGATACGGCTTGATGTTCGGTCCGAGTTTGATCTCAACGGAATCCATATCCTTTTCGTCGGCAGGCAGCGTGACCATGTTATCGTTGACCGTGAAGACATCCGGCAGCTTAAATTCCGGCATATCGCCGAGCGTGCGCGGATCGGTCAGGTAGCCGGTCAGTGCGGAAGCCGCAGCGGTTTCCGGCGAAACGAGGTAGATCTGACCGTCCTTTGTGCCGGAGCGGCCTTCAAAGTTGCGGTTGAATGTACGCAGGGAGATGCCGCCGGAGTTCGGGGACTGTCCCATGCCGATGCACGGACCGCATGCAGATTCGAGAATTCTCGCACCTGCGTCGATCATATCGCCGAGTGCGCCGTTTGCCGCGATCATGTTGAGCACCTGCTTGGAGCCCGGTGCGATCGCGAGCGAAACATCCGGATGCACGGTCTTGCCCTTGAGAATGTGCGCGACCTTCATCATGTCGAGCAGCGAGGAGTTCGTGCAGGAACCGATGCAGACCTGATCGACTTTCAGCTTGCCGATCTCCGACATGGTCTTGACATTGTCCGGAGAATGCGGGCATGCAGCCAGCGGCTCCAGTTTGGAGAGGTCGATCTCGATGACCTCGTCATAGACCGCATCATCGTCCGCGCAGAGCGGCGTCCAGACTTCTTCGCGCTGCTGTGCCTTCAGGAATGCTCTGGTCATTTCATCGGACGGGAACACAGAGGTCGTTGCGCCGAGCTCTGCGCCCATGTTTGTGATCGTTGCGCGCTCCGGAACGGTCAGCGTTTTGACGCCCTCGCCGGTGTACTCAATGACCTTGCCGACGCCGCCCTTGACGGACATTCTGCGGAGCACTTCGAGGATGACGTCCTTTGCTGCAACCCACGGGCTGAGCTTGCCGGACAGCCTGACGTTGACAACCTTCGGACATGTGATGTAGTATGCGCCGCCGCCCATTGCAACAGCGACATCAAGCCCGCCTGCGCCGATCGCGAGCATGCCGAGGCCGCCGCCGGTCGGGGTGTGGGAGTCAGAGCCGATCAGTGTCTTGCCCGGAATGCCGAAGCGCTCCAGATGCACCTGATGGCAGATGCCGTTGCCCGGACGGGAGAAGTAGAGACCGTGCTTTTTCGCACAGCTGCCGATAAAACGGTGGTCATCGGCGTTCTCGAAGCCGTTCTGAAGGGTGTTGTGGTCGATATACGCAACGGAGCGTTCGGTGCGGACACGCGGTACGCCCATTGCCTCAAATTCGAGATACGCCATGGTACCGGTCGCATCCTGTGTTAAGGTCTGGTCGATGCGGATGCCGATTTCGGTGCCGCGGATGAGCTCGCCCTCTACGAGATGTGCAGAGAGGATCTTTTCAGTCATGGTAAGTCCCATTTTGACATTCCTGCCTTTCGGATATAATTATACACATATATTGTACAACAAAACCCTGATAATGTCAAGCGGAAATTCTTTGCATAACGCAAAATCCCCTGCCGCAAAATGCAGCAGGGGAAGGGAGAATATTTTGTTTGCAGTTCAGTCTGCGCGGACAATGATCTTTTTATCGGTGTAGGTGCCGTCCTCATAGAACGAAACGGTATAAAACCCGTAGGCTGTGCCGTTGATGCATTGGCAGTGCCCGTCAAGGATGTAGTCTTCGCTTTTCGCGAAAGTCAGCATTTTGCCGGTGTATTCATCCGCCTTTTCATGGAGCAGCTGCGCGAATGCTGTCGCATCGGGCATGTCGGCGTACTGCACCGAAAAAGAATTGAGCGTGCCGTCGATGTTCAGTTCTACGGCAGCATAATCGCATACCTCACTCGCTTGCCAGCGCCGTGAGATGACTTTGCACGGGGTTACGGTGCCTGTTTCATCATCCCAATGATTTGTGCGTGTATCCTCGTCATTGAACCGGTCGGCATCCGGTACGAGCACATGCAGGGCATCGGCTGCCATTTCGAGATAGGTGAACTCCGGCAGCAGCAGCGACATATCTATTTCACAAAAGACCTGCTCGATGCCGTTTCCGGATGCATCCGGCACAGGCAGATCTGCTTTGAGCGGCAGATACAGGTCAGGCTGCGGAGCGTCTGCCGCGGGCTCCGCGACCGGATCGGACATTGAGGAGTCCGACGGCGGAAGGGTTTCGCCGTAGCTGCCGTCCGGACCGGTCGTCTTCGGAACGGTGCCCGTGACCGGCTCGAAGGTCCAGACTGTCTGCTGATGCGTCTGATAGGAGCGGAGTCTGCCCTGCGTGTCGAACAGCATCTCGTCGCCGTCCGGATTGCGGAAGGCATAGAGCGTTTCGGTCGGCACATCGCCGTCATATGCGGGACTGCCGAAATTGTATGTATAGATCGTATCCTGATCGGCTGCGGTGAATGCCGCGGTGTCAATGCCGAGCGCGGAAAGATCCGGCAGCACGATCTCCGCTTTCGTGACGGTCTGCGGCGCATCCGCATCGGACTGTGCAGGCTCTGCGGTTTCTGTTTCGGCGGACTCTGTGACGGGCGCGCCTGTTTCAGACGGCTCGCTGCTTTCGACCGCCGAAGAATCCTGCTTTGCGCTGCATCCTGTCAGCAGCATTGCAGCACAGAGGATCGCTGCATATCCGGAAAAAAGCTTCATAGTATCCCTCTTTTCTGTATTCGTATGATGCTTGACAAATCCTGCTATGCATAGTATACTATAAATATAAATGTCAGGTCAAGCGGAATCGCCGGATTGTTACGGGCATGATGCCGGATTGTAACAATCAGAAGGATCTTGCCCTGATCGGAGCTGTATTTATACAGTTCACAAAATGTTCATAATTTATTCATAGACAAATCGCGCGGAATATGTTATAATGAATAGACCGTTTACGCGGATTCGGGGTTATGCCTGCCGATTTGCAGGAGGTTTTCACCTTCCCGCACCTGCGTTTACCGGATTACAATGACGAAAGAGGTGAAACACATGCTTCGTAAGGAAGAAAAGACAGAGGTCATCCTTGCAAACGCGACTCATGAGGGCGATACCGGTTCTCCTGAGGTGCAGATCGCAATTCTGACTCGTCGGATCAACGACCTGAACGCTCATCTGAAAGAGCACAAGCACGACCACCACTCCTACCGTGGTCTGCTGAAGATGGTCGGCCGCCGCCGTAACCTGCTCGCATACCTGAAGAAGAAGGACATCGAGCGTTACAGAGCTACGATCGAGCGTCTCGGTCTGCGTAAGTAAGACGCAAAGCAACGGAGGGAGGGGGGTAACCCTCTCCCTCTGTCTCTGTTTTTCAGAGTCCGGTTCATCCTGCGGATCTTTCCTTTGCCTGCTGCTCGCCGCTTAGCATGAAATCATGCACTGCATGAAGCTGATGCAGTCCGTGATTTTGTGCTAACAGATGACGGCTGAACAAAAGAAATATTCGCAGAACAAAAAATATAAGGAGGCTATTTTTCCTATGTTCGAGAATCATAAGATTTTCAAGACGACCTTCTGCGGCCGTGAGCTGACGATCGAAACAGGCAAGACCTGTGAGCTCTCCAACGGTTCGTGCTGGGTGCGTTACGGCGATACCGTCGTAATGGCAAACGTGACCGCAAGCGAAAAGCCGCGTGACGGCATCGACTTTTTCCCGCTTTCCGTTGACTATGAGGAGCGGCTCTATTCCGTCGGCAGAATCCCCGGCAGCTTCATGAAGCGCGAGGGCAAGCCGAGCGAGCATGCGATCCTCACTTCCCGCTGTGTGGACAGACCGATCCGTCCGCTGTTCCCGAAGGACATGCGCAATGACGTCGCAGTCGTGATGACCGTGCTTGCTGTCGATCAGGACGCAATGCCGGAAATTCTCGGCATGATCGGTACTTCTGTTGCGATTTCCATTTCCGATATTCCGTGGAACGGCCCGATCGGCGGCGTTGAGGTTGCACTGGTCAACGGCGAGATCATTCTTATGCCGACCAAGGAGCAGAGAGCTGTCTCCGACCTGAAGCTGACCGTTGCGGCAACTGCGCAGAAGATCGTCATGATCGAGGCAGGCGCAAACGAAGTGCCGGAAGACCTGATGCTCGAATGCATCCTCAAGGCACACGAGGAGATCAAGAAGCTGGTCGCATTCATCTCCGAGATCCAGAAGGAGATCGGCAAGCCGAAGTTCACCTTCGAGTCCATGGAAGTCGATCACGAGCTGTTCGACGCGATCATGGAATTTGCACGCAAGGACGTCGAGTTCGCACTCGATACCAATGACAAGAATATCCGTGAAGCAAGACTGCTTCCGATCAAGAATGCAATTCACGAGAAGTTCGATCCGGAGAATGAGACGCGCATCGCGATGATCGACGAGTGCATCTACAAGCTCCAGAAGACGATCGTCCGCGACTGGCTCTATCAGGGCAAGCGCGTGGACGGCAGAAAGATCGACGAGATCCGCCCGCTGGCGGCGGAAGTCGGCGTGCTGCCGCGTGTACACGGCTCCGGTCTGTTCACCCGCGGTCAGACGCAGGTTCTGACGATTGCAACCCTCGGCCCTGTCTCTGATGCACAGCGCATCGACGGTCTGGATGAGAACGAGGAGTCCAAGCGCTACATGCACCAGTACAACTTCCCGTCCTACTCCGTCGGCGAGACCAAGCCGAGCAGAGGACCGGGACGCCGCGAGATCGGTCACGGCGCACTGGCAGAGAAGGCACTGGTTCCGGTGCTGCCGTCTGTCGAGGAGTTCCCGTATGCAATGCGTCTGGTCTCCGAGGTGCTTTCCTCGAACGGTTCGACCTCGCAGGGTTCGATCTGCGGTTCGACGCTCGCACTCATGGATGCAGGTGTGCCGATCAAGGCACCGGTCGCAGGTATCTCCTGCGGTCTGATCACCAAGCCGGATTCCGACGAGTTCATGACGATGGTCGATATTCAGGGACTTGAGGACTTCTTCGGCGACATGGACTTCAAGGTCGGCGGTACGCACAAGGGTATCACCGCAATTCAGGTCGATATCAAGGTTGACGGTCTGACACCGGCGATCATCAAGGAAGCATTCGAGAAGACGCGCAAGGCAAGACTCTATATCCTTGATGAGATCATGCTGAAGGCGATCGGGGCACCGCGTGATACGGTTTCCGATTACGCACCGAAGATGCTTCAGACACGGGTTCCGGTCGATAAGATCCGTGAGGTCATCGGCTCCGGCGGAAAGGTCATCCAGAAGATCTCCGCAGAGTGCGATGTCAAAATCGACATCAATGAAGACGGCAGTGTATTTGTTTCCGGCATTGATCTCGCAAATGCGAGAAAGGCAATCCAGATCGTTGACACCATTGCAAACGGTCCGGAAATCGGCGCGATTTACAAGGGCAAGGTCACTGGTATCCAGACCTTCGGCGCGTTTGTTGAGATCGTTCCCGGCAAGGAGGGACTTGTTCACATCTCCAAGCTGGACAAGCAGCGCGTCGAAAAGACCGAGGACGTCGTCTCTCTGGGTGATGAGATCGTCGTCAAGGTCATGGAAATCGACGATGTCAAGGGCAAGATCTCTCTTTCCAGAAAGGATGCACTTGCAGAGCTGGAAGCAAGAAAGCAGCTCGTTCAGGATTAAGTAAGGATGAGAGCAGATCGGAGCTTTTGCTTCGGTCTGCTTTTGCGTTTCAGAGAAGACAGCGTTATGTTCTGATTGAAAAAAGGGGATAAATATGAAAAAATTGCGCATCGTGGCTGCGGCGGCAGCGCTCAGCATCGTGCTGTCCGGATGCAGCAGTCAAAAGGGAAATGAGCAGTCCTCGGATAATTCGCAGACTGCACAGATCACAGAACCTCTTATCGCTGAAACAACTGCACCGGCTGACGGTGAGCCGGAGGATACGGGTACGGATACGGAATCTGCTGCGGCTCCGGAACAGGGTGAGCAGGAGAACAAGCTGACATACGAATGGGAAAGAGAACCGTTCCTTGAAGCGGATGACATCAATATGCTCAGCGCGGGCGCCGGCATCCTGAACAACGGCGACTATCTCCATTCGGACTATCTGCTGATCACACGCGGCGGAAAAGTCGGTCTGATCAACGGCGCAGGCGAGATCATCGTCGAGCCGGAATGCACGCGCGCATTCAGCAATGCCGAAAACGGCGATCAGCATATCATCTTCACGGACGGCAGTCCGGAGGAGGGCGACCGGATCTGCTTCTGCGTCAGCGCAGGCGGCTTGTTCCGCACTGCTGAAGACGTCTGTACGCTCTGCGGCGGCTCGCTGCATGATTCGGAGATCGGACTGGAAGCGGTCTATGATCCGGAACTGGATCTTTCCGGTACGCTGCCGGCACCGCTTCTGCTGCAAAAGAAAGAGGGCGAGGGCGTTCTGCTCGGCACGGTGCTTGAGCTGGAACCGGATCTGCTCCTGAACGGCGCGGTCGTGCGCAGTATCTCGCTGCCGCGGGATTATTCCGAAGACGATGATCTGGCGACCGGCACGCTCAATGCGAATTACGGCATTGTCCGCAACCGGATCGCAATGACGGCGATGATCTATGAAGATGCAACGGATTTCAAGAATGGCGTTGCAGCACTCTGCCGCAACGGAAAATGGGGCTACCTGAATACCGCAGGCAGACAGTTCCTGCCATTTGATTACGATGCGGATTTTGCATGCTTCTACGACCGGAACGGAAAATCCGGCGTAACGTACTATCCGTATCTGCCGAGCGAAGGCAGTATTGCGCTGAATCGCGACGGCAGAGCGGGCTATGTTGCGCTCAGCGGCGAGGTCATTGCGCCGATCGGTACCTTTGCAAAGGCAAGACCGGTCATCGGCGGCATCGCATGGGTAAAGGACAAGCAGACAGGTCTGTGGGGCACGATCCGGATGTACGGTGGTACGCAGATCCCGGAGACAGAAACGGTTGAAGTGCCTGCCGTTGAGGTCGAGCCGCCGGAACAGGGCGGTCAGACGCAGAATCCGAATCCGGACGGCTGGCAGCAGGCGTATGCCGACATTCTGCGGAGCGACGGCACGGGCGAATCGCTGCAGTTCAGCCTCTGCAATGTGGACGGCGACGGCGTTCCGGAGCTCGTGCTGCACTGGTATGACCGGAAGGGCTTTGAGCAGTCCAATGAGGATGTCGAGATGTATACCTATTACGACGGCAAGGTGCTGTCGCTCGGCAATGTCGCCTGCGACGGCTACTGCACCTGCAAATATCTGCCGCAAAAGAGCATGGTTCTGATCGGCGGACTGCGGGATGACGTTGCGGTCTACGATTTCCGGAGACTCGAAAACGGCTCGCTGGTCACGGTCTGCTCCTTTAATATGGTGATCGGCGGTGACAAGGTCACTTATATGGTAGACGACAAGGAGTGCGACAAGGCGACCTACATCGCGAAGTGGAAGTCGTATTACAACGGCGATATTTCGTATGACGGCGGTATGTACCATAATAATGAGGCGAATATCGCCGCGGCGCTCGGACTCGATGCACCTGCTGCGCCTGTTGCGGAACAGCCGGCGGCTGCGGGATGACCTATGGTGAATATCACCAAATATCCGATCGAATGATTGGCAAAGTTCTCTGAAGAAAGCCGCGGGAAATGCTTGCAATTCCTGCGGCTTTGTGTTATAATAAATAGGCTGATGCACAAGATATGCTGAGAAACACGAGGTTGCGGCTGTGTGCCGGTAATTCGTGCGGAGCATGTCCGCTTAGACGGGCGATTTGAGATTATGCACTGTGTGTGTGAAAAGCTGCGAAACCGCAGGCTTTGGTTGAAGGAGTCGGTATGGTCATCTTACGGGCTGTGCCTTCAGGAAAACCGCTGCTTGCAGGTCGGAAGACTTTTTGCGTACAAACAGCAGGAACACTTCCTGCGTATCTCAGACCGGAAGCCCGATGCAAGGACACTTGCAGCGGGGTTTTTTATGGACTGCGGTTCAGGAAACACGCGGCTCGGTTGTAAGAGCTGAACGCGGAACTTCACGGGATGACACATAGGCGCGCTCACTTCATGCCCCCAAAGGCAAACAAAAAATCTAAAGGAGGCTAATCAAGTGGCAGGCAGCGAAAAATTGAGAATCCGGATCAAGGGCTATGAGCATGCGACAGTTGATGCCGCAGCGGCAAAAATTGTGGAGACCGCAAAGCGCGGCGGCGCACAGAAGGTTTCGGGACCGATCCCGCTTCCGACTGACAAGGAGATCATCACGATCCTCCGCGCTGTTCACAAGTACAAGGACAGCCGTGAGCAGTTTGAAATGCGCACGCACAAGCGCCTGATCGACGTCCTGCGCCCGACAAAGGCAACGATGGACGCTCTCACAAGACTGGAAATTCCCGCTGGCGTTGAGATCAGCATGGAGATGAAATAATCTCCGCGAGGGATTTTCGCTATTGGCGGCTGCTTCTTCAAGCCGCCGGTCAAGTTGGCGCGAATGCGTCAACCAATAACCAAAGGAGGACACCAACATGAAGAAAGCCATTCTTGGCAAGAAGATCGGCATGACGCAGATCTTCGACGAAGCCGGCAAGGTCGTGCCGGTCACGGTTGTCGAGGCAGGTCCCTGCTTCGTCGTTCAGAAGAAGACCGTGGAAAATGACGGCTACAATGCAATTCAGGTCGGTTTTGGCGCAGCCAAGGCGGACAAGGTCAACAAGCCGATGAAGGGCCACTTCGACAAGGCAAACACCGGTGCGCTTCGCACGCTGCGTGAGTTCCGCCTTGAAGACTGCGATGCTTACAATGTCGGCGATGCGATCCAGCCCGATATCTTCGAGGCAGGCGAAATTGTTGACGTGCAGGGCACCAGCAAGGGTAAAGGCTATGCAGGTCCGATCAAGCGCTACGGTCAGCACAGACTGAAGGAAACCCACGGTACCGGTCCGGTTCACCGTCAGGCGGGTTCCATGGGCGCCTGCTCGTCCCCGTCCCGTATCTACAAGGGCAAGGGCCTTGCAGGTCATATGGGTGCTGAGACTGTCACTGTTCAGAATCTCCGCATCGTCTCCGTTGACGCTGAGAATCATCTCATCGCAGTCCGCGGCGCGATCCCGGGTCCGAAGGGCAGCCTTGTCACCATTACGAACAGCGTGAAAAAGGGTTAAGGAAGGAGGAAATCAGAAATGGCAAATGTTCCGGTTTATGATATGAACGGCAAGAAGGTTTCCGAAACCGAGCTCAATGACGCTGTGTTCGGCATCACCCCGAACGAGGCGGTCATGCACGCAATGGTCGTGAATTATCTCGCAAATCAGCGCCAGGGTACACAGTCCACTCTGACTCGTACCGAGGTCGCAGGCGGCGGCAGAAAGCCGTACCGTCAGAAGGGTACCGGTCATGCCCGTCAGGGTTCGATCCGCGCACCGCAGTGGTATCACGGCGGCGTTGCACTCGGCCCGAAGCCACGCAGCTACCGTTACACCCTCAACAAGAAGGTTCGCCGTCTGGCAATGCTTTCCGCATTCTCCCAGAAGGTTCTCGATCAGAACCTCGTTGTCATTGACAACCTCGCAGTCGAAGGCTTCAAGACCAAGACCATCGTCAACATGCTCAAAGGTCTGGAGATCACCGGCAAGGCTCTGATCGTTACACAGGAAGCTGACAAGCAGGTCTACAAGAGTGCAGCGAATATTCCGGGTGTCAAGGCTTCTGCCGTCAACACGCTGAATGTTTACGACATTCTCAACTATGACAAGTTCATCGTCAGCAAGGGCGCTGTTGCAAAAATCGAGGAGGTGTATGCAAAATGAAGGCACCGCAGGATATTATTCTGAAGCCCGTCATCACCGAGCAGAGCACCGATATTCTGCCGGAGGGCAAGTACACCTTCAAGGTTGCGAAGGACGCAAATAAGCTTGAAATTGCCGATGCAGTCGAAAAGCTCTTTAACGTCGAAGTCCTCAAGGTCAACACCGTGAACGTCCGCGGCCGCGCAAAGCGCGTCGGCAGATACATGGGCAAGACCGCGAGCTGGAAAAAGGCAGTTGTCACTGTCAATCCGGAGCCGGCAGCTGATGCACAGGGCAAGAAGCGCAACGGCACGATCGAATTCTTCGACGGCATGTTCTGATTGATCTGAAAGAAGATCAGTCCCGCTGCTGAAAGATGCAGCCAATTGTATGGGAGTCATGCTCCCGATAAGTAAGCATTGAAGCTAAGGAGTGAAATCAAATGGCAATTAAGGCTTATAAGCCGACGACTCCGGGCCGCCGCGGTATGACCGTGACCGACTACTCCGGACTGTCCAAGAACGGTCCTGAGAAGTCCCTCTGCGTCACACTGAAGAAGAAGTCCGGTCGTAATAACTACGGCAGAATCACCGTTCGTCATCACGGCGGCGGTACGCGCCCGAAGTACAGAATCATCGACTTCAAGCGCAATAAGGACGGCATGAACGCAACTGTCATGACGCTCGAGTACGATCCGAACCGCAGCGCATTCATCGCTCTGGTTCAGTATGAGGACGGCGAGAAGCGCTACATCCTCGCACCGCACGGTCTGAAGGTCGGCGATACCGTCCGCAGCGGATCTGACTGCGACATCAAGCCGGGCAATGCTCTGCCGCTCGCAGACATCCCGGTCGGTACGTTCATCCACAACATTGAGCTTTATCCGGGCAAGGGCGGCCAGCTCGTCCGCTCCGCCGGCAACCAGGCTCAGCTGATGTCCAAGGAAGGTGCTTATGCACTGGTTCGTCTGCCTTCCGGCGAGATGAGAAAGGTTCCGGTCATCGGCAAAGCAACGATCGGTCAGGTTTCCAACATTGACCATGAAAATGTCCACATCGGTAAAGCAGGCCGTACCCGTCACATGGGTATCCGCCCGACTGTCCGCGGTTCTGTTATGAACCCGAATGACCATCCGCACGGCGGTGGTGAGGGCAAGTCCCCGATCGGACGTCCGGGTCCTGTTACCCCGTGGGGCAAGCCGGCACTCGGTTATAAGACACGTAAGCATCACAAGCCTTCCGATAAGCTCATCGTGAAGCGCCGCAACGGTAAATAAGAAAGGAGGCTGACTCATGAGCAGAAGTGTGAAAAAGGGTCCTTATGTTCAGGAATCCCTTTATAAGCGCGTTGTCGCTATGAACGAAACCGGCGAGAAGAAGGTTCTCAAGACATGGAGCCGTTCTTCCACGATTTTCCCGGAGTTTGTCGGCCACACCTTCGCGGTTCACGACGGACGCAAGCACATTCCGGTTTTTGTTACCGAGGAAATGATCGGTCATAAGCTCGGCGAGTTCGCACCGACCAGAACCTTTAAGGGCCATGCCGGTTCCAAGACGTCCAACAACGGCAAGAAGTAATCGGAAGGAGGAGAACAAGCATGGCTAAGAATGAATTTACCTACGAGCCGGAAGCAAAGGCGATCCTTCGCGGCGAGCGCATCTCTCCCAGAAAGGTGCAGATCGTGCTCGACCTCATCCGCAATCAGCCCGTAGACAAGGCAATCGCAGCTCTGGATCTGACACCGAAGGCAGCTTGCCCGATCGTTAAGAAGCTCCTCAATTCCGCGATTGCAAATGCTGATAACAATCATTCGATGAACAAGGATCAGCTTTATGTTGCTGCATGCTATGTCGGTCCGGGCCCGATTCTCAAGAGAATCCAGCCGCGTGCACAGGGCAGAGCGTTCCGCATCAACAAGCGCACCTCGAATATCACCATTATTCTGAAGGAAAGGGAGGCATAAAATCCTATGGGACAGAAAGTGAATCCGCACGGCCTGAGAGTCGGCGTTATCAAAGACTGGGATTCCCGTTGGTTCGCCGATAAGAAGCACTTCGGTGACACCCTCGTCGAGGATTATAACCTCCGCGAGTTCATTAAGAAGTCTCTGTATGCTGCCGGCATCGCACGCATTGAGATCGAGCGCCTTCCGGAGAAGGTCCGCATCCACATCCACTGCGCAAAGCCGGGCCTCATCATCGGCAGAGGCGGCACGGAGATTGATAAGCTCCGCGCAAATATCGAAAAGCGCATCGGCAAGTCCACTGCAATCAATATCATCGAGATCAAGAACATGGATCTCTCTGCACAGCTCGTTGCTGAGAAGATCGCTTCCGACCTCGAAAACCGTGTATCCTTCCGTCGTGCAATGAAGGGCTCTATCGGCAGAACGATGAAGTCCGGCGCGAAGGGCATCAAGATCAAGTGCGGCGGCCGTCTCGGCGGTGCTGAAATCGCACGTTCTGAGTGCTACCATGAGGGTACCATTCCGCTGCAGACCATCCGTGCTGACATTGACTACGGTTTTGCTGAGGCAAACACCACTTACGGCAGAATCGGCATCAAGGTCTGGATCTACAAGGGCGAGATCCTGAAGGGCGATGCTGCAAAGGCAGCTGCTAACAAGGAGCGCTATGAGCGCAAGAATGACCGTCCGCGTGATAACAGACGCCGCAGAGATGACCGCAACGGCGGCAACGGCGATCGCAGACCGCGCCGCGATTTCAACAACAACGGCGACCGCAGACCGCGCGGTGACCGTCCGCAGGGTCAGAACAGAAGAGAAGGAGGTTCCGCAAATGCTGCTTCCAAAGAGAGTTAAGTATCGCCGCGTGCACAGAGGTCGTCTGACCGGTAAGGCATACCGCGGCAACAAGGTGTGCTACGGCGATTTCGGTCTTGTTGCACTGGAGCCGTCGTGGATCACCTCTAATCAGATCGAGGCTGCCCGTGTTGCGATGACACGTCGTATCAAGAGAGGCGGTAAGGTCTGGATCAAGATCTTCCCGGATAAGCCGATCACTGAGAAGCCGGCAGAAACCCGAATGGGTTCCGGTAAGGGTTCTCCGGAGTACTGGGTTGCAGTTGTCAAGCCGGGCAGAGTTCTGTTCGAGATCGGTGCTGACAAGGATAAGCCGATTTCGCAGGAGGACCTGAAGGAAGCACTTCGTCTGGCAATGCACAAGCTGCCGGTCAAGTGCAAGATCGTTGCAAAAGATGATCAGGATGGAGGTGCACAGGCATGAAGGCTTCTGATATCAGAGAAATGAGCTATGAAGAAATGGCTGCGCAGCTCCAGACACTGAAGGAGGAGCTTTTCAACCTCCGTTTCCAGCTGGCTGCAAATCAGCTTGAGAATACTGCCAGACTGAAGGCAGTCAAGAAAGATATCGCCCGTGTCAAGACTTGCATGCGTGCCGCACAGCCTGCGGCAAAGGCATGAGGAAGGAGGACATGTCATGAGTGAGACTACCGAAAGAAACCTCAGAAAAACCCGTACAGGTAAGGTTGTCAGCGATAAGATGGATAAGACCGTCGTTGTCGCAATCGCCGACAATGTCCAGCATCCGCTGTACAAGAAGATCGTCAAGCGCACCGTGAAGCTGAAGGCTCACGATGAGAACAACGAGTGCAGAATCGGCGACCGCGTTCTCGTGATGGAAACACGTCCGCTTTCCAAGGATAAGAGATGGCGCGTCGTTGAGATCATCGAAAAGGCAAAGTAATTCCGCTTTCAAATGAAATAGGCGCTCAGACCGCAGATCCGGACGGCAAAATCCGTGCGGAGCGGCAGCGCAGTACAGATAGGAGGAATCTGCTGTGATTCAAATGCAGTCTTACTTAAAGGTTGCAGATAACACCGGCGCGAAAGAGCTTATGTGCATCCGCGTGCTGGGCGGCACCCGCAGACGTTATGCAAATGTCGGCGATGTCGTGGTTGCATCCGTTAAGAAAGCAACACCCGGCGGCGTTGTGAAAAAGGGCGATGTTGTCAAGGCAGTCATCGTTCGTTCCGCGAAGGGACTCCGCAGAGATGACGGAACCTACATTCGCTTCGATGAGAACGCAGCCGTTATCATCAAGGAAGACAAGACCCCGCGTGGGACCCGTATTTTTGGACCGGTCGCAAGAGAGCTGAGAGAGCATGACTATGTCAAGATCCTCTCCCTCGCACCGGAAGTTCTTTGATCCGGAGGTGCCCGATGTCTAACGTTCATGTAAAGAAGGGCGATACCGTTCGCCTGCTCGTCGGTGATCCTGCGGATAAGTACACCGACATCGAAAAGAAGAAGATCAAGACCGGCAAGGTGCTTGAGGTCAGCCCGAAAGAGGGCAAGGTCATCGTTGAGGGCATCAACATGATCACCAAGCATGTCAAGCCCACCAGAGTCGGCCAGCAGGGCGGCATCGTCAAGGCTGAGTCCCCGGTCTATGCCTGCAAGGTTCAGCTGATCTGCCCGAAGTGCGGCAAGCCCACCAGAGTCGGTCACTCGATCGAGGAGAAGGGCGACAAGAAGACGAAGCTCCGCGTCTGCAAGAAGTGCGGCGCGACATTTGAGTAAAGGAGTACGATGATGGCTAGACTGAGAGATTATTATGTCAGCACCGTCGCTCCGGCGCTGATGAGCAAATTCGGCTATAAAAATGTCATGCAGATCCCGCGCCTTGACAAGGTCGTTGTCAATGTCGGTGCAGGTGAGGCAAAGGAAAACGCAAAGGCAATCGACGCGATCATGGGAGACCTCTCCCTTATCACTGGTCAGCGTCCGGTCGTCTGCCGCGCAAAGAAGTCCGTCGCAAACTTCAAGCTCCGTGAGGGCATGCCGATCGGCGTCAAGGTGACGCTCCGCGGCGAGAAGATGTGGGACTTCGTGGATAAGCTCTTCAATGTTGCTTTCCCGCGCGTCCGCGACTTCCGCGGCATCAATCCCAATTCCTTTGACGGTAAGGGCAACTACTCTACCGGTATCAAGGAACAGCTCATTTTCCCTGAAATTGAGTACGACAAGATCGACAAGGTCCGCGGTATGGATATCAACTTCATCACTACCGCTTCTACCGACGAAGAAGCCAAAGAGCTGCTGACGCTGCTCGGCGCTCCGTTCGCAAAGTAATCGGGAGGGTTTTATGGCAAAGAAATCTATGATCCTGAAGCAGCAGAGAGCACCGAAGTACTCGACGCGCGCTTATAACAGATGCAAAATCTGCGGCAGACCCCATGCCTATCTCAGAAAGTTCGGTATTTGCCGAATTTGCTTCCGAGAGCTTGCACACGACGGTCAGATCCCCGGTGTCAAGAAGGCTAGCTGGTAAACCGGACGATAGAAAAGGAGGTCATTTGGTATGCAAATTTCCGATACCATTGCGGATCTGTTGACCAGAATCCGTAACGCTGCTACCGCAAAGCACGCGACCGTTGACGTTCCTGCTTCCAACGTGAAGAAAGCCATCACCCAGATCCTGACCGACGAAGGCTATGTCAAGAGCTTTCAGGTCATCGACGATGGCAAGCAGGGCATCATCCGCATCACCCTGAAATACGACGATAACAGAACTTCCGTCATCAGCGGCCTGCGCCGCATCTCCAAGCCGGGTCTGAGAATTTACAGCTCCTGCGCGGATATGCCGAAGGTTCGCAAGGGACTCGGTATCGTTATCGTGTCTACTTCCAAGGGCATCATGACCGACAAGAAGGCAAGAGAGCTGAATGTCGGCGGCGAGGTTCTCGCTTACGTTTGGTAATATAAAGGAGGAAACGCATTATGTCAAGAATCGGAAGAATGCCGATCGCGATTCCTGCCGGCGTCACCGTTACGGTTGACGATACCAATCTGGTCACTGTCAAGGGACCGAAGGGCGAGGATAGCTATCGCGCAAATGCTGCTATGCAGGTTAAGGTTGAGGACGGCGCCGTCACGGTCGCACGCCCCAACGACAATAAAGAGAACCGCGCACTGCACGGTCTCACCAGAACGCTCATCGCAAACATGATCTTCGGTGTCAACACCGGCTTCAGCAAGACGCTCGTTATCGAGGGCGTCGGCTACCGTGCCAAGAAGGACGGCAAGAAGCTCGTCATGAACCTCGGCTACTCGCATGAGGTCGTGATGCCTGAGATCGACGGCATTACCATTGATGTGCCGAACGCAAACACGATCGTCGTCAACGGCTATAACAAGCAGAAGGTCGGTCAGTTTGCTGCTGAAGTCCGTGAGAAGCGTCCGCCGGAGCCTTATAAGGGCAAGGGCATCCGCTACGACGGCGAGCACATCATCCGTAAGGAAGGTAAGGCCGGTAAGGGCAAGAAGTAAGGAGAAAGGTGCATTGTTATGGTAAAGAAAATTGACAGCAACAAAGCCCGTCTCAAGAGACACCGCAGAGTTCGTGCAAAGATCTCCGGTACCGCTGCTCGTCCGAGACTGAGCGTTTACCGCTCTACCAAGCACATCTATGCACAGCTCATTGATGATGTCGCAGGTGTGACACTCGCAGCCGCATCCAGCCAGGATAAGGGCTTCGAGGGCAACGGCGGCAACAAAGAGGGTGCTCGCCTTGTCGGTGCAGCAATCGCAAAGAAGGCTGCTGATAAGGGCATTTCCGAAGTTGTATTCGACCGCGGCGGTTATCTCTACCACGGCAGAGTGCAGGAGCTTGCAGACGGCGCCCGTGAAAATGGGCTGAAGTTCTAATGAAGGAGGGACTTTGATTGGCACTGATTGATGCAACAAACATGGAGCTGATGGAAAGAGTCGTTTCCATTAACCGTGTCAGCAAGACCGTTAAGGGCGGCCGTATCATGAAGTTCTCGGCACTCGTAGTTGTCGGCGACGGAAACGGTATCGTAGGCTTCGGTCTCGGAAAGTCCGGCGAAGTTCCGGATGCGATCCGCAAGGGCATTGAGGATGCGAAGAAGAATCTTGTTCGCATCAACCTCCGCGGAACCACCATCCCCCATGAGGTCATCGGCAAATTCGGCGCAGGCCGTGTGCTCATGATGCCCGCAGCTCCCGGTACCGGCGTGATCGCCGGCGGTCCGGTTCGTGCGGTCATCGAAATGGCAGGTATTCAGGATATCCGTACCAAGAGCCAGCGTTCCAATAACCCGTGCAACGTCGTTCGTGCAACGATCGCAGGTCTCTGCGAGTGCACCGACGCCAAGAGCGTTGCAGCTAAGCGCGGCAAGACCACTGCTGAAATCTTCGGCAAATAATCGAGTTAGGAGTGAGCTCAAATGGCTAAAAAAGTAGAGCTTGTAAAGAGCCTGATCGGCAGAAAGCAGGATCAGATCGCAACCGCTCATTCGCTCGGTCTCCGCAAGATCGGTGATGCAACCACGCAGCCTGATAACGCGGCGACGCAGGGCAAGATCAATAAAATCATCCACCTCGTAAAGGTGACGGAAGCTTAACGGCAAGGAGGTGCGAACCATTGAAGCTTCATGAATTAACACCGGCAGCGGATTCCAACCGTCCCGTCAAGCGCGTCGGCAGAGGCCACGGCTCCGGAAACGGCAAGACCGCAGGCAAGGGCCATAAAGGTCAGAATGCACGTTCCGGCGGCGGCGTGAGAATCGGCTTTGAAGGCGGCCAGATGCCGCTTGCAAGACGTATCCCGAAGCGCGGCTTCCACAACATTTTTGCAACACGTTATGCTACCGTCAATGTCGGCGATCTGAACCAGTTCGTTGAGGGCACTGTCGTGAATGCAGAGCTGCTCAAGGCAGCCGGACTCATCAGCAAGATCGAGAACGGCGGCGTCAAGATCCTCGGCGAGGGCGACCTGACTGTCAAGCTGACAGTGCAGGCTGCCAAATTCTCTGCTTCCGCAGCAGAAAAAATTGAAAAGGCAGGCGGGAAGGCTGAGGTGATGTAAGGTGTTCAAAACACTCAAGACAGCTTGGGGCATTCCTGAGATCCGTAAGAAGATTTTGTTCACACTCTTCATCATCGCCGTGTTCCGCCTCGGCTGTGTCCTGACGGTTCCGTTCCTGGATACAGAGGTTATCAAGCAGTGGATGACGGAAAAAGCCAGCAACGGCAATTTCCTCGAGTATCTCGACATCCTCTCCGGCGGCGCACTTTCCAAGGCTACAATGTTCTGCCTCGGTGTTACACCGTATATCAACGCAAGCATTATCATTCAGCTTCTGACTTATGCACTTCCCCCGCTGGAACGACTCCAGCAGGAGGGCGAGGACGGAAGGAAAAAGCTCAATCAGATCACATCATTTGTTGCGCTCGGTCTTTCCGCTTTCATGTCAGTCGCTTATTACCTGACGCTGAAGAAAAGTGCCAATGCTGTTACCTATACTTCCGGTGCAGCAGGCATCTTCACCATGTTCGTCATTATCCTGTCCTTTATGGCCGGTTCTACACTGGTCATCTGGATGGGTAACCGCATCAACGAAAAGGGTATCGGCAACGGTGTCTCCATGATCCTCTTTGCAGGTATCGTGGCACGTATCCCGACCGATCTCGGTCAGCTCGCAGCATTCGTCATTGAGGATGCGAACAAGTATTTCATCAAGGTCGTGATCTACCTGCTGATCTTCGTTGCAATGGTCGTCGGCATCGTCTTCATGAACGAAGCCGAACGCCGCATTCCGATCCAGTACGCAAAGCGTGTCGTCGGCAGAAAGCAGTACGGCGGTCAGAGCACACACATTCCGATCAAAGTCTGCATGTCCGGCGTTATGCCGATCATCTTCGCAATGAGCTTCATGTCTCTGCCGTCGATGTTCACCATCTTCAAAGAGCCGGTCAAGGATCTTTCGGTCGCGACCACCGGTCAGAAGATCTATGCGTACATCGTGAATTTCTTCAGCACAAGAAGCTATTCTTATGCTGCTCTCTACTTCATCCTGATTATCCTGTTCAACTATTTCTATGTTGCAATTCAGTATAATCCGGTTGAAATGGCGAATAACCTTCGCCAGTCCAACGGCGGTATCCCCGGTATCCGTCCCGGAAAGCCCACCTCCGACTACATCCAGAGAGTTCTCTCGAAGATCGGTCTGGTCGGTGCGGTCTTCCTCGGTATCGTTGCGATCTTCCCGATCATCTTCGTCAACCTCTCCAAGCTCGAACATGTTTCGTCCATGGGCGGTACCTCGATCCTGATCGTCGTCAGCGTCGCAATCGAAACCGTCCGGACACTCGAATCCCAGCTGATGATGCGTCACCATAAGGGATTCCTCGGCTGATAAATCGAACCAAAGGAGGATGCGATATATGAACCTTATTCTGTTGGGTGCGCCCGGTGCCGGCAAAGGTACTCAGGCGGAAGCAATCTCCAAAAAGCTCGGTATTCCGCAGATCTCTACAGGCAATATGCTCCGTGAAGCCGTCAAGAACGGCACGGAGCTGGGCCTGAAGGCGAAGGCTGCAATGGAAAGCGGCGCGCTCGTTTCTGATGATATCGTCATCGGTATCCTCAAGGAGCGCATCGCAGAACCCGATGCGAAAAACGGCTACATCCTTGACGGCTTCCCGCGCACGGTTGCGCAGGCGGAAGCACTCGATGAAATGGGCGTGACCATTGACAAGGTGCTCGAAATTCATGTTGCGAATGAGCGCATCATTGCCAGAATGTCCGGCAGACGCGTCTGCGAAAACTGCGGCGCTTCCTACCACATCGAGTATAAGCCCACCACGAAGCCCGATGTCTGCGATGTCTGCGGCGGCAAGACCGTCCAGCGTGCGGACGATGCTCCGGAAACAGTCCTCTCCAGACTCGATGTCTATGAGGAGAAAACTGCTCCGCTCAAGGATTACTACTGGGAGACCGGCAAGCTCGTGACCGTCGAAGGTCAGGAGGAAGTCGCCGATACTTCCAAGCTCGTCTTTGAAGCACTCGGTATTGACGATTGATGAGGCGCAGAATGATCTCTATCAAAAGCAAATCCGATATCGAGAAAATGCTCGAAGCCGGCAAGATCGCTGCCGAAGCCCTCAATACGGTCGAGGCAAAGCTCAAAGCCGGTATGACAACCAAGGACATCGACAAAATCGTTCATCATGTGATCACGTCGCACGGCGCAACCCCGAATTTCCTCGGACTGTACGGATTTCCGGCAAGCGCCTGTGTATCGGTCAATGAAGAAGTCATCCACGGCATCCCCGGAAAACGGATACTCAATGAAGGCGATATCGTCAGCGTTGATCTGGGCGCCTGCTACAAAGGCTGGAACAGCGACACCTGCTTCACCTTCCCTGTCGGAGAGGTCAAGCCGGAGGTCAAGAAGCTGCTGGAGGATACAAACGCTTCCCTCTATGCGGCGATCGAAAAGGCACAGGTCGGCACGCGGCTGGGCGATATCTCCCATACCGTTGAGGAGTACTGCCGTTCCAGAGGCTATGGCATCGTCAAGGACTATTGCGGCCACGGCATCGGAAAGGAAGTCCATGAGGAGCCGGAGATCCCGAATCACGGCAGAGCAGGCCACGGCATGCGGCTCGTGGAGGGCATGACAATCTGTATTGAACCGATGATCAATATGCAGGGTGACGGTGTGCATGTGATGCCGAATCAGTGGACCGTTGTGACTGACAACGGCTGCTGGGCAGCGCATTTCGAGCACATGATCCTCATTACTGCAAACGGTCCTGTGATCATGACCAAGCGGTGACGGAGCGATGCAGAGAAATGTCTGTCAGCCCGGCATGATCGTGCTGGCGAAAGCCGGCAGGGACGCCGGAAGATTTTTCCTCGTCACTGCGCTGGACGGTGCGGAGCTTCTGCTCGCCGACGGCAAACGCAGACCGCTCAGCAAGCCGAAACGCAAAAATCCCGCACATGTTCAGGCGACAAAGCAGACGCTTTGCCTTGAAAGCCTCACGGATAAGGCGCTGAGAACAGCCCTTCATCCGCTCAATGAAGCGGCGAAACGTCCGCTATCCAAACAAAATCAAATCCGCAAGGAGGTCATCGACGATGTCGAAACAGGATGTAATTGAAGTGGAAGGCGTGGTTATTGATGCCCTGCCGAACGCAATGTTCAAGGTCGAGCTTTCAAACGGCCATGTGATCCTTGCACATATCTCCGGCAAGCTGAGAACGAACTATATCCGAATCGTCCCCGGTGACCACGTTACAGTCGAGATGTCGCCCTATGATCTGACAAAGGGCAGAATCACTTGGCGCTCCAAGTAATCACCGAGCGCCGGAGACAAGGAGGTATTTCCAATGAAAGTCAGACCTTCCGTCAAGCCCATCTGCGAAAAGTGCAAGGTCATTAAGCGCAAGGGCAAAGTCATGATTATTTGTGAAAACCCGAAGCATAAGCAGCGTCAGGGCTGATCCCTGACCATTTGGAGGTGTAATAAGGAATATGGCTAGAATCGCTGGTGTTGACCTCCCGAAGAACAAGCGCGTTGAGATCGGTCTCACGTATATCTTCGGTATCGGTCGTACGACGGCAACCAAGATTCTCAAGGAAACCGGAATCAATCCGGATACGAGAGTCAAGGATCTTACCGAAAACGATGTCGCAGCGCTTCGTGCGTACATTGATGCCAACTGCCTCGTGGAGGGCGATAAGCGCCGTCAGGTCGCAATGGATATCAAGCGTCTCGTTGATATCGGCTGCTATCGCGGTGTCCGTCACCGCAAGGGCCTGCCTGTCAGAGGACAGCGCACGAAGACCAATGCAAGAACGCGTAAGGGTCCGGCAAAGACCATTGCGAACAAGAAGAAGTAAGGAGGGACTGTATCTTGGCACAGCAGAAGAAAAAGGTAACCACGATCAGACGCCGCAGAGAGCGTAAGAACATCGAAAACGGCGCGGTGCATATTCAGTCCACGTTCAATAACACCATCGTGACGATCACCGATACACAGGGCAACGCGATTTCCTGGGCATCCGCCGGTGAGCTCGGCTTCCGCGGATCGAAGAAGTCTACGCCGTTCGCTGCTCAGAGCGCAGCTGAAACTGCTGCAAGAGCTGCAATGGAGCACGGCCTCAAGACCGTTGAGGTCTATGTCAACGGCCCCGGCTCCGGCAGAGAGGCAGCAATCCGTGCACTTCAGACCGTCGGTCTCGAAGTCCGCATGATCAAGGACGTCACACCGATCCCGCACAACGGCTGCCGTCCTCCGAAGAGAAGACGCGTATAATTATTGGAGGTGAACGAAGATGGCAGTACAGAAAGAACCGATTCTGAAGAAGTGCAGAACCCTCGGAATCAGCCCCGGAGTCATGGGCGTTTCCAAGAAGGAGTCTATCCGCTTCAAGAATGCAAACAACCGTAAGAAGATCTCTGAATACGGTCTTCAGCTGAAGGAAAAGCAGAAGCTGAAGTTTATCTACGGCATGCTCGAAAAGCAGTTCAGACACTACTTTGAGCTCGCTTCCAAGATGGAAGGCAAGACCGGTGATAACCTCATCACCTGCCTCGAATCCAGACTGGACAATGTCGTGTTCCGTATGGGACTTGCACTCACCAGACGTGAGGCGAGACAGCTCGTCGCACATGCACACTTCACCGTCAACGGCAAGAAGGTCAATATCGCTTCCTACCGTGTCAAGGTCGGTGACGTGATCGCACTGCGTGAGAAGGACAGAACTTCCGAGAAGTTCAAGGCCACCGTTGAGGCGACCGCTGACAGAGTGACTCCGCTTTGGCTCGAAGCCAAGAAGGACGATTTCTCTGCAACCGTCGTTCGTATGCCTTCTGCTGACGATATCGAGTACGAAGCACAAACGCACCTCATCGTTGAGTTGTACTCCAAGTAATCTCGGGCAAATACCGAGCGGCTGCGTAGTTTTTATACTATCAGCCGTCCAAACAACTGATTGCACAACAGGAGGGTATTTATGCTGAAAATGGAAAAGCCGGAAATTGAGACGAAAGAACTGCACGGCGACGGCAAGTACGGTAAGTTTGAGATCCGTCCGCTGCCGCGCGGTTACGGTATCACGATCGGTAACAGTCTCAGAAGGATTCTGCTCTCCTCGCTGCCCGGTGTGGCAGTTTATGCCGTCAAAATCGACGGTGTTCATCATGAGCTCTCAACCATCCCCGGTGTCAAGGAGGATGTCACGGAAATCATCCTTGCAATCAAAGGTCTGACCGCGAAGCTTCACGGCGACGGTCCGAAAACCATCTACATTGACGCCCAGGGTGAATGTGAGGTCACCGCTGCTGATATCCGCACGGATTCTGAGGTCGAGATCCTGCCGCCGTTCCCGCATATCGCGACGATCGGCAAGGGCGCAAAGCTCGAAATGCAGATCATGCTCGACCGCGGCAGAGGTTATGTCTCCGCAGAGCGCAACAAGCAGACTCGTCAGAATCTGCCGCTGGATGTGATCACGGTAGACAGTATTTACACCCCGGTTCTGAAGGTGAATTATAAAGTCGAGGATACGCGCCTCGGTCAGGTCACAGACTATGATAAGCTCACAATTGAGGTCTGGACGGACGGCACGGTCGGTGCAAATGATGCACTCTCTCAGGCGGCAAGCCTGCTGACTGAGTATCTCCAGCTGTTCGTGAACCTCTCCGATGAGAAGGTTTCCGAGCCGGTTCTTCAGGATACCACGGACGGTGGTCAGGAGAAGAAGCTCGAAACAACCATCGAGGAGCTGGATCTGTCGGTTCGTTCGTTCAATTGTCTGAAGCGCGCCGGCATCAATACCGTTGCTGATTTGATCAGCCGGTCTGAGGACGAGATGATGAAGGTTCGGAATCTCGGCAGAAAATCGTTTGATGAGGTCAAGGAGAAGCTCCAGTCTCTGGGCTTTGACCTTTCCTCGGATGACAATGACTAATTCCCGGTTCCGGCAACTGGTTTGCAAAAGCCGGAGATTTAACAAAGGAGTGAAACACAATGGCGGGTTCCAGAAAGCTCGGCAGAGCCACGGATCACAGAAAGGCTATGCTTCGCGGCATGGTGACCTATCTGCTTGAGAACGGCCAGATCGAAACAACCGAAACGAGAGCGAAGGAAGTTCGTTCTATGGCAGAGAAGATGATCACCATTGCGAAGGGGATCTCCAGTGAAAATACCGCTGCAGATCTTCACCTGAAGCGTCAGGTCTTTGCTTATGTTACAAAGGAGAGCGTCGCAAAGAAGCTCTTCGACGAGATCGCACCGCGTTATGCGGAGCGCAACGGCGGCTACACGAAGATGATCAAGATCGGTCCTCGTCGCGGCGATGCTGCTGAAATGGCAATCATTCAGCTCGTTGACTGATTCAGCCAGAATCCGATGCACCCTGTCTTATGACGGGGTGCATTTTTGTTCGGAGATATCGACGAAAAGATGCAGCGCTTCCCGCGGCGGATGTGCAGAATCATGAAGTTTTTGCAATGGACTTGCATTTTTGTGCAAAAAACGCGTATAATGGGTAAGAGTAAAATGATCCGCGTCTTCCCCTCCGGTGTCAAAAATGGTATAATGGAGTCCTA
>LVAJ01000033.1 GCA_001603005.1 Clostridiales bacterium Firm_04
GTCGAGGGCTTTTCCTTCGCATGATTCTTTCTGCGATCACTTGCTTTCAGTTTTCAGGGTATTGAGTAAAAGAAGCCGGTGTTAATGGCAATGAGGATCCACCCGTTCCCATTCCGAACACGGAAGTTAAGCTCATTCACGTCGAAGATACTTGGCTGGAGACGGCCCGGGAAAATAGATCGATGCCGGCACCAAACCCAGAGTTTTTGCTCTGGGTTTTTTTTTTGCCTGAATATTTTTTCGTGTAAACATCTTGATTTTTATTACTGGCTGTGATATAATAATTAGGATGGGGTATAGCCAAGCGGTAAGGCACCAGACTTTGACTCTGGCATTCGTAGGTTCAAATCCTGCTGCCCCAACCAATATTTTCAGACCGATTGCGGGTGCAATCGGTCTTTCCGTCGGCAGATTTGCCGGATGATGTGAAAAGACTGGGAATACAGGAGCGGATTCAGATGAGGGTTGCAAAGGAGCTTGCGGTGCAGGCGCAGCCGGTCGTGCAGGCAGCAGAAACCGGACAGGAGAGCGAAAAGGATCAGCGCCGTTTTTTGCTGATCGTGCTGTTCGTTGTGCTGGCGATCATCGCCGGATTGGGCATCTGGTGCTATTCATATATTCATTTCAAAATGTTCGGACAGCCGGAAGATATCTTTGCTGAGGAAATCTCGTTCCGCGGGAGTGAGATCTCCGACCTCGATTCGCTGAAATCCTACCTGAAACGCTTCAAAAATCTGAAAAAAGCCGATCTCGGAACCTTTGAGGTCGAGGCGGAGGAATCCGTCCCGTTCCGGCAGGAATTTCCGAATACTGACCTGCGCTATCATACAGTCGTGACGATCGACGACCGCTCCTATGACAGCGATATCAGTACGCTCGATATTTCGCGGCACGGCTATTCCGATTCCCATGTTTTTATGCAAAAACTGGACTATTTTTCCAATCTGGATACGGTCTTTTTCGGCAAGCAGACGATTCCCGAAACGGAAAAACAGCGTCTTGTGGAAGCGTATCCGGAGGTCTCCTTTGAGGTGCTCGGCACCTATGAGATCTATGGGAAGCCCGTGCTGGAAAACACGGAGGAGCTTGATTTGCGCGATGTCAAGCTCGATGCTTCGCTCCCTGATCAGCTCGCGCTGCTTCAGCAGCTCCGTTTCGTCGATCTCCACGATCAGCCGCTTTCGATCGAGGAGAAAAAGGAACTCTGTGAACTGTTTCCGGAGATCTCCTTCGGCTGGACGGTCGCGTATAAAGATGAAGTCTATGATTCCTCGATCACCGAGCTCGACCTCTCCGGTCAGCAGCTTACCGAGGAAGATATCGAGGAGATCAAGGTCGTCTGCTCGCAGCTGCCGGATCTCGAAAAGCTGATCCTCTGCGACTGCGGACTCTCGTATGAGCGTCTGGCGGAGCTGAATGAGGAGATGCCGGTTCGCGTGGTCTGGCGTGTGTATCTCGGATCGCGCTGGTCGCTGCGGACGGATGCCGTTGCATTTTCTGTCCTCATTGTCCATTATGACTACCCGCGCATGGGTTCGTGGAACCTCGAACCGCTCAAATACTGCACCGATCTGCTCGCGCTCGATCTCGGTCATCAGTCGATCTCCGATTTGACGATCATCGGCGATTATCTGCCGGAGCTGCGCCTGCTGATCCTTGCGGATAACTGTATCTACGATATTTCTCCGCTCGCAAAACTCAAGCATCTGCATTATTTGGAGTTGTTTTTGAACCGGATCCACGATCTTTCTCCGCTCAGCGAGCTGCATGAGCTGGTCGATGTCAACATCAGCTATAACGGTGGCATTTACGACATTGAACCGCTGCTGCATTCCCCGATGATGGAGCGCATCTGGATGGAAGCGACCAGCGTCGGCAATGCGGGCGTGGAACAGCTTCAGGCTGCCTATCCCGACGCGAAAATCGTGCGCTGGGGCTCCGGATCGGTCGATCAGGGCTGGCGCGAACCGCATGAGCGCTATATTCAGATGATGGATATGTGGTTCCACGATTACTACGGCGAGAAGTTCTCCTGCTTTGATGACAAGGCGATCGAGCTCGGCTTGCGCGATGATGAATAGGGATTGCATCTCTTTGGAATCCCATTATATATGAATAGGGAATGATGTTCGCATTTATAATCTATCGAGGAACCGAAGACGTTGGATCTTCGGTTCCTTTTTCCATTCGCATGAGACTTGCATTTTTCGCGTAAATATGGTATGATAAATGCGATTACAGACAGAAAGGAAGTCTTGATCGTGGCAAAGTTAGATAAGCATTTATATCCGTCCGTGCACTGCGGAATTGTCCGCGCGGCACTGATTTTGCTGGAGCAGACGGCGCATCCGGCGGCAAAGCGGTTTTCTGCCGGCGACGCTGAGGCAATGGTCAGCGAGGCGGCAGCGCCCGACCAGATCGGCGACCGTCAGCAGGGACGCGGTCTGCATTATTACTGCGCGGTGAAGCCGGACGGCACGCCGCTGCCGTATCATCCGGTGTTCGGCGGCTACTGCAACGGCAAGGGCGCGGCGTCGCCCTCTCCGCTGACGATGCTGGATGCCGAGTATCGCAGTGCGCTGGCACTGCATCGCGCCGGAAAGTATTTCCCTGCGATGAAAAGCCTGTCGCGCGCGCTGCATTTTCTGGCAGATATCTGCTGTCCGCCGCACAGCTGCGGGCTGACCTATTTTTCGCGTTACGGCGGTGCGCATCGCCGCTATGAGGGGCGCGCTGCGGAGATCTTCTGGATGCCGGAC
This sequence comes from Clostridiales bacterium Firm_04, assembly GCA_001603005.1. Taxonomy (GTDB): domain Bacteria; phylum Bacillota; class Clostridia; order Oscillospirales; family Ruminococcaceae; genus Firm-04. Next base: position 2,760 of record LVAJ01000033.1, read on the forward strand.
GGCACGCAGCGTTCGGAGTATACCGCTGCGGCAGAATGGGCGCAGAAGGCGGCGGAAACATCCTCTGTGCCGTATGAATCCTATGCGGGGCTGCTGCACGGGAGCGTGCCGGTCGCGGGCAATTCGTGGCAGCCGAGCCGCTTCACGGAGATCTGCAATGAACTGGCGCTTTCGGGTGCGAATGAGCTGAGCGCGGTGCTGGATGACGACGAGGTTGCGCGCGACCGGTCGATCGAGCGGCGGCTGATCGTTTCGATCGTGAACTGTGCGGCGCTGCTGGCGGCATTTGACCGCGATCTTGATGACCGGACGCTGCCGGTCTGGGAGGAACGGCATCCCTACTGGCTGAAATGCTTCGGGACGGCGTTTGTTGTGTCGAAAGAGCCGTTTTATCTGCAATTTGAGGAGGACGGCGCGGTGACGCTCTCGACGCTGGAGGGCGCATATCTGGCGGTCGGAAAGCTTGGCAGGGTGACGGTGACGGATCAGACGGCGGGCATGGTGACGCGGTTCCGGTTCGGACGGGAGCCGCTGCTGACGCTGTATCCGGACGGCGATCAGGATCATCTCGTGGCGCAATTGCGCGGACAGCTGCACAGCATCCGGCGGATCTCGGGGCTGCAGGGTTCGCTGTTCATGTCGCAGGTATCGTTTGTGCTGTTGAATCAGAAGCCGGAAAAAGCGCGGTTTATCTTCTGATTTGGTTCTGGAACCGAGCGCGGACAAATCTCCGCAAGCGTATTCGGCGCGCACCAGTATTAAAGTTTTTGCTCGAGCTTTTTTCAAAAAGCTCGCAGGTCGAGGGCAGCGCCCTCGTCGCTCTCCGCAGAGAGCGAAATTCCCCAGCGTTCTGTTTCGGGAAGAAAAGGGCTTGGGAAAAGCCACCCTTTCTAAAAGGGGCAGCTTGTCCCATTCTAAATCATATCCGCGCAGCGGATACCGCAGACATTCATTCTGACATGCAAACGCGACATACACAAAACAGACATGCATCCGACATGCATAAATCAGGCATGCAAACAGAAATAAACAAATTCCAATACACAAATCCCGCCCGAAGCGACATCGTTTCGGGCGTTTCTGCTGCATTGGTTCTGTATATTCACAGCATTTGATTCCGGAAAAGTCAAACGCATACAGATATCGTATTTACAGTATATTCATTGCTTTTTATACTGAAATATGTTATAATATAATCGGCAAAATGTATTCTGGGAAAAGTGAGGAGCAAATTTATGCATACAGATATCCAATCGCTGACTGACAGCATCGGAAAGGTCATTGTCGGAAAGGAAAGCGTCATCCGCTGCGTCATCGCCGGTCTGCTCTGCAACGGTCATATCCTGATCGAAGACGTTCCGGGCGTCGGCAAAACCCAGCTCGCGGCAGCGCTCTCCCGCTCGATCGGCGGCAGCTTCAACCGCATCCAGCTGACACCGGATGTCATGCCGTCCGATATCACCGGCTATTCGATGGTCAATCAGACCACCTTTGAACTCGAATACCGCGCAGGCGCCGCAATGTGCAATTTCCTGCTCGCCGACGAGATCAACCGCGCCTCTCCGAAGGTGCAGTCGGCGCTGCTGGAGGTCATGGAGGAACACCAGATCTCCATTGACGGCGTAACGCATAAGCTGCCGCAGCCGTTCATGGTGCTCGCAACACAGAACCCCGTCGAAACCTACGGTACCTATCATCTGCCGGAAGCGCAGATGGACCGCTTTTTCATGCGCGTGAGCATGGGCTATCCTTCAGAGGAGGAGGAATTGCAGATCCTCTCCCGCACCGAGCATCACAATCCGCTGGAAAATATCGAAGCGGCGGTGCTGCATCCGGAGGATATCATCCGTTTGCAGGGACAGGTCGAAGCGATTTTTGTCAGCGATGCCGTCAAGCGCTACATCCTGCAAATTGTCTCTGCGACGCGTACCCATGAGGCGCTGACGCTCGGCGCATCGCCCCGCGGCTCGATCGCGCTGTATAAAGCGGCAAAGGCAAATGCGTTCCTCTCCGGCAGAGAATATGTGCTGCCGGATGACGTCAAGGTCATGGCGGAAAGTGTTCTGGCACACCGCCTGATCCTCTCGCCGAAGGGCAAATCGCAGCACGGCGATTCCCGCAGCGTGATCGCGGATGTGCTGGCTGCCGTGCCGGTGCCGATGGAAACCGGACGATGACGGTCGGGTATCTCTGCGCGATTTTGATCGCAGTCGTGTTCATGCTGTACATGGACGGTCAGATCGGCGTCATGATGCTGAGCTTTCTGCTGCTGATGCCGGTGATCTCCGGCGTGATGACATGGCTGGTCAAACGCTCGCTGCAAATCGAACTGATCCTGCCGGATACCGCCGCAAAGCAGAGAGATGTTTCCGCGGTGATCCGGCTGAAGAAAAATACGCCGCTGCCGCTGCCGTTTCTGCGTTTGCAGCTGCATGCGGATGCGCATTTTCTGCCGGTCAATCCGCAGGCAAATCCGCTGCCGGATAAGCCGCTGCAGGGCGCCGGCAGTTCCATGCGGTATCGCAGCGCAATGAAGAAATGGAAGTATCTGCGCCGCACACAGCTGACGCCGGATACGCTGCAGGTCTGCCTTTCGATGGGCATATCGCGCACCGCGGAGTATCAGTTCCGGCTGAAAACGCAGTTCTGCGGCTGCGGCGCCGTGACGCTCAATGAGATCCGGCTCGGCGATTATCTCGCAATGTTCCGGTTCCGCGTCCCGCAGGAAAAGCGCGCGGAATTGCTCATTACACCGGAAATTCCGGAGCTGAAAACGAACAGCACGCTGTTCCGCTCTGTCTCCACGGCAGTTGCCGCGGCGGACGAGGAGACCGAATCGACACCGAATCATTCCGCATCCGCAATGCCCGGCTACGAGCACCGCGACTATATCCCCGGCGATTCGCTCAAGCGCATCAACTGGAAGCTGTCCTCAAAGCGCCGGCATCTCATGGTACGGCAGGATGAACCGATCGCGCTGGCAAGGCTTTCGGTCGTGCTGGATTTCCGCCGCCGGACAGATTCGCTCCCGATGCAGGAAGTGCTGGCGCGCGAGGAACAGCTGATCGAAACGGCGCTCGGATTCCTCATGCTGTGCGCGAAATACGGTTATCCCTGTCAGCTCTGCTATGCGGATCTGCATACCGAATGGAGCAGCATTTCGATCGACGACGGCGAGCAGCTTGCCGTCGAAGCGGTGACGCTGCTGCGCGGCGGATTCCGTCCGGCACAGTCGCTTGCGGGGATGTCCGTGCTGCCGCCCGATTTGCAGCAGAGCGGCGGAAGCGTGCTGCTGTACATCACTGCGGATGCCTCTGCGGAAACGGCAGCCGCGCTGGAGCAGTATCCGAATCTGCTGTATCTCATTGTGCCGGAGCAGGACGCCGCAGGCAGTGCTGTTCCGAAAAATGCATCGCTCTGGCTCGTGACGCCGGACCGCAATCTGGTGCAGGCGGGCGGCGAGGGCTGATGCTGCGATTTCTTCTCATACAGGTGGTGAACCCGATATGACCTTTGCTTCCGTGACGGAACGCTTTCCGTTTCTGAAGTGGCTGCTTCAGGCGCGGCGCATCCCGCTGCTGTTCAGCGTGACGATCGTTTCCGGCATTTTTTATCACTATGCGCCGACACTGACCGTCCTGTGGATCCTGCTCTCGCTGCTGCTGCAAACGCCGCTGTTCCGTCTGTTTGACTATATGAAAAAGCACCGGCTGCTCGGCGGTCTGATCTATTGCGTGACCGGTGCGGTGTTTCTTGCGGTATCGTTCCTGATGATCTGGCTGGGGAATAACGCGCCGGTCTTTGCGCCGGACGATCAGAGTCTGCGGCTGGATTTCCTGATCTGGTTCCTGACGCCGCAGTCTGTCCTTGTGACGAATTATCTCGGCTATACGCTCGGGCTGTTCCTGCTGTTCACGTTTTTCATCGCGTCGGTCGCGTACTACTTTACGCTGGTGCGGTACCGCGTGCTGATGTCCTTTGTGGTCATGATCTTTCCGTTTGCGATCTATGCAAAGGAAAATGAGACCATGCCGATCCCGTCGATCATCATTCTGCTGGTCTGTTATTTTGCAGTCATGGTCTACTGCCGGCAGGCGCATGCAGAGGATCCGGATGTTTCGCAGCAATATGCGCCGAATGCGGAGAGCCGGCTGAAAATGCCGCCGAAGCAGTCGCCCTATGCAAAAGTGAAGCCGGAATTTCTGGACGCTGCATTTTTCAGGGCGACCGGCATCTTCCTTGCCGCGTCGATCATTCTGGTGCTGGTGATCCCGAAGCCCGCGGTCACGGCAGACCGTGCCTATCTGGACAATGCGCTGAATGTTACGTGGCTGACGGATTATCTCATGGACGCGATCGAGGGCTTCACGGATACCTCGGACGGCGGAAGTTATTCCGAGCAGACCTATTCCCGTGCGCTGTATCATACCAGAGCGGACGAAAATCTGAATCTGCGCGTCCGCACGCTGACCGATTATCATTACGATTCCGATTCGTGGACGGCGTCGGCGTATGACATGCCGCCGGTTCAGGATTCGGTGGATTATTATGACATGGACGGATTCCGGACGGTCGCGCATGAACCGGATGCGGCAAAGCTTTCCGAACTGATCCGGCAGACCGCGAAAGCGGATCCGGCATTTGCCGCAAAATGGGGCTTGCAGCGCCTCAGCGCCGAGGTCCCAGATCTGAACAGCTTTTATCATCGGCTGACGGTCGAAGCGGCGTCCTCGAATTACAATATCTATCCCGCACCGATGCAGGTGCAGCAGGTTACGGCGAATCTGTTCCGCTCGCCGAGTAATTCCGGCAAATATCCGATCTTCCAGAATCAGAGCGAGGTGCTGTTCAGCTACCGCGCCGCACCGGGCAGCCGCGGGGAATATTCACTCAGCTATCTCAGCCCGCAGTTCGCGGAAACAGAAGCGGAAAAGCAGCTGCTCACCGCATTTGATCTCGCGCAGTGGGAAGAATTTGTGCCGGAGCTGCTGTATGCCGCAGAGAATGCCGGACTGGATGCGCAGCAGGCAAGGCTTGCGCGCATGAGCCTTTATTCGGCGCAGGAATATGCGCACAGCGTGAAATCGCACACGCCGCTGCAGGTGCGGCAGCTTGCCGAATCGCTGACAGCGGGGCTGGATTCCGACTATGAAAAGGCAATGGCGATCCGCAATCATCTGCGGTTCAGCGGCGAATACCTCTATTCGCTGACATTCCCGATCACCGATGCGGACAATGTGCAGACCTTCCTGTTCCAGAACAAGACCGGCGTCTGCTATCAGTTTGCGAGCGCGATGGCGGAGATGTGCCGTTCGGTCGGACTGATCACGCGCTATGTCGAGGGCTATTCGATGTCCGAGTCCGATGACCGCATCGTCGGCGGATCGGAGTGGGATTATGTCATCACGACCGACCACGGGCATGCGTTCACAGAGGTCTATATTCCGGCATACGGCTGGATGATGCTGGATGCGACGGCAGGCAATCTGCTGGAATCCGGCAGCTCGAAGAATCATGTGCTTGCGTCGCTGCAATTCTCCGGACTGATTCTGTTTGCAGCCGCGCTGCTGGTCTTGCTGCTCGTGTTCAAGCTGATCCCGCTGCTGCGCGAGAAGCTGTTCCGCCGCAGATTCCGCAAGCTGCGGAATGCACAGGCAGTGCAGGAGGCATTTGCGCGCCTGCGGAAGCAGTGGCAGGCGGATCCGGCAGAAACGGCGCGGGTGCTCTGTGAAAAGCAGAGCGGATTCCTCGGCGTGGATCTTGCAGATCTGCTGGCGGGCTTTGAACAGACGGTCTATGCCGACCGCTGCGATCCGGAGACCGCCGACCGCGTGTATCAGGCGTACTGCGCGGCGTATGACGCGTTCAAGCCGGCATGCAAACGGCAGAAGAAAGCCGAAAAGGCAGCCCGCAAAGCCGCAAAGCAGGCAGCCGCTTCCAATTCATAACAAAATCCCTTTTCGTCTGTGGGCGGAAAGGGATTTTTTATGATATTCTGCTCCTCACTTGTCATATATTGCGTATTTTGAAAAATTCGTTGCATTCTTTGAGGAAATGTGATAGAATCAAATTATGACTGTCTGAACTATTGCAGTCAAATCTATCATGTAAGGAGTCATCACAATGGGATTCAAAGTAATGGGCGTAACAGCAGGCAGAAAGGACAGCAATTGCGAGATTCTTTTGAAGGAAGCGCTTCTGGCATGTCAGGAGCAGGGTGCAGAGATCACCATGATCAACCTGAAAGATTATGAGCTGCTCGACTGCACCGGATGTACCGCATGTACCATGGGCATGTCCATGGGCAAATATACCGGCTGTGCGCTGGATGCGAAGGATGACAAAAAGAAGATCATGGAAGTGCTGCTCGATCAGGACGCCGTCATCTTTTCGGCACCGACCTATGCGCTGATGCCGTCCTCTTTGTTCCTCAAGTTTATGCACAGAAACCTCGCCTATGAGACTGCGTTTCTGACGAAGATCGGCGCGATCAAGCCGCGGAACCGCATCGGTGCGCTGATCGCAGTCGGCGGCTCGACGCGTTCGTGGCAGTCGATGGCGCTGGAATGCATGCAGGCGGCGACCTTCTCCAACAGCTTCAAGATCATTGATATGTACATGGCGACGATGGTGCCGGCACCGGCGCATGTGCTGCTGCATGATGAGAAGATCGCGCGTGCAAGAGAGATCGGCGAGAACATCATGAAATCGCTGAACACGCCGGCGGAGGAGCGCAAGTGGCTGGGTGAGCCGGATGCAGGCTGGTGCCCGAACTGCCACAGCAATTGCCTGTGTCTCGGCGAACCGCAGTGGCGCGGTTTGCAGTATCCGATCGAGTGTGCAGTCTGCGGCGCCGGCGGCGACCTCGTCAAGACGGATGACGGCAAATGGAAGTTTGTGATCGCAGCGAACGGTCTGGAGCGCGACCGCACCTCGGAGGAGGGACGCGGCGTCCACTGCGATGAGATCGCGGATACGCAGGGCGGCTTCTTCATGAATCCGGAGAATCACGCGATCGTGGCAGAAAAGATCCGGAAGTACAAGAATATTCAGTTCCCCGCGATCTGATAACGCAGCAGCCTCTCTGTGTTCCGTCCGGAGCAGCAGAGAGGCTGTTTTTATGTATGATCTTCCTCGGCAGCGAGCAGCTCGATCAGCTGCTTTGCGGTTCTGGGGGAGCGTCCGCCGCTGCGCAGGGCGAACTGTTCCGCCTTCAGCGCGAGCGTTTCGGGATCGGTTCTGAGCCCCTTGCTCTCCGCGAGCTGCTGTGCAAATTCGAGATAGGCTTTCTTTTCCGGCTTCATGAAGCTGACGCGCAGTCCGAAGCGTGCCGACAGAGAGCCGAGCTCCTGCAGGGTATCATTGCGGTGCACCTCATCGCCCTCGCGGTCGGAGAAGGTCTCCTTGACGATGTGGCGGCGGTTGCTGGTCGCATAGATCACGGCATTTTCGGCGCGCGCGGAAACAGAGCCTTCGAGCGTTGCTTTCAGCGTCCCGAAGCTGCTGTCGCCGGCAGCAAAGGTCAGGTCATCGACGAACAGGATGAATTTCAGCGGATGATCGTGGATCTGATCCATGATCTCCGGCAGCATGGGCAGCTGCTCTTTGTTCACCTGAATGAGCCGGAGCCCCTGATCGAAATATTCATTGACGATCGCCTTGACGGTCGTGGATTTGCCCGTACCGGCATCGCCGTAAAGCAGCACATTCTGCGCACGTTTTCCGCGGAGCAGCGCGAGGGTGTTGTCGATGACTTCCTGCCGTTCGCGTTCATAGCCGAACAGCTCGGAGAGCCGCACCGGATCGGGATACTGCACGGGCACGATGCGTTCATCGCGGATGATGAACATGGGGTTCGGCGCGAACAGCCCGTAGCCGTATTTGCCGATCTCGCGCAGTCTCGCATGATACTCCGCACCGAAATCGAGGTTCGAGGTTTTCCATTCCGGCAGCACGCCGTAATAGGAGACCTCTTTTTGCAGCTCCTGCGGACGGATACGTGCCAGTCTTTGCAGGATCGCAAGCTCATTCTGCACGCAGGCTTCGAGCATTTCATCGACCTGCTCGCCGCGCGCAACAGCTCTGACATAGAAATTATCGTCCTCGCAGATCAGCTGAAAGATATACTCCGTGAGGTTTGTGCTCCGCGCATAGAGCCGCGAGATAAATTCCGTATACTGACGCAGCTGGATCATCGGATCCATTGCCTCGGTATCGAGCAGCGCGCGCAGCGGCAGAATGACCTCATGCGTCAGCAGCTTGCGAAAGACCACCAGCGAATTGAGCGAGAGGTCGATTTCCTGTAATTTCTTATTTCTTCCCATAGCATTTCTCCGTCCGGACAGTGCGTAAGTGCGTCAATGTGCCGGTTTATTTGTTGATGATCGCGCCGGTATCCGCGCTGGAAACCATTGCGGCATAGCGCTTGAGATAGCCGGTGATATGATCTTTGCGCTTGATCGGCATGGTCTTTCTGCGCTCTGCGAGCTCCTCGTCGGAGACTTCCAGCGTGATCGAATAATTCGGGATATCAATGGAAATGATATCGCCGTCCTTGACATAGGCAATGGTGCCGCCGTTGACGGCTTCCGGCGAGATATGACCGATCGCAGCGCCTCTGGTCGCGCCGGAGAATCTGCCGTCGGTGATGAGCGCGACGTCCTTATCGAGTCCCGCGCCGGCGATTGCCGAGGTCGGGGAGAGCATTTCGCGCATGCCCGGACCGCCCGCAGGTCCCTCATAGCGGATGACGACCACATCGCCCGCCTTGATGCCGCCCTCATAGATGACCTTGATCGCGTCTTCCTCGCTGTCAAAGACGCGCGCCGGACCTTTGTGCACGAGCATTTCCGGTGCAACGGCACTGCGCTTGACCACGCAGGAATCCGGCGCGAGGTTGCCGCGTAGCACCGCGATGCCGCCGGTCTCGCTGTACGGATTGTCGATCGGGCGGATGATCTCCGGATTCCGGTTGACGCAGCCTGCAATGTTCTCGCCGACGGTCTTGCCGGTGACGGTCAGGCAGTCGGTGTGGATGAGCCCCTTCTTGTTGAGCTCATTGAGCACCGCGTAGACGCCGCCCGCTTCGTTCAGGTCTTCCATATAGGTGTGGCCAGCCGGTGCGAGGTGACAGAGATTCGGCGTTTTTGCGCTGATCTCGTTTGCGATATCGAGATTGATCTTCACGCCGCATTCATTGGCGATCGCCGGCAGATGCAGCATGCTGTTTGTGGAGCATCCGAGCGCCATATCGGCGGTCAGGGCATTATGGAACGCCTTTTCGGTCATGATATCGAGCGGACGGATATTCTGCCGCCAGAGCTCCATGACCTGCATGCCGGCGAGCTTTGCGAGCTTGATGCGGTCGGAGTACACCGCAGGGATCGTGCCGTTTCCGCGCAGTCCCATGCCGAGCACTTCGGTCAGGCAGTTCATGGAATTTGCGGTGTACATGCCGGAGCAGGAGCCGCAAGTCGGACATGCGTGGTTTTCAAACTCCTCGACGTCCTCTGCGGTCATTCTGCCGGCAGTGAACGCGCCGACAGCCTCAAACATGCTGGAAAGCGAGGTCTTTTTGCCCTTGACATGTCCCGCGAGCATCGGGCCGCCGCTGACGAAGATCGTCGGGACATTGATGCGCGCCGCCGCCATGAGCAGACCGGGCACATTCTTATCGCAGTTCGGCACCATGACAAGCGCATCGAAATGATGTGCCAGCGCCATGCATTCGGTCGAATCCGCGATCAGATCGCGTGTGACGAGGGAATATTTCATGCCCTTGTGTCCCATCGCGATGCCGTCACAGACCGCGATTGCCGGAAAGACTGCCGGTGTACCGCCTGCCATTGCAACGCCGAGCTTGACCGCTTCCACGATCTTGTCGATGTTCATATGACCGGGCACGATCTCGTTATAAGAGGACACGATGCCGACGAGCGGGCGGCGCATCTCCTCTTTGGTATGACCGAGCGCGTTGAACAGGGAGCGCTGTGCCGCCTTATCCACGCCCTCGCAGAAAAAATTTCCGTTCATTTTTGTTACCTCTGTTTCCGTCCGTCAAGCGGACGCAGTCTGTGAATGATGTTTCGGGATCCGCTGATGAAAGTGTTTCCGACGGATTTATAATGAGGGCTGCCAGCCATTCAGAATCCCTTTTTGTGTTGTAGATAGAAAAACACATATTTACTTTATTATTCCAAAAATGGGATTCCAAAGGGATCCGTGTCCCTTTGGCGGGGTATGGGGCAGCGCCCCGTTTCTAATCCATCGGAGATACCGATTGATTCAGCGGTTTCTTAGAAAACCTGATGCCATTCCCCGATGTAGATGCCGAACTGTTCCCAGCAGAAGGTCTCCGCTGCGGTATAGAGCGCAAACAGCGCCGCGATCCAGAGCAGAACGCCGAGGATCCTGTGCTTTTTCCATTGCAGAATGCCGTAGCAGAGCAGTGCGATCGCACCGAGCAGCCCGGTCAGCGCATTGTGCCGCAGCACGCCGGCAAGCGTCAGCACTGCGGAGAGCAGCACGCCGGCGGACGCGGTCAGCGAAAGGACGGTCGCATTTTTTTCGAGTGCAGAGTACCGGTTCCATTGTTCGCGAAATGACTGCATATCAGATTCTCCTTTTGCAGAAGGGCTCCGCGCCAAACCTCTCCGGACCGAAACGGGAGTCCGGCGTCAGAATGCGCCGGCAGGTTTGGGCGGAGCCCATTTCCGATGACTGAATGATTATGCGGATCAGTTGTTGATGAGCTTATCCTCATCGCTCCAGCTGTAGAGCTTGCGGATCTCCGCGCCGACCTTCTCAGCCGGATGCTCAGCAGCGAGCTTGCGCATTGCCTTGAAGTGCACCTGACCGCCTGCGTCGGACATATCGAGCAGGAAGTCCTTTGCGAAGGTGCCGTCCTGAATGTTCTTGAGGATCTGCTTCATTGCCTTCTTGGTATCCTCGGTGATGACCTTCGGGCCGGAAGTGTAGTCACCGTATTCAGCGGTATTGGAAATGGAGTATCTCATGCCGGCGAAGCCGCTCTGATAGATCAGGTCAACGATCAGCTTCATCTCATGGATGCACTCGAAGTAAGCATTTCTCGGATCATAGCCAGCCTCGACGAGTGTCTCGAAGCCTGCCTGCATCAGTGCGCAGACACCGCCGCAGAGCACAGCCTGCTCACCGAACAGGTCGGTCTCGGTCTCGGTGCGGAAGGTGGTCTCCAGCACGCCTGCACGCGCGCCGCCGATCGCCAGACCGTAAGCGAGTGCGAGATCCTTCGCCTTGCCGGTTGCATCCTGATGCACCGCGACGAGGCACGGAACGCCCTTGCCTGCCTGATACTCGGAACGGACAGTGTGTCCCGGTCCCTTCGGTGCGATCATCGTGACATCGACGTCTGCCGGCGGAACGATGCAGCCGAAGTGGATGTTGAAGCCGTGTGCGAACATGAGCATATTGCCTGCTTCGAGGTTCGGCTCAATGTCCTGCTTATAGAGCTTTGCCTGCTTCTCATCGTTGATGAGGATCATGATGATGTCAGCCTGCTTTGCAGCTTCCGCAGCGGTGAAGACCTCAAAGCCCTGCTTCACAGCCTTGTCCCAGGACTTCGAGCCCTTGTAAAGACCGATGATGACTCTGCCCTTATCGCCGAGGGATTCCTTTGCATTCAGTGCATGTGCGTGTCCCTGGCTGCCGTAGCCGATGACAGCGATCGTCTTTCCGTAAAGCAGAGAAAGATCGCAGTCCTGCTCATAAAATACTCTTGCAGTCTGTTCCATAGTAACAACACTCCTTTATAAAATATAAAAATGTGAATGGAAATATGTAATTGCCGGAGATCGGCAATTATAGACATTTTGGGGGATGCGGGGTTATTTCACCGCAGTTTTGAGACAGTTTTCGCCGCGCTCGATCGCAACGATACCGGTGCGGCACATCTCCATGATGCCGTAGGTTTTCATGAGGTCGATGAACGCGTCGATCTTCGAGGTCTCGCCGGTCAGCTCGCAGACGAGCGCCGTTGTGGAATAATCGACGATCTTGGAGCGGAAGATCTCGACCGCCGCCATGATATCCTGCCGTGTCTCCGCGGTATTGCGCACCTTCAGGAGCAGCAGCTCGCGCACGACGGTCTCGTGCTTGTCGAGCACCTCGACTTCGCGGACATCATGCAGCTTTTCGAGCTGTGTCAGAATGCGCTCCTTGATATCCTCGTCGCCGTGGAAGGCAACGGTAATGCGGGAAACGCCTGCATTTTCGGTTTCCCCGACGGTCAGGCTGTCAATGTTGAAGCCGCGGCGCGTAAACATGCCGGAAACGCGGGACAGGACGCCCGAAATATTCGAGACCAGCACGCCGATGACATATTGCTTTTCCATGCTGTTCACCTCACTTGATCTCGGTAATGATGTCGTCAATGGAACCGCCGGGCGGCAGCATCGGGAGCACAAATTCATCGCAGTCCATGATGCAGTCGATGACGAACGGACCGTGCTGTGCATTGGCAGCATCGAGTGCAGCCTGCAATTCCGCAAGATTTGCAGCTCTTGCAGCCTTTGCGCCGAAGCCCTCTGCGACCTTGACGAAATCCGTTTTGCGGTTCAGTGTCGTATTGGAATAATGTTTATCGAAGAACAGCGTCTGCCACTGCCGCACCATGCCGAGCACGCCGTTGTTCATGATGATGACGGTGACGTCGGTCTGTTCGGTGACAGCGGTTGCAAGCTCGGTGAGGTTCATGCCGAAGCTGCCGTCGCCGGTAAAGAGGATCGCGCGCTTTCCGGTTGCCGTATTGGCACCGATCGCCGCGCCGAGCCCGTAGCCCATTGTGCCGAGACCGCCGCTCGTGAGGAACGTGCGCGGTGCTTTCAGCGGATAGCGCTGTGCAGCCCACATCTGATGCTGTCCGACATCCGTGACGATGACGGCATCTGCGGGCGCTGCCGCGCTGACGGCATCGACAATGGTGAAATGATTGAGCCGCTGTTCTGCGGGGATTCCGGTTTTATCGCAGGGCGCAGCGCAGGCATCGCAGTCCTTTTCGCGGACAGCCTGATGCGAGTGCTCCGTGCGGGCAGCTTCCTCTGCGCGGAGCTCCGCAATGCGTTTGTTCCAGTCCGGATGCGTCTTTGCCGCAGTACGCTCCGTCAGCCGGCGGACGGCATCCTTGATGTCGCCGCGGATTGTGAGCTGTGCGGGGATATTCTTGTTCAGCTCTGCGCCGTCTATATCAATATGGATGATGCTGAAATTCTTTGCGAAGCGTTCTTTCTTGCCGGTTGCGCGGTCGCTGAATCTTGCGCCGAGCGCGATGACAAGATCCGCCTCGTCCTCTGCAACGGATGCGGCATAATGCCCGTGCATGCCCTGCATGCCGAGGAATTTCGGATGATCGGACGGCACGGCGGAAAGCCCCATGAGGGAGCAGCCCATCGGCGCGTCAATTTTCTCCGCAAGCGCGATGATCTCGGCAGAAGCATCACCGGAGATCACGCCGCCGCCGAAGTAGATATACGGGCGTTCCGCCTGCGCGATCATTTCGGCAGCCTTGTCGAGCCGGTGTTCGGAAGCAAGCTTCATGGGCACCGCCTCGACCGGTTCGGGACATGGTGTAAATTCGCAGAGCGCGGTCTGCACATCCTTCGGAATGTCGATCAGCACAGGTCCCGGTCTGCCGGATTTTGCAATGCGGAATGCCTCGCGGATCGTATCAGCGAGCTCCGCAATATTTTTGACGATGAAATTATGCTTTGTGACCGGCATGCTGACGCCGACGATATCGACTTCCTGAAAGCTGTCGCGTCCGATCAGGCTGCACGGCACATTACCGGTGATCGCGACCATCGGAACGGAGTCGAGATAGGCAGTTGCAATGCCGGTGACAAGATTTGTCGCACCGGGACCGGAAGTCGCAATGACCACGCCGACTCTGCCGGTTGCCCTTGCATAGCCGTCCGCAGCATGTGCAGCGCCCTGCTCATGTGCGGTGAGGATGTGGCGGATGCGGTCGCGGTTGAGATAGAGCTCATCGAACAGGTTGATGACCTGTCCGCCCGGATAGCCGAACAGGGTATCGCAGCCCTGCTCGATCAGCGTCTCAACGACAATTTTTGCACCTGAGATTTTCATGGAACGTCATCTCCTTTTCGGTTCGTTGTCATGCGCATGCAGCGGAAAATAAAAAAGCCCCTTTCATGCGCAAAAAATCGGCAGGAAAGAGACGAAGAATCAATATACTCCGCGGTACCACTCTTTTTGACGTATCAGATACGCCCGCTCATGTGCGTCACAAACGCACTTCTCTGTGACGGGAGAACCCGTTCAGACCTAGTGACGCAGAAATCTGCATGTTCAGCCTGACTGCTCTGGGAGGACTTATGACCGGCGGCGAATACTGCCTTTCAGCAAAGCGGCAGCTCTCTGCAAGACGCGCATCCGGCGTTTCTTTCCCTTCATCGCATTTCTTATCTCTCATTATAATATGTTTTTCCGGATTTGTCAAGAGCAAAATTGACAGAAAAAGCAGGCGCACCGCCGTTTTTTTCCGGCAGTGCGCTTTTGCATGTTTTTCGGGGGATATTCCCGTTCGTTACGGCAGCTGGATATCGCCTTGTCCGTCGATATGGAGATACGCAACACCGCTGTCCGAGAGATAGAGGATGCGGTTCGGATCCGTGACTTCTGCGACTGACGCGAGCAGATTATTTGTTTCAGTCACGGTCTCTGCCGCGGACAGATCCGTTCCGAGCGGGAATCTGATGATCGAATCCTTGCCGACAGAGACCAGCTTGACGCCATAGACCGTGCCCTCACAGCAGGAGAAGGAGACCAGATTGCCGCTTGCGGATTCGCTGCCGTTATCCGGATCAAAGCAGCATATGCGGGAAGCCAGCTTTTGGTCATCCGGCTCCAGATAGTAAAGCTTTCCGTCTGCAACGAACCAGTCGAGGATATCCGCATTTTCGAGCCGTGTGACGACCTCGCCCGTCTTCGGATCGACCGTCACGATCTTCGCGTGATAGTAATAGCCGTAATTTTTCTCATGCATGATCGACGAATCGGTGAGGAACCAGATCAGACCGGATTCCGGATCGCTTTGCATCACAGGAACGCCGAACATTCTCTCCCGCGGGAGATTCAGTTCAAGCTGCAGAAAAGAGATGCCGTTGTCGCTGAGGCGCATCACCGCCTGGATCGGCTGACTCTGAGTGGAACCGTTTTCAAGCGTCCTGCATTGTTCGAGCTCTGCGAAGACCGCATTGAGCTCCGGTATGACCGCTGCGGATCTGTAATACGTATAGCTGCCGACATCGTTCTCATCCCTGTCGATCATGAAGGCGCACATGTCATGCTCGCTGCCGTCGGAAAACAGACGGGAGAACGTGAACTGATCGGCATTGTGCTCCACAGTCTGACTCATCTGGAAGATCTTGTCGCCGGTTCCGAACAGATTCGCATTGCTGCACCTTGCCACAAGACAGGTTTCCGGATCATTGTGCGCGCAGCCGGCATTCTGGCAGAGCAGCTCGGAAACGGCAACGCCGTGTTCATCGCGCTGTGCTTTGCTGATGCGCATGGTGCCGTTGAAGTACCAGAACATGTCATCTTCGAGGATTGTGTAGAAATCTTCATTGACGATCGTGCGGAGCGAACCGGTTCCGCCGAGGAAATTCGGCTCGCCTGCCTGTACGGAATCATCCGCCTGCGTGAGCATATCCGGTTCGGTGACGGTTTGATCAATGGAATACGCATCCGGATCAACGGCGGCGGGGAGCGTTTCCCCGATTGCCGGCGCAGTCGTGGACGATTCTGCGGCAGAGAGCGATTCGCCGGCGGGCGCCGAGGTAACGGCTTCGGAAGTGCTGGTGATGCTGATGCCGGGTGTCATGTCACTGACTTCGGGGTTATCGCTGCGCAGCTTCCATGCCAGTCCGCCGATCGCGAGTGCGAATGCGGCAGCGACAGCGGCGACACCGACCGCAGAATGCCGGATGAAGCGGGACTGCGGCTTGCTCTGCACCGGCGGCGTCTGCGGGACGGCTTCGGTCTCTGCGGCGGAATGCGGTTCTGTTTTTTTGGTATCGGCGAGCGGGTTCAGCAGGGGATTCTGCGAAAGGATCGCATTGATCTCGCTGCTGCTGTCCTGCTCTGCGGGGTGTTTATATTTCCATTCAGCGGCTTCACCGATCTGCCGTTCGGACATACCGCTCATGAGGTCGAAAAAATCCTGTTCGTTCAAAGGTATCCCTCCTGTTCCAGATGCTCCTTTAACTTGTTGCGGGTACGCAGCAGCGTCATCTTCACCTTGCTGACGCCCGCGCCGCATTCATCGGCGACTTCCTGTACGGAAAGGCAGGACCAGTACCGCAGCAGAAACATGACTCTTGCCTCTGCGGGCTGCTGATCGAGAAATGCGGAGATCGCGCTTTGCAAGGCACGCTGATCGAACTGCGCTTCGGGCTGATCGGGCGATGCGATGCAGCCGGCGAGCTCCTCGAAGGCGAGCTCCGCCTGACCGCTGCCGCGTTTTTCGCGCATTTTCGATTTTCTGCAATCGAGCGCGAGCCGCCGGCAGACCGTCATGAGGTAGCCGCCGAGGCTTTCGGGCATATTGGGCGGAATGCTGTCCCAGAGGCGCAGCAGCGCATCATTGAGACATTCCTCGGCGTCCTGCCGGCTGCCGGTGAGGTTTGCCGCCATATTGATGCAGAGTGCGCCGTATTTATGCTGGGCGGCGCTGATCGCATCCTGACTGCGCTGCCGGAACAGCGCAATGATCTCGCTGTCTTCCAATATTTGCATAGCTTCACTTCCTGTCGATAGAATAGACCGCTGCGGTGAGAATGACCTCTCTGCCTATACTGACGACAAACAGAGGGAATGCGTCACAGCGGAACGAAAAAAATTTTGGAACAGTACGGAGTAGAGCCGCGCTGTCGGCTCCCGAAGGGAAATGCCCGCTGGGGCTTTCCGCCGGATGCGTTGTGCGGGGCTCTGCGAAAAACGGCACCCCCGCGTGCGGAGATGCCGTTCTGTTTTATTCTTCTGCCGGTTTTTCCGGTTCCTGCGCATCTGTCGGCGCCGCAGCCTCAGCAGGCTCCGTTGCCTCAAAAATGCCGCTTTCCGCCGGATCCGCAGCGGGCGCTTCCGCCGCTTTCACGGCTTCCTCAGCCCTGCGGCTTTCGACTGTCAGCTCGCCGGACATGATCTGCAAAAATTCCTTCTCGTTGACCTTCTCGTATTCGAGCAGGAAATTCGCGAGCGCATCCAGCTGATCGCGGTGCTCGCGCAGGATCGCAAGCGCACGCTCATAGCCTTCCTCAACGATCCGGCGCACCTCTGCATCAATGCGGGCAGCAACCTCATCGGAATAATCCCGCACATGCCCGTAGTCTCTGCCGAGGAACACCTCGTCATTCTCCGAGCCGTATGCAACCGGTCCGAGCTCCTCGGAAAGTCCCCAGCGCGTGACCATGTTCTTTGCAAGCTTGGTTGCGCGCTCAATGTCATTGGAAGCACCCGTGCAGATATCGTCCAGCGCAGTCGCTTCGCCGGCTCTGCCGCCCATCATCATGACGATCGTTTCGAGCAGCTTCGTCTTGCTCATGTGGCTGTCTTCGGTATCGGGACGCGTCCATGTCATGCCGGCAGCCATGCCTCTCGGCACAACGCTGACCTGCTGCACGCGATCCTGTGTTTTGAGGTGATATGCCGTGACCGCATGACCTGCTTCGTGGAACGCCGTGATCTTCTTGTCACTCGCCGTCGGAATGTGGGATTTCTTCTCCGGACCGGAGAGCACCTTCATGGTCGCTTCTTCGATATCCGCAGCAATGATCGCCTTGCGTTCTGCTCTTGCCGCGAGGATCGCAGCCTCATTCAGCAGATTTTCGAGGTCTGCACCGGTGAAGCCCTGCGTATCCTTGGCAAGCTCATGGAAATCGACATCCGGACCGATCGGCTTCTTGCCCTTGTGGACTTTGAGAATCTCCTCTCTGCCCTTGACGTCGGGGTAATTGACCGTGATCTGACGGTCGAATCTGCCCGGACGCAGCAGCGCCGGATCGAGAATATCGCGGCGGTTCGTTGCCGCAATGACAATGACGCTTTCCTTATCGGTAAAGCCGTCCATTTCGACGAGCAGCTGGTTCAAGGTCTGCTCGCGCTCATCGTGACCGCCGCCGAGACCGGAACCTCTGTGTCTGCCGACCGCGTCAATCTCGTCGATGAACACGATCGACGGTGCATGCTTCTTCGCCTGCTCGAACAGGTCACGCACACGGCTCGCACCGACACCGACGAACATCTCCACGAAGTCCGAACCGGAGATCGGGAAGAACGGCACGCCTGCCTCACCTGCAACAGCTCTTGCAAGCAGCGTTTTACCGGTACCGGGGGGGCCGAGCAGCAGAATGCCGCGCGGGATGCGGGCGCCGATATCCTCAAACTTCTTCGGATTTTTCAGGAAGTCCACGACTTCCGCCATTTCCGCTTTTTCCTCATCCGCACCGGCAACGTCGGCAAAGGTCGCCTTTTTCGCAGATCCGGTCGCCGCCTTGATATTCGCTTTTCCGAACGAATTGATCTTGCCGCCGCCGTTTGCCTGCCGGAACATCACCACAAACAGCACAATCGCCATCAGCATCAGCAGCGCAGTCGGCACGACCGTCAGCAGCCACGAATTATCCGTGACCTTGAAATAGTCCTGCGTCAGCTCATGTCCCTTGTGATTCTTGTTGTAGTTTTCGCGGTAGTTTTCGGTATCCTGAAGAAACAGCGTGACATTCGGCACCTCATAGGTATGCGTCTTCGGATCGTCCGTCAGTTTATACTTCAGCTCACCGCTTCCGAGATCCAGCGTATACTCCGTGACCTTGTACTCATCGAAATACGCCATGATATCGGAATACTTCACGGTATGCTGATTGCTTGCCAGCGACGGCATCAGAAACCAGATCGCTAAGATAAAGATCAGCGCGATAATGACATAGGTCAGCAGTCCACGATTTTTGCCCAAGTAACATTCACTCCTTTTTGTTTGTTGTACTGTCTGTTTCAGCCGCGGATGATATGCGCAGTGTCAGGAAGCGGCGGCTGTCCGCATCCGGTCTGACACGCGCTGCAATCCCGACATGCTCGCAGTAAATGCAGCCCTGCCGGTCATAGAGCGCATAGAGATATTTCCGTTCCGGCGCGGGGACTGCCGCCTGAATGCACTTTTTCAGCGAGCTGCTGAAATCGCGCGCGGGCAGCCGGATCGTATCCGCATTGCACCACTGCCGGAAATACGGTGTTCCTATTATTTTATCAAAATCCAACGTAGACTTTGTGTCTGCTTTGTGAGGATTTCGTGATATTGCGTCTGCATCGGTCAGCTCTGCGGTGCAGATTTTTCCGCAGATCAGCGGGTTTTCGCCGATCCGGAGCGGATGCTCGCCCGTGAGGACAGGCTGTTCCGCGCGGATATAGAGCAGCCCGCGGTGAACCGTTGCATAGACCTGATCGGTGATCGTCAGCGTGCCGCCCGACTGCATCACCAGCGCGTCGATCGCGGACAGCATCTCATAGGAGGGATCCGCATGCACGGGCAGTGCCGCGATCTCATGCAGATAGATCCGCATGCGAAGCGGTGCCGGATGTGCCGCAATGCCGCGCAGTCCGCCGAACACACGGCTTTCGCGGATGATCGCTTCCGCCTGTTCGGTCAGGAGCGCATCGTCTGCTGTCAGCATTTCCGCCGTGCGCGCAATATGCAGCAGCGCCGCAGGATTCTCCCGCAGCAGCAGCGGCATCAGGTCATGCCGGATGCGGTTCCGGCTGCTGTCATCGGCTGCATTGGTGCTGTCCTCGACATAATCCTGTCTGCGCGCCTGCAAAAAACCGAGGATCTCTGATTTTTCCGCATGCAGCATCGGGCGCAGGATCCTGCCGTTTTTCGGCAAAATACCGCGCAGTCCGCGCATGCCGCTGCCGCGGATCAGATGAAAGAGCACAGTTTCCGCATGGTCACCCGCATGGTGCGCCGTGACGATGACGCCTTCCGGCGCCGCAGCTTCCAGCGCTTCATAGCGCAGCCGGCGTGCGGCAGTCTCCTCGGAGAGCTTCTGTGCTTTGGCATATGCCGGAACATCCACGCGGATCAGCTGAAACGGGATCGCAAATTTCCGGCAGAGCGCCTCGCAGAATGCAGCATCCCGATCGGCTTCTGCGCCGCGGATGCCGTGGTGTACATGCACCGCCCGCAGGTCGAGCGCGAGCTGTTCCCGCAGATCATGCAGACAGAGCAGCAATGCCGTGCTGTCCGCACCGCCTGAAAATGCGACCGTACAGATCCCCGCCGGCGGAACGGCAGGTCCTTTCAGGATCCGCTCTGCAAGCGCAGCCATTATGCCGGCGGCGCTTCGCCGCGCTCCGGAGCCGAGAAGCGCGTGAACTGCGCATCCCAGATCATTTTGATCGTAGCGGTCTCACCGTGACGGTTCTTCGCCACGATGCATTCCGTGATATTCGGCGTTGCCGATTTCTCGCGGTTGTAGTAGAAATCGTTATAGAGGAACATGATGATATCCGCGTCCTGCTCAATCGAACCGGATTCACGGAGATCGGACATCATCGGGCGCTTGTCGGTACGGCTTTCGACGCCGCGGTTCAGCTGCGAGAGCAGCAGCACCGGCACATTCAGTTCCTTTGCCATCAGCTTGAGATTTCGCGTGATATCGGAAATGACGAGCACGCGGTTATCCGATTTGAGCGGAGCGTCCATGAGCTGCAAATAGTCGATCACGACCATGCCGAGGTTCTTGACGCGCCGCAGCTGCGCTTTCATCTGCGAGACCGTGATGCCGGTCGCTTCGGAAAGAAAGATGTTCATGCCGGAGAGCACATCCGCGCTGTTCGCGATCCGTCCCCATTCCTTCGGCTCCAGCCTGCCGGTGCGCAGCTTGTGCGAATCGACCAGCGCCTCTGTGGAAAGCATACGCGAAACCAGCTGCTCCATACTCATTTCGAGCGAATAGATCGCGACCGTTCTGCCGGAATGCCGCGTCACATTCGTCGCGAGGTTCAGCGCAAACGAGGTCTTGCCCATACCCGGACGGGCTGCGAGGATCACGAGGTCGGAATTGTTCATGCCGCCCGTGACGGAATCGAGCTCCGGAAAGCCGGTCTTTGCGCCGACATACTTATCGCGGTCGGGACCGGAGATATCGCCGAGATGCTTATAGGTATCGACCATGACATCGCGGATCGGGACGAGCCCGTGGGTATCTCTGCCCTGACGGATATCGTAGATGCGCTGTTCGGCGGAATCCAGCAGCGTCTGTGCGGATTCCGTGCCCATTGTGACTTCCTTCAGCAGATCGCGCGCGACTGTTGCAAGCGATCTTGCGCAGTATTTTTCCGCAAGAATATTGCAATAGCTGACAATATTCTCCGCAGAAGGAACGCTCTCCGCAAGGCTCGTCAGATAGCGTTTGCCCTCGGCGGCATTTTCAAAGATGCCCTGCCGCACTGCTTCATTGAGCACCACGACAATGTCCATCTGCTCCGCCTGTGTTCCGGTCGTGAACATGGCGACCATGAGCCGGAACAGTTCCTTGTGCTGTTCAATATAGAACGACTCCGGCCGGATATATTCCAGCGCGACCGACAGCATTTCCGGCTCCAGCAGAATGGAACCGAGCACGGACTGCTCCGCTTCAACGCTGTGCGGCAGCGAGCGCTCGGAAAATCCTTCCTGAAGCTCCGAAAAGCTGTTTTCAGGCATCTTCCGCCACCACCGATACCGTGAATTTTGCCGTAATGCCGGCATACAGCTTTGCTTCCGCGCTGTAATCGCCCGCATTCTTCATCTCGCTGCTGACCGTCAGCTTGCGCTTGTCAACCGCAAAGCCGAACTGCTTTTCCAGTTCATCCGCGACATTGCCCGGTGTCACCGCGCCGAACAGTCTGCCGCCCTGACCTGCCTTTGCGCGGATCACGAGCTTTTTGCCTTCGAGTTTAGCAGCCTGATCTGCCGCTTCCTGCTTTGCAACGTCAATCTTGTGCTGTGCGGAAGCCTTCTGACCTTCGAGCTTATTGAGATTCGTATTTGTCGCCTCAACGGCAAGTCCTTTTCCGATCAGGAAATTGCGGGCGTAGCCGTCCGAAACATTCTTGATCTCGCCCTTTTTGCCGGTACCCTTCACATCCTGTAACAAAATAACCTTCATTTCGATATCCTTTCTGCCGCAGCATGCAGGATCATTCTTCTTCCTGCTGCTGTTCGGCGGCTGCTTCTTCTGCATCTGTCTGCTCCAGCACGGCTACCAGCATCTCACAGAGCTGCACGAGCGTACAATCGCTGCGCTGCGTTGCCGCCATGATCTGATGCCCGCCGCCGCCGAGCTTTTCCATAATGACCTGCACATTGACCTTGCCGAGCGAGCGTGCCGAAATGCACATCTGCTCGCCTGCGGGATACAGCACAAAGGATGCATCCACGCCTTCCACGCCGAGCAGCTCATCGGCTGCCTGCGACGCGATCATGCGGATATCCGGCACCTGCTCGGTCGCTGTCGTGATCGCATATCTGCCGAACACCTTTGCATCGGTGACCAGCTTGGAGCGGTGCTGATAGGCTTCCAGCGACTCCGCGAACAGCGTCTTGACCGCGATCGGATCGGCGCCGCGCTCCCGCAGGAACGCCGCAACTTCAAAGGTATGCACGCCGGTCTGCATGACAAAATTCTTCGTATCCAGCATGATGCCCGACATGAGCGCTTCCGCACAGAACTGCGGCATCTCATCGCGGAAATCGAAATACTGGATCATGCCCGTGACCAGCTCCGCCGCCGAGGATGCATGCGGATCATGCAGCTTCAGCGTCGTATTTTCGAGATAATTGACCATCTGCCGGTGGTGGTCGATGACGACCACATGCTTTGCCATGCGGTAAAGCTCGGCATCCTCCACGATGTCCTTGCTGAACGTATCGACGATCACGAGCAGGTCATCCGGCTGGATCTGTGCCCGCGCGGTCTCCGGCGGGATCATGCAGCCCGGCATCTCCTCCTCGATGCGGTCGGTCAGCAGCTTTGCCATTGTGGATTCGGTTCGTATGACGATATTATAGGGGATCTCGCATTCATCTGCGATATACGCGACACCGACCGCCGCACCGACGGCATCGAGGTCGCTTGCGCGGTGTCCCATGATATAGACATGGGTGCAGCGCATCATCAGTTTTAGCAATTCTTTCGCAATTGCGCGGTTTTTCGCTTTGCTCTTGTGCTCAATGCCCTGCGAAACGCCGCCGTAGAACGTAAAGCCGCTGTCGGTCTTGACGGCAGCCTGATCGCCGCCGCGTCCCAGTGCCATGTCCAGCGACTGCTGTGCAAAGAACTCGTTCTGCTCCAGTGTTTCGCCGCTTCTTCCGACACCGATCGAAAGCGTCATGCTGCTTCTGCCGCGCACCTTGATCTTGCGCGCCTCATCCAGAACCGGAAAATGCGCGCGCTCCATTTCGAGGCAGTGCCGCGCTTCCGTCACGACGAGCACTCTGTCCTCATCCATGTGACAGAACACGCTCTCCGTGCCTGCGAGCATCTTGTCAAAGAGCGCTTCGAGCGATGCCAGCGCCGCCGCACGTTCGCTCTGCCGCGTGCCGCTGAACAGATCCTCATAATTGTCAATGACAATCATCAGCACGCACGGTCTGGTATCCATATAGATCTGCCGCAGATTCACGTAATTCGTGATATCCTCAAAGCAGAACAGGATCGCGTGTCCGTTCTTCCGCTCGTAATCGGAGCGCGTCACGCGGTACCGCCGGTCGCGCATACCGATCTCAATGGACTCGCCGTCACGGATCGCATCCGGACGCAGCGGGATGACCGTGTGCATTTTCAGCCCGAACAGCTCGCCGCCGCCCGCGACATGCGATGAAAATGCGGAATTATACCAGATGATCTCATGTCTTGCATCGACCACTGCAAGCGGCACCGGCATTTCATCCGGTGCGGTCTGCAAGGTACGGGCAAGCGCGGCGTTCATTCTTGCGACATAGCGCAGCGTATTCCGCCGGATCGAGAGCACCTCAAGCACCAGCCAGCCAAGTCCCGCAAGGAACAGGATCACAGCAACCCAGAACAGCAGGCTGTGATACTGTGCGTGCGCCATCAGAATCAGGATGAGACAGCTCAGTGTCATCATCGCGCCCGAACAGATCAGCCGCCACGGCTGTTGGCTCTGCATGCATATCACCCGCCTTTTTCGCTATATTTCCGCTTTCTGCGCGGATCAGACCTCCATGATGATCGGCAGGATCATCGGGGAGCGCTTTGTCTTGTGGAAAATATGGTCGGAGAGCACATCGCGCAGCTTTGCCTTCAGCGCATTCCAGTCGCGCAGCTCTGCCGGGCCGCAGCCTTCGAGCGTATCCGACAGCAGCAGCCGTGCCTCATCCATGAGCTCCTCTGCCTCGCGGACATACACGAAGCCTCTGGAGATCAGCTCCGGACCGGAAACGATCTCATTCTCCGCGCGGTTGATGCCGATGACCACGATGATCAGACCGTCCTGCGCCAGATGCTTTCTGTCGCGCAGCACGATCGAGCCGACGTCGCCGACGCCCAGACCGTCCACGAGCACTCTGCCCGCGGGCGCCTGCCCGACGATGCGCATGTCGATGCCGTTGGATTCGATGACGTCGCCGATCTGTCCGACGATGATATGATCGCGGTCCATGCCGGTCTCCATTGCGAGTTCCGCATGCTTTTTCAGATGCTTATACTCGCCGTGCACCGGAATGAAGTATTTCGGCTTTGTCAGCGCGAGCATCAGCTTCAGCTCCTCCTGACACGCATGACCGGAGACATGCACCTCATACATCCGCTCATAGACCACATGTGCGCCGGATTTCATCAGCTCATTGACCACGCGCGTCACGAACTTCTCATTGCCGGGGATCGGCGTTGCAGAGATGATGATGAAATCCTGCGGGGTGATATTGACCTTTTTGTGGTCGCCCATTGCCATTCTGGTCAGCGCGGACATCGGTTCGCCCTGACTGCCGGTCGTGATCAGCACGATCTGATCCGCGGAATAGCGGTTCATCAGGTCGATGTCGATGATCGTGCCTTCCTTGACTTCCAGATAGCCCAGCTCTCTTGCAATGGAGATGACGTTGACCATGCTTCTGCCGAACACGGCGACCTTTCTGCCGCACTGCTCCGCGCAGTCGATGATCTGCTGGACTCTGTGGATATTCGAGGAGAAGGTCGCAATGATGATGCGCTTGCCCTCTGCCTCTGCAAACAGCTTGTCGAACGATGCGCCGACCTTTCGCTCTGTCGGCGTATAGCCCGGACGCTCCGCATTGGTGGAATCCGCCATGAGCGCGAGCACGCCGCGGCTGCCGAGCTCTCCGAATCTGCCGAGATCAATGATCCCGCCGTCGATCGGGGAATAATCCACCTTGAAGTCGCCCGTATGCACGAGCACGCCTGCCGGCGTATGCACCGCAAGACCGACCGCATCCGGAATGGAGTGGTTGACATGGATCAGTTCGACTGCCATGCAGCCCATGCGGATCGTCTTGCGCGGCTCCACCACGTTCAGCCTGACCTTTCCGCTGAGCTGGTGCTCCCGCAGCTTCGCCTCAACGAGCGCGAGCGTCAGGCGGGTGCCGTAAACCGGTGTATCGACCTTTTTCAGCAGATACGCAAGACCGCCGATGTGGTCCTCGTGTCCGTGCGTCAGCACGATGCCGCGCAGCTTATCTGCATTGCGCTCCACATACGTGAAATCCGGAATGACCAGATCCACGCCGAGCATTTCGGAATCCGGAAACGCGAGTCCGCAGTCGATGATAAACATATCGTTTGCGCACTCGATCACGGTCATATTCTTACCGATCTCACCGAGACCGCCGAGCGGGATAATGCGGACAGGCGTTTTTGCACGGGGCTGACGCTCCTTCTGCGGTGCCGCTTTCTGTACATTGGCATGCCGCGGCTGAGCCTGCTGCCCGCCCTCTGCACTGACTTTTTTTGCTGCAACGGGAGCAGTCTCTGTCTTTTTACGTTCCTTCTTTTCGAGCTTTTCGCTGACAAACTCCGTCGGCAGGATCTTTCTGCCGATTGCGGACAGCGGGATGCCGCTGCGCTGCTTGCCGCGGATGAAACCGCTCTTGGAGCCGGAACGGCCTGTGTTTCTGTTCAATAGAATGCCTCTCTTTCTGCGGATCTCACGGGAGATCCTGCTATGCTTTCGGGGGTATACCCATACAGATTCAGTATACGCGAAATACTTGAAAAAGTCAAGTCAAAAATACAAACCGTCACGGATTCCCCAAAAAAAGTGACGAATTGCCGCGGAATTTGTGGTCTTATGCACTCCGTTCCGGCAGTACTGCGAAATTGTATACGATCCTGCAATAAAAATGACAAAAGCAATTGCATTCCGCTGTGTCATATGTTATAATAATGGTATCCGAAAACAGGCGCCTTCCGCAGAGCCGGAAGGCATACGGGAACGGGGGTTATCCGAATGAAACTGCAAAAGCTGACTGCCGCGCTCGCGGCGGCGATCCTGCTGACCGGAAGCTGCGGCATGCTCCGGACGGCAAATGCTGCGGAATCCGTCACGTTTTCCGGCGTGACCGGTCTGCCGTTTGAAAACGGCGATCCGTTCAAGGGCGCGGATATTTCATCCGTCATCGCACTGGAGCAGAGCGGCGTGAAATTCTATGACCGCAGCGGCAAAGAACAGGATATCTTTGTCACGCTCGCAGATGCCGGCATCAACTGCATCCGCGTGCGTATCTGGAATGATCCGACCGCCGCGAACTCCGGCGTCACCTACGGCGGCGGCGCGAATGATGCCGCGCATGCAGAGGAGATCGCAAAGCGCTGTGCTGCTGCCGGACTGAAGCTGTTCGTCGATTTCCACTACTCCGATTTCTGGGCGGATCCCGCAAAGCAGAAAGCCCCGAAGGCATGGGCTTCTTACAGCGTACAGCAGAAGGCGGACGCGATTTACCGCTATACCGCGGAGACACTGGAAAAGCTCGGCAAAACCGGCGCGGAGATCGCAATGGTGCAGATCGGCAACGAGACAACCGCCGGCATGTGCGGTGTGCTGCTCTCCGACGGGAACTGGGGCGACGGCGTCTGGGGCGACCTTGCAAAGCTCTGGAACGCCGGTGCAAAAGCCGTCCGCGAATACGATCCGGATGTGCTCGTCGCGCTGCATTTTACGAATCCCGAAAAGACTTCCAATATGCAGTATCTTGCGAAAATGGTGCATCAGAATCATGTGGATTATGACGTATTCGCAACATCCTACTATCCCTACTGGCACGGCACGCTGCAAAATCTGACTTCCGTGCTCGGCAATATCGCCGCAGCATACGGCAAAAAAACACTCGTCGCGGAGACCTCGTGGGCATATACCATGAAAAATTACGATCCCGGCGTCAATACGATCGGCAGCGAGAAAGACCTCGGCAGCAATGTGAAATATCCGGTCAGCGCAGAGGGACAGGCAGCCTACCTCAACGATCTGTTCCGCGCGGTCGCAGCCGTCCCGAACGGCATGGGCATCGGCGTGTTCTACTGGGAGCCCGCGTGGCTGCCCGTCAGCAGCGATTACGGCACTGCCATGCAGCTCTGGAAGCAGTACGGCGGCGGCTGGGCATATGAAGCGGCGCAGGAATACGATCCCGACGCAAAGGATTTCGGCGGCTCCGGCTGGGAGAATCAGGCGCTCTTTTCTGCGGACGGCAAGCCGCTCGATTCGCTTTATGTATTCCGCAATATCCACGGAAACGGCGGCGGGACTGTTCCGCCGGAATCCGGAAAAACCGGTAAAAATCTGCTGAATAATGCCGGATTTGAGGCGGACGGCGGCTGGACGAATACGCCTTCCGGCTGGGCGCTCCGCAGCACCGCAAAGGATCATTTCGATGTCCGCAAAGAGGATGTCCGCAGCGGAGATTATGCGCTGCATTGGTATTCCACTGCGGCATTTTCCGGCAGCACCGCCGAAACCTCGGTGCGCGTGAACGAATCCGGCACCTATCGCTGCGCAGTCAACATGCAGGGCGATGAATCCAGCCGCTATACCCTCACCGCGGAAACATCCGGCGGCAAACGCGAAACGCGCACCGGAAGCGGACAGGGCTGGAGCATGTGGACGGCGCCGGAAGTGCAGATCGAGGCGAACGCCGGCGAGACGATCACGCTGCGGCTGGAAGTCTCCGGCGGGGACGGCGCCTACGGTTCTGTTGACGATTGCAGCATTGCGATGCTGATGCAGCCGCAGACCACTGCGGCACCGGTCACCACAACAGAGCCGGTCACAACGACGACGGAGCCTGTTATCACAACAACGGAGCCCGTCACGACAACAACGGAATCTGTCACCACGACCACCGAGCCTGTCACAACCGAAACAACATCCCCTGCACAGACCGTGCGCGGCGATGCAAACTGCGACGGGCATGCGGATGTGACGGATGCCGTGCTGCTCTGCCGCTTCTGCCTCGAAGACCGCGGCGTTTCGATCACCGATCAGGGGCAGCGCAATGCAGACTGCGATCTCGACGGACAGATCACGACCGATGATGTTTCACTGCTGCTGCGCGTCATTGCAAGACTCGAAACCTTCTGACGGCGCAGGCAGATTCTGCTTCGGGCGGTGCAGGAGCATCGGGCGCAGCACGGCACGTTCCCGCGCGGCGATCAGACGGTGCGGACGGCGCCGCGGCTCCGGCAGCTTCGTGTTCACGCCGCAGATGCCCCCGCAGATTCCTGCCGGCAGCAGGACCGTCAGCAGCCACGGCATGCGCAGTCTGCCTGCAAGCACACAGGCGGCAGCATACCAGACCGCCGACAGCAGCAGCGCCGGCATGCTCCCGCAGACGATCCCGCCGCGCCGCCGGCGTTTTCCCGCGGAATATCCCGCCGCAAAGCAGCCGGTCAGCAGCGGGAGTGCAGCTGCCGCCGGATAATACCGCAGCGGCAGGTCAAAAACAGTCAGCATGCCCGCCAGTGCCGGAAAGCCGAGCAATGTGACCGGCAGCCCTGTCAGCAGGCATGCCCGTATCCAGTCACGCATGAGATTCCCCCCCCTTGATTCAGCATATGCAGCAGGCGGCGGAATCAGACGAATCCGCATGACAAATGCAACTCGACAGTATTCGACATGATTCGACGGAATCTTCCTTGTGATTTCCGGAAGGTCGGTTGACGGTGCGCTAATTTGTTTGTTATAATGGTGATGTCGAAACAAACAACGCACTACAAAACCAAGGAGAAAACAAAGAAATGACCAAGCAAACACGTATTTTGATCGGAGATATCGGCGATCAGTTTGCCGTGAACGGCGCGTTCGCCTTCCGGAAGGCAGGCGACTGGGCTGTGACGCGCAAGCAGACACATGATGACATGCTGCAGTCACTGCGGTTTGAGCATCCGGATGTGCTGATCCTGAATCTCACGGTCCCGACCATGCACTTTCCGCTGTTCGCGAATGCCGTGCAGCAGCTCTCTGATCTGTCGATCATTGCGCTCTGCCGCAAACAGGATCCCTATCTGGAACGGCTGCTCGAACAGCAGGACGTCCGCTGTATCCGTTTTCCGGACAGTCCCGCCGCGCTCGTGCAGGAGATCCACCGAATCTGCGGCATCACGCCGGCAAATGCAGATGTGCCTGACGCCGATCCCGAAGTCGAGGTCACAAAACTGCTTCACAGCTTCGGCATTCCTGCGAATCTGCGCGGATTTTACTATCTCCGTGCAGCGATCCTCATTGCGGTGCAGAAGCCGACATGCAGCGGCATCATGATGAATGAGATCTATCCCGCTGTTGCGCAGGAAATGCACAGTACGCCTGCGCGTGTTGAGCGCGCGATCCGGCATGCGATCATGCAGGCATGGGAGAACAATGACAGCCGGTTCAACTGGCATTTCGGTCAGATGAAGAATCATTGCATGACCAATTCCGAGTTCATTGCATTCACAGTGGACTGGATCCGCACCGAGCACGCAAGCAAGCTCTGCGGATAACACAAAACACGATCGACAGCCCGTCTGCAAGTGCGCAGATGGGCTGTCTGGCTTTGCGAAGTTATGCAAGCGCTTTCGGCACGCAGGAGCAAGCTTCGCACAAGTTTTTCCATAAGCGGAACAATTCCCATTCTATTTATATAGTATCTGCGCGGCGGTCGCTTCTTTGCGGATATGCAGACGGATCGGCATGATGTGTTCGCATGTGAATATGATTATGGGAATGCATGCCGGATTTGTGTGCGTCGGATTTGTATGTCGGAATGCATGTCCGCAGTATCCGCTTCGCTATGAGTATGCAAGCAAACGCACCTCGACCTGCAAGCCTTTGGGAAAGGCTTGCGCGAAATTTGAATCCTGTGCGCGCCGGTTACGTTTGTGAGGGCGCAGTCGTGCGCTCGGTAACATATGCGGAGCGCAGCGCTGGGAGCAGTTACGCCACAGAAGCCGCGATCAGCGGCGTGAACTTCGATTGCGGGGACAGTCCGTGCTGCCGGCTCCCGGAGGAATATGCCAGCGCGGGCTCCGCGCACGGCTTGACTTTTTGCGCTTTTTCTGCTATAATAACAGCGAACTTCATACGCCTGCCGCCGGGTAGGCACAAACGCATTCGCAATTCGTCGTTAGGTCTTTGCAGACGGATTGACGGGTGCTTTCTTTTTATAACAGAGGTGCTGTGCAATATGAAAAAACCTGATCATCCGTTCCGGATCCTGAACCGCTTTGACTATCTGCTCTGGGGCTGCTCGGTGCTGGTCGTGCTGGGGAGCGCACTGCTCGTGCCGGAATCCGACCGGCTCTCCGCAATCGCTTCGCTGATCGGCGTGACCGCGCTGATCTATATGGCAAAAGGGCATCCCTACGGGCAATTGCTGACCGTCGTATTCTCGGTGTTCTACGGCATCATTTCCTTTGCGTACCGCTATTACGGCGAAATGCTGACTTATCTCGGCATGACGCTGCCAATGGCGCTGCTGTCACTCTGGACATGGCTGCGCAATCCCTACGGCGACAGCAGCACTGTGACCGTCCGGCAGAAGCTTTCCCGCGGACTGCTCCTGCGCATGCTGCTGCTGACGGCTGCGGCAACCGGCGTGTTCGGATATCTGCTCGCGCTGCTGCATACCGCGAATCTGCCGGTGAGCATCGTTTCCGTGACGACCAGCTTTCTCGCGGCGTTCCTGACGGCATGCCGTTCGCCTTACTATGCGCTTGCCTATGCGGCGAATGATATCGTGCTGATCGTGCTGTGGGTGCTTGCGGCGGGAACCGACCGCGCCTGCGTCCCGATGATCGCCTGCTTTGCGATGTTCCTGCTGAACGACGGCTATGCCTTTTTCAGCTGGAAGCGCCGTGCGGCAACGCAGTCCGCTGCTGCATGCGAAGCGGGATGAAACAGACTCTCCTGCGCCGCCGTTCTGCGATTCTACGGCGCCGAAACGCCACTCCACCGAAAGTAGAATCCACGCAGGAACGTTCTTTTTGCGGTAGAATCCGATTCTGCGGAAAGTAGGTTGCTTCTCCTGCAAAAATCAGGTATCATAAGAACAAAGCAAACGAAAGGGAGCGGTTCTTATGACGAGAACAGAACGGATCCCGCTGCGCGACAGGGTTCTGCCGGACTACACCCGCAGCGAGGAGTTCATGAACATGGTGACGCATATCATCGGCGGCGCGGTCGGGCTGCTGATCCTGATCGGCAGCGTACTGATCGGCGCAAAGCACCGCGATCCGTGGGCGATCACCAGCGGCAGCATCTACGGTTTTCTGACCTGCTGCCTGTTTGTGGTATCGAGTGTCTATCACGGTCTGCCGGACGGCATGGGCAAGCGCGTCATGCAGGTGATCGACCACTGCACGATCTATTTCATGATCGCGGGGACGTATACGCCGGTGCTGCTGGTCGGCATCCGGAAGGAATCGGTGCCGGCGGCTTGGATCGTATTCGGGATTGAATGGGGCTGCGCGGTGACTGCCGCCGTGCTGACAGCGATCGACCTGAAAAAGTACAAGGTATTCAGCATGGTGTGCTATCTGGCGATGGGCTGGGCGGTCGTTTCGATCCTCGGCATGACGCTGCGGACGATGACGCTGCCGGGATTTCTGTGGCTGCTGGGCGGCGGCATCTGCTATACCGTCGGTGCGGTGTTTTACGGGCTCGGCAAAAAGCGCCGGTACATGCACGGGGTATTTCATCTGTTTGTGAATGCGGGCAGTCTGCTGCAGGCGATTGCGATTCTGAAATATGTTTTGTGAGCATAAACAGCCTTCTGCGGAGGGCTGTTTTTTATGGGGATATCTGAATACACGCAACGCATATATGGAATGCTGATACAGAAGTTTTCGCCATAATATTTCTGATTTGAAGTCGGGAAGTACGATGGCGTTTTTACTGACACGGCAGCAATGGTGTGCAATAATTGTTACGAACATAAATCGGAATTTGCGGGCAGTGCCCGCTGCCGTTAGTCGGCAGTGCCGACAGCCGTTATTCTAAAGCTTTCCGGAAGCGTTATGCGCGTCTTTCAGTGCACTTGTTTCCGGCAGCTTATTGCTGTAAATCGGAATTTGTCGGTTAGCTTGTTTGTGTCATCCTCTCTTTATCGTATGTCCGATGTTGATTTTCACTGGGCGCGGGGCGCGAATGCGAGAGGGACAACCACAGGGAAAGGGGAGTCGTC
>LVAJ01000034.1:0-136058 GCA_001603005.1 Clostridiales bacterium Firm_04
TATTACATTTCAATTAAAGGGACGCTTGCATGCCTTTCGTAAGATTCTATAAACTATAAGACGATAGAGAATATGAATAGGATATCAAGTTAGCCCCTATTATCATCAATTGGTATGTACCAATAATACTGAAGGAGGTTTTCTCTATGAAAACAAAGAGTCAAAAGCAGCAGGAGCTGGCAAAGAAACGGGCTGATGAATCTACGAAGCCCATATCTGTACGTCTGAATCGCCATGAACAGGCTATTGTTGCTGAAAAAGCAGCGGCAAAGGGCATGAAGCCATCCACTTATATGGGATATGTCTCGGTTCACGGATGTGATGGGATCTCTCCAGCAGAAAAGGTCAGATTTCAGAACATTATTAACCATGCCGCAGATGCTTTGGAGGCATTTGCGCCGGAAGAAGCGGCAAAAATTAGAATGGAGGGGGATGCGATATGGGACTTGTGATTATAAAATGCGGAAATCCGGGCGACGATGAGCATCTGGAGCATCTCGCGAAGTATATGAGCGATGATCGCAAGCTGATGATCGGCGGGAACGGTGTAAATTACACGGATGCTAAGCAGGTTGCAAAGCAGATGCAGAGCTTGAAAGAGGATTTCGGAAAAACCAAGAACCGATCTCATGTGCAGGTGATTTTACCCTACAGCCAAAAGGGCATTACGGCTGAAAAAACTTGTGAATATACCAAGAAAGCGGCTGCATATTTTGACGATGACTACCAAACGCTCTATTGTGCGCATCAGCCAGATGAAGAATGCGACCATTATCATTCTCACATAATGATCAATCCGGTCAATATCCACACTGGAAAGATGATGGAGACGGATCCGGTCAGTTTAAAGCCGTTTTGTGAGCATGTGGAAAAGGTTACCGGTGCGAAAAATCGGCTGAAATTCAAGAAAAATGATGAGTAAAAGGAAATGCCCAGTAAAAATGAAAAAAGAGAGAACCACGTCAATATTGAATGTGGTTCTCTCTCAAGAGTCTTTTCAACCGTCCTCCCAAACGTATTATTTCAGTACAAAAGGATCACTGGAACGCATTGCAGCTTGAAAGTCATCAAAGTTTGCATGCTGTAAAGCAATACCTGCTTCATTGGCAAATCTTACTATTGCAAGAACAGCTTGGTCATAGTTCTCTCCTGTTTCGAGGTTATACTCAAATGATTCAATGAAACGGTCAAACATTAAACGTTGCTTTTCCTCGCATTTTGCAACGTGAGCTTTAAATGCATCATGGTACTCATTCATCTGACGCGTAGATTCTTGAAGAATTGCAACCATTCTTTCATACTCTTCGGTGTTTAGTTTGGCATTCTTTAGTATTTCTCTGGTACAAGTTACCACATAACTAGCGGTGGTATATACAGCCATCGGCACAATAGGGCTGAGTGATTTTCCTCCAATGGCAGCAACGGCCTTTGTAAAGTATATTGTCGTTGCAGCTTTGGCTGTAGTATCGACTAATTGTTCTT
This sequence comes from Clostridiales bacterium Firm_04, assembly GCA_001603005.1. Lineage (GTDB taxonomy): Bacteria > Bacillota > Clostridia > Oscillospirales > Ruminococcaceae > Firm-04. The sequence goes on from LVAJ01000034.1 coordinate 1,483, forward strand.
GCAGTTGTTCTGCGGTTATCTCTCCTCTGGCATATGAATATAGCGCAACACCTCCATCAATGATGCCGCCTGCCATAACGGTAGCCGCGGTGGCATCACTTAAAAGTGCGCTGCCAGTTTTAAGCCCTTGATATCTTATAGCAGTACTGACTACTCCTGTTGCACCACCTCTAATGCCGCCCTTCACAGCATCAACTCCAACCGCTGCAAGAGCGTCTGCTAATTCTTTTTTGTCTTGGAAAACAGCGAACATATTCGTTATACCAGAAGCAAGTCCGTTTGTTACAAAACTTGCCTTTGCCATATTAACAGCAGAACTCTTCATTTCCGCTGCAACTTGCTTCTGTTCAAACTTTCTGGCATATTGTTCTGGAGCATCATACGCTTCTTTGATTTCTTCCAGAGTAGTTCCGCCGGATGTCGCCTCCTTGTAATGTGTTTCATCAGTTAGATGTTCGTGTACATCTCTATAAACATCGGCATGAATTCCTTGGGCATCAGCCCTTGCTTTTGATAACTTTTTTGCTTCATCCAATAAAGAACCATCAGGATTATAATCATCCTGCTTTCGAATCAGTCGATCCATGCCATTGTATTGCCCCCAACCTTTGTTTTTGGCTCCAGTTTGATCAAAAACAGATTGAGCTGCACTGTTATCTCGTCCATTATTGGAAGCCTTAATGAATTTTGCCTGAATTTCTTTTACTGTTTTTCCATGATCACGAATTAGAATATCTGCTTCTGCAGTAGGGTCAGTCACATCTGTAACCACAGCCCTTGCGGTTATTCCTTTTGATGCTGCATCTATATTAAACTTTGCTGCCTCAATATATTCAAATAAATTGCCTTTCTGTGCGTCAAAAGTACCGTTCTGTATTATGGGCGTACTGACTTTCCATCGAAACAGGCTCATTCCATCAACTGCAGCGTTTGTTGCGTTTTGAGCATTCACAGAAGCTGCATTACCCCAAAGAACACCTGCTGTTTTTAAGGCATCTTTCGCTGCCCTTTTTTGGGAATCTTTAAACAACGACATATTATCCACCTTATAAAAGCAAAGCAATTACCAGCATTAAAGATACTGCGGCAACAAGTCTAACTATTCTCCATAAATATAAACGACTCGCCGGCAGATCCTTGAATTTGAAAAAGATTGGGCATGCAATGGCTGCGCATACAAGCAAAGTAATTCCTTTAAGTATGCTAGTACTAAATGTAAGAACTCCTGCTAAAATGAATACAGCTATTGCCAAGATATTAATGACCATCATTTTGTTGGCTGCAGGCTGCCAGACTATATTTCCAACAGGAGCATCTTCGCCAACCATTTTATAGGTATCTTTCCGAATTTGTTTCAAATCAGATTTTGAAGCACTTAATGCACTTGCAGCTTCATTAGAAACCTCTCCTTTTGATGTGAGAATAGGAGTTGCCAGCACATGATAGTAAATTTGCGCCATCAACCAAGATAAATGTAATGTTTTCTGTTCAACAACTGATAGACTGTCAAAATCTATAAGGCCATCTTGGTCAGCTGCGTGATTGCTTTTGATGCGGTCAATTTCTACGATAAAGGGAGCAAATATCTTGTTTAGTTTTTTTATAAAGGAAGAGTAGTTGTCGGACATTTTTTCCACACCCAACATACCAGTTGTAATTGTATTCATTTGAGCGACAGCATCTTCAGCTTCTGCATGGACTTTTTTAGCTTCAGCAAGTTTTTCTTTTCCTTTTGCGCCAGCAATAGCTGCGGTAACAGCTAGTATAGGGGCAACAACAACTCCCGCTAGGACTAACTTTCCGGCATTCATACCTAGTCCGCCAGATGCTTTTGATCCACCACCGAACCATGCGAGAGTAGCATTTGTCTTTGCTGCTCCTGATAATGACGAGATTGCAGTTCCAGTGGATGCCGTTCCAAAAATCATAGCGCCACCATAAGCAGCAATACCAACTAACGCGCCTGTTCCAATTGCAGCGACCCCTGCCTTAGCAACTTCATTTGCGTTAATTGAGGCGTTTTCAATATTCATCAGCATTTGCTTTGGCTCTTCATTGTAGCCAATAAAGCGGACGTCTGTTTCAGCGACTCTTTTCATTTCAACATTTTTAAAAGCTCCAAATGCCGTTACAAATGAATCCATCCCATCAGACCACGCGGTGATTTTGACTTTTCCAAGTTTTTCCAGAGACGCTGTAGTCTTTTCTTTTTGAGATTCGAAATTATTCTTAGCATTATCATAGCTTTGTTGAGCCTCATCCAAGAGTCTTTTTATTTCTTCCTGATGCGTAATCGACTCTAAAATACCCATTTCATTACCTCGTAAATAGGTGATTTTCAAAAAAGTATCTCTTAAACCACCATAACGTGAAATTCATACGGAACTATTGTATTGCTTCTCCATTGGCAAGCTTTCATTATAGCATTGATTCTCACGAAGCTTGCCTTATTAAATCCTTTCTTTCATCTCAGTCACCTCATTATATAAAATGAATGGCGGTTATTTGATAATAGAAGTTTATATTTTTATTATACGCAAATAACATTGATTTGTCAATAGTACAGCAAAAAATTGTACGCTTTCACAATTCTACTTTTCGAATTATAAGCCAAGGCAGCCCCGCGGGGGCTGGAATAACTATATCTCATTTATATAATACATACTTAGATATCGAAGCCAAAGTTCTCCACCACATTCAAAGTACGGCTTTTTTTCGATGCAGCATGTACAATCAGCACAATAAAGCCAACCAGATTTGTTTCAGATACTATAAGGTGAATGTTTACATCCATATGATGATCCTGAGGCCGCTTACTCGCAAATGGAAGCCGTAAAGCGGTATTTTAACCAGACCAGTACGAACCCGCTGATCCATATCGTGGTTTCTTTTGATGGATGGACGGATAACGCTGAATTTGCCATGAAAAATGCACCTGCAATCGCGGCTTTTTTCAAGGATCATTATCAACTGATCTGGATGGTGCACCCTGCAGATCCGGATTCATCGCATTTTCATATGCATATCCTGCTGCATTCGGTCAATCTGCAAAACGGAAAGCTGTTCCATAGTGGACCATATGAGATGAATGCGTTTTGCTATCATGTGAAAAGCATCACGGGTATGGGATTCCGATTGGTATGTGAGCAGCGGGATAATTGGAATACAATATAAAACGAAATGCCCGGCGTTTGCCGGGCATTCACGAAATATGTTTACAAACTAGAGCATTTGCATCTTGTATAGAGCCGTATTATAATAGAGGATTACAATTATTCTTCAACTATCTTTAGAAGGCCCCGCTCAAAAGCACCTGGGAATTGGAAACGCTTATCGTTCCCATTAAAAGTGACAACCATCACAGATGGAATATGGTTTTGCGGAGGTACTTCACATATTCAGTCATCCTGCTTGTATGTCTGCTTCTTCCTGCTTGCATTTTCGGATGAAGTATGTTACAATTACAAAAGAAGGAAACCGTATTGCCTGTTTTCACAAAGTTTTGAACGGAGAAAAAAATGGATCTGAAATATCTGAAGCTTCTTGCGAAAGAATACCCAACGATTGAAAGCGCTGCCAGTGAGATCATCAATCTTTCAGCGATCAAAAGTCTGCCAAAAGGAACAGAATACTTTTTCAGCGATATCCACGGAGAAGCCGGCGCGTTCTTGCATATGCTTAGGAGCGCTTCCGGCATAATCAAGCGCAAGATTGATCTTGTGCTCGGCAAAACAGTATCGGCTGCCGACCGTGAAATGCTCGCCGAGTTGATCTATTATCCGAAAAAGATCATGACACAGCTGACGAATAGTGGTGAGCTTTCAAACGAATGGATCCGGCTGACCATTTATCGTCTGATTCTTGTATGCGAGACTGTTTCTGCCAAGTATACCCGCTCCCGTATCCGCAAACGGGTTCCGGAGGATCTGGTCTACATTCTAGATGAACTTCTCAACGTGACGGATGATGTCAACAAGGACTATTATTACGACGAGATCATCAGCGCGATCATCAGCACCGGCATTGCCGAAACTTTCATCATCTCCCTCTGCAAGCTGATCCAGTCAGTCTGCATCGACAAGCTGCATATCATCGGCGACATTTTCGACAGAGGTCCGCGTGCGGATGTGATACTGGATGAGCTCATGAAAATGCATGATGTGGATATCCAGTGGGGCAATCATGACATCTCATGGATGGGCGCTGCTGCCGGAAATCCGGTCCTGATCGCCAATGTTATCCGCATCGCTATGCGTTACAATAATTTTGATGTACTTGAGGATGGATACGGGTTGAATCTCCGTGCGCTTGCGGTATTCGCGGCAGAAACATACTCAGACGATGACTGTGCACTATATATGCCGAATGCGCTGGATGATAATGTCTATGATCCTGTGGATCTGAAGCTGGCTGCCAAAATGCATAAGGCAATCAACGTGATTCAGATGAAACTGGAAGGTCAGCTGATTGCCAAGCATCCGGAATGGGAAATGACCGACCGCGATCTTTTCGGCAGAACCGATTTTATCAATGGCACCGTATGCATTGACGGCAAACTGCATGAACTCCTCGACAAATGCTTCCCAACCGTTGACCCCGCTGCACCGCTGACGCTCTCGGAAGGCGAAGCGGAACTGATGAAGGTGCTGCGGGCATCCTTCCGGCACAGCGAAAAGCTGCAGCGGCATATCCGCTTTATTTACGCGAAAGGCGCGATGTATCAGACCTGCAACAACAATTTGCTGTTTCACGGCTGCATACCGATGGATGAAAACGGCGCGCTCCAGAGCGTCAGCATCCACGGGCAGCAGTATGCCGGAAAGGCACTTCTGGACAAGCTCGGCGAACTGGTCAATCAGGCATATTTCAGCAAAGGCGAAGAAAAGGAATACGCCGGCGATTTTATGTGGTATCTCTGGTGCGGTGCGAAATCCCCGCTGTATGGCAAAGACAAGATGGCATTCTTTGAGCGTGCGCTGCTTGCAGACAAATCGCTGCATACCGAAAACTATAATGCCTACTATACGTTCTCGGAAAAATGCGAAGTTTGTGTTTCTCTGCTGGAACACTTCGGGCTTGATGCGCAGAAGGGACATATCATCAACGGACATGTGCCGGTCAGGATCAAAAACGGAGAAAGCCCTGTCAAGGCTGAGGGCAAGCTGTTTATCATTGACGGCGGCATTTCCAAGGCATATCAGTCTGCAACAGGCATTGCCGGATATACGCTGATCTACGATTCCCACAGTCTGAATCTCGCTGAACACAAGCCTTTTGTCGAAGGCGAATACGGTAATACCCCAACAATTCATCTTGTGGAGAAGCTGGAACAGCGCGCTAATATCGCCGATACGGACAGGGGCAAAGAGATCAATGACAGGATCAATGATCTGCATCAGCTGCTGGAAGCTTATAAGGCGGGCATAATCAAATAAAAAAGGCAAGCAGGAACCGGTCATTGTATCGGTTCCTGCTTTTGAATATCGTTAGGTCGCTGCCGCAATAAAAGCGGAAAACAGTTTCTGTTCAACCAACGAAAGCTGTTTTTGATTCCGAATATCAAACCGGTTGATCAGAACCGTTGTATTCGGGTAACAGTCCTCCTGTGTGCCGGATACATTGTAAATAGCCATTATGATACCTCTTTAACTTCAGAAAGTATCATTGCAACCAATTCATCATGCGTAATTTTCTTCTCTAAAAAATCTCGGATACGGGAAATATCGTGCTCGGTCGGGTGTAAGCCCTCCATCTCAGCAGATGCAACCGCATTCCTGATTGCCTGTTCTCTTGTAGTATCCATGAGAGTCACCTCGTTTCCTCCTTATTTTAACCGAAACGCATGAATTTGTCAAGCTGTGATTTGCGTGTACATTGCGATATGATTCTGCAGCTCAGATCCCGACCTGCACCGAATAGGTCAGGATCCGCGTATGCATCTGCGATTTGACATCGCTGCGGATGAACTCAAATTGTTGTTCCGGACTCATCATGTTGACCATCTGACCGCCGATCGAACCCGCCTGACGGGAGGTCAGGTCGCCGTTATAGCCCTTGTTGAGCGTCACGCCGACCTCGCTTGCGGACTCCATCTTGAACCGTTCAAGGGCTTCCTTGCCCTTCTGTGTCATTTCACCCTTCATTGTGAATCTCTCCTTTTCTTGGCGCATAAGCGCATTGGGCAGCCGGACGGAAACGGCTGCCCTGTTGCAGTCCGTTTCATTGATTTGCTGCCGTGATAGTATTATAAACGCATGCTGTCCGATTATCATAGGAATCTTCTGGAATGCCGTATTTGCGGTTCGGCATTGAAAAAACGATGCGTTTTGTGTCAGCATGCCGCACATGCGCCTGCCGTTTTCCATTTAAGGATTATTTCACAATTTCTCTGCTACAATACAATCACGAAAGGAGCGATCAGCATGTATCTGAACATTCTGAAAAAAGATCTCAAACGCAAGAAGACGATGAATCTCATCATTCTGCTGTTTGTCATTCTCGCCGCGATGTTCTTCGCATCCGGCATGAACAACATTGTTTCCATTATGGGCGGCGTAGACCGGTTTCTGGATATGGCGGGCATGGGCGACTATGTCGTCTTTCTTGCACAGCCAGAGGGCGATACGACATATCAGGATGCGCTGGATGCCGCGGATTTTGTCAGCGGATACCGCTCGGATCTCATCGTGACCGTTTCCTCGGAAGACTTTCTGTTCAACGGCAAAAAGCAGAAAACCTTTTCCAATATCGGCTGTGTACAGACACTCAGCAGCAGCGGTCTGCATCTCTACGACGCGGAGAACCGTGAGATCACCGATGTTCCGAAGGGCAAGGTCATGGTCACTGCTTCGATCGTCCGGAAAGCCGGATTACAGAGCGGCGACCGCATCTCGTTCACGCTCTGCGGCGAAACGCTGGATCTGGAATACACCGGCATTGTAAAGGATGCGGTGCTCGGCGCGCCGATGCTGGAAAACCCGCGGTTCGTTGTGAATGCGGACGACTTCCGCACACTGACCGACAATGCGGAGATCGCCGCAAACTACCGCTTCGGCATGTTCTGCATCTCGACGGCCGATCCGCAGAAAACCGCGAATCTCAGCGCAAATGCGCAGACGGTCGTATTCAGCGGGCCGCGCTCCCTGATCAAGATGACGTACATCCTCTATATGCTGGTCGCGGGCATCATCATGACCGTCAGCATCGGACTGATCCTGATTGCATTTGTCGTGCTGCGGTTCACGATCAATTTCACGCTGACCGAGGAATTTCGCGAGATCGGCGTCATGAAAGCGATCGGACTGAAAAGCCGGACGGTGCGCGGGCTGTATCTGGTCAAATATCTGGGCATCTCGCTGATCGGCGCAGCGATCGGATTCTTCGCATCGGTTCCGTTCGGGAACATGCTGATGCAGTCCGTCAGCAGCGACATCATTCTCAGCAGCAGATCGCCGCTGCTGATCGACCTGCTCTGCTGCATCGCGGTCATCTGCATCATCATGCTGTTCTGCTGGCGCTGCACCGCAAAGATCCGCAAACTTTCTCCGGTCGATGCGGTCAGAAACGGGCAGACCGGCGAGCGATTCAGCAAAAAGAGCATCCTGCATCTCTCCCGCAGCCGCTTCGGTGCAGATCCGTTTCTCAGCGCGAATGACATTCTCAGCAGCCCGAAGCAGACCGGCATCCTGACCGCCGTTCTGACGCTCTGCATGACGCTTGTCATGATCCTTTCCACGACTGCCAATACCCTTTCCGGCGAGGGGCTGATCGGACTGGTCGGCTGCACGAGAAGCGACGCATATCTGAATCTGCCGTCGGAATGCATGCAGATCACCGGCGGCGTCAAAACCAGACAGCAGGTCATTTCGGAGATCGAAGCAGTGCTTTCCGAAAACGGCATGCCCGGAACCGTCCGGCTGGAAGCACTTTACAGCGTCCCGGCAGCCTTTGGCGATCATTCGTCAGAGATCCGCTTCATGAAATGCAGCGAGACAAAGGCCGCGGATTATGATTATGCAGAGGGAACCGCACCGGAATACCCGAATGAGATCGCGCTCGGCTGCCCGATGGCAGAGGAGCTCGGCGCAGGCATCGGCGACCGCATCACGCTGACCGTCAACGGCGAACAAGACGAATACATCGTCACGGCGCTGTTCGATTCGATGTCGCAGCTCGGCAAATGCGGCAGATTCCACGAATCGCTTTCGATCCCCGATGACCAGATCACATCGTTCATGGCATTCCAGATCGACTTTGCAGATCATCCGGATGCGCAGACCGTCCGGACGCGCATCGACCGGCTGAAGACGCTCTACGATACCGATGCGGTCTATGATACCGCGGAATACGTCGGCGACTGCACAAAATCGGCAGGCGCGGTCAACGGCGTCAAGGCGCTGACAATGGTCATTGCGATGATCGCCGCGGTCATGATGTGCGTGCTGATCGAAAGCGCATTCATTTCGAGAGAAAGATCCGAGATCGCACTGATGAAGGCGATCGGCTTCCGGAACCGCTCCGTGATCGGCATTCACATCGGACGGTTCAGCATCATCAGCATCATTTCCGCGCTGCTCGCACTGGCGCTGCATCTGCCCGCAACCAAGCTGCTGATCACACCGATCCTCGGGCTGCTCGGCGCCGGCAGGGGCATCCGCTACGAGATCAATGCGCCGGAGACCTTTGTGCTGATCCCGCTTGTCATGCTGGCGGCGATCCTGTTCAGCGTCTGGCTGACGGCGCTGCGGACAAACGCGGTCAAGGCTTCGGATATTTCCGATATTGAATAACAGAAAGGGGCATTTCCATGAAAACGATTCTTGAGGTGCAGGATCTCTGCAAGACCTATATCATCAACAAGCGGCAGAACAATGTGCTGCGCAATGTGAGCTTCCGGATCGGCGAGGGCGAAATGGTCGCGGTCATGGGGCCGTCCGGCTCCGGAAAATCGACGCTGCTCTATACCGTCTCCGGCATGGACCGGATGACGGCAGGCACGGTCAGCTTCTGCGGCAAAGACATGGGCAGCCTGAACGACAATGCCCTTTCGCAGATGCGGCTTGACGACATGGGCTTCATTTTCCAGCAGATGTATATGCTGAAAAATCTGTCTGTGCTCGACAACATCATTCTGCCGGCGGTCAAATCCGAAAAGATCCGTGAAAACCGCAGCGAAACAGTCGCCCGTGCCCGCGCACTCATGACCAAGCTCGGCATCGCGGAGATCGCGGACAACGATATCAACGAGGTCTCCGGCGGACAGCTTCAGCGCGCATGCATCTGCCGCAGCATGATGAATCAGCCGCAGATGATCTTTGCAGACGAACCGACCGGTGCGCTGAACCGCACGGCATCCGGCGAGGTCATGGATGAGCTTGCAAAGCTGAACGGCGAGGGCACGACCGTCATGCTGGTGACGCATGACGCAAGAGTCGCGGCAAAATGCTCGCGCGTGCTCTATATAGTTGACGGAAACATCAAAGGCGAGTATAATATAGATAAGGCGCTCTCCCTGCGTGACAGAGAGCGCGGGCTGAACAACTGGCTCCTTGAAATGGGCTGGTGACCGCCAATCCATATGCACACGCAATGATGCAGACCGGCTGCTCCGACGGCACGCCGGCAAGGAGGAAGCATGGTCGATATCCTGATCGTTGAGGACAATACAGAGCTTGCCGGACTGCTCTGCGCATTTCTGCGCGCGGAGGGCTATGTCGTGAGCACTGCGGAAGACGGAGAAAAAGCCTTGTCCCTGTATGAAAAATACGGGGCAAGGCTTGTCCTGCTGGACATCAATCTGCCCGGCATGGACGGCTTTGCGGTCTGCAAGCGCATCCGCGACAGAGAAAATACGCCGATCATCATTCTGACGGCGCGCGGGGAGAAAGAGGACAAGCTGAACGGCATCCTGCTCGGCGCGGACGATTACATCGAAAAGCCCTATGATATTGACATTCTGATCGCGAAGATCAAGGGTATTTTCAAGCGCAGACTTGCGCTCGATACGCTGACAGACGGCGACCTGACGCTGGATCTGGTGTCCGGCACAGCAGTGCGGAACGGCATGCCGCTGACAATGACCGCAAAGGAATTTGAGCTGCTGCATCTGCTGATCGCAAACAAGGGGCAGACCATGTCGAAGGAACTGCTCTTTGACAGGGTATGGGGCGCGGACAGCGAATCCGAGCCGCAGACACTGACCGTCCACATCAAGTGGCTGCGGCAGAAGATCGAGGATGATCCGAAAAATCCCGTCCGCATCGTCACGGTCTGGGGCAAGGGCTACCGCTGGGAGGGCTGACGGATGAAGCGATTTGACCGGCTGCTCCTCATGCTGCCGCTGCTGTTCCTGCTGCTGACAGCCGTAACGGATGTGCTTTTGCTGCGGCGATCCGGTCAGCGGCAGTATCTTGTGGATGCAAACCGCATCGAACAGCGGATCCTGCAGGGTGAGATCCCCTCTCCCGCAGATTTCCCCGCCGTCACCGGCATCACAGCCGATCAGGGCGACGCAGATTTTTTCCGCACGGACAGCCCCTATCTGATCCGCGAGATCAACGGCACACTCTATCGGATCGACTATACAGCGCAGACGAAAGGCAGCACAATGCGCGCAGTTTTTGCAGCAGATGCAGGACTTTTCATTCTGTTTGCAGTTACAATGGGCGTGCTGCTGTATATCCGGCAGAACATTCTCCGGCAGTTCGCGCGGCTGAACAGTGTGCCCTATGAGCTTGCAAAGGGCAATCTCACGACGCCGCTGCAGGAGAACCGGAACCGCTTCTTCGGCAAATTCGTCTGGGGGCTGGACATGCTCCGCGGGGAAATGGAGCGCACAAAGGCGAATGAACTGGAGCGCGCCAAACAGGAAAAGACGCTGCTGCTCTCGCTTTCGCATGACATCAAAACGCCGCTCTCGGCGATCAAGCTGTATGCAAAAGGCATCGCCCGCGGCATGTATGCAGAACCGGATGCGCAGGCGGAGGCGGCATCGCATATCGGCGAAAAAGCGGATGAGATCGAACATTATCTGAATGAGATTATCCGGAATCTGCACCATGATTTCATGCAGTTCGATGTGCAGAACACGGAGTTCTATCTCTCGCAGGTCATGGAGCGCATCGCGGCATATTACACCGACAAGCTTTCCGTGACCGGAACCGATCTGCAAATTGCGCCTTATGCGGACTGCATGCTCTCCGGCGATCCGGAAAGGCTTGAGGAGGTTTTACAAAATATCCTCGAAAATGCGATCAAATACGGCGACGGCGTCCGCATTGCGATCGCCTTTTCCGATGAGGAGGACTGCCGGCTCATCACGGTCTCGAACACCGGCTGCACGCTCCCCGATGCGGAAACGGCGCATCTGTTCGAGAGCTTCTGGCGCGGCTCGAATGCCGGCAGCAAACCCGGCAGCGGGCTCGGACTCTATATCTGTGCGCGGCTGATGAAGGAAATGGGCGGCGACATTTTTGCGGAGATCCAAAACGGCGAAATGTGCGTGACCGCCGTTTGCAGAAAAAGCAGCTGAAACGGAAGGCTCTGTGCATCGTCATGAAAAAAGGTATCGCTAACGCGATGATTCATATTGGGCTCCGCCCAAACCCGCCAAAGGGACACTGTCCCTTTGGAATCCCATTTTTGCGAAAAAACAAGTAAATACATCCATTTTTTATTATCACACAAAATGGGATTCTTGAGGGCGGAGCCCTCATTAGAAATCCGTCGGAGACACTTTATATACAAGCAGACGCATCGGAGATTTCCGGTGCGTCTGTTTTTGCGGCATACTTCCCAAAGGGCAGATTTCATGTTCTTTTCCCATTGCACTTTTTCACATAATATGGTATAATGAATGCAAAAGCATTCATACTTTTTTATGCCCTTGCAGATCTCCGATCTGCTCCTTGCATATCATGGGCATGAAAGAACAGCTTGCATCCAAGCAGCTGACCGCTCAATCAACCGAAAAGGAGAACCTGTCATGCAATTCAGAGAAGTCATCCAAAACCGTTATTCCTGTAAAAAATACGGCGACAGACCGCTCGAAGCCGAAAAACTGACCGCAATTCTGGAAGCGGGACGTCTTGCGCCGACCGCGAAAAATTTGCAGGAGCAGAAGATCTACGTGCTGCAATCGGCAGAAGCGCTCGCAAAGGTCGATCAGGTCACGCCCTGCCGCTACGGCGCCCCGACGGTGCTTGCCGTGGCATATGACACGAACAATGTGTATACCTATCCGAACGGCACGCGCGATTCCGGCTTGGAGGATGCAGCCATTGTGGCAACGCATCTGATCCTCGGCGCGGCGGATGCCGGCGTGAACAGCTGCTGGATCAACAATTTTCATCCGGAGCAGCTTGCGAAACTGCTCGGTCTGCCCGAAAACGAAGAAATCCTCATGCTCATGGATCTCGGCTATGCAGCAGAGGGCGCAGGCCCGCTTGCCAATCATAACAGCAGAAAGCCGCTCTCCGAGACCGTCACTTATCTCTAAATCCGCGATCGGCGCGCAGCCGGAACCCCGCCCGAAAGGAGACCGAAAGCAATGTATCATCTGTTCTATCTCATGGGAAAAAGTGCTTCCGGAAAGGACACGATCTATCGGGAATTACAGCGCCGTCTTGCCCTGCGCCCGCTGATCCTGCACACCACAAGACCGCGCCGCGCAGATGAACAGGACGGCAGAGAATACTATTTCATCGGACAGAAGGAACTGGAAGATCTGCGCCGCAGCAACAGTCTGATCGAGGAGCGCACCTATCATACGAAAGAGGGCGACTGGACCTACTGCACCGCAAAAAACGCCGTGGATCCCGCCGCGGGAAGCTGTCTCGGCATCGGCACGCTGGAATCCTACCGCAAGCTCCGCGCCTGCTTCGGGGCGGAAACGGTCATCCCGCTTTATATCGAAGTCGAGGACGGCATCCGGCTCCAGCGCGCGCTTGACCGCGAACGCGCACAGTCCGAGCCGAAATATGCAGAGATGTGCCGCCGGTTCCTGACCGATACCGAGGATTTTTCCGAGGCGCAGCTGCAAAGCGCAGGCATCGTCAGGCGCTTTCAGAATCTTTCGCTGGAAGCCTGCATTGCCGAGCTCGAAACCTACATCCGCGGCATGCTGTGACAGTCAGCACAACACTTCGATCATGCTGTGCAGTCCACGCTGCTGACAGAAATTGGAACAGAAAGGCGGAAATGCATATGAATGCGCGTGAATATCTGGATATCCTGCATATCGCAGAAAGACTGAAGGATACGCCGCGGCATTGTACGACTTCACGCGGAAGGACAGAGAGTGTTGCAGAGCACAGCTGGAGAGTCTCTCTCATGGCATTCCTGCTGAAAAGAGAATTTCCGGATGCTGATATGGACAAAGTTGTCGATATGTGTCTGATCCATGACCTCGGGGAATGCTTTACCGGTGATATTCCCACCTTTCTGAAAACAGATGCGGACAGAAAAAAAGAGGATGCTCTTTTGCAGCAGTGGATCCATGCTATGCCGGATGATCTATCCACAGATCTTTCGGCTTTATACAGTGAAATGGAAGCGCAGGAAACGGCAGAAGCAAAAATCTATAAAGCACTTGATAAACTGGAAGCACTGATCCAGCATAACGAATCGCCGCTTGAATCGTGGTCAGATCATGAATTTGAACTGAATAAAACCTATGCGTTTGATACTGTTTCTTTTTCAGAATGGCTTACAGAACTCAGACAGGCGATTCTTGCGGATACAATTGAAAAGATCGCTGCGGAATAATGCAAATTGATTCCAATAAACGGAAAAACACAATGCCCCTGCGTGTCTGAAACGCAGGGGCAATTTTTCGATGCCGGCACCGGGATCACCGGCGGCATTTTCATTGTGATAATCCGAAAATCAAGTTTTTTCGGATTTTTGTTTTTTTCTGCGGATCAGATGCCGCAGCGGAATATGCAGATCGGCAAACATGCCCTTTTCCCTGCATTCGCGCAGAAAACAGTTCAGCTCCATGCCGACGAACCAGATATACACACAGGCGTAGAGCCAGATCAGGATCATGACCACACCGGCGAGACTTCCGTACACATAGTTATAACGGTTCAGCGAGCGTTCGAGAAAGATCCCGTAAAGCGATGCCGCACCGCGCCAGACCAGCGTGGTCAGGATCGCGCCCGGCAGCTCCTCGCGCAGCTTTGCCTTGCGGCTCGGCAGGAACACATAGGACAGCCAGAACACCGTGAACAGCAGCACCGGCGTCGCCAGATTGCGCGTCAGTTTGAGGATCAGTTCCAGCAGTCCGGAGTTCGGCGCATGCACCAGAATGAACCCGATCAGTTTGCTGCCCAGCGCGTACATCACGATCAGCGCGACAAGGATCACGCACAGCACGACCGTATACAGACAGCCGACCAGCCGCAGCAAGGTCTGGCTCCGGCTCTCAACGATCCCGCAGGACGTGTTGAAGCCGTTCATCAATGCCTGTATCAAGCGCGATGCCGTCCAGATCAGGAAAATGATCAGCACAAATTTCGCAGATCCGATGTTATCGTTGTAATAGCCGTCCACAAGGCTGACGCCCAGCTCCCGATAGGAGCCCGGCACCAGCAGGCGCACGAGCATCAGCAGCGTATCCTCTGAAAGGAACGGCAGCAGCCGGCTCGCCATGCAGACCAGCATCGTGAACGGAAAGACCGCGAGCATCAGATAAAAGGTCGCCTGTGCTGCGTAGGCAGAAAGATGATCTGCGGCAAACCGCTTGCCGGCAGCATTGACTGCATTCAGTGCTCTGCCCGCATAATGGCGGATCTCCACACAGCACCTCCTCTCAGCACCTTATCAGACTCACGCAAAATCGTACTTATCCTTGAACTCACTGCGGAACTGCTCAAAGATCCGTTCGTTCAGATCGTCATCGAGCACCGCATCATAATGCTCGGACTCCATACCGAGATCCACGACCTCAACGATGACCACGCCGCCTTCCTCGTCATCCTCCAGCGGCAGCAGCACGGCATAGGGCGTTGCATCGACCGTGACCAACTCCAGAAACCGGAACGTCACCGCATTGCCGTCCTCATCCTCCAGCACAACAATATCGTCATCCTCATCCTCTGTCAGGTTTTCTCTGATCTCATCCTCAGCCATTTTCGTAATCTCCTTTCTGTTTCATGAAAAGCTGCTGCGAAATGCCCGCATTTCAACAGCTTTTTTTATTATATCATGTTTTATGCTGCATGTCAAGAAATCCTTTCAGACGCAGCGTGATCTGCCGGTTTATCATTTTACAGCCGATGCATGCGCCGTCCGGATGCAGAAGCGGTGCAGTGCCGCAATTCCGGATGATTTGCGTTATGCAAAACCGCGTCCCGCCGAACCGGAATCTTGACTTTTTCCCGCAGCTGTGTTATAATAGCAGTATTATTATAGTAGAACGATTTTCCTGCGGCGGCAAAGCGAAATTCTGCTGCCGCATTACACGAATCACAATTCGTTTATATTTCTGACAAAGGAGACGGACTATGCTGCAAAAAGCAACCGAATTGCTTCAGTCATTGCATCAGCCGCATCTGATCGCCCATATGCAGACGCTCGCGCCGGACTTACAGAAAGCTTTTGCGGCGCAGATCTCAGAACTGGATTTTTCCGTGCTGCAGGCAGAGAATGCAGCCGAGATCCGCGGCACATTCGCCCCGCTTTACGCAACGACGCTCGCAGAGATCGAACAGAACCGCGCACTCTATACCGAAACCGGACTCGCTGCGATCCGCGCCGGAAAGGTCGGCGCTGTGATGCTGGCAGGCGGACAGGGCACGCGTCTCGGTTTTGACAAGCCGAAGGGCACGTTCAATATCGGCATCACCCGCGAGCTGTACATTTTTGAGTGCCTCATCAACAATCTGCTGGATGTGACAAAAGCAGCCGGTGCCTATGTGCCGCTGTTCATCATGACAAGCATCGAAAACAACCGCGATACCCGCGAATTTTTCGAGGCGCACGATTATTTCGGCTATGACAGGGATTCTGTATGGTTCTTTGAGCAGGAACAGCTCCCTGCAACGGATACCGCGGGCAGACTGATGCTCGCCGCCCCCGGCAGGATCGCGACCGCCCCGAACGGCAACGGCGGCTGGTATGTTTCCATGGAAAAGACCGGCATGCTGGATGTGCTGCACGAAAGCGGCATTGAGTGGCTGAACGTCTTTGCAATGGACAATGTATTGCAGCGCATTGCAGATCCCTGCTTTGTCGGCGCGGTGATCGCATCGGGCAAGGCATCGGGCGCAAAGGTCGTCGCAAAGGCAGCGCCGGAAGAAAAGGTCGGCGTACTCTGTCTGGAAGACGGCAGACCGTCGATCGTCGAATACTACGAAATGACCGAGGAGATGATCTCCCGCCGCGAACCGGACGGCACGCTCTCCTATAATTACGGCGTCATCCTGAATTATCTGTTCCGCGTGGACAAGCTGGATGAAACGCTGCATGTCCGGCTGCCGCTACACCGCGCTTTCAAGAAGCTGCGGTACATGAACGAAGCGGGCGAGATCGTGAAGCCGGAATCGCCGAATGCATACAAATTCGAGACACTCGCGCTCGATATGGTCAAATTGCAGGAAAACTGCCTTGCCTATGAGGTTGACCGGCAGCGCGAATTTGCCCCGATCAAAAATAAGGACGGCGTGGATTCCGTCGATACCGCGAGAGAGCTGCTCCGCCGCAACGGCGTGGTGCTCTGACGCATCCAGAATACAGACGCACACGCTTCTGACCGGTCGGCTCAGAAGCGTCTTGTCTATCCGCAGAAAGGCGGTGAGGATTTGGCTGGCTTTTCGGAGCTCATCAAAACATTTGAAAAGACGCGCGATTATATCCGCGATTTCTTCATCTGCGGGTATAAAGTGCGCGGGGATTTTGTGCGCAAAAGCAGCCGTACCTACGACGACGAAAAACGCCGCGTCGAAAGCTGGCTCGGCGATGTGGTGCGCTATGACGATTCTGTGCGCGGGCGGCAGATCTCCATTTCGGTAGACTGCGGGCATATCGCAGAAAATCCGCTCTATCAGGCATATGCGGCAAAAAGCTTCACCGATAACGATATCCGGCTGCATTTTCTGCTGCTTGATCTGCTCGCGGACGGCTCCGCGCAGAATCTCCGCACATTGACCGACCGGCTCAGCAGCGAATACGGCGTGGTCTTCGATGAACAGACCGTCCGCAACAAGCTGCGGGAATATGCAGCGGAGGGATTGCTGATCGCGGAAAAGCAAGGAAAAACGGCATTTTATCGCATGGAGCCCGCAACTGCGGACGCGCTGTTCGCGCAGTATGACGGGCTTGCGGATGCAGTGCGGTTTTATGCGCAGGACGAGGTATTCGGCGTCGTCGGGAGCCAGCTGCTCCGGAGCACCGGAAACATCCGCGGCAACGACTGCTTTTTCCGCAAGCATCATTATCTGGTGCATGCGCTGGAAGATGCTGTGCTGCCGGAGATCCTCGCAGCGATCGCAGAAAAACGCCGCGTCCGGTTCCGGACATTCAGCGCCAAGCAGCGGAAATCGCCGGATTATGAGGGCAGCAGCTTCGAGGCAGTGCCCATGCAGATCCTCGCATCCGTCCAGACCGGCAGGCGCTATCTGGCGGGCTATATCCCAGAAACAAAGCGCTTTCACGCATTCCGGCTGGACTTCATCCGCAATGTCAAATGCGCTGATCCGGAGCCGGAATATGACAAACTTGCGGAAGCCTACCAGCGCAATCTTGCGCGCACATTCGGCGTATCCTTCGGCATGCGGCGCGATACCGGACATGTCGAGCCGATCCGCCTGACGATCCGGCTCAATGCATATACAGAGGGCTATATCCTCGACCGGCTGGAGCGCGAAAAGCGCATCGGCACGCTGGAAAAAATCAGCGACGGGCTGTATGCGCTGACGATCGACGCGTTCGATCCGCATGAGGTCATGCACTGGGCAAAGACGCTCATCGGCAGGATCGTTTCGGTCGAGGGCGGGACGCCGCAGGTGCGCGGCAGGTTCTATCACGACATCCGGCGGATGCAGGAGATGTACGGGGGTGATGCGAATGACGCTGTTTCATGAGATGTACGGCGCCTACTTCCGGATCGCGGCACGGGCGCTCGGCACGCCGGATCTGACCGAGCAGGCGCTTCGCTGCATCATCGCAGAGGAAGGCTTCCGCGATTCGGTGCTGTTTGTCCCGCAAAAGCTGCTCCCGCAGACGGACGGCAGCGACTGGGGCTTGCTGCGCCGCATGCCGGACGGTACGCTTTCGCCCGTGACAAAGCATGCGCCGGTCATGCCGCTGACGCTGCTGCAAAAGCGCTGGCTGAAAGCGCGGCTCGCCGATCCGAAACTGCGGCTTTTTCTCGATGATACGCAGTTTTCCGCATTCTCCGAGCAGCTGCGGGACATCAAGCCGCTCTGGACGCCGGACATGTTCCGCTACACCGATCAGTTCACGGACGGCGACGATTTTTCTGACGCAGACTACCGTTCCCATTTCCGCACCATTCTGCGCGGGATCCGCACAAAGGAGATCCTGTCGATCCGGTTCCGGTCGGGCAGCGGCAGGCGCATGGATATGCAGTATCTCCCGCTTGCGATCGAATATTCCCGCAAAAACGATAAATTCCGGCTCTGCTGCCGCGGTGTGCGCGGCGGAACGCTCTCCGGCAGCGGCATCATCAATCTCGGCAGGATCGAGCAGGTCACCGCGACCGGCAGGATCTACGCCGGCAATGTCTCGCTGGAAGAATATTTCCGGCTGCGCCGCGCAAAAGAACCTGTGACCGTCCGCGTCACGGATGAACGCAACGGCGTGGAGCGCTTTCTCATGGAATTTGCGTCCTATGAAAAGCACACCGAGCGGGACATCGAAACCGGCGACTGCCTCGTGCAGATCTGCTACGACAAGCAGGACGAGACCGAGCTGCTGATCCAGCTTCTGAGCTTCGGTCCGGTGCTGGAAATTCTCGGCCCGCCGGATTTCCGCGCACAGGCTGCGGCGCGCGTGCGCATGCAGTATGAACTGCTGCAGGCAAATCAAACGAAACCCGAATCATAACAAAAAAGGAGAATCTGCATGCTTTTTATCTGTTATCCGAAATGCTCGACCTGCAAAAAGGCGCAGGCATTCCTCGACGCACATCATCTGCAATATACGCTCCGCGACATCAAAACAGAAAATCCCGCGGCGGATGAACTGCGAGACTGGCAGCAGCGCAGCGGACTGCCGCTGAAACGGTTTTTCAACACAAGCGGACAGCTTTACCGCGAAATGGCGCTCTCGCAAAAGCTGCCGGATATGCCGGAAGCGGAACAGCTCGCGCTGCTTGCATCGGACGGCATGCTCGTCAAACGCCCGATCCTTGTTACGGATGATACGGTGCTGGTGGGATTCCGCGAAGCCGAATGGGAAAAGCTGCTGTGAATGTGAACGGCGCATGTGCCGCTTGACAAACAAACGGTTTTGCTGTATAATATGGTCAAGCCGGCAGAGAAAGACCGGCAGAACAGGAGGGCACAATCATGATTACTGTCAGCACGTATTCCGAACTGGAGGCTGCTGTCCTCAGAGATGAGACTGTCATCCGTCTGGAGGGCGGCGCAAAGCAATTCTATGAGAAAAAGACCGGTGACGTCATCGGCGGCGGAGTCGTCGGCGCACTGCCGGGACTGCTCATTGCCGGACCGCTCGGCGCAGCAGTCGGCGCAGTGGTCGGTGCAACGGTTTCATCCTCTGCCAATTCGCAGGTCTCGCAGCGCGATATCGCGAAATTCCTGATGCTCTACTACCGCAAGAGCAGCGCAGGCGTGACGTATATCGAACTGACGCACAGATAATCGTGCAGCACATTCAGCCGCAGTATTTCGCTGATCCGGAATACTGTGGCTTTTTTCGTGATTCAGCTTGAAAAAAGCATGAACAGCAGCATGCCCCAGAGCGACAGATTCCGAATGCCTGCGCGCAGCAGAAATGCCGCGAACGCTGCTGTTGTCAGCCATGAAGCCGCCGTCAGGATCCGCGGCGGCAGCTCCGGTCTGCTGTCCGCGAATCGCTGTTCCAGCGCACAGCAGAGCAGCGATCCGCCGTCCGTTGCCGGATAGGGCAGCAGATTGAACAGCGCCAGCGAAAGATTCGCCGCGGCGGATTCCGGCATGCCGCTGCACTGAAAGCAGAGCGCCGCAAGCAGATTTGCTGCCGGACCCGCCGCAAGGATCACCGCGAGCCTGCGCACCGGACAGAGCGCCGTCCCGCGCAGTTCGAGCCGCAGTCCCGCCGCAGAAACCCGCATCCGCTGCGGAGTCTCCCCTGCTGCCGCAATTGCCAGCAGATGCGCGCTTTCATGCAGCAGCGCCGCGAGCACCGTCCGCAGGAGCGCACGCCGCGGCAGAACGATCGAAAGCAGCGCAAGCAATGCCGGTGCCGTGAAATCCACCGCAAACTGCAGCCCGAAGATACAAAAGCAAACCATGTCTCACCCCCGCTGCATCAGCATATGCAAAGGCGCTGCGGGAAATACATGCTGCCGCAGGATCCGATCAAATGACAAAAAATCTCCCCGCATGCAATATACGGGGAGATCTTTGTTTGATTCAATTTTGGTCAGATGACCGGTTCCGCCGCGCTCACATCGGTGATCGAGGTCACCGGCGCCACATTCCCTGCCTGCTGCTGCTGTTGTGCAGCCATCTTATACTGTGCAAGCTGACCGTTCTTGTACATTTCCAGCAGAGTATCCATGAGATTGTTGATCGTGATGCCGCGCTTGGTCAGCATATCGGAATACGGCGGTTCCTTGTACTTTTCGAGGTATTCCGGAAGCGTACCGTCTTCCTCGTATGCCGGGAAGACCTCGTCCTGATCGACCATGAGCTGCATGTAATCCTGCACGATTACATCGGAATACGGCAGAATATCGCGAATGCTGAACACCATACCGACGATGATGAGCAGGCTGAGCACAGCCGTAATAATACCGGTGATCGCCATGCCGGTGCCGCTGCGCTTTTTCGCGAGTGACACGATACCGAAGATGATCGCGAGCGGTGCGGTGATAATATTGATACCGCAGCAGCAGAAACCGGCAAGACTGAGCAGACCGAGAATCAGCGACGCGATCGCGAGACCGGATTTTTTCTTGGGCGGAACGGCATAGTCATTGGAACCGCCGGTGTTGTAGTCGCCGGAGCGAACCGGCTCACTGTTTTGATACTGATTATCCATAATAAACCTCTCTGCGGATCAACCGCAATCGTATTTTCAGACATCCATTTCCCAGTCCCAGTTCCGGAGCGGGAGCTCCGTGAGCTGATAGGGTGTGCGCTGATACACGCAGTAGTTCAGCCAGTTGGAGAACATGAGGTTTGCGTGGCAGCGCCATGAAAAGCGCGGCGGTTCCGTCGGATCATTGTGCGGGAAGTACCGGAACGGCATTTCAATATCCAGCCCCTTATCGCGGTCGCGGAAATATTCCGCCGCAAGGGTGTTGCGGTCATATTCGGAATGACCGGTGATGAAATACTGTCTGCCATTGCGGTTCGCAACAATATGCACGCCGGCAATTTCGGAGCTTGTGAGGATCAGCAGCTCCTTATGCTTTTCGATATCCTCTCTGCGCACCTCGGTATGACGGGAGTGCGGTACATCGAACACATCGTCAAATCCGCGCAGCAGCAGCGATTTTTTGACCTCTGCGCGATGCGGGAAAACGCCGAACATCTTTTTCGGCAGCTGATATTTCGGGATGCCGAAGTGGTAGTAGAGCGCAGCCTGTGCGCCCCAGCAGATATGCAGCGTATTGAACACATGTGTTTTCGACCATTCCATCAGCTCGCAGATCTCCTGCCAGTAATCGACCTGTTCAAAGGGCAGCTGTTCGACCGGCGCGCCGGTGATGATCATGCCGTCATAGAACTGATCGCGGATCTCTGTCAGCGTGGTATAGAACGCATCGAGATGCTGCTGAGTGGTATTTTTGGAGACATGCGATTCCATGCGCAGCAGCGAGATATCGACCTGAATGGGAGTATTGCTGAGAAGTCTGAGCAGCTGGAGTTCTGTTTCCAGCTTTTTGGGCATAATATTGAGGATCAGGATGCGCAGCGCACGGATATCCTGATGTGCAGCGCGGTCGCTGTCCATGACAAAGATATGTTCGTTCAGAAGTGCCTGATAAGCAGGCAGCTCCGGCGATATACAAATCGGCAATGCGTCTTGCTCCTTTCCGTATCCCCGCCGGAATGTCAGGAAAGACCGCTGATGATATCGGTCAGCGGTCTCCCGTCACATCATTTTGCGGGGGCATTATACCGGATGAATCTGCTTGGCAGCATCACCGTGCACGCCGTCCAGACCGAACTGCTGATCGCGGCGCTTTTCAAAGAACTTGACAGCGACCTGACCAAACTGCGCATAGGAGAGAACGTCCTCCTCCTGCGTCACCCACTCGGCGCACTCCTCGCGGAGCTTATCGAGCTCCGGCTCGAGCAGATCCGCCGGACGGCAGGTGATCGGCTTATCATCCTTGAGAATCTTCTTCTGGAACTCCGGATCAATCGGCAGCGGCGTCTTGCCGTACTCGCCCTTGACCATTGCGCGGAACTCCTTGGTGACCATTTTATAGCGCTCGCCGGCGATGACATTGAACACAGCCTGCGTGCCGACGATCTGCGAGGTCGGCGTAACGAGCGGCGGGAAGCCTGCATCCTTGCGGACGCGCGGCACTTCCTCAAGCACAGCGGTCAGCTGATCTTCCTTGCCTGCCTGCTTGAGCTGGCTGAGCAGGTTGGAGAGCATGCCGCCCGGCACCTGATAGATGAGCGTTTTTGCGTCTGCTGCGAGCATTTTCGGATCGAGCAGACCTTCCTTGATGTACTTTTCGCGCAGCTCCATGAAGTACGGGCGGAGCTCGCTGAGCTTGACGAGGTCAAGTCCGGTATCGTACTCTGTGCCCTGCAGCGCAGCGACCATAGATTCGGTCGGTGCATGCGAGGTGCCGAGTGCGAGCGGGCTCATTGCGGTGTCGATGACATCCGCGCCTGCTTCGATCGCCTTCAAGAGGCACATGGAAGCCAGACCGGACGTATAGTGCGTATGCACAGAGATCGGCAGATTGGTTGCCTTTTTGAGCGCCTTGACGAGCGATTCTGCGCGGTAAGGCGTCAGCAGGGCAGCCATGTCCTTGATGCAGATCGAATCTGCGCCGGCATTCTCAATGCGCTTTGCATAATCGACATAGTATTCATCGGTGAAGATCTCGCCGGTGGTAAAGCTCATTGCCACCTGCGTATGTGCGCCGCCTTCCTTCTTTGCCGCATTGATCGCGGTTTCGAGGTTGCGGATATCGTTCAGTGCATCAAAAATACGGATGACGTCGATGCCGTTTGCAATGGACTTCTGCACGAAGTATTCCACAACATCGTCCGCATAGTGGCGGTAGCCGAGCATATTCTGACCGCGGAACAGCATCTGAAGCGGTGTCTTCGGCATATTCTTCTTCAGAATACGCAGGCGCTCCCACGGATCCTCATTGAGGAAGCGCAGGCAGGAATCGAAGGTCGCGCCGCCCCAGCATTCGATCGAGCGGAAGCCGATCTCATCGAGTGCGGGCAGAATGGGGAGCATATCCGCCGTTGTCATGCGCGTCGCGAGCAGAGACTGGTGCGCGTCACGCAGAACGGTTTCTGTAATACCAATTTTCGCCATATTCGTTCACACTTTCTGTCAGCCGAGAACGGCAAGCGCATCGCCAGGATTGACAGAGCTGCCCTTGGTCGTATTCACAGCCAGAACGGTGCCGTCTTCCGGTGCAACGATATCGTTTTCCATTTTCATTGCTTCGAGGATAAAGAGCACCTGTCCCTTCGTCACGCTGTCGCCCGCCTTGCACTTGACATCGAGAATGGTGCCGGGCATCGGAGCGGAAACAGGGGTGCCGTCCGCTGCGGATGCAGCCGGAGCGGGTGCTGCTGCGGGAGCCGGTGCTGCTGCGGGAGCTGCTGCCGGAGCCGGAGCTGCTGCGGGTGCTGCTGCTGCCGGAGCGGCACCTGCGCCGAGCTCCTCAACAACAACATCATACTGCTTATTATTTACGGTAACACGAAACTGCTTACCCATGAGAGTTTCCTCCTAATCAATCTAACAATCTGTATTGTGCGGTCATGCACATTCCTGCGCGGTTCCGGCAGGATCAGAACGGGATATTGCTGTGCTTTTTCGGCATATTGGAAACGCGCTTGCTTTCGAGCATTTCGAGCGCAGCGGCGAGCGTCTGACGGGTATCCGCCGGCGCGATGACCGCATCAATGACACCGATCTGTGCTGCTTTTTCAGCAGAAGCGAGCGTATCGGTATACTCCTTTGCGAGCTCACGCCGCTTCGCGTTTGCATCGGCAGCGCCCTTGAGCTTGTCGTGCCAGAGGAACTCAACGGCTGCTTCCGGTCTGAGCGGTGCGATCGCAGCGTCCTTCCATGCGATGACATAATCGCTGCCTGCACCGCGTCCGGCGATTGCCGAGAACGCTGCGCCGCAGGCTTCACCGGCGATCAGCGCGATCTTGACGGTGGTTGCCTCTGCATAAGCGCCGCAGAGCTGCGTCATAGCACGGAGCGAACCGTTTCTTGCAGCATCGGTATCCGCCGCAAAGCCGATCGTATCGACGACGGTGAGCACCGGAATGGAGAACGCATCGCATGTCCGGACAAAGCGTGCCATTTTTGCGGAATCATCCGCAGTGAGCGCATCGTCGGACTTGCAGGTGGAGATGATGCCGACAGCCTGTCCGCGGACGGTCGCGAGCGCCGTACCGACGGATTTGCCGTAAGCCTCAAAGAGCGGGAGCAGGGAATCCGCATCGGCAATGCCGGAGAACAGTGTCTCCTTTGTGCAGCTTGCATCCGGATCTGCAAATTCGCAGACGGGCGCGCCGACGAGGTTGTTTGCCGGCAGATAGCGCAGCAGCTTTTTGGTCTGCTCCATGACGGCTGCATCATCCTTGCAGACAGCCGCGATCACGCCGGCTTTTGCAGCGGTCTCAGGCTTTGCCGCATCGGTGCCGAAGGGCGGTGTGAGGTAGAGCTCTGCGGTTTCGGTCGCAAGGACGAAATCCGCTTCCGCAGCGAGCAGCGCCGCACTGCCTGCGCAGACGCCTGCGATCACAGAGATCTGCGGGACAACGCCGGAGAGCTTCGCAGAAGCTGCAATGAGCTTGCCGTAGGCGGTCAGGGAATCGGCGGTGCCGTCCACAAAAACGCCGTTGGAATCATAAATGCCGACGACCGGCGTACCGGTTTTGGCAGCGAGGGAATACAGCCGCTTGATCTTTCCGGCTGTGCTCTTGCCCATGACGCCGCTGTTGACATCCGGCGCCTGTGCAAATGCGCAGACAGCCTGTCCCTCAACGTAGCCGTGAGCGCAGACGACTGCTGCCTGTTCATCGTTTTCCAGCCGAAGCGCGTCCAGCTCCGTGAACGTGCCGCCGTCAAACAGAAGTGCAAGACGTTCTCTTGCAATAGTTCCGAGATTTTCCATATAATCTGTACGCATCCTTTCGTGGTTCCGTAGTCAGTCCATACTGGAATCCATACGAATTTATTATATCATACTTGCCAAAAAAAAGCAAGCCCAAAATCCGGTGCCTTGTGGCAGGATTTTCGGTTATGATGCACGGACTTGTGCGTTTTGTTTTAAGCTTTCCGTGCCGCGGCATGTACTTTTGCGTTATTCTTTTCGCGATTTATAAAGGTGATGATCTATGCATTCCATGTTTCGCCGCCTGCGCATGCTCCCGATGCGCGCAACTATTCACTTTTCACTATTCATTCTTCACCATTCACTGTTCACTTTATCCGCTGGGAGTAGTCACGCCACAGAAGCCGCCCCGCGGCGTGTACTGCGAATAATGGGAGAGCCACGCTGCCGGCTCCCGGAGGAAATCGGCAGCGGGCACTGCCCGTCTTGACTTCGGGAGAAATATTTTGTATGATACATGTAACCGGATGCAACATTTTACATACTGTATGAATGAGATCTCAAATACGCAAAAGGCGGTGACGACATGACAGACGCTGAATTGCTCGCACTATTCCAAAAACAGGACGAGCAGGCAATCGCGGAAACAAACGCAAAATACGGCAGGCTTTGCCGGCATATCGCGCTGGAACTGCTCGGCAGCAAAGAGGATGCCGAGGAGATCGTCAACGATGTGCTGATGCGCGCATGGAACGTGCTCCCGCAGCAGCAGCCCGAAAAGCTGGCGCCGTTCCTCGCGGCAATGACGCGCAACCTCTCCACAAACCGGCTCGATCACGATACGGCGAAGCGGCGCGGCGGCGGACAGATGCCCGCGGTGCTCGATGAGCTCGCGGAATGCATGGCATCTGCGGAAACGGTCGAGCAGGCAGTCGATGCGAAAATGCTCGATGCTGCGCTGAAACAGTTCCTCGATGCGCTCCCGCAGCAGCAGCGTGCAGTCTTTGTGCTGCGCTATTCCCTCGCGCTGCCCGTGCAGGAAATCGCAGCGCAGACCGGTCTGCTGGAGAGCAATATCAAGGTGACGCTGATGCGCCTGCGAAAAAAACTGAATACTTATCTTGCAAAGGAGGGATTTCTGTGAATCAGCGTGATTTATTCGATGCTTTCGGACGGCTTCCGGAGCAATATCTGAACGAAGCATTCGGGACGGCGTTTCCGGCGGAGCAGAGATCCGATACGCCGAAAAAGCATGATCCCGCAGAGAAAAATGAGATCGACATGATCTTTCAGGCAAAGCCCGCGGCAGAACCGGCTGCTGCGGAACCCGTCAGACAGAGCAGCCGCGCGGAGACCGTTCCCGCAGTGCCGCCCTACCGGAGCACTCCGCAGAAAAGCAGCCGCCGCGGCATCTGGGCACTGACGGCAGCGGCAGCAGCAGTTGTACTGTTCGTCGGCGGATTTGTCTGGAAGGTGCGGCAGGATTCGGTCGGCACATCGCCGGATGCTCCTGCAAATTCCGCAGCCGACAGCAGCACGCTGAATGTGCAGCAGAGCGATCCCGAAGCGGAAACGGTGACGGGCATTTCCACCGCTGCAACTTCGGCGGATACAACCGCAGATGAGACAGGCAAAACGAGTGAAACCGAACCGGCAGCCGAACCGCAGTCCGATGCGGAAACAAACTTCTTCGGCGCGCACGGCGAGATCCGCGTGGCGGCAACAATGGCAGATGCGTTCTATACGAGCAATCAGCTGCCGCTGCTGGAGGATGACGAGAACTGGTATCTGTACGCAGCAGACTCCGAGGGCACGATCCGGCTCCAGCGCGTCAGCAAGACCGAACGGACGGACAGCGGCTATCTGTTCCTGCAGGAGCCCTGTCAGAAACAAGGCTGCACGCACAGCGATTATGATTCCTGCCCGCAGAACCACTTTGGCAGAGGCACCGTAAACAATTTGCTGACGGACGGAACAGATCTCTACTGGCAGAATTTTCCCTTCAGGGACAAAATACTGCAAAGGTTCCGGCCGGACGGTGAAACGGAGAACTTTTTCGATTCGTCCGGAATACTGGCATCCGTGCTGAAAATTCCGCAAAGTCAGATCGACACGATCGAAACGATCCAATATTACGATATTGTGCGGCTTGGTGACAGCGGGATGTATCTGATTAGCATGAATATCAATACAAATTTCACCGGACGCAGCTACACACTGCTCTATCAGCCGGAAACCGGCGAGGTCCGCAACATAGACGAAGAAGGCACAATGTACAGCAATCCGGTCTATGACGAAGGCAGCGGACTGCTGTATCTCACCAAACAGGCAGCATTCGGGATCGGCATTCAGCTTTGCGTCTATGACGTCAGACAGCATCAGCTGCGGGATTTCGGCGAACCGACTGTTGCGATTCCTTGCTATGCGGCAAACGGCATGCTGTATGCAACAAGGCAGGTTCGCGCGGACGGAAACGGACAGCAGGAAACCGCACTGATCGAGATCAGCCCTGAAACGGGCGATTCGCGGACGCTGGAAAGCACTGCCTATCACAATAATTATGTGCTGAAAGACGGCAAGCGGTACAGCATCGAGCACCACAGCGTCGGCAAGGACAAGGTGATCTGCTGCGATCCGGACGGCTCGAACCCGAAGACCGTTTATGAAACCAGCTCTGCGATCGAATCCGTGCAGGCAGTCGTGGATGAATCCTTCTTCGTGGTCACGGAGAACACAGGGCACAGCATCTTTGTGATCGACGGCGAGGGCATTCCCTGCGATTTCATTCTCCGATAATCCCACACCGAACAGAAACACCCGAACGCGCGGGATCCGCCATGCGTTCGGGTGTGTTTTTCGTATAGAAAGCCAAAGCGCACCGGCAATGCGGCGCGCTCTGACTTAGGAAAGAAATGGAGTGTAACTCTCGTATGCGAATAGAAATCAGTTTGCCGGAGGCGGCGGATTCTTGATCTCCATGAGCCAGCGCTTCATGACGGAGAGATCCGCTGCATTCACAGCATTGTCGTTCCGCAGGTCGGCTGCGAAGAACTGCTTCTCGCTCAGCGCGCCCTGTCCGGTCACGTATTTTGTCACTGCCACGAGGTCGGATGTCGTTGTCTTGCGGTCGCCGTCGATGTCGCCTGCGGTGATCTCAACTTCTGTCAGGGACAGATCGTCGCCGACGGCATAATACTTGGTCATGAGCACTCTGCCGTCAAAGCGGTCCCATTCGCGCGCATGCCGCAGGGTGACTTTCAGCAGACCTTTCTGCTCCGGCTTGACGACAAAGAAGCGGTAGGTGCTGTTGCCGCCGTCCATTGTCGGATCCGGCGTATAGCTGTAAGATTCCGTCCGCACGATATCGGCGCCTGCGGAGCCTGCAAATTCAGGGATGATCTCATAACCGGTCGTGACATTGGTCTCGCCGCAGCAGACGATCACGCCGTCCTGCACGGAGATCGGCCAGTTCTCGCCATCGAACGCCTTTGCCTCGTCGTAGTTCTTCGGCAGGAATGCAAATGCATCGTCATCGCCGCTCTTGATATTGAGGTCTTTGTCCGCTGTGAAGAACAGCACATTCTTGCATTCGAGCTCTCTGGTGTCGCCCTTCTGCGTGACCTTCACCCACTTCATGCCGACATTGCCCGGCTCCGAGACCTTGATAACCACAACATGATAGCCCTTCTCCACATTGTTTCCGTCCACGGATGCTGCATAGTCATGCGAGCTGACCACCTTATGCGCAGCGAAATCGCCGAGCGAGCCGGGACTGTCCAGCACATAGTAGACAGAATCGCTCTTTTCGTAGGGCAGGCACAGGCAAATGATGCCCTTTTCGGTATGATAAGCGCCGTATTTCTGATAGAACGCCTTGCCGGAAGCCGCATCATTCGGGATCCAGTCCGGCAGCGCTTCCTTGTCATCGCGGGTGACGGTGATCGCACCGGTCTCTGCACTCTTCGCAGCCGTCAGCGTCTTTTCAACGGTAAAATGATCCTTCTCGCCGTGATACGTCTGCGAGAATGACGCTGTGATCTTGCCGGGCTTTGTGATTTTGCTGTACAGTGCAAAATAGGAAGGCTGATCGGTCGGCTCCGGTCCGTCATATTCGTAGCTGCATTCCACATTCGTCAGTTTCAGTTTTTTGCCGTCCATTGTTGCCTGACCGTCCATATAAATACCGGCAAAACCGTCGTTCCTCGCTGTCATGACCAGATAGCTGCCGACACCGTCGATATTGCAGATGCTGCCATAAACCCCGCTTTCACCGAGTCCTGCGTCACTGCCCTCTCTCCTGATGAAGGCATCGTATTCATCTGAACAGTCCGGCACAAATCCGCGCCAGTCTGCCTCTGTGACATGCAGATCCTCATTCACGGCAAAGATATACTGATCCTCGTCCTTCACCTCTCCCTGCTGATCATTTTCATAATCATAGAATACGACGGTCTTTGCCTCTTTCGGCTTATAGACCGTAACATGATAATGCCCGTACATACTGCGCCAAGTGCCATCATCTTTTGCCTCTGCATCGCGGTACCATTCATCCAGCAGCGTATCGTAATCGCCGCAGCCGAGCAGCGGCAGACGCTTGAAATCGGATGAATCGTGCCGTGTCACAATGCAGATCAGGTCATCTTCCACATGCGTACTGCCGTAGGCATTCCGGAATTCGCATGCGTCCGAAGCGGTCTGCGGAACCCAATCCGGCAGTTTTTCGGCATCTTCTTTCTCAACAGGCTCCAGACTGATCCAGTCATCGGTAGAGGAATGATCCCTTCTGACATCGTAATACGCAGTCTGCGTATTTGTGACCTCATGCATTGCATTCGTCCATTCGATCTGCGCCTTGAGTCTGCCTTCCGGAATAAAACTGTCATCATAATCGATCGGATAATATTGCACAATCTTTTCAGCGGTACCCGGTGCAGGCTCCGTCATGCCCTGTGCTCTGCAATTCAAAGTGACCGTCGGGACGAGCGCTCTGTTTCCAATTGATACACCCATGCTCATATCTGCGCCGGTGCTGTAATTGACCGTGCCGGCAAGGATCAGATCGGCGACTCCGCTGCCTTTTGTTGCATAGATATTGCCGTGCTCCTGCAGGAACCGGTCATATTCTGTTTCGCAGTCCGGCACGATCGCACGCCAGCCTGTTTCTTCGACCTCCGTTCCGTTGGATGAAGCAAAAAAGGAATATGTAACCGGATCCGACTCCGTGCTGCCGTCCGCAGCGGAATACTGCCGGTTCACTTTGACCGAGCTGATATCCGCGGTCGGCTTCCATACGCTGACGAAATAATGTACATCCTTGTTATACGCTTCGATCATGCCCTGCTCTGCAAGCTTTGCTTCCCATTCTGCGCGCTCTTTTGCGGACATCTTGGAAAGATCCGGCATGCCGTCCTTTGCTTCATAGGTGATATCCGAACGGAAAAGGCACTCGGCATCGCCGCCTGCAAGTGTTTCCGTGCAGATCGCGCCCTGCATATTCCCGATGCGCGCGACAATGCAGTAAACGCCGTCTTCTGCGTGGCTGTCGCCGTAGCTGTTCTGGAACGCGACCGCCTGCTCAAAATCAGTCGGCACCCATGAGGGGACATCGGATGCCGCTGCTGCCGGAAATGCGGGCAGCGCTGCGCAGAGCATCATCGCAGCGGTTGAAATCGCGGAGACTTTTCTGTAATGTTTCATCATGACACACTCCTTTTTTCTGATTTCTGTTGCCTGTATCTGTTTATGAATCCGTGCTGTAAAGAGGTACGGAGCGGACAGCCTTTTTGTCAGGATCAGCCGCCCGCTCAATTCCCCTCTCACTCATTAAGACCGCATCGCCGCAAAAAGGTTACACACTTTTTCAAAAAAATTTTTCCGAAAGATCCGGCGCCCAGCGGAATCCCGCTGCGGATCCGCCGGCGGGATCGCTTCCGCCGTTCCGCGGCTGCTCCGACAGACAGCAAAGTGCACGGATTTCAACAGAAAATACGGTTTTTTTTCTCCGGTCAAATGCCGCCTTCCGCTGCCGTTTTCCCCCGCAAACCCTCTTTACAATTCCCTATGAATATGGTATAATGATAAGAAACAGAAAGAGAATCCGGCGCGGAACATGTGCCGGAACAGAAAAGGAGGCGTTTCCGGCATGGGCAAAATCATCGCATTTGCGAACCAAAAAGGCGGTGTGGGTAAATCAACGACCGTTGTCAGCCTCGGTGCCTATCTCGGTATGCGCGGCAAAAAGGTGCTCTGTGTCGATACCGACTCGCAGGGCAACACCACAACAGGCTTCGGCATCTCCAAAAAGGACCTCACCTGCTCCAGCTACGATGTGCTGATCGGGAGAGCGCGCATTCAGGATGCGATCGTCGAAACGGAATTTGAGAATGTCAGCCTGCTGCCCGCTGTCTCGGCACTTGCCGGTGCGGAGATCGAACTGATCGAACTGGAAAACCGCGTGCAGCGTCTCAAAATGGCGCTCGTCGGCGTCCGGCTTTCCTATGACTATATCCTGATCGACTGCCCGCCGTCGCTGAGCCTCATCACGCTCAACAGCCTCGTCGCAGCCGATACCGTCCTCATTCCGATGACGGCGGAATACCTCGCGCTGGAAGGTCTCTCCCAGCTCACCGAGACCATCAAGATCGTGAAAAGCAGATACAATACAGGGCTGAATATCGAGGGCATCCTCTTTACCATGTACGACGCGCGGCTCAATCTTTCCGTGCAGGTCGTCGAGGAAGTCGAAAAGTATTTCCCGAATCTGGTCTTTGAGACCAAGATCCCGCGGAACGTCCGCCTCTCGGAAGCGCCGAGTCACGGCAAGCCGGTCTTTTACTACGACCGCTCATCCAGAGGCGCCGAAAGCTATGAAATGCTCGGTCATGAGCTGCTCGGCGAGCCGCTCATCCCCGATGTGAAGCCGACGCGGTTCATTTTCAGCAGAAAATAACCGTTCAGCTGCAAGAACGATTGAGAAAAGGCAGGCGAGACTATGGCAAAGGGCGGACTCGGACTCGGCAGCGGACTCGGCTCGCTGTTTGAGCAGAATGCAGCAGATCCCGCAAGCGGCATCCAGACCGTGCGGATCACCGAAATCGAACAGAACCGCGCACAGCCCCGCAAGCGCTTCGACGATGAAGCACTCACGGAGCTCGCGGAATCCATTCAGGCACACGGCATGCTCCAGCCGATCGTCGTCAGACCGGTCGGGGACAGACGGTATCAGATCGTCGCCGGAGAACGCCGCTGGCGTGCCGCAAAGCGCATCGGGCTTTCCGAGGTGCCGGTCATCATACGCGATCTCACCGACAGCGAGGCAAGTCAGATCGCCCTGATCGAAAATCTCCAGCGCGAAAACCTCAATCCGATCGAGGAAGCGCTCGGCTATCAGGCGCTCATGCAGCAGTATCAGATGACACAGGAGGAGGTCGCGAAAACCGTCGGGCGCTCCCGTCCGGCAATCGCAAACAGCCTGCGCCTGCTGAATCTGCCGGTGCTGGTGCAGGATTATCTCGAAAAAGGAAAGATCTCTGTCGGACATGCAAAGGCGCTTGCCGGTCTGAAGGACGAAAAGCTCCTGCTCGACTGCGCAGCCCGTGCCGCAGAGGATAAAATCACCGTGCGCGAGATCGAAGCACTCGTGCAGAAGCAGAATGATCCGGCAAAGCCTGCCGATAAGCAGAAAACGCCGGAGCAGATCTATTACGAGGAAATGGAAATCAGCCTCGGCAGTCATCTCGGACGAAAGGTGCATGTGTCCGGCAATAAGAAAAAGGGCACGCTCACCTTGGAATTTTATAACAAGGAAGATTTGCAGGCGCTTTGTCAGCTGTTGACAAAGGATGCATAAGGCGGAAAAGGAGTAGTGAATATGATTGAGAAAGCGAACAAATTTGCAAAAGAGGGACTGACCTTTGATGATGTCCTGCTGATTCCGGGCGAATCGGATGTCACCCCGAACCAGATCCGTCTCTCGACCAGACTTGCCGGCGACATCATGCTGAACACCCCGATCATGACTTCGGCAATGGATACCGTCACCGAGTCCAAAATGGCGATCGCAATTGCGCGTGAGGGCGGCATCGGCATCATCCACAAGAACATGACCATTGAACAGCAGTGCGATGAGGTCGATAAGGTCAAGCGCTCCGAAAACGGTGTCATCGTCAATCCGTTCTCGCTGACAGAGGATCGCTTTGTCTATGACGCAAATGAGCTCATGGGCAAATACAAGATCTCCGGCGTGCCGATCGTGGACAAGGCAGGTCATCTGGTCGGCATCATCACGAACCGCGATATGCGCTTCCTTACCGATTATAATATCCGCATCAGCGAGGTCATGACGAAGGATCATCTCATCACCGCGCCGGTCGGCACAACGCTTCAGGATGCACAGAAGATCCTGCGCTCCAACAAGATCGAAAAGCTCCCGATCGTGGATGACAACAATATTCTCCGCGGTCTGATCACAATTAAGGATATCGAAAAATCCGTCAAGTATCCGAACTCTGCGCGTGACTCCGGCGGCAGACTGCTCTGCGGCGCTGCAATCGGCGTGACGGCGGACGTTCTGGAGCGTGCGGGCGCGCTCATCGACGCAAAGGCAGATGTGCTCGTGCTCGACAGCGCACACGGTCACAGCGCGAATATCATCAACAGCCTCAAGCGCGTCAAGGAGGCATATCCGAATACGCCGATCATTGCGGGCAATATCGCGACCGCAGAGGGCGCAGAAGCGCTCATCAAGGCCGGCGCAGATGCGATCAAGGTCGGTATCGGTCCGGGCTCGATCTGCACAACGCGTGTCGTTGCAGGTATCGGCGTGCCGCAGGTGACGGCTGTTTATGACGCTGCATGCGTGGCGGAGAAGTACAACATTCCGGTCATCGCAGACGGCGGCATCAAGTATTCCGGCGATATCGTCAAGGCACTGGCAGCCGGCGCGAGCGTGGTCATGCTCGGCAGTCTGTTTGCAGGCTGCGACGAGGCACCGGGCGCGACCGAGATCTATCAGGGCAGACAGTTCAAGGTCTATCGCGGCATGGGCTCGCTCGGCGCAATGGAAGCAGGCTCCAAAGACCGCTACTTCCAGGAGGGCGCAAAGAAGCTCGTTCCGGAAGGCGTCGAGGGCAGAGTGCCCTACAAGGGGCTCGTTGCAGAGACCGTCTTCCAGCTCTGCGGCGGCATCCGCTCCGGTATGGGCTACTGCGGCTGCGTGGATATCCCGACGCTGCATGAAAAGGCAAAGTTCGTCCGCATTACCGGCGCAGGTCTGAAGGAAAGCCACCCGCATGATATCTATATCACAAAGGAAGCGCCGAACTATTCCGCACAGATCTGATCTCTCTCATATTCACAAAAAAGACTGCATCTCCGGCAAATCGGGGATGCAGTTTTTGTTTACAGCAGCAGCGTTTTCTGATGCACTCCAAAAAAATCGAATTTCACTTAGGGTTTTTCCGTGCAGCGCGCATCTAATAAGTAGAAAGACCAAAACAGATCCCCCGAAAGGAGTTCCCCAATGGATAACGGTGCAAGTAGCTACCGCCGTTTCCTGGACGGTGATGATGCGGGTATGGAGGAGCTGATCCGGAATTATAAGGACGGGCTCACGCTGTACCTGAACAGTTTTCTGAATGACTTTCACATTGCAGAGGATTGCGTGCAGGACACATTCATCCGGCTGGCGATCAAAAAGCCGAAATACCGCGGAGACAGCTCCTTCAAAACGTGGTTATACACGATCGGAAGGAACACCGCGCTCGCCTTTCTGCGCAGGCACAGGCGGCGAAATGATCTTGTGATCGACGAATGTGAAATGCTGGCTGCGGAAGAAGATCTGGAGCGGGATTATCTGAAAGAAGAACAGCGGATCACCGTCCGGCGGGCGATCCGCAGTCTGAAACCGGACGATCAGCAGGTTTTGTATCTGACCTATTTTGAAGGGTTCAGCTATGCCGAGGCTGCGGTCATCATGCAGAAATCCCGCAAACAGATCGAAAATCTCCTCTACAATGCGAAAAAAAGACTGAAATCAGCGCTTGAAAAGGAAGGGTTTCATTATGACGAGCTATAAAGGATACAAGGAGATGACGCGCTGTGTGCTGGCTGCCCGCGATGCGCATCTCGAAAAGAAGCGGCGGCAGCAGATCTTTCTCATGCGGTGCATTCCTGCGATGTCGGGGATCTGCGCGGCTCTGATACTGGGGCTCGGATTCCGCGCCCATGCTCCGAAAGCACCGGAAATCGGGAACATCCCGCCGACCGCAGCAGTGACAACGGAATCCGGCGCATCCGCCGCGCAGTCAGCCTTGCAGACAACCGCGCTGCCGGAATCAAAGCCGTCAGCCGCGCCGGATCCGGCTGACCGCACAGAAACCGTCCCGCAGGGATCCGCGGAGCCTGCGGAAACCGGAGCAGAACCGCTGCCCGTGCAGTCCGAAGTGATCCCCGCGCAGACGGATCCGGCGCCGGAGCCTGCGAAGACCGATGCATCCGCTCCTGCGAAAGTGCCGGCATCCGATCTGCCGGACGATCCGACGGAAATTCCGGATGAGGTTCCTGCAAAGGATCCGGATCTTCACAACTATCTGCACTGGGATGAGATGACAGTCGATCAGCAGTATTTTATGGCTGAAACCGGCGAACCGCCCGTGAGCTATCACACCGCCGAACAGGAAGTGCCTGCCGGCGAGATCGGTGAACCTGTCGGTCCGGCGTATATGAGCGGATACGACTGGTATGCGCAGATCTATTATCACTGCGAAGCGAAGGCGTATCAGATCAAGGGAGATGATACCGGCAGAACGATCGCGATTCAATTTCCGGACAATGCGGTGTACTATCTTTACGCAAAGGATGTACAGCCGCAGCTTGAACAGCCGACAGGCTGAATCCGCCGAACACGTAAATACGTGAAAACTGAAAGGAGTGCGTACCATGAAAAAGGCAAAGATGATCGCTGCGCTCGCAGCCGTGATGTGCAGTATCACATCGGTATCCGCGCCGATGCCGGCAGTTGCAGGCGAAGCGGAAACAGAAAACAGGGATCAGGTCACGGAGCAGTCGCTTGTGCTTCCCGAAGATATCGCATATATCTGGGATACACTGCGCACGTTCCTCTGGGACAGGGAAACGAATACCCGAACAATGGATGCCTATACCGAGCTGGACGAAGGCAGGAACATCATCATTGTAGCAGACAACGAGGAGATCCTTGCCGCAGTCAGGGCGTTTGTAACGGAAAATGCGCTTGACGAAAGCCTGATCGGTTACAGGATCGAACGCTTTGCAGACATGCTTTCCGACGGCGAAACCACTGAAACACCCGTCACGAATGCGGAGCTGGAAACGCTTGTCACCACGTTGCAGACGCTCAACATCTTCCTGACAGAAAAGGGATTCACCGACAATTCGGCTTATGCTTCTCTTTACTGGGGCAGGCACGCGATCGAGTGCTTTGCACAATCCTATGCCGTCGAGCATGAAATCAGGCAGTTCATGACAGAGAACGATCTTGACGAAAATCTCATTACGGTTACGGTCGCTCCCGAAGCAGATTACCGTGAACCTACGGGCGGACAGAGAAGCTACGAGGAAGTCAACACGGTCGTCGCCGGCGAATATATCACCCTGAAACAATATCTGCATGAATGCGGGATGCTCTCCAATATCTATCTGACAACAAAATATGCCGCGGCGCTTCCGGATGTGCCGTACAGCTGTGTGGAAATCTCCGTCAGATCGCAGGACGATGCTGATGCGCTGCAAGCCCATCTGAAAGAAGCCCATTACTGGCAGGATGTTGTGGAAATTACCGTGCAGCCGGATCTCTCCGCAGATCCCGACAGCACGATCCGCAGCAAAGATTATATCTGCCTTGACGGTGACTCGAATGATGACGGCGCCTTTGCGATCTCGGATGTCATCAAGCTTCAGAAATGCCTGCTCGCCGCAGATACCATGACAGAACGGCAGGGATATGCGTCCGATCTCTCCGGAAACGGCTGCGTGGATGCCGCCGATCTTGCAATGCAGAAGCGTCATCTGATCGAAGGGTAAATAGGTATCGCTTCGCGATGATTTTGAATGGGCTTCATGCACGCTTCGCTATGAGTTTGCAAGCAAACTCACCAAACCCGCCAAAGGGATTTATCCCTTTGGAATCCCGTGATAGGGAGTGCGGGTTCGTATAGCTTTTCACTATTCACTTTCCGCTGGGCGCAATAACCTATCAGAAGCCGCGTCCAACGGCATGTTCAGCGATTGCGGGGACAGTCCGCGAAACCGGCTCCCGAAGGATAACGGCAGCGGGGGCTCCCCACTTGGGGACAGCGTCCCCATTCGGAATGCATCGCAGATACAAAAAAACTGACGGCACTGCTGCCACACGGGCAACAGTGCCGTTTCTGTTTGATATGGGATCGCGCATCAGCCGAATAAGTACGCACCGTCTGCATTTTTCAGCACAAAGATCTCGCCGTTCGTGACGATCGGTACCGCTTCCTCATCCCCGTCATAGAGCGCATACAGCGTGAACAGGATGTCGTGCATTTCCACCGCGTCCTTCTTGCAGTTCTCCACAAACGCATCATCAAAAATGCCCGCACCGGAATATGCCTTGAAAAAGTCGTCCAGATCCTCTTTTTCCGGCGGACAGTATTCGATTTGCAGCTCCGTCAGCGTCCAGCCGTCATAGCCGTCCTCATCGAACCGCGTACAGAGATCCTCATGGAACGACTGCTCCAGCGAGCTGCCGTCGCTTTCCAGATATTTGCCGTAGCTCTCCTGATACGGCGGATAGACCGTTTTCTGATAGTCCGCGAAATTGTCGTGGTCGATCGCCTCAAAATAGGTTTTCAGCAGGTCAATATAATCCTGATCGACACCGTCTGCCGCCTTGACCTCCAAACCGCCGCTTTTCTTTGCCGCATTGGAAACGCTGCTTTCACCGGCAGAACCGGACTTTCCGCTGCTGCATGCCGTACAGCAGAGCGCGGTCACCGCAGCAAGCAAAATCACACCAATTTTCTTCATATCGCACCCCCGTCAGGCATACATCAGATACCACTGACCGTCCAGCTTGACCGCAAACAGCAGTTCGCCGTCCAGCTTGACCGCCGTTTCCCGCTTGGAGCCGGAACCCTTGTCGCAGAGATAGCGGTCGATCGACATCTGCACAAATTTCTCTGCGCGATCCGAGACCTTCTGCTCTCCCTTTTCCTCTGCGATCTTGTCCAGCATCGCAAGCATCGCGTCACGCGTATCTATCTGACCGTCCGCATCAATATACTCGACCACATCGACCATGGAATAATCAAAGTCCTTGCCGTCATATTCCGCTTTGATCGACTCATATGTCAGCTTGACAAGCGCATCGTCCGTCAGTTCATCGCCGCCGGCTTCTGCCAGCTGATATTCATGGTAAAACGGCAGCTGCGCTGCGGTAAATTCCGCGGCGTCCTGCGCCTGCAATGCGTGATAATACGAAGAAATCTTCTGGACAAGCCCGTCTTCCAGAAAGCGGCTATCATACTGCACCGAGACAGGCAGCGCGGTATTTGCCGTCAGCATTGAGCCGTAGGGCATATCATACACCACAGAGGTCTCGTCAGCGGATGATTCTCCGCATGCGGTCAGCGGACATGCCGCCAGCACCAGTGCTCCCGCCAGCGCAAGCATTCTGCGTTTCATAAGCTATCTCCTTTTCCGCCGGATCACGAATCTTCCAGCAAAATCAGTTCCTCCAGCATGTCATCCATCTGCTGCCGGATCTCCTCCAGCCGCAGGCAGACCTGCTGCATCTTCTCATAATCGCCCGCAACGGATTCATCCGAGAGCGATTCCTGCAGCGCGTTCTGTTCCGCCTGCAAAT
The DNA here is from genome assembly GCA_001603005.1 of Clostridiales bacterium Firm_04. Classification (GTDB taxonomy): domain Bacteria; phylum Bacillota; class Clostridia; order Oscillospirales; family Ruminococcaceae; genus Firm-04. The sequence continues at coordinate 40,833 of LVAJ01000034.1, forward strand.
CGTCCATTTCCTGTTCAATGCGTTTCTGTTCTGCACGGCGCTTGGCTTCCAAGCTGCGCTGTTCCTTCGAGCGGTAGCCGGATTTTTTATCCTCCTCCGCTTTCCGGCGCTTTTCCTCGGCAGCAGCCGCCTGCTCCGATTCCGTCTTCCGCCGGATCTGCTCCTGATAGACCGAGAATCTGCCCTTGAACCGTTCCAGCGTGCCGTTTTCCATGACAAACAGGTTGTCCGCGATGCGGTCGAGCAGATAGCGGTCATGGCTGACGAACAGGATCGTGCCGTCAAACTCGCAGAGCGCCTGCTCAAGGATCTCCTTTGTCGAGAGGTCGAGGTGGTTGGTCGGCTCGTCGAGCAGCAGCACATTGCCGTGCTCCATCATGAGGATCGCGAAGCAGAGTTTCGCGCGCTCGCCGCCGGAGATGACGCCGGTTTCCTTGAACACATTCTCGCCGGTCAGCCGGACCTGTCCCAGCAGGCTCCGCACCTCAAAATCACTGAGTGCCGGATAACGGTCATGCAGCTCGTCAAAGACGGTCGCATAGGGATTGAGGCTCTCGCTCTCCTGTTCAAAGCAGCCGAGCCTTGTGCCGGCAGCCCAGCGCACCAGACCTTTGTGCGGCAGAATATTGCGCAGCACCTTCAGCAAGGTCGATTTGCCCGCGCCGTTTTCGCCGATAATGCCGATCTTTTCGCCGCGCCGCACCGAGAACGAAATGCCGTCCATGAGCGTTTTCTGCGCGGTGCCCGTGCCGACGGTCAGATCAATGTTCTTGACATCGAGCAGCTCCAGCGGCGGGATGACCGAATATGTAAATTGCAGCTTTGCCTGCTTGGATGCGGCATAGGGCTTTTCGATGCGCTCCATTTTGTCGAGCTGTTTTTCGCGGGATTTCGCCGATTTTGCGGTCGAAGCGCGCACCTTGTTCCGTGCGACATAGTCTTCCAGCTTCGCGATCTCGCGCTGCTGTGCTTCATATTCCTTCTGCTGCCGCTCCCGCGATTCGGCGCGCAGCTTCGTGAATGCGGTATAATTGCCCTTATAGCGTGTCAGCTCGCCGCGTTCCAGCTCGCAGATGCTTGTACAGAGCCGGTCGAGGAAAAAGCGGTCGTGGCTGACGATCAGCAGTGCACCGCGCCAGCCCTTCAGATAATCTTCCAGCCAGCCGACGGTCTGGAAATCGAGGTGGTTCGTCGGCTCGTCGAGGATCAGCAGATCGGGCGCTTCGAGCAGCAGCTTGCAGAGTGCAAGGCGTGTTTTTTCGCCGCCCGAAAAGCCGGAGACCGTGCGGGAGAGTGTCTCCTCACCGAAGCCCATGCCGTAGAGCACCGTCCGGATCCGCACATCGGTCGTATAGCCGTCGTTGATCTCGAAATATGCAGAAAGCCGCGCATATTCGTCCATTTCCGCATCCGTCAGACCGGATTCCATTTTCGCTTCCAGCGCCTGCATGGTCTCCTTTGCCGCACGCAGCGGCGCAAAGGCGTTGTTCATTTCTTCGAGCACGGTCTTGCTGCCGTCCAGTCCGGCATTCTGCGCGAGATAGCCGATCCGGAGATTCGGCGCTTTTGCAATTGCCGGTTCGTCATGCTCAAAGGCATCGGGCAGCTCCTGCTCTGTCAGGATACGCAGAAACGTACTTTTTCCGCAGCCGTTGTCGCCGACCAGCCCGATTCTGTCCTGATTCTCCACGGTCAGCGCGACCGACCGCAGAACATGGTTATCCTGATAGAATTTGTTGATTCCGGTACACGATAACAGCATAGATCCTGATTCCCTTTCTTTTGGTTATAATTCAACCTTGACCGCAACAAATCCGTAGGGCGGCAGCTTGACGTCATTGCCGTTGATCTCGCCGTGCACGACGTCGAACATCGTGTAGCGGTCGGTGAACGGTGTTTTGTCCACGCCGAACACGACCTCATGATCCGAGCGGTTCAGCGCAATGACCATTGCCTTTCTGCGGTGCTTGCGGTAGCGCGCAAATACGATATAATCATCATCCAGCGTCAGGAATTTGAGGTCGCCGTCCACAAACACCTTTGTCATATGCCGGATCTTCGAGAGTGTTCTGGTATATTCGATCAGATCCTGATCCTCATGTCCCCACGGATAGCAGCGCCGGTTGAACGGATCGCCGTAGCCGTCGAGTCCCGCCTCATCGCCGTAGTAGATGCTCGGCACGCCGGGCAGGAAAAATTGCAGTACCATCGCGCATTTCAGCTTCTTCTTGCCGATCTCGTACTGCTGCGGAGTGAGCCGCCGCTCCGCCATCCAGTCCTTCGACTTTCCCGCTGAGGACTCCCCGCCGAGCACCGTGATCGCGCGCTCGATATCATGCGTCGAGACAAAATTCATCAGCACATCGACTGCGCATTTCGGATAATTCTCGATGATCGTCATGATCTGATTGCGGAAATCATACGGGCTGCACCCGCCGAGATACTGCATGATCGCCGTGCGGAACGGATAGTTCATGACCGAATCCAGCTGCGCACCGAGCAGATATCTTCTGCGGACGCCGTAGGCTTCCTTGGTCGTCGCGTCTTCCCAGACCTCACCGATGACGATATGCTCGCCGTCCGCGCGCTTGACACAGTCATGCAGCCGCTCCAGAAACGCATCCGGAAGCTCGTCGGCAACGTCCAGACGGAAGCCCGCCGCGCCGAGGCTCATCCAGTATTCCAGCACGCCCTCTCTGCCGCAGATATAGTCGGTATATTCCGGCTCATTTTCATTGACATTCGGGAGCGTGTCGATGCCCCACCAGCTCTCGTAGGTATCCGGATAGTGCTGGAAGGTATACCACTTGTAATACGGGCTGTCCGGCGAATTATATGCGCCGACCGTATCATAGCGGCGGAATTTGTTGAAGTAGATGCTGTCCGCGCCGGTATGCGAGAACACGCCGTCCAGAATCACGCTGATGCCGTGGCGCGCCGCTTCCGTACACAGACGGGCAAAATCCTGATTTGTGCCGAGCAGCGGATCGACCTTCCGGTAATTCGCGGTGTTGTAGCGGTGATTCTCGTGCGACTCAAAGATCGGGTTCAGATAGATGCAGGTCACGCCGAGCGATTCCAGATAACCGAGCTTCTGCACGATGCCTTCGAGGTCGCCGCCAAAATAGTCATTGTTCCAGACATGTCCGTGTTCATCCGGACGGTACCACGGTGTCCCGTCCCAGTCCTCGCGGAGCACTCTGCCTTCCGGAATATTCTCATGCGGCAGCCCGCTCTTGCAGAAGCGGTCGGGAAAGATCTGGTACATCACGCCGCCCTTGAGAAAATCCGGCGTTTCATAATGCTCGTCATAGACCGTCAGCTGAAAGAGGTCACCCTCGCCGATGACGCCTTCATGCGCGGCAGCTTTTTTGATATAGTACCACTGCCCGCCAGACATATACGAGAAATAATAATAATGTACGCCCGGAATTTTCGCGGAACAGGTCGCGGAATAGCAGATCTGCTCCCCGCGTTCGCTGACGGTGTTCATCGGAATGAACCGCTCCTTCATGCCCGGACGGTACAGCACGAGCATCGGGTTTGTATCAAGCTTTGTCTCCCGCGGCAGGCAGATCGTGAACGTACACGGCTCATTCTGCCGCAGTGCGCCGAATACGGATTTATAGCTCCTGTCCCAGCTGTCATAGATTCGTTTCATGCTTATCCCCTCATCACAAAAAACGGGCGATCGTCTGACCGCCCGCTCCCCACACGATTGCTATATGCTGCGCCGCGGATCCGTTTCCCCAAACGGATCCGCAAAACACAGCAGGTTTCGGTTACAGATGCCAGATATTCTTGGCATATTCGGTGACGGCGCGGTCTGCGGAGAACACGCCTGCACCTGCGATATTATGCAGGCTCATCTTTGCGAAGTGCTGCTTATCCGCATAGCACTGTGCAGCATAAGCCTGTGCAGCGCGGTAGCTGTCGAAGTCCGCAAGCACCATATACGGATCCTGCGTCCGGAGCGACTGTGCGATCTCCGGGAAGCGGTCGCCGTTGATGCCGTTTGCAATGCGGTCCACGCATGTGCGGATCAGACCGTGATTGTTGTAGATCTCCTGCGGATTGTAGTGCGGCTTGCGCGCATTGACTTCCTCGGTCTTCATGCCGAAGATGATGATATTCTCATCGCCCGCCGCATCCTTGATCTCAATGTTTGCGCCGTCCAGCGTACCGATCGTGACAGCGCCGTTCAGCATCAGCTTCATGTTGCCGGTGCCGGATGCTTCCGTACCCGCCAGCGAGATCTGCTCGGAGAAGTCAGAAGCCGGCATCAGCATCTCGGAGAGCGTCACGCAGTAGTTTTCGAGGAATACAACTGCAAGCTTTTCGCTGATCTTCGGATTCCGGCGGATCTCCTCGGAGATGCACCAGATCATCTTGATGATCTGCTTTGCAAGGTAGTAGCCCGGTGCTGCCTTTGCCGCGAAGATATAGGTCTTCGGTGCAAAGTCCATGTCCGGATTATCGAGCAGCATCTGATAATCCGCGAGGATATTCAGCGCATTGAGGTGCTGCCGCTTATACTCATGCAGGCGCTTGACCTGCACATCGAACACGCTGTCCGGATTGAGGACAATGCCGTTCTTTGCCTTGACATACTTGGCAAATTCCTCTTTGTTTGCGCGCTTGACCGCCATGAGCTTTTCAAGCACCTTGGCGTCATCCTGAAACGCGCGCAGCTTTTCGAGCTCTGCGGCGTTCTTGAGGAAGCCGCTGCCGATCGTATCGCGCAGAAGCTTTGTCAGACCGGGGTTCGACTGATACAGCCAGCGGCGGTATGCGATGCCGTTCGTGACATTCGTGAACTTTTCCGGCGTATCGCGGTACTCGTTCTGGAACACCGCCTGCTTGATGATCTCGGAGTGCAGCTTGGAAACGCCGTTGACGCTGTGTGAAGCGGCGACGCAGAGGGTTGCCATGTGGATCATATTGTCCTGAATAATGGACATTTTCGTGGTCAGCTCGCTGTTCTGCGTCTTCGCGAACAGCTCTGCGCAGTAGCGGTTGTTGATCTCGACGATGATCGAGAAGATGCGCGGAATGACTCTGCGGACGAGGTTGACGTCCCATTTTTCCAGCGCCTCTGCCATGACGGTATGGTTCGTATAGGCAAAGACCTTCGTGGTGATATCCCACGCCTTTTCCCATGTATAGCCGCAGTCATCGAGCAGAATGCGCATCAGCTCCGGGATCGCGAGTGTCGGGTGCGTATCGTTGATATGGATCGCGACCTTTTCCGCGAGGTTGTCGAGCGTGCCGTAGACTGCCATGTGGTTGTTGACGATATCGCCGACTGCCGCCGCGCAGAGGAAATACTGCTGACGCAGGCGGAGCGACTTGCCCTCAAGGTGATTGTCGTTCGGATAGAGCACCTTGGAGATCGCATTTGCAATGGAATTTTGCGCGAGCGCCTTGGAATAGTCGCCCTGATTGAACATCGCCATATCAAAGCTCGGCGCCTTTGCAGACCACAGTCTCAGCACGGAGACCGCATTGCTGTTGTAGCCCGAAACATACATATCATAAGGGATCGCCGTGACGGTGCTGTAATTCACATGGGAAACATGATGATACTGCTGATCCCAGTATTCTTCGAGGTCGCCCTCAAAGTGCACCTCAATGGACTGCTCCGGCTTCGGATCGAGCCAGACCTCGCCGCCGGGGAGCCAGTTGTCGGGCAGCTCGGTCTGCCAGCCATCTTCGAGCTTCTGCTTGAAGATGCCGTACTCATAGCAGATCGAATGACCGGTCGCCGGATAGCCTGTTGTTGCAAGGCCGTCCAGATAACATGCAGCCAGTCTGCCGAGACCGCCGTTTCCGAGACCTGCATCCGGCTCATAATCATAGATGCGGTCAAGCTTGATATCGAATTTTTTGAGGAATTTCTCCACATCCTCTGCCAGCTCCAGATTGTACAGGCTGGTCTTGAGGGATCTGCCCATCAGAAATTCCATCGAAAGATAGAAGATCTGCTTTTCACCGGTCGAGTTGACATGATTCATGAACTTCTGGCGCTTTGTCTTCATCAGCTCAGTCACAACAGAGGACAGTGCAAGATAGATCTGCTTATCGCTTGCTTCGTCCGGCGAAACATTGAATTGTGTCTGAAGCCGGTTCAGGAAATCCTGCGTCACCTTTTCGGAAAATTTGGACATTCTAAAAACTCCATTCCCCGACGTGCGAAAAATCGGTCTGCCTGTTCGGCACCGCACACCGCTGCGTCGGAACCGCGGCGGCGGTGTGAATTTCCGCGTGAGCGCGCAGGAATCCACAAACAATACCAATTTATTATACCCCATTCACGCAGAAAATGCAATAGCTGAATTACACAAATTCCGCGGCAGGAATCAGTCGGAATCCACAACGCCGGCACAGAATCAGCCGTCAGATTTTACAAAACCGACAAATCATTTCCGGACAAAACCACGAACGTGCCGAAATCGCGGCTTTGTTTTTGTTCAGAACCGCAAAAACGGCACAGAATCCGGCTTTGAACTTTGTTCCGGCGGATTTCTCCGTTTTATCCGGATATCGGAAAAAGCGGCGTTTCATTTTTGTGTGTTATGGGCATGCAGGCTGTCCGGCGCCCAGAGCGCCAGCTGATCCCAGTCCATTGCCGAGAGCTTGTGCGCCGCCTGCTCGATCATATCGCGGCTGCCGAAGGATGAGAGCCGCAGCCAGCCCTCGCCCTGCGCGCCGAAGCCGACGCCCGGAGAGGTCACGATGCCGAAGTGATTCAGCAGCAGCCCGAAGCACCGCCACGAATCCATGTGATACGGGCATTCCATCCAGACATACGGCGCATGCTCGCCGCCGGTCGTGAACACGCCGCTTCTGTGCAGCGCATTGCGGATGATGTCCGCGTTTTCCATGTAGTACTGCACATCGCGCCGCACCTGCCGCTGTCCCTCTGCCGAGAGCGCCGCCGCTGCGCCGCGCTGCACGATATAGGATGTGCCGTTGTATTTGGTCGATTGCCGCCGCATCCAGAGCTTGTGCAGAGACTGCCCGTCCTGCGTCAGCGTCCGCGGCACGATCACCCAGCTGCACCGCACGCCGGTGAAGCCTGCCATTTTCGAGAACGAATTGATCTCCACGGCGCAGGTCTCCGCACCGGCGATCTCAAAGATGCTCCGCGGGAGTGCCGCGCTGCGGATATAGGCTTCATAGGCGGCATCGTAAATGATGCAGGCATTCTGTGTGCGGGCGTATTCCACCCACTGCCGGAGCTGTGCGCGCGAATAGACCGCACCGGTCGGGTTGTTCGGCGAGCAGAGATAGATGATATCGGCATGCGCACCGCTGTCACCGGCAGGCGGCATCGGCAGAAAGCCGTTCTCCTTTGTGCCGCGTGCAAAGCGGATGCTCCGCCCCGCCATGACGCTGGTGTCATAGAACACCGGATAGACCGGATTCGGCAGCAGGACCGTACTTTCCGGTGCAAACAGATCGCAGAGATTCGCCAGATCGCTTTTGGCGCCGTCGCTGACAAACACATCCTCTGCACCGATGCCGACATGGAAGCTGCTGTAATAATCAGCGATCGCCTGCCGGAGAAACGGTTCGCCCTGCACATCGCCGTAGCCGTGAAAGCGCGCTTCCGAGCGCATGTCCCGCGCCGCCGCAGCCATCGCCTCGCTGACAGCCGGTGCCAGCGGTCTTGTGACATCGTTGATGCCGAGGGAGAGCACCTCCGCGGCAGGATGTGCCTCGCGGTAATGCCGGACGCGCAGTGCGATCTCCGCGAACAGATAATTCTGTTCCAGCTTCAGGATATTCTCATTCAGCTGCAAATGCCTATCTCCTTTCGCAGGTTTCTGTATACAGGGATACGCCGCCGCAAGCAGAACGCATTGCGGCGGCGGCAGGTTACGGTTTCGGCTGCTGTTTCAGATATTTCGAGGGATACTTCTTCTTTTTCTCCTCATACATCTTGTTGTCAGCCAGTGTGATGAGCTGGAAGATCGTGCTGCCTTCCGGCGGAACGGTGATGCAGGCGCCCATGCTCAGGCTCAGCTGATAGGGGCTGCCGGAATACACATTGCAGATCTCCAGACTTTTCTGGATCTTTTTCCGCAGCACATCGACGTCTTCCTCGGTATAATCCGCACTGAAAATGAAGAACTCATCTCCGCCGAAGCGGCAGACGATCTCGCCGTTCGTGCAGGCTTCCTGCAAAATTGCAGCGATCGAGCGGATCGCGTGGTCGCCCGCCTTGTGCCCGAATTTATCGTTGATCTCTTTCAGTTCGTCCATATCCGCGAACATGACCATGACCGATCTGTGCTCGCGGATGCACTGATCGAAGATGACCTGCGCACTGCGTTTGAAGCCGTTGCGGTTATAGATACCGGTCAGCGAGTCGATCGCATAGAGCTTATCGAGCTCCGCGACCATTTCGTCGAGACAGAGGATCTTGCGGAAATTTTCAAGCGTATTGCTGATGTTGATGCTCCACGAATGGAACATCGCGCTTGTCAGCGGGAAATCGGAATTGACGATGACAAAATAGCCGAGACAGCGCTCGCGGAAATGCAGCGGAACAAAGTAGAGATTCCGCGGACGGTCGCTTCCGGCGCGCAGACGCGGCAGCACCTCATCCGAGGTGAAGCTGCCCTCCTCCGTGCGGAACTCGCCGTCATAATAGGCAAGCGGCATGACCATTCTGCCGGAATAGCCCTCGGAGATATAGGCATCCGGTACAAGTTCGCCGGCATAGCCGCCCTCCTGCTGGATCTGCTTCATATGCCAGTTGTCATTCAGGCAGAGGTAAAACTCCTCGCAGCGCGTTTTCTTCACAAACTTCTTGAGCGTGTCAATATATTCCGAAAAGCTGTCGCACTCGACGAGCGAGCAGGACATCTGATTGTTTCGGGAAATATCGCGCAGCATGGCACCCGTCATCTGATAGCTGCGCTTCTTGTAGACATTGATATCCTCGGTATCGGCGGGCTTGCAGCCGCAGCTTTCCGAGAAGATCGGGACGGCGTTGAGCTGCGCCCTGCGCTCCAGCTTTTCGCCTGCAACATGCCGGCAGATCATCTCGCATGCCAGCGCGCCGGACTGCACCAGCGGACGCTCCACGGTAGTCAGCGCCGGCGAGAAATTCCTCGCATGATAGATATTGTCGAATCCGGAAACGAGCACATCTTCCGGACAGTGGATGCCGTTTTCCTCAAGCGTCAGCACGGCGGAAATTGCCATTGCATCGTTCGCGCAGACGATCGCCTGCGGGAAGGAAAGACCGGATTTGAGGAAGCTTTCGATCGCGAGCGTACCGTCCTTTGCGCGGAAGGTGCCGTGATAGACACGCTCCGGCTCCAGCGGGATCTGATGCTCGCGCAGCACCCTGCAAAACGCCTCGAAGCGCTCTGCACTTTCGGTGTTAGTATCCGGACCGGAGATGAAGTTCAGCCGCGTGACACCGTGCTCCTCGATCATGTGCCGCGTGATCTGCTCCATTGCCGTATCATTGTGAATGCCGATATAATAGAGGTCTCCGAGCTCACGGTCGATGCTGACAGCGGGAATGCCCGCCGCACGGATCCGCTGATAGAGCGATTCCGCCAGTTCGCCGGAAAAAGTATTGGACAGCAGAATTGCGCCGTCGAACAGTGAAAAGTTCGGCAGCTCAAAGATGTTATATTCGCCCTGATCGTACTTCGGATTGGCAAGGATGCCGCCGAACGCGATAAAATGCGCGATATTGACCTGATGCTGTGCTGCATAGCGATGGATACCGCGCAGGATCGACTGCTGATACTCCTCGTCTATGCCGGATGCGATCACGGCGATCGTAAATTCATAGCTGTTGTTTGGCATAGGTTCACCCCTTACGTCAGCCGCAGCTTTCAGACAGCAGCGGATCATGATTCGAGCCGGATCAAAACCGTCTTTTTACGGATTCCATACAAATTTATTTTACCACACCGACCGGATTTTGTCAAGAATCTTCTTGCACACACGGCGGTTTTCGGCAATCTCACTGTTATTCCGGACGATATTTGTGCAGCCTGACGAACAGCGCAGAATTACAATGTGTATAATCATTTTGTGCATCTACAAAACTGGTGATAAAATGACAGTTGAATAGACAATCCTGCATTGTAATGTACGGTCAACTATGCTATAATGAGCACACAGGCAGCCGAATTGGTACTGCCGACCTTCCGAAAATACGCTGCGGCAATGTCCGGAACCGGCAACCCCCTCCGCCGGTTTACCCTCTCCGTCCGGCATACCGCAAGCCCCATAAAAAGCAAGTGCCGGTACACATTTGCTTTTTCAGAAATCACTGCTTCGGCAGTGATTTTTGCGTTATCAGGAAAATGAGATGCAGGAAGCGCCGACCGCTGCGGTTGGCGTTTTTTTGCACAGTACATCCGGCAGATGCGGTACGTACATGTCCGCTGTCCGGATACGATTTCTATACAGGTGTATTTGCGTGTGACCGAATATGCGCGCTCCTGCTGCGTATACCGGGGTTCCCCGCGGATGACAACCAACTGTAAATCAACCGTCAACCAATTGACAACCAACTGTCAACCAACTGACAACCAACTGTCACCCTAGTATAGTATAGGTTAGTATAGTATAGGTTAGGATAGGTAAGGATAGGTAAGGGTAGGAGAAGCCGCGAACAGCGGCGTGCAGTCGCGAAACATGGGAGAGCCACGCTGCCGCACTCCGGAGGGAAATGCCAGCGCGGGCACTGCCCGCGCTTGACAAAATTCGCTTTTTGCGGTATACTATATGCTGTATTGTTATGCGGCGGCATCGCTGCCGGAATCTGAAATCAGAAAGGAACTCTGTACATATGGAATGGACAGGCTTGAATGAACTGCGTGAGCGCTATCTCTCCTTCTTCGAGAGCAAGGGGCATACCCGCATGGACAGCGCATCGCTCATCCCGAAGGGAGACAATTCCCTGCTGCTTATCAACTCCGGCATGGCGCCGCTGAAAAAATATTTTCTCGGGCAGGCAGTCCCGCCAAATGTCCGCGTCACGACCTGCCAGAAGTGCATCCGCACGCCGGATATCGAGCGCGTCGGCAAGACCGCCCGTCACGGCACATTCTTCGAGATGCTCGGCAATTTCTCGTTCGGTGAGTATTTCAAGCGCGAGGCGATCGGCTGGGCGTGGGAATTTCTGACCGGTACGCTTCAGATCCCCGCAGACAGACTTTGGATCACCATTTTCGAGAGCGACGACGAGGCGGAGCAGATCTGGGAGAAAGAAATCGGCATTCCGCACGAGCGCATCATCCGTCTCGGCAAGGCGGATAACTTCTGGGAGCACGGCTCCGGTCCGTGCGGTCCCTGCTCCGAGATCCACTTCGACCGCGGCGAGGCTTACGGCCCGTTCGAGAGCTTCGAGCAGGCAAGCGACTGCGACCGCGTCATCGAGATCTGGAACCTCGTGTTCTCGCAGTTCGACAGCGACGGCAAGGGCAATTATGCCGAAATGAAGCACAAGAATATTGATACCGGTATGGGACTGGAGCGTCTGGCATGCGTCATGCAGGGCGTGGACAATCTGTTCGAGGTCGATACCGTGCAGAATATCATGAAGCATATCTGCGAGGTCGCCGGCATCAAGTATCATACCGATGAAAAATCCGATGTCTCCCTGCGCGTCATCACCGACCACATCCGCTCGACGGTCTTCATGGTCGGCGACGGCATCACCCCCGCAAATGACGGCAGAGGCTACGTATTGAAGCGCCTGCTCCGCAGAGCTGCCCGCCACGGCAGACTGCTCGGCATCCGTGAGCCGTTCCTCTATAAGGTTGCGGAAACGGTCATTCACGAAAACGAGACCGCTTATCCGGAACTCAAGGAAAAGCAGGAGCTCATCACCCGCATCATCAAGCATGAGGAAGAAAGCTTTGCCCGCACGATCGACAACGGCACCGACCGTCTGAACGATATGATCGCAAAGCTGAAGGAAGCCGGTCAGACCGTGCTTTCCGGTCAGGATGCATTCAACCTCAGCGATACCTACGGCTTCCCGATCGACCTGACAATGGAAATGGCAGGCGAGCAGGGCGTCACGGTCGATGAGGAAGGCTTCCGCCGCTGCATGGAAGAACAGAAGCAGCGCGCAAGAGCAGACCGTGCATCCAAGGTCAAGACCTCGTGGGGCGGCGATGCTGCCGTTCCGAAGGGTACTGCAAAAACAGAATTTACCGGCTATACCGAGACCGAGGGCGAAGCGAAAGTGCTCGCGATCCTCGCAAACGGTCAGGCTGCGGATACGCTCGAAGCCGGACAGGACGGCGTCGTGATCCTTGACCGCACACCGTTCTATGCGGAAAGCGGCGGACAGGTCGGCGATACCGGTGAAATCGAGATCCTCGCGGAAAATGAGGCAGAGGTCGTCTTCGGCGTCGCGGATACCCGCAAGGGCGGCGACGGACACTATCTGCATATGGGCACGCTGGAACAGGGCACGCTGCATGTCGGCGATGCGGTCTTTGCAAAGATCGACGTCAGACGCCGCCGCTCGATCATGCGCAACCATACCGCTGCACATCTGCTGCAGGCTGCACTGCGCAAGGTGCTCGGCGATCATGTGCATCAGGCAGGTCAGCTGGTCAATGAGGAGCGCTGCCGCTTCGACTTCTCCCACTTCTCTGCGGTATCCGCCGAGGAGCTGCAGCGCGTCGAGGAGATGCTCAATGCAGAGATCCTGAATGCACTGCCTGTCACGACCGAGGAAATGGCGATCGACGAGGCAAAGAAGATCGGTGCAATGGCACTGTTCGGCGAGAAATACGGCGATATCGTCCGTGTTGTCCGCGCAGGCGACGATTCGATCGAGTTCTGCGGCGGTACACATGTTTCCAATACGGCACAGATCGGTCTCTGCCGGATCGTTTCCGAAAGCTCCGTTGCGGCAGGCGTCCGCAGAATCGAGCTTGCGACCGGCGAAAATGTGCTCAAACTGATGCAGGAGACCGAGCAGACCTTGCTCGAAGCTGCAAAGGCATTCAAGCTTGCAAATCCGGCAGAGCTGCCTGAAAAGTGCGCATCTGCTGCAAATGAGCTGCGCACGCTCGCACGCGAGAACGAACAGCTCAACCAGAAGCTCGCAAACAGCCAGCTCGGCAGCCTGTTCAGCGGCGCTGCGGAGATCAACGGCATCAAGATCGTTTCCGCAATGCTCTCCGACGTCAAGCCGGATACGCTGCGCACCCTCGGCGACCAGATCCGCGACCGCGAACCGGATGTCGTTGCCCTGCTCGCAGGCGTCAACGGCGAAAGCGGCAACTTCTACTGCGTCTGCTCCAAGAGCGCAGTCGGCAAGGGCGCACATGCCGGCAAGATCATCCAGCGCATCGCTGCAATCACCGGCGGCAAGGGCGGCGGACGTCCGGACAGCGCAATGGGCGGCATCGGCAAGACCTATATGGTCGATGAAGCGCTCGGCATGCTCCAGAGCATCGCGGGCGAGTTCCTGAAAGGATAAGCTGCGGATTTCCGCACGGATATCACACTGAAGCACACCAAAAGGAGGATTCTCATGGATTGTCTGTTCTGTAAAATCATCGCCGGAGAGATTCCGAGCGCAAAGGTCTACGAGGATGAATATGTCTACGCATTCAAGGACATCAATCCGATCGCACCGCTGCATTATCTGTTCATTCCGAAGCAGCATATTTCCGGCGCTTCGGCGGTCACTGAGGAGAATGCGGAGATCGTCGGCAAGATCTTTACGGCGATCGCAAAGGTCGCTGCGCAGGAAAAACTGGATTCCGGTTTTCGTGTGATCACAAACTGCGGTGAGGATGCCGGTCAGACGGTTCCGCATCTGCATTTCCATCTGATCGCCGGTCAGAAAATGGGCTGGTCTGCCGATCAGGGTGTGTGAAGACAACTGAAACGGTGCGGGCGAATCCTTCGCCGGCTGTTTCGGAGCGTATGAAGCGAAAAGCCGACAGTATTGCCTGCACCTACGGCGCGGAATTGTTCACGCTGGGCTGGATTGCGGGGTTGCTGTCGGCTTTTTCCGGTTATGCCGTCCCCGCCTGTCTGATCGGAGCGGCTGCGGCGGCTGTATGGCTTGTGACTGCACGGCTCCGGAAGCGTAGCATGCGGTATCTGCTGATCGCGGCGGGACTGCTGCTCGGCGCAGCGGTCTGGCAGGGCTATGACTGCCGGATCCGGCAGCCGCTCCTTGCGCTGGACGGGACTTCACAGGTCTGCACCGGCACGGTCACGCGGGTTCATCAGCTGACCGGCGGGCGCATGCAGTATACCCTGAATACAAAACTCATCGGGCATCGCGTGACGATCGACTGGTATGCGGATGCCAAAACGCCGCAGCAGCAGGTCGGCGATGCCGTGACGCTCAAAGCGGATCTGACGCGCATCCAGCCGGATTACCGCTATCACACCGCTGCCTATCAGGCGGGAATGGGCAGATATCTGCGCATTTACAAGGCGGATCTGCTCGATTCGCAGCCGGAAACGGGATTCTCGCTGCGCCGGATCGTCCTTGCCTACCGCGAGCACATGACCGCAGCGATCCGGACGACACTTTCGCCGGATGATGCCGGACTGCTCTGCGCGATGCTGTTCGGGGACAAAACGCTGCTCTCCGAGGAAACGGTGCTCGGACTGAACCGCACCGGCATCGGGCATATCGCGGTGGTTTCGGGGCTGCATCTGGTATTGTTCTGCACGGTGATCGGCTGGCTGCTGAAAAGAGTCAGCTGCCCTGCAAAAATCGCGTTCCTGCTGCAAATCATTGCGATCATGCTGTTCATGCTGCTGGTGGACGGTTCGGTATCGGTTCTGCGCGCGGCATGCATGGTTCTGCTGGCGCGGTCGGCACCGCTGTTCGGGCGGCACAGCGATACGCTGCGGGCACTCTGTCTGGCAGCGATCGGCTGCACGCTGTTCACGCCATATGTGATCGGCTCGGTCTCATTCTGGCTGTCGGTCTCCGGCGTGCTCGGCATCGGCGTGATCGCGCCCTATATGACAAAACATTTGAAATGCAGTGCATTTTGCAGGACGTTTCTGCAACTGTGCTGCGTTGCGGTGACGGTCTTCCCGGCATCGGTGCTGCTCTGCGGCGAAAGCTCGCTGCTCACACCGGTCTGCAATCTGCTGATCCTGCCGGTCTGTACGGCGGCGCTGTATCTGGGATTTGCGTTTCTGCTGACAGGCGGCTTGCTGTCATTTCTGCTGCCGGCGGCGGGCATCCTCTGCCGGTTCGCGCGCATGCTGACGCAATTTGCAGCAGAACTGCCGTTTTCGCATCTGACCGTAAATGCGCCCGCAATGCGGGATATTCTGGTGCTCTGTACGGGCATTCTGGCGCTGCTGGCGATCTGCCGTGCAAAGCCGAAGACGCTGGGGATCGCGGCAGCCTGTGCAGCGGTCATGCTCATGCTGGAGCATCTGCTGCTGCTCTATCTGGCAGAGGATCAGCTGAAAATCGCGCTGCTCGGCGGAAAACAGACCGGTGCGCTGGTTATTTCAACGGCACATCAAACAGTTGTCTGCGACCTGACGGATACGCCGCGGAATGCGCAGTATGTGCAGCGCTTTCTGCGGGATGCCGGCGTGACGCATGCGGATGCGCTGCTCCTGCAAAGCGACCGTTCGGCGGCGGCTTATCAGTCGGAGCTGACCGGTGTGACCTGCGGCGCGGTGCTGCTCCGTGCAGACAGTCATCTGCATGACGGAACAACCGTGTTCGGGAAAACGCCGCTGCAAAATGTCTCCGGCGAGGTCACGTTCCGCTGCGGCGATGCGGAGATCATCGCAGACGGCAGCGGACTGCGCATCATATGGCACGGCATGTCGGTCACGGCGGCGGAAGCGCTGCCGGAGCAGGAACGTACATGCACCGCCGCGATCCGGTACGGCAAAGAGGGCTTTGCCGTCACACTGAACCGCCGGCGCGATGATGCGGCGCCGATCCGGTTCAGCGAAAACAATCTGCTGCTGACACTGACAAAAGACGGTCTCGGTTCCCTCGAACCGCTGACCTGACCGCGTATGCGCATCTGCATGATTGACACATATCTGCGCGGATTTCATAACGCCAAAAGCACCGATAGGAGAACGCATATGAAAAAAGCACTGCTCGTCATTGATATGCAGAACGATTACCTTTATGAAAAGCGCAAGCCGCGTTTTGCGTATCACACGGAGGAACTGACCGCGGCGGTCAATGCGCTGATCCGGCAGTATCACGCAGAGGGCAGCGATGTCATCTACATCCGCCACATCATCCAGAATCTGCCGACAAACCGGCTCCTGTTCGGCTATTCGATCGCCGGAACAGAGGGCGCGGAGATCTACAACGGCATCGAGATCGTTTCGGAGCACTGCTTCGACAAGCTGTTCGGTGATGCGCTGACGAACAAACAACTGCTCGGCATGGTGCATGAAAAGGGCTATGAGATGCTGCATCTCTGCGGACTGGACGAATTTGGCTGCGTGACGGAGACTGCCTGCGGCGCGGTCAAACGCGGGATCCCCGTGCAGATCGTCCGCAGCGGAACAGCGACCGTCCAGCCGGAAAAGAAAATCGCAAAACAGCGCGCCCGACTCGAAAAAGCCGGCGTGACGTATATCTGATTCTGCCTGACGCGCTCTGTCAGGCATGCAGGAGGTGAACCCCATGCCCAAGCTGGCAGCTGCCGATCTGGTACGCGAGATCGGCTCGGAAAATCCGCCGCAGCTCTGCTTTGTCTGCGGTGAGGATACGCTTGCGGTCGCGCAGCTGGAACAGCGCATCCGCAAAAAACTGACCGACGGCGATGCGCTCTCGGATTCCGTTTTTGACGGGCAGGAGGTCGATCTCGAACGGCTGGCGGATGCCTGTTCGTTCAGCCCGATGTTCCAGCCCTATAACCTGATCCTGATCCCGGACTTTGATCCGGATGCGCACCCCGCTGCGGCGATCGACACGATGCTCGGCATCTTCGGGGATCTCGCGCCCAGAACGGTCGTGCTGATCGTCATGCGCGCACTCCCCTGTTACGAGGTCAAGCGCAATGCACCGGTCTTTCTGCCGAAATTCAAAAAGCTCACATCCTTTTTCGAGAAGCAGGGCGTTCTCTGCATCTGCGAAAAGAAAACCGCGATCCAGCTTGGAAAACAGATTCAGGAGCGCGCGGCGAAGCATGGTTCGGAGTTTCCGCGTCCGCTGGCAGAGCAGCTCGCGAACCGCTGTCTCTGCGATTCCGCGCTGATCCACACCGAGCTGGACAAGCTGCTTGCCTGCGCAAACGGAGAGCCGATCACTGCGGACATGCTCGATGCGCTGACCGCGCCGCTGCCGGATGCAGATGCGTTCCGGCTGGCAAGAGCCGTCACCGGCGGCAACGGAACGGCAGCGTTCCGGCTGCTGGAAGCGCTGACTGCGAAATCCGAGGACGCAAAGACCATTCTCGGACTGCTGACCGTGCTGAGCGCCGTGTTCATCGACCTCTACCGCGCGAAACTCGGACAGGGCGCCGCAAAGCAGGCGGAAGTCATTGCTGCGGACTTTGCCTATCCGAAAAACCGCGAATTTGCCGTGCGCAATGCCATGCGGGACTGCGGTTCCATGACCGTGCCGCAGCTGCGCACCTGTATCCGCATTCTGCGTGCGACCGACAAAAGCTGCAAATCCTCGCGTACCCCGCCGCGGCTGCTGCTGGAACAGGCGATCGTGCGGATGCTGCGGGTGCGGCGCGACGGCTCCGAGGAGACAGCATGAACGCGCGGAAAAAGATCGCGCCGGCGATCGTTGTGGAAGGAAAATACGACAAGATCCGGCTGGAATCTGTCGTAGATGCGGTGATCATCGTGACCGGCGGCTTTCAGATCTACCGCAATGACGCGCAGCTCCGGCTGATCCGGTACTACGCCGAAACGACCGGTGTTGTCATTCTGACCGATGCCGATGCCGCAGGCTTTCAGATCCGCGGATACCTCAAAGGCGCGATCCGGAAGGGCAAGGTCTATCATGTGTATATCCCCGGCATTCACGGCAAGGAGCGCCGCAAGACGATCCCCTCTGCCGAGGGGCTGCTCGGCGTAGAGGGCATTGACAATGAAACGCTGCTGTTCGCGCTGGAGCGCGCAGGCGTCTTTGACGAGGAGCCTGCCGACCGCCCCGACGATATCACGCCGGCGGTGCTCTATCAGTACGGGCTGACCGGCGCGCCGGACTGCAATGCAAGGCGGCAGGCACTTCTGCGGGCAATGCAGCTCCCGCCGCATCTTTCGGTCAAGGGGCTCTGCGAGGTGCTCTGCACAATGACCTGCGCCGCGGAGCTGGACGATTTTCTCGACCGGTATCTGCCGGCGGAAGCAGAGGGGGCGGCAACATGAGCTTTGCATCTCTGCCCGTGATCCTCTATGTGCTGCCGCTGTTTGTCCTGTTTGCGGCGATCTCGCATCCGTTCTGGAAGCAGGATGCGCTCGCAGTCGGCGGGCTTGCGGTAGTCTACATGACCGGCGGCTATCCGGCGCTGATTCTGCTGGGGCTGTCTGTCAGTCTGACATGGCTGATCCTGCGGCTGAGTCCGCGGAAGGCGGACGGGCATCTGCACCGCGCGGAGCTCTGGCTCTATGTCGGCGTCGGCTTGCAGGCACTGCTTCTGCTGCTCGGCAGGATCCTGCTCGGCAATCAGCCGCTGCTTCCGCTGTTTATCTGCGCGCTGCAGGGCGTGGAATGCATGTCCGAGCACGCGAATAACCGGCTGAAGATCCCGCCGCTGCATGCATTTTTCTGCTATCAGTGCGACATGACAAGGCTGCCTGCCGGGCCGGTGCTGTCGTTTCCGGACTACGAAAAAATGGCGGCGGCGCGCAGTGTTTCGGCGGAAAAGGTCGGGCGCGGCGCATCCATGTGCATCCGCGGGCTGTTTCAGCTGGTCTGCCTCTCGATCCCGATGCAGGTGCTGCATGCACAGCTCGCATCCGGCGGCACGATCCGCTCGGCGCTGGATGCCGGCGTAATGATGCTGGTGTTCTACATGATGCTGTATTACCGGCTGAAGGGCACGGCGCGCATCGGACAGGGCATCGCGGCAATGCTCGGCTATGACATCGAGGACAGCTTTCAGGATCCGGTGCTGGCAAGCTCTCTGCATGAGTTCTGGGAGCGCTTTCTGGTGCCGATGCATCAATGGACAAAACGCGTCCTTCTGCCGGATCAGACGGAAAAGGATCCGGCGGGCTATTTTGCGAGAACGGCGCTGCTGTTCGGCGGCATCGGACTGCTGTTCGGCAGCAGCGGATGCGGCATGATCTGGGGCGTCGGCACGGCGCTCTGCCTGACCGCGGAGCACCGGCTCGAACAGAAGACAAAACTCAAACAGCTGCCTGTCACAGCGCGCCGTCTGCTGACAGCCGCTGTCGTGCTGCTCGGCATGGGCATGATGGGCAGCCGGACACTCTTTGACAGCTTCGGCTGTTACGGCGCACTGCTCTGCATCAACGGGATCCCGCTCACCGAACGGACAAGCTATCTGCTCGGCACAAACTGGGTGGCATTCCTGATCGCCGCCGCGGGACTGTTCCCGCTGAAACGGCTGCTGCCGGAGCAGAAAAACTGGAGCAGAGGCGTGCGAAAGGTCTTTGCACCCGCTGCGGAACTGGCAATGCTGCTGTTTTCGTTCACGGAACTGCTGAGCCGCTATCTCCGCCCGTAATATTCGGCGCAGAAGTGCTGCGCCAAGAGAAAGGAAGCTTAAATTTTCATGGAACAGTTTACCCCGCAGGATTTTGAGATCTATGATATGCACGCGCATATCTTCCCGCACAAGATCAGTGAAAAGGCGACAGAATCTATCGGACAGTTTTATGATATCACCATGCACTACTCGATCGGCGAGTCCGAACGCCTGCTTGAAGCAGAACAGCAGATCGGCACAAAACGCATGCTCGTCTGCTCTGTTGCAACGACACCGAAGCAGGTCGTTTCGATCAACAATTTCATTCATGAGGAGTGCGAAAAGCATCCGGAGATGATCGGCTTTGCTGCTCTGCACGGGGATTTCGAGGACATTGCGGGGGAAGTGGACCGCGTCATTGCAATGGGGCTGCACGGCATCAAGCTGCATGCGGATTTCCAGAGAACACCGATCGACAGCCCGAAATCCTACCGCATCTACGAGGCGATCGAGGGCAGACTGCCGGTTCTGGTGCACATGGGCGATTACCGGCATGATTTTTCGCATCCGACCATGCTTGCAAAGGTCATGCGGGACTTCCCGAAGCTGAAAATTTTTGCATCGCATCTCGGCGGATTCGCCGCATGGGATGAAGCAGAGGCGGTGCTGAACAGCAATGAAAATGTGCTGTTTGACACCAGCAGCGCGATCGGCATGATGTCGCCGGAACGTGCCGTGCGCCTGATCCGGCATTACGGCGTTGACCGCTGCATCTTCGGCACGGACTTCCCGATGTGGGATCCGAAAAAGGAAGCAGAAACGCTGCTTTCGCTCGGCTTCACCTTCGAGGATTATCAGAAGATGTTCTCCGGCAATGCAAGGGCATTTCTGGGGATCTGACGGAAATCGCACCGCATTGAAACGCCGGATCAATCGCAAAAGCAGAAATGCCGCTTTTTTCTGACCATACAACCCAAACAGGAGATTGCACCGATGAAACACATGAAACAACTCGCACTTTCAGCTGCCGCCGTGCTCGCAATGCTCTGTGCAGCAGGATGCGGCAAGCCGGATACACCGCAGCAATCCGCTGCATCGGACTTTCATCCGGAACATCTGCCGCAGATCACAATTACATCCGAAGATCTGCATGACGGCGTCTGGGATGACGCGGTTTCCAATACGGACAAGGGCACGAACCGTTCGCCGCAGCTTTCGTGGGAACCGGTCGAAGGCGCTGCCTGCTATGCGGTCTACATGGTCGATACCTCTGTGGATAACTGGCTGCACTGGAAATCGGGCAATGTGACGGAGACAAATCTGCCCGCGGGCTGGGCGCCTGAAACGGAATATGTCGGGCCGTATCCGCCGTCCGGCACGCACACCTATGAGATCCGCGTATTTGCGCTGAAAGAGGCGGTCACCGAGGCGCAGAGCCGATTCGACAACAGCAATACGGGCTTTGAGCAGATGACCGCAGCGCTCGATCAGAGCAGCAGCGGAAGCGGCAATGCGGTCGCTTACGGCACGCTGCGCGGAACCTTTACGCGGGAATGAGCCGCGCTTTACACCCAAGGAGATACATATGGGACTGGATCTGTACATCGAAGCGAAGATCACCGCTGAACGCAAGCGACAGCGACGGCGTGCAGGATGACGGCAGATGCATGCTGCCGGACGACTTTATTCCCGCAGAGGAAGACAAGCGGAATTTCCGGCAGAATCCGCAGGACTATGAATGGTCGTTCCGGCTGTTCCATTCGTATTGAGCGCCTGCGCGTCTGCACGGACAGCAAGCAGCCGCAGTCTCAAATCAGAACCGCGGTCAGCGGCGAGCGATCCCGCTGATCGGATGTATTCCGCAAAATCTCTCCGAAGGAAATCGGCTGCCGGCACTCTGCCGACCTTGACAGAACAGGGATTTTGTGGTATGATATATGAGGGAAATTTCGGCACGGTCTCCGTGCGTCCCCATAAAACTTATCCGACTTTTTCAAACTGAAAGGAACGAGCAGAACTATGATTACTGCAATTGTAGGCGGAAACTGGGGCGATGAGGGCAAAGGCAAACTGACCGATGTCTTCGCTGCAGATGCGGATTATGTCATCCGTTTTCAGGGCGGCGCAAACGCCGGACATACCATTATCAATCAGTACGGAAAATATGCACTGCATATTCTCCCGTCCGGTGTGTTCCAGGAGGGAACGGTCAATATCATCGGTGCAGGCGCTGCATTCAATGCGGACGCTTTCCGCAAAGAGCTTGACATGCTGAAGGAGCACGGTGTCCCGACGCCGAATGTCCGGATCTCCGACCGCGCACAGCTCGTTATGCCGTATCACATTCTGTTCGATAAGCTGGAAGAAAAGCGTCTCGGCAAGCACAGCTTCGGTTCGACGCAGTCCGGCATTGCACCGCACTACGCGGACAAGGCAATGAAGATCGGTTTCCAGCTCGCAGAGCTCTATAACCAGAACCTTGAGGAGAAGGTCGAGCGCGTCTGCATCATCAAGAATGCAACGATCGCAGGACTGTATCCCGATGCAGAGCCGCTGGATCCGAAGGAGATCCTCGCTTACCTCAAGGATGTCGCGGAATTTATCAAGCCGTATCTCTGCAACCTCGCTGACATGATGCACGAGGCTGTCAAGGCGGGCAAAAACATCCTGCTCGAAGGTCAGCTCGGCGCACTGCGCGATATCACAAACGGCATCTATCCGATGACCACTTCCTCCTCGACGCTCGCGGGCTACGGCGCTGTCGGTGCCTGCCTGCCGCCGCACGAGATCAAGCGCGTCATCACCGTCGTCAAGGCATATTCCTCCTGCGTCGGTGCAGGTCCGTTCACGACCGAGATCTTCGGCGATGAAGCAGATCAGCTCCGCAGAAAGGGCGGCAGCGACGGCGAGTTCGGCGCAACGACCGGCCGTCCGCGCAGAATGGGCTGGTTCGATGCAGTTGCAACAAAGTACGGCGTTGCGGTGCAGGGCACGACCGATGTGGCGCTGTCCCTGATCGACGTTCTGGGCTATCTGGATGAGATCCCGGTCTGCGTGGCATATGACGTCAACGGCGAGCGCACGACGGAGTTCCCGAGCGGCGACCGTCTGGATATGGCAAAGCCGATCTATGAGACTGTCCCCGGCTGGAAGTGCGATATCAAGGGCATTACCGAATGGGACGAGCTGCCGCAGGCTGCAAAGGATTATGTGGACTACATCGAGAAGCTGATCGACTGCCCGATCACGATGATCTCGACCGGTCCGGACCGCAAGGACATGATCTATCGCAAGTAATCATCAAAAATCAAAACATCCGGTGTACAAAACCGCAGTACACCGGATGTTTTTCTTGCGCAGATATTCGCATGCATAAAAAATCATCCTGTGTACGGGGTTTTGGTACACAGGATGATTTTTCTGTTGTATGTTTCTGAGTCTGCCGCAGCAATCAGCCGCCGCAGGACAAGAAACTCTAAGTATTGATTTTATGACATACCGAATATCGGATTATTTTCAAGCGTGATAGAAAGACGATAGAACGATAAAACTGACGAACATGCTGCACAGATCGTGAAATCAGGTGGTATGGATGGTTTTGATGCAGTCGGTGGATCATAACTGCGCTGTGGGTGCAGATCGTTTACTGAAATGATCGGAGTGTTTTCAGAGCCTGTTTTTCATGGAAATGTGTGCAGACAAACCCAAAATGTCAGTGTGGAAAAACGAAAGCTGAAACGAATTGTTCTGAATGTATAACGTAGATTCGTGATCGTATAGCATATCTCAATACGCCATAAAATCAATAGTTAAAGTTCCTTATCCTGTCAGTGCCGGTTCTGCGGCTCGTGCGTTAGATGTAGCAGTAATTGCTGTATGCGCTGTTTGTTTCGTAGCCGCCGTTTGCAGTGTAGAATGTGCAATAGGTTTTCAGCCGGTAGGTACCGTGCGGAAGCGAATATCTGGTATTGTCGAGCCAGCCTTGAATAGAATAACTGGTGCCCGACCAGCTGGTGTAATAATACCAATTGCCGTTTGCGCTCTGTTTCTGCAATGTTTGTGATATAACGATTCTTGTCGTGTTGTTTGCGCCGCGCGCATAGCTGCTGCAATACGCGGTTGAGCCGGATGTGCTGAGATAAGATTGACAATAAGAAGACGCAACAGCCTTGACGACTGCTCTGTTCAGGTCAACAGTGGGCTTCACTGCCGCCGAGCAGACTTCTGCAGGCGCTGCCATCGTGGTGCAAAGAATTGCTGCGAAAACCGGGAAAATGCGAGCTTTCAAATTCAATAAAATCTCTCCCCCTGACTTGTTGATGAATTAAACGGAAAAGACGGAAACCGAATACCATCCCAAAGCCCGTTCAATTATACATAACAATTCAGGGGGAGTAAATGTGACAGGATTTTCAAAAAAATTTCTCATTCTACCTTTTGGATAGAATCCGCGATTTCAATAAAGGTGTCTTTGTCAATTTCGCCTAAAAGGAACAACGCATATTCTCCGTCATCCCAGATCAGATAGTAAATGCCGAGATTATCCCGATAGAAGATCGCATCCGCACCGTTCATCTTCTTTTCGTAATACTCTGCATCCTCAGTATTGACACTCGGATTAAATGCTTTTTTCGTACATTGCTGGAACGTGACCGACTGCTCGCCTTTCAAATAGGTAATAACACGAGACTGATCGTTATGATGCTCATCCAGAAGCTCGAAGCCATTGCCGGCGAAATCATACGTCATTTCGTAGATTTCCTCGATCGTATCCGGCGCATTCTCCGGCTCGGCAGAATGGAACGTGGAGAACACGCTCCGGAATTTCACGGTAAAATCCTGAAATGCGCTGCGGAACGCATCGACCTTCAGGACGGAGACCGTTGACAGCATCAGCAGGGCAGCCGCAAAGCATGCGGCGCGCTTTCCTGCGGTGTTGATCATACGGTAATAGGGCTTCTCTCTGCGGCGGATCAATGCCCGCATCTGCTTCTCGAACCGCGGCGAAAACGCATGCGGCTCCATGTTCGGAACAGACTGCTCGTATTCGAGAACCAATGCTTCTGAGAGTGCTTTTTGAAATTGATTATGAGACAATGACCTCACTCCCTTTCAACGCAGCTTGCAGCAGTTTTTTGGCGCGCTCCGTCCGTTTGCGGACAGAGACGGCAGAAATACCGAGCATATCGGAGACTTCCTTCGGGGAAAACTCCTGCAAATAGCGCAGAAACAGAATGTCCTTGTATTTTTCCGGCAGTTCGGAGATCGCTTTCACAAGGGCATCATACTCAATATGCGCAAAGAAATCTACGTCTACCGTTTTGGAATCGTCTTCCAGAACGGTGACATGTTCGGCTTCTGCTTTGTTTTTTCTGTAAAAATTGATTGCAGTATTGCGTGTAATGATAATGATATAAGCTTTGATTTCGGTTTCGGGGATTGAACGGGCTTTTTCAAAATGTTCCGCAAGGTTCATGAATGCCTGATGCACCGCATCCTCGGAATCCTCGCGGTTATGCAGGATTCCGTAAGCGACAGCATACATGGTCTGCCGGTATTGGATATACCATTGTTCAAACAGACTTCTGCTGTCCTCTGTATCCAGAGCGGATAGGTAAAGACTCATCATGATTCTGATATCCTTATATCTTTCGAGATCATTGTTCAAACGCACGGCACAGCGTACATCCGATGTTCCCGCGGGACGGTTTCGCATTTTCTCACCTTATTATAACATAGAATCCCAAAATTTGCAAGCACAAATCCGGATTGTAATAATTTCGCGTTTGCAAGCAGAATTGACTTTCACGCGCCGGTGTGATATAATGATGTTCGGTGCAGGGATCAGCCTGCAAATGAACATGTGACAAGGGAAAGGATGCATACCGGTGATTTTACTGTCAGCACAAAACATCAGCAAAACTTATATGGAACGGCGGGTTCTGGATCAGGTATCGTTCTTCCTCAATTCCGGCGACAAGGTCGGCATCATCGGCATCAACGGCACCGGAAAATCCACGCTGCTGCGGATCCTTGCCGGCGCAGAGGAACCGGATGAGGGCGAAGTCATCCGCGCGAACGGCGTCCGCATCTCCTATCTGCCGCAGATCCCCGAATTTGATGCGCACGGAACCGTACTCGAACAGGTGCTCGCGCATCTGCCTGCCGATCTCAAAGAAGCAAAGGCTTATGAGGCAAAATCCGTGCTCGGGCAGTTCGGTCTGACGGACTGTGACCGCGATATCGCCACGCTCTCCGGCGGCGAGCGCAGACGCGCAGGCATTGCGGCGGCGCTGGTACAGCCGAGCGATGTGCTGCTGCTCGATGAGCCGACGAACCACATCGACAATGAAACGGCGCAGCTTTTAGAGGATCTGCTGCTGAAATACCGTGGCGCGATCGTCATGGTAACGCATGACCGCTACTTCCTCAACAAGATCTGCAAGCAGATCGTGGAAGTGGAGCGCGGCAGTCTCTATGCCAACGAGGGCAATTACAGCGCTTATCTCGCCTACAAGGCGCAGCGCGAAGCGGATGCGGCGGCGGCAGAGCGGAAAAATCAGGCACTCTACCGGCGGGAGCTCGAATGGATCAGCCGCGGCGCGCGCGCAAGAGGTACCATGTCAAAGGATCGCATCGAGCGCTTTGAGCAGCTCAAAAACCGCGATATTCCTGTGGAAACCGGCACCGTGCAGATGCAGTCTGTTTCCAGCCGGCTCGGCAGAAAAACCGTCGAGATCGAGCACATCAGCAAGACCATTGACGGCAAGCCGCTCATCACCGACTTTTCCCATATCATCGCAAGGGATGCACGCATCGGCATTGTCGGGCAGAACGGCGCCGGAAAGAGCACGTTCCTGAAAATGCTGACCGGCGAGGTGCTGCCGGATTCCGGCACGATCGTCACGGGCGAGACCGTGCGGACTGGCTATTTTTCGCAGGAATGCGAGGAAATGGATCCGGATCAGCGCGTGATCGACTACATTCGGGACGTTGCGAACATCGTCATGACGCCGGACGGCCCGGTGACTGCCGCGCAGATGCTGGAACAGTTTTTGTTCACGCCGGAGCTGCAATGGAGCCGGATCGGCAAGCTTTCCGGCGGTGAGCGGAAACGGCTGTATCTGCTGAAAATTCTGATGTCCGCGCCGAACATTCTGCTGCTGGACGAGCCAACCAATGATCTCGATATCGCGACACTGACGATTTTAGAGGACTATCTTGCGAATTTCAGCGGTGCCGTGATTGCGGTATCGCACGACCGCTATTTTCTGGATAAAATTGCAACGGAGATTTTTGCGTTCCATGACGGCATCTGCACGCGCTATACCGGAAATTATTCCGATTACGCCGAAAAGGTGACACCTGCCGAATCGCCCGTCCGGAACAAAAAAGCGGCATCCGATAAGAAGGAGCGCACCTTCAACGGTGCAGTCAAGCTGCGCTTTTCCTATAAGGAGCAGCGCGAGTTTGAAACGATCGACGATGACATTGCAGCGCTTGAACAGCAGATCGCGGATACCGAAACGGAGATCGCGCGCAGCAGCTCGGATTATGTTGCGCTGCAGGAACTGACCGAAAAGCGCGAGGCGCTGTCGCAGACGCTCTCGGAGAAAATGGATCGCTGGGTATATCTGAACGATCTTGCGGAGCGGATCGCGAACGGCGAAACCGTTCAGCAGTGATCCGCGCTTCAAAATTATTTTCAAAAATGCTTGACAACCGAGCCGGTTTGTGCTATAATAATACGGTATCAAACGGGCTCGTAGCTCAGCTGGGAGAGCGCCGCGTTCGCAACGCGGAGGTCGAGGGTTCGATCCCCTTCGGGTCCACCAATATCCAAAAATGCGCAGTCGGAAGATTGCGCATTTTTTTATTTGCAGCAGTGCGGACAGGCTGCCGCAATGATGCTTGACAATTGCCTGCGGATCATGTAAAATAAAAAACAGAAGGCGCATGGACCGCGCCGACAGGAGGTGCATGATGATGCAGCACGAAAACAACCGTCTGCCGAAGCTGGTGCGCGACCGCATTCCGGAGATCATTTCGGCATCCGGAAAAATCGCGATGACGCGAACGCTGGACGATGCGGAATATCTCGCAGCACTGGAGCAGAAGCTCGCCGAGGAGTATGCCGAATACCGGCAGGACGGCAGTCTGGAGGAGCTTGCGGATATGCTTGAGGTGATGTATGCTCTGGCATCCGCGCACGGCTGGTCGCCCTCGACGCTGGAGCTTGTCCGCGCAAAAAAAGCGGAGCAGCGCGGCACATTCCGTGCGCGGATCATGCTGGAATCTATTATAGAACAGGAACAAACGGAGGTGTAAAGTATGGATTTCAAGGATTTGTTTGACCGGCTGAAAAAAGCGCTGAACGATGTTCAGCAAGCACAGCCCGCCGCACCGGCAGTACAGTCTGCACCGGTCACGCAGCCGGAACCCGCACCGTTGCCGGAGCCTACACCGTCGCCGGAACCCGAAAAGAAACCGTTTCACGATCCGCTCTTTGTCGATTTTCCGGACGCCGATATGGATCCGGATGAGAAAATGAACTGCGTACAGGCGCGGGCTGTCATGGCACAGATGATGATGCGGACTGCGAAATCCGTACTGCGCCTGACGCTGACCGATCAGGTGCCGGATCTCTTTGGCAGCAAGGTCGGCGGCGTACCGTATCTGCCGGCAGATGCAGAGATTCCCCGCGATGCAGACGGCACACCTCTGCGCATGCTCGCGCAGATCGACTGCACGGAGCTTTCTGCGCTGCCGGATTTCCCGCAGGAAGGTCTGCTGCAATTCTGGATCGGGCAGGATATCACCGCCGGACTGGACGCTGCAGGCGGCTCCCGCGTCATCTACTATCCGCAGATCGACCGCAGCGTGACCGAGGATGCTGTCCGCGCAAGGCTTGCCGCATTTCCGGTGCCGGAGGATGCGATGTATCCGGTCAACGGCACGTTCGGCATCGCGATGAAAGCCGGTTCGGATTCGCTTTCCGCACAGGATGTGCATTTCGATCCGATGTTCACGGAGCTGTTCAATCAGGATGCGCCGAACGAGCAGATCGGGGAGCTCTATGACCTCGGCGATATCATCGGCGAAATGGTCTATGAGCAGATGGACGGCTGCGGACACAAGATCGGCGGTTATCCGGGCTTTACGCAGACGGATCCGCGCAGTCCGGACGATCCGCGGACAGTCGTGCTGTTCCAGCTGGACAGCGACTATGAGCCGGGCACCGCGCCGGGAAAGGTCATGTGGGGCGATGCAGGCATCGGTGCATTTTTCTGCTCGCCGGAAGCGCTCGCTGCGCGCGATTTCAGCGATGTGCTCTATAACTGGGACTGCGGCTGATCCCGAAACTGTCGTACTGACAATGTATGCAGACGGAGAAGAACAGTGGCACATCTGCCTGAAAGATCTGAATTATCAGCAGGCAGATTATGAACCGGTTTACGGGGAGTATGAGAAGTGGTACGGCAGTTTATCGTTTGATGCATCGCAAATCATCCTCACATCCGGAAACAATCAAAAGAAACGCCGCATCGACCGCAGGACCGGCAAAATCGCAGAGACAGCGGCGGATTCCGGCAGATATCTGATCCCTGTTTCGGTCACTGCTTTCGCCGCAGCCTGTATCCTCACCGGCATACTGCTCCGGATCTCCCGCAAACGAAAAGACCGATCCGCTTCTGCGTGATGCAGCAGCAACCGTCTGACTGAAAATACCGCCGTACCGCACGGCGGTATTTTTTTCGCAATTATGAAGAAAATGAAGATTCTGACCGAAAGTCATCTATCTTTAACTAAAATAAGAATTTCTTATAACAAAATGAACAACAGCCGTTGTCAAATGCTGTGCATTGCGCCAAAAACGATCCGATTCCCTTGAAACCGGCGCTGATTTATGGTATAATATGGTTACCATAACCATACCATCCGACATATTGCTTATTTTTCAGGAGGAAATCAGAATGAAAAAGTTGATATCTGCACTGTTATCATTGGGCTGCCTGCTTGCATGCGCAGCAGCAATTATGCCGGCACAAAACGCTTCCGTGACAAACGGAAACAGCATCGTTCTCTCCGCTTATGCGGCTGAGGAGGCTGCTGACGACGACATCAATACCAGTCCCGGCATCAACGCCGCAAGCTATCGCTATCAGTTTGCGGACGCATCGTACTACACCACCACCATCGCTCCCGTTTCGATCAAGGAAAAGGTCAGTGACAAGCTCACGATCGACTATACGCAGTGGCCGCTCGACGAATCGAACAAGGTCAAGACCGATGTTCCGGTTTACAGCTACTACAAGATCACTGTCACCCACAAGGAAGGCAAAAAGACCGTGACAGACCTCACCGAGTACCGTGTCGGTCTCGCAAAGGGCGTCAACACGGAGCTGGATGCTGCACCGTCCCAGACCGTTGAAGTGCCGGAATATGTAAAGAACTACATGAGCTCCAAGTTCGCGGATCAGACCGTGGATGCAGGCAAGGTGACCGTCATCGGCGCCGGTGCATACAAGGGCTCTTACCTCAAGACCATTGACCTGACCGGCATCTCCGTGATCGGCAAGGGCGCTTTTGAAAGCTGCAGCTACATCACAGAGATCACACTGCCGCAGACTGTGAACTATATCGGAGACAGCGCATTCGCATCCAGCGGTCTGAAAACCCTGACCGTCAACTGCGATATGCCGATGATCCCGAACTCCTTCTGCGAAAGCACGAAGCTCACGAAGATCACCTTCGCACATCCGGAATATATCCGTCAGATCGGCAAGGCTGCATTCAAGAACACCCCTGTCACCGCAACGATCTTTGAGGAATGGGCCGGCAAGGACGTTTCCGGCTATGAGGAACTGCATGTGCTCGACAGCGCCTACGAAGGCTGCACGTCGATCAAGTCCGTCAAGATGCCTGATAACCTGACCTTCCTCGAAAAGAGCGTCTTCAAGGGCTGCACGAGCCTCAGCCAGCTGGTCATCGGCAAGAATACCCTCTCCCTCGACGCAGAATGCTGCGCGGACTGCACCGCACTGGATACGATCGTATTCAATGACAAGCTGTTCTCGCTCGGCGGCGGCGTGTTCTCCGGCTGTACCTCGCTGAAAAAGGTCGAAAATATGCCGAACACGATCAACGACTGGGTTGAAGTGACAAAGAACACCGGCTACGGCTTCGGCAACAACATGTTCGCAAACTGCACCTCTCTGATCTCCGTCAAGCTTCCGGACAGCATCACAAAGATTCCGGAAGGCGTGTTCAAGGGCTGCACCGCGCTGAACTATGTCTATAACTCTCAGAACATCACGAGCATCGGACTCGAAGCATTCCAAGGCTGCACGCATCTGCTCGAAGCGACCTATCCGAAGGTCGAAGCAATTGAGAACAATGCGTTTGACGGCTGCTCCGATCTGAAAGCGATCAAATTTGAAAAGTGCTCCTCGATCGGCGATTATGCATTCCGCAACTGCAAGTCCGCAACGGCATTCGCAGTCGCAGATTGCTCCACAGTCGGAAAGAATGCGCTGGAAGGCTGCATCGGTCTCAAGAGCATCAAGCTGCTCTCCGAAAAATACGGCGAATATGTGTTCAAGAACTGCTCCAACGCACAGACGATCGAGATCAAGTGCGACAACATGGCACAGACACCGAAGGGCATGTGCTCCGGCTGCGCAGCACTGACCACCCTGAACGGCGACCTCTCCAAGGTGCCGATCATCTCTGCATATTCCTTCGAGAACTGCACATCGCTGAAAGATGTGAACTTCTCGTCTGTCCGCATCATTGAGGAAAGCGCATTCGTAAACTGCTCCTCGCTCAAGAGCATCTGCAAGGGCGCGATCACCGCAGAAGACTACGGCGCAATGTGCTTCCAGAACTGCACCGCCCTGACCGCAGAAGTCAGCGGCAACATCTCCACGATCGGTGCGAGCGCATTCCAGAACAGCGCGATCACAAAGGTCAATGTCAACGGCATGGTCGGCGGTACGGTCGTCATCGGCAAATCTGCATTCGCAGACTGCCCGAATCTGACCGCTGCTTCTATCCTCTCGCCGCAGGGCGCGGTGTTCTCCGTCGGAGATGCAGTCTTCTCCAACTGCCCGAAGCTCGCTTCCGCAGATTATGCAGGCCCGGTCGTCACGGCAAGCATGTTCAAGGACTGCACCGACCTGAAGGATGTGTGGATCTCCTCGACGACGATCAGTGCGAATGCATTTGAGAACTGCACCAGCCTGCCGAAGGTCATGAGCAAGGCAGATCCTTCCAAGAGCATCATTGCAAAGGAAGTGGGCGATGCCGCATTCAAGAACTGCGCAGCACTCGCGATCGCTCCCGCTGACAAGAATACGACCTATACCGGTTCGCAGCAGTATTACGGCACGGCGATCACCAAGGCGGATGCCAATATGCTGACTGCCGGCATGTTCGGCAACTGCAAGAAGCTCGCTTCCGTCACACTCGCAAGCGACATCAAGTCGATTCCGGCAGGCACATTCCAGAACTGCGAAGCCCTGACCGCACTGAACCTCAACGATATGCTGAGCATCGGCAACAATGCATTTGCAGGCGCCGGACTCAAGGAAGTCAAGATCGAGAATGCACAGACCGTCGGAACCGGCGCATTCCTCGGCTGCGGCAATCTCGCCAAGGTCGATGTTTCCGCAGAATCCATCGGCAAGCAGGCATTCGCGAACAACACGCATCTGACAGAGGCAGCCGTCTGCACCAAGACGCTCGGCGATCAGGCATTCTACGGCGATACCGCTCTGACAAAGGTCAATCTCCAGAACTCTGATTCCCGCGTGCTGAACAGCATCGGCGCCGGCGCATTCAACAACTGCAACGCCCTGACAGATCTGGTCGTTCCGGGCTCGCCCGCAAAGATCGGTTCGCAGGCATTCGGTTTCCTCGGCGGCAAGGTCAATCCGGACTTCCTCGCAGTCGGTGACAGCGGATCTTCCGTGCAGACCTATGCGAACAAGAACAAGATCGCGTTCTGCGATACCAAGGAATACGATCCGGCAGAGCGCGCAAAGCGCAACACGCCCGGCGACGTGGACGGCAACGGTCTTGTTTCGGTCGCGGACGCAGTCAAGCTGCAGAAGTATCTGCTCGGCGCAGAGCCGAATCCGGATTCTGTCCGCGCAAACAATGCGGATCTCAACAAGGATCAGAAGCTCAATGCAGTTGACCTGACGCTCCTGAAAATGAAGCTCCTCAAGTAATTGCGGCTTCTGAAATTGCAAAAATACAACAAGGCTGCGCGGCATCTTGGCTGCGCAGCCTTTCGCTTGTTGATAAGGGTATCGGTTCGCTATGAGCTTGCGGACAAACTCATCAAACCCGCCCAAAAAGGATCCTTTTGGAAGCCCATTTTAATCCGCCGGAGACACTTTATTCACCGTTCGCCTTTGCTGCGGCAGAGTCCCCAAAGGCAAAGCTTTGCTGTGCCGATGCAGACAAAAAAGATCCCCAGAAACCGCAATGCATCCTTCATGCCGAATCCCCCTTTCGTTCCGTGCTCTGATTCCATTGTACTGCATTGCCGCGCGCCTGTCAAGTGCCGGAAAACGCGCGGTCACATTTTGTTACCCGCTTGACAGCAACAGCCGCAGGATCCTGACGCGCATCAGGGATCCTGCGGCTGTTTTTCTGTTATTTGACAAGATGTCTGATCCAGCGCATCCAGAGCTTCTGCAGGAAGCCGGACTGCTGATATGCATTCTTCGCGAGTTTTTCCGCTGTTACAGCGATCTTTGCAGCATCCTCTGCGAGAATCCCGCTCCGGCTGAATACCGCCGCCTGCTGCAGCGTAATTGCCTGCGTGATCTCGCCCTTCGGCAGCAGCTTGCATTTTTCGTCCGCATAGGCTGCGAACGTGTCATGCGACATGCGCCGCTGCTCGATCCCTGTCATGCGCAGAAGCGTCATCAGGAATGTATAGGAAGCATGCGCCGCCTCGGTCGGGTTCTCACTGTGCATCGCGCTGTGTCTGCGCTGCACGAGCATGCAGTGCAGCCGGTAGTAACCGTAGAGCACCGCCGCGATCAGCAGCAGGATCAGCAGGATCTTTCCGAGCACGAGCAAAATCTGCTTCAGAACGGTGAAGCCCCTGCTTTCCGGCTCCGGTTTCGTATCAGGAGTCGATTCGGCTGTATGAACGGTAGATGTCGTCTTGGCAGAGGAAACAGTTGTCGTGGTCAGTACGGTTGTCGTATCGGTCAGTTCCGCAGTCGTTTCCGCCGGTGTCGGTGCAGCCGTTTCGGTCACGATCGTTTCCGAGGCTCTGTGCCATGTTTCGAGCACGGTCTCCGTGAACTCATACGGGATCCAGCCAAAGCCCTTGATATAGATCTCCGCCCATGCATGCGCCTGATGATCCGGAATGTCGATCTCATATGTTTCCGGCTGACGGTTGCTGTCATTGAATCCGTTCGACGTGAGCACATAGCCCTGCGCATAGCGCGCCGGAATGCCGCACATCCGGCAGAGCACCACGGCAGAGGACGCATAATGCGCACAGTAGCCCTTGTGGCTCTGCGTCAGGAAATATTCGATATAGTCCGCATCCTGCGGCTGATCGCCGGGCTGCTGCGTATATTCCGCGCGTTCCCAGATGAAATCGCGGATCGCTTCCAGACGCTCCGGCAGCGGCAGCGAAGCATCCGGCATATTCGCCTGAAATGCATCATAGATTCTATGGATCGCGGGCGAATCCGGCAGCGATGTGTAGGTCTCATCGACAAACGACTCATACTCCGAGATCAGCGGATCGGACGAAGGCGACGAGCGCTCCGCCGCATCCGCAATATTCATCGGACAGTTCGTCAGCAGCCAGAACTCATAATCCTGATAGCTGCCGAGCTGCGTTTCGATATCGTAGCGGTACCGCGTGCCCTTTTTGAACAATGCCTGATAGGGCAGATAGTTGACAGATTCCTCATTCAGCGCCTTCATCGAGAAATTCGCGATCGGGAATTTGCCGTCCGAACGGCGCAGCTCATCGGCATGGTCGGAATGCGTCCATGTCTGCGGCATGCGGTTCGCATCGGTCAGCCGGCGGAACAGCTTCTGATTCCGGCGGTAGATGCCGTTCGGGATCGCCCAGCCGCGTCCGGTATATTCCGAGCGCACCAGTCCGCGCAAATAATAATCATCCTTCGGCGCCGAGATATCCACCGACGCATGCAGCACGGTTTTGCCGTCAAAATGGAGATCGCTGTCCCGCAGCAGATCCACCTCATCGCTGACGACATTCAGTCCCATTGTGGTCGGAATGCGCTGCAGCAGACCGGTCACATCGCGGATGCTGAAATTGCGGTAGGCTTCGCGCATTTCCTGACGGGTTTCCAGACGCTCTTTTGTTTTCTCGCTGTCCGGATCATAATGCGAACCGGAAAGCATCGCGCCGAATGCCAGCACCGCACAAGCGGAGAGCAGCAGTGCCGCACCGGTCTCATGCGTTGTGAAGCGGTGCTCTGTCTCATTGAGAAACGCCTGCTGCAGCGGCGCGGAAGTCCCCTGTGCCGAAAAGAACCGGTAGCTCGGTTTCCGGCGGGATACGGCAAGCGTACCGATCCAGAACAGCACCAGCAGAAAGACCGACAGCATGCTGGTATGGATGCCGAAATAGAGTCCGCATTCCAGAAACGGGAATGTCACGAGGAAGCGGATCCAGAAGCCGCTCCTGCTGGACTGCGTATGCGTCATCAGCACGTCGGAATATTCCAGCAGTGCGACCAGCGCCATTGCGATCAGGATAAAGACAAACTGCGTACAATCCTGCTGTGTCCAGCCGCCCGCCGCATATTCCTGTGTCGTCGGGAAGACCGCTTTCCAGAGGATATGCCTGCGCATCGTGTGATAAACGGAACCGGCACCGGCGACCGCCTGCTCACGGTATTTCAGCAGCAGCACCGGAATCGCCGCAAACGCCGTCAGAATGAACCCGAAGCCGATCTTCGGGGACAGCATCCGGATGCCGCGCATCACAAGCGTCAGCACCACAATGAACAGCAGCAGTTGATTCAGATAGATCGGGAACTGGAAAAATCCCTGCAAACAGGTGACCGTACCGATGCTGCCGCAAAGCGTGATCAGCAGCCGCACCAGCCGTTCGGGGAAATGCTGCCGCCGCCGGACGGACATCGTGATGCCGTCATGGAGAAGCAGCTGATCCTTCGGGTGAATGCCCTCGAAGCGGGAATTGGCACGCTTCATGAAGCAGCACCCCCTTCCACGAGCACCTCGGTATCAAAATCCGGTTCATCCTCTGCGCGCAGCGGGATCATTGCCGGATGCACCGGCTCCTGCTGTGCCACGAAAATGCACCGGAACGGCAAGCTGTTTTCCTCGTCATCGGTTTCCGAATCGGCGACGGCGAACACCGTCAGGCGCTCCGGACGCGGGATCGACGCGAGCAGCTCGGTCAGCGCGGTATCGAGACAGGGCGTAAACACAAGAATGCGTTCAAACTGCTGTGCCTGCGGCAGCTCTGTTTCGAGTGCCGTGAGCAGCGCGCTGCGTTCGGTTTCCGGGATCGGCGGCAATGCGATCATATGCCGCAGCCACGGCGCCGCTTCGGGCAGTGTCTCGTACAGATCCGAGATCAGCACGCCGTCCTGCTGCTGCCAGCTTGCCAGCGCAAAGGACATATCCTGCTCTGTCAGCTGTGTGATCACGGAAAACAGCGCGGAATACGCCGTATCGAGCCGCAGTGCCGCTTCGGGCATCCCGCCGCTGATGACAGGATCCGTCACAAGCAGGCAGCCCGCGGAAAGCGGCAGACTGAACTCCTTGACCATGAGCTGATCGAGCTTCGAGCTCAGCTTCCAGTGAATGCGGGCAATGGAATCGCCTTCGCGGTAGGTATGCAGATCAAAGATCTCCGAGGGATCGTCGCCCGCCTTGACCTTGGAAAATTCAGAGGTATCTGCTTCCGGCTGCGGAACCGGCGGCCATTCTTCCGGCACCGGGATCGTCTGCGCCGGCATGATCAGCACCTGATCTTCCGTATCCAGCCGGATGCGCTGCCGGAAGATCCGCAGCGGATCATACAGATCCAGATAATGCACATGCATCTCCATGACGCCGCATGTGACCGTATGAAACGACAGCCGCACGCGCTGACTGTTGCGCGCCAGCACCGGAACCGCGAGTATCAGCGGCTCGGTCTCACCGGTCAGGCTGTTGGAATATTCCAGCGAAACACGCGCTTCCGCGCAGGAAAAAATGCTCTTGTTTGTGATTTGCAGCACCCACTGATAGATCTGCCCCTTGAGGATCGGTTCCTTGCTGTGACAGAGCCGTACCTTGACGGCGTGCTTGAGCCGCAGCAATCCGGCAAACAGGATCACGGGCAGGATCGCCGCAAACACCAGCAGCGCAAGCGACAGGTCGCCGCGCTCCGGATCGCCGCGGTACAGATAGTAAAACAGGATCAGAACCGCCAGCAGCACTGCATATAACAGCTTGTTGCGGATCATTCCGAATACCTTCTCAGCTTCGGCACCGGCACATTTCCGAGGATATCCTCGATGAGCTGCTCCGCGGTGACATTTTCCGTTTTGGCGCGGGCGCTCAGCAGCATGCGGTGCGCAAATGTTTCGACCACGATCACGCGGATATCATCCGGCGTAACGTAATCCCTGCCGCGCACCATTGCCGTTGCTCTTGCAGCGGCGCAGAGCGCGAGCGAACCGCGCGGGCTGACGCCGAGCTTGATCATCGGATGATTGCGCGTTGCAGCGGAGATCTCCGCGATGTAGCGCAAAATCGCCGTATCGACATAGACCTGTGCAGCGGTCTCCTGCAGCATTTGCAGTTCTCTGCGCGTGAGCACCGGCTCCAGACGGTCGAGCGGATTTTCCGCGCTGCGCGCCTGCATGATCTGGACTTCGCTTTCCAGATCCGGATAGCCCATGTGCAGCCGCAGCATAAAGCGGTCGAGCTGCGATTCCGGCAGCATCTGCGTACCGACAGAACCGGTCGGGTTCTGTGTCGCGAGCACGCAGTAGGGCTCCGGCAGCGTATAGGTCTTGCCGTCCACAGTCACGGCAGTTTCTTCCATGAGCTGCAGCAGCGCAGACTGCGTCTTCGGCGAGGTACGGTTGATCTCGTCGGCGAGCAGCAGGTTGCAGAATGCCGCACCCTTCTGAAACTCCATTGCGCCGGTCTCCTTCTGATAGACCGAGAAGCCGGTCACATCGCTCGGCAGCACGTCCGGCGTGAACTGGATGCGGTGATAATCCAGATCCAGTGTTTTTGCAAAAGCGAGTGCCAGCGTTGTTTTTCCGACGCCGGGCATGTCCTCAAGCAGCACATGTCCCTTTGCCAGCATTGCAAGCAGCACCTTGAGAATGATCATGTCCTTGCCGACCACAACACTCTGCACGGCGTGCAGGATCTGCTGTGCATAGGCGGACGCTTCCTTCGCAGAAAAAACGGTTTGCTGTTCCATATTCTGATACTCCTCTTTCCGCCGGAGCCTGCATCGGGCAGTCCGGCATTTTCTGTTCGGGCACTGTGTTTCATTATATCACATTTTACGATGATTTGCAACCGTTTTCGCATGCCCTTCCGGCAGTTTTCGCAGCATTCCGGCAGCGATCCGCCGGAATTATTTGCCCTGATAAAGCGCTAAAAGCACGATTTGCCTAAATTTTCGAGGTTCCGGACTGCTGTTTTTTAAGAGTGTATAAAGATTTGTGAAGACTTTATGAAACCGACGGATTTTCTCTTTACAAGCGCGGAAAAACATGCTAAACTGATGTACAGCGGCTCTGACCGCTTCATGATACATATTTTTAAAGATTATTATAAAGAGTAAAGAACCGGAGTGCAACCACAATGAAGGAATCCTATCAGAATCTGCGTGAAAGGCTGCGCGGAAAATACCGGCAGCTTCAGGAGATCCGTACCCACAACCAGACGGCGCATCCGGTCGGCAATGCGCTGCTTGCATGGCTGTTCCCGCTGCCGATCGTCTGCCTTGCCGAGCTGAATCAATATGTAGAGCCGTCCGCATTTTTCGAGTTCTGTGCAGAGCGCCCCGGCGTTCTGCTGTTTGACTTTCTGATCGCCTATCTGATCTACGTCACGCTGCTGATGCTGACGAACCGCGTCTGGCTGTCCGCATGGATACAGGGCGGCGCATATATGATCATCAGCGTGGTGGAGCTGTTCAAATACAGCACGAACGGCAATCACTTCAAGCTGACCGACCTCTCGCTTGCACCGAGCGTCAAAAACCTGACCAGCTTTGCGTATATCAAGATCACAGTGCCGCTGATCATCTATCTGTTTCTGGCAGTGCTGCTGCTTTCCGCCGTCTTTTTGCGGAATCCGGCGTTTACGCGGCCGTGGCGCAAGCGGATCCTGCCGGCGTTCTGCTCCGTGGCAGCCGCCTGTGCGATCGTCTGTGTCCCGCAGATCTCGGATACGGTCTACGGCGTATTCGATGTCGATACGAGCGAATCCGAAAACGCATTTTCCACCAATGAAAAATTCCGGCGCAACAGCATGCTGGCATTTCTGGTGCAGTCCGCGAGCGAACAGCTGGAACATCTGCTGGACGAACCGGAGGGCTATTCGCAGGAAGCCGTTTCCGCGGCGCTGACCGCAGAGCCGGTCTCCGCTTCTGCAAAGCAGCAGCCGAATGTGCTCGTCATCATGTCCGAATCCTTTGCGGATTTCCGCCGTCTGAACGGCACGGAAGGTCTCGTCGATCCGGCAGTCTATGCCGATTTCGATGCAGTCGCCGCAGAAAGCCATGTGCTAAACGCCGCCGTCCCGACCTTTGCGTCCTATACCGTCCGCACGGAATTTGAGCTGATGTACGGTCTGCCCGTGCGCAGTCTCATGGACACGATCACCCCGCAGAGAAGCATCACCGTCGAACAGCCGTCTTCGATGGTCTCCTATTACAACGGCTGCGGCTACAATACATATTATGTCCACCCGTTTGTCAGCACCTTTTACGGCAGAGATGAGATTTACAGCACCTACGGCTTTGACCGCATGCTCTTTGCCGACAGCCTGACCGTTCCCGCAAAGGAATACGGCAACGGGTATATTTCCGATGAAGTCATCACCGATCAGCTGCTGGAACTTGTGCAGGAAAGCAGCGAGCCGGTCTACATCCATACGACCACGATGCAGAATCATCAGCCGTATGACTGGATCCCCGACAGCACGGAGCTGGACGTCTATCTCGAAGGCGTCCGCAATTCCGGCAAAGCGCTGCGCCGCCTGACGCAGTCGCTCGCGAAGCTGGACGAACCGACCGTCCTGCTGTTCATCGGCGATCATTTTCCGTCCATGCGTGCCGAGGGCAATATCTACGATGCACTCGGCATCAACAGCAAAAACTGTGCCGTGCTCTATGAGCAGCCCGCGCTCATCTGGAGCAATTTCAAGCTGGATGCATCCGCACTCCCGCAGGAAACAGTGTCTGCATTCTATCTGACACCGTTGCTGCTGCGTGCCGCCGGACTGCCGGTCGATGCGTTCTACGGCACGGTGCTCCGGCAAATGGAGACCGATCCGGTCTACACATCTATTTTCATGGAACCGGAGCAGCGAAATGACATTCTGGATCTTCTGACCTATGACCGCATCGCAGGCGAAAGCTATTCCGGCACACGCCCTGCCGAAGCGGATGACTGAACCTCAAGCTGACCGCCTCTGAATCCCACCACAGAAAGGAATCCTGAACTTGAAGAAAACGAAGAAAATCGGTAAGGTGATCAAATGGATCTTTCTGATCCTGCTTGTGCTGCTCATTCTGATGACGCTCTGGAACATGATCTGCGGCATCAGCGAGAAAAAAGATCTGAAAGCGCTTGATTACGGGCAAAAGGTCGATGTCGGCGGCAAGAACATGGTCGCGAATATCGTCGGCGAAGAACATGACACGACCGTCATTCTCCTGCCGGGACTCGGCAGCGATTCGCCGGTACTGGAATTTAAGCCGCTGGCAGAGAAGCTCTCCGAACAGTACCGTGTCATCACGGTCGAGCCGTTCGGCTACGGTCTGTCCGATCTGAGCGGCAACGAGCGCAGCTTCAATGCGATCGTCAATGAGCTGCACAGCTGCGTGCAGTCCCTCGGCTGCGAACGCTATTACCTCATGGCACATTCGCTCTCCGGCGTCTATTCGCTGGCATGGGCAAATCAGTATCCGGATGAAGTGGAAGGCTTCATCGGCATTGATCCGTCCGTCCCGAAGCAGATGGACTACAACCCGTTTCCGGTCGATATGGTCACACTGAACAAGGCAGTGGGCAATCTCGCCCGTTTTAACAATTTCATCGGCATCCGCCGGCTGACCTCTGTCTCGGATCCGCGCAATGTCCTGACCGCCGATCCGACCTATCCGTATACGGATGATGAACTGAAAACATTCCGCCTGCTGACGCTGCACCGTGCATTCAACAAGGACGTTCTCGGTGAGCTCGACAAGCTGAGCGACAATATGACCGCGATGAAGCAGATGACCTTCCCGCAGGAAGTCCCCGTGCTGAATTTCGTCTGCACATCGAACTGCGAGATGATCCCCGAATGGGAACAGCTGCACCGCGATATCATCACGGAAACCGAACGCAGCAAGGTCATCAGGCTGGAAGGCGAACACTATCTCCATTTCGACAATCTGCAAAACATTGTCGATGCGGTATTTGAATGGATCCCCGCTGCGTAAACGGTGATACGCAGCGCGCGGCATCATGTGATAAAACAGACAAATCCCCCTACAAATCATAACAATGAAGCAGCTCCTGCATTTTCTGCGGGGGCTGCTTCATTTTCATCTTTTCATTTGCTCTGCTGCATCTGCGCAAGGATCGCGTCAAAGATGCGGTGTGCGGCATCCTCTTTGGACATTTTCTCCAGCTCGATCTCCTGATCCGCCGTAATGAGCGTCAGGATATTAGTATCGGTGCCGAAGCCAGCGCCCTCTTTGCGCAGACTGTTCGCGCAGATCATATCGCAGTTTTTGGATGCGAGCTTCTTGCGCGAATTTTCGAGGACATGCTCGGTCTCCATAGAAAAGCCGCAGAGGAACTGTCCGGCTTTTTTGTGTGCGCCGAGATATTTCAGGATATCCTGTGTGCGCTGCATTTCGATGCAGAGCGCGCCGTCGGATTTTTTGATCTTCTGATCGGCAGTCTGCACGGGGGTATAGTCAGAGACAGCCGCCGCCTTGATGATGATATCCATGTCATCCGCGCGCGAGATGACCGCCTCGAACATATCAGCAGCGGAAACGACCGGCACGACCTCTGCAAACAGCGGCGGCTTAGCATCCATATGCGCAGCCACGAGCGTGACCGCTGCGCCGCGGCGCACCGCAGCCTGTGCAACTGCAATGCCCATTTTGCCGGACGAATGATTCGTGATGAACCGCACCGGATCGAGCGCTTCCCGCGTGGCACCGGCGGTCACGAGCACCTTTTTGCCGGCGAGGTCTTTTTCGCAGGCGATCTCGCGCATGATATACTGAAACAGCACGCCTTCTTCCGGCATTCTGCCGTCGCCGATATCGCCGTTCGCGAGCCGTCCGGTATCGGGCACCGCGATCTCATAGCCGTATCCGGCGAGCTTTTTGAGGTTGTCCTGCACGATCGGGTTATGGTACATGTTGTGGTTCATTGCCGGCACGATGATCTTTTTGCACGGGCATGCCATAACGGTCGTGGTCAGCATATCATCCGCAATGCCGCAGGCGATCTTGCCGATGACATTCGCCGATGCCGGCGCGACCATAACGACGTCTGCCTGCTTCGCGAGCGCAACATGCTCCACGCTGTACTGGAAATTGCGGTCGAATGTGTCGATCAGGCATTTGTTTGCAGTGAGCGTTTCAAACGTGACCGGATTGATGAACTGCGTGGCATTCTGCGTCATGAGCACCTGCACATTGCAGTGCAGCTTGGTCAGCATGCGGACGAGATTCGGGATCTTGTAAGCGGCAATGCTGCCCGTGACAGCGATCACCGCGGTTTTACCTTTCAGCATGGGGGCATCTCCTTTTGTCTGACTGTTTCTGCGGATAAACCGCCTGTTACTATTATAACATTTCGTGTCCGGCGCGTCAAGTCAAAAAAATCCATGCAGCTGTAACAAAACAGACCGAAAAGTTGTTATCATAGATAGGAACGCAGAAAGGAGGCGAACCCAATGGATGACAAAGAACTGCTGGCACTCTACGAAGCACGGGACGAGCGCGCCGTCTCGGAAACGCAGACGCAGTACGGAACGCAGGGCAGGCGCATTGCCATGCGCATTCTGGGCAGCGCAGAAGACGCGGAGGAATGCCTGAACGATGCGCTGCTGAAGGTCTGGGAATCCGTCCCGCCGAAAAAGCCGCCGAGCATAGCAGCATACCTGACCGCGATCACGCGCAATTGTGCGCTCAACCGCCTGAAAGCCGACCAGCGGCTGATGCGCGGCGGCGGACAGGCACCCGCAGTGCTGGATGAGCTTGCGGAATGCATTCCGGCAGCAGATTCGGTCGAAGACGAATTTGACCGCCGCTGCTTTCTGGCATTGCTGGAACGCTTTCTGGAAACGCTTCCGCAGGAACGCAGGGTGATCTTTGTACAGCGATACTGGTATTTCAGCAGCTGCCGGGAGATCGCAGAAGCCTGCGGCATCACCGAGGGCAAGGTGCGTGTGAACCTGACACGCATGCGCCGTGCACTGAAACTGTAT
This sequence comes from Clostridiales bacterium Firm_04, assembly GCA_001603005.1. Lineage (GTDB taxonomy): Bacteria > Bacillota > Clostridia > Oscillospirales > Ruminococcaceae > Firm-04. The sequence goes on from LVAJ01000034.1 coordinate 84,194, forward strand.
CTGGAAAAGGAGGAATCCTTATGAAAAGCATGGATATGCTCGAATGGATGAACGATCTCGATGCAAAATATCTCACAGAAGCAGCCCCGCCGGAATCCCGCATCCGGCACAGACGCACCCGCCGTACAGCGCCGGCACTGATTGCGGCAGCAGCAGCAGTGCTCTGCCTGACGGTCGGTGCGGGCGCATATGTCCGGCGCAACACCGACCTGCTGGATCAGTGGTTCGGCGCAGGCGGTGAAGCATCCGTCACGGAAGCCGCGCTGCCGGAGCCGGTCGTCTACGAAAATGAACATGTCCGCCTGACCGTGGAAACCGAGCTGGACGACGGCGTAAAGCACATTGTCCTGCTGAGCTGCGAGCGGTTGGACGGCACTCCGTTTGATGATTTCTGGCACAACGGAACGCATACTGCATTTGTCAATGAAGCAGGCGAACTCAGAGGAACATCCGGCGGCGGCGCATTTGCTTTCGGCTATCCGGACAGCGAAGATCCGATGCATCTGCCGAAGTATCTTGCAGCCTACGAATACACGGCAGATCTGGAAGCCGGTGCGGATCATCTGGAATTTCAGCAGTTCGGATTTGCAGCGGAGCAGGGACAGGAAAATCTGCTCGAAGGCATCCGCATTCCGCTGCATGCAGGCAAAAACACCGCGCTTGCAGATTTTGAAACGGTCGATGGCGTACATTTGCAGCTTTCGTGCTTTGAACTGCTCTATGAGGGCGCGGAACCGGATGATCCCTTTGTCCCCGCGGTTCTGATCTTCAAGGACGGCAGCAGAAAGACGCTCGAACCAAAATGCACCGACAGTCATCCAATCAGAGATGAAAACGGGAATGAGACTGCCGATTGCCGCATCAGCTATACAGAATTTGATTATGTCGATGTCAGCACAGTCACCGCAGTCGAATTCGGCGGTGTGCTCTATCACAGAATCGGCTGAACCCGAAACGGTCTCCGGACAGCACGGAGACCGTTTTTTTCGGCAGCACACAAAATTCCGCCTTTCGCATGGGTATAAAAAAGCACCTGCCGTAGCAAGTGCTTTGTGTATATTCAGTTAGCGGTCTAAAGCATAATCATCAGGATATGGGCTGCGGTATGGTGTCTTATTATCTGTCAAAATGTCATAGAAGAATGCACAGGCTTGCACCTCTTTATCGCATTTCAAGTGCATCTCCCTTTGCCCACTTTGATTTTGATAATAAACAAGCCACATATCTGCACTGTTTTCAAGGCAATAGAAGCCATTGCATCCATATACTGGCGAGCCTCCAATCTGCTGACCATCTTTCATGATAAGGTATCTTATTTCTGGGACGCCAACAGAGCGAAGTTCTTGATACAATTTGTACGCATCGCTTATTCTCGCTTTTTTCTTTGACAAGGTTGATACCTCCAATCATGCAAGTAATAATCTGGTCATTCCTATATTGGAAGTATAGCATATCAGCGAGAAAAAGTCAATCAGAGCGCATCAAAGTCCTCCTGTCCGGCACGGAGACCGTTTTTTTGCAGCAGCACGCACAAAATCCTGTGTTTCACGCAGCAAAATTGTCCGGATCGGCTCTTGTAATTTTTTCCGGAATGTGCTATAATAGTGCTACTGTATTGTATCCCCGCAAGGGGAATGATAACAAGGAGGACTTTGAAATGAACGCAAAATCCAGAACCAAGACCATCGTGATCCTCGGCATGATGACAGCGCTGCTGCTGCTGTTCTCATTCACCCCGTTCGGCACCATTCCGGTCGGACCGCTGTCGATCACACTCAACATCATCCCGATCGCAATTGCAGCGATTGCCCTCGGACCGGTAGGCGGTCTCGTCATCGGATCCGTTTTCGGCATTCTGAGCTTTCTGCAGTGCTTCGGCATCGGCATTCCGAGCGGCATGGGCGCGACTTTGGTCTCGATCAACCCGTTCCTCGCATTTGTACAGCGGTTTGTGCCGCGTGCGCTGGACGGCCTGCTCATCGGACTGATCCACAAGGGACTTTCTAAAAAAATCGGCGGCGGCAAGGCAAGCTTTGTCACAGGCTTCTGCTCCGCATTCTTCAACACCGCGTTCTTCATGAGCGCACTGGTGCTGCTGTTCGGCAAGACCGATTATGTGCAGGGACTTTTTGAGAAGTTCGGTCAGCAGTATTCCCTCGCCGGCACGTTTCTGTTCATCTGCGCATTCGTCGGCATCAATGCAGTCGTCGAGATGATCACATCCACGATCATCAGCGGCGGTGTCGGCGCAGCGCTGTATCACGCGCATATTCTGCCGGTCAATCAGGAATAACGAACAGAAACGGAGTTGGAAGCAATGGTTTTGGCAGTCGATATCGGCAATACGAATGTTGTTGTGAGCTGTTTTTCGGATGAGGAGATCCTGTTCACGGAACGGCTTGCAACGGCACCGCTCTCGACAGATCTCGAATACACGGTGCTGATCCAGACCGTGCTCGATCTGAACGGCATGCGGGCAGCCGACTGCGACGGCAGCATCATCTCCTCGGTCGTCCCGCCCGTGACGCAGACAGTGCGTTCGGCGGTGCTGCGGATGACCGGAAAAGAGCCGCTGATCGTCGGCGCAGGCGTCAAAACCGGACTGAAAATTCTGATCGACAATCCGGCAGCACTCGGCAGCGACCGTGTTGCAGATGCTGTCGCAGCATCGCATTATTATCCGCTTCCGGTAATCACCGTGGACATGGGCACGGCGACGACGATCTCCGTGATTGATCCGGACAAGCGGTTTCTGGGCGGTCTGATCATCCCCGGCGTGCGGGTATCGCTGGATTCGCTTTCCAGCCGTGCCGCGCAGCTTCCGGCGATCAGTCTGGAGCCTGCAAAGCGCGTCATCGCGACGAATACCGTTGACTGCATGAAAAGCGGCATCATTTACAGCGCCGCAGCGGGCATCGACGGCGTGATCGACCGCGTAGAGGAGGAGCTCGGCACAAGCTGTACGGTCGTGGCGACCGGCGGCAATGCGGGCAGGATCATCCCGTTTTGCAGACGAAAGATCACGCTGGACGAGAATCTGCTGCTCAAGGGCTTGATGCTCATTTATAAGAAAAATCAAAAGTAACGCATACAATACAGGATATGCCGTGACATACGGCAGCTTACAAAGAGGTTTGACCGCAGCACTTCCGGAATCATGACGGAGGTGCTGCGGTTTTTCATGCCGCATGCACCGGATCCGCGCCCGCTGCATAAGCTGTATTACAGGCGCCTGCGCGTCTGGAATCCAGATAGAAACGAGTGAGGATTATGATGATTGATGCGAGTCTCGGCAGAGCAAGCTGCTGCGGGTTCCCGCCCGGCATGCAGCCGATGCCGTTCCCGCCGCGGCCGAATCCGCCCGTCCCGCTGCCGCGCACAGAGCCGGACGCGATCCAGATCCGGCTTGCAACGGCACAGACGGCGCTTGCAAACGGCGCAGCGATCCCGCTGAGCGGCGTTGTCCGGCAGATCGGCAGCGGACTGACCTATGACACGGCAAACCGCGCGGTCTCGGTGAATGAAGCGGGTGTATATCAGTTTGCGTGGCATGTGCTGGTACAGGCGGCAGCCGCCGCGCCGGTCATTGCGCTGCAGTCGCTGGACGGACAGACGGTTCTGGGCTATTCGGGCATTCCGGCGTCCGCAGCAGGGAGCGGTGCAGTCGTGAGCGGCAGCGCAGTTGCAGATCTGCCGGCAGGATCGGCATGGGTGCTGGTCAATGCGTCGGGTGAAGCGATCGACATTCCGGTTGCAGGCACGGCGCCGGCAGCATTCGCGGCATCGCTGACCGTCACGCAGGTCGGGAGCGACAGCCGCAGCGGTATCGCTCCGCGGTAAAGCGGTATCGCTGCGCGATGATTTGAAATGGGGCGCCGCCCCAAACCCTGCTTAAGGGCTGTCAGCCCTTAAGAATCCCGCTTTTATAACGGGATTGTCAGCCGTTCGCACACAGAAAAACGGGGCACAGACTGTTTCCAGCTGCGCCCCGTTTTGATTCAGTTACTGATAGCCGTTCAGCTTTGCACGCTTCATGATCGCGGGATAATCGCGGTAGCAATAATCCACATCGACCGGATCCTTGAATCCGGCTACCGTACCGGTTCCGTACTGCCACATGCCATATGTGCCCTTGAACGACGGCTGCACAACATTGTAGTTCGCAACCCAGACGTCATAGCGGCTCTTGACATCCTGATTGATCTTCTGATTCAGATATGCCGACGAGCAGTAGATCTGCGTAAAATAGCCCTTTTTCTCCAGCTCGGAGCAGAACGCGTCGATGATCGCCGAGATCTTGTCGATGCTCATCGCAAGCACATCGCGTTCCTCGATGTCAAATGCGATCGGATACTCGAACTGCCGGTCGCCGAGCACCTGTGCACAGACATTCGCCTCAATGCGGGCTTCTTCCGGCGTTTTCGCATACGAATACCAGTATGCACCGACCGGAATGCCCTCCGCCTTTGCGCGGTCATAGTTCGGCGCGAAGGTCGGATCTTCCTGCTTGAGATACTTGCCGAAGCCGGCGCGCAGGATCACGAACTGTGCCTTCGGATCGGTCTTGACCTGCTTGAAATCGACATCGCCCTGCCAAAGGGAAATGTCGATGCCGTGCTTCAGATAGGGGCGCGTCGTCGTAACAACAGTCGTCGTGGTCTGAACGGTCGTAATGACAAACGGCTTGGTGGTCGTCGCAGGCTGATTCGTTGTAGTCGTCTTGGCGGCGGTCGCCTTTGTCGCCGCGGTCGTCGTGACAGCGCGCGTGGTCGCGGCAGCCGTCGTCGTGTTGACCGGACGCGTCGTTGCGGTTGCGGTCGTCACAGCGGACGTCGTGGTGAGCTTCGTGGCAGCAGCAGTCGTTGTGGTACGCTGCAAGGTGGTTGCCGCCGGCGCCGAAGTGGTCTGCGGCGCAGTCGTTTCGGTTTTGGGTTCCGCGGTCGTCAGCGGCGGAACGACGGAAAGCGGCGGCTGCTCCCCCGCCTCCGGATCGAGCACGGTGATCTTTCCGCGCTCTGTCAGCAGCGGGAATTTGATGCTGCCGTGCGAAAATTCAACGTCCTGCATCGCGAGTGTATAGACTGTGCCGGGCTCTGCGTCATCCGGGATCCGGAACGAATACGTGGTCAGATCGCCGTCATTCTCAACGAACACATTGGTCGAGGACGCAAAGCAGACCAGCATATGATAGTCCTCCATCGGGACGATCGAAAGCCCCAGCTTCGGGAAATCATCCTTGTTGATGCGGACAAGCCCGCTCTGTTTTTCCGGCGAGACCGGTTCGAGCCGCTCGTCATAATTCATTGCGATGCGGAAATAGGAAAAACCGCTGTTATTGCTGATCGCCGTATGGATATCCACGGTCTCACCGGGCATACCTGCGGCAGATGAAACAGAAAGATTCAGCGGTGCGCTTTCCGCAACAGAGGTACGCTTGTTGATGACAAAATCGAAAACGTCGATCACCCCGTCACCGTTCAGATCGGAAAGCGATGATTCCTCGGCAGCAACAGGTGCTGCGAGGGAAAGCATGCTGAAAACGGCGGCAATTCCCGCCAAAAGCAGCTGCTTCAGGCACTTGTGCATATGAACTCCTCCCTTAATATTCCTTGCGCGAACGCCCGCAGAAGCGGACAGCATTTGTAAAAATATCTAAATTTCTATTCTCTCTGTTTTCGATTCCCTATCATTTTACCATATCATTCCCTGAAATGCAAGTGCGTTCCGCTTTTTTCTACGGATTCCCCAAATGATACGTGATAACTAACAGAAGAAATCGCGAAAAATTATGCATTTTGCCGATTTTCGTATTTTTCATTTTTCGGCTTGACTTTTTATCCGCAATGTAGTATAATATAAAGGCGGTCACGGAAAACGATGCTGTTTTAGCTCAGTAGGTAGAGCACATCCTTGGTAAGGATGAGGTCGCTGGTTCGACTCCAGTAAACAGCTTGTACCGCAAACATCCCGATCATCCGGTCGGGATGTTTTCTTTTTGCAGAATATTCCGCACAGCGTAAAACCGGAGCAGAACCAGTCATTCTGCTCCGGTTGTTTTTTGGTATCGCTTCAAAAGCAGGGCGATTTTCAATAGACCGCAGAATCCGCCAGCGGAGACTGCGCTTCCCGCCGGCGCTGCCGTTTGCCGGAGAGCAGCTCCCCGCGGTTCCGCATATAGATCATGGTGCCGTCCTCGCTCAGGCATGTTCTGCCGGATTTGGTCAGCTCCAGCACCGCGAGGAACAGCGCGACGCGGTCGGTTTTGCGCGTCAGCCCGTCAAAGAGGTCTGCCATGCGGACGTTTTCCGCCGTGAGAAACTGCCGCAGCAGATACACGACCTTCGAGGCAACGCTTGTGACCTGATGATGCATCTGCACGACGGCGTGGATCTTCTCGCCGACATTCTTTTCGCCGTCCTGCGGGAGCTTTTTCAGCCCCATGTTCAGATAGACCTGCACGAGCAGCGAGGCATCATGCGTGCGGCGGTAGGTCATATCGACCGGCAGTTCCGCCGGCTTGCGTACAAACAGCACATCGCCGAGCCAGCGTTCCCGCAGATTGCCCGCAGCGATCTTGCAGATCGAATATTCGATCAGTGCGCCCTCAAGTTCCTTTTTGACTGCCTCCGCCTCCTCCGGACGCGGCAGGAGCGCGGCGGTCTTCATCCAGATGAGTTTTGCTGCCATTGCGAGAAATTCGCCTGCAAGCTCATAATCCTGCTCGGCGCACTGCTGCATATAGAGCAGATACTGTTCGAGCAGCACCGAGATCTCGATATCGTGAATATTCAGCTTATGCTTGGCGATCAGGTGCAGCAGCAGATCCATCGGACCGTCAAAGACCGGCAGATGAAATGAAAGCTCCGGCATAACTCAGTGAACAATGAGCGGAACCCAGTTCGTCAGCAGTGTGAACAGATCGAACACCAGATTGCTCAGGAAGCCGAGCGGCGCGGAGAGCACCGGCGTAACGATCAGGAACAGGAACACAATGCGGATAACCTGCGAATGCTCCGCGAACCAGCGGTCAACCTTCGGGCTTGTGAAATAGCCGAGCACCTTGGAGCCGTCGAGCGGCGGGATCGGAATGAGGTTGAACACGGCAAGTCCGATGTTGATATAGACAAAGTAGAACAGCATGATATACATGAGCGCGGGGCCGTTTTTGAGCGCCTCGCCTGCTGAAACGTCGATGAGGTACTGCTGATACAGATTCGATGCCTCATAGAAGCGCAGGATGATCATGCCGATGAAGCCGGCGATCAGGTTGCTGACCGGGCCTGCAAGCGCCGTGATCGCGACGCCGAAGCGCATAGAGTGCTTCCGGTCGAAGCGGGTGGGATCAATCGGCACCGGTTTTGCCCAGCCGAAGCCGCCCAGCAGCAGGCAGAGCGCGCCGATCGGATCGACATGCGAAAGCGGGTTGAGCGTCAGGCGTCCCTGATACATTGCGGTATCGTCGCCGAGCTTGTGTGCGGTCCATGCGTGTGCATATTCATGCAGCGGCAGGATCATGAAGATGATGAACAGGCGGACGAGGTACTGCACCAGCGTTTCCTGTGTCAGACTTTGAAACAGCATTTGAATACTCCTTTGTTCTGCGTAGCGGATATAGATTTCTATTATTATATCATATTATTGCGAAAAGTGCAATGGGAGTATATGAAAAAAGTGGTTTTTGGGAGCAGCAGCAAATGAGAAGCCGCGATCAGCGGCGTGTACTGCGAATGTTGGGAGAGCTACGCTGCCGGCTCCCGGAGGGAAATGCCCGCGGGGGCTCCCCGCTTATATCATATTATTGCGAAAAGTGCAATGGAGAACACAGCAATTTCACAGTCGTATCCGAGTAACGCACTTCGCAGCCGGCGCGCACAGGATGAAAGTTTTGATCGAACTTTTCCAAAAGTTCGCGGGTTTTTAGGACAGCGCCCTAAGCCGCTCACCGCAGCCCTGCGAGATCGCGAATGACCTCGCCGGCAAGGATCAGTCCGGCGACGGACGGCACAAACGCCGTCGAACCGGGAATGCTCCGGCGGGCACTTTCCGCATCCTCTGCAGAAGCGGCAGGCGTCACGGGCAGTTCCTCGGAATAGACCACTTTCAGCGACTTTACGCCGCGTTTGCGCATCTCATACCGCATGACGCGCGCCAGCGGACATACCTTTGTCTTGTAGATATCCGCGACGCGAAATGCCGACGGATCGAGCTTGTTGCCCGCGCCCATGCTGGAGATCACCGGTACGCCGGCAGCCTTCGCCCGCATGATGATCTCGATTTTTCCTTTTACCGTGTCGATCGCGTCGATCACATAATCATACTGCGCAAAATCGAACTGATCCGCAGTCTCCGGCAGGAAAAAGCAGCGGTGCGCATTCACGACCGTTTCCGGACAGATATCACGGATCCGCGCCGCCGCCGCATCGACCTTATACTGCCCGACCGTGCTGTGCAGCGCAATGATCTGCCGGTTGAGATTCGAGAGACAGACCGTGTCATTGTCAATGAGATCGAGCGTCCCGACGCCGGATCGCGCCAGCGCTTCCACCGCATAGCCGCCGACACCGCCGATGCCGAATACCGCCACGCGGCTGTGATGCAGCCGTTCCATCGCCTCTGCCCCGAAGATCCGTTCCGTTCGTGAAAACTGCTCCTGATTTGCCTGCATTCCGCATTCCTCCGTATCATTCAGATATCATATACATTATACAGCAGCAGGCGGCGGATGTCAAGAAAACAGCGCAGCACCGGAGCACCGGCACTGCGCCAAGATAGGGAGTCTGGATCCGAACCGTGGTTCAGAATGAAGTGATTTGTCTTGCAATATAGAGCAGGATCATCGTCATATCATCGCTGTCGGGCTGACCGTTCTGATTGACGTCTGCATTCAGCATGCCGGCATCGGTGATCTTTGCGGTCTTATCCTCATTCACGATGCGCGCGATCAGAACCGCGTCGGAAACGTCCACATCGCCGTCCATTGTCGCATCTCCGGGCAAGGTTGCCTTCGGCTGCTCTGTCACGGTCGTTGTCTCCGCGGCCGTGGTTTCTGCCGTGGTAGATTCCGTGGTCGTAGTGGTCGTTTCGGTCGTGGTGGTAGTCGTCACGGTCGTTGTCGTGACCGGCTTGGTAGTCTGTGCAGCAGCGGTAAAGACCGATGCAGGCTGCGCAGTCGCCTTCCAGCCGTTTTTGCCGTTGATGACGACCTCGCCCCATTCCTTCGAGAGTGTGCCGCCTGCATTTTTGTTGCTCATGTCGAGGTATTCGACCGGACTGCCGTTGCCGTACCAGCTCCACGACATCCAGCCGGTGCCGGTCTCCTGCGCATATTCCATGATATACGCTTCATCGACGTCGCCGTCGGAGTGCTTGTAGCCGAACTCGCCGATGACAAGGCAAAGCTCTCGGGTTTTCATGCTGTCCATGACGGTCTTGATCGTGGATTTGCTGCCGCCTGCCGTGCCATACATATGCACGGAGAACATGCAGTTATGCTCCGGATCGGCTTTGAGCACCGCAGCGCCGCCGCTGACGACCGTGCTGTAGCCCTGTCCCCAGCCGCCGGCATCGCACATGATGCAGTGCTTGAGACCGGCATCGCGGATGATCTTCACCGCGTCGGTATACGCCGCCTGCCATGCGCTGTTGTTCGTGCTCCCCTGCCATTCATTTGCGATATTGATGATGCAGGTGTCCTCATGTCCCTTGAGCGCGGATGCGATGTCATTTGCAAAATATTTCGCAGCATTCAGCAGCGGCTGCGCATCATCCTTACCGGTCGCGTCATGCACCTCAAAGACCGCGACGAGCTTGTTTTTCTCGCAGATCTGAATGAGATTTGCGATCTCGCCGGATGTATTTTTCGTATACTGGTCGCCGTCGCCGAGCACGATGCGCACCGTATTTGCGCCGTAATCCGCGATCTCCTGCAAGCCCTTTTCGGTGAGCCCGTCCCAGCTGTACCATGTGTAGGCATAGTTCGTGCCGCGCATGATGAACGGATTCTGATTGGCGTCGCGCAGCACATAGCCGTCCACATAGAAGCCGTTTTTGGCTTCCACATTTGCCGAAGCGCTGCCGCCGAGCTTCAGGTCGGAGACCGTCACACCGCCGCTGACGGTTTTGCCTTTTTCGGTCGGCAGCACCATCATATTGATGCGGTGGACGGCAAAGAGGTCTGCAACGGCAGAGACCGTGCCGTCAAAGCTCCATTCCTCGGATTTGAGATAGTAGGTCAGGTCAACGGATTTGCCCGCGCCGACCGAAGTATTGATATTGGACTGATACCAGTTCCAGTCCGCGCCGGTACCGAGCGCGAGCGCAAAGCTGATATCCGTTTCGCTGTCATTCTGCAGCGTGAACGAAAGCTGCGTGTAGTCGGACCAGTCCCAGCCGGAGCCGTCCTGCGCGCAGAATCCGGCGGCATTTTCGCCGTCGTCGGCGTCCTTGAACGTGACGACGGTTTTGCCGTCCTTGTCCGTGACCGATTCGGTACCCATGTGATAGCCCTCGGTTTTCTCCCAGCTGAAACCGCCGGCGCCGTCCGCCGCAGACGCCGTCACGGTGACGGCAGCGGTCAGCACGGCAGCCGCAAAGACCGCCGCGGTGAGTCCTGCAAACAATCTTCGCATTTTCATGATAATTCCCCTTCCTGTGCATTGCATTTCACGATATTTCCGGCAGCCGACCGGTACAAAAATCGGCGCCGGTTTTCATCTTTATTATACGAAAGATCGCGTGGACTGTCAAACATTTTGCATGATTTTCCGCGAAAAAACGGGAGAAACGGGCATCATTAAAGTAACTGTCAGCAGATTATCCAAGCATAAAGAAGTATCTTGCGTTTTTATGCATCGTGATGCGGCAATAGTGTGAATGTTTTGATCAATATATTCTGATATTTGTTTGAATCATCGTACAACATACACAAAATCTCACCATACAACTCGCATAACCATTTGAAAAAGTTGTGCGGGCGGGGAGCCCCCGCGGGCATTTTCCTCCGGAGTGCGGCAGCGTGGCTCACCCAGCATTCGCAGTTCACGCCGCTAGACGCGGCTTCTGTGGCATAACTGCGCCCAGAAAAAAAGTGAATAGTAAATAGTGAAGAATGAATAGTGAAAAACAGCGGTATCGCTGCGCGATCATTAAAAAGGCACGTAATCCAATCACACACGACGTATCCGGCGCGCACAGCATTAAAGTTTTGATCGAACTTTTTCAAAAGTTCGCGGAGTCCAGAGTGAGTTTGCCTGTAAACTCATAGCGAAGCGTGCAAGAGCCTCTGGTCGCTCTCCGCAGAGAGCGAAACTCCCCAGCGTTCTGTTTCGGGAAGAAAAGGGCTTGGGAAAAGCCCCCCTTTCTGAAAGGGGCAGCTTTTCCCATTCAAAATAGCATCCGCGCAGCGGATACCGCGGACATACATCCGACATGCAAATACGACATGCACAAATCCGACATACAAATCGACATTCATTCCGGCATTCAACCGCAACACGCACCCCCGCAAACAAAATCCCGCCCGCAACCTGCATTGCGGACGGGATATTTTGTTGATACAGGCGCACAAACAGCGGGATTATTTGATCAAGCCGTTTGTCTTGCACCAGCTTTCCGCCTTGGAACCCGTGGGCGCCGTGACGGTTTTCAGTGCATCGCAGCCATAGAACAGATCGTCGCCGATCTCGGTCAGACCGCTGCCGAGTGCCGCCTGCTCCAGCGCGCCGCAGTTGACGAACGCACCGGTGCCGATCGCCGCAACCGTGTCCGGAATCGTGATCTGTTTGAGCGCCGTGCAGTCATAGAACGCGCCGTCGCCGATCGCCGTCAGCGTTTCGGGCAGGATGATCTCCGTGCAGAAATGATTGTGCGCGAAAGCATCCGCCGCGATCTGCGTGCAGCTCTCCGAGACCGTCACCGATTCCGTCTGCGCATAGCAGCGGTAGAGAATATTGCCGACATAAACGGTGCTGTGATTCCGCTCCGCACTCGTCTGCATTTTCGTGCCGTAGAATGCCTGCAAGCCGATCTCATCTACATTTGTGCTGTAATAGCCGTAAATACTGCCCAGCGAGCTGACATTGATAAACGCATAATCGCTGATCTTAGTCAGGCTCTCCGGCAGATACACAGTCACGAATCCGCCGTCCGCGATGCAGGCAGATCTGCCGTCGCCGAGTCTTGTGACAGGCTTGCCCTCGATCTCCGGCGGGATGTAGCAGTTCTCGCATGCCGGATAGACCTGCTCGATAAAGTCGATGCAGACCGTGTCGTCATCCTGCACATGATACCGGATTCCGGTCGGCTGATAATCCGTGATAAAGCCTCTCCGGATCATATCATATTCATTGTAATACAGCGGACCTTCATACTGAATGGTCATGTCCACATCCTGAAAATCGCCGTTTTCATCCCGCACAAAGCCGAATGTGCTTTCATCCATGTACGTATATTTGGCTGCGGATGTCACCTTTTTGATCGCCTTGCAGCCTGCAAAGGCATTCGTGATGACCGAAAGCGACTCCGTGGTTTCAAACGTGACCGTTTCCAGTGCGGTGCAATCCGCAAACGCGCCGCCGTAAATACAGGTGATCCTCGGACCGAACGTGATCTCCTTGAGCGAGGTGCATCCGCGGAAGCAGTCATCTGTCACATAGGTCAGCTCGCTCGGCAGCCGCACGCTTTTCAGTGCGGTACAGCCGCTGAATGCACCGGTGCTGAAGCTGGTGCAGCCGTCCGGCAGCTCAATGGATTCCAGTGCGGTGCAGCCCGCGAATGCATGATCGTTGATATAGCTGAGACGCTGCGGGAAGATAACCTCTTTCAGGGATGTGCAGTTCTCGAAGGCTCTGCTTGAAATACTGGAGTTATACGCAGAGAACCGGAAGGATGTCAGCGATTCGCAGCCGGCAAATGAGCCGCTGCTGATGCTTTCCAGAACCGGCCATTCATTGGTGGTCAGCGACTTGCAGCCGCGGAATGCATCATTGCTGACATACATGATGCGCAGGCTGTCCACTTCCGTCAGCGATTCACAGCCGGAGAAGCAGCCGTTCGGGATCGAAGTGATGCGCGGGCTGAACGTGATCGTCTTGAGCTTTTTCGCATTGAAGCACATGTTGGACGGCAGCGAAGTGACCGAATCCGGCAGCGAGATGCTGACCGCCTCTGCTTCCGCAAAAGCGCCGTCCCGCACGCCCTGAACGGGCACGCCGTCAATCTGCTCCGGCACGACAAGCGTTTCCACCTTTTTGTCGCAGCCGGAAACATATGCATATGTCTCATAAACCTCAAAGATCAGACCGCTTTTGCTGTCCGTCACGGTTTTGAACAGGTCCGCATTATAGGAAGTCGTAACGGTCGTTTCGGTCGTGGTCTCCGTTCCGGTGACTGCCGGCGCCGTGGTCACATTGCCGGTCAGTTTCAGGGTATAGCCGGCTTTCTGTGCCGTTTTGGCTGTATCCGAATCGGCAGCCGCAGTCAGTTCCGTCGTTTCCGGCACGATCGTTGTACCGATGTCCCGGATATGTGCCGGCAGCGCAAGCGATTTCAGCGCTGTGCAGCCGAGGAAGCAGTTCGATTCGATCTCTTCAAGACCGTCCGGCAGCTGCACGGATGCGAGCTGTTCGCAGTTCTGGAAGACACTGGGATCCAGATTTGTGACCTTTTCGGGGATCACGACGGATTTCAGACCGGACTGATAAAACGCCTGCGACCGGATCGTTCTGACCGTTTCCGGCAGCGTGATCTGTGTAAGCGATGTGCAGCCGGAGAACAGATTGGACGTGATCTCTGTGAGCGAAGCCGGCAGCGTGATCGTTTTCAGCGCCTTGCATCCGCTGAATGCGCCGCTCTGAATGCTGCTGACCGACGCCGGAATGCGGATCTGTTCGAGCGACTCACAGTTTGTGAAGACGCCGCTGCTGATGACATGCACGCTCTCCGGAATCGTAATGTCCTTCAGCGCTTTACAGCCGGAGAACATCGAAGGCGGCACGGTATGCAGATGCGCAGGCAGCTGCACATTCGTCAGCGCTGCGCACCCGCTGAACACGCCTGTTCCGAATGTTTTCAGGGAATCCGGCATCTCGATCTTTGTCAGCGCCGTGCAGCTTTGGAATACGCTTGTCCCCATTGTATTCAGTCTGCGCGGCAGTGTGACCTGCGTCAGCGCAGAGCAGCTCTGGAATGCATAGTCCGGCAGTGCCGCGATGCTGTCCGGAAGTGTCACTTCGGTCAGCGCCGTGCAGCTTCTGAACGCGCTCTTGCTGAGCGTCACAACCGATTTCGGGATCGAAACGGTTTTCATTGCTTGGCAGTTATAGAATGCCTGCTCGCCGATCGAGGTCACCGTGTCCGGGATCTCCGCGTGTTCCAGCTTCGGGCAGCCGCTGAACAATCTGTACGTGATATACGTGCAGCCTTCCGGCAGCGTGATTTCCGTGATGCCGGTTCCGGCAAAGCAGCCTTCCCCAAGCCGTGTTGTCGTTGCAGTACCCATGAAGCGGATCTCGCTGATGCCGGAGCACATATAAAATGCATTTTTCGCGAGCGTGCAGGTTTCCGGGATCACAAGCTCCGGTCCGAGCGAGGTGCAGCTCTGGAATGCTGCTTCTCCGATCGAAGTGACTTCCTGCGGGATCGTGAATTTCAGCTTGCTGCATCCGGAGAAGAACGAAGTCGGAATAACAGTCAGTTTTCCGCGATACTCCACCTGCTCCAGCGAGCTGCAGCCCTGAAACAGACCGACAGGCAGCTGATAGTTTGAAATATCATCAGAAAAGCGCACTGCCCGCAGCTTTGTACAGCCGGAGAACATGCCGGTTGTCAGCGGCAGATCCGACGGGATCGTCAGCTGCCGGATCGAACGGATGCCGGAAAATGCATTTGCATCATACTGCATATCCTTTGAAAGCGGCAGCGTATCCAGCGCGAGCATGCCGCTGAATGCACCGGAACCGATTTTTTCAACGGTATCCGGCAGCTTCCGGATCCGGAGCGAAGCACACTGTGCAAATGCACGGCTGCCGATCTCCGTCAGCTTTGCCGGCAGCCCGACTGTTTTCAGACTGCTGCATCCGTCGAACAGATTGCCCGGAATCACCGTGAGTGTATCCGGCAGCGTAACATCCGTCAGCTTGCGGCAGCCGTGGAATGCAAGTTCGCCGAGCGATTCCACCGCACTCAGATCCGGCAGCTCCGCCAGCATACTGCATCCCGAAAATGCACTGCTTCCAATTGCAGCCACATGCTCCGAAACCGTGATCTTTTCAAGCTTTTCGCAGCCGGAGAACGAACCTTCACCAATGCTTTCCGCAGCAGGCGCCTGCACCTCGCGCAGCACGGAACAGCCGCTGCAAAGCAAATCCGGAATGCTCTTGACCGTATCCGGCAGCGTAAGCGTTTCCAGCTTCGTGCAGTACCGGAACACCTGCGTGCCGAGCGATTCGATCCCGCCCGTGCAGGTCACTGTCCGGAGATCGCTGCAGCCGGAAAACGCGCTGTTCCCGATCGCCTTCACAGAAGCCGGAATGGTCATCTCCTGCAGCTTCCGGCAGGATGCAAACGCAGACTCGCCGATCGAACTGAAGCAGTCGGAAAGCTGCACCGTTTTCAGCTGATAGCAGCTGTTGAACGCACTGTCTCCGATGAATCTCGTGTCGCCCGCCTCTGCGCGCTCCCCGAAGGAGACCGTTTCCAGCGCCGGGCAATATGCAAATGCGCTGTTTCCGACATTCGCATTCATATGCGCCGCCTTGACCGATTTCAGGCTGTAACAGCTGCTGAACGCGTTGCTGCCGATCATCTGCAGCGAATCCGGCAGCACGATATCCTGCAGGGAATAGCAGTAGCCGAACGCGTTTTCGCCGATATACTGCAGTGATTCCGGCAGATCAACATGCTCCAGCACCTTGCAGTATTGCAGCATTCCGTTCGGGATCGCTTTCAGATCCTTCGGCAGATGCAGGGATTTCAGCGCGGAGCACTGATAGAACGCATAGTTTCCGATGCCCTGCACGCTGTCCGGAATGTCGATCTCCGCGAGCGCCGTGCAGTACTGGAATGCATATTCCGAGATCATTTTCAGATCTTTCGGCAGCTGCACTTTGGTCAGGCGGCTGCAGTACCGGAACAGATTCGGTGCCAGCACATTGAGCGAATCCGGCAGCGTGACCGAAACGAGCCGATCCGATACCGCGGAAAACGCATCGGATGCGATCGCAGTCACCGGCTTGCCGCCGAGTGTCGCCGGAATGACCGGATTCGGATCGCTGCTCTGCCAGCGCACGATCGCCGCGCCGTCTTTGGAAAGCGTATAGACCGCGCCGGTTTCCTGATCGGTGATCTCCGCAGGCGCCGCAGTTGTTGTGACAGCAGCAGCCGTGGTCGCAGCAGCAGTCGTGACCGTCGTTTTCGCCGCAGATGTGGTCGCAGCAGCGGTCGTTTTTGCGGTTGTTGTGGTCTTTGCAGCCGCAGTGGTTTTTGCCGCTGTCGTGGTCTTTGCCGCCGCAGTCGTTTTCGCGGTTGTTGTGGTCTTTGCCGCCGCAGTGGTTTTTGCGGCAGCCGTTGTTTTCGCGGTCGTTGTCGTGACCGCAGCCGTGGTCGTGACCGCCGGCGCTGTTGTTTCAGCCGCAGGCGTCACCGCCGTATAGCCGAATGCCGGCAGTACGGTATCAGCCGTCAGCGTGCGGGAATCTGCGGCGGCAGCATGCATCACCGCCGCAGTCATTGCGGCAGCAGTGACCACTGCCGCAAACCGCCGGACCGACCGGTCGGATTTCATCTGATTCGGATTCATGCCTCAGCACCTCCGTTTTCTTCATTCGCCATGTATTCCTCAAAGTTCAGTTCGGTCTTGCCGGAAACCTGAAAATCGACGTAATAACGCAGCAGGATCATCGCATCGAACAGATCGACATTGCCGTTCTTGTCCACATCGCCGTATTGCATCTGCGTCGGGGACAATCCGAGGTCATCCAGCTGTGCGACCTGTCTTGTGTAGCATTTCAGAGCCATTGTGGAGTCAAGCAGACCGACCTTGCCGTCGAGATTGATGTCGCCGAGTTTGCCCGGATCAAAGCCGCTCTTGGAAAGCATGACCATCGTGCTGTTATTCTTCATATCGGCATCTGCGGTCTCGCTCTCTGCGGTAATGAGGACGAAGCTGCGGTAGCAGTCGCCGAGCACATCCGCAGAATCCAGCTGCCAGAAGGCTGCCTTATGCGGCTCGATCACATCGGAGACCAGCTCCAGCGTTTCCGCATCGGTACGCATCGGCTTCACATGCAGGCAGACCGCTGCCGGCACATTGCTTTCGTTTTCCGCATAGATCGTCACGAGTGTTCTGTCGCCTTCATACTCGACCTCTGTCTCAACTGCGATGTCTGTCTTTGTGAGATCCAGCTCCGCCTGATTGTCGTCCGGCGTTCTGTCGGTATCGCCCGCCATGACGTTCACGGTATAGACCGCAGCATCCAGCTTTGCGGGGAGCACCGGCGCAAAGGTCACGCTTTCCGATTCGCCCGAAGGGATCGAAACGGTCTGCGTATCGGAAGCGATCTCGCTGCCGCTCTCATCGAGGACTTTGAGGATCAGCGTATCCGCCGCGCGTGTGCCGGCATTCCGGACGTCCAGCGTGATCGGGAGTGCCGCGCCGTCTCTGACATCCGCACGGCTGAACGCAGGCGCCGAGATGCTCAGATCCGTTGTGTCATGCAGGATGCCGCCGGTCAGGGCACTGCTGCGGGAAACGCCGCTGTCTGCGACTTCCGCCTCGGAGCGTGTCATTGCATAGAGCGTGTCATCGCCGAGCGCTGCGATCGCAAGGCGCTCATAGTACAGATCTTTTCCGGATTCCAGACAAACCGGCTCGGAGAAGCATTCGCGTTCGCTGTCATATTTAACGCTGAACAGTGCCGCTGCCGCATCGGTATTCCGCAGGAACAGCACCTGATCGCCGACAGCCGCATAGCGGTCGGTCAGACCGAATGCCGTGCCGTCCAGCAGCTCCTCTGCATCGGAAAGATTCTTTGTGCCAAAGAGCTTGCCGTCCTGATACCAGATGAGACCGTTTTCGCCGGAAACAGGCAGGACTGTGAACTGCGGTGCGGAAATGCAGCCATCTGCGAGCTCCGTGACATTGCCCGAAAGATCAGCTGCGCAGAGCTTGCGTGCAGCGGGATCCTCTGCATCCGGAACATACACGCAGACCGGTTCGCCGTCCGCATTCAGTCCGCAGGTCATCGCGCAGATCGCCGTCTGACCGGAAACCAGTGTTTTCGGCTCGCTCCAGCCGGTTTCTGTTTCTTCTGCGCAGAGGATCGCATTGCTGTCGTCATTGCCGAAGATCAGACCGTTTGCATTGGAGCGCCAGAACAGATAGGTCTTGCCGTCAGCTGCCTGTACAAATGCCGGAGCGGAAGCATAGCCGCCCGCCTCATTGACATTCAGCGTCCGGAAATCGGTGAAACCGGAAGCTTCGGGATCGAATTTTGCCGTTTTGAAGACCAGCTGCTTTGCATAATCATTGAGGGACGGTGTGTCCTCATCCGCAAAGACTGCGCCGGATTCGAGATACGCCAGCCGGATGCCGTCTGCGCCTGCATAGAGCACCGGTGTGGTATCTGCATTCTGATTGTCGTCCACCGCTGCGGGTGCCGACCATGTCTTTGTTTCTGCATCATAGACAGAGCAGACTGCATACGGTGCATTGGAAATGCCGCGTGCAATATCCTTTTCGATCCAGACAAGGACTGCATTTGTGCCGTCGCTTGCAAGGACCGGAGCAGATCCGCCGGAAATGCCGCTGCGGAGCACTGCGGTGCTGTCTGCGGTCAGTGCGCCGTTCCATTCGCCCGCCGCCGGAATTTCATCCGCCGTAAACGGACGGTACAGCTCCGGATCGGAGACCGTCGAAGTGACCGGCTTGCCGTCTGCTGTCTGCAATCCGTAGCCGCCGCGGACAGGCGGTCTGCCGGCAGAGAACGGATAGAATGTAATGGAACCGCTGAACACCGTCAGATCAAAGAGCTCCCAGTCGAGCAGCTCGCCGCGAACACCGACCGAACCGTCAAGCCAGACGCGATCCAGCGACGGATCATATTCGGATGCAGCCAGCAGACCGGAAATATTCAGCCCCGCCGTGCCGTAAATGCTGACGCTTGCAACATCATTCACACCGATGCCGAGCTCCGGCGTGACGGTGATGCCTGCGGTGCCGGTGATCTGGTAGCTCCAGCCGCTGCGGTCCGGCTCCTCGATGTAGTAGGTGTACTGTACGCCTGCGGACGCGCTGAACGAAGCGCCGAGTTCGATCGCCACAAAGAACGGGATCGGCTCCAGCGTCTGGAACAGCGTCGTGCTTGCAGAACCGGAAATGCCGACATTGATCGTACCGCTGACGGCAGCTTCCTCTGTTTCGATATCAATGCTTGCTTCAAATTCCACGCCGATCGAGAAGTTCAGCTCGGCGGATTCACCGATCTTGATCTTGATCGTGTGTTCGATGCCGAATGTTGCGGAGCAGGAGGTCTCCGAGACCTCAAATGCGGCATCCCAGTCCGTGCCGCTGGATACATCGTCGTCATCATCGTCGTCATCGTCATCGTCGTCATCAAAGACGCTGAGATCCGGGAACGGGATCGTCAGGTCGAGGTCGCCGCCCCATTCTGCAACGACCGACGGTGCAGGGATCGTGAACTGCACGCCGCCGTTCGAGAAATGGCTGCGGATATCATCAAACATATCCTGATAAGTAGCCGCCGACGGATTGACGATCTTGAAGCACAGCGGCGTCCGGAACACATCGCCGCGCCCTGCCGTCACGCGCACGCCGACGCCGGCACCTGCATGGAAATCTCTGCCGGAAAGACCGGTGAACACAGCGGTATCGCCCTTCTGCTCCACGGTCTGGATCACGCGGTCGCCCTGCATCAGTTCAAACTTTTCGACTTCCGAGCGGCAGATCACTTTCAGCGTAAATTCATCGTTCTTTCCGCGGTCAATGTTATAGACCTTGCGCAAAACATCGGTGCCGTTCACCGTCGCGCGGCTCAGCCCGAAGTCACTGCTCTCGTAGTCGCCCGCCAGTACAAAAGTGTCCATGCGATAGGCTTTGCTCATCGGGAAGGTATACTGCATTTCCTTATACGGCTTATAGCCTTCCGCGGTGATCGCGAGCTGACCGGATGTACCGGCATCGCCGCGCGGAACGACCAGTCTGCCGCGTTCATCGGTCGTACCGGTAAAGGTAGAGGCTGCGCCGTTTGCCAGCACCTGAACGCGGACTTCTGCCCCCTTGATCTCCTCGCCCGCCTTGTTTTTGACCAGGAACAGGAAATCCTTTTCCTTGTCAAACTGAATGCCGTAGAACGGATCGTTGACGTTCACGAGCCGCACCGGTGCGATCTGCACCGTGACATCGCCCGATGATTCGGATTCCAGCGAGCTTTCGATCGCTCTGAGGCTTTTGAAAAAATACGGATTATCGAGTCCGGAGATGCGGTACACGATGCTGAATGTCTCGCCCGGGTTCAGGACAGAGAGCTTCTCCGTATTGGAAATGACCTTGACAACACCGTCCGTGCCGGTGAGGCGCGTCTGGAACGGCTTCGCGAGTGCCGGCTTCTCCGGTGTGCCGAGCTGATTGGAGAGCACATCACTGATATCGGTCTGCAATTCGTAGATTTTTTCCGGTGTCTTGTTTTCGACGACCAGCTCTGCGAGCAGTGTTTTGCCGTTCATGACCGGATTCAGATTGAGCGTCACGGCGGCAGCTTTCTTTCCGTAAACACGGATATTGTTATCGGACGGGAAGTTCATCGCGATCGGCTCATTGAACGGCTGCAGCGTTGCGCTGAGATCCGCGCTGAAGCCGTAATTGCCGGCGCTGTCGCCGCGGATGATCCAGCTGATCTTCTTGTTGGATCCGCCCGCAAGGCGGTCAAAGCTGACCACGCGCTCTGCCGATTTGGAAGAATCATCCATCAGTGTCAGACCTGCCGGCAGATTCAGGGAAACCGTGCAGTCCTCCAGTGCAAATTCTGCGGAAGCATTGTTCAGCAGGAACATGTCAACCTGGAAGAACTCCTTGAGGAACTGCACCTTTGCCGGCACACGCAGCAGCACGACCGCACCGGCATCCTTGGAGACCGCGTGTACCCGATAGGTATAATGTTCGCCGTTCTGCTGCGTCGAATAGACTCTGCCGCTGTCGAGGTCAATGGTCACGGAAAGATCATCGCCGCTGTCGTCGGATGCCTTGGCTTCATATGTCATCGACACATTGATCGTGACGATATTGCAGTTTTCGGGATTCGCCACCGAAATGCCGGCTGCCTTGATCTGTGCAGGCGACAGGCGCTTCACTTCATATCTCGCATCCACGAGCTGATCCTTTTCCACGGAAAGGCTGACCTCATTGCTGCTGCCCGCGGTCAGCTCAACAGTCTTGGATGCCGGCAGATAGCCCGTGCCGTAAACGCCGATCTCATGTGTACCGGCAGTGGAATAGAACTCTGCTTTGCCGTTTTCATCCGTTTCGCAGCGCAGCTGATTTTCCGTACCCGGATCGACAAAGGCCGCGACATTTGCCGCCGGTTCGCCGCTCATGTTCAGGACGGTCATCTGCACGGCTGCCAGCTTGGAAGGCTCTGCGACCGTGACCGTCACGGTTTTGGAATCCGAGAAGCCCGCGCCGTTCGTGACGGTCAGCGTTGCCTCATAGACGCCTGCTTCCGCATAGGTATGACGGAACACGGCATCCCGCACCGATTCCGCGATATCCTGCGTCTTGTCGCCGTAATCCATCGTGATCTTTGTGATCTCATCCGGATTCTGCGAGCCGGATGCATCGAAAGTATATTCCGCGCCGAGCACCTGTGCCGCAGCATACTGCAGCACTGCCTTCGGCACAGCCTGCACCTTGACCGGATCGAGCGTACAGACGACCTCACTGCCGTTCTGCATCAGCGCAGAAATGCTGTAAGTGTACATGCCGCTGACGGTCAGCTTCGTGTCCTCATAGGTATATACCGAGCCGGAGGCTGGATAAACGGTGTTGATCAGATATTCCCCGTTATCGCCGATCCGGCGCAGGAATCTGAATGAACGCACCTTGCTTGCATCCTTACAGACAAAGGTCAGCACAATGCGGTCGGATTCCTGCTTTGCGGCAAAGTCCGTGATCTCCGCCTTGCTGTCATCGACTGCAAATGTATATTCCTTCTGACAGACATTGTCCGAGGTATCCTTCGCCGTGATCTGCACCGTGACGCTGCTTTCTTTCAGCACCGATTCCGGCAGAACGGTCTGCACGCGCATCTGCGTCTTCGTGTCATTCTGCTCCATGACCTCGGTTTTCAGCGCTGTCCATTCATCGGTATCCCCGCAGCGGAATGCCGCCTCAACGGAAGCAATCTGCACATTGTCCGCCGCAATGATCTGCAGCTTGCGGAATGCAGAGCAGACGATGCCGGCATTGGAGAGATAGCATTCTGTGATCTCCGGCTCCGCTTTGTCCGGTGTGCGCGTGACGGTGACCGGTGCCGAATATGCACTGAGATTGCCGGCTGCGTCATAGGCTGCCGCACGGTAGGTATAGGTCTGATCCGATGTCACCGCTTTGTCGGTATAGCTGACATAGGTAACATGGTCAAGCAGCACGGTATAATCCTTGCTGTCCTTGCCCACTGCGCGCTCCAGCCGGTAGGAAACCGTATCCTTGGAATCGGCTCTGTCCCATTTGACCGCATTGGTGCGCAGATCCGCCGTCACGGTCAGACCGGTGGGCGCATCCGGCGCGGTATTGTCAACCGGGACCGTCTGCACGAGTGCCTGCTCCGGATCGCCGGTATTGCCGTGGGAATCCGTTGCATATGCGCGGACATAGAGCGTGCCTTCCTTCAGCGACGCATCCAGCAGCGAGAAGCTGCCAACATTGTAGTCCGGATATGTTGAAAGCGTCTTCCATTCCTTTTTATCCTGCGAATATTGCAGGTAGATGCGCGAGATCGCCGAATTATCAGTTGCACGAACCGTGAACGGCGCCGCGACCTTTGCGGAAACGCTCACCGGCAGACCGATCTGCGAAATGACCGGTGCCGTCATATCCGACGACGTGACGAACCGCAGCGGCTCCGAGACCGCGCCCGCATTGCCGGTCAGATCGACCGCATAGACCGTCACGGTGTATTCCGCGTCCGGAATCAGCGAGAACAGATTGTATCCGAGCTCCGTCTTGACGGTATATTCCGTCACCTTGTCGTCTCTGGACACGCGCATGACAAAGTGCGAGAGATCCTCGTCCGCAACATCGTCCCATGCGACCGTTGCGGTGTTCGGCGAGAGCGCCTCTGTGCGGAGATTCTTCACCTGCTCCGGCGCGGTGTTGTCAAACAGCACGGAGACCGCCGCAGCGGAAGTGCCCTCATGCTTTTCGGCATCATATGCAGCCGCTTTCAGCTGATACAAGCCGTCCTGATAATCTGCGGTATTGATCTTCCACGAGCCGGAATCGCCCTTCTCCTCGCAGATCTTCTTCCATGTCTTGCCTTCGTCCGCAGAGAGCAGCACGCCGACGGATGTGACTGCATTGTCATCCTCCGCCGAGACCGCAAGCTCCAGCGTGCCGGAAGCGCGTCCCTCTGCCGACTGCGTAAAGCGCGTGATCGACGGCGCACCGGAATCCGCTTCCGGAACTGCCGATGCAGCCTCGCTCTTTTCGCTTTCCATGCCGTAGCTGTCGCGCACGGACACCGCATAGGTGTACTTCGTACCGGCTTTCAGCTGCTTGTCGGTATAGGTCAGCGTATCGCGCGCATCGACATCCGCAAGCTTTTCCCATGTCTTGCCGTCAGCCGCCTGCCGGTAGACCGTGTAGCCGCATGCAGATGCCTCAACGGCAAGCGTCCATGTCAGCACAACAGCGCCGCTGCCCGCCTTTGCCGTCAGCGTGACGGGCTTCGGCGCAGCATTCTGCACGGTCACATTCAGCTTTTTGGATGCAGATGCACCGTCGGTATCCGTGACGATCACTTCGGCGTCATATTTACCGGCAGTCAGCTTGCTGACATCCAGATGATAGTTGACAGTATCCAGCTCCGCGCCTTCCAGATCCGCAGTCAGCGCAGTCGTCTTGCCGTCTGCACCGGTGAGGTTCAGCTTCAGCGATGCGAGCGGCACCGGCTGTTTCAGCAGGATCTCCAGATCGCTGTTGTCCATGCCGACGGTCGCCGCCGGAAATGCCGCCGAAACGATCTCCGGCGCAGCCGTTGTCACAGCGAGCGGTGCGGACTTCGGCGTTTCCGTGCCGTTTTCCGAAACGCCGGAAACTGTGTAGGTATATTCCGTTCCGACCGTCAGACCGGTATCCAGATATTTTGTATCCGCAGTCTCCCCGACCGGCTCGCCGTTGCGGTAGATGCGGTAGCCGCTGACCGGCTGATCGTCGTAGAGCATCTCCCAGTTCAGTGCAATGCTCTTGCTGCCGACCGCAGCCGCACGCAGCGCAAACGGCTCATTGAGCGGCTCAATGCTGACGGTCGCTTCCGGCTTGACAGCAGTATAATAGTCATAGCCGGATGTAAAGATGTTCGCGCCGCTCACCTTGATGCCGAGGTCGCCCTCCGCATCCTTGTCAACGGTAAAGTCCAGCACAGCAAGGTCGCCGCGCCAGAGCGTCTGTCCGCTGTAAAGACCGGTCAGCTTGAGCCCCTGCGTTGCTTCAATATACTGCCCGCCCTCAGAGAGGAACGATACGCTGTCCAGCTTCAATGCCGGATCATGCGTCAGCGTAATGTCATAACAGGCGATATCCTTTGTCCAGTCCACAAAGGACAGCGTAACCTGAATATGATCCCCCGGATAGCCTTTTGCATCCGGCAGGGAAAGCGTGAGCGTATCCTCAAGCTGCTTTCCGTATTCTGCCGGAAATGTCTTGTCCGCACCGCTGAGATACTGCGAAAGCGCATAGCGGTCGCGGACATCGACAATGCCCTCGCCGGTAACGTCATAGGCAGCATACTGCGTTTCGGCAAAGATCGTTTCCGCATGTGTCCCGAGCAGCTCTGTGAGCGCTTCGAGGTCCGCATTGTCCGTCTTGCCGTCGCCGTTGACATCCCCGCGGCTGGCTTCTGCCTGATCGGCAGCGAATGCGGTCGTGACTGTCTGCAGCGGCAGTGCCGTCGCCAGCATACATGCTGAAAGGCTGCACGCCAACAGTCTGGTTCGTACCTTTTCCATGACTTCTCCTTCTGCATCTGGTTTGCATTTTTCCGCCGTATCCCGCAAAAAACGGCACTTCACCGCCTGCGAATATACGATCAGTTTAATTCTATCATAATTCAACAAATCTGTCAATACAGGAACGTATCTATCACTGTCAGATTCTGTCATGTTTTCTGATCTGCGCGCAAAAACAGCCCGAAGCCGGCATTTCCGGCCGGTTTCGGGCAATATTGTTTCATTTATTTTCATTTTCCATATCGTCAAATACAATGCGTACAATCCATTTCAGGCTGACGGCATGCCGCTCCGTGAAAATGAGCTTGCCGGTCTCATAGTCAATGCGCCGGAAATGTCCGCAGCATTTCCGGTAAGCGCCGCCGTTTTTGCGGGCATCCGGTTCAAAGTAAATGACCGTGATGTGCGGCTGTTCCCCGCAGTTCAGGAGCTGCTGTACGGCAAGGTTCAGGGCATCCTGTTCGTCCTCGGTCAGCGCATGCCGCTGCTCGGTAAGGCGTCCCGCCTCGCCGATCTCCTCGTCATAGCCGGTCAGTGCGGCGAACGGCGCAAACTGCGCAGCGCGGTTCTGCCGCGGCATCGGACGGCGGCGCGGATACACAAAATGCGGATGCCGGATGATGTCATCATAATCGTTCATATGCTGTTCCTTTCTGTCAGGCGGCGCGACGGTCTCGTATCACAGGATCTCCAGCTGCCGCAGGACGGCGCCGCGGTGCTCCAGAAACATTTTCGTCACCTGATAGGATTCCGTGTCCTCGTAGGCGCACGGGCGGATACCGGTGTCATCGAAGCAGAGGATCTCCGCATCCGGCAGACCGAGCAGGATCGGCGAATGCGTCGCGATGAAAAACTGCGCGCCCGCTTTGACGCAGCGCGCGATTTCGAGCAAAAGCGTGAGCTGCCGCTGCGGAGAGAGCGCAGCTTCGGGCTCATCGAGCAGATAGATGCCGTTTTCGCGGAAATTCGACTGCAACAGCTTCAGGAAGCTTTCGCCGTGGGAGCGTCTATGGTAGTATTCGGGACCGCGGTTCGAGAGCATGCTGTATGCTTCCTCGGCGGTCGCGACATTATAGAAGCTCTCGGCACGGAGAAAGTAGCCCCATTCGGCGCGGCGGACGCCCTTTGTCAGGTGCAGCGCCTCGCAGAGCCCCGAATGCGAATCATAGGTCGAAAACTGATAGTTTCGCGTTCCGCCTTCCGGATTGAAGCCGTAGGCGATCGCGATCGCTTCGAGCAGTGTCGATTTGCCGCTGCCGTTTTCGCCGGCAAAAAAGGTCACGGGCTTCCGGAATTGCATTTCCTGCAAACCGGCGAGCGCCCCGATCCCGCGCAGATAGCTGTCGTCCGCGACCGCTGCCCAGTCGATCCGCAGCGAACGGATCAGCAGTTCCGCCTGTTCATTCATATTCTCGCCCTCTTTCATTTTTATGATGTATTTTTGTGCTGTCTTTATTATACACGAATATATGTTCGCATGTCAATACCAATGAAAAATTTTCATATCGGATTGCATATCACGTTGAATGACAGCGCTTTCGTCTGTAGACTTTATCCCCTTGTCCGATGTATGATTTGACTGGGCGCGGGGCGCGAATGCGAGAGACAACCACAAGAGCGAGGGAAGTCGTCGCTGCGCTCCGGTCTCCCCCTCTCTCTTAAGGTTTTCTCTCGCGCACGTTTCGCAAGCGAAACTGCGCAGTTTGCCAAAGGCAAACGTGCGCTCTCTTTCCTTATTTCTCTCCCTCTCTGGTGCGCGCCGCAGTTGCAGATTGTTCTTTGGGGTTAAGTGTCCTTGTAAACTTTCGCCGTGCGTGTCCGCCTGCGTATGCTCCCGATGTGTCCTCTTTTCACTATTCACTATTCATTCTTCACCATTCACTTTTCCGCTGGGAGCAGTTACGCCGCAGAAGCCGCGAATAGCGGCGTGCAGTAACGAAACATGGGAGAGCAACGCTGCCGGCTCCCGGAGGAAAATGCCAGCGCGGGCTCCGCGCCCGGAGGGGAATGCCAGCGCGGGCTCCGCGCCCGGAGGAAAATGCCAGCGCAGGCTCCGCGCCCGGAGGGAAACGGCAGCGGGCACTGCCCGCCGCCTGCCTTGACAAGATAGGGATTGTGTAGTACAATCAAAGAAAAGGATTTCATTTCATGCGAAAGGAGCATCTCTATGCAGGCATATCAAATCACTGCTGCGGAAGCAAAGGCGCGGCTGCTCGCCGGCAACCGTCAGTATACCGAAACCCATTCGCTGACCTGCGACACCGCACCGGAAACCCTGCTGCATTTCAGCCGGAACGGGCAGCATCCCTATGCGATCATCGTCACCTGCTCGGATTCCCGCGTCGTGCCGGAACTGATCTTCTCCGCCGGCATCGGCGACCTGTTCGTCATCCGCGTCGCCGGCAATGTCATTGATTCGCACCAGCTCGGCAGCATCGAATACGCCGCGGAACACCTCGGCACAGGGCTCATCGTCGTGCTCGGACACGACCACTGCGGCGCGGTCGATGCCGCAATGCACCATGAACCGGACGAATACAAAGCATGCTGCCTGAATGTGCAGCACAGCTGCGAAATGATCGAGCGCAGTCTGGATATCCAGAAGGACGAGGAATGCTACGGCTTGCAGGTCTGCGGCGCGATGTATCATCTCGAAACCGGCGAAGTCACGTTCCTGTAACTGCGATGAAGATTTTAGTGATCGGCGGAACAAGATATTTCGGGATCCCGATGACAAAAGCCCTGATCGCCGCAGGGCATCAGATCACGATTGCGACAAGGGGACAGACAGCCGATCCCTACGGGGATGCGGTTTCGCGGATTCGCTTTGACCGAGCCGATGAAGCGGGCATCGCGGCAGCTTTCCGCGGGCATGCATATGACGTCATCGCGGACAAGATCGCATACTCGTCGAACGATGTCCGGCGGCTGCTGGAGCATGTTTCCTGCGGCAGATACATTCTGATGTCGAGCGCAGCGGTATACGGAAAAATGCGCGAAAATACGCCGGAATCCGACTTCGATCCGGCACAGTATCCGCTCCGTTGGTGCGAGCGTGCCGATGCGGATTATGCAGAGGTGAAGCGGCAAGCAGAATGCGCCGCCGTGCAGTATGCATCGAAAAACCGGATGCAGGTTACAGCGGTGCGGTATCCGGTCGTGATCGGCGCGCATGATTACACGAAGCGGCTGTATTTTTACGCCGCGTGTATCCGGAATGGCACACCCATGCAGATCGACGATCCGGATGCGCGGCTCAGCCTGATCCATGAGCAGGATGCGGGCAATTTTCTGGCGCATATTGCGGATACGGCGATCTCCGGCGCGGTCAACGGCTGCTCGGACGGAGATATTTCTGTCAGGGAGATTCTGGCGCATCTGGAAGCGCGGCTCGGCAGAAAGGCGATCCTGCGATCGGACGGAACTGCTGCGCCGTATAACGGCTATCCGGCATTTGCGACGCTGGACACAGCAATAGCAAAGCAAACCGGATTTCGGTTTTCGGATATCCGGAAAGCAGTATCCGAAACGCTTGACGGATATTGCGCAGCACTTGCATAAAAAGATATTGCGCTTCATTTCTGATATAGAAAAAACGGATCGGGGGAACCAAATGAAAGCCAAAAAAGCATGCAAGATCATTGCAGCGATCATTCTGACATTGCTTGCGCTGTGGCTGATGGTCTGGATCAGCAGCCGCATCCGGCTGAAACAGGACAGGGCTTTCCTGACGGAAAACGGCTATGCAAATCTGATTTCAGTCGGCGATCATGCCGTCAACGTGCTCCGCTATGGAAATGAAAACGGACAGCACAGAATCGTTGCGATCGCCGGATTCGGTGATCCGGATCCGTGCATTTCGTGGAGACGGATGACCGCTGCGCTCGAAGCAGAAAATCAGGTCATTTTTGCCGACCGCGCAGGCTGCGGGCTCAGCGACAACACATCGCAGGAGCGCACTGTCGAAAACATCGTTGCGGATTACCGTACAGCGCTGCAAAATGCAGGCGTACCGGCGCCCTATATCCTGCTGCCGCATTCGATCGGCGGGATCTATGCGTCCTACTGGGTGAGCCGGTATCCGGACGAGATCGAAGCGGTCATATTCATGGATACATCGGAGATCAAAGAATACGCACCCGATCAGATGCGCACAGAGCCCGATCCGTGGTATCTGCTGGCATACCGGCTTGACCGGCTGGGTGCGGGCGGGCTCGGCAATCTTGCAGTGAAAGCAATGCTGCCGGAAAAAGCGTATTACACCGCTGCGGAACAGCGCGCAGAGTATGCATTTGCACTGCTGACATTTCAAAATTCCGCTGTGATCGCAGAGGACGTCATGATGTCCGCAAATATGAATACGGTATGGAATACGCTTGTGCCGAATGATGTGCCGAAGCTTTACATCGCCGCGGAATTTGGCTACAATACGAAAGAGGAGCTGACCGCAGACGGCGGGCTGGACAATCCGGACAGAGCGAATTGGCTGAAATTCTTTCATCTGCCGCCGGATACGGACGATGATACGCTGTATGACAGATATCTGGCATTCTGCAAAAAAATGCGGGAAGGGACGCTTTCCGCCTACGCCGATCATTCCGGAAACTGTGAGATCGTGTGTCTGCCGGGCGATCACTGCATTTATGAGCAGAAGCCCGAAGCTTGCAGCAGGATCATCCTCGATTTTCTTGCCGGACTGGACGGATAACCGGAAAAAGCGGCGCCTGCTGCCGCATGACAAAGGAGGGATACCCATGCCGTTTCAGATCATCCGGAACGATATCACAAAGGTGCATGCCGATGTGATCGTCAATACTGCAAATCCCCTGCCGCAGTTCGGCAGCGGCACAGACGGCGCAGTCTACCGTGCGGCGGGCGCGGAGCTGCTGCTCGCGGAGCGCCGGAAGATCGGGGAGATCGCGGCGGGAGAAGCTGCGGTCACGCCGGCATTCGCGCTGCCTGCAAAGTACATCATCCACACGGTCGGACCGGTCTGGACGGACGGGCAGCACGGCGAGCAGGAGATCCTGTGCGCCTGCTATCAGAACGCGCTCCGGCTTGCGGCGGAGTACAACGCCGAAAGCATCGCGTTTCCGCTGATCTCAACGGGCGTTTACGGCTTTCCGAAGGATATTGCGCTGCATATTGCGCTTTCGGAGATCAGCCGGTTTCTGCTGACGCATGATATGCAGGTGATCCTCGTCGTGCTGGGCGAGGAAGCATTCGCGCTCTCCGAAAAGCTGGTCGGTTCGATCGACACCTTTCTCGACGCGCATCAGGCGGCGGCGCTGGAGCATGCCGAATATCCCGAACGCAGGAATCTCGAAGCGCACCGCAGACGCCGCGCCATACAGCAGGCAGGTCGGGCGCAGTCCGCAGCGGTTCCGGCACATGCGCCGGCAGATCCGCAAACGCTGGAGCAGATGCTCGGCGGCGCGGGCGATACGTTTCAGCAGCGGCTGTTCAAGCTGATCGACGCGAGCGGCATGGACGATGTGACCGTCTACAAAAAAGCGAACATCGACCGCAAGCTGTTCTCGCGCATCCGCTGCAAGCCGGATTATACGCCGACCAAGAAAACCGCCGTGGCATTTGCGGTCGCGCTGCGGCTGGATCTGCAAACCATGCAGGATCTGCTTGCGCGCGCAGGCATTGCACTTTCACCAAGCTGCAAATTCGATCTCATTATCTTATACTGTGTGCAGCATGAGATCTATGATATTTTTGAGATCAATGCGGTGCTGTTCCGCTACGGGCAGCCGCTGCTCGGCGCATGATCCTGCTGCTGTTCATTTTTCACTATTCACTTTATCTATCGGGAGCAGTCACGAATGAGAAGCCGCGTCCAGCGGCGTGTAATGCGAATATTGGGAGAACCACGCTGCCGCCCTCCGGAGGAATATGCCAGCGGGGGCTCCGCGGGGAGTGGTCGAAACAGGGAGTCATAAAAAAGAGGAATCCGCTTCGCGGATGCTATTTTGAATGGGAAAAGCTGCCCCTTTCAGAAAGGGGGGCTTTTCCCAAGCCCTTTTCTTCCCGAAACAGAACGCTTTGGAGTTTCGCGATCTGCGGATCGCGACCAGAGGCTCTTGCACGCTTCGCTATGAGTTTGCTAGCAAACTCACTCTGGACTCCGCGAACTTTTGAAAAAGTTCGATCAAAACTTTAATACTGGTGCGCGCCGGATGCGTAATAATAAATCCCTGAACAGCCACTCCCGCTCCGCGCCGCCCATTGTGCTTTTATGAAAAATGTGCTATAATAGAAGCATCCGACATCCACTACTCTTTTTACGAGGTAACAACATATGTATATTTGTCCAGAATGCGGTAAGAAATACGATTCCATTCCGGATACATGCAGCGGCTGCGGCAAATCGCTCGCAGATCTGACCGTTCCGGATCCGTTCCATGCAGCAGCCCAGCAGGAGAAAAAGG
Organism: Clostridiales bacterium Firm_04; assembly: GCA_001603005.1. Lineage (GTDB taxonomy): Bacteria > Bacillota > Clostridia > Oscillospirales > Ruminococcaceae > Firm-04. Next base: position 115,867 of record LVAJ01000034.1, read on the forward strand.
CTGCTGAACATACCAGAGCAATTCAAAGCAAATATCAGCAGGACGCAAAAGATGCGGCTGCCGAAATCAGAGCTGCCGAGAAAGCCGAGCAAAAGAAAGCCAACTCCGCGGAACGGCGCAAAAAAACCGTTCGCGGACTGAAAATCGCTGCGCTCTGCAGCGCAGTGCTCATCGGCAGCGGCGCGATCGCACATGCAGCCGGATTCCGCGTCAACAAGCCGCGGTACTTTGAAAAAAGTACGCTCGGCACATTCTATATGAAAGAATGTGAACTCTGGTTTCAGGACGGCAGAAACGGCAAAACCTATGCGCTGAACGATGCGCTGTTTGAATCCGCTGAACTGAAAAATACCTATCTCGAAATGTACGGCAGCACCGAGCTGAAAAAACTGATTCAGATCAGTCCGGACGGCAAAACGGTCTATTATCCGAAGGAGATCGCCCCCGATACGAACGGGAACCTCTACATTCAGCTGATGAGCCGTTCGCTCCTGAATCCGGATACCGAAAATATGATCGCCGAAAAAGTGATCGTACTCCCGAACGATGACCATTACCGTTACGGCGTTTCCGCACTCGGCGCTTATTACATGCCGGAGCTCATGCGCAATCAGCAGAAGCAGTTCATGTCCAACACGATCGAAACCGCGCAGGAAGATACGCTCCCTATGGATCCTGCCTATCTGATCTGCGGGGATGCGGTCTACTACCGGAACGGAAAGGGCGCATTCTGCTGCACGGAAGGCGGCGCGACAACACAGATCTCCGAGGAAGTGCAGCGCTTCTGGCTCTCCGAAAATCAGGATACCGTTTTCTATATCGCGCTCGACAATCTCAATAATTACTGCGCAGCATCCGGCAATTACTGGATTCCGAGTCTCCACATTCAGGATTCCGAATGCATGAGAATTGATTCAACCATTATGGTCAACGCTTTCGGTGCTGTGCTGTCGCCGAACGAGGAAAACGGGCATGTTCCTCCGAAGTATGCGCTCAGCCGCACCGCACCCGGCATGCAGCCGGAAAAGGTGATAGAGGGGGCGTTCCGCCGCTGGCTGCCCATTGCGCAGTCCGCCCCGCAGTATTTCTATTATCAGACCAATACAACCGATGATGAACACAATGTCCGGATCGGGCTTTCCAGAATCGACCTCAATACCTTTGAAACGACGACGATCTATGACGGCACGCTTGAAGATGCACCCTATGCCATGCGCGGTTATCCGGACGGAAGCTGCTTTTTCCTCCGCCGGAATGAACGTCCGGCAGTCTCAATGAATCCCGAAGAAGCCGAAACGGAATTTGAATCGGAAGATCCGGATCCCGATGCGTCCGAACCGTCCCCGCAAATCAACGATTCTTCCATCATGATCATGCCCACAGAGAACATTGACTCAGTCGATTGGGAACAACGTGTCTTTGGCGCACTGATGAAGGCGGAGTTTTATTATTACAAGGCGGACGGCACGACAGTCAAAGTCGCAAAGAGCATCTATCCTGAGTCGGAAATCTGCCAGACGATGCCCTATCTGGTTCAGCCGTATGCCACAGACGGTGACCGCCTGTATTATCTGGATGAGCCGGTGGAAGTCCGCATAGAAGACATCGACGGAAACAAGCAGTATCCCGAACTGGGCTTCTCTCAGGACGGCACGGTGCTGTACGGCGTTTGCACGGAATACGATGAGTATGATGATTACACGAGTGATCCGTACGCCTCATCATACAGTCTGCCGACAGTCAGACTGTATGCGGGCATCCTGAACGGAACCGAACCGGTCGAACTGGAGCTTGTTTCTGCACCGGAAGATGAAGCCTGTGTGCTGGCGCTGGAACTGCCGGACGGTCAGCCGGATGAGGTGATCCGCTTTGTGAACGGCACGCTGTATGCGGGTGAGGAAGCGGTCGCTGAAAATGTGCGGACTTATCCCTATGTGCATGAAACGGATTCCGGCACGCTCAGTTTTATCACGGGAGATGCCCCGCAGGAAGCGCCGGAAAATGAGCCGGACAATCCGAATCACAGCACGCTCTCACTCATCACGCTGGACCGCAATTACAGCGGCACACTGATCGCACGCCGCAACAGGCAAATGGAAACAATCGCAGAAAACGTGACCGACTTCCTGCCCGGCGGAGATCAGCAATACCTGATGATCCGCGGCGAAGCGGGGGAAGCCGGTACGCTGTATTACCGCTCCGGCGACACGACCTATCAGGTGGATGAAGGCGCGACCGATCTGCTTTACATCCAGAAATTTACCGCAGAGGAAGCGCCGAAATGGTGGGGCTTCTGATGAAATACGGCGCCGTTCAGAAATGAGCGGCGCCTTTTCGCTGCACATCCGGCATGCAACGGAAATAAGGTATCGCTGCGCGATGATTCTGAATGGGCTTTCAGCCCAAACCTGACCAAAGGGATACGATCCCTTTGGAATCCCAATATAAGCAAAATGGAAGCAGATATGTGATTTTATCTTGATTCTAAAAAAAGGGATTCTCAAGTGCCAACAGCCCTTAAGCAGGGGTTCAGGGACGGAGTCCCCATTTTGAATCCGTCGGAGACACTTTTTCGACAGGCTGATGCGCTGTCATTGTCCGTTCCGCAAAAAAATTTTTCTGCTGCGGGGGTTGACATTTCAAACGGGATGTAGTATAATAAACTCAGAAAAAGAACATTTGTTCTCATTTGAGAGGATGATGACAACATGCCCGCGTATATCTGCATTGACCTGAAATCGTTCTACGCTTCGGTCGAGTGCGCCGCGCGCGGAATGGATCCGCTGAATACAAATCTCGTCGTGGCGGATACATCGCGCTCCGAAAAAACGATCTGCCTTGCGGTCTCGCCGTCCCTGAAAGCGATCGGGATCCCCGGCAGACCGCGTCTGTTTGAAGTCATACAGCGCGTCGAACTCGAAAACCGCCGCCGTCGCAATCGGGCGCCGCAGCACAAATTCACCGGAAAATCCTGCTTCGCCGACGAACTCGCGCGGAATCCTGCGCTGGAAACCGACTATATCGCTGCTGTGCCGCGCATGCACCTCTATATGGACGTCAGCACGCAGATCTATCAGATCTATCTGCGGTTCATCGCGCCGGAAGATATCCATGTCTATTCCGTTGACGAGGTGTTCATCGACGCGACGGGCTATCTGCAAACCTATCACTGCAACGCGCATACCCTCGCGCTGCGCATGGTGCGCACGGTGCTGAAAGAAACCGGCATTACGGCAACTGCCGGCATCGGCACAAATATGTACCTCGCAAAGGTCGCAATGGATATCGTTGCAAAAAAAATGCCGCCGGACAAGGACGGCGTGCGCATTGCGGAGCTGGATGAAATGTCCTACCGTGAAACGCTCTGGGATCATCGCCCGCTGACGGATTTCTGGCGGATCGGGCACGGCATCGCGGCAAAGCTGGAGCATGCGTATATCTTCACAATGGGCGAGCTGGCGCGGTATTCCGAGCAGAGCCCCGACCGGCTCTATCAGATGTTCGGCGTCAATGCCGAGCTGCTCATCGACCATGCATGGGGCTGGGAGCCGTGCACGATCGCGGACGTCAAGGCGTATCAGCCGGAAAGCCGCAGCCTTTCGCAGGGACAGGTGCTCCCGTGCGCCTACTCCGAGGAAAAGGGCAGGCTCATCTGCCGCGAAATGACCGATCAGCTCTCGCTCGACCTCGTGCGGAAGGGGCTGATCGCCGACCAGATCGTGCTGACCGTCTGCTATGACAGCGTGGGCGTTCCGCTCGGTTACAGCGGCGCATGGGAGATCAATTCCTACGGCAGACGCACGCCGAAATCGGTGCACGGATCGGTCAATCTCGGACGGCAGACTGCGTCCGCAAAGTGCATGATCGCGGCGGCAATGCAGCTCTGGCGGCGCATTGTCGATCCCGACCTCATGGTGCGGCGGCTCTATGTGGTCGCGAATCATGTGATCCCGCGGGAAGATGCCGCAGAGGAACTGCCGGTGCAGTACGGGCTGTTTGACGATGTGGAGCTGCTCGAACGACAGCGTTTACAGCAGCAGACGGCGCTGCAGCGGGAGCAATGCCTGCGCGAGACCGTCGTGCGGCTCAAAGAACGCTATGGGAAAAATGCGGTGCTGCGCGGCATGAATTTTCAGGAAGGCGCGACGGCAATCGAACGCAACGGACAGGTCGGCGGACACCGCGCCTAGCGGGGAGTCCGCGCATACAACATCATTCAACACAAAAACGCCGCGAAGCGATCCTGCAATCACTTCGCGGCATTTTCTATGCGTTATTTGTCAGCAGCATGCTCCGGCACGATCACTCCGCTCTTGCGATGTATTTCAGGAGCGCGGTCACATCGTCCGGCGTGACACTGCCGTTTTCGTCTGCATCGGCATTCTGCAAGCCCTGATCCGCGATCTTCGCTGCTTTGTCCTCTGCCAGATATCTCGCGGTCAGAACGGCGTCCGAAACATCAACCGAACAGTCAAGATTCACATCGCCCGCAAGCGCAAGCGCGTTCCTGCCGACCAAGCTGTCGGTGCCCTCCGTTTCCAGCGGCGTCAGCCACATAAAAGGATCCAGATCAAACTGCTCGTACAGCTCCACTGCAAGTGCAAAATGATCTGCAAACGACGTTCCTTCCGGCGGGATCACCGCGTAGAACGGATCCCAGTTCAGATACTTAAAATTTGTGATTCCGAGCGTTTCGACAAGCGCGCTTTCCTCATCCGTTACGCGGACAAATTCGCATTCCGGATGCTTCTCCTGCACCCATGCTTCGATCTCTGCCCAGTCATATTCCTTCGCTGCCCAGTAAAATGTTTCCGGCGCATAGACTGTCAGGAAGCCGTGCTCGATCAGCATGTAATCCGCAGTTCCGCCCCATGTGTAGAACGCGTCGATCAGATGCGCGTCCGCAAGTGCCTGCATCAGGCGTTCAGCGGCTTCATCCGTTCTTTGCGCTTCATTCTGCACGAAGATATCATAATAATATTTGCAACTGCCAAATACCTCGCAGCCGGGGAAATACTGCTCGGCGATCTCCCGGCATTTCTGCTCCGCTTCATTCTGATCCAAGTCCCTGCGCAGCACAAAGCGCAGTGTATCCTGCTGCGGTACGGCAAGATACATCACATCGCCCCTGAGCTCGGGCGCATCCGCCAGCGCATCGTCGTGGTAGGTGCAGACTTTATAGGGCGCCTGCGCGTTTCCGTATCTGTCGACATTCTTCACCCAGCTTTGCAGCATGCCGCCGTCATCGAGCACCTGCATCTGCTGAAGCGTGCCGTTATCCGCGGTGCCGAAGTAATACAGATCGGGTGCTTCCTCTGCATGTGCCGTCTGGCAGACCGTGCAGAGCATCATTGCACCTGCCAGCAGGGCAGACATTCTCTTACGTTTTTTCATCATGCATCCATCCTTTCTGTCTCCGTTTTTACATTGATCGGATCATACAAAGCACATCGGAATCATGCCCTTTCCTGAAATCATGAACAAGCTTGTTGTTCTGATTTTATTATAGCACATCGTACAGGCAAATGCAACAGTTATATATATATATTAACATAATGGCAAGGTGTCCTCGATGCAAGCATGCGTTTTGCGGGGAATTGTGCCTGTTCATATGAATTTTTTGGGGTATGCCGGATCTGTGTATGCCGCGATTGAATGCAGACATGAATGTGATTCGGTATGCCGGAATGAACGGCGAAATGCATGTCAGGTTTGTGCATGTCAGGATGAATGTACATTTGTATGTCAGATGCATGTCCGTTTGTATGTCCTCAAAGAAGTATCCGCTGCGCGGATGCTATTATAGAATGGGGACTTCTTGATCGCACACGTTTTGCAAGCAAAACGGCTCAGTTTGCCAAAGGCAAACTGGAGTCCCCAAGCCCGCCAAGCTCTTGAACGCCGGGGGAGTTTCGCGATCTGCGGAGAGCGACGAGGGCGCTGCCCTCGACCTGCCAACTTTTGAAAAAGTTGGATCAAAACTTTAATGCTGTGCGCGCCGGTTACGTTTGTGAGGGCACAGTCGTGCGCTCGGTAACGCATGCGGGGCGCAATTGTTGGGAGCAGTCACGCATGAGAAGCCGCCCCGCGGCGTGCAGTAACGAAACATGGGCGAGCCACGCTGACGGCTCCCGAAGGAAAATACCCGCGGGGGCTCCCCGCAAGCCGCCCCGCGGCGTGTACTGCGAATGTTGGGCGAGCCACGCCGCCGGCTCCCGGAGGGAAATGCCAGCGCGGGCTCCGCGCCCGCCCGCCCGCAAAAAAAGGCGCAGCGGATAGGTACCCGCTGCGCTTGAAATAATGGGATGCGCTATAGAGATGCAGTGCGAAGCACTGAAAGGATCACCTTATTCGGTCAGGTCGGAGAAGTCGATCATGCCGGCAACTGCAATGCCCTTTGCATTGGTCATTTCCTTCAGGATCGTGATGACAGATGCATCAATGCCGGTGTTCTTCTTGATGACTGCGACCTTGTACTTCGGATACAGCGTACCGACACCGTCGACCTTCTGCGGCTCGCTGAGGTTCCGCAGGACATTGTCCACATCCGCGATCATGGTATCTACACGCGGTGCGCCGTTCTCCGAACGGATCATGACAACAAATTCATCCGAACCGGTACGGTATACGCTGCCGTTCGGGAATGCATCCATAAGAGCTCTTGCGGTGCGCACCAGCATTTCGTCGCCGGTGTCGCTTCCGAATGCCGTATTGATGTTGCTGAAATCTGCCAGATTGAACAGCGCGAAGTAATACGGATTCGTCATGCCGTCATGGATATCGGACAGCGAGATCGTCAGCTTGACACGGTTGCCGACCTCGGTCAGAACGTCATTGAACATTGCCGAGTTCAGCGAGTGCTTTGCCTGATTCATGCGCTCAACCGATGCGACAAGCTTCATGTTGACCTTCTCCTGCTTCTTGTTCAGATATGCGAACAGGAGCATGAGAATCAGGATCAGTGCGGAGAAAATGCCGAGGAACGTTCTCATCACGTTCACAAGCTTGTAAACCTCGGAACGGCTGTCGTTCATCATCAGAACCCAGTTGCGCTCCGGCAGCCACACGGATGCGCCGACGAATGCGCCCATAGGCAGATCGTACTCATAATTCGTGGTGAGCTCGGTGTTTTTGCCTGTGTTATATTCATCACAGGTACGGATCAGGTCGGGCAGAACGACCGGCTTGCCCGCATTGTTCGGATCATCCTGGTCGAAAACATATGTCGCTTTCTTCACATCCATCATCGTATAGGTGGAATGCTCCAGACCGTTTGCCTTGATGTCGTTCAGCTTCTGCATGATGTTGTCCGCATCCAGAGACAGGCCGACAATGCCGAGCGGCTTTCCGCTGTCGCTGAACACGCCGTAATACAGCGCCATGACCTTGTGACCGGACGTCGGGGAGACCACGATGCCGGCGTTGTAAACGCCGCCCTTGTGATCCATGACATCAGCCTGCAGTGCTGCAAGCTCCTCGTCCGTGACGAGTTCCTTGCCGACACCGCTGACGGAGCTGTCGGTCAGGATCTTCGTCTTCCATGACGTTGTATAAAGGCTCTCCAGACCTTCAAACTCCTTTGCGAAGCGGTCTGTGCAGTGCTGTGCGTCAATGACCTTCAGGTCGAGGTTCTGGTTTGCCATCATTTCCTGTACTTCCGGCGTGGAAGCGAACAGTCTCATTTTACTTTCCGCGTTTTCGACGAAGTCCGAAACGATGAACGCACGCTCATTTGCAATTGCAGTGAGCTGCTCCGTCGCACTTTCCTTCGCACTCTTGCTGACCTGCCATGTTACACCCAGAGACAGCAGCAGCATCAGCACAAACTGGATAATCATAAAACGGTTCAAGAAATTGAAGCTCAGGTCCTTCTTTTTCCGATTGAGTTTACTCACAGTTCATCCATCCTTTCCCTATCTTGCAATACTTCCTTCATACTTACTTTTTGCCGAACAGTCCGCCGAGCAGACCTTTTTTCTTTTTTGTACTTTCAGTCAGCTCCTCCATCAGAGCGATGTCCTCATCGGTCTGCTCCTCCTCTTTGGCTGCGGCAAGCAGGTCATTGACCTTGCCGCTCAGGAGTGCGCTTTTCGATCTCCCCGTCACGACCACGGATGAACGTGTCGCAGAGATCGGCACGCCCTGCTGAATCGAACTGCGCATCGGCTGATTCAGCGCCGGCTGATTCTGCATCATGATTTCCTGAAACGGTACCGGTCTGTCCGGCATCGTAACGACTGCGCCCGTATTGACGGGATCCAGTGAGATGATGTAACGGATGCAGTTGATGCACGGCAGAATCGCGAGCCTGCTGGATGCATCGACCAGAAGCACCGCTTCCACTGCCGTTTCGCCGAAGCCCTGCATATTGCGGACCGCCTCGACCTCGGCATGCACTGTGTTCTGGCTGACACCGTTGAAGACTCTGCCGGATTTTGCGATGAGAATACATACCGTCGTATTCGGCTCGAGATAGCCGCGTGAGGAGACTGTATAATTCACCACATCCATTGCCATCTTGTAAATCTGGTTAAAATCCACCACGAAATATGCCTCCTTTCCGTTTGATGATCCTGTGTACTTTCCTGTACGTTTCCTGCGAACCGTATCCCGCCTGAAATCTTTACACACCGTATAATTTTAGGCGAAAATAAAGGTTCGTTTATTCTTCCGTTCCGCCGTTTTCCATGTCCGGAAGGAGCCGGAAAGCGCGAACTTCCTTACACTATTTTTATACCATAAAAGCAAAAAAATGTCAAGTAATTTTATGTATAACTTTTCGCAAGATTCTACTGCAATTTGCACAAAGAATAAGTTAAATATCAGCGTTTCAACTTAATTGTTAAGCGGCGGATTTGTTGCGAATTTTATGTTTTTCCGCGGATTTCTGCGGTTTTCCGCGGATTTTATATTGTTAAACACAGATGACAATTCAAACGCATTTTTGAAGACAATTTGTTATACTACGGCAAAATAATACAGAACGTCTAATTTGTTTGAAAATAAATTTTGTAAATAATTGTCGCCGGATTGTTTGGTTTCTGCTAAAATCGTACTGGGAAAAGTATAAATAATACAAGAAATAATAGTCAAACTATCAATCTACCGAAAGTATATAGAAAAAGCAGACGCCTTTTCAGACGTCTGCCTGCGCTCTGATGTGCCGGATCTCATCTCCGCTCCGGACGGATGTCCTGATACAGAAATCCGCATGCGGTGCAGTACCAGACCAGTCTGCCGCTGCGGTACATCGGCATCGTGAACTGGAAATCCCATTCCGGATACTGCCGGAACAGCATTACGCTGCTGTCCGTCACATATGCCGCAAATGAAATATAGTGCTCCTTGGTCATCGGGTGTTCCGCGGTCACGTACCACTCCCCGCCAACATCCGCAAGCCGGAGCATCTCGTCCGGTTCCGCTTTGCGCGGCTCCAGTGCGGAAAGCCGGCTGCCGCAGCAGGTCACATCCGCGCCGGACGCTGCGGTGATGATGTTCCCGCATGTCCGGCAAACATAGAATTTCGTCTTTTTCATATTGCCTTTCTCCTTTTCATTCTGCCGCAGCTCGCCGGAAAGCAGAACCTGCATGTCCGTGCCGAACAGATCTGCCAGCGCTTTCAGCAGCGAAACATCCGGACAGCCGTTCCCGCATTCCCATTTCGAAACTGCCTTGTCACTGACATGCAGCTGCTCCGCAAGCTGCCTTTGCGTCAGTCCGCGCGCTGTCCGCAGCTGCCGGATCAGCGCACCTGTTTTGATCGGATCCATGATCGCACCTCCTCACGTTCCGCATGCTTCTATGATACAGGATAATCGGTGCGCTGTCAATCCACGCTCCGTAGAATGCAGAGATCCCCCGCCGGATCTTTGTGAACCGGCGAGGGATCCTTTTCTGCAATACCGCAAAAAACTGTTCGGGAGGACTGTTTGTCAGGATGCTTGATGCGGTGCTGCATATACAGTACAGCCTGCGCTACCCGTAATGAAGTCGCAGACCGTTCAAGAGGGGCTTAGTATCAAGAGGGGCTTAGTAAGCATGCATCCGGTTCAGCTCCGACAGGATGTACAGATACGCCTGATAAAGCGGCACACTGTCGTCCGGAATCGGATCCGTGGGGACGAACAAGCCGTTTCCGCCGGTTGTTGCCGTATCTGTCAGGACGGTCGGTTTCCGGTTGTATATAAGCAGCGTCATGCGCAGACGCTGCTCAAAAAAATGCACGCCGCTGTGAGTCCTGCGCCGGTGCCGCTGATACCGCTCGATCTGAATATTGCCGATCGCATCCAAAGCGATCTGCTGCTTCCGGAGCAGATGCCGGACGGTGATCGTCCTGTCCGAAACGGTGATGACCGTTCCGGTCGCCTGCTCGATCGCATACAGAAATGAACCTGCGATCAGAACGATCAGGATGCTGACAAATATCAGCGCAAGCCATGCAGGAATTTCATCCACATTCTCTGCGATCAGACAAAAAAACGAAATGACCTGAAAGCAGAGGAGACAGGAAACGAGCGAGATGATCTTGACGTTTGTTTCTTCGTGCCGGATCCTGAATGTCATAAGGCATCTCCTTTCTGATGGGAACAGATCCCTGACCGGACGTTCTTTCTGCCATAGATTATAGCGGATCCCCGCCTGCATGTCAACCGTTTTCCGGTAAGATGCATTTTTCGGGCGGTAAGTTGCATTTTTCAGGGGGTAAGTTGCATTGACAGCGGTTTCCGGTTGTGTTATCATATTAGATAGAACCGGTACGTGCGCCGGAAATCTTTGTTTCAGAACGGGGGAAGCATTATGAAAACGGTCATTGCAATGCTCATGGCACTGACGCTCACGGGCGTCGTGACGGCATGTACGGCAAAGGCTGCCGCAAAGGACAATCATTATAAAGCGGATTCTGCCGCGGAAAGCAAAACGGTCAGCACTGCGCCGGATGATGATGCCCTGCAGGCGGTACTCGGCAAATGGGAATGCGAATTTGACGGAGATCCGTGGATCTTTGAATATGTCTCCGCAACAGAAGCGCATATGCAGCTTACGACAGAGTACGATGATATGTATTTCAGCCCTGACCGCAGCTTTACGCTCAACGGAAAGACCTTTGCGCCGGATGAATACGATTTTACGGACGGCAGATTCACGCTGCTCTTTGACGGCAAAAGCGCCGTCGAAATGGAGAAAACGGATGATCCCGATGAACTGTTCGGGGAATACCGGCTGACCGGCGGAAAATTCAGGGGCAGATTCTTCAACGAGGAGAACAACGACGGAGATTACCGGATCGAAGATGTCTGCTTTACAATGGATGACAGCGGCACACGCATTACGGTGCGGTATGACCAGCCGGATTTTGAACTGACCGCTGATACGGTTTCCATTCAGGTGCCGGGAAAGGAACGCCTCGTTTCTTCCTATGAGATCGACGGCGATACGATGACGATTACAAACAGTGCCGGATCGCAGATCGAATTTACACGAAAACAGGACGGCTGACCGCCGCCGGGGAAGTGATGACCATGAAAGCATGCATTGCAATGCTCGCAGCACTGACGCTCACGGGATTGCTCGCAGGCTGCGCTGCAAAGGAACCGCCGCAGCCGGCCGGTTCTTCTGCGGAAAGCAGCACGGAGCAAACGGCACGCACGGAGAACACTGCAGAAAGCAGCGTCCTGACCGAAGCTGACAGCGCCGCAGCGGATGATTTTGCCGATGTGCTCGGCACATGGATCGTGCAGGATGAGGATCCGCCGTCGGAATATGTCTTTGCCGGCAAAAATGAAGCATACTGCAAAACCGGTTTGGATGTGACCGATACATTTCATTTTGACGAAAACCGGCGCTTCATCAGCAAGGACATTCCGATTCCGGAAGACGACATTTTCTTTGCAGGCGGTGTGTTTGTATTCACCTATAAAGATCACAGTGTGCTGGAAATGGAGAAGACGGACGGCTCCGATCATGTATTCGGGGAATACCGGCTGACCGGCGGCGAATACATGGAAAAGCTGCTGGCAAAGCTCCGCGATCCGGAAGATGACCGGGAATGGGTGGAATTTGAAACAGACCGGATCACGCTGGAATTTTCCGAAAACGAAACAGTTCTGTTCCTTGCCGACCGGATCGACGGGTTTGAACTGAAACCGGATGTCATGATCACAGATATTGACGGCGACGGCAACACAAAGGAAACGCCCTATCAGATCGAGGGCGACACCATGACGCTCCATCCTGCGGAAGACGAAGAAGTGGTTATGATCCGCAAAACTGCCGGTTGATTTGCAGGGGCTCCTGTGATATAATAAAAGCAAATAACCTTGGAAAGAGCTGATCGCTATGCAGGAAAACAGAATCAAAATCACATGGTACGGCACCGCTTCGGTGCGGATCACCGCAGGCAGCGCGCAGCTGCTGATTGATCCGTTTTTTCCGTTTCCGGAAAGCCGCGTCAAAGTCGCTGCAAATGCCTTTGACCATTGCAGCAGGATTCTCGTTTCGCACGGGCATTTCGATCACATCAGCAGCATTCCGGCGCTCGTGCGTCCCGATACGCGGATTTTCTGCACGAATGCGCCTTACCGCAGCCTGCTGAAAATGGGCGTTGCAAAAGAGCATCTGCGCCGCATTCAGCCGGGCGATTCCTTTTCCGCAGGCGGGTTTCAGATCACCGCGTACAAGGGCAATCATATCCGTCTGGGCGCGGGTGATATCCTGAAAACCCTTTGCAGCAGACGCGTCCTGCAAAACCGCAAGGGCATCCTCAAAAAGCTGCGGACGATCGCTGCATGCCGCGAAAAGCATGAATCCCTCTGCTATCTCATCGAGATCGCCGGAAAGCGGATCCTGATCCTCGGCAGCCTTGCGCTCGATGCGGATACCGTTTATCCGGAAGGCGCCGATCTTGCATTTTTCCCGTATCAGGGCTTCGGCTCGCTCTGCGATGCCGCTGCGGAGATCTGCGAACGGATCAAGCCGAAAGCCGTCCTGCTGACACATTTTGACGATACATTCCCGCCGTTCAGTTCAGAGGTGGACACATCCGGATTCCGGAGCCGGATGAAAGAACGCCTGCCCGTTTACCGGCTGAAACACGGCGGCACACTCGAACTCTAACGCACCTCCGGCGGATCTGTCATGAGGGCATCATTTCAGATCCATCGGAGATACCAATGAAATCAGCACTTCCAAAACGATCTATTCCGACACAATTATGATACTGCAAAAACCGGAGGCTATTGACCGACCATGAGAATTATCATCGAAACCCCGCAGCCGGATGACGAGGATGTGGTGATCGTCCGGTGCGCTTCGCCGGATCAGCGGCTCATTACCATGCTGCTCGCCTATCAGAACGCAAACACCGAACTCACAGGCTATCTGGATGACAAGATCGTGCGGCTGAACTATCAGGACGTATACTATTTTGAGGCGAACGAAAGCCGCGTGTTTGCATACTGCTGCTCCGAGGTCTATGAGATCAAATACAAGCTCTACGAGCTGGAGGAGATGTACACGCCGCTGGACTTTGTGCGATGTTCCAAGTCCATGATCGTCAATATGGAGAAGATCGAATATCTCTCCCCGCTGTTCAGCGGAAAACTGGAGGCACATCTGAAAAACGGCGAAAAAATCGTCATTTCGCGGCAGTATGTGCACAATCTGAAGATCAGGCTCGGAATAGAGGAGGTCGATTCATGATGAAGGAATTTCTGATTTCACTGCTGCATTATTTTGTGGACATTACGACCGCTGTGCTGATCGCAGCGGCAATTTATCTGACAGCATCCGGCAAGCAGATCGACAGCGCGGTTCTGTGGCAGATCCTGCTGAGCGGATTCATCACCGCGCTGCCCTCGGCTGTGCTGATCTGTCTCGATACCAAAACCGAAAAGCTCTCATGGATCCTCTGGATCCTGCATTTCTGCGTGATCTACGGCGTGACGCTGGTGCTGCTCCATGCATTCGGCTGGTGCAGGATCACGCCGCTTTCCGCGCTGCTGACATTCTTTGCTGTGGTGTTCATCTATCTTTTCACCTGCATGGTGCATTATCTGATCGACAAAAAGCATACAACACTGATGAATGAGCAGCTCAGAAAGCGCTATCTCCGCGCAGAGCAGGAGCAGAAGGAATCTGTTTGATCCCGCTGTATCACCTGTATGATATGCGGGTGCTGCATGCGTTCTCCGATCTCCGGAGCAGGCATCCCCTTTGCAGGATCCGCGCACAGCATAATTCCAAGCACAGACGCAATCTCAAAACAGAACGGAGGAATACTATGAAAAAGAAAATGCTGGCATGTCTGACCGCATGCATGATGCTGGCATCTGCCGGCACGGTGACACCGGTGCAGGCTGCCGATCCGGACGCCGAAACCGGTGAATCCGGTACGCTGACCGATCCGGATACCGAATCCGGCGAGACCGGCGAATCCGACGAGATGACCGATCCGCTGTTCGGCGTACTGCCGGACTGGGTGCCGCATGATTTTGCAAGCGCTATGCAGTTCCGGAATACGCACGGCAAATCCTATGTCGCGGACGGCATCATCTGTCTTGTCAGACCGATGGCACATTTCAGAACGGGCGATTATACCATTGATCTCAGCGGCAGCATGACGCTGGTCAATACGCCCGCAAGCAGCCCGTCGAAGATCTATGAACTGGAGATCCCCGAAAAGCCAGATCCCGAAGATGCGGAAGCCGTCAAAGCCTATAACGACTACTGCGACAGCGTCGGCAATTACACGCATGATTACAGCTTCTTTGAGACCTACGCAGGCTGCAAAACACAGACTGCATTTGAAGTGACGCTGCTGCGTGTGCTGGATAACCTCGAACTGAACGTTGCATGGCTCGAAAAGGACGGCGAGGGCTACAAGACAACAGAAAAATTCCGCTTCTGCAACACGGACGGCAATGTGTTCGAGGCCGACTTCCTGCAATGGGTGCCGGACTGCAAGGCGGAATATGACGCATGGCTGGATCATTACGGCAGAGCTTCTGTTCAGGGGCAGTACATCGCCTACTGTGCGGAAGTGAACGGCAGCACCGGCGCACAGCTCAAAATGACACAGGAAAGCGATGACGGCGGCGAGATCAAACAGATCTTCGAATCCGACTGCACGCCGTTCACATGGATTGCCGAAGACGGCAGCGGTTCTGATTCGATCATCCTGTACCAGCCCGTCAAGTACGGCACGGTTTACGTCAACTGGACGGTCGGCAGGGACATTCCCGGCGAGGAGCCCTTTGAACAGACCGAAGGACAGTATGAGATCAGCGATAACGGCATGTCCATCAGAGACATTTCGGAGCATCTGCAGCAGAGTCTCGTCCTCACATTTCTCGATGCGGAGACCGGCGAACTGATCGACACATCTTCCGGTGAGGATGTGCTGATGAGACAATGGTATGGCGAGTCGTCAACATATGAAACGGAAACATATAAGATCACATCGAACCCCTTCAAATTTGACGAAAACCGCTTCTTTGTCTGGAGAGATGAATACTTTTTCTATCCGCATTCGGGCGGCGGCTATTACGAAAACGCGGAATTTGAGCAGATCGGATTTGACCAGTATCAAGCCAGATCCAAATGCAAAATGACATGGCATCCGGACGGCGATCTCAACGGCAAGGACGATTTTAACATTGCGGATATCGTGCTGCTGGAAAAGCTTCTGCGCGGAGAGGATGTCCGGATCAAAAGCTGGAAGGCTGCTGAATTTCGCCGCGACAACAAGCTCGACGCAGCCGACCTTTCGCTGATGAAGCGCGCATATTTCCGCAAGACCGTGGAGATCGTGAAGCCGGAGATCACCGTGGATGACTACAACAGCTTTTTTCTGGTCGGCGACAATCTGAATCTCTATGCAGGTCCCGGCATGGATTATATGGTCATGGACATCTTAGAGCGTGACAGTGTGCACTTTGAAAAGGGCTATAACAAGGACAATGACGACTGGGTATATAACGGAAACGGCTGGATCAAGACCAAATGCAATGACGGCGAAACCCCGAATATCCGGTTCATTACGCCCCAAGTTGACAAGCCGGTCATTTACCTCTATCCCGAACAGGAGACCGACGTCCATGTGGAGCTCGAACTGACCACATCCGAGCTTGCAACGACCTATCCGAAGTATCAGAACGGCTGGGATGTGACCGCATCGCCGGACGGCTCGCTGCTGAACAAGGCAGACGGCACGCATCACAGATATCTGTTCTGGGATGCTGTAAACTGCCGTACAAGATTCGACTTCTCCAAGGGCTTCTGTGTGGCTGGCAGTGACACTGAAAGTTTCCTCAAAGAAAAACTCACAAATATGGGCTTGACCGAGGAAGAAATGAACGAGTTCATCGTCTACTGGCTGCCGAGAATGGAGCGCAATCCGTATAACCTCATCGCGTTCCAGGGCAAGGCGTATACCGACACTGCAAAGCTGCACATCACGCCGGAGCCCGACAGCATGCTCCGCGTCTTCATGACCTATGTTCCGCTGGAACAGGCTGTGGAGATCGAACCGCAGCAGTTCTCTGCCTTCGACAGAACGGGCTTTACCGTTGTGGAATGGGGCGGCAGCGAAATTCCTGCGCTGTACAGACCGTAATCAGGCGATATCTGCCATTCTCAAAACATCCTCAAACAGCGGCACCGGTTCAGACTGCATTGGTCTGAACCGGTGCTGCTTTCTCATGAAAACGAACGGTATCACAATCCATAACGGGATGCCAACAGGCTAATAACCCTCATTTCTGCTCCATCGGAGATCCCTTTTTCACGCCGTTCCGGACCGCGACGATCAGAATTGCAAGGACAATGGCAATGCCCGCGACGATCGGCGGCAGATACCAGTCATAGAACTGCTGCGAGGCGTGCCGCATACTGCACACCGCCAGCATCACCACGATCACCGGCATATGCCAGAGATACACATGCAGCGAATAATCGCGCCCAAGCCTGCAAACCGGCGGGAACATCCGCAGATCCGGCTTCTGCATCGCAAACAGAAAGACCGATGCGACTGCAAGCAGCTTGCAGATCTGCGTGACATTGTACCGGAACGGATCGTAAACGATCAGCAGAACCAGACAGAGCACCGAGACCTCGCAGACGACCGCCGACACCCATGCCGGTATGCGCCTGAGTTTCTCCTGATATTCCGCGATGCAGTATCCCAGCAGCATCAGCGGGAGCGCTGCAACAAAGACATTGCTGCAAATGCGCCAGTCCCCGTCCACTGCGTATTTGTACGACTCCAGCACGATGCGCAGGAGAATGAACAGCGGCAGCGCAAACTTTGCAAAGCGCTGCAGATTCAGCCGGTACATCACCCAGAAGATCAGATAGGCATACAGCAGCGCAAACATGAACCAGAGCGGATCGCCGTGTATCACTTCCAGATCGCTGAACACCAGCATCCGCAGATAAAACTGCGGCTTCAGAAATGTCCGGATCCAGACATGCAGATCGCGGTAGCCGAAATGATGCAGAACCACTGCGATCAGAAAATAGACCAGAACGGCGGTCACCGTCAGGAGCAGATTGCGCCGGAACCGCTGCATCAGCTTCGGGAGCATCTTCTCCCGCGTGCCGTATGCGTGAAATCCGCTGATCAGGAAAAACAGCATCACGCCGCTCGAACCGAATGAACTGATGCAGCTGCCGAATTTCCCCGGAAACCGGATGTGTACAAAAATCACAAGGATCGCT
The DNA here is from genome assembly GCA_001603005.1 of Clostridiales bacterium Firm_04. Lineage (GTDB taxonomy): Bacteria > Bacillota > Clostridia > Oscillospirales > Ruminococcaceae > Firm-04. The sequence continues at coordinate 133,582 of LVAJ01000034.1, forward strand.
GCCATGCCCTTGAAAAAATCAAGGCAGCGGTTCCTGCTGTTTGCAGCGTCGGACGGGATCACGTTTTCTTTCATTGCTGTTCCTTTCTGAGGATCGCAGATCTGCTGCATCCTCATCGTAATTTGATCGGCAGTACGTTTCAGGCATTGGCTTGCCGCCCCTCTATGCATCATAGCAGATCGCAGACAATTTGTCAAGGCGTACAGGTTCTGCCGGACAAAAAAGCAGCCGCATTCTCTCTCAAAAATGCGGCTGCCTGCTTCTGCAAACGGTTTCTGCGCGGACGGATCAGTCCTTATGCTCCGGATCACGGTCATTGCGATCGGACGATTTTCTCCGGCGCAGCGTCTCTTTTTCATCGCGGGAGACCAGCATCTCTGCAAAGATCATCCCCGCAATACAAAGCACACAGAAAGCGATCATACATATTTTGCCGATGTCCATGAAATATTCCTCCTAATTCATTTTGAACAGATTTGTTTTGAAATGAATCGGAGTCTGTGCCCTTCCGCCCGTCCTGATCGTGAATATATTTCAGAATGTATCTTCTGCTGAATCCGGTCTCCGTATGCGCAAAGCAGGAGAACAGGAACGCACAGCAGCCGAACGGCAGAAGTCCGGCTGTGCAGAGCAGCAGATCATGCAGCTTTTCAAATCGGCTGCGCTTTCCGGACGGATGCCCTTTCGTGAGCCGGACAGCGGCGGAAAGGTCGTCTTTTTCCGGATGCAGGACTGCGGATAACAGCATATCCGCATGCAAATGGGTATAGGACGCGGCAAACGGTATCTTTTTCTGTGATGTTCCGGCATGCTCCGGATGCCCGTTCCAGAGAACAAGCAGCGGCAATATCATCAGAACAGTGAGAAATACAAGGATCCTTCTGCGCGGATCTCTGCGCTGCTCCATGATATGCACCTCCCTTTTCTCCGGTCTCTGCGGGCAGCCGGTCATTTTGAAACACCTTTATTATAGCATTTCAGGGAGAACATGTCAATCCAGATCTTCAAATGCTTCCAGCCCGTGCTTCGCTTCGGTCTTTGCATCGCCGTGGCGCACAAAGAGCATCGTCACAAACGAAAGCAGGACAAAGACCGCGCAGTACGGGAACAGCGTCATATAGCCGATGTGCTCCATGAGCGTGCCCGCACAGATTGGCGTCGCGACCTGCGCGATCATGCTGAATGTGTAGTAAAATCCCGTGAAGCGCCCGACCTCGGAGCCTTTGCACATTTCCAGCACCATCGGGAGCGAGTTGACATTGATGAATGCCCATGCAACACCCACCAGAAAGAACAGGATGTACAGCGGACTGTGAAATGCGTCGAATATGCGGGTATATGCGTATGCGCCGAAAAAGCAGCCCGACAGCAGCAGGACGCCGGCGATGATCGTCTTTTTGCGCCCGATCCGGCTTGCGACCTGTCCGGACGGGATGAAAAACAGGATCGCACCGCCCGTGGCGACCGTCAGGCAGAGCGATGCATCGCCGATGCCGATGTTCCAGACCGCATCCGCATAGGTCGTGAACCATGTCTCCATTGCGTTGTAGCCCATATACCAGAGCGCAATGGAAAACAGCAGGAACAGCAGGCTCCGCTTCACATCCTTCGGGAGCGCCTCCCCGCCGTTCTCTGAAACGACTGCGAGATTCTCCTCCGGATGCGCCTTTTCATAGGCGAGCATCTCTGCATGCAGCTTCACCTCATCCACAAAGAACATCACCACGGTCAGCGACAGGATCATGATGCCTGCCACAACCAGAAACAGCGGCAGATAATCCACATGCGCCGCATCCTGCGTCTTTGCAGTCGGATACATGAGCTTGGCGATCACCAGATAAATGATGCCGCCCAGTGCGCCCATCAGATTGATGATCGCATTCGCCTTGCTCCGCAGCGGCTTCGGCGTCACATCCGGCATCAGCGCGACCGCGGGGCTCCGGAACGTGCCCATTGCAACCAGAATGCAGCCGAGCAGACACACAAATACGATCTTCGTGACTGCCTTCGGATCCCGAAAATAGGAATTGTCCAGAAACGGGATCAGCAGCATCAGAAACACCGCCGCGATGCTGCCGCCCAGTATAAACGGCTTGCGCCTGCCGATCCGTGTGCTGCAGCGGTCAGACAGTCCGCCGAACAGCGGCAGCAGGAATAATGCAAGCACATTGTCCGCTGCCATGATCAAGCCGGAAAAGCTCTTGTCCATGTGAAAGGTCTTTGTCAGGATCAGCGGGATCACATTGTTGTACATCTGCCAGAATGTCAGGATCGCGAGAAATGCAAATCCCACGCGGACTGTTTGTCCGGTGTTCAGTTTCAGTTCTTTTCCCATTGCACGATACTCCCTTTTATTTGTTATATCGTTTTTATAGTATATCATATTTTGGATAGGCTGTCAATGCGGAACAGCGATGGGGAGTGGCTGTTCAGGGATTTATTATTACGCATCCGGCGCGCACCAGTATTAAAGTTTT
>LVAJ01000034.1:136081-179215 GCA_001603005.1 Clostridiales bacterium Firm_04
TCGGGAAGAAAAGGGCTTGGGAAAAGCCCCCCTTTCTGAAAGGGGCAGCTTTTCCCATTCAAAATAGCATCCGCGCAGCGGATTCCTCTTTTTTTATGACTCCCTGTTTCGACCACTCCCCAGCGATGCGCACGAAACGGGATATGATTGACTTTTTCGGCTCTGCTGTGCTATAATGCAGATATCATGATGTCCGGAATCTGAGAAACGGAGAACTGCTTATGGATCTGAAAAAAAGAATCACTGCATGCCTGATCCCGCTGCTGATGTGCGGAACGGGATTTCCGGCAGGCAGCCAGCCACGATATTTCTATGCTGCCGCTGAAATGCAGCAGGCAGATGCATCGGAAAATCCTTTCAACAAGCAGGACGACAAAGAAGTCCCCTATGACGGCTCGCGCTGGATCCAGCCGAATGACTGGAACTGCCCGACGGTGAATCCCAAAGACTATCAGGGCGGGATCATGCTGTATTTTGACAAGATCGGGCTTGAGCCTGCGTATGCGCCGGGCAAAACGCAGAGAGTCTATGTCAGCATCACGGGCGCGGATGAGCCGGTCAGCTACGCAAAATTCCATGTTTTTTACGATACCCGTCTGACTGTCAAACCCAATGTAAAAGGCGAAGTGATGAACACCGGCAAAGCATTCGAGGGCTTCTCAACAGGATCCGCGATGATCGCGGAAGGACAGCTTGCGTTCTATGCCGTCTCCGATGATGCTGTAACGCTGCCGGCAAGCAGCCTGTTCACGATCGACTTTATCATACCTGAAAATGCTGAGCAGGGCGAACTCTATCCGATTGGCATTGCATATGAAGACGACGGCATTGTCGCCGACTGCTTTATCAGTTCGGCAAAGGATCATGCCGGAATGCTCCAGATGACCTATCTGTTCACCAAGGGCATCCACAACGGATACATCAGAATTATAGGTGAAAAACAGACGACCGCTGCGACCACGGAAGCACTTCCGGCAGAGCCGCTTTGGGGCGATGTCAACTGCGACGGAACGGTTTCTGCTGCAGATGCGGTGCTCCTGTGCAGGATCACCGCCGAGGATCCCTGCGACGATGTGCCGCTGACAGAACAGATGCTCACGGCGGCGGACTGTGACGGCGACCGTATGATCACCGTGCATGACGCCGTAAAGCTTCTGGCTTCTTTTCAGGCAGACAGCGGGCAGATATAATCCGCAGCAAACGAAAAATCTTTGCAGGAAAGGAATGATGCGGCAATGATACAGTCACAGACCAAAATCACGCTCCTGTTTCTCTGCGCACTGCTGTCTGCCGGCATCTGTCATGCACTGGAACAGCTCGCAATGCGCAGGGATGCGCTGTTTCTCAACACGGTCTTTTTCACCGGCAATCTGCTGATCTATTCCGGTCTGATCCTGTTCTGGCTGGTCTCGATCCGCAGGCGGCTTCTGCCGACACGCGCACGGACAAATATGCTTCTTTCCGGCCTGCTGATGCTGCTGTTTCTGATGGTGCGGGCTATGAAATACCGCATCGGGCTGTGGTCGTTCGCGCTGTCAAAGCTATGCTGGTATCTCTATTACGTGCCGATCATCCTGATCCCGACGCTGTTCCTGATGATCAGCCTCGACTGCGGCAATCCCGCCGCAAAGCAGAGCGGATTCCGGAAATATCTGCCGGTTCCGGCGCTGCTGCTCGTATGCGGGATCCTGACAAATGACCTGCACCGCATGGCGTTTGTACTGGGATCTGCGGATCAGAAAGCGGTCATCGAACACGGACAGTATGCATACGGTGCGCTGTTCTATGCGGCGGAAATATGGGTTTGCTGCATGATGACGGCAGGCGTTCTGCATCTGATCGCCATTTCGCGGCGGAGCAGACAGCACAAACAGATGATCCGTCCGCTGCTGTTCCTGCTGATGACGGCGGCGCTGCTGATCCTCGAACGGATGCTGGATCGCGCCGGACTGCCCGAACTGTTCATGATGCCGGAAATCTTGATCTTCTGCCTGATCGCGGTGCAGGAAAGCTGCATCCGGAACCGGCTGCTGCCGCATAATGACAATTACGAGGCGTTTTTCCCGCAGCTGGATCTGCCGCTAATGCTGACGGATCTGCAGCTCGATCCGGTCTATCAGACAGCGATTCCGGTCACGGCGGAAAAAGCGCTCCTGCGGCAGGCGGCTGAAAATCCGGTATATCCCGATCCGGATCTGCGGCTTTCCGGACTGCATCTGCCTGCCGGATACGCGTTCTTTACCGAGGATGAAAGCATCCTGAACCGTCTGAACGCGGAATTGCAGGATGCAAATGAGGTGCTCGCGCTGGAAAATGAACTGCTCATCCGCGAGCAGGAGCTGATCGCAGAAAAGGCGTCGATCGAGGAGCGCACGCTGCTCTATACGAAAGCCGAAAACGAGGTCTATCCCGCGCGGAAGCGCATGACGGAGATCCTTGCACATGCGCAGCCCGATACGCCCGCATTCCGGAGCGAGGTCGCCCGTGTGCTGGTGCTGACGGCGTATGTCAAACGCAAGGCGAATTTCGTGATGATCGAAGCGGAGCGCAAAAACATGATGATCGAGGAGCTTGCCGCTGCATTGCAGGAATCTGCACATTATCTCGGATACTGCGGCATGCATGCGACGGTCTGCATTACGGCGGAAGCGGATTTCCCGTGCAAAACCGCATCGGCGCTCTATGACAGCTTTGAAGCTGCCGCGGAAACGCTCTGCGGGCTGACGGCGGAGCTCTGGCTGCGGCTTTCGGATACAGAGCTGCTGATGCTTGCGGATACCGAACAGGCGGTGACGCTGCCGCCGCTGCCGCTGCCTGCATCCTGCGATTACGAGGACGGTCAGACGATCATCCGGATCTCTGCGGGGGGTGACAGCCTGTGACACCGTTTTCAGAAGTCTATACCGGCATTTGCGGCGTGCTGCTCTATTCCGCGGCACTGCTGCTCGCGGTCTGTCAGCTGGCGGCGCTGGTCTTTTCCGTCCAGATCGTGCGCAGCAGAAAACACATTCTGTTCGCTGCGATCCATGTGCTGACCGGTACCGCCCTGCTGATTTTGCTGCTGTACAGCAACTGGGAGCAGGTGCTGCTGTCTGAAGGCGGGATTTCCGCACTGCACAGCATCTCGGTCCGCATGTTCGCCGTTCCGTGGGGGTGCTATCTGCTGGCAGAGCTGGTTTTCGGGGTGATCCTGATGCAGCAGGTGCGCGATCTGCGCCGCTACCGGAAAACGCATCTTTCACCGGATGACATTAAGGAAGCGCTTGACTGGCTGCCGGCTGCGGTGTGCATCGCGGATGAAAACGGGACGGTGCTGCTCTCGAATCTCGCGATGAACGATCTGGCGCAGTGCATCACGGGCAAGCCGCTTTCCGATCTGCGGCGCCTGTGGGAGACCGTCGCGGCGCAGGGGGAACAGCAGGATGCCGGCTATATTGTTCCGGCAAAGGATGAGCGGTACTACCTGTTCACAAAAGCGCCGCTGACCTTGCCGCAGGGGGATTCGCAGCAGAACTTTGTGCGCTGTATCGCCTCGGACATGACGGAAAAATACCGGCTGCGGCAGGAGCTTTCCGGCAAAAACAAGCATCTCACAGCGGTACAGGCGCGCATGAAGGCTGTTGCGGCGCGCGAACGCAGTCTGATCGCTGCGCGGGAGATCATGCATGCGCGGATGTCGGTACACAACCAGATGGGCGGCGTGCTGCTCTCCGCAAAATACTATCTGGATCATCCGGAAAACATGGATGAAACCCGTCTGCTGCATATGCTGGAATATAACAATGCATTTTTTCAGGCGGAACCGGAACAGGCGCCGGATGCCGTATCCGAAGCGATGCAGGCTGCCGGACGTATCGGCGTGACGGTCAGCATTGCGGGGGCGATTCCGGAGCATGCAGCATTCCGCGCGCTCCTTGCGCAGGCGATCGAACAGTGCGCCGCCAATACCGTGCGGCATGCCGGCGGAGACCGGCTCAACGTCCGGATCACAGAGCAGGAGACACAGTTCTGCGCGTTCTTTACAAACAACGGCATGCCGCCGGCATCCCCTGTCAAGGCGACGGGCGGGCTGGCGATGCTCGCGGCAAATGTCCGACAGGCGGGCGGTGAACTGACGATCGGAAGCGAACCGGTCTTTCGGCTCAAATTCACCGCACCAAAATCATAAAAAAACAAACAGCGCTTCGCAAAAATGCTGCCGGAGCGCTGCTTTTTTGCCTGTATCCCCCATTTGGGTGGTGACAATTTTATACCAATCTGTTATAATAAGAATTACTACGAAATACAGGCAGGAAAGGCAGGTGATGAAAATGGACAAACCATACAAAGTGATCATTGTGGACGATGAAATGATCTCGCGCGGATTCATGGAGCTGTTTATCAAGCCCTCGAAGGACTATGAAGTCGTGGCGGCGCTCCCCTTTGCAAAGGATGCGCTGCTCTGGTGTCAGCAGCATACCCCGCCCGATCTCATTATCATGGATGTGATGATGGCGCAGGGCATCGACGGGCTGACCGCTGCGGCACAGCTCAAGGCGGAATATCCGCAGACAAAGCTGCTCCTTGTGACCTCAATGGCGGATGCGGACTGGCTCGAAAAGGCAAAGGCGGCGAAGATCGAAAGCTTCTGGTTCAAGACCTACTCCACGCTCTCGCTGCTCGACGTCATGAACAAGACAATGGCGGGCGAATCGGTCTATCCGGATGAGGCGCCGGCGGTGATGCTCGGATGCATTCCTGCCGCGGAGCTGAGCAGACAGCAGCGCACGCTTCTGCGGTATCTGACCGAGGGACTTTCCAACCGCGAGATCGCAGAGCGCATGGGCATCAGCCCGAACACCGTCAAGGATCATCTGGATGACATGATGGACAAAACCGGCATCCATTCGCGGACAGCGCTGGTCGCGCAGGCTTCGCGGCTCGGCGTTGTCGTCAGCGAAAAAGACCGCCTGAAACAGTCAGAAGATGACGAATGAAACCCGTTACAGAGGTGAATGTGAAATGAAAAAACGAATACGCTTTTTATCCCTGCTGATGTCCGGCGTCATGGCAGCATCCCTGCTGCCGGCACAGCTTTCCGACATCGCGCTCCCGGCACACGCGGAGCCTTCCGATAAAACCGACCTGACCATTGACTTTGACCAGAGTGCCGTTTCTGCGGACGCCGCACGGCTAAACAGTTATTGGGAGAACCGGACATCATATGCATGGCTCCAGCAGGACTACGGCAAAATCAGCTGGAAGCCGGCATTGTACTGGACCTGCAACAATGATCCTGCCGGCTGGTCATACTGGATCCGCAATCAGACAAATCGGGGAGGTCTTCCCAATATAAAGACGGATCCCATAACCGGTTCAATTTCTGCTATTATCAGCGAATCCGATGCAAGAAAATACTTTAACAATCATGTCCAGCCGTATTCGCTCCGGAAGCTGCTGGAATCCGAGGATGAAAATGACAAGTATATTGCGCTCGCAGCGGATGATACCCATGATGAGCGGAATCGCGATGAGTGGGAAACGATCCGGATCACCAAGGACAAGGTGCTGGATCTGAACGGTCATACGCTGGAGATCCGCTATGACCGCAACTGCGACAACAGCGACAATCATTATCAGAATAAAAAGGATCCGAGCACACACAAGGCGGTCGCCTTTGAGATCACAAAGGGCGCAACGCTGACGATCATCGACTCCTCTGCATGGCGCGGCGAAGGGCCGGACGGCAAGGGAACCGGTAAAATGATTTTTACCGCATATATGATCAGTCCGTTTAACTATGCGATCTATACCTATACCACCCGTGACCTGTTCCATGTCAACAACGGAAATCTTGTGGTCTACGGCGGCACCTTCCAGGCAGGCAGAAAAAAAGCGCAGTCGAAATCCAAATTCTCGTGGTCAAAGCTCAAAGCGACGGTCGGAACTGCCGTGGAGCTGGGCGTCAATGTTGCGGAATACGCAACGGGACTGAATGTTGCAACCGCAGAATATGAGGATCTGACGAACAAGCTGAATCAGCCGGTTGACAAGGATGGTCTGAAAGAAATGGCGGAGCTTGGCAAGAAGGATCAGGAGATCCCGGCGGGATTGTCTGATACGGTCCAGCGAAGCGGAAAACCGGACGGCGTTCCCCCGACAGAGCCGGAAAAGAAAAAGGATACGCCCGATCAGAAAGAAAGCCGCAATCAGACGATCGGCGAAAAGGATACGGACGAGAAGACGAAGCAGGGCAGCGAAGCTGATCCGGAAGACAAGAACAAGGCAAACGACAAAAAGAATGCAAAAGAGGAAAAGGGCAAGAATACACAGCTTGCCGAAGCACAGAACAACATCATCAACAAGGCAACGGATAAATCCAAGATCGGAAATATCGTGGACAGTGCGTTCGGTCTGATCGGGCAGATCGCAGATATGTGCGGAGAAGACCTTTCCTCGATCGTGACACAGGCGATTCAGGGTACGGTCGTCAAGGTCGGAAACTACGGTTCCTTTGTTTCCTACGGCGGCACGTTCCAGGGCTACGGCTCTACGCCGAATACCCGAAATGCTGTTGTTGAAGTCTACAGCGCGCCGGACTCCAATCCAATGATCTGGGATAAGGAAAAGAATGCAGGCGGCGTTGCATATATCTACGACGGCACCTTTGAAGCCTATAACGGCGCCAATGTGTTCAATTTTGTCAGAGACAAGGAAGTGCAGTATGCACATCAGTGGGTGCGCGATGAAAACGGCGTGCGCAGTCCGAATCCGGTCAAGGTACAGCTTTCCACCTATGAAACAGGCGGCGTTGAGGTGCTGTATTATCAGAACCAGTCGAAGCTGGATGCCGGCACGGAAACGGTACCGGTACCGATCAACACCTCGAACGTGCAGGTGCGCGGCGGCACCTTCCGCTGCTTCTATGACATCATGAACGTGGGCATCAATGACGATACGAGCTGGAATCCGGATAACAAGGACAGATTCCACATTTTCCCCGGCACAATGGGCAGCGTGAATCTCGGTGCCGAATCCTTCAATACAAAGCTGATCCAGGACGGCAGAATCCAGATCGACGATCCCTACGGCGCCGGCGCGCTGGTGCTGATGGATGAGCGCTCCGAGGAAGAAGCAGGCAATAACGGCTTATATTACTACCGCCTGTTCTGCACCGATACAGAACTGCGGTATAAGTCCTATCTGAATGTTTATCCCCAGAAATCGCTGATCGGTACATCGCGCTCCATGCAGCTTTCGACCTATCGCAGCGCGGACAACGGCAATGAGGAAACGGTCACAAAGCTGCTGTTCGCGGATGACGGCAAAGACAATATCCGCGCACCCTACCGGCAGACAGAATACTACTTCGATTATAAGTATAACAACACTGACGCAGAATCCTATTTTGTCATGCCGAACTTCTATAACAGTCAGCAGTCCAAAATGGATGTCTACGGCGAATATCTTTCCAATTCCGAAGTCTGGTACTACGCCGAGCCGCAGAAAGCACCCGGCGGTCAGATCCCGGATCCCGGTTACAGCAATCACTATGCGATCTTTACTGACAAAAACGGCAACAGACACGAGATCGACGACCGCAACTACGGTTCGGAATTTCATAATAAGATCAGCAAATCTGCTGCCGGCGATGTCTCATATTTCCTTGATAGCTTTGCCGCGATGCGCAGAAATCTGCACTATTTCACATACAGGATCTACCGTGTGGATCCGCTGACGCGCGAAAACCTCAGCGAGTCCGGAGAATACGGCGTGGATGATCCGCTGTTCACCGTCCGCTACGGCGCAAACACGGATTCCCTCAAGTGCAAGCTGCCGCTGAAAATGCTGGAGCGCGAGATCATGAAGCGCCGGCCGGAGCTGAACTGGCAGGGCTATCAGGACGGCGAAATGTACCGCATCGTCCTGAATGTTGAGGAATATCTGGATTTCGGTGACGGCATCGGCGAACAGTCCCTGTCGCCGGCATCGAACGAGACCTCGATCCTGTTCCGCTGCTATTCCAAGACCGAAGAGGCAGATTCGTCAACCGTTTACAACCCGGTTCTCTTTACGCCCCTGCGCTGGGATTACAATGCTTCGACAAAGGGCAGCACGCAGTTCGTGACGGATCTCACCGATCTGAAACCGATCACCACGACGCAGACATTCAAACGCGGCGACCTGTTTGACTATCCGGTCAGCGGAACGATCAGGCGCGGTGACGGAGAGATTATTTCCGGAGAGATCACCCAAAAGACGGATATCGACAAAAGCAAACTGGACCGCGCAGATGCGCTGAAAAGATTTTCCAATAAATTCCCGAAAAAGGACGCAATTGCAAGCGACAGCGTTGCGCAGATCACAATGCTCAACGGAAAGGCGGGCATGACAGACTGCATCGGTCACAGAAAGGTCTTTGATCTCTACTATCAGTGGTGGGAAGTGACAAAGGACGGCAAGCCTGTCCGTCTGCTTGCCGGTACGGATCATGTCTATGACAGCAGCATGGGATCGAAATCCATGCACAGCCCTGCGCACTGGAATTTCAACCTTGTGAAGCCGGACGGCACGAAGTATCAGTATTGCAATACTGTCGATCCGCTCGATCCGAATGCGAAAAACTATGGCTCGAACGGTCTGCCGAAGGTCGGAACCGAATACGGGGTTGACTGGGAATGGACAGACGAGCAGATCCATTTGTATTCCACACAGACAACAAAAATGACAAGGCTGACAAAAGACGGTACAGACAATCTCTATCTCGGAAACAACAAGATCTTTGAAACCAACACGGACAGATGCTATATCCCGCAGGATATGGCAGGCAAATATTTGCAGGTCAAGGTCATTGCACTGAACAATTACTGGCAGGAAGCATTTGACATGAAGCAGACATTCGAGTCGCAGATTGTTCAGGTCGTCGATTCGCACGGCGAGCTGAAAATGAAAGCCGAAACAAAGTATGCAGACGGCAAAACCTATGCGGCATACGATCATCCGGCGACGCTTTCTGTCAGTCAGGTCAGAACGCTGGATGAGGGCGAGGTCATCAGCTCGGTTGAATACTATGCAGGCGTCAAAGCCGGCGGCAAGCCCTCGATCGTGTTTGACAACCTCAAAATCACCGATCCGGCGAAGCTGCCGAAGGTCAAGTATCCGGATGACTTCTATCCCGATCTGGACAAAGAGGAACTGAAAAAGCTGAAATCCCATGAGGTCAATTATCAGATCCTCATCGAAACAAGCAAGGGCTCGCAGAAACTCCGCGACAGCTTTACCGAATCGCAGGCACTTCGCTATGAGGTCGAGACAGAATCGCTCCGGCAGCGGATCAACAGCGAGGAGACATTCAAGCTTTCCGAGATCCGGAGCGGAAAATACGATTCCGGCTTACAGGCATTCTCGTATGAGCCAAAATACGCGACAGTCGGCTTCTGCGATTTCGCCGCTGCCCAAAGCACAGATCCTTCCGTTGCAAAGCTGGATGAACAGGGCAAACTGTTCTTCGGCGGCAGCAGCGGTGAAACGGAAATCACCTTCAAGGGACTGAAAAATGAGGACGTTTCCCTGAAAATCACCGTCATCCATGACTACGACTGCTTTGAGATCAGCGGTATCAAGCCGCCGGTCTACGGCGAAAAGCTGGACTTCACTTCCCCTGCCGTGCCGGATGATGCACCCTACCGCATCACCGATGTCAAATGGTACAAGGGCAACTACGATGAAGCCGGCAAGGACGAGACTGTTGCATATTTCCAGCCGTACAGAATCGAGATCACGATCGAATCAAACGAATACAGCAAAGCCGACGAGCTCTCGGACTACATTCTGAAAGCGGAGCAGGCAGACGGCACCGTCGAAACGGTCACCGGCGAGACATGGAGAGAATATGTGGAGTCCCCTGACGGCAGCGGGCTCATCCCCGGACAGAAATACATCATCGACTATACCTATCCCGCACTGACCGACCACAGCGCAACGGTCATTGACAAGGTGTACATGGACTTCCCGACAACGGTCACAGAGGGCGACAACTTCCGCAAATGGCTGGAAGATGTGCATATCTACACGAACGGCTATAACGAGGGATTCCAGTTTACCGTTACACCGACCTACGGCGCAGAAGCCGAAAAGATCGCTTCGGCATACGGTTACGGCATGAACAACGGCAAGCAGATCAATGTCTTTATCAAGGGCGTGCAGACCGGTCTTGCGGCAGAGATCGAGATTCCGTATGAACTGAAAAAGCTCGGCGACGTCTTTGCAGAAAATGTCACGCTCTATGTCAACGGCGAGGAGAGCAAAAACAAGCTGAGTATGGGCTCTGACCGCATCCGCCTTGCGGCGCCCGATTCCCTGACGATCCTTGACGGCGCTGCACCGGCTGTCCTGCCGGCATACACCATGTCGGGCACGGATGCCGTTGTCGGCGAGACCATTTCGCTGCGGGATCTTCTGATCACCGATGATCCGCGCGTCGGGATCACGCTGAAAGATGTGCTCGTCTACGGCAGCAATGATTCCGCTGCGGAATATGTAAACTATGATCTGAAAGAGGGCATTGTGACGCCGGTCAAGGCAGCAGTGTTCCAGTGGAGCAGCGATGAACTGAAGCTCGTGTATCAGATCGGATTTGATGCAGACGGCGACGGCTATCCGGAATTCCAGGAAGACCGCACGCTGAGCATTGCGAAGATCTATGCAGACGCTTCCGAAGTGCCGGAAAAGCCTGTGACTGCACCCAAAACACGCAATATCAAGGTCAAGGTGCTGGCACCGGACGGCAAGACCGCTTCCGAGGGCGAATATCTGTATGACGGTTCGCTCACGGTCATTCCGGAAGTCGAAAACACCTTTATCGAAGGCATTTATGATGCGGACGGCAAGCAGATCACGGAATCTGCATTCGAGGACGGCGGAAGCTATACGGTCAAGACTGTTTCCGCGGACAGCATTGAAATTCACGCAGGCAAGGATTCTGTCTTTGCATTTGTCCGGCAGACGGACGGCAGCAATCTCAAGGATCTGCACATCTCCGCGGACAATGCGCACTTTACGACCGGCGACCGGATCACCGGACTGAAACCGGAAACCGAATACACCCTCTATTACAAGCAGGGTATTACCGGCGAGATCTATACCGCAAAATTCCGCACCGCAAAGCAGGATTACGGCGTGTTTGTCGGACGCGTTCCCGTGACCGATGAAAACACCGGCGACCTCGAACAGGACGGCTGGCACTATGATCCCGAAACCAAGACACTGACGCTCAAGAACCTCGATCTGAAGGATTCCGGTGTCATGGCAGAGGTTGACGAATGGTCCGGCTATTCGCTCTGGTCAAACGCTGTGATCTATGCAGAAGACGATCTCAATGTGAAGCTGACCGGCAAAAACAGCATTGATATTCTGAGCAGTGGGCTGGAAGATGCCGCGATCCGCTCCGACAAGAATCTGACGGTCGAAGGAAACGGCAGCCTGACGATCACGGAGAACGGCAATGCATCGACAGTTGACGGCTTATACAGCAAAGACGGCGACATCAATCTGAACGGAACCGGAACATTGCAGTTTGACGGTCTCAATTATGCGTTCGATCCCGCTGCGGGAAACGTAAACTACAAAAACGGAACCATTGACTTTATTCCGGAAACCACTACGATCGGAGAGACAACATATGCGATCGGTTCGCTCCTGCCGAACAGCAGAAAAACGGCGCTGGATCTTTCCGGCGCGCAGCATGATCTTGATATCGGGATCTCCGACAAGGGCGACAGCTATGAAACTGCTGCGGCGGATGATCCTGCACTGGGAAGCGCAAAGTATTTGCAGATCAAGCCGGAGCATCATGATGTGAATAAGGTCGTATCTGCTGAAAATCACGAATCCGGTATCTGCGGCGGGGACAATGCCTATCACCTCTCCTGCGACTGCGGACATATCGGCGAAGAAAGCTTTATGATCCATATTGAGGAGCATTCGCTCGTGAAGCATGCGGCTGTTCCGGCGACATGCACGACCGCGGGCAGCGCGGCATACTGGGAATGCGAGCTCTGCGGCGAACGCTATGCAGATGCAGACGGTACAAAGCCGCTGAATGCTGCGGATCTCATCGTTCCGGCAGCAGGTCATGCGCTTGTGCATCAGGATGCAAAGGAAGCAACCTGCACCGAGGACGGCGCCGGCGAACACTGGGCTTGCACGCGCTGCGGCGAACGCTTCGCTGACAAGGACGGCAAGGTCAAGCTGGCTGGTGAAACCGTCATTCCGGCAACCGGACACAACTGGATCCAGTACTACAAAAAGCATGCGTCCTGCACGAAGGACGGCTCGATCGAGCACTGGGAATGTGCAAACTGCGGCGCGATCAGCGCGGATCATGAGGGCGCAGTCCTGCTGACTGCCGACGAGATCAAGGTTCCGGCGATCGGCCATTCGTGGAGTGAATGGACAGTCTCCAAAGAGGCGACCGATTCCAGCGAGGGCGAGGAAATCCGCATTTGCAGCCATTGCGAAGAAACGGAAACCAGAGTGATCCCTGCAAAGCATGCAACCACTACGACAACAAAGGCGACGACCACCACAACAAAGGCTGCTACTACTACAACAAAGGCTGCTACTACTACAACAAAGGCGACTACTACCACAACAAAGGCGGCTACTACCACAACAAAGGCGACTACCACCACGACAAAGGCGGCAACTACCACGACAAAGGCGGCTACCACCACAACAAAGGCGGCTACTACCACAACAAAGGCTGATACTACCACAACAAAGGCGGCTACTACCACAACAAAGGCGGCTACTACCACAACAAAGGCGGCTACTACCACAACAAAGGCGACTACTTCAACAACAAAGGCGACTACTGCCACAACAAAGGCGGCTACTACCACAACAAAGGCGGCTACTACCACGACAAAGGCGGCTACCACCACGACAAAGGCGGCTACTACCACAACAAAGGCGACGACCACTACAACAAAGGCGGCTACTACCACAACAAAGGCGGCTACCACCACGACAAAGGCTGCTACTACCACAACAAAGGCGACTACCACCACGACAAAGGCGGCTACTACCACAACAAAGGCGGCTACTACCACAACAAAGGCTGCTACCACCACAACAAAGGATACCACCACGACAAAGGATACCACCACAACTGCGGAAACAACAACGACTTCCGCGACACAGGATACCACATCGGTTACATCTTCTGACACAACCGCATCCACGACAGAAACAACACCGACTGTGACGGAGCCTTCCGAACCGGAGTTCCTGCGCGGTGACATCAACGGCGACGGAAAGATCGGCGTGGACGACGCACAGGCAGCATTGATCGCCTATACGGAACAGTTCGCCGGCAATCCGGTTGACCTCACCGACACGCAGCGCAAGGCTGTTGACGTCAATGAAGACGGCAAGCTCAATGTGGACGATGCACAGAACATTCTGATCTACTACACGGAGCGCAATGTCGCCGGCAATGACATCACCTGGGAGGATCTGCTCGGTCCAAAGCCGCAGCCCCAGCCGCGCCCGCATCCGCTGACGCTGCATGAGGATATCTGGATGGATACCGACAGTCCGGACACCGGAGCAGAAGCATCCTGATGCATCTGCATGAACCGTAAAACAGCATAACCGAAAAGCACCGCCGATGCATTTCACATCGGCGGTGCTGCTGTTTTATTGTGTTTCAGGTTATTCCGCGGCGTTCCGGAGCAATTGCCGTTTTAAGAGCGTGAGGTCGATCGCATTGAGTGTTCCGTCCTGATCGAGGTCTGCTGCTTCTCCGTCGATATATTGTGCATCTCCGGATGCAAGCAGCCATTTTTGCAGCAGTACAGCATCGTGACGGCTGACCGTCAAGTCGATGTTGGCATCGCCGCTGAGCGGACTGTGTACAACTTCATGATAGTACTTGTAAAGATAATCCTGATGCGCCCAAATTGGCTGATCGCTCGCTTCAGGATAAAGGCTGCGGTTTTCCTCTATGAAGCCGTCCTGATTCAGGCGTTCATACCGGATCCCATACGCGCTGACACCGCATGGCATACTGATCCGCTCGGAGCCGTCGTCATTCAGGAAGTAACAGACCTCTGTAACTCCGCTTCCACCGTAACAATCCGGAAACGGCTGTGCATCCATGATGTTTCTGTAAAGCGTTTCAGGGGAATCGGATTCTTCAATGAAACGGTCGATCTGTTCTCTTGTGAGCCGCGGTGCATCCGCATTCAGATAACCTTTCACGACTGCTCTTCGGCGCGAAAAAGTCAAAGCATGTATAGCTTCTTCCATGTGTTTCAGCACTTCCAGTGTTTCTTTTTGCTCATCTGCCAGTTCATTGTTGTCGATCACCCGCACGGTTTTTGTTACCAGCCGGATTCCGTTGTCATCCGGAGACAAATCAACCTTTTCCGGATCGAGCTTTGCCTCAATATAGAAGGTTGCCTCCCCGGCACGCTCCGCAAAGAATTGTCCGTCCGTGAAAACGGGTCCAATAACAGCACCATCAGCGGTTGAGATATGTATGTACAAGGAATCCGGAAGATAGTATTCCGTATCTCCTGTCACACAAATCTGCCGAACTTCTCCGACATACATTGTATCTGCGGAGAGTTCAAGCGCCAGTCCGTATAATGCAGCATCGTCAGGAGTATCATGATTGTAAAGCATGTATACCCAGTCTTTCTCATCAGGATCCGGTTCGATCTTTGTTTCTGTCAGATTTTCCGGATAAAGATAACGCGCTTCCTGATAGCTGCCGTCCGGATTCAGACTGCTGTAACGGACTGTCTGCGGACAGGCTCCCGAACCGTCCGGTATGAGCATGATTTTTTCAGTACCTTTGTCATCAAACCAGTATTCGACAGCCGTAAATTCCTCATTGTTGATCAGATCCGGAAATGGCTGCGCATCCGTGATCTTCCGGAAGATCTCTGCAAAAGAATCCGATCCGGCGATCATTTGATTCACTGCATCCAGTGTAAGACGCGGCGCATCTGCTGCAAGAAGACCTTTGATCTCTGCTTTTGCACGCGAGAACTGGCACGACAACCCGTCTTCTTTGGACGCTATCCGTTTCAGTGCGGTCTGCTGTGCATCGGTCAGGTCGGGATCATCAGCGACCGTAACAGTGGCAGTCACTGTCCGGATCCCGTCATCATCCGGCGCAAGATCAATCTTTTCCGGATTCAGCTTTGCTCTGATATAAAGCGATGCGCTGCCCGATTTTTTGGCAAAGATCTGCCCGTCACGGTAAACTGCTGCGACATCATTGTTTTCAGACTGGATCACAAGCGGCTCTGTCAGATAACAGTTGTCATCCCAGTCCGCAAGGATCTGCCGAACCTCTCCGGTATGCAATGTTTCTGCCGGAAGATCGAATGCCAGTCCGTAAAGCTCCGGTTCGGATTCCGGATTTTCAATTGAATAGGCTGATATTCCTGCATTGATAGGCAATGCGGCAGATTCCATGCACACGGATGTGAAAATCAACGCGGACAGAAAAACGGATTTTTTCATATGCATGCTCCTTTCTAAAAATGCAATCGTCAGGCTGCTTACTGATGTCAAGATCCAATTGCGTATATCATCTCATTTACAGTATAGCATAGCCTGATATCAATTGCAAGCGTATCGTTTTTTTCGTTGCTTTTGCTAAAAAGCGTGCCAATATTTCTCCGTTTTCAACAAAGAAAATGTTGCAGCTCACTCGCACAATGCAGATTCTAAACGCGTGTTTCACAAAACCGGCAATCCCGTAAACAATTGGAACAGCGCTGCATGCAAAAAAGCTGAACCGGAAAATCATCGGTTCAGCTTTTTCAGAACGGTCACACCGGGAGTCGAACCCGGACACCGCGATTCACACGGCTACTCACTGTTTAGCAAACAGCTGCCTTTCCGGTTAGGCTTATGCGACCATATTTCATAAGAGCGCGGCTTCTGAAACGGATTGACATTCCGCAGCGATTCTGCTATACTGTATTTATGATATGCCCCGACATTTGAATCAAACGGAGGAACCATACAATGGATACAGATATGAACCGGATCTCTGATCTGAATATCTACCTGACGAGAATGCAGCGTTCCATACTGGATAAGATGTTTTTCATGGACAAGGTGTTTGAGCCGTTCCGGTATGTCCTTGATTTCGGCTGCGCAAACGGAGAACTCATCAAGGCAATGAAGCCGATGTTTCCCGAATACGAATATATCGGCTATGACATCAGTCCCGAAATGATCGAAGCCGCGCGCAGGCATGTTCCGGACGCACAGTTCTTTGACAGCTGGGACCGGATCAGCATTCCGTTTGCAGAGAGCCTCATCAATATTTCCAGTACAATCCATGAGGTTTATTCCTATTGCGATGAAACGGATATTGATATCTTCTGGGACAGGGTGTTCGGGAGCGGCTTTCAATATGTCACGATCCGCGACATGATGTATGCACGCGCGGAGGATATTCCTGTCCGCAGGGATCAGCTTGCCGCTGTCAGGCAAAGCGACTGCGCAGAGTGGCTGGAAAGCTTTGAGAACGTCCGCGGAAAAATCGAGACACAGCGCCAGCTCGTGCATTTTCTGCTGAAATACAAATATACGCAGAACTGGGAACGGGAAGTGCATGAGAATTATTTTCCTGTTTATACGGAAGATCTGATGAAGCGGATCCCCGATTCATACAGGCTTGTATACAAGGATGTATTCACGCTTCCTTACACTGCATGGCAGATCCGGAAGGATTTCGGCTTTACGCTCACGGAGCATACCCATATCAAACTGATACTGGAACGGATCCGCTGACGAAACGGCAGACAACGGGATATCAAAGCTGCTGCTGTACGCGCAGGGATAAGGCAGATTGATAACAGACCGCCGCAGACACCAAGAGAATTATCTCCTTCGACGCAGCAGGAACCGCGTCATGATACTCACCGGAATAATCCCGCTGATTGCCGGCAGACCATGCATCAGGAAACAAATGATATGCATTCTGCCGGTTGTTTTGGCGCATTTATCATGGTGCTGGTGTTATCAGCATCAATTGTCAGTTTGATTTTCAGTCTTTTCAGGTAACGCAAATCAAAGAACATGAACAGCTCGTCGCCGGTCACGTTTTTTTCTCTTAATCGGATACGAGCTTGATGGGCAAGGCAGGACTCGAACCTGCGGTGTATCTGACGTCACGGATTTACAGTCCGCTGCAATCGCCGCTATGCTTACTTGCCCAAATGCGTTTCCGGTATACAATAGGCTGCCGGAAACGAGTAAAGTGTATTGTGAACCGCAGACTGCCGGAACACAAAATGGAGACCGTATGTTTGCAAAGCAAACTACGCCGTTTCGCAACGCGAAACAGGGGGGCACTGCCCGCCCGCCATTGGTATCCGTGGGGAGACTCGAACTCCCAAAACCTTGGTTCTTAGCCAAGTATGTATTCCAAATTCCATCACACGGACATTTGACTGCCAAAGCAGTCAGATTCTTTTGATGACAACGATCTGGTCAATCGTTACGCCAAACATATCTGCAATGATAATCATATTGTCGATGGTCGGCACAGAATCTCCGCGCATCCATTTGAAGATCGCCTGCGGGGTATTGAATCCACACCGCGCCTGAACATCAGACACCTTAAAGCCTTTTGTGCGCATCATGGATCTGATATTCGCACCGGTCGCTGCAACATCAATCGTTGGCATTGAAAACATCTCCTTTCTTGTAACATCCCTGATGCTCCTGATGAGAGTCGAACTCATACTGCGCGGGGTTTAAATCCGCTGCCTCTGCCATTGGGCTACAAGAGCAAATGCAGGATAAGGGATTTGAACCCTTAAAATACAGCTTTTGAGGCTGTCATGTATTCCGTTCCATCAATCCTGCTAAAAATGTCCGCGGGGAGATTTGAACTCCCAAAACCTTGTGTCTGAGACAAGTATGTATGCCAAGTTCCATCACGCGGACATATAAAAAACACCGCCTGTACATTTACATACAGACGGTGTTTCGTTTCAGGGATCATACAAAAAGGCTATCCTGAAATGCCAATGCCGGTCGTTCCGACACATTCACTACGATCTGTATGCAGCACAATCAGAGTCTCTTCCAGATAGAGGCTCAAGAGGTAATATTCACTGTGGCTGTACAGATTGTTCATAGCGAAACGTGTCATGATCGGCAACTCCTTTCAAATAAGATCTCAGCGCAGCAGCCTGTTTCCGGCTGCCCATGTCTGATGTTGTCTGCATTATAGCATACCGCAGCGGAAATGTCAAGTAAACCGGTGGTATATCTTTGGAATGCTCTGCTGGAACCGCCGCGGATGTCTTCGCGGAGAAGATGATCTCTGCTGCAAAGGGTATAACGAAACGGGAACCGGCGCTGTGTCGGTTCCAGTTTTATTCTTTATACATCATCGCTGAAGAAATCAGAGTCAATGCGCTTAACCTGATACGCAGCCGCCGCTGAGACGCCGAGATTGAAAAAGCCTCCGGCGAGATTTGAACTCGCATCAACAAGATTGTAAGTCCTGCTCTCTGTCAATTGAGTTACGGAGGCATTGAAGCGCATAACAGAATCTGTGCCGGTATGACGCGGCGTGCTGCACAGTTCCTGCTCACTGTGCCCATTATAACACAGATTTTTGGGCGTGTCAAGTGAAACTGCGGGATATATTCTATAGTGTCCAAAGCCCATTTGGCAATAAAATACGCTGTTCTCCCGATACAGGAAAACAGCGTATTTACAAAATATTCATGAGTGAGAAATGAGGGGTTCGAACATCCAACAATTTCTCACGAAAACCACGTATCTACGTGACGTTTTTCGTCACGTGTGATATTCGTGTGATTTTTGATTTTTACTGCGCGGAACCGCCGATTGCGGACATAAAATAGTCATTGATAATCCGCTGATATTCGGCTTCTTTGGAGGTCGTCGTGTGCGTATAAACGGACTTCATAATGTTGTCAGTGGACCAGCCACCGAGCTTCTGGATGTAGTTGCTCGGAATGCCCAGATCGTTGAGCGTGGTCGCAAACGCATGACGGAGCTTATGGAAGGTGATGTCATAGCCGGCTTCTTTCATCAGCTTACGGAAGCGGTACTTCATACACTGATATCCGAGCGGTACGATGAAATCATCGGCGCGTCGATGCGGAACCTGCTGAATCAGATTCAGCAGATACGGCGGCAGCGAATTGCTGCGGGTGCTGTCATAGGTCTTGTTGCAGTCGCGCAGCACATCATGCCCGTCGAGATAGATCTTTGCTCGGCAGACATCAATCGTTTTGCCGTCCTTTGCAATATCCCGAAACTGCAATCCGCGCACCTCGCTGATGCGCAACGAGAGCCACATCGCCAACAGACAGGGCAGCTCCATATTCGAACCGATAATCACCTTGAGCAGCTCAGAAGTCTCCGGCAGCGTGACGGTCTTCTTCCGTCTCTGCGGCAATGTGATCCGCTTGGTATTGATTTCGATGCCCTGCACCGCCAGTACGCTTTTCAGCAGCGACAGCGCTGCACGCAGCGATTTGTTGGACAGACGCTTGGCATCCAGATTAACCGCACGCTGAATATCATTGATTGTCAGCTGCACAATGTTGATCCGCATGATTGCTTGCAGCCGGGTTTCCTTGATGACTGTGTAACCTCGGATCGTGGAAGGAGAGAGCACCTGATCGCGCGCCTCGATGTACTGGCTGAATGCCTGCTCGACTGTCATGGCACGCGGTACAATACCGAGCGCTTTGTTCGCTTTGAAGTCCAGCGCAAGCCGGATTGCCTCTTCTGCGGTATTTGCCGTAAAAGATTTGACCGTGCGCTTGCCGTATTCATCATAGCCGACAATGACCTGTGTCCGGTAGCTGCCGGACGGGAGCTTTTTTGCTTTCATATTCGTTCCTTTCCGTGAACGAAATGCAGTAGCACTTACAGATATATTATATCATAGTATCTGTGAAAATGCAATAGCAAGCACCGCTGCATTATCGTTCTCATGTTCAAAAGCGGATATTCGGCAAGCTCTCGTTTATAAGGTCATCAGCTCATCCAGTTCCATATGATTGACTTCCAGAAAGTTGTCAACCTTTTCCAGCGTGATATGCTTGGCACACTTGTCATACTCATGCAGCGTTCTCTCTCCGACCTACAAGTCCGCAGCAAGCTCTGCGTCTGCAATGTCACGCAGATTCTGCCAGTATCGGATCTTGCACCAGACTTTCTTGTAAAGGGTGATTCTCGGCATTTTCTTCATAAGCAACCTCTCCTTCCACGTCTGAACTGTTTGTGAGTTGCGTCAAACGCACCTCCTCTATGAAACCAGCATTCCTCCCATCTTTGTATATAATTCTATATTTCACCGGATGATATGCTCAACTGTATTGTTCTCTTCACTTTCCCGGCTGAGCGCTTTGAGCGCCGCTGTGAAATTCATAATGACTTCCTCGCTCTGTGATGAAAGCAACCGCCGTGCATAGGCTTCCTCATCAAATACATAACCGCCGGTTTTCCGGATCGTCGGCAGAATCTCAGACGTTACCCAGCGCTTGAATCGTCTTGCATCAGGCATCTTACTTTGCAGAATCAGACTGAATACACCAGATTCGTTGATCACGGTCAGATTCTGCATCCCGCCGGCGGTAGAACATTTCGTTATCCCCTTGTCCTCCTCATCCACATGGTCGACAATTGCCTTGCAGCAGTTCTTGTAGCCGAGGATTTTGGTGATGTCTGCCGCTGCAAACCACGGTTCACCGTCGATCATCACCGTTCGTACATCGCTGAACGCATCATTCCGGAAAATCATCATCTCATTACTCATTTACATTCCTCCTACTTCAATGATATACGGATTGTTCTTATATACAGGCCGGCTGACAGCGTATCAGCCGCATAGCACTAAGCTCCAAGCCGCTGATCGGGCGGGGCCGCCTTTCGGCGGAAGTATCATGATCACCTGCGTTTCATCGCCTCCGGACGCTGCTCCGGTCTCGAATCGTCATATTGATCGCTCTCATGCCATATGCATGGTCATCGCGTATGGATTCCGTGGCTGCCAGGTTTAGCCCAGCCGCAGGTTAAACGTTGCCTATATATTGCTATTCAATTGTCAAGGTACCGGGACTTTTTTCTTGCCCCTCTATATACGAGCCGCCGAGAACCCCCTGTTTTACCAGTCCTTCGAGATAAATCTCTTTTTCGTACAATGTGACGAGAAAACAGAGCGTAGCTCTTTGGTGATTTTTACGAGTTTCATGCTGTGGATGCAACCGCAATATAATTCTAATCTTATCGTTTGTGAATACCACCCATTAGCCGGTGCGAAGGTCTGTAATTTCATTTACATGACTGCATTCATTATCCCCTCTATAATACAGCCGCCGAGAACCCCCCTGTTTTATGCATCACCAGGTAAAAATCTCCTATCTGCATAATGAAAGCTAGAGAGGGTTTACTGGTAATTGGTAGATAAGCCATAGACTCAGGATGATGCCGAAAATCTAGTTTGCCCCCTCACTTATTATGGTGTTTAGAAGCAATTTTTTCATCCCCCTTTTGCGACTTTTTTCAAAATTATTTTTGATTTCTGGATATGCCCTTCACTTTACACCACAGAAAAAGCGGTTTTGTAAGCCCATTTTGGTGAGAATCAGTTTTATGCACAACTGTCATAAGAGAGGGGATATCGCAGTTTGGAAAAGATGAAAATGCTTTTGTAAGGCGATCTGGCAGTTCGGATTTCAGGTATTAACAGTATGCCCTCCACTTATATGGACAGAAGTAGCCCTTTTTTTGCCCCCTTTTTTCAACTATTTTCCTCTCACAAACATAATTCTGCTTTTTATACAACTGACGAAACAGAGGGTGTATTGCCAATTGTAAAAACTACCGATGCTTTCAGGAAGCAGGGTTGAGGCTTTGATTTCAGATAACGTTAAAACGCCTCCATAATGATGCCCTCCATAATATAGTACAGAGATTGGCAATTTGGACCCCCTTTTTTCAAAATTTGTCCAAGCTCACTCTTCTATCATGATAATGCCCCTCTACTTATATGGATTGAGAACAGTATTTCGTTCACCCCCTTCTTACATTTTTCTCCGTATTACACAACATATTGAATAGAGGGTTTGCTTCTGATTGTTTGTAATCACGAACACTTTCTGATAGGTTTGACGTTCAATAGAATTCTATTTTGGCCTTCCACTTATATGGAACAAGCAAGGTATTTTCACAACCCCCTTTTTACATTTTATGCCAAAAATTATCTTCCCCCTCCATAATATAGCCGGCGAGAAAGGCCCAAATGCGTCATGTTTTACCAATCTGTAATAATAATCGTCTAGGATACACAATTCATTGGAGAGAGGGTTTTATGTTGATTAGCAATAATCACGTGTGTTTTTCTGCACGCTCATATGTTATTTCAAGGTTGATAATCACTTGTTTTGCCCCCTCACTTATATGGACTGGGAACGTCATTTCGTATCCCCCCTTCTTACATTTTTCTCCGTATTACACAACATATTGAATAGAGGGCTTGCTGCTGATTGTTTGTAATCACGAACACTTTTTGATAGGTTTGACATTCAATAGAATTCTATTTGGGCCAACAATTATTTGCCCTCTATTATATAGCCGCCGAGAACGACAAAAATGGTGGCTTTTTTTGAGGATTCTCTGAAATTCTCCGCATTGCACAGGCGTACAAAGAGAGGGTGTCCTTTGGATTGGCTATTTTTACAGGAATAAAATAATCCCGCCAAGCTGCTGATTCTGTCAGCATACTTGACGGGATTTGAGAATTGTACTACACGTTGTTTTTCTCCCACGAAATCGCATATTTGTCAATCGAAGCCGAAACAACGCGCTTCTCACACGTTCAGATATGGTTTTAGCAACTCCAACAATTCATACACTCTTGTACCCGGTGCGGCGCTGGACGGTGGAAGATGTTGGTTCTTTTCATTCAGACGCTTTGCATTCCGAATCGCATCCTTTAAAAACGGACGCAAAATGTTATAGATATCAGCACGGTTCTTTGCATACTCTCCTTGTCCGATATTCAGAAGCCATTCCGACAGCTTCGGGTAATACTCTGATCGGTGCAAATCTGCATCTACATAGTTGAAATGAAGCATGAACCATAATTCGATGCACTGATTAGACCAAAGCGCATGATACTGAGTCTCTTCACCTGATAGAGTAATGCACTCCTGTGCTGTGCGGTTAATATGCTCGGCAGGGAAATCGTCGGTATCATACACGATCCAGACATGCTTATAGATGATCGCACTATTCCGAACTCGCTGACGTGCTCTTTCCAGCAGCCATAAAGTATTTCCGCCTTCGCCATATATTTCAAGCTTAATCTTATCATGAAAGCTGCTATTGATGACTTGCCGAATCGCCTCAAAATACTGGGGCTCAGTTTTTGTTCCTTCCGTAATGATCAGATGATATTCCGGCTGAAACGGTACATTAGGGCGGTGCCTTCCGCGCATCCATTGCTTATCCAGATCGCTCTTCTTCGGTGGCTTCATACTCATGTCCAACCGCCCCCGATCATATTGGAAAGATACGGGTCAGCGCCATATCTTCCTTCAAGATACTGCTTATCATAAGCAGCGGTATTCTTGATTCGCGTATTATCCTCCTGGCGAATATCAGAGAGGGAATAGATCTTACTTTGATGCTGTTCATCTTCTGCGGCAAACCAGATTTCATCACGGCGGAACACTGTATTCTTCATCGTGCTCATATCATGAGATGTGAACAGGAGCTGTGCACCATGCCGGTTGATTGTCGGGTTCTTAAACAGCATAATGACATAACGCAGGAGCTTAGGGTGCAGTTTTGCATCCAGCTCATCAATTACAATCAATCGACCTTCATTTAGTGCAAGCAGAATGACCGGCAAAGCACCTAACAGTTTCTTTGTGCCCTCCGATTCCTCCTGGAACGGTAATTCAAACACCTGTCCGCCGATTGTTCTTTGCGTATAGCTTCTCTGCTGTTCCTCATCAAAACGAAAGCCAGTCAAATCAATGCCCATCTCATTCAATGCATGGATGATGTTTTGATCGAGGTTTCCATTCAGGAAGAAATTCATCGTGTACTCAAATTTTGTATTGCCATAATCCAGAAGAATGCAGGACTCAAACCATTCCTGCACCTCCGCTATGATCGGAATATTATAGTTGATTGCCAGAAATGATAAATAGGGCATCTTTGGATTGACTTCACGGTTGATATTTGCCTTACTGATGCTTGACCCCAACTCAATCTTTTGCCCATCCCGTTCAAAGACTGTGCCAGTGCGCTTGCCACCTAAGTTCTTCCAATATAGTGCCTCATAAATAATCTCATCCTTCAAGGAGAGATAATACTGATATTCACGCTTACCGATCCGGAAGAAGATCTGAAATGCAGTTGGGGCATCCTTGGATTCCGAATCAAACATAAAAGGAGCCCGCGCAATTCGATGCTGATATATGCCCTGCTGACGATTCTTTTCCAGACCGACAATTGGCTTCACGACCAGCGATACCAAACAGGCAAACGCTTGCAACAGATTTGACTTGCCACCGCCGTTCGGTCCGTATAAAACGCCAACGGGCAGCAAATCAGCACCATTCTCGGTACGCAGTAAGGTATCATCGAATTCAGGCAGGTTTTCAGCCTGAAAATCAAATGTCGTTTCCTCGCGGTACGACTTGAAATTCTCAAAAGAAAACTGACAAAGCATTCGTATCGCCTCCTTCTTACGTTTATTATATCCAATTGCGCTCAAAATGTCAAGTATAAATACCGATTTCAGAAAAAATATTTCTATTAGGCGATATATCAAGCTGAAATTTGATTTATTCTGACGGACGCTGCCAAAGACAAAAGCTGAGCAGGTGAAATGCCGGCTCAGCTCGTTGTGTTATCAGACCTTGACCTCACCGTTGCAGATCGCCGCATAGAGTTCTTCCGGAATCATCGGCGAACACATCTCCGCAAGCAGCGCCGCGTCGATCTCGCCCGTTTCGGCATACTGCTTTCCTGCCTGCCGGAACAGTGCCAGCCGCGGAACCGTAACCTCTGCCGCTTCCGGTGCATTGAACATCGGACTTTCCGGCACCGTGATGATCGTATGCCGGTTCGGGAACATCAGTTTGAACTGCGCGACGACCGGCTCAAAATTGTGCTTACTGTTCGGAAATCCGCAGCCGCAGATCATCAGATACCGCAGATGTGAATAATCCGCCTGCCCGATATGCGTATAGCGCTCGCCGTCTTTCTTCATCGCCATGCTTGACAGCGGCATCGTGCGGTCTGTCAGGGCTTTCAGCGGCGCGGGCATCCCGTATCCGTACAGCGGAAAACTGAACAGCAGCAGATCGCTGCGCAGCATCTCCTGCAAAATCTCTTTCATGTCGTCATCATAGATACAGGAGCCGCCGTTGCGCTTGCAAGTGAAGCAGCCTGTGCAGTATTCGATATGCCTGTCGATCACATCTATGATGCGAATGTCCTGCGGCGCGGCATCATTCATGCCGTCCAGAAATGCGCGCGTCATGTGCATTGTGTCGCTTTTCTCGCGTTTCGGGCTGCCGTTCAATACCAGTATTTTCATAGATCTCACACTCCTTCTGCCTCCATTATAACGGATCAAAAGCGCCGCGTCAATCCACGCTCCGTAGAGTTACATAGCAGTCGTTGCAAAAGACGCAACAGTTCAGTTTCTTCCCTTTTATCATTTTTGAGACTGAAGAAATATACGAAGGATCACTGCGGTTCCCATGAGCCCTGCTGTCGAATACCTGTTTTCTTCGCTTCGGCGGTGAGCGCATCTACCTCTTCCGTTATCAGTTTTACCGGCAATGCGGTTGCCAGCTTTTCGGCATAGGATGGCTTAGTAATACCAACAATCGGAATAGCACCTTTGGCAAGTGTCCAGAGAATCGGAATCTGTGAGCGGTCAATATCATATTTCTCTGCCAGATCACGCATCATGGAAAGCAGACCTTCGATTTTCAGGAATTTGCTTTTCGGAAATGCAAGGTTTCTCATCGAAAAAGTCGGGAAATGGTGCTTCGCATCGTATCTTCCGGCCAATGCGCCCTGTTCCAGCACCATATACGCATAATACCGTATTCCCTTGCTGCTGCAATAATCAATAATGGGCTGTTGATCGTTCCTGAGCAGGCTGAAATGATTTTGCACTGCACCAAGCTTCAAGCCCTCTTTACCCAACAACTGCTCCGCCTGCTTGATATGCTCCAAAGAGACATTTGAGGTACCGATTGATTTGATCCGTCCGTCTTTAATCATCGGAATTGCTTCTTGTAGGTTTTCAAGGAGATTGTTGGGCTTATGGATCCAGAACAGGTCGGCAGAGGTTCGCTGTAAACGCTGCATGCTTTCATTGAAAGATTTCTCCAATGCACCGCTCTTAAACTTGCTGCCAGGGAAATACTTCGTAGAGATAAAAATATCATCTCTGTCGTTTATCAGCCTGCCAAGCAAGGATTCACAGGTTCCCATTCCATAGACAGCTGCTGTATCCCAATTCAGGAAACCCAGTTCGGTTGCTTTACGGAATGCAGCAATCAGTGTTTCTTCGTTGTATTTTGTTCCGAAGATCATCTTTGCGCCGCCGTAGCCTGTACCCCATGCCCATGTTCCGATCATGATATCCTGCTTCATTCGACATTCTCCTCTCTCATAGCACGCTTGATTCGGCTCAGTGATTCAGGTGTAATGCCCAGATAAGTTGCGATATGCTTCTGCGGAAGCTTGCTGTACAGTTCAGGAAACTGCTTTTTGAAATGTAAGTAGCGCTCTGTTGCATTCTCGACAAGAAACCCGTTTTCTCGATAAATCTTGTATCTCATCGCTTTCTCAAGCAACGTAATCCACACATCTTTGAAGGTTGTATTATCACGGATCAGCTGCCTGATATAAGATGTTTTGCAAAGCATAACAGTTGATTCTTCCAGCGCTTCCCACATACACAGCCGTTCCTGATAGCCGAAGAATCCTTCATCCATACAGAGATATCCCGCAGCAGCAAAACCTCTGGTGATGTCATTGCCGTCATGATCAATGTAATAGCACCTTGTCAGGCCTGAAAGAACCATGCCTGCAATCGCCGTGTCATCGCCGATGGACGACAGGATTTCGCCCTTAGAAACCACGCGGAAGCTGGATTTGCTGATAATATCTCCAAGTGTCTCCTCATCTATGCTGATGTCATAACTATCCGCAAATGCTTTCAGTTGGTTGATCAGATATTGTTTGTCCATAACGCACCATCCTCTCTGACTATAGTATACCACATTGGAGAGCACTTGTCATTGACATATGTTAATGTGCTGTCATAAGATTGATTATTTGAAATTGGAGCGCTACCATAGAGGTAACGCTCCATATTGATGTTCACTTTGTCACGATATTCAGCAATGACTGATAGCTGTCGATCACATCATATACGACATCATCTCTGCTAATTGCTTTGAAATGCTCTTTGGCGCAATGGATCTTACCCTTTTCAATATCTCGAAGCTGCATCGAAGACATATCGCCCTTAGTTTCGGCGATAAAATAAATATGCTTTACTGTTCCTTCATAGAAAGCAATCGCCCAATCAGGATTGTATTTCCCGACAGGAGTAGAGATATAGAAGCCGTTCGGCAACTTTACATATACAGCGACAGCTTTGTTTGTATCCAATTCCGTTGCGAAATCGTGCTCGTTGGTGCTGTCATATACAATATGATCGTAAAGGTGCTTTTGAGCTTTCATAGCATTGACATTCAGTTTGCCCTTGATCGTCGGCTCTGTAAACACCTCAGTGCCATAGCGATCGTCAAGTACATGATAAGTAATGTGCTCAATGATAGCTGTTGCCTTCTGCTCGTTAATCAACTGGGCAGATTTCAGGATGAATTCTTCTGGGTTGTACTTGTATTGCTCAAAGACAAGAGGCTCAATACCAGTCAGAATCCGAACAGTGTCTTTTCTTGTAAGTCCTGTCTCTGAAACAAGCTTACCGACAAGATCGTATTTCACGCTCTTGTTTGCGGTAATTGTTCTTGTTTCTGTAGCAGACTCATTTTTCTTCATAGATTCGCCTTTTTCAAGCTCCTCTTTCGATTTTATGCCCTCCATAGAGCCTGATTCGATCTTGTAGAAAATCTTTTGCACCCTCAGCTTGCCGTTCAGAACATTTATTGCATTTTGGATAAGTTCCTCAGTCTCAAAATCGACAACATATACCGACTTGGAATTAATTCTCTCCCACAGTGCCTTAAACTCGGGCATTGCGAGTTTTTTATCATCTACTTTCAGCTCAACATTATTCTTACGGGCGTCTTCAGGCTGAATTGCCTTTTCATCATAAATGCTTTCAATGATTTCTATGATAGCAGGAGCGCTGTCAGCGACTTCTTCCGCTACCTTGATCTCATTGTTCGCCTTGTCCTCATAGTATTTATCAGTAAGAATTCCTTTGCGGTCAATATAACCATTGACAATCATATCATAATGGATTGAAGAAGCGATATCCTGGTCTATCACTTGCTCGTTTCCGTTACTATCCTTTATCACTTTACCAACGAACAGATCGACAGTAACCGTTTTCGGTCTGTATGCAACAGCTTCAGCAATCTCGCTTTGCAAGCCTTTTGCAAAGCTGTCATAGCTTTCGCTTGCGATAACAGTCAGGACATTGATGTTATGCACTTCATTGCCGAGCACACCTGTATCCATTCGATCGCCGTCCTCATTTACACAAAGTCGCAGACCTCTGCCGACTTCCTGTCTCTTGCGGACTTCACTTGTCGATTGTTTCAGGGTGCAGATCTGGAATACATTCGGATTGTCCCAGCCTTCACGGAGAGCTGAGTGCGAGAAGATAAAACGAACTGGAGAACGCTTCGGATCACGGTCGAGAAGCAGTTCCTTATTCTTCATGATAAGGTCATACGCCGATACATCATCTGAGGTCTGTTCCTTCTTGTCAGCAATCTTGCCGTCGGTCATCTTTCCCTTTTTATCAACGGAGAAATATCCTGCATGGGTACTGTCCGCTGAAATCGCATCAAGATAGCGGATATAGTCATCAGTTTCGCCGAGTTCAAGCTGATAGTTCTCAATAACAGCTTTGTATTCTTCCTCAAACATGTCGGCATAGATACCGTTCATCGGCTGACCAGCTGCATCATACTGCTTATATTTGGCAACTTCG
The DNA here is from genome assembly GCA_001603005.1 of Clostridiales bacterium Firm_04. Taxonomy (GTDB): domain Bacteria; phylum Bacillota; class Clostridia; order Oscillospirales; family Ruminococcaceae; genus Firm-04. The sequence continues at coordinate 165,321 of LVAJ01000034.1, forward strand.
TCTATGAAGAAAAGCGAGAGCACCTTGATTCCTTTATGGAAAAGCTGTCTTTCACGCTCGATGTGCGATACGATCGTTTCGTGAATCTGGATACGGCGGATCTGTTCTTCGTCAATGCTGCCGATGATATCACCGAGATACAGCTTCTTGCCGTTGATAAACTCGATATGGTCATCTCTGGCATCTATACGGGAAACAGTGTAACCGTTCTTGTATTCCTCAAGCTGCCCCGACTGGTCATACAGGCTGTATCCCTCATTGACGGTACGGCTGACCTGACGGACACCTGTTTTGCCCTTAACATCAAAGCGGATAGTCGCAGTCGGATTTGCGCCTGAGACATTGATACTTTCAAGGAAAACAAAGCCCTCAGTACCTGTTGTACCGCTTGCGCTGATACCCTTGACCGCTATCTTCTTGACAAGCTTCTTGTTATAGGCTTCCAGGGCATCAAGGCGGAAGATCATGTTATAAATGCTGTCCGACTTGTGAGTAGCGGAATAGCGGAGCGTACAAAGCGGGTGAAACTCTTTCAGGCGTTCCTTTGTCTGCTTACCTTCAACGGACTGCGGCTCATCAATGATAAGCACAGGATTGGTCTTTGCAATAATGTCGATCGGGCGGCGGCTGCGGAACTCATCGAGCTTCATATAGATGCGGCGAGCGTCCTTACCCTTCGCATTGAATGCCTGCGAATTGATGATCATGACATTGATATTGCTGTCAGACGCAAAGCGGTCGATCTCGGTCAGGCGGGCAGAATTGTAAATGAAGAAGCGTATCTTCTTGCCGTATTCCTCTGCAAAATGCTCCTGCGTAATCTGGAACGACTTATACACGCCCTCACGGATCGCAACGCTCGGCACGACTACAATAAACTTCGACCATCCGTAAGCCTTGTTCAGCTCAAACATGGTTTTGATGTAGGTGTATGTCTTGCCGACACCTGTTTCCATTTCAATCGTGAGGTTATATCTGCCTTCCAGTTTATCGGAGGGCTTGATCTGATTGGTGCGCTGGATCTTGCGGATATGTTCTAGGATCACGCCGTCAGTCAGTGCAGGAATGAGCTTCTGATTTGCCCAGCCTGTAAAATCTTCGTCAGCATCAGTCAGAAGCGTAGCGGCACCCCTGTCCATCATGTATGTCGGTGTGAGATACGGCTGCCCCGCGAACACATCCACAACGGCTTTGGCTGCGTCAGCTTGGAATTTCTGATGTTTGAATTGCAGTTTCATCAGTTTCTTCTCCTTCTTCCAAAGGAATTCCTAACAGTTTATTCATTACTTCTTCATCTACAAAGCTTTCTAACTGATTAGCAAATCCAAGCCATGTTTTTGAAAATTGGCGTTCAAAATCTGGTCGTGATTCATCAAGGGCAGATGCAAATGTACGTAGCGCTGCAATTATTCCTTCAATGCTTTGTGTATTGTCAGGGAACATTATTAACTGGGACAATTCTGATTTCAGTTCATCCAAAACTGTCTTGATTAGGTTGAATGATTCACTGAAGTGCTTATAGTCAAAATTATGCGCATGCATTATGTCGTTGCGAATCTTTTTTATTGTATCATAGTTAATTCTGATAATCTCAAGTTTCCCCTCTGATAAATCTGACCAAACCACATTTTCTTCAGTTTCTGTGATGAATTTCAGATATTCGTCCTTAGTAACCTTATATGCTGTCGTTATTTTTCCTTCGCCCTCTGGAAAGAATCTTTTCTTTATTTCATCACAAAATCTTGAATCTATAAACAACTTCGTATAGATTTCTGTAAAATCCATTTCTTCCAGAGGTTTATTGCTGAATAAACGATTAAGGGATGATTTTTTTGATTTCAATACATTTTTGTTTTCTTCATCAGCTTCTTGACCGATTTGTTCTTCTAAGGCTGCAATTGAAACTTGTTGTTTAAGATAAATGTATTCTCTAAGTAACCTTTCAAAATCATTCATTTTCGGATAGAGCTTTTTATTAAAATATGATGATGCACCATTTTCTAAGCAATGGCAAATAGCGGGTCTTCCTTTTTCTAATCCTTGATAAGGGAAAGCCGTATTGAAAGCGTCATTTAAATCCGATAGATCGTGTGCAGCTTCTTTGCTCTCGCTATCAATACTAAATGTTACAATAAAACAAGAGTTGCCAATTGTTTGTATATCTTTCTCTACAGGAGATCCTTTTTTACGAACGACATATTGGCAGTTGTAGCTGAACGCTTCGACTTGTTCATGTCTTTTTAAAGACGTAAATAGATATATAAGCTCCATTATATCACCTTCACTCTTGTATCAGGCGAAATCATCTTGAAGATCTCGCTGACATTGATCTTTGACGGGCTGTCCGCGAAGCTGTCGTCACGGAACACGACACGCAGCGGCTGACGCTTTGCAATGGTCTTGATCACGCTCTCGGAGATGTCTCTGTCAAAGCAGGCAATCAGGTCGCCGTCGTTGTAGGTATGCACTGTCACGCCCTCGATCTGCTCGGAGCGGTACGGCATGGAAAGCGGCAGACCCCAGTCGATCAGGCAGCCGAACAGCAGGTCAAGGTCGTTTCGGTCGGCCTTGATATTGCTCTCAAAGCCGAGAAGCATCTGCTGTGTGGTCTCGGCGGGCGTATAATACACATCTTCCATGTTGGTTTCATCGAGTTTCAGCACACGGAAGCCTATATCAAGAGAACTTGCCATCTCTTTGTTTTCTTTTTCATCAGATTCATCAGTAGACCATCTTGCGGGAATCACTGGAACAGCAACATCTGGCACTAATTCTAATTGCTTCGCAGTCGGTAAATGCTCTGCCACATGACGAATATCAGTACCTTCCTTTGCTAATGATTCTTTTATTTTAGCGCCTGCCCTGCGGATACGCTCTTTGCCTATCTCGCAGATATTCTTATAGCCTGCCTTGTATGCTTCGCTGCTTTCGTCAGTTTTTTCAGGGAGCTGAACCATGATAAACTTGCGGTGTCCGCCGTCCTCTGCGTTCAACTGCATAACTGCGTGGGCGGTTGTGGCACTGCCGCTGAAAAAGTCCAAAACTAATGCATCAGTACATTTTCTAATTGCTGTCATCATTAGATGCTTAATAAGACCTGACGGCTTAGGAAAATCAAATGTTCTAACTTCAAATAATGATCGCATTTCAGCCGTTCCCTGTGCAGTATTAGATTGATCTGACGTTATCAAATTTCTGAAAGGAATTGTTCGCTCAACTAAATTGCCCTCGTTGTCAATTTTAGAATAGCGTTTATTGTAAACATTCCATACACCATTATTACACTTAAACTCTATAAAGCCATTTGCTAATCCCCACTCAACTTTTGTTTTGCTCCAAAGATAATTCCACCCCTCATCAGAGCGTTCAGACGTTCCTCCTGGATATCTTAGAGAACCATCAGGCATAGTAATAGGATAGTTTAAGGCTTCTGAATAATGAGAGCCAACTCTTCGCCTATCGAGTTTATCAAGTGCGTATTTTCCTCGCTCTTTTTCATATTCATCGCTATATTTATAACTCTGTTCATCAGCTATCATTCCATCAAAAGTGAAGGCAGCGCGGTTTTTTGTAAACACCAATATGTTTTCGGTTACGGTAACAATGTCAGTACCAGTATTTGAACCTGCCGTAGATTGCCATATGATATTTGCAACAAAGTTACTCTCTCCTAAAACTTCATCACACACTTTTTTCAGATTATCATATTCATTATCATCTATCGAAATAAAAATAACCCCGTCATCACTCAGCAAATTCCTTGCCAGCATCAGCCGAGAATAGATCATACTGCACCAATCGGAATGAAATCTGCCGTTTGAATCGGTGTTCTTGAAAAGGCGGTTGCCGTCCTCGTCAAGCTGTCCGCTTTCCTCTGCGTAATCGTCCGCAGACACGGCAAAATCATCACGGTAAATGAAGTCGTTACCCGTATTATAGGGCGGGTCGATGTAGATCATCTTCACCTTGCCGAGATAGCTTTCCTGCAACAGTTTCAGCACTTCAAGGTTATCGCCCTCAATGTAGAGGTTTTCGGTGCTGTCCCAGTTCACGCTTTCTTCGGGGCAGGGGCGCAGCGTCTTGCGGATCGGACGGTTCGCCTCAGCGATAGCCGCCTTTTTGCCAACCCAAGTGAATTCGTAGGCTTCATCACCCTCGGCAATATCCTCGCTCAGCATCGCACGGAGCATCTCAAAGTTGATAGCCTTTTTCAGCTTGCCGTTCTCGTCAGCCGATTCTGTGATGCAGTTCGGGAACAGCGCCGCGATTTTCTCAATGTTTGCCGCTGTCAGATTCAGGGATTCCATTTTCATCTTGTCCATTTTCAGTATTCTCCTCGTTTTCGGGATTAAACAGATTTCTCACTTGCGCTAGTGTCATGGGCTTGTACATGGCCGAGTCTATGTCTTTTGAATAATCCAATAGATATCTACGAAAACTGCTAATATATTTCATCCTACACTGCTCAACTTCATCAAGATAGGGTGTATCCGTTTCATAACGAATCCTTTCGTTAAATACAGCAGAATCTAGTTCTTTCATGAAATCATTTAAATCGTTTCTTGAAACAATGTTTCGATTCTCCTGCATAATAATCAACCTAATCTCACTAGCGAGATGTTGGGCTTCATTCTTAAAACTAGCAAATTCATTTTTCTTAGTGCGTAAATAATTAGGACTACTATCTGAATTCGCCTTTACCACATTCAATAAATATGACTTGACATTATTACTGTCCATTAGTTCTGAATAACGATAGAGTAGTTGTTCTAGTCTTTGGTATTTTTTAGTTTGATTTTCAATAATAACTGTAATCATATTCAATTCATTGGCGTTTTTTGCTAGCTCATTTGCTCTTTCATTCATCTGCACTAATTCCCTTGAGATGTCATTTGCATCCTTCGCCATGTCTTCCAGTCTTTGTTGCGCGCTATCATTTTCTCTTTGTAAGATTTCTGTATGCCAAACAGTTACAGCTGCGAGTGCAATAGTAGAAATGCATGATAATCCCCCTACTACAAATTCAATCATACCATCCGCAGTTATTTCAGAGGAACAATGTGGGGAACTAATATGAATGATAACAAGCAGGATCAGCGAAATAATTGGTATCGCTATAAGAAGAGCATAGAGCAACTTAAAAACTGTGCTTTTGTGTGGCGTTGGTGTATGTTCAGCATTCTCTTCCTGCACATTCTGTGTTTCATCACTCATTACTTAATCATCTCCATTTCTCTTTTCAATTCTTTGAGTTGCTGATTCAACTCAACCTGCCGATTGAACTGCTTCTCTCTGCGTATCTTTGCACGGAGCCGCTCAATCTCTTTGCTGAGCTTCTCCCGTGCCGCCTGCCGCTCAACGGTATTTTTCAGGCTCTCACCGTTCTCCTGCGCAAGTGTGTCGCCTGCAATCTGACGGACAAGGTTCTCGTAGATCGTGTCCATGTTCAGGCCGTCGATCCGCAGGGAGAAAGTTTCTTCCGTCACCCAGTCGGTGTGATAATAGTTCCCGACCTTGAACGCAGAGCTGGTGCTTTCTTCCTTATAGCTTGTCCAGATCTGATACTGCTCCTCAAATTCAAGAATGAATATCAGATGATAGTGCAGTTCTCTGTCCATCTGGCGCAGAACATTCAGGTCAAGTACGCTTGTTTTCAGCTTGATCAGAAAGACCTCGACTTCTTCGGTGATTTTGCCTTTTTCAGCATTCAGCGTATCGGCGGACAGCTTATGCACCCACCGTATAGAAGTGATCTGGTCTATAAAGCTGCGTTCCAGCTTTCTGTCAATGCTGAGCTTATCGTAAAATTTATTTTTCGGTACGATCTTGCCAAAATATGTCTTTTCGGGCAGTCCGAACATTATGTATCACCGTCTTTCACGACAAGGAAACAGATCAGCTCAAAGTCTTCCAGCCCTGAGATCTCCGAGATCAGCGCACTTGTACCGCCAGAGCCAAACAGACTGTCAATATCACTTTCGGTCTTGGTGTCGATGATCGAGTCTATCGCCATGCTCAGCAGTTCACTCATCTGAGCCATATCCCTGCCGTCATCCGTCTCCTTGTTGAATACCGCACAAAGCTCCTTTATCGGCTCTGATTTTCCCTTGCACAGAAGCCGAACATCATCAAGCAGCTTCTTCGGATTGAGATAATCGCAGATCACTTCTCCATCAATCCCGATATACACCATATAAAACGGGTGAATGCGGTTCTGATTACCGATGTTTACGCTTTCGTTCACATTCCGCAGAACAAATATGACGCCCTCGCCAAGCTCGTCTGTCGTTGGCACAACAGCGTGCAATCCTTTCGGCTTCTTTTCGATATCCTTATGCGTCTTGACATATTCAAGCAGATCGAGGCGGTATTCGTTCAGCCCCAGGTCCATGATGGAGATTCCGTCGTTCATTTCTTCCATGTCCACAACTTCACTCATCATCTTCCTGAGCTGGGAGTTTCTGTATTCCAGATCACCTTTTTCTTCTGCATTGATCAGATCGTCGTCACCCGTAGATGTCATAACAGAAATTTTCATTCTCATTTCGACTCTGGATTTCAAGTTGAGATAATCATCCAGATTCATATTTGGCCAGAAATTCACAAGCTGAATCACTTCGTTCCTGCTGCCGATACGGTCAATTCGTCCGAAACGCTGCGTAATGCGAACAGGGTTCCAGTGGATGTCATAGTTCACAAGATAGTCGCAGTCTTGGAGATTCTGACCTTCGGAGATACAGTCGGTAGCGATAAGAATATCAATTTCCTGCTTGCTGTCTGGCATCAGCACATCTTTTCCTTTGGATATAGGTGAGAACAGCGTCAGCACATTGTTCAGATTCGCTCTTTTCAGCTTTATTGTTGTTCTGCCTTCCTCGCTGCCTGTTATCATCGCCGTGTCAAGACCAAATTTCTGCTTGACAAACACGCTGACATTCTCATAGAGGTACTCCGCCGTATCCGAAAATGCCGTAAAGATAATCATTTTCTTGTTTCCTGCATTGATAGGCGCATTCTGCTTTTTCGTGATAAGCTCATACAATGCTTGCAGTTTGGAATCGTGTTCAGGCGTAATATCCTTAATCATCAGGATCAGCAGTTCCAGCGAATCCAAATCCTTTTGCAGATCCTCACGCCATGAACGATAATCCATATCAGCAAGGTCGATCTTGACCTTTTTACCTACTGTGAAATCGGTATTGCTGTCGTCAATATCAAGGTCATCATCGGACATCTCATACATATCAAACTGAGCTGTTCCGTGCTTTTCATAAGCATTGATTGCGTTTATGGTGTTATTGATCAGATCGTAGATGCGCTGCAAGGTGAGTGAAAAAGAATTAACGGAGCTTTCCAGTCTTTTCAGCAAATTGATTGCCATGAGCCTGCGGATACCCAGTTCACGGTTTGACTGCCTGAAATTATCGCTGATATCCATATACTTTGACAGCTTGCTCTCAAAGATATAATGCGATGGCATATAAATGCACAGCGACAGCTCGATCAGGGAACTATATATATCCGTATAATTGATAGCATCACTTAAATCAGTAAGTGACGGAGTAAGCGAAATTGGTTTCAGTCTCTCTGGGAACTTCCCGATTTTCGCACTATTATAATATTTCTGTATATGCTTTCTTGAGCGTGCAATCGTTACACTGTCAAGAAGTTCAAAGAAATCAAAGTCAAGCAATCGCAGCAACGAATCTGTTGTTCTCTGTGCTTTCGGGAAATCGCTCCATTCGTTAAACACTCTCTGCGCCTGACGAAAAATTTCTTCTATTGATTTCTTGGTATTCAGTTTTTCACTCAAACTTTCTGAGCAACCTTCATAGGCCAGTGCGAGTTGATTGCGCAGATCAGTAAAACGATTATTGACAGGTGTTGCCGATAACATCAGCACCTTGGTTTTCACGCCTGCACGAATTACTTTCTCCATAAGGCGCTTATATCGGTTTTCCTGCGTATTGGAGTGTGTTCCAATACCATTTCGGAAATTATGGGACTCGTCAATGACGATCAGGTCGTAATTACCCCAGTTCAGTCTGTCAAGATCAAGGCCATTGGAAAAGCCGCCGTCACGGGACAAGTCTGTATGGAACAGCACATCATAATTCAGGCGGTCAGACGCAATCGGATTGTTGACATAGTTATCCTTATAAGTATTCCAGTTTTCAGCGAGTTTCTTCGGACAAAGCACAAGTACAGTCTTATTGCGGTTTTCGTAGTATTTGATGACCGCCAGGGCAGTGAAAGTCTTTCCCAGACCAACGCTGTCAGCAAGAATACAGCCGTTATACTTTTCGAGCTTATTGATAATAGCTAATACGGCGTCACGCTGGAAATCATAGAGCATTCCCCAGATCTTACTGTTTTTGAATCCAGTTGCTTCATTCGGAAGCTCATCCTCGGATATGTCTTCAAGAAATTCGCTGAATACATGATATAGTGTCATAAAGTAGATGAATTCAGGCGAGTTTTCATTATACGCAGTGCTGATACTCTCAATAACAGTTTCGGTAACATCTTCAAGCTTCGCCTTATCATTCCACAGCTCATTAAAAACAGCAATATATTGCTTGGCAAAAGGCGCGTCAAGACTGTTGACCATATTATAAGCATTATTGCCGCGATCACAGCCAATATCTGTTGTCGTAAACCCGACGATCGGCATATACGCTGCAGCGTCTTTAGCACTTTCGACTGTAATAAAGCCAGTCATATTATCTCCGCAGATATTAGAGCGAAATTTCACTTTTTCCCGAATCCAGTCTGCGCATTCTTTGGCGATTGCCTTTTGTGTCATCTCATTGCGGAGTTTGATCTCAAATTCAGTACCATAAAGCCCTGATTCTCTGTCCATTCGTGGAATGTAGAACTCACGCTTTTCTTTTTTGGCTGATTCCTTCACAAAAGTCGGAGATGTGAATATAAAGCGAAGTTCTTCTATATGATCAAGCTGCTTCTTCAGTTCCTTATATGCATACATGGAGAAACATGACGCAGCAATAGATACCTTGCTGCCACTTTTTATGCTTTCAATAAGCTCGTCCTTCAGAAGAATACTAATATTATCTATGACCTTCATAGCTGCTTCCTCTCCAACTTAGTGATATGCTCAGTATCTCTTCATACTGAATTATAGCTAAGCTTTATAGGCAAAATAGCCAGAAACGGATATGCCTATACATAATAAATTATACCAGATAATCTCTAAAAAGTCAACAAGCGACATTTGTTTAAAAATCTCGCAATGCAATATTTACAAGCAAATCCCCATGTATCATTGCGAATGATACATGAGGATCATAGCATCTTCATATTCAGCCTTGCTTACTTCGTAATTTCCTCACTCTCGTAGAAATTCTTCTCTTTTATCATACTCGTGTTTCATTGACTTTTTCATCTGCTCATGGTATAATTCTGATAATGAATGAATCCGCATAAGAGCTCTGTAAAGGAGATATTTTATGGATATCAGTTTCGATTATTTACAAGACTTGCTCCAAGAGATTAATACGTTACGAGATACAATCTCGTTTCATGAATTGAATGATACTGATTACGATGAGATTACCTATATTCCGAATAAAAACGATACAAGAATCGGAGTGCAGCAAGGTTATCGCCAGAAACTTGCCTGCCAGAAGCATCGTTTGAAGGAAAAGGATACTATCCGGAAAGATTGTAAGAATTACAGTAAGATTTACAAAAAAGACGGAAAAGTTATCCGAGTTGAAAGCTATGTGAAAGGACGGCTAGATGTCATTTTCATAGCACACTACACTGCCGGCAAACGGTTTCTGTTTCCGTTCTCTTCCTCCGGAGGTTATTATCCTACTTATTCCTACGTTACGCATTATAATAACGGCGATGTGGATGAGGAATACAGCGCAAGTAAAACTCAGATCGTTTACGAACGTTATACTCCCCAAGGCGATAATACCGTCGGATATGATTACATCAATTATGTTCCAAACGGAACTGAGCCGGTGCTCTCACGCGCAAGCGGTATAATCGTATTGACACCGGAACTGCGGTATTATTCCGAACAATACACTACATGGAGAGATGAAAAAGCCACACGCTCAGATTTACCTTAGTAACTATGCCCTCTTATCATATATTCTGTCGTTGGTGTCGTTCTCGCAGCGGATCGCGCGGTCAGCCATAATCGTGGCGACCATTCCGCCAATTATCTCGTCGGGCATCATCATTTACCGAATCCGAAAAGACCTTATTGGAATAATAATTGTGAGGTATCATCAAATGTTTGAAAGCGAATATGCCAAAACAGATTATATTGAAAAAGACAATGCGGTATTCCATGTATGGAAGAAAGAAGCGCATTTTTCTGACTATCGGACACCTGTAATTGCCTCGCTTGAAATGCTCCGCGCACATGCAGGCAGTCTGTTCATTGTTGATGCACGGAATGGATTTGAAGATACGCCGGAAGACGTTGAATGGGGCTTTCAGTATTTCCTGCCGGAATTGAAAAAGACCGGATGCAGGATATGGGGCTTTGTTCTGCCGGTTGTATCCGAAATCGAAGGAGAAATTGACCTGTGGACGGCGGAAATTGAGAAAAACTTCACTGTGATAAGAGCCGAATCTTATGACGAGATCATCAGGCAGGCACAGGCGCTATGAATAATCCATGGGAAGAAATCAGCCTGGACGACTATGAAAACCATATGCGGCTGGATACGGTGAAACAGCTTCAGGCGATGAACGAAATCATGAAAGAGCAGTTTGCAGCATATCCGGCCGAAACGGCAATGGTTCTCGGCGTTGCAGGCGGAAACGGACTGGAACATATCCGCACCGACAAATACCGGCGCGTCTACGGCGTGGATATCAACAGCGCATATCTTGATGCGGTGCGGAAGCGGTATCCGCAGCTTTCGGGTGTGCTGCAATGCCTGCATCTTGATCTTGTAAGCGAAGCGGAACAACTGCCGTCGGCACAGCTTGTGATTGCCAACCTGCTGATCGAATATATCGGGTATCCGGCATTTCAGAGGGCTGTTTTGCAGATCAATCCGGAATATGTTTCCTGTGTGATTCAGATCAACACGGATACGGAACAATGGGTTTCTGAATCGCCGTATCTGCACGCATTTGACCGGCTGGACGAGGTGCATCACCAGATGGAAGAAACAGCACTTTCCGCTGCGATGCAGGAGATCAGCTACGCTGAGATTCTGCGTGCATCTGTATCTCTGCCAAACGGAAAAGCGCTGGTCAGAATTGACTATCAGAAAACTGGGCTTCCTGTTCAACAATCATCATATTCCTGAATACAAAAGCGCATTGTCCCGGTTTTCGGAACAATGCGCTTGTTTTTCCTGCAAGTGTTGTATTCAGTTTCCGTCATCTATCTCAACACGTTCCAGCGTACCGTTCCCTGAAATATGTCCGATAACCAGGCAATCCGATATGTCGATATCGTCGTCATAATACAAAACAAATCCGTTATCCGCGTCTGCATCCATGCTTGACGGTGTGATTCTTTTTGCAAAGTCAGCGCTTGAGGAATTGGAAAGGCTATCAGGACATCTATGCGTTTGCTTCATGGCATCCAGTTTACGCGCCGCCAGCTTCCGCATTCTGCTGTCTATTTCATTCTGCATTTCAAACAGCATTTCTGTCCTTTTGAGCCATCCCTCCGGTGCATCGCCGTCGGGTACTTCGATGCAGACTTTAATCATTGTTCCGCACCATTTGCATTCCGATTCATACCATTTCGGCTTCCGGCGGTATATGAATTTTCCGAGCTTCTCCGAAGTCATGGAGATTTCTTCTTTTCCTTCATCTTCATCACCGTATGTCTGCCGTTCAATCTCTGATAGAATCTGCTTACAGACGTCAATTGTTTCATTTGCGTCATCATTTGCGGGATCGTGTGCAGCATCTTTTTCCGGCTTTTTCAGGTTCTTGACAAACAGCAGCAGTCCGGATATCATCAGGACGCCGGAGATTTCATCCAGCGTCACCGAGCGAAAAATGTGATTGTGTTTAAAACAGATGATATAGCATATGACGCCTGTCACAAACAGAACAGCAGACAGGATCATAACAGATTTTTTCGGCAGGCTGTCACGGGAAAACTGTTTTTTCATGATGCTTTGAACCTCAATTCAGTATAGTCACATTTGGGCAGAAGACGGATCATCAGCGTTCAAGGTTCTGGCATATCTCGCTGTGATCATCATACGATTCCAGTTCGCTGCACAGCGCAACGAAATCCTCATAAACAGTAATTGTCCGCAGATACCGGAAATCCAAGATCATGCCGGAAGCACGATGCCGCAGGAAATCTGCATCCCACAACGGAACGGCGACAAAGCCTTCCTGATAGTGATATTTCAGCGGTTCAAACTTGTCCATGTTCGCTCGGAAATACTTGACCTTTGCCATACACAGCTTATTGATGCGGAACAGCAGTCCGATTACGTCGCTTTTCTCCACAAATGCATCCTTAAAGATCAGGTGCTTGTGCGCATTTTCCGCTTCGGAATACCATGCGTTGTTTTCATGCTTCAGGTGATACTTTTCTATCAGAAGATACTTGTCATCCATTGCTTTTTCCTCATTTTCATGCCGGCATGATAATCATTCTGTTGGTTTCCATGATAACAGATATAAAGTGGCTTGTCAAGCAAAAATGCATTTTTTTCTGAACCGCAGTTCTTTTCACAGAGCAACAAAAGCCAAGCCGGTGCAACACCGACTCAGCTTAGTGCATAATAACGGTCACACTGGGAATCGAACCCAGACACCGCGAATCACACGGCTACTGACTGTTTAGCAAACAGCTGCCTTTCCAGTTAGGCTTATGCGACCATATATAAGAGAAATGCCGCCCCGCCGGAGCAGTACAAGCCAAAGTACAAGTAACCTCTCCGGAGAATCAAAATGGCTGCGGCACTGCCGATGGGCAAGGTAGGACTCGAACCTACGGTGTATCTGACGTCACGGATTTACAGTCCGCTGCAATCGCCGCTATGCTTACTTGCCCAAATGCGTTTCCGGTAACCAAAAAGCTGCCGGAAACAGATGAAACCAAATGTGAGCCGAGTACTTCCGGAACACAAAATGGAGACCGGCACTGCCGGTAAGGTGATCGAGGGGAATCGAACCCGTATACTCAGATCCACAATCTGATGTCCTGCCATTAGACGACGATCACCATGAATGACGGATGGGGGACTTGAACCCCGCATTTAGAGATTGAAAGCCTCTTGTCCTGACCGATTAGACGAATCCGCCATTGGTATCCGTGGAGGGAGTCGAACCCTCAGTGTGCCGGTTCTTAGCCGGGTGTGTCTGCCATTCCACCACACGGACATTGATAATCGCAACGGGACTTGAACCCGTATCGCCGGATTGAGAATCCGGCATCCTGACCATTAGACGATGCGGCCCTGTGACTGCTTAAAGCAGTCAGATTCTTTTGATTATAACGATCTGATCAATCGTCACGCCAAACATATCTGCGATGATGATCATGTTGTCAATGGTCGGCACAGCATCTCCGCGCATCCATTTGAAGATCGCCTGCGGGGTATTGAAACCGCACCTTGCCTGAACATCAGCCACCTTAAAGCCTTTTGTGCGCATCATGGACTTGATATTCGCACCGGTCGCAGCAACATCAATCACTGGCATTGAAAACATCTCCTTTCTTGTATGATCCCTGATGCTCCTGATGAGGGTCGAACTCATACTTCGCGGGGTTTAAATCCGCTGCCTCTTCCATTGGGCTACAAGAGCATATGCAGGATAAGGGATTTGAACCCTTAAAATACAGCTTTTGAGGCTGTCATGTGTATGCGACAAACAATCGACGCCTTGCAGTAAAGAACTAGCCTTGCCGGAATGGCGAGGCT
>LVAJ01000035.1 GCA_001603005.1 Clostridiales bacterium Firm_04
GCCCGCCCGCCCGAAAATCCTGTGAACACTATTGAAAAATCGCGCTGTTTATGGTACAATAATACTATCGGGCAACCGAGAATCCCACGAAAAAGGAGAATGATTATGCTGCAAAAAATCGGCGATGTCCTGCATGGCTTTACCGTAACGCGTGTGCGCGAATCCGAGGAGCTCGGTGGGCGCATCGTGGAAATGACCTATCAGCAGACCGGCACCGAGCTGGTCTGGATTGATAACGGCATGGAAAACAAGCTGTTTTCCGTCGCCTTCAAAACGCTGCCGGAGGACAGTACCGGCGTCTTTCATATTCTCGAACATTCCGTGCTCTGCGGTTCCAAAAAATACCCCGTGCGCGAGCCGTTTGTCGAGCTGCTGAAAAGCTCCATGAACACCTTCCTCAACGCGATGACCTTTCCGGATAAGACCATGTATCCCGTTTCCAGCCGCAATACGCGTGATTTTCTCAATCTGACAGAGGTGTATCTCGATGCCGTTTTTGCACCGGCGATCCTGCAAAATCCCAATATCTTCTATCAGGAAGGCTGGCATATCGAGCAGGATGCGGACGGCAAACTCAGCTATAAAGGCGTCGTGTTCAATGAGATGAAGGGCGCGCTCAGCAGTCCCGATGAGCTCGCAAGCTATCAGCTGATGAGCATGCTGTTTCCGGACAATGCCTACGGCTTCAATTCCGGCGGCGATCCCGCGGTCATCCCGTCGCTGACCTATGAGCAGTTCAAGGAGACCTATCACCGGTTCTATCACCCCTCGAATGCGCGGATCTACCTTGACGGCGCGATTCCGGTTGAGGAGACATTCGCGCTGCTGGAAGAATATCTTTCGCAGTTCACAAAGAGCGATGCGCTGCCTGTTCTGACCGAGCAGACGCCGGTTTCCGGCACGAAAACGATCTGCTACGATCTTGCAAAAGATGAATCGCCGGAGAACAAGAGCAATCTCACGATCGGCAGGATCATCGGCAGCTGGAAAGACCGCACAAAGCTGCTCGCGGTCAGTGTCATGCTTGATGCGTTTGCAGTCTCGAACGAAACGCCGCTCAAACGCGCGATCCTTTCCGCGGGACTGGCACAGGAAATGGATATTTTTGTCGAGGATTCGATCGCGCAGCCGTATTTGCAAATCCACCTGAAAAATGTTGCGGACGGCAGAGCAGATGAGATCCTGCCGCTGCTGCGGGAAACGGTCACCGGACTGCTCGAACAGGGGCTTGACCGCACTGCGCTGGAAGCATCCGCAAACCGGATCGAGTTCCGGCTGCTGGAGCCCGCCGAGCCGCAGGCGCTCGAACGCTGCATCAGCTGCATGAACAGCTGGCTGCACGGCGGCGATCCGCTGCTGTATCTGGTCTATCACGAGCATTTTGTGAAGATTCGCGAAATGATTGCGGCAGGCGAATTTGATGCGCTGATGCGGGAACTGTTCCTCGATGAGAGCGGGACTGCTGTGCTCTACTCGCAGCCGTCGCACACGCGCGGCGAAGAACTGCTGCAGGATGAAGCAGACCGTCTGGCGGCGATCCACGAAGGCTGGACGGATGCCGATTTTGATGCAAATACCCAGCTGAATGCGGCACTTCAGGCATGGCAGCAGACACCGGATACGCCGGAACAGCTTGCCACGCTGCCGCAGCTGCCGATCTCCGAGGTCAGCGATCAGCCGACATGGCCCGTCACAGCCGAGCGCTCGGAGCTGGGTGTTCCGGTGCTGTTCCATCCGGCGCCCTGCCGCGGCATCGTTCACATTGCGCTTTCCTTTGCGCTGACGGATTTCTCGCTGGATGAGCTGAAACTGCTGACGCATGCAGGCAATTTGTTCGGCAAGCTGAAAACCGCAAACTATTCCGCGCTCGATCTGCAGCGGACGCTGAAAAGCACAGTCGGCAGGCTTGAAACGGGCGTTGAGGTCACCGCGAAAAAGAATCAGGACGATGTGTGCACGCCGGTCTTCTCGGTGCGGTGCAGTGTGCTGAAAGAGAAGCTGCCGGAGGCATTCCGGCTGATGCTGGAAGTCATGCAGACGACCGATTTCTCCGAAAAAGACAAGATCCGCGAGATCATCACGCAGATCAACGAGCAGTTCCGGCAGATGAGCGTCATGGCGGGACACGGGCTCGGCATGAACAGTGTGCTGTCGCGCTATTCGGCGCGCGGTGCGGTGCGCAGTGCCCTTTCCGGTTATCCGGCGATGAAGCGCACGCAGGCACTCGTGAAGCAGTTCGATGCGGAATATGACGCATTTGCTGCATTATTCGTTCGGATGCGCGATGCACTTTGCAGAAAGCGTCTGGTCTTTGCGAGTATCACGGCGGCAGAGGATGCCGATATCACGCCGCTGCTTCAGGCATTGCCGGAAGGGGACGCGGTTCCGGCTGCGGCTGCCTATGCCGAGGCGCTGCCGGAAAAAATGGGCTGCCGGATCCCCGCGCAGATCGGCTTTGCGGTGCAGGGCTACCGCATGAAGTCGTCCGGCATGCAGTACGATGCGGGCTGGCGTGTTGCGGCGAAGCTGATCTCGCTGAGCTATCTCTGGAACGTTGTGCGCGTGCAGGGCGGCGCTTACGGCACCGGTATTTCGGCGCTGCCGGACAGCAGCATCTTCACGTACTCCTACCGCGATCCGTCGCCGGCAAAATCGCTTGCAGCAAACGGCGGCATTTCGGATTATATCCGGCAGTTCTGCGAGAGCGGCGAGCCGATCGACAAGTTCATCATTTCGACGGTTTCGGACGAGGATCCGCTGCGTTCGCCGAGAGATGAGGGCTTGCTGGCTGACGGGCTCTGGGTGAGCGGCAAGACCAGAGAGGAGCTTGCGGCAGAGCGCCGGCAGATGCTTTCCGTCACGCGGGAGTCGCTGCTGGAAAGCTGCAAGGTCTGGGACACGTTCGCAGAAAAGGGCGCTGTCTGCGTGGTAGCTGCTGAAAATCAGCTTGCCGACTGCGACGGACTGGATGTGCTTGAATAAGCGATTGATATGATAAAACAAACCGGAAGCGATTGGAATGTTCGCTTCCGGTTTTTGTGTTATGCTGCTGTGCGTGATTGGTGACGCTCCTTTTGCTTTTCACTTTTTGTATGCGTATCCGTTTGCATGTCAATTTTGAATGTTGCGATGCATGTCTGATTTGTGCATGCCGCGTTTGCATGTTTGATGCATGCCAGATTTGTGGATGTCCGGTTGCATGTCAGGATGTATGTCCGCGGTATCCGCTTCGCGGATGCGATTTAGAATGGAGAAATCTGCCCCTTTTAGAAAGGGGGGCTTTCTCCAAGCCTCTTTCAGCCCGAAATAGAACGCTGGGGTGTTCCGCTCACTGCGGAGAGCATGTTTTGCGAAGCAAAACTGCTCAGTTTGCTTGCAAACGTGAGCGACCAGAGGCTCTTGCACGCTTCGCTATGAGTTTGCAAGCAAACTCACTCTGGACTCCGCGAACTTTTGGAAAAGTTCGATCAAAACTTTCATACTGATGCGCGCCGGTTACGCTCGCGGGAACTGGGGCGTGTGTTCCTGTTCCGCATGCGGAGCGCAAATGCTGGGAGCAGTAACCTTTGAGAAGCCGCGTCTAGCGGCGTGTACCGCGAAAAATGGGAGAGCCACGCTGCCGGCTCCCGGAGGGATATGCCAGCGCGGGCTCCGCGCCCGGAGGGAAATGCCCGCGGGGGCTCCCCGCTGCGCAGCGATACCTTAATACAACTCCCCGCTGCCGTTCCAGTTCGCCAGCGCACGGATGCGCTTCGGCATGATCGGGTGCGTCGAGACCAGATTCACCAGCCACAGGAAGAATCCGCCCTCGCGCGCCGCATTGTCCAGATAATCCTGCACATCGACCATCTGATAAACATGCCGGTCCATGATCAGCATGAACATCGAAGCAACACCGTCATAATTCGTCAGGCGCTGCGCAAGCCGGTCGCAGCTGTATTCTCTTGTGCGCGAGGCGATCGCGCCGAACAGCGGGAACGACTGCGAAAACCAGATCCAGAGATGATAATGCAGCGTCGCATGCCCGTAGTAAATGTGCGCGACCTCGTGCGCGATAATGAACGCAAGTGCGTTGATATCCTTGTGCTCGCGGTAACCGACCTCGAAAACCTCGGCGTTGATCTGGATATACTGCCGCCGGAACAAAAACGCCGAAAACGCGTTGAGAACGCCGCTTTCCGAGACAATGTACGCATCCGGCGCCCGGATGCCGAGCCGGTCGGAGAACGAATGGATCAGCGCATAGACTTCCGGAAAATTGCGCTCCGTGACCTTCACGCTTCTGGAACGCACCTGCGCATTGAGCGAGTAGAGACCGAGATAACCGAAAATGAGCAATGCAAGACCGTAGCCGAGCATTTTGAAGCCGAGCGGTATTTCCTCCGCAAATTTCTCATAATCCGGCGCCTCTGCCTTGTCTGTATCTTCTTCTGTATCGGCACTTTCGTCATCATCCTGATTGCCTGCCACAAGATCCGTCAGGACGGCAGACTGAAACTCGGAAACCTGCTTCCGGTAATCGTCATAGGATGCAAAAACAAGCAGGATCGTAAAAAGAATCAGAAACACATTCAGGAAAATCAGCCTGCGGTACCACGGCTTTTCGAGCCTGTGCCTGCAAGTTTCCGCTTCATGCGGAGAGATCTGCGGGAGCGAGAGCATCCGGATCGTGTCCGGCGCAAAATGCTCCATTTTTCGCTGCAAATCATCCGGATACTGCCGCGGAATGCGCGGGATCTGGGGAATCTGCGGGATCTGCGCGGGCTGCTGCATGGGCTGCACCGGCGGGATCTGCGGGATTTGCGCGGGCTGCTGCATGGGCTGCACCGGCGGGATCTGCGGGATTTGCGCGGGTTGCTGCATGGGCTGCACCGGCGGGATCTGCGGGATTTGTGCGGGCTGCTGCATGGGCTGCACCGGCGGGATCTGCGGGATTTGCGCGGGCTGCTGCATGGGCTGCACCGGCGGGATCTGCGGGATTTGCGCGGGCTGCTGCATGGGCTGCACCGGCGGGATCTGCGGGATCTGCGCGGGCTGCTGCATGGGCTGTACCGGCGGGATCTGCGGAGTTTGCGCAGGCTGCTGCATGGGCTGCACCGGCGGGATCTGTGAAACCGGCTGCACGGGCTCCGGAGCAGGGGACTGCTGCGGCTGCGGTGCATCCGTCGGAAATTCCGGCATGCGGAACATATCGTCTGACATGATCGTATCCTTTCTGTTTTTTTCTTTATCATATCACAGGACGGGTGCTTCGTCAAGCAAAACCGTCATTTTTTGTCGATTCTGCGAAGAACTGCACGCTTTCCGTCCCGATTCCTGACATGAGAGATAAAAAACCGGTCAGAGCGCTTTGCCCTGACCGGTTCGACTGTATCACAGAAAGAATCAGAAGTGAACCTTTCTTGCAACATAGCTGGTATGCAGGATCTCGTGTGCCTTGTGGCTGCCCGGCTTGTCGAGGAACTCTTTGTAGAGCGTCTGGATTGCGGGGTTGTCCTGAGACTTGCGGAGCTCCATTCTCTCGTCCACGCTGTAGAGTGCCTTTGCACGCTCAGCACGCAGATCGATGAAGTTGCGGACAGATGCCGGCTGGATCGGCTGACCGCCGCCGTTGACGCAGCCGCCCGGGCAAGCCATGATCTCGATGAACTGATAATCAGCCTCGCCTGCGCGAACCTTCTCCATCAGCTTGCGTGCATTGGACAGACCGCTTGCAACTGCGACCTTCACGGTCAGACCGCCTGCGGTGTAGGATGCTTCCTTGATGCCCTCGATACCGCGGACTTCCTTGAAGTCAACCTTGTCTCCTGCAAGCTTTTCGCCGCTGATCGCCTCAACAGCAAAGCGGAGTGCAGCTTCCATAACGCCGCCGGTTGCACCGAAGATCAGACCGCCGCCGGTGTAGATGCCGAGCGGATCGTCGAACTTCTCATCCGGCAGAGCATTGAAGTCGATGCCTGCGCGCTCGATCATTCTGCCGAGCTCACGGGTGGTCAGTGCGATATCGACATCCGGATAGCCGGATGCAGACTGATCCGGTCTGCCGATCTCAAATTTCTTTGCGGTACACGGCATAACGGAAACGGAAACGATATCCTTCGGATCCCAGCCCATTTTCTCTGCATAGTAGGTCTTGATGACCGCGCCCTGCATCTGCTGCGGGGACTTGCAGGTGGAAAGATTCGGGATCAGATCCGGGAAGTAATGCTCGCAGAACTTGATCCAGCCCGGAGAGCAGGAAGTGATCATCGGCAGCACACCGTTGTTGGTGACTCGCTCGATCAGCTCGGTGCCTTCCTCCATAATGGTGAGGTCAGCTGCATAGTTGGTATCGGTGACGACATCGAAGCCGAGTCTGCGCAGTGCTGCGACCATTTTGCCCTCGACGTTCGTGCCGATCGGCAGACCGAAGCATTCGCCGAGGCCTGCACGGACGGACGGAGCCGTCTGGACAACGACATGCTTGGTCGGATCTGCGATTGCCTTGAACACATCATCGGTGAAGTCCTTCTCGGTAAGAGCGCCGGTCGGGCAGACGGTGATGCACTGTCCGCAGGAGACGCAGGCAGTCTCTGCGAGCGGCTTGTTATACTGCGAACCGATGTTGGTGATGAAACCGCGCTCGTTTGCGCCGATGACGCCGATGCCCTGTGTGACAGAACATGCAGCCACGCAGCGGCGGCAGAGGATGCACTTGTTGTTGTCGCGGATCATGTGTGCAGCGGAATCGTCGATCGGATATTCCGTGCGCTCACCCTTATAGACATCTGCATCGGTGATGCCGAGGTCATGTGCAAGTCTCTGGAGCTCACAGTTCTTGCTGCGGACGCAGGAGAGACATTTCATATCATGGTTCGAGAGCAGCAGCTCCATGGTCTTTCTGCGGGAATCCAGCACCTTCGGGGAGTTGGTCTGCACCTCCATGCCTTCGGTGACCGGATAGACGCAGGCTGCGACCATTCTTGCCGGTCCGAGATTCGGGCCGCGCATTTCGGCAGCCTCGACCATGCACATACGGCATGCGCCGATCTCATTGATATCCTTCAGATAGCAGAGCGTCGGGATCGTGACGCTTGCCGCTCTGGCAGCTTCGAGCACGGTGGAACCCTTCGGGACCTGTACTGCAAAGCCGTTGATTTTTACATTGATCGTATCACTCATGTCCTGAAGCCTCCCTTACTGCTTGCTGATTGCCTTCGGTCTGCACTGTGCCATGCATGCGCCGCACTTCACGCACTTCGTCTGATCAATTTCAAAGGAAGCGAGCTTGTGTTTCGGTGCGATGTAATCGGTTCTCTCGATCGCAGATGCAGGGCACTGCTTTGCGCACATGCCGCAGCCGACGCACTTATCCTTGTCGATGACATACTGAAGCAGCGACTTGCAGACGCCTGCCGGACACTTCTTGTCAACGATATGCGCGACATACTCATCGCGGAAGAATCTGAGGGTGGAGAGCACCGGATTCGGCGCAGTCTGTCCCAGACCGCAGAGGGAGTTTGCCTTGATATACTGGCAGAGCTCTTCGAGCTTATCGAGGTCGGAAAGCTCGCCGTTGCCCTGTGTGATCTTGTCGAGGATCTCATAGAGACGCTTGGTACCGATACGGCACGGTGTACACTTACCGCAGGATTCATCCATTGTGAACTGCAGGAAGAACTTTGCGATATCGACCATGCAGTTGTCCTCGTCCAGAACGATCAGACCGCCGGAACCGATCATGCAGCCGATCTTGGAGAGGCTGTCGTAATCGACGCTGACGTCATAGTGCTCTGCCGGGATGCATCCGCCGGAAGGACCGCCTGCCTGAGCAGCCTTGAACTTCTTGCCGTTCGGGATGCCGCCGCCGATCTCCTCGATGATCTCGCGCAGGGTGGTACCCATCGGGATTTCGACCAGACCGGTGTTCTTGATCTTGCCGCCGAGTGCGAAGACCTTGGTGCCCTTTGCAGTCTCGGTACCCATGGAAGCATACCACTTTGCACCCTTGAGGATGATCTGCGGGACGTTTGCATAGGTTTCGACGTTGTTGAGGATGGTCGGCTTCTGATACAGACCTTTTTCTGCCGGGAACGGCGGACGCGGACGCGGCTCACCGCGGTTGCCCTCGATCGAGGTCATCAGAGCGGTCTCCTCGCCGCAGACGAATGCGCCTGCACCCAGTCTGAGGTCGATATCGAAGCTGAAGCCGGTGCCGAAGATATCGGTGCCGAGCATGCCTGTTTCTCTTGCCTGCTTGATCGCGATGCGGAGTCTTTCGACGGCGATCGGATACTCTGCACGGACATAAATATAGCCCTGAGATGCACCGATCGCGAAGCCGGCAATGGTCATTGCCTCAAGCACGACATGCGGATCGCCTTCCAGAACGGAACGGTCCATGAATGCACCGGGGTCGCCCTCGTCGGCGTTGCAGCAGACATACTTGATATCTGCATCCGGCACGATGTTGCGTGCGAGCTTCCACTTCATACCGGTCGGGAAGCCGCCGCCGCCTCTGCCGCGCAGACCGGAATCGAGGATCTCCTGGATGACCTCATCCGGCGTCATGGAGGTGAGCACCTTATGCAGTGCTTCGTAGCCGCTTCTGCCGATATACTCGTTGATATCTTCAGGGTTGATCACACCGCAGTTGCGCAGTGCAACACGGTTCTGCTTTGCATAGAAAGTGGTCTCATTCAGAGACTTGATCTCATCAGAATCCTTGCTGACGGTCTCGTCATAGAGGAACTCCTTGACCGGCTTGCCGCCGATGAGGTGCTCCTCAACGATTCTGTCGATCATTTCCATTTTGACATGGGTATAGAAAGAGCCTTCCGGATACACGATCATGATCGGGCCGCGTTCGCAAAGACCGAAGCAGCCTGTCCGGACGACGAAGATCTCGTTGTCGATGCCTTTTGCCTTCAGCTGATTTTCCAGCTCGTCTGCGATCTTCATGGATCCGGACGAGGTACATCCGGTACCGCCGCACATCAGGATATGCTTCTTGTACTTGGCGCCGTCAGCCTGCTGACCGAGACGGAGTGCCATTTCCTTGCGCATTTCCTCCTTGATTGCAGTGAGCTCCTGCAAAGTCTTCATAGTAAACCTCCTAAAAAGTTGCTGTTCCGATGTCAATCGGCATATTTTGCAAGAATGTCCTGAACCTCTTTGAGATTGCCGGTGAGTCTGCCGTAGACGTCGTCATTGATCGTGACGACCGGTGCAAGGCCGCATGCACCGACACAGCGGCAGTCATCGAGCGAGAACTTGCCGTCCTGTGTGATCTCGCCGCTTTCGATGCCGAGTGCTTCCTCAAGCTTCTCCATGACAATGCCGGAGCCCTTGACGTAGCATGCGGTACCGAGGCAGACCGAGATGCGGTACTTGCCCTTCGGAGACATCGTGAACTGAGCGTAGAAGGTAGCGACGCCGAAGACCTTTTCCAGCGGGATATTCAGCTCCTCTGCGATGAGTGTCTGAACCTCGATCGGCAGATAGCCGTAGATTTCCTGCGCCTTCTGCATGATCGGCATCAGACATCCCGGATCCTCGCGCAGTGCGTCGATGGTCGCGCGGAGCTCCTGCTCCTGCTCGGCCGTACCGGTAAAGGGAATGGTTGCGATTTTCTTTGCCATAAGAATCGTTTCCTCCTTTTTTATTGAGAAACAATTGATGTGGTTTGCAAGCCGGGCAGGCAGTACAAACCGGATATATAATTATATATAGTATAGCTGCGGGGCGCCAAGACCTGATAGATCGGCACTCATACGTAGCCTTAATGATTCTACTACATTTCTGCAAAAAAATCAAGGTGAAAAGTGCACAACATTTCAGACATCTTTTCGTATGTTTCTATGAAGTAGACGTAGCTAACTCGACATTTTCCGCGTATTTGCGACGAAAATCGCATGATCCAAAACGACGGAAACTGTCCGTGTACGGCGGACAGGTGTACGGATCCGGCGGGAAAACCGCAATTTCGACGCATTGCCGGAGCAATTTTCGGCAAGTGCAGAAAAATCGCGCTTTTTCGCGGGCAGATCTGCGTAAAATGGAATCGGAATCGCGGCGGGCATCCGGATGCCGAAAACAGTTTTCCGTGCCGCGCCGGACTGATACCCAAACAAACCGGAAAGAAGAATCATTGGAGGTCGAAATGGAACAGCAATCCTGTTACTTACCGGAGGGGAGCCTGCTGGAATCCCCGCAGAATACCGCAGCGATCGGCTCGGAGGCGGGGCTGCGCGAAGCGATCGCGACGGGGCAGCGGCTGGAGGCTCGCGTGCGCGTCTGCGACGGCGGGCATAATCTGCATGTCGAGCTGCCCTGCATGCACGGGCTGATCCCGCGGGCAGAGGGCGCGCTCGGCATCAGCGAGGGCACAACGCGCGACATTGCGCTGATCTCGCGCGTCAACAAACCGGTCTGCTTCTCGGTGCTGCGCATCGAGCATGACGAAAACGGCGCACCCTATGCGGTGCTCTCGCGGCGGCTCCAGCAGGAGCACTGCCGCGCGGATTATATCAGCCGCCTGAAACCGGGCGATGTTATTCCGGCGCGCGTGACGCATCTCGCGCCGTTCGGCTGCTTTGTGGATATCGGCTGCGGCGTGCCCTCGCTCATCCCGATTGACGCGATCTCGGTCTCGCGGATCTCGCATCCGGCAGACCGCTTCCATGTCGGGGAGGAGATCCGCGTCATGGTCAAGGGCTTCGAGAACGGCAGAGTGCTGCTGACGCACAAGGAGCTGCTCGGCACATGGGCAGAGAATGCGGCATGCTTTTCTGCGGGCGAAACTGTCGCGGGCATTGTCCGTTCGGTGGAGGATTACGGCGTGTTCATTGAGCTGGCGCCGAATCTGGCGGGGCTTGCCGATCTGCGGCAGGATGTGCGCGCCGGTCAGCATGCGAGCGTCTATATCAAAAGCATTGTGCCGGAGCGCATGAAGATCAAGCTGGCGATCGTGGATGTGTTTGACGAACCCTGCCCGCCGCTGCCGATGCGGTACTTTTTCAGCGGCAGTCATATGGACGAATGGGTGTATACCCCGCCGCAGGCAAAACGGCGCATTGCAAGTCAGTTTACGGTGCGGAATGCGTGAATCTGCACCAATTTCCGAACGGCGGCATATGATGCAGTATCAACCGACAGGAGGGATACGCAGATGAAAATTGTTGTTGTCCGGAGTCCGCGGCTGCTTGCGGGGATCCTCCGCATGATGTTCGGGATCAAAAAAGAACCGCGCAGCGAAAGCTGACGCACTGCCCGCTGACGTTCTGCCGGCGGGCGCTTCTGTTTTCTGCGGGCGGTGCATATGCTTTTGCTGTGAGGGGGGATCCGATGAAACAGATCGCTGCGGTGATCCTGACGGTCCTGCTGCTGATTCCGCTGCATGTGCGGGCTGCGGCGGATACGCAGGAGAAGGAATATGTGACGGCGCTTGCAGAGGCGCAGACCGGCATGCTGCTTGACGGACGGAACGCCGATCTGCAGGTGCCTGCGGGGACGCAGACCAAGCTGATGACGGTGTATCTGGCGGCGGAGCAGCTCGATCCGGATGCGCAGATCACGGTTCCGGCTGCTGCGGAGCGGTATCCCGGCGCGACGGTCTGGCTGCGGGCGGGGGAGAAGATGTCGGTGCGCGATCTGCTGAAAGCGGTCATCATCGGCAATGCGAATGATGCCTGCATCGCGCTGGCACATGCGGTGTCCGGCTCGGAGCAGGCGTTTGTTGACGACATGAATGCGGCGGCATTTACATTGAACATGCGGCAGACGCGATTTGCGGACTGCACGGGCATCTCGGCGGAAAATGTGACGACAGCCTATGACCTTGCGCTGCTTTGCCGTGCGCTGCTGGCGTTCGACTGGCTGGAGCCGCTGTTCACTGCCTATCGGGACACGCTGCGGGACGGCGAAACGGAGCTGGTCTCCGAAAACCGCCTGACGCGCACCTATGAGGGCATCTGCGGGATGAAAGCCGGACACGGCGATGCGAGCGGCTATACGCTCTGTCTGGCGGCGGAACAGGACGGCGTGCGGATGATCGGCGTGGTGCTCGGCTGTGCGGATGACGATGAACGCTTTTCGATCGCGAAAAAGCTGCTGGCACAGGGCTTTTCGGGGTATACCGTGACGACGCCGGATTTTTCGGCGGAGTTTCTGCGCCCGCTGCCTGTGAAGCACGGTACGGCAGAGGCGGTGCTTGCGGAGACCGGCGCGCTCTGCGCGGTCGCGGTGCCGAAAGACGGGCGGATCTGTACCGCGGCGGTGCTGCCGGCGTATGCGGAGGCGCCCGTGCGGTGCGGGCAGAAGCTCGGAACGGCTGCATTCTACTGCGGTGACACGCTGCTCTGCGAGGTGCCGCTGACCGCTGCGGAGGATGTACCGCGGCGGGATTTCCGGCGGGCGCTCCGCATGCTTCTTTCCGCGCTGTTCCGTTGAATCTGTCCGGACACTCTGCGAAAGACCGGTCATGCGCTTTTCGGAGAATGTTACATTTCTGAATGATTCGCTGCTGCCGGAAAACGGCGCCGCAGACTGCAATAATTGTAAATTTTTTGTGAATGCTCCAAAACAATTGACAAAAGGCTCCGAATCTGCTATAATGTATTTACCATTCCATCCCATCCTACGATTTTTTCTATTTCAGAAAGGAGGTTGCACTATGCAACTTCGTACAAATCGCTCGATGTGGAAATATTTTCTTCTCTCTTTGGTTACCTTCGGGATCTACGGCCTCGTCGTGATGACGCAAGTCGGAAACGACATCAATACCATCGCGACCAAACACGACGGCAAGAAGACCATGAACTATCTGCTCGTGTTCTTCCTGCTGACACCGATCACGCTCGGCATTGCGATGCTTGTCTGGATGCACAGGATCTCGGCAAGAATCGGCAATGAACTCGATCAGAGAGGTGTGATGGCAAGCTTCGGTGCAAAGGACTTCTGGCTCTGGTGCATCCTCGGCTCGCTGATCGTTGTCGGCCCGTTCATCTACTTCCATAAGTTCTTCAAGTCCGTGAATCTGCTTGCGGAGGATTACAACTTCTCCGGCAGCTGATCCGGCAAGGCATCGGACTGCTGCCCGTAAAATGTGATCCGGAAGCAGTCATGCCCGCATGCAGACATGTCAGAAGGGGATATGTATGCTGCGCGGCGCGGTTTTCGGCGCAAAAAAGTCTCTCAACGGGAACCCTGCGTTTACCGGAACGCGGGGTTTCTTTTTTTGTCTGCTGTCTGTCGGCACGATCCTGCGGGCGATTTATCCGATTTAGGCAATATGTTCAATCGCGGGAGAAAAATTTAGCAGAATTGCCAAAAAGACAGAAAGCACTTGCAATCTTGGGAAAACTATAGTAAAATATAAGTGTATAGGTGATACTGTCGCCTTCCGGAAATCGGCGGGCAGACGGTGTGTTCTGTACACCCTGCCGTGCGGGGATCGGCACGGAAATATCAATGTGGAGGATGTTACAACATGGCTTTGAAGCTGAATACAAGCTATCTTACCGGATTCCTCGGCGAGGAGGAAATGAAGGGGATCGCCGTTCAGACGGAAGCTGCGGCTAAGGTGCTGCATGAGAAGAACGGTCTCGGCAGCGATTTCCTCGGCTGGCTGACTTTGCCGACCGATTATGACAAGGAGGAGTTTGCCCGTATCAAGGCGGCTGCTGCGAGAATTAAGGAGCAGGCGGATGTGCTGATCGTGATCGGCATCGGCGGTTCCTATCTCGGCGCGCGCGCTGCGATCGAACTGCTCAAGTCTCCGTTCTATAATAATATGAAGAAGGATACCCCTGACATTTATTATGTCGGAAACAATATCTCCCCGACCTATCTGAACGAAGTGCTGTCGATCTGCGAGGGCAGAGATCTTGCGGTCAATGTCATCTCCAAGTCCGGCACGACGACCGAGCCTGCACTTGCATTCCGCATCTTCAAGAAGCTGCTGGAGGATAAGTACGGCAAGGATGAGGCGAAAAAGCGCATCTACTGCACGACCGATAAGGCGCGCGGCACGCTGAAGAACCTCGCAGATGCAGAGGGCTATGAGAGCTTTGTCATTCCGGACGATGTCGGCGGGCGTTTTTCTGTTCTGACGGCTGTCGGTCTGCTGCCGATCGCGGCTGCGGGCTGCGACATCGACAAGCTCATGGCTGGCGCTGCGGCTGCACAGAAGGCTTATACCGCACCGTTTGCCGAGAATGACTGCTACAAGTACGCAGCACTGCGCAACATCTTCTACCGCAAGGGCAAGGCTGTCGAAATGGTCGTCAGCTACGATCCTTCCATGGCAATGATGAATGAGTGGTACAAGCAGCTCTACGGCGAATCCGAAGGCAAGGACAACAAAGGTCTGTTCCCGTCTTCTGCGATCTTCTCTACCGATCTGCATTCGATGGGACAGTATATTCAGGACGGCGCAAGACTCCTCTTTGAGACCGTCGTGGATATCAAGCAGCCGAAGCAGGATCTGTTCCTGGAACCGGATGCGGAAAATGCGGACGGTCTGAACTTCCTCACCGGTCAGAACATGAGCGTGGTCAACCGCCGCGCACTGGAGGGCACGATCCTCGCACATACGGAGGGCGGCGTTCCGAACATCGTCCTTGAAATGGACGATACTGCTGAGGAATCCCTCGGCTGGCTCATCTACTTCTTCGAGAAAGCCTGCGCCGTCTCCGGCTATATGCTCGGTGTCAATCCGTTCAATCAGCCCGGCGTCGAAAGCTATAAGAAGAATATGTTCGCACTGCTCGGCAAGCCCGGCTATGAGGACATGAAGGCTGCGCTGGAAGCGAAGCTTCACTAAAACCAAACACGTTCCCAAAATCCATGCCGCTCTGCTGCTTTCCGCAGCGGGCGCACGAATTTGAAATAACGAAGGGAGAATTACCATGATTCAAGTAATTACCGGAAAAAAGGGCTCCGGCAAGACCAAGATCCTGCTGGGTATGATCGACGACGCAGTGAAGGCTTCCACCGGCGATATCATCTGCATCGAAAAGTGCATGAAGCTGACCTACAGCGTCAACCACAAGGTTCGCCTTGTTGACGCAGAGCGCTATAACATCAACGGCTTTGATATGCTGTACGGCTTTGTCGCGGGCGTGCTCGCCGGCAACTACGATATCAAAGAGGTCTTTGTGGACGGTATCCTCAAGATCGGCGGCAGAAACTTCGATGAGCTGGGCGGTCTGCTCGAAAAGCTCGATATCCTCACCGGCGATGATGTTCAGATGATCATTACCGTTTCCGAGGACAATGAGAATCTGCCGGAGTCTGTGCTCAAATACCTGATTCCGCAGGCTGACTGATCGAAAAATTAGCGGAAATATCCACAATTTCCAAGAGACAATTGACAAAACGCGGCGTTTTTGGTATAATCATTGCGTAATGCTATGCGTAAAATGTGATGCATGAATGCCGCGGAAGACCGAAAGGCGGGTTGAAACCCATGCAGGAAGCTTCAGAGTACCGGATCTCGATCCGGTCGCTGCTATTGCGTCCCGATGAAAAACGGACTGTTTCCAAGCAGATCGACGCGGAAACGACTGCCCTCTACGGGCTGCCGTGTACCGAGCAGCCGCAAATGGACGGCGTGCTGGAAAACCGTGCCGGTGTACTGATGATGCGCTATCGCCTTCATTGTGTGCCGGAGCTCATCTGCGACCGCTGCCTTTCGCCCGTTTCTGATCCCATTGACGAAACATTCGAGCATGTGATCGTGACGGAAACTGCTTCTGAGGAAAATGATGCCGAATATCTGTTGGCACCGGATGCGATGCTGGATCTCGCAGAGGTCGCAATGACAGATCTGCGTCTGTCTTTGCCGACGAAAACGCTCTGTCGTCCGGACTGTAAAGGGCTCTGCCCTGTCTGCGGCAAAAACCGCAACGACGGAGACTGCGGCTGCGATTCTGCGGATATCACACTGGATTTTCAGTAAGACAGTCAAAATTACGCAATAATAAAAGGAGGTGCCGACAATGGCAGTACCGAAGGCTAAAGTGTCCAAAGCAAGACGCAATACCCGCCGTTCCGCTGTCAGCAAGCTGACAATGCCCGCAATGAGCACTTGCTCCAACTGCGGCGCTTACAAAGCGCCCCACAAGGTTTGCAAGCAGTGCGGATTCTACAAGGGCGTGGCTGTACTCAAGATCGAAGAGGACTGATCCTCTGATTTTGTCAAAAGCGTATTGCAAAAGGGGAGAGGGACGAGGCGTGCTTCTCCCCTTTTCATTATGCTTTGCGGGTGTGGCGAAGGAGTAACGCCGCCGCGGGATGAGTCAGCTTTGCGCTGCGATCATCTTCGGCGATTCCGGGGGTGCAATTCCCTTCACTCGCTTCTTTATCGCAGAAATCTGGGGACGCATGAAAGGACGGAGACGGCGCTTTGATCGAAATAACCGAAATAACCGCCGGCTCTCCGGCTGACAAAGCGGGGATCCGTGCAGGTGACTGCCTGATCGCAGTCAATGACACCGTGATCCACGATGTGCTGGACTATCGCTTCGCAATCACCGAAAAGCACCTGAATGTGCGCTTTTTCCGTGAGGGCGAGGAGAGGAGCGTCCAGATCCGCAAGCAGGAATATGAGGATACCGGCATGGGCTTCGCAACGGCGCTCATGGACGAAAAACGTACCTGCGGCAATCACTGCATTTTCTGCTTCATCGACCAGAACCCCAAGGGCATGCGCGAAACGATCTACTTCAAGGACGATGACGCGCGGCTCTCCTTTTTGCAGGGCAGCTATATCACCCTGACAAACCTCACCGATGAGGACGTTGACCGCATCATCAAAATGCATATGACGGTCAATGTTTCTGTGCAGACGACCGATCCGCTGCTGCGAAACAAAATGCTCGGCAACAAAAAAGCCGGCGAATCGCTGCGGCACCTCTGGCGCATGGCGGAAGCGGGCGTTTCGATGAACTGTCAGATCGTCCTCTGCCCGACTTGGAATGACGGCGATAACCTGCACAAGACGCTCGCCGACCTCTTTTCTATGGTGCCGGCGGTCGAGAGCATTGCCGTTGTGCCCTTTGGCATGACCAAGTTCCGGCAGCATCTCTGCCCGATTCCGGCGTTTACCGTCGAGACCGCGCGCGCCGCGATCGAGCAGATCGAGGCGGTGCAGCGCTGGAGTTTGCAGGCGAACGGCTCGCGCATTGTGTATGCGTCCGATGAGCTCTATCTGCTCGCGGAGCTGCCGCTGCCGGACGATGAAGCCTATGAGGGCTATCCGCAGTATGAAAACGGCGTCGGCATGCTGCGGTATCTGATGAATGAGTTCTATGACGCGCTGGAAGATGCCGAATATGACGGAGATGCGCGCTTTCTGACAATCGCAACCGGAAGCGCCGCGGCACCGTTCCTCGACAAAATGATGCGCGATCTCGAAGTAAAATTCCCGCAGGTACACTGTCAGGTCATCACGGTGCTCAATGATTTCTATGGGCACAGCATTACTGTGGCGGGACTGCTGACCTATCAGGATCTGCTGAACCAGCTCAAAGACCGCGACCTCGGCAGTGCTGTGCTGCTGACGGAGACCTGTCTGCGGCATGACGATGTGTTCCTTGATGACAAATCCCGCGAGAATCTGGAACAGGCGCTCGGCGTGCCGGTCATAAAATGCAAGGTGGACGGCTATGTGCTGCTCGATACCGTTCTGGGGTATGCAGAGGGCATGTGACAAAATGCCGGAAAGGATGTGCAGCGATGAAATATGACAGAATGCTCGAAAAGTTGAAGAAGGAACAGAATGCGTATCGGATCGGTGTTGCATCGGCGTTCCTGATCGTGATTATTGCAATGATCAGATTTGCAGCGAAATTCGGCGGCGTTCTCCCGTGGATCGGGGTGCTGGTTCTCGTCACGGTGATGATCCTGTTTCTCCGCGGGCTCGGCAATCATGAGAAAAAGATTCTGGAGATGCGGAAAAGCATCGGGGCGCTCAATTCGGCGGATTTTATCCGTATGGTGGAGCAGTCGCAGGACTTTGAGGATCTCTACTTCGTGCACGATCAGTTCTTCCTGAATTTTTTCACTTGCTGCGCCTATCCGCGCAGTGAGATCTCCAGCGTCCGGACATATGACGACCGGAACGATGATACCGGTACGATCAGAAATTACTGCATGTACGTGTATTACAGCGGCGGCAACAGCGACCGGATCGTTTGCGATTCCATGCGCACCCGCGACAGAATTGCGGAATTGCTGCGGGGAAAATCATAAAAATATGATCTACTACTCCCATTTTTCTTTATAATGGGATTCCAAAGGGGCGGGCAGTGCCCGCAGCCGTTATAGCGCCCATGCAGTGCAGTATAAAAATGAAATCTACTACTCCCATTTTTGCTATATAATGGGATTCCAAAGGGATAGATCCCTTTGGCAGGGTTTGGGGCGGAGCCCCATTATGAATCCGTCCGCGAAGCGGACACATCTATACACACATCTAATAAAGGAGACAGGAAAACTATGGCTTTGCCGGTTGTCGCCGTGGTCGGGCGTCCGAATGTCGGAAAATCGACTCTTTTCAATAAACTCGTCGGGCAGCGGCTCTCGATCGTCGAGGATACGCCCGGCGTAACCCGCGACCGCATCTACGCAAAGGCGGAATGGTGCGGCAAAAGCTTCATGGTCGTTGATACGGGCGGTATCGAACCGAAAACCGATGACCACATGCTCGAACAGATGCGCAGACAGGCGGAGCTTGCGATCGAACGCGCGGACGTCATCGTGCTGGTGACCGATCTGCGCTCCGGCGTGACCGCAAATGACATGGATGTTGCGAATATGCTGCAAAAATCCGGCAAGCCGATCGTGCTGTGCGTCAACAAATGCGACAGCATCGGCGAACCGCCCCCGGAGTTCTACGAGTTCTATAACCTCGGGCTCGGCGATCCGTTTGCGGTGTCCTCGCTGCATGGCAACGGCACCGGTGATCTGCTGGACGCTGTCTGCGAACAGTTCCCGCCGGAGCAGCCGGAAGATGAGGACAGCGAGCGCATTGCGGTCGCCGTCATCGGCAAGCCGAATGTCGGAAAGTCCAGTCTCATCAACTATCTCGCAGGCGAGGAGCGCAGCATCGTTGCCGATGAAGCCGGTACGACGCGCGATGCGATCGACCTGCCCTATGAGAATGAGACCGGAAAATATCTGTTCATCGACACGGCGGGCATCCGCAAAAAAGCGAAGATCTCCGACAATGTCGAGCATTACAGCGTGCTGCGCGCATTCATGGCGGTTGACCGCGCACAGGTCGCCGTCATCATCATCGACGCGACCACCGGCTTTACCGAGCAGGACAGCAAGGTCGCGGGCTATGCGCACCAGCAGGGCAAGGGCTGCATCGTCTGCGTGAACAAGTGGGATCTCGTCGAAAAGGACGGCAAGACCATGCAGGAATTTCAGAAGAAGCTCGAAAATGATTTCAGCTTCATGAGCTATGTGCCGTTCCTGTTTATCAGCGCAAAGACCGGTCAGCGCATTCAGAAGCTGTTCCCGCTCATTCAACAGGTCGCCGCGAACAATGCAATGCGCATTACCACGGGCAAGCTGAACGATGTGCTCGCCTATGCGACAGCACGCGTGCAGCCGCCGACCGATAAGGGCAGACGCCTGAAGATCTACTATATGACACAGGCAAGCACACAGCCGCCGACCTTCGTGTTCTTCGTCAACCGCGCGGATCTGTTCCACTTCTCGTATCAGCGCTATCTCGAAAACCAGATCCGCGAGACATTCGGGCTGGAAGGAACGCCGGTGCGGTTCATTATCCGCGAGCGCGGCAACGACTCCGGCAGCAAGGGGTAACTGTGCGGCGGGATCTGCGCAAAGTATTTCACCCGCATCCGGTGCGGGACGACACAAAATCATCATTTAGGAGCAAGAGAATCTATGCAGGGAACATTACTGGGATATGCCGTCAGCATCCTGATCGCAGCGGCGATCGGCTTTCTGCTCGGCGGGCTGAGCGGCGCGATCGTGTCGGTTCGGCTGTTCAAGCATGAGGATATCCGGAAATTCGGCAGCGGAAATGCCGGTCTGACCAATGTGCTGCGATGCTTCGGCAAGGGCTGCGGCATCGTCACGCTCATCATCGACCTCTGCAAGGGCGCCGCTGCAATGGCGCTTGCACAGGCGATCGGCAAGGCGCTCGGCTGGGCGCCGCTCGCGGAAGGCACCGGCGCTGCCCATGATTTCCGCTGGCTCTGCTATATCGCGGCGGTCTTTGTCGTGCTGGGGCATGTGTACCCGATCTGGCACGGATTCAAGGGCGGCAAAGGCGTTCTCGTCGGCGTCAGCGTTTTCCTCGTCATCAATCCGCTCACCTTTGTCATTCTCATGGCGGTGTTCGGCATCGTGCTGTGGCGCTCGAAATATGTGTCGCTCGCATCCTGCACCGCTTCGCTCTGCGTCATTCCCGTGACGCTGCTGCTGGAGCATTTCCAGCGCGGCACATACTGGCATATCGCAGTGCTCTATACCATTCTGATCGCAATTGCGGCAATTCTGATCGTCTGGAGTCACCGCGAGAATATTCAGCGGCTCCGCGCAGGCAATGAACGCAAGATCGGTACGAAAAAAGCTGCGTGATTCCATGATCCGCAGAATATGATATCTCAAACAGAACGGAGGGCTTCATCATGCGAAAATATGAATTTGTCAATGTCAAGATCAGCAAGCTGGTCGGTGCAAAATCCGAGGAACACCGCAAGATCATTCATGAATATGCCGCAAAGGGCTATCGCTATGTCGGCTATATCCCGACGGAGCTTTCCGATTCCGGCAAGATCAAGTATATGGATCTTGTGTTTGAACTCGATAAGTAACAGGAGAAAACGATAATGGAAAAGCAGAAGAAGGAGAAATCCGGCGCTGCGGCAGGCGCTGCAAAAACCGGCATTACATTCGGCAGCGCGCTGGCAATGGTCATCAGCTATACGACATGGAAATCGGTCGGCTGGGCGATCATTCACGGCTTGCTGAGCTGGGTCTATGTCATCTATTTTGTACTTCGTTACTGACAGAGATGATGATTGAAACAGGAGGTAACTGACATGGCAAACATTACGGTTCTCGGCGGCGGCTTCGGTACGGCGCTGGCAGTCATGCTGTATACGTCACAGCAGCAGCATCAGGTCACGCTTTGGAGCGCGATTCCGGAGGAGATCGAGGCAATGCGGCGGGACGGCGAGCAGAAGGAGAAGCTGCCGGGCGTCAGGATCCCGAACGGCATCGCCCTGACGACGGATCTTTCCGTGATCGAGGAGAGCGACCTTGTGCTGTTCGCGATCCCCTCTGCTTTTGTGCGCGATACCTGCAAAAAGGTTGCGCCGCATCTCAAAGAGGGCACGGTGATCGTCAATGCCGGCAAGGGCATCGAGGATGAAAGCTACAAGCTGATGAGCACGGTCTTTGCAGAGGAGCTCCCGAAGGGCGCCTATGTGGTGCTGACCGGTCCCTCGCATGCAGAGGAAGTCGGCAGAGGCATCCCGACGAGCGTGGTCGCGGCGTCTGCGAACCGTATGGCGGCATATCTTGTGCAGGAGTGGTTCAGCTCCCCGACCTTCCGCGTCTACATCAATGACGATGTGACCGGCTGCGAGCTGGGCGGTGCGCTGAAAAATGTCATTGCGCTGAGCGCGGGCATCTCGGACGGGCTCGGCTTCGGCGACAACACAAAGGCGGCGCTGATGACGCGCGGTCTGCATGAGATCGAGCGGCTCG
Source organism: Clostridiales bacterium Firm_04 (assembly GCA_001603005.1). Taxonomy (GTDB): domain Bacteria; phylum Bacillota; class Clostridia; order Oscillospirales; family Ruminococcaceae; genus Firm-04. The sequence goes on from LVAJ01000035.1 coordinate 21,736, forward strand.
GTGCGGCACTCGGCTCGCGGACGAATACCTTCGCGGGACTGACCGGTCTGGGCGACCTGATCGTGACCTGCACCTCGATGCATTCGAGAAACCGCCGCGCCGGTATCCTGATCGGCGAGGGCACCGCGCCTGCGGACGCCGTGGCGCAGGTCGGTACCGTTGAGGGCTACTACTGCTGCCGCGCGGCTTACGGGCTCGCAAAACGCTATGAGGTCGAAATGCCGATCACCGAGGCACTGTATCGGGTGCTCTATGAGGGTGCGGATGTGCATGAAATGGTGCGCGGACTGATGGATCGCCCGAAGAAGCGCGAATATGAGAAGCTGACGTGATCAGAGCAGGAAGCTGCGGCTTTTTTCTCACGTCACCGGCATCCCTTTTATAGGTATCTGCGATGCATTTGTAATGGGGACTCCGTCCCCAAGCCCCTGCCAGAGGACTTTGTCCTCTGGACTCCGCTTTTGCGCCCCGTCAGCTCCCGAAAGGACTGACGGGGTGCAAAAGTGGGATTCCCAAGGGGCGCAGTCCCTTGGGCAGGGTTTGGGACAGCGTCCCATTATAGATCCGCCGGAGGCACCCACAGAAGGGGATGCCGGTGACGTGGGCTTTTTTCTGTCTGCCCATTGACAAACGTGCCGTTCTCTGCTATAATGATAGAAAGACTATCTCTTTTCCATAAATTCAGCGCTGAGAGCAGTCTTTTTCCGTCATATCAAACAATATTCGGGAGAAATGAGGTTCCTATGAAACCGATTCTGATTTCCATCAGCCGCGAATACGGCAGCGGCGGCAGAGAGATCGCACAGAACATTTCTGAGCGGCTGGAGCTTCCGGTTTTTGACCGCAAGCTCATCGACCTGACTGCGGATCAATGCGGCTATTCCACAAAGTTCATTCAGGAGAACGAGGAGCGCATGACCAATTCGTTCCTGTTCAATGTTGCCGTCGGCGGTCCCTATTCGCCGTTCACCGAGACAGAGGCGCTCCCGCAGGACTATGTGTTCCTGACGCAGAGCAAGATCATCACGAAGCTTGCGAACGAGAACCCCTCGGCGGTCTTTGTCGGACGCTGCGCCGATTATATCCTGCGCGATCATCCGAGCCTGTTCAGCGTGTTCATCACCGCGGACATGGACTTCCGCGTCAAGCGCGCGATCGAATGCTACGATGTGCCGCCGGAGAAGGCGTATACGATCGTCAGCAGGCACGATAAGCAGCGCCGCCGGCACTATAATTACTACACCGGCATGGAGTGGGGCGCAAGCTCGAACTATCACCTGATCCTCAATACCGGCAAGCTCGGCATCGCCACGGTGACCGATATCCTGATCGAACTGATCAAAAATGCTTAAATGATAGATTGATTCCGCAATTCTGTTATAATGCAAAAACCGGCTGACAAAAAATCAGCCGGCTTTTTGTTTAATGTGCCGGTAAAGTTGTATGATGTCATTTGAAATATTTTAAGATAGCAGCATACAACTACGGTGAAAACGCACAAAATCAAAGCATTTACTTTGTGAAAGAGGTAGAAATTCGCAATTTCTTATTGCAAGTTGTAGAAAAGTATTGCTTTTTTACTCCATTTATGGTAAAATATACACATTCCGATCCACTTTCGCATATCGCAATAAAATGCAGAATAAAATGTGAATAAATTCAGAATGGAGGTTTGTGTTATGGTCAGGCAATTTCGGGGAAGTATATCGCTGCTGCTGGCTGCGATCATCTGGGGTACCGCTTTCGTTGCCCAGAGCGAGGGCATGAATTACGTCGAGCCCTTCACCTACAACGCGATCCGCACGCTGATCGGCGGGCTGATCCTGATTCCCGCCGTGATCCGTTCCGTCTGGAAGGAACGCAAACCTCCGTTTACCATTCCCGGACCTGATTACCGCGAGTCGGTCAAGGGCGGGATCTGCTGCGGTGTCCTGCTGTTCGCGGCAAGCTCACTGCAGCAATTCGGTATTACCATGACGACCGCCGGAAAAGCCGGATTTGTCTCCGCACTCTACGTTGTGATCGTACCGCTGCTTTCGCTGTTCATGCACCGCAGGATCCCGAAGCTGATCTGGGGCTGCATCGGCGCAGCGATCGCCGGTTTCTATCTGCTTTGTGTCAGCACAGGCTTCTCGATCAACAAGGGCGATAAGCTGATGCTGATCTGTGCATTGTTCTTTGCACTGCATATCATCGCAGTCGATCATTTTTCAAAACGGTTTGCGGACGGCACCATGATGGCTTGTGTTCAGTTCTTTACCGCCGGGTTTATGATGCTCGGTTGTATGCTGAAATACGAACATCCGGTGCTGACTAATATTTTAGCGGCAAAAGACACGATCCTCTATGCAGGCATCATGTCCTGCGGCGTTGCATATTCGCTGCAGATGATGGGACAGCGCGAGACTTCCCCGACCGTCGCGACCATGCTGATGAGTCTGGAAGCGGTCATCGCGGCTGTTGCCGGCTGCCTGATCCTGCATGAGCAGCTCACGATGCGCGAAGTCATCGGCTGTGTGCTCGTGTTCGCGGCTGTTGTCGCAGCACAGATGCTCAAGACCGAGCCGGAGCAGAACAAGAAGGCAGAGTATGTTCCGAAGTATTCGTGGGAATTTGTGAAGCCGGCTGTCTCCGCGACGCTGCGCACGCCGCTGACGCAGAGCCGTTCCGAGGATCTGCATCCTTCCGGCGCGCCGCACTGAATCCGTTTGATCTGCAAAAATTGCTGAATCTTTGCCGTCCGCTTGAATGAACCGAGCGGGCGGCGTTTTCTGTGATATCGCCCAAAAACGCGCGCGGCGATTTGTGTAATACGCGAAAAAAATCATGCATCTGCGAAAAATCTATTGCCTTTCATTGGAGAATATGGTAAAATATAATTAAATTTTTCTGCCCGATGCGGCAGAATCAACGGGAGCTGCATCTATGATCAAACGATTCCGCGGAAGCCTTTTGCTGCTGACCGCCGCTGTCATCTGGGGTACTGCATTTGTCGCGCAGAGCGAGGGCATGCGCTATGTCGAGCCGTTTACCTATAACGCGATCCGCACGCTGCTCGGCGGGCTTGTGCTGATCCCTGTGATCTGCGGGTTCCGGCTGGCGGGCAGGCGGAATCCGGATGCCGAAGCCGCTGCCGATCCGGCAGTGACGCGGAAGGGCGGGCTCTGCTGCGGCGTGCTGCTGTTTGCGGCGAGCTCTTTGCAGCAGGCGGGCATTGCGCTGACGACGGCGGGCAAAGCGGGGTTTCTCACGGCGCTCTACGTGGTGCTCGTGCCGCTGCTTTCGGTGTTCCTGCACCGCAGAATGCCGAAGCGCATGTGGCTGTGCATTGCCGCTGCCGTCGCGGGATTCTGGCTGCTGTGCATCCGCGAGGGCTTCACCGTCAACCGCGGAGATCTGCTGGTGCTCGCAAGCGCCTTTTTCTATGCGCTGCACATCATGACCGTGGATCACTTCTGCGGGCTGCGCGCGGACGGCAAGGTGATGTCCTGCATGCAGTTTTTTACCGCGGGCACGCTGATGACGGTCTGCATGCTGCTGTTTGAGCATCCCGTGCTGCAAAATATTCTTGCGGCAAAGGGCACGATCCTCTATGCGGGCATCATGTCCTGCGGCGCGGCATATACCTTTCAGATCCTCGGACAGCGGGAGACTGCGCCGGCGCTGGCAACGCTGCTGATGAGTCTGGAATCGGTATTCGCCGCGCTCTCCGGCTGGCTGATCCTCAAAGAACGGCTCTCCGCAAAGGAGCTTGCGGGATGCGCACTGGTCTTCGGTGCGGTGATCGCCGCGCAGCTCCTGACAACAGGTCCGGCAAATACGTCTAACAGAAAGGACTGAATAAAGTGCCTCCGGCGGATCGGAAATGAGGGCTCTGCCCTCAAGCTCCTGCTCAAGGGCTGTCAGCCCTTAAAAATCCCACTTTATGCTGCAAGTGAAAAGTACATATTATCTGTCTTTTCTATAAATGGGATCCCAAAGGGGCTATGTCCGTTCATAATCATCGCGAAGCAATACTTTATTCAGAGCGTCCCTAACAGAAAGGAATCGTCATGAAGAAAAAGAATCTGAGCAAAATCATCTTTGCACTGATCGTGGCAGTCTTTATCATCTGCTGCCGTGTGCAGGCACCGGTCTCCGGCGCGGTCGGATCGCTGTGGTCGCTGCTGCCGCCGATCGTCGCGATCGGGCTGGCGCTGATCACCAAAGAGGTCTATTCCTCGCTGTTCATCGGCATCCTCACGGGCGGCGTGCTCTATGCTGCCGCATCCGGAACGGGCTTCACCGGCATGTTTACGGCGGTCGTGCAGGACGGCATCATTGCGAATATCGCGGACAGCTATAATGTCGGCATCCTGGTCTTTCTGGTGGTGCTCGGTACCATTGTCGTGATGATGAACAAGGCGGGCGGCAGCCGCGCCTACGGCGAATGGGCATCCAAGCATATCAAAACAAGAGCAGGTGCATGTCTTTCCACATTCCTGCTCGGCGTGCTGATCTTTGTGGACGATTACTTCAACTGCCTGACGGTCGGCTCCGTGATGCGCCCCGTGACGGACAAGCATCAGGTCTCGCGCTCGAAGCTTGCGTATCTGATCGACGCGACCGCAGCGCCGGTCTGCATCATTGCGCCGATCTCCTCGTGGGCGGCGGCAGTTGCCGGAACGGTCGAGGGCGTCAACGGCATCTCGCTGTTTATCCGCACGATCCCGTACAATCTCTATGCGCTGCTGACGCTGGTCATGGTCATTTTCATTGCGCTGACCGATGTGGATTACGGCCCGATGAAGACGCATGAAGCCAATGCGAAAAGGGGCGATCTGTTCACCACGCGCAGCAAGGTCTATCCGGAAGATGCAAAGCCCGCGCACACCCGCGGCAAGGTGATCGACCTGATCCTGCCGGTCGCGATGCTGATTCTGCTCTGCGTGGTCGGCATGATCTATACGGGCGGATTCTTTGACGGCGTGAAGCTGACCGATGCCTTTGCGGACTGCGATGCCTCGTTCGGACTCGCGATCGGCTCGCTGGGCGCTCTGATCGTGATCATCGGCTATTTCCTCGTGCGGCGCGTGCTGACCTTTACCGAGTGCATGGATTCGATCGTGGACGGCTTCAAGCAGATGGTGCCCGCGATCCTGATCCTGACCTTTGCATGGACGCTGAAAACGATGACCGGTCTGCTGGAAGCGGGCAGCTTTGTCGAGGGCGTCGTCAAGAGCGCGCATGCCGTGCAGCTCCTGCTCCCGCTGATCCTGTTTGTCGTGGCGGTCGGGCTTGCCTTTGCGACGGGTACCTCATGGGGCACGTTCGGCATCCTCATTCCGATCGTGACGGGCGTATTCACGACGGAGCTTGCCAATGTCGCAGAGACCGGCGTGATCCCGCCTATGGTCATCATCTGCATCTCGGCATGCCTTGCCGGTGCGGTCTGCGGCGACCACTGTTCTCCGATCTCCGATACGACGATCATGGCATCGACCGGCGCGCAGTGCGACCATGTGAACCATGTTGCGACGCAGCTGCCCTATGCCTTTACGGTTGCGGGCGTGTGTGCGGTCGGTTATCTGCTCTCCGGATTTGTGCAGAATGTGTTTGTGGTGCTCGGCGTGAGCCTGATTTTGCTGCTGGGCGTGCTCTATGTGGTGCGCATGACGGCAGGCAGGCAGAACGGGACACCGAAACCGGAAAAGCCTGTGGATATCGTGTCCACAACGGACTGACCGCAGTCTGATTGCATGAAAAAGCCCCGAAGTGACCTGAAATCACTTCGGGGCTGATTTGTTGCCGAATGGACAATATTGCGCTTGTTATGTCGGGAGACAGGAAAGCAAGGTGTTCAGAATCAGCCGCCAGACGGCGAGATGCGTTACCGGATTTGTCAGGATCAGCGTGATTTTCTCTGTCGGCTTTTTTGCAGCGATGAGCCAGTATACGCTCGTCGCGGCGGCGGGGAGAAACAGCAGGATACGCCGGAACAGGATGACGCTGTCTTTGAGCCAGAAGCCAAAATGATCGCGGTCATACATCTGCTGCGTACCGGTGCAGAGCAGCCAGAATCCCGCTGCGAGCACGATGCTGATGCCGGTTTTTTTCAGATAGACGGTCAGATCGTTCTGCGCCCGCAGCTGCATGATCTCCGCGAGGATGCCCGCGGTCATGCCGGCTGCTGCGAGGATTTTCAGTCCCGTCCAGTCGAAGCGGTCGAGATGCAGCAGGAGGAGCAGAAGGAGATACCACGGCAGCGTGACGGCAAGCGGATACAGGTTGCTGAACAGCTTTTTTAGATTCATGATGAAGCCTTTCTCGCGAATCTGCGTTTATTTTGATGCCCGCGGACGCTTGAGGTCGTCGGTATCGAGCATGACCGTGAACGGTCCGTCGTTCAGCAGCTCCACGTCCATATGTGCGCCGAAAACGCCGCAGTCCGTGTGCGGGACGACCGCCCTGCACTGCGCAAGGAACAGCTCATAGAGCCGGTTTGCTTCGTCCGGTTTTGCCGCATGCGAAAAGCTCGGACGCGTGCCCTTGCGGCAGTCCGCGCAGAGTGTGAACTGCGAGATCACCAGCAGCGAGCCGCCGACATCCTGAATGCTGCAATTCGTTTTGCCCTCTGCATCGGAAAAAAGCCGCAGCTTCAGCAGCTTGTCGGTGAGCATGCTGACCTCCTGTTCGGTATCGGTCTCTGTGACGCCGAGCAGCACCAGAAAACCCTGTTCGATCGCGCCGGTCACCTTGCCCTCGACCGTCACGGATGCGTGTCTGACACGCTGGATCAATGCGCGCATGATTGGTCTCCTTTGTCGTTATTCTGCCGCAAAAAAGTCATAAATGCGGCGGTTGAAATCCTTTGCCTCGTTATATGCCTCGTGGCTCTGGTCGGGATAGATGTGGCAGGGGCAGCCGAGCTTTTCCGCGATCTCCCGCGAGGCATCGCCGGAAACGACCTTGTCCTGCGCGCCGCCGAGCACCAGCACCGGACAGCGGATCTGACCGAGGCGGTCGTAGGTATTGCAGGTGAGGCATGCCTTTGCCAGCGCAGTGAACCGTTCCGCCGGCAGCATCTTCTGCAATTTCATTGCAAGCGGCAGGAACATTTTGTTGCGCCGGAGCATTTTCTCCGAGCTTGCACGTGCTGCGTAATCACGCACAACTGCTTCCATATCGCCGCGCTCTGCCATTTGGATCCACCCGCTGACAGCTTCCGCGGCGGTCGCATTCGGACGGCTCAGCGTCACGCCGAGCGCCAGCTTTCTGACCAGCTCCGGATGCGAAATTGCAAGCTCCTGCGCGATCATGCCGCCCTGCGAAACACCGATCACATCTGCGTTTCCGATGCCGAGCTGCTGCATGCCCGCGGCGGTATCCGCTGCGAGATCCGCAACGGTGCAGCCGGTCGGGAGCGGATCCGGACGATCCGGCAGATACACGCGGTAATCCTGCGCAAAAATCTTATAATACAGCGCGGCGACATTTGCCGTGCCTGCCATTTCGGTCAGGCGCAGTCCGGGGATCGCAACGAGCGGCTTTTCGCCGTTTCCGAAGGTGATCCAGAGCATGCGCCTGCCGTCTGTTTCCGTATAGCATTCCTTTGCGTGATACATCTTATGCTCCAAAAACCGTTTTTGCATAATCGACGGTCGCCTTCGCATCCTTCGCGTAGCAGTCCGCGCCGATCGTTTCGGCATAGTCGCCGGTCAGCACCGCACCGCCCACGACCGTCCGGCAGTCCGGATACTGCTGATGCAGCAGCCTGATCGTTTCTTCCATTGCGCCGACCGTTGTGGTCATCAGCGCGGAAAGTCCGACCAGCTTCACCTGATTGGCGATCGCGGTATCGACGATTTTCTGCGGCGGGACGTCCTTGCCGAGGTCGATGACGTCGTAGCCGTAATTTTCAAGGAGCAGCCGGACAATGTTCTTGCCGATGTCATGGACGTCGCCCTGCACGGTTGCGATGACGATCTTGCCCTTGTCTGCCTGACTGCCGTTCTCCTGCGAGAGCATGTGCTGCTTGATGACGCCGAACGCGCTCTGTGCAGCGGTCGCCGCCTGAATGAGCTGCGGCAGAAAGACCTTGCCGCTTTCGTAGTCCGCGCCGACGGCGTCCAGCGCGGGGATCAGCATATCATTGACGATCGCGAGCGGGGCATGCTGTTCCAGCGCCGCCTGTGTCAGCCGCGCCGCATCCTGCCGCAGACCGTGTATGACCGCGCCTTCCAATGTCAGATTGTCATTCTGCGCGGCGGGTGCAGCAGGTGCCGTTGTGCCCGCATTCTGATAAGCCGCAATGAAATTCGTGCAGTTTTCATCGTATCCCGCGAGCATCCGGTAGGCGCGCACGGTGTCCATCATGCCCTCTGCCATGGGATTCATGATCGGCAGCGTGAGCCCGTTCGTCAGCGCCATGCTGAGGAAGCTGCGGTTGATGAGCGGGCGGTTCGGCAGACCGAAGCTGATGTTCGAGACACCGAGCACCGTTTGCAGACCGAGCTCCTCGCGGACGCGGCGCACGGCGGAGAGTGTCTCCGAGGGGCCGCTTTCGCCGGTCGAGGCGGTCAGTGTCAGGCAGTCGAGGCAGACGTCCTCTTTCGGGATGCCGAGGCGCTGTGCATGCTCCAGAATGCGCTTGCCGATCGCAAAACGCTCTGCCGCGGACAGCGGGATGCCGTTTTCATCGAGCGTCAGACCGACGATCGCCGCGCCGTAATGCTTCACGAGCGGGAGCACCGTTTCGAGCGATTCCGCCTTGCCGTTGACCGAGTTGACGATCGGCTTGCCGGGGTAGATGCGCAGGGCGGCTTCGAGTGCGGCAGGCTCCGAGGAATCGAGCTGCAGGGGCAGATCCGTGACTTCGAGGATCGCCTGCACCGCCATTGGGAGCACGGCTGCTTCGTCGATGCCCGGCGTGCCGACATTGACATCGAGGATATCCGCGCCGGCTTCTGTCTGCGCGATCGCTTCGCCCCGCAGATAGTCCATATCGCCGTCGAGCAAAGCCTGCTTCATGCGCTTTTTGCCCGTCGGGTTGATGCGCTCGCCGATGACGCGCGGCATATCCAGCAGGACGGTGCGCGTACCGGAGCAGACCGCCGCAGGTCTCCGCGCAGCCCTTCTGCCGCGGCGGAGATTTTCCAGCTTTTTGCGGATCGCCGTGATAAATTCCGGTGTCGTGCCGCAGCATCCGCCGAAGAACTGCACGCCGCAGTCCGCGAATGCCGGCATGTATGCTGCAAAATCCTCCGGCGTCAGGAAGTATTCGCCGGTGACGGGATCGGGCAGACCGGCATTTGCCTTTGCGATCAGCGGCAGATTCGTCCACTTTGCCATTTCCTGCATCATCGGCAGGATCTCCTTCGGGCCGAGCGAGCAGTTGATGCCGATCGCCGCGGCGCCGAGTCCTTCCAGCGTCATTGCTGCCGCCGAGACCGGACAGCCCGTAAAGGTTCTGCCGGTTTCGGTGAAGGTCATGGTGACGATGACCGGCAGCGCGGTATGCTCCTTTGCTGCGAGCAGCGCCGCCTTCGTTTCGAGCAGGTCGCTCATCGTTTCGATGACAATGAGATCGGCGCCTGCCTCTGCGCCCGCCTCGCACATGACGCGGAACGATTCATATGCCGCCTCAAACGTCATCTGTCCGGCAGGGGGGAGCAGCTGACCGGTCGGGCCGATATCCAGCGCGACGCACACGCCCGCGCCGACCGCTTCCTTTGCGATGCGCACGGCTGCACGGATGCTCTCCGCAGGATCGACGCCGGTGCCCGCAAGCTTCAGCGGATTCGCGCCGAATGTGTTTGCATAGACGATCTGGGAGCCGGCTTCTGCGTAGGCTTTGTGTACCGCTGCCACGCGTGCCGGTTCGGTCAGGTTCAGACGCTCCGGCAGCTCACCGGGCGCGAGATGCAGCATGGTGCCCATGCCGCCGTCCAGAAATACAAATTCATTCAAAAGCAATGTACGAAAATCCATACATACCTCCAGTCAGAGAGCAGGAAAAGTGAAAGGTGAAAAATGAAAAGTGAAAAGTGACAGTGCACCGGTTCACGATTGTATCGCGTAGAGGTCGAGCGTCCAGTATTCTTTCGGCAGGATCAGCACTGCGGATGTCTGCTGCGGCGCTGCGATCACCGGATAAAAATTGCCTTCCAGATGCGATTCCGGCAGATCCTTGTGGAATACGATCACCGAACAGAAATGAATGTCCACATCCTCGATCATCGTGCCGGGATGCTCCGGATCGGGAATGCTGACCGTGAAATCCACGGCGGAACGGTCGGTCTCTGCGGTGATGATCCGCGCCATTTCCCGGAATGCTTCGGGGATCTCCGATTCCGGCTGATTCTTGTAATCGGTCAGCTCATCGCCGATCGCCATGAGATATTCCGGATGCGATTCCATGAACGGATGCGTCGAATACATCACATTTGCAGGCAGATCCAGCGTGTTCTTCGGATTGAACAGCTCCGAATTTGCCTGGATCAGATACGCCCAGCAGATCGTGCCCTGCTGAAGCAGCAGATCCTTGTCGCGGTAGATGACATGCAGCCCGTCCTTTTTGTGCAGACGCAGCCACAGGGGCATCGGGAGCGACTTGGATTTGATCGGCTGTTCGCGGTAATTTGCGCGCATCACATCGAGGTGCTCCTTGACAGAGCCCTCTGTGACCTGATGCGGCATTTTCTTTTTGAAAAGTGCCATGTGATAACCTCTTTCGCATTTTCTTATATTTTTTATCTGAATGCGTCGCCGCATTTCATTCTCTCTGTATCGCGGGCTCAATCCAGCACCGCCTGCGGGCAGTCCTCGTGATAGGGACATTCCGCGCAGGATTCGCCGCAGCAGAAACGCCGCGCGTCCCTGACCGGCTGCTGCGACATGCCCATGACCGCCGTGACCGATTTCATCGGCAGAAGCGTCTGATGCGGTGTGACCGTCAGCCCGATCCTGCGGGGTGCATCCAGCAGCCGCACGAGCTCGCCCTGCTGCGTGATCGGAAAATCGCCGTAGCCCGCGGAAAACCGCGCGGTGTAGTAGGGATAGGGGTACTTTGCTTTGATCTCCGCTTCGAGATCATTGCAGACGCGCTCGATCGCGGCGCCCGCAACTGCATCGTACATCAGCGCTCTGGTCATGTCCGTGACCTCTGCGCGGCGGATCAGCGCATCGACCGGCGCAGAGAGCGTCGCCGCAAGCAATGCAGCCTCCTTGCATCCGGTCAGGTGCAGCGCGATATCCGCGCCCTGCAGCGGCAGTCCGCCGAGTGTGACGCCTTCTGCGGTATGCGCGACCGGCAGCACGCGGTAGACCGTCCGCGGCTGTGCGGCTTTGCAGAGCGTTTCGATGCAGTTCTCCAGCATCTCCGAAAGATGCGCGTCCAGCTCCGGCGTCCGCAGGAACATCAGGATCTCACTGCGGTCAAGCGCCTGCGGGTTCATATGCGCGGCTCTCCGGAGATCTGCTCCATGATGTAGCGCGCGACATCGGGATTGTTCATCGTGTAGATGTGGATGCCGTCCGCGCCGTTGTCCATCAGGTCGAGGATCTGCATGATCGCGTATTCGAGTCCTGCCGCTTTCAGCGATGCCGGATCATCCGAATAGCGCGCCATGAGCTTTGCGAGCCGGTTCGGGATCGACGCGCCGCAGAGCGAGACCATGCGCTCAATGGACTTCTTCGAGGTCACCGGCATGATGCCCGCTTCAATCGGCACGGAAATGCCGGCTTTTGCTGCCTTTTCGCGGAATGCGTAGAAATCGGGATTGTAGTAGAACAGCTGCGAGATCAGGTGGGATGCGCCTGCATCGACCTTTTCGCGCAGATGCAGAATATCCGTATCCAGATCAGGCGCTTCGGGATGCCCCTCCGGATAGCATGCCGCTGCGATATCGAAATCGCCGTGTTCACGCAGAAATGCGATCAGATCTGCGGCATAGCGGAAATCGTTCTTCGGCTCGATCGCCGGATTGCGGTCGCCGCGGAGTGCAAGGACATTCTCGATGCCCTTTTCCTGAAACACCGCGATCTTTTCGAGGACGCTTTCCTTTGTCTCGTTGATGCCGGGCAGGTGCGCAATCGCGGGGATGCCGTGCTTCTGCATGATCGTTTCGCAGATCTCGGCGGTCGATGCGCCGGGCACGGAGCCGCCTGCGCCGTAGGTGACGCTGATGAAATCGGGATGCAGGTCATGCAGATTGTCCAGCGTATCGTAGATGCTTTCGATCGGGACATTCGGCTTCGGCGGAAAGACCTCGAACGAGAGCACGGGCTTCTTCTCAAATAATCGGATCGCTTTCATATATATGTACCTCGGAATGTGAGATTCGGGCGGCATCAGGCTGCATCTGCCCTGCGGACATACCGCCGGACGATCAGGCTGCCGTAGAGAAACCAGATGTAGAAATACCAGAACACCAGCAAAAGTGCCGGATAGGGGATGCCGAGCAGCTTCATCGCGATCGCGGCGATGATGAGCACCAGCGAGAACAGATGCGGGATGCGCGCCTTCAGGCTGCGGTCGGCAATGAGATGCAGGACGGTCGCCGGCAGAAAGGAGTAATCCATGCAGACCACAAGGATCCCGACAAAGCCGTACCATCTCAGCGTCATGCCCTCATAAAAGACACCGGCGATCGCTGCTGTCGCGGCTGCAAAGACGATGATATCCATGATCCCCATGATTTTCCGCAGTGCTGTCATGGGATCACCTCTGCGCGGGGACGGTATGCCAGTCGATCGGCGGCATGCCGTTTGCGGTGAGAAATGCGTTTGTTTTCGAGAAATGCCGGCAGCCGAAAAAGCCGTGATACGCAGAAAGCGGGCTCGGATGCGGGCATTGCAGGATTAAATGCTGCGGGTTGGTGATGAGCGATGCCTTTGCGCGCGCATTGCTGCCCCAGAGCAGAAAGACCATTGGCTGCTGCCGTTCATTCAGCAGCCGGATGATCGCATCGGTGAGCTGTTCCCAGCCCATGCCGTGATGCGAATTTGCCTGCCCCGCACGGACGGTCAGCGCGGCATTGAGCAGCAGGACGCCCTGCTTTGCCCAGTTTGTCAGATCGCCGGTGCCGCCGCGGTTGTCGATGCCTGTGTCGTCATAGATCTCCTTGAAAATGTTGACGAGTGAGGGCGGCGGCTGGATGCCCTCGCGTACCGAGAAGCTGAGCCCGTGCGCCTGTCCCTCGCCGTGGTAGGGATCCTGTCCGAGGATCACGCAGCGGACTGCCGCATAGGGCGTGTATTTCAGTGCATTGAAAATGTCATACATATCCGGATAGATGCGCTTGGTGCGGTATTCCTGAATGAGGAACTGCCGCAGTTTTTGATAGGATTCGCTTGCAAATTCCGGCGCAAGCAGCGCATCCCAGTCGTTGCCGATGTGTACCATAGTCTGCCCTTTCCCCGTGCCGTTACGGTCTGCCGCTGACGAGGTAATAATACCAGCCGTCGGAATTGAGCCGGTTCTTCGAGGAATCGCCGATGCCGTCCACTGCGTCGCCGTATGCGATCACGACATGACGCGGGCAGAGCAGTCCGCCCTTTGCGGGGAAATAGAACTCCACGGAAGCGCCGTCCGAGTGGATGCGCTTGCAGGTCGCGCGCATAGTCTCCACAAGCGTGTTCATGAAGCTGCGGTAGGCGTCGGAATCCTCGGACTGGATGCCGTAATGCTGATCGGGCGTCGGCACATCGGTCACATCCGCGGAGATCTCCTTCGAGATCATGTAATCCGCGATCTCATTGAATGCAGCCTGCTGCGAGAGATAGTATTCCTGTGCCTTTTCCTGCGTCAGCCCGTCCTCATGCGCGAGCAGATACCCCAGCCCGCTGAAAATCAGGATGACGAGAATGACAGTGTAAATGATCGTTCTGAGCTTCTGATTGGACATATGGAACCCCTTTCCGCGTTAAAATGTGAGAAACTGTGTCAGCGGCTCTGATGCAAACATCGTCCGCACGGACATGGTTTCATTCGGTTTACAGTAGTCAAAATCGGCGCCGCTTTCGTGCAGCAGCGAGAAGATGCGCATGAGATCGTCTTTCAGCTCCGGCGTCAGGCGGCGGTTGTCAGAGACCGTGCCCGTCTGATAATTGTACGCCGGAAGGATCTGCCGCGCCTGTAAGCATGCCCGCCAGATGCCGGAATTGCCGTAGGAATCGACCGCATTGACGTCCGCACCCATGCCGATCATCCGGGCGAGGATCTGATACGCACGGCAGGCATCTTCCTGCGTGCTGAATACTTTGAGCCCGCCGTACAGCAGCTCGTCATACACATTCCAGCGCGAAAGCATGACCGCGGCATTGATCGCGTCATGGATGACCGGTGCGCGCCACGCATTGCAGCAGTCCGGCGATTCGATGAAGCAGACGTCCGCATTCCTGTCGAGGAGCAGCTCCGCGATCGCAAGCTGACCGGTCTTCAATGCGACCTGCAAAGGCGACTGCCCGTCATCCTTTTTCGGGGGCTGCTTTGCGGTGCATGCGATCAGCTCCGGCTTTTTGTCGAGCAGTTCGCGGACTGCGTGAAGATCGCCTTTGCGGATCGCCTGAAACAGCTTTTTCATGCACATACTCCTTTCCGGCGCTTACCGCTTCCAGATGTTATCCGAGACATCGACCGGCACGCCGTCCTGCAAAAAGAACCGCGGGACGCGCTCACCGACCGCGCAGACGACCTCATAGTTGATCGTGCCGGTATTTGCGGCGATCTGATCGGCGGTGCAGAGCCCGCTGCTGTCGCCGAATACGGTGACGATATCGCCGACCGAAATGCCCTTTGCATCGGTGATATCGAGCATGAGCTGATCCATGCAAACCCTGCCGATGATCGGGCAGAGCTGTTCGCGCACGAGCATTTTGCAGTTGCCGCAGCCGTTGAGGCGCCAGAAGCCGTCCGCATAGCCGATCGGGACGGTCGCGACGGTGCGCGGCGATGCAGCCTGATAGGTTCTGCCGTAGCTGACGGTATCGCCGGGCTGGATCGTTTTGATATGCGAGATGACGCTTTTCAGTGCCATGACGGGCTTCAATTCGGGGAGATTCCGCGTTTCGGCAGAGGGCGCGAGCCCGTAGAGCACGACGCCTGCGCGCACCATATCGAGGTGGACGTCGGGCAGGTCGTCCGCGGCAGGTTTATCGAAGATCGCGGCGCTGTTCGCGCAATGCCGCAGCGAAAAGTGGATACCGCTTTTGCCGAGCGTTTCGATCGCGTCGATGAAATTGCGGTACTGTTCGAGGGTGAAATCGGCGCCTGCATCGCCGTCATCCGCGACGGCAAAGTGCGTGAAGATGCCCTCGGGTTTGAGGCAGGGGAGCTTGCAGACCGCGCGCGCATCGGAAAGCTCGGAGTGACCGTTGCGGTGCTGGAAGCCGATTCTGCCCATGCCTGTGTCGATTTTGATGTGCATGTTGACGCGCACGCCGTCGGACATTGCCGCCTGTGAGAGCGCTTCGCCGTAGCTGCGGGAGTAGACGCACTGCGAGATATTCTGCTTTGCGAGGACGCCTGCGCATTCCGGCGGGGTATAGCCGAGAATGAGGATCGGCAGCGAGATCTGTCCCTGCCGGAGCTGGAGCGCTTCTTCGAGGTTCGAGACCGCGAGGAAATCCGCGCCGAGAGATTCGTAGAGAGCGGCGAGCCGGACGGCGTTATGACCGTAGCCGTTTGCCTTGATGACGCAGCAGACCTTTGTTTCCTGCCGGACGGCTTTGCGGATCTGCTGGTAGTTCCATGCTGCATGGTCGAGGTTGATCTCCGCCCATGTTCGTTTGCGTATGCCCTGCACAGTGCATCAGGCTCCTTTCAATTGTGCATATACTTCTATTATACCACAATGTGCCGGTTTTGTAAAGGCGGGCGGGCAGTGCCCGCACGGCAATCGCTTACGAAGCAGTCCCCAAAAAGACTTTCAGGAGATAGTCGTGAGAAAGGAGGCACTTCTTGCGTTTCAGATTCAGGCTGCGATTGAAAGTTTTTTC
>LVAJ01000036.1 GCA_001603005.1 Clostridiales bacterium Firm_04
GGCGACTCCCTCATTATATCACATTTTCGTCGCTTTGTCAACCCCTTCGGGCGACTTTTTTTTCGGAGCGTTTCCGCTCTCTCGCGGCGACTTGTATATAATAACACATTTCTCCGAAAAAGTCAACCCCTCGGAGTGTAAAACCGAGGGGCAAATTTCTGTCATTTTTTGTCGCTTTTGCTGTCCGTTGGATCAACAGGTCCCAAAATCACCGTAAATACGTTGATTCCGTTCTGGCTGCTCACAGAAATCGTACCGTTATGCAGCTCTGCAATGCTCTTTGCCACACAAAGCCCCAGCCCGTAGCCGCCGGTCTCCCGCGCACGGGACGGATCCGCTCTGTAAAACCGATCAAACAGCTTCTCCATTGCCTCCTCGGAAAGCTGCTCGCCGGTATTCGACAGCACGATGCGCAAATGCTGCTTGCGGTCATGATTGACGACCATGCGGATCGTTCCGCCCTCCGGCGTATAGAGCCGCGCATTTGCCAGCAGTTCCTCCATCATCTTGCGGATCAGCTTCCAGTCGCCGAAATATTGCAGATCCGGCGTCATATCGTACTCGAACATTCTGCCCGCTTCAAAAAACTCGCTCTCGCGCTCCATGCACATTTCTTCGAGCAGCTCCGTGATCGCGAGCTGTTCGGGCGCCGGATGGATCTCCGCGGCGTCGATCTTTGCGAGAAACAGCAGATTCGCGACCAGCCCCGCCATGCGCGAGGTCTCGCCCTGAATGCTGTCCAGCCAGCGCTCCTGACTTTCGATCGTCGCATTCGGATTCGAGAGCACCGCCTCTGTATTTGTCGCAATGACCGTCAGCGGCGTTTTCAGCTCATGTGTCGCGTCCGAGACAAAATCGTTCTGCTTTTCCCATGCCGCTTCGATCGGCTTGCTCACCCATTTCGACAGCATCAGGCAGACCGGAATCAGCAGGAACATGCCCAGCACCGTAAAAATAATCGAATTGCGCTTCAGCGTTTTGACAAGCGCCTGCTCCGCGGAGCATTCCGCAAGGCAGCCCGCCGCTCCGACGCCCTGTTTTGCGATCATATACCGGTACAGCACGCCGTCATACGTGATTTTTCCGACGGTCTTGCTGCCCTTCGGGTTCATCTGCCGCACCATTTCGGTCAGCGTTTCGACGCTCAGATTGATATGGGACTGCATCGGTCTTTGCAGGATGATGCCGTGGTCGTCCGTCAGGAAGCCGACCATGCCGCGCGTCTGATCCGGAAAGCTCAGCGTTTCGAGCGAATCATGAATCGCCTGCTCGGTATCGCGCACGGAGGACTGATGCAGAAACACGCTGACGCCGACGCACACGGCGATCAGGAACATCATCAGCAGGATCCAGCTGATGACCAGAAAGCGCAGCCGAAGTCTTCGCTGCATACGCTTCACCTCTTTCTCTGCACGCTGTTACGAATGCAGCTGTGCAAACGCAAATGAGCCGATGAAATAACAGATCACGACGGTCAGCATGATCGCGAGACCGCGCAGCAGCCGCCAAAGCGTTGTTCTGCTCTTGTACCACTCCGCATAGAGGGCACGATCGGCGAATGCGCAGCCGATGCAGAGCACCGGCACCATGACAAAATACAGGTCTGCGAAAAAGGATTTGGACGAGCCGCCGAACGAAAAGTCCGCATTGCGCACCGCGATCCCCAGCAGCACGCCGCCGATCACAGCGATCAGCACCGCGCCGATAATATAAACTGCGGTGATTTTGCTTTTCGGAAGCTGTTTCATAGCACTGCTCCTTTGTTCAGATAATTTATGTTTATTATAGCATGAATCCATTGCGCTGTCAATGAAAATTGCGCTGGATGCGTTGTGCGTGAATCGACTGCGTTTGAGAGCACTGCCCGCAGAAAGAAATCGGCAGCCGTCCGAAAACAGCTGCCGATCCGCTTAATCAAACAAAATATCCTTGAAGCATACCTGTGGACAATTGTTGTCAAAATCCCATGTGTGGAATGCGTCACCGTGACAGTATTTCTGCTCACTGCAATTGCGGCACTTCTCGCAGTCCTCGCTCAGATCCCGCCGGAAAATCTCAAAGCGATTCTCCCAGACGTCCTTGAACCGGTCTTTCAGAATGTTGCCCTGAATGAACTCCGGACGGTGCTCAATGTCCAGACATGCGATGATATCGCCGTTGACCGTGATGCTCGCAGTGTAAAGCCCCGCCGTGCAGAGGAAATACCAGTCGCGTACCTCGCGCTCATATTCCATGCCGAGATAGTGGCTGCATCCGTAGCAGACCGGCTCGCCGTTGATCCGCTTGTTGCGGATGAACTCGAACAGCTTCTTGTAGTCCTCTTTCGTCAGCAGCAGCTCCGGATGCTCCTTTGCTCTGCCGATCGGATCCATGTTGACCACACGCCACGAGTCGATATCCACATTTTTGAGGATATCATAGAGCGCATCCAGCTCCTGCACGCTCTTATGCGAGCAGACCGTCGTGATCTGCACCGCCTGAAATCCGCCGACACGCAGCAGATTCATCACGCCGTCCATTGCGCGTTTCCAGCCGTTCGGTGTGCGGCGGAATGCATCGTGCGTTTCCGGCAGACCGTCCAGACTGATCGAGATCGTGCCCATGCCGACTTCTTTCAGCTTGCGCGCGACTTCCTCGGTGATCAGCGTGCCGTTGCTGGTCATGCCCCATTTGAAGCCCAGCTCATGCGCATAGCCCATGATCTCAAAGAAATCCTTGCGCAGAAGCGGCTCGCCGCCCGTGATGCAGAGCATATAGCCCTCTGTGCCCATATCCTCTTTCAGCTGATCGAGGATCTGCTTGTACTGTTCGAGCGTCAGTTCGTCCGAAGGCACATCGCCGCAGCTGCTTCCGCAGTGCAGGCAGCGTTCGTTACATCGGAGCGTCAGCTCCAGAAACAGATTCCGGATCTGCGGCATTTTTTTCAAGCCTTCGCGATAAACCGCAAGCTTCGTCATGCTGTTTTCTTTCATTGCCGTGTTGAGCATAGTTGTCTCTCCTAAATTTTATGATTCCGCATGCAGGATGCAGCACTGTTATTCCGCAGCCTCATCCGTTGTTTCGGTATGCGTGGTCTCCGCGCGCGGCACGGCAGGCGGCCCGTAGAGCGGCTCTGCATGCGTGCTTGTCCTGCGCGTGATATCGGAGATCAGATCCGTATTCAGCGAGATGTCGGTCAGTCCGCCCCATCTGCCCCCGCTCCGCGTTGTGCCGGTCGTGACGGTCGTTGTCACGGCATCGGGCTGCTCCTGCATCGCTTTGAGAACAGCCTGTACAGCGTCGGTGCGTTCCGGCAGCGCAGGCTTTGCTGCCTGACGGAATGCGGCGGTCCCGCCCAGTGCCGCTGCAAATGCGGCTGCGGTCAGTACGGTTTGCATGGTCTTTTTCATCGTAAAAAATCCTTTCTCAGTTGTATATTGCATATGTGCCGAAGCGGATTGCATCGACACTGACTGCCACGTATGTTAAGTATGATGTAGTGTTGTGATTATCTGAAATTACGGTTCTGCTTCATCAACCGTCTGTGTTTTCGTCGTAGTGCTATCCGGTTCCTCCGGCAAACCTGTATCAAAGAAGATATCCTTTGACCAGTCCACCGTATAGACCGGACCGTAAAGCGGCACGATCGCCGTATCGGTAAATTCGATCGCCGAAACGATCCATTCGTCAGCGGTCGTCGTGGTTTCCGTGCGGGTTTTCTTCGTGCGCAGCGTCGTCAGCTTTGTTGCCTTTGTCGTCTGCGCTTCGGTCGTATCCGAAGACCGTGTTGTTGTGACCGGAGCAGTCGTTTCCTGCTCCTGCTGCGGAAAGCCGAGCTTCTCCGTGCGGAATGCGAGCAGATCCGCCTTATCCACAGTGCCGTCATCATTGACATCCGCCAGATGATAGGCATTGCTGCCGACAGCTTCTTCGCCGAGCAGCACGGCGCGCTTCATGAGCGTCAGATCGCGTGCATCCATCTGCCTGTCCATATTGGAATCTCCGGCATCATAGAACATCCACGGCGGGCCGTAGACCGCCGCAAAATTGTGCATCAGATCGTCTGCCGGATCATTGGAAGCATTTGCTGTTCCGGTCGGGAGCAGCGAAACGGTTCCGCCTGCGGCGGCTGCAAAAATCGCCGCAGTGATCATCGTATGCATGGTCTTTTTCATCAGAAAACCCTCCCCGTCGGATCATCTGTATCATTCCGGTTCAGCCGGCGCGGGCGCACCGGCTGTTCCGTTTTCGTTCATGCGTCCGGTCAGCCGCGAATTGCCGGCGGGCCGTAAAGCGTCATGATCGTTGTTTCCGTTGTTGTTTCAAGGCTGCTCGTGATCTGCAGGCTCGGATCCTCCGGTCCTGTTGTCACGACCGGTTCTTCCGGTTTCAGCGCCGGGAAGCCGAGCTGCTCCTCGCGGAATTTCTTGATATCGCCTGCATCCACGACGCCGTCGTGATCGACGTCCGCGATATTGTAGGTCTCATAATCAATGCCTTTTCCTTCATCCGGCCCCACAAGTGCCGCACGCTTGATGAGCGTCAGATCGCGCGCATCCAGCACATCATTCTTGTCGGCATCGCCGGTCTGGTGGAACACCCAGGGCGGTCCGTAGAGCACAACCGGTTCCGTTGTGGACGGATCCTCAAACGTCGTCGTCACGGGAGCCGTTTCCGTTACGTTTGCATCTTTCAGGAAAACCGTTGTCCGCAGCGATGTGCCGTCCAGAAAATCTCTGAGCTGATCGCCCGAAACGCCGATCTCATTTCCCGCAGTGGTATTCGGATCTGCAAAGGAGTAGCCCTCCGGCAGATTCTTGATGCGGAGACCGTAGGTCACGCTGCCCATGGTTTCCGGATTGCGGTCCTTGAACTCGTAGCGCAGATTCCGGCACTCGAAGTACTGCTCCTCGCCGGTCGTCCACTGTTCGATGATCTCGCCGTCCTCCATGCGGAACAGCTCACATTCCAGACCGGGCACGAGCATCATGCGGTCCTTTTCCAGAATTTGCAGCTTCAGGTTATATTTGCCCTTCAGCGGCACTTTTTCCAGTTCGGGATCCTCTGCCGTGGTGGTGGTCGTCGTCGTTGTGGTCGTCGTAGATGTTGCGGTCTTCTGCCGCTCCTCCTCCAGACTGGAGAGTACCCACGGCGGTCCGTAGAGCACGACCGGCTCTGTTGTCGGCATTGTGATCGTGGTTTCCGGCGCAGTCGTTTCACCGATTGCCGCTGCCTTCTGCGGACTTGCTGTCGTCTGCGCCGCTGCTGTACCGAGTGCGGCTGCGAACATCGCCGCGGTCAGCAGGGTTTGTGCTGTCTTCTTCATCGTATCATCCTTTCCGGTTTTCGCACTGCATTTCTGTTTCAGCGCGCCATTGCCGCATTCTGCTGCGGACGCCCTTCCGCAGAGAATATGCAAATTTTTCCGTACTTGCTGTCAGTCAACAATTTCCCGAAACATTTCAAGCGGATCATGGACTTTGATTTTTCCGGTATTGACATCCCATTCGACAAGGCATTTGTCATAATAGACATCGCCCTTTTCCGGATCCTGTTCATATGTCCGGAAGCTGAAGCTGCCGCCTGACCGCTCCGATTGCACCGGCGCTGACGGATCATCGTCCTGCCGGCTCTCCGCAGTATAGGAATAATCAATCGCGGTGCGGTGACAGTTTTCCGCCTTCGGCTCTGCATCGCCGTCCGGATCCCCGTCATCGCCGTCATAGTCATTCGGCGCAAATCCGTCTGTCAGCTCCACATAATAATCGTAGTTCAGAATCATTTCCTTCGCTGCATTATAATCGTGGTAATCGTGGATCTCCATAAAGAGCCGTTCTTCCTCGCCGGAAGACGTCCGGATCTTCAGCGGATCCCAACGGATCGTTTTCAGCTTTTCCTTCGCAGCAGCGATCAGTGCATCCTGCTGCGCTGCATCCTCCGGCGCATCTGACGCAAAATACGCAACCGGTCTGAACCAGAGCCAGAATACATACGGGCGCTTCGGTCTATCCCATTCGCCTGTCAGCTTCTGCACCAGAGCGCGTGCATCCGCGCCGTTCCATTCATCATCATCGACTGTCTGAAAACTCGATTCCAGTCCATGTCCCAAGCCGAGCGCCTCACGCTTGATCAGCGTCAGGTCTTTTGCGTCCACTACCTTGTCGTTGTTTGCATCACCCGGAAACTTCTGGAACTCGATCGGTGCAGGGCCGTAGAGCACCTGCATGATGCCCGCACCGGTTTCGGTCAGGTATCTGCCGGTTTCCGCCGCCGAAGCAATGCTCCCGCCGCCGGAAATGCCGATTGCCGCTGCAAAAACCGCAGCGGTCAGAGCCGTTTGTTTTGTTTTCCGCATTGCGTATCCCTCCGTCACACATCCCGCATTCGTCACACGCTGCTGACTCTCCGTATCTGCGCGCTTTCCTGTACATTTTTCTGCTGCATACCGGCTGGTATCGGTTCCGGTATCCGCATCAAGCTATACAGTTTTATTATAGCGCATATTCACAAAATTGTCAATACTTTTCAGCGGAAATAAGTGTTTTTTGTCAGCCGCATCGCTTGACGTCCGCAATGGATCCGTGTATAATAAAGGGAGAGCAGGTCTGCTGACGCGCCGGTTTCCGGCATGCTGCGTACCGATGCGCTGTCGTTCAGCTGCGAAGGGGCACAGCCGTTCGGAGCGGTTCGGCGCGGAGTGCCGGCGGACTGCCGGTCGGAACAGAATTGCTGCAATGCCTGAATGCGAATCGAAGCGGCTCCGCTTCTGCAATCTGCCTGACGGGATGCGGCTGCTGCATACCAAACCGAACAATCGTCCGCCGGGGACAGGGCACCGTTCACAGGCATGGATGCGTTTTTCAAATGATCGCCTGTCATTGGTAACCATGCGGAAGAATTGTTCCGTTCTGTATGTGCAAACGCAAGCCGCCGTGCATCATGCATCTGCAAAGCACGCTTCATTCGTCTGCGGGGATACTTGCGGCAATGCCGCAGGATCTTGTGCTGCTGCCGGACAAGTTCTGCACACAGTACGGGGATGTGCAGAGCCCTTCCGGCAGTGCGCTGTGCAGGTGAAACCGCCGGGGGACAGTTCCGCGCTGCACGGTCCACGGGATCACGCATGCACTGAAAATCTGCGTTCTCCTCGTGTTTCCATCATTATCATAGCACAGCATTCCGCAAAAAGCAAGGGGTTCCGGAACAGTTTGGAGACAGTCACAATCTGCGCAGAGAAACTTTGGAAAATATTCCATGTAACCTTTTTTGCGTTTTGGAGTAACACCCCGCGGAACGAGTCTATCACCTGCAAGATGCTCCGAAAACGGTCGGCATGCGCCGGTGCGTCCGCCTGTCTGCTGCACGGACTGACACCGCCGTGAACGCATCATTATCATAAAACAGGAGAGGGGGAACCGCTTGACCTACCGCAATACGATCCGCGCCTGCTTCACGGGATACATCGTGCAGGCGATCGTCAATAACTTTATCCCGCTGCTCTTTCTGACCTTGCAGCGGCAGTATCACATCCCGCTCGGACAGATCACCGCGCTGATCACGGTCAATTTCGGCGTGCAGCTCGCGGTCGATCTGCTCTCGGCGTTCTGGGTTGACCGGATCGGTTACCGGCGCGCAGTCGTTGCGGCGCATGTCTTTGCCGCTGCGGGACTGCTCGCACTGCCGGTTCTGCCGGAGATCCTGCCGCCGTTCGCCGGCATCCTCGCCGCAGTCATCCTCTACGCGATCGGCGGCGGTCTGCTCGAAGTGCTCGTCAGCCCGATCATGGAAAGCTGCCCGACGGATAACAAAGAAACTGCAATGAGCCTGCTGCATTCGTTCTACTGCTGGGGACAGGTCGGCGTCGTGCTGCTCTCAACGCTGTTCTTCCGGTTCGCGGGCATCGGAAACTGGAAGCTGCTCGCGGCGCTCTGGGCGGTGCTCCCCGCAGTCAACGGCGTCGTGTTCAGCCGCGTCCCGATCGCGCCGCTCATTGCAGAGCATGCCGAAAGCATGCCGCCCGCAGAACTGTTCCGCAGCAGAATGTTCCGGCTGCTCCTGCTCATGATGATCTGCGCGGGCGCGGCGGAGCTCTCGGTCAGTCAGTGGGCATCCTTTTTCGCAGAGGAAGCGCTGCATATTTCCAAGACCGCCGGCGACCTTGCCGGTCCGATGACCTTCGGCATCCTCATGGGCAGTGCGCGCGCATTCTACGGCAAATACGGCAGCCGCATCCCGCTTGACCGCTTTATGCGCGGCAGTGCGGTGCTCTGCATCCTCTCCTATCTGCTGATCGCGCTGGTGCCGGTTCCGGCAGTCAATCTCGCGGGCTGCGCACTCTGCGGGCTCTCCGTCGGCATCATGTGGCCGGGCACATTCAGCAGGGCGGCGGCATCCCTGCGGCGCGGCGGAACGCTCCTGTTCTCGCTGCTCGCACTCGGCGGCGATATCGGATGCAGCAGCGGCCCGACGCTCGTGGGACTGATCGCCGGCCACACGAACATGAAAACCGGCATTCTTGCCGCGGTCATTTTCCCCGCCGGCATGCTGCTCTGCATGCACCGCATCCGGCATGAATCTGAAAGGAGCGAATCATGAACGATATCCATGTTTATCAGCAGTATTTTGCAGCGGAATGCACCGCAAACGGCACCCCGCGCAGGGGCGCTGCCGTCATGCTGACCGCATCATCCGGCGAGGGCAATATCCGCTACACGGTCACGGTGTCCTTTTTCCCGCATCGGGATGCAGAGGATTTCGGCATCAGCTATGATGCCTGCTGCGAGGACGTGCTCTATGAAGCGCGCGGACGGCGCTCGAAAAAGCGCGAGCAGGCGCTCATGGAAACGCTGCGTGACCGTGCCGATGCACTTGCGGCGAAAATGGACGGCGTGATCTTCTGGGATCAGCCGCTCATCGCCGCCCGCTATGCCTGAATCCGAACGCATACAAAAATGCCCCGAAGTCCGCACTTCCTTGTGCTGCTTCGGGGCATCTGACTGCGGGGCGTTTCCGCCGCCGGTCATAGAACGCTTTTCGGGGATGTCAGGCGCATTCGCAGGATGAAACCTGCCGCTGTTTCAGTTATGATTTGTTTTTCTGATGGTTCTTCCGCATGCGTACAAAGGTCAGCAAAATGATTGCTGTCATCAGAATAATCGCTGCGATCACGAATGTCCAAACATGAGAAGTCTGTTCTTCCGGTTGATCGGGTACTTCTTGTTCAAGACCTGTTACTTTACCAGTCTGACGATCAATATAAACATCCTTTTCGGTCATATCATCTTTGAAGATGAGTGCCTCCGGCGTGACGCTGTTCAGGTGGCACCAGTAATAGCCAGCACACATATCATCTTCTTTCAAACAGAACAGATTCTCCGCAGAACTGTATATATCGTTCAGGGATACACTGTACTGCAATTCTCCGCCGCTGTATTTCCGAATAACAGGATAAGTCATGTCAATCGGAATCGTGTTTCCAAACGGCAGCTCAGAATCAAGCACGATCCAAACAGTATTTCCGTCCTCTGAAATGACAGCCGTGCTGTCATATTCCGGCGAAGGGATCTGATATATGATCTCATGTGAATCACTGTTCTGATATAAACCGGTGTCATCAAATCCGCAGTTTTTATCCGGATTGTTCCGATTCCAATCATAAGCAAGGACAAATATGAATGATTCATCATCTCCTACTGCCGCATAAGAGTTGGATAACGGTTCAAAATCATGCTCGAATCCCTCTGCAGCACCGTGAATCAAGACGTCCCCGGACTCTGTGGTTTTGAACAGATAAGGATTGTCATTATTGGAATAGGAAACCGCAGATCCGGATAATGAGAACAGTAAAACTGAACAGAGCAGACTGCATATATTGTGAAAAAGCATAGCATGTCCCCCTTTGCAGAATTTATCGCAGTGCGTCTATCGAAAATTGCTCAGTTTTCAGATCGCAGTAGTATCTGCCGCTTTCCGCGGTGAACCGCAGCACACAATAGTCCGGATCGGTCACGCCGCCCTTGTAGAACAGCGTATCGCCCCTGCGCCAGATCAGATTCTTTGTCTCCTGATCGGTCAGCACTTCCATTTTCCCGATCAGCATCACGCCCGTATAGCGGATCAGCCCTTTGTGATAGAAATAGATGCTTGCTTTCGGATTCTGACGGTACTGCCCGACGCGCATGGAAGAAGTGTTCGTCGAGAAATAAAACTGACGCAGACCGTCCGTTTTCCGCGGCTTCAGCATTGCCTTGACATTCGGGAATCCGGCTTCGTCAACAGAGCAGAGGAACGCGACCTTCTGCTTCCGGATCCATTTTGCAATCTTGTCCGGATCCATTATAACGCCTCATCATGCTGCGCTTCCTCTGCCGCATCTGCTTCCGCGATCGCGCGCAGGCGCTCCCGCACAGGCGGCGCTTCCTTCGTGAAATAGTACACCTCGTCCTTCTCATTCTGGACAAAGCAGTCATCCGGCACCTGACGGAAGACCTGATATGCAATGAAATAATCGACATACGGGCTGACCAGTCCCATGATCGCAAGCCCGAACATGATGCTGTTCAGCGCGACCGCCGTTGCCGGCAAGATCCAGAACAGCAGCAGCGGCAAAATTCCCAGTACCGCCGGCAGCAGCGTCATCAGCAGAAACCGTTTCCGCTTCATCGGATGCGACGCGAGCGCGACCGCCGCAAAATTTTTCGGCACGATCCCGATGTAGACATATGCGTCCTTCGGATAGACGACCGCGTGCAGCAGCTCATGCAGCAGCATGCAGACAAACCCGAGCACCACGCCGGCAAAGATCCAGAGCGGATGCACCAGAATGCGCCCCGTCAGCAGCGTTTTCAGAAAGACCGAGCCGCAGCAGAGCAGGATCGGCGGCAGGATAAACGGTGTGCCTGCGGTCATGGTTCCGCTCAGATTGCGCGGGATCCGCAGCTGCACCGCATGCGCCGGAAGAATGCCGGTCTGATAGATGTCCATATCCCGAATGATGCCTACCCATTTGATTTTCGGCATGAAATACACTCCTTTTTGTGATGATATCAGGCATATTATAACATATTATGTCAAAAAGTGCAATGGGAGAAGATGCAAAAAATCTGCTGTTTTGCTTCATGGGAGTTATAACGGCGGCGGGCACTGCCCGCTAACATATTATGCCAAAAAGAGCAATGGGAGGAGATGCAAAAAATCTGCTGTTTTGCTTCATGGGAGTTATAACGGCGGCGGGCACTGCTCGCTAACATATTATGCAAAAAAGTGCAATGGGATCACGCAAAAACGACCGCCGCCCGATCGGGCAGCGGCCGCTTTCTGTTTTTATGAGACTGATTCACGCTCCCGCGGGATTACGCGTCTTCTCTGCGCTTCCGGAGTGCAACTGCCGTCGCGCCCATGAGCAGCATCGTGAAGATCAGTGCGGTCGGTGCATCATCGCCTGTCCGGACAGAACCCGTTCTGGTGTTGACGCCGTTGGTCGGCATCGTCTGCGCTGTTGTCTGAACGGTTTTTGCCGTGGTCGCCGTGGTCACTGTGCTTTCGCTGTTCGTCTTCACATTGCCCGCGTCAGTACCGTTCGCCGTGTTCTGTGCGGTGGTTTCACTGGTCGTGGTCTCACTCGTCGTGGTCTCACTCGTCGTGGTCTCACTCGTTGTGGTCTCACTCGTCGTGGTCTCACTGGTCGTAGTTTCACTCGTCGTGGTCTCACTCGTCGTGGTCTCACTCGTCGTGGTCTCACTCGTCGTGGTCTCACTCGTCGTGGTCTCACTCGTCGTGGTCTCACTTGTGGTGGTCTCACTCGTGGTGGTCTCACTTGTGGTGGTCTCACTCGTAGTGGTCTCACTTGTGGTGGTCTCACTCGTAGTGGTCTCACTGGTCGTGGTCTCACTGGTCGTGGTCTCACTGGTCGTGGTCTCACTCGTCGTGGTCTCACTTGTCGTGGTCTCACTCGTGGTGGTCTCACTTGTAGTGGTTTCGGTTGTTGTGGTCGTAGTTGTCGTAGTCTCGGTTGTCGTGGTCGTAGTTGTTGTAGTCTCGGTTGTTGTTGTGGTGGTCGTTGTAGTCTCGATTGTTGTGGTGGTAGTGGTCGTTGTGGTTGTCGTTGTGGTCGTGGTCACGATCCGCTCGTCGATCAGGACGATCGTATCAGTTTC
>LVAJ01000037.1 GCA_001603005.1 Clostridiales bacterium Firm_04
AGCGAAGCGACGACTCCCCTTTCCCTGTGGTTGTCCCTCTCGCATTCGCGCCCCGCGCCCAGCAAAATTTTTCAGCAGGACAATGGATAAAGCGAGTATGAATAAAAATGCAAAGCGAAATTCCGATTTACAGCAATAAGCTGCCGGAAACAAGTGCACTGAAAGAAGCGCATAACGCTTCCGGAAAGCTTTAGAATCACGGCTGTCGGCAGAGCACATCGGGATAATTCACACCATTGCGGCGCGAAATTTGCGCGCTTTTTGTCAAATCCGCAGAATTTTCCAAAACGCTTGACTTTTTGCATGATTTCAGATATAATGTTATGTGCGCGTACTGTCTGTGTGCGCAATGAATCTATTTTATAAAGAAGGAGGAAAACCATGCCAACTTTTAATCAGCTCGTTCGTAAGGGCAGAAAAAGTCTGACGGAGAAGTCTACGGCTCCGGCACTTCAGAAAGGCTATAACGCACAGAAGAAGTCCCAGATCGACCTCAGCTCTCCCCAGAAGCGCGGTGTCTGCACTGCTGTTAAGACTGCCACCCCGAAAAAGCCGAACTCCGCAATGCGTAAGATCGCCAGAGTGCGTCTGACCAACGGTTATGAGGTTACTGCCTACATTCCGGGTATCGGTCACAATTTGCAGGAGCACAGTGTCGTGCTGATCCGCGGCGGTCGTGTCAAGGACCTGCCTGGTGTGCGTTATCACATCATCCGCGGTACACTCGATGCACAGGGCGTGAACGGCCGTATGCAGGCTCGTTCCAAGTACGGCGCAAAGCGTCCGAAGGCAGGCAAGAAGTAATCTTCATCCTGCAAATTCAAGTATTCGCATTTACCCACAAGGCTCTTGTGGATTTGATAGATAGCAATTCATACTCTTTTGTATGAGGCGGCGTTCCGCTCTGCTGTCTCTTTATCTGCAATGGCGCCTACACCACGCCCCGCTCTGCGGGCACGGGTGAGTACCTGTGAATTCATCTTTTATGAAGGAGGGAAGCGAGTATGCCAAGAAGAGGCAATATCGCAAAGCGTGACGTTCTGGCTGATCCGATGTACGGTTCCAAGCTTGTTACACGTCTCATCAACAACATCATGCTCGACGGTAAGAAGGGTGTCGCACAGAAGATCGTGTACGATGCTTTCGAGATCGTCAAGACCAAGACCGACCGCGATCCGCTTGAGGTATTCGAGCAGGCTATGGAAAATATCATGCCTGTTCTGGAGGTCAAGGCACGCCGTATGGGCGGTGCGACCTACCAGGTGCCGATGGAGGTTCGTCCGGACCGCCGTCAGACACTCGGTCTGCGCTGGATCACCAAGTATTCCAGACTGCGCAGCGAGAAGACCATGAAGGAGCGTCTTGCAGGCGAGATCATGGATGCTGTCAACGGTACCGGCGGTTCTGTCAAGAAGCGCGAGGATACACACAAGATGGCAGAGGCAAACAAGGCGTTTGCACACTATCGCTGGTAATTTCTTCCCTTTCCTGCGGAAGACTTGCCTGCTGAACCGGCACGGAGTGTGCCGGTGGGCGTAAAATTTTAGGAGGAACTCTAATGCCAAGAGACTGTAGTCTTGAACAAACCAGAAACATCGGCATTATGGCTCATATCGACGCCGGCAAAACCACCACGACCGAACGTATTCTGTTCTATACCGGTATCAACCACAAGATCGGCGATACCCACGACGGTACCGCAACGATGGACTGGATGGAGCAGGAGCAGGAGCGCGGTATCACGATCACCTCTGCTGCAACCACCGCTTACTGGAAAGAGCACAGAATCAATATCATTGATACCCCCGGTCACGTGGACTTTACCGTTGAGGTCGAGCGTTCCCTGCGTGTTCTGGACGGTTCCGTAACCGTCTTCTGCGCAAAGGGCGGCGTTGAGCCCCAGTCCGAGACCGTTTGGCGTCAGGCGGACAAGTATAAGGTCCCGCGTATGGCGTATGTCAACAAAATGGACATCATGGGCGCGGATTTCTACCGCGTCGTGGACATGATGAAGGATCGTCTGCATTGTAATGCCGTTCCGATCCAGCTGCCGATCGGCTCTGAAAGCGATTTCAAGGGTCTGATCGACCTGCTCGAAATGAAGGCTTATATCTATGACGACAATGACCGCCTCGGTCAGCACATCTCTGTCGAGGATATTCCTGCGGATATGCAGGAGAAAGCGGAACAGTACCGCTCGGAGATGATCGAGCACATCGTCGAGACCGATGATGAGCTCATGGAGAAGTACTTCAACGGCGATGAGCTCTCGATCGACGAGCTCAAGCGCGGTATCCGCAAGGGCACCATCGCGAACACCATCGTTCCGGTCGTCTGCGGTACTTCCTATAAGAACAAGGGCGTTCAGAAGCTGCTCGACGCAATCGTCGATTACATGCCTTCTCCGCTCGATGTTCCGGCAATCACCGGTATCAACCCGAAGACCGATGAGGAGGAGGAGCGTCCGTCCGATGACAACGCACCGTTTGCTGCGCTTGCATTCAAGATCGCAACGGATCCGTTCGTCGGAAAGCTCTGCTTCTTCCGTGTCTATTCCGGTAAGATCGAAAAGGGTACTTCCGTCCTGAACTCCTGCAAGAACCAGAATGAGCGTATGGGACGTATCCTGCAGATGCACTCCAACCACAGAAAGGATATCGACGTCGTTTACGCGGGCGATATCGCTGCTGTCATCGGTGTCAAGAACACCACGACCGGTGATACCCTCTGCGATGAGAACCACCCGATCATCCTCGAATCCATGGAGTTCCCGGATCCGGTTATCAACCTCGCGATCGAGCCGAAGACCAAAGCCGGTCAGGAGAAGATGGGTATTGCCCTCTCCAAGCTCGCCGAGGAGGATCCGACCTTCCGTACATGGACTGATTCCGAAACCGGTCAGACCATTATCGCAGGTATGGGTGAGCTGCATCTCGAAATCATCGTTGACCGTCTGATGCGTGAGTTCAAGGTCGAAGCAAATGTCGGCGCTCCGCAGGTTTCCTACAAGGAAACGATCCGCAAGACCGTCAACGAGGACTACAAGCACAAGAAGCAGACCGGCGGTACCGGTCAGTACGGTCACGTTAAGATCACTGTTGAGCCGAACGAGCCGGGCAAGGGCTATGAGTTCATCAACAACATCGTCGGCGGCGCGATCCCGAAGGAGTATATCCCGGCGGTCGATGCAGGTATCAAGTCTGCGATGCAGGCAGGTACCGTTGCCGGCTATCAGGTCGTTGACGTGAAGGTCACCCTCTATGACGGTTCTTATCATGAGGTTGACTCCTCTGAAATGGCATTTAAGATCGCCGGTTCCATGGCGTTCAAGAATGCAATGCGCAAGGCAGATCCGGTTCTGCTTGAGCCGCTCATGAAGGTCTCCGTCTTCGTGCCGGAGCAGTACATGGGCGATGTCTTCGGCGATCTCAACGGTCGCCGCGGACAGATCCAGGGTCAGGAAGTCCACAACGGTGTCGCACAGATCGACGCACTTGTTCCGCTGAGCAACATGTTCGGCTACGCAAGCGACCTGCGTTCCCGTTCTCAGGGCCGCGGCAACTACACCATGGAGCCGCACAGCTTTGCTGAAGTCCCGAAGAGCATCGCAGACAAGATCAAGAGCGAGCGCGGTCACAGCGACGAAGACTGATCTTTTTGCTGAAATTACCCTCCGGACGCCGCAAATCCGGTGTCCGGACGGTCAATCTTGCTGAAATTGTACCGAAAATCAGAAAAAATGCATTTGCTTGGAATTTTTTTCTAAAAACGCTTGCATTTTTCTTTGAAATCTGGTACAATATAGGGTGTCAGGTCTTTGTCGTATCCAGATGATGACCGAACCCTATTTATCCAAAATCTTTTTTAGGAGGAGATTCCAATGGCAAAGGAACATTTTGAACGTACAAAACCCCATGTCAACATTGGTACCATCGGCCACGTTGACCACGGCAAGACCACTCTGACTGCTGCGATCACCAAGACGCTGGCTATGAAGGGTCAGGCTAAGTTTGAGGACTATTCCATGATCGACAAGGCTCCGGAGGAGCGCGCACGTGGAATCACAATCAACACCGCTCACGTTGAGTATGAGACCGATAAGCGTCACTATGCTCACGTTGACTGCCCCGGTCACGCTGACTATATCAAGAACATGATCACCGGTGCTGCTCAGATGGACGGCGCAATCCTCGTTGTTGCTGCTTCCGACGGCCCGATGGCTCAGACCAAGGAGCACATCCTGCTCGCTCGTCAGGTTGGCGTGCCGGCAATCGTCGTGTTCATGAACAAGACGGACCTCGTTGACGATGAAGAGCTGATTGACCTCGTCGAGATGGATATCCGCGAGACTCTGAGCTCCTACGAGTTCCCTGGCGATGACATTCCTATCATCAAGGGTTCTGCTTTCCAGGCTCTCGATTCTTCTTCCACCGATATCAATGATCCGGTCTATGCACCGATCCTTGAGCTGATGGATGCTGTTGACTCCTACATTCCGACTCCGGACCGTAAGGCAGATCAGCCGTTCCTGATGCCGGTTGAGGATACGATGACCATTTCCGGCCGTGGTACTGTTGCGACCGGTCGTGTTGAGCGTGGTCAGGTTAAGGTCGGCGAGACTGTTGAGATCGTCGGTCTGAAGGACGAGAAGACCTCTACGGTTGTTACCGGTCTGGAAATGTTCCGCAAGACTCTGGATTACGCAGAGGCTGGCGACAACATCGGCGCACTGCTCCGTGGTATCGCTCGTAAGGACATCGAAAGAGGACAGGTTCTCTGCAAGCCGGATTCCATTCATCCGCACACCAAGTTCAAGGGTCAGGTGTACGTTCTGAAGAAGGAAGAGGGCGGCCGTCATAAGCCGTTCTTCACCAACTATCGTCCGCAGTTCTATTTCCGTACAACTGACGTTACCGGTATCATCACGCTGCCGGATGGCGTTCAGATGTGCAACCCTGGCGACAACATCGAGATTGATGTTGAGCTGATTACTCCGATCGCAATCGAGCAGGGCCTCCGTTTCGCTATCCGTGAGGGTGGTAAGACCGTTGGTTCCGGCGTTGTTACTGCTATCAACGAGTAATATCTGAACCGTAACGAAGAAAGAGCCGTTCCGTTTGGAGCGGCTCTTTTTGTGTCTTATGCGCTATGCGCTTTTCAATTCATCGGAGATACCAAAAAGCCCGCGTACATCGCTGTACGCGGGCTGCTGTTCTGGGGGATCAGATCATTTGAAATAGTCTTCCCACTGGGGCGACAGACCGGCAAATGTCTCGGTGTAGTAACGGAGAATGCTCTGCGCATCGCTCACATCGACCTTGCCGTCGCCCGCGATATCGCCGGCGCGTCTGGCAGCGCGGATGTGGTCGGTGCCGAGCGTTTCTTTCAGCTCGTCTTCGGTGAGCACAAGACCGGCAACCTGTTCGTTCGTATAGAGCTTCAGAGCGTTCTGCGCATCCTTGACGTCAACCTTGCCGTCGCAGGTCACATCGCCGCGGAGATAGACCGAAACGGTCATCGGCGTCAGCGCAACATCGGTATCGAGCACAAGCTGCTTCGGACCGGCATAAGCGAAGAAATCCTCCTCCAGCTGGTCGGCAATATTCTTCTTGATCTCGGTGCTGATATAGCACTTGTAATCGCCGGGCGCTGCATCCTTCGGCACGCGGACGTCAAAATTGACGAACGAGCTGTCCGGATCGGTCTGCTTTCCGACCGCATCTTCAACATAGCCGTCTGCATACCAGAGCACAACATTCGATTCGCCGGTGATTTCGGAATACTGCATGTATTCCGCCTGATCGTGCTTCTCGAACATCTTGTGTACGAGCTCGTCGGATTTCGGTTCTTTTTTATCGGGATTGCGCGTAAAATCGCCGTTTTCGATTGCGAGCGGCTCGTCGCCCTTGAAGATCAGGCGCAGCGAGGAAAGACCGGAATAATTGTCGATATAAACCGCACCTTTCAGGATCGCGTCGCCTTCTTCGAGCTGACCGAGGCTGACATAGGTCTCGTCCGCGTCAATGCGGAATGTCATAATGTTATCTGCCGCCGATGCAGAGAGCATCGAGGATGCACAGAGAACGGCTGCCGCAGATGCGGAAATCAGTTTGAACAGTTTCATTTTAGGAACCTCCTGCTGTATAAAAATGTAGATTTGAGGGCGGATATATACAGCATACTCCACATTCCGGTCAAGAGGGATGACCGGTTTCGGATCGGGGCGGTCAGTCGCCCGTGATATGAAGCTCCTGAAGCAGGAGCATCATGTCGTTGATGGTCAGCATTTTGTCCCGATCCAGATCGGCAGCGCGAAGCTGCCGTTTAGAGGGCATTTTTGCTGCCGGATCCGCGTCCTCGGTGAGGAAGCGCAGCAGCAATACAGCATCCGCAACATCCAGCTTCCCGTCGCCGTTCAGATCCCGGTCGGGATCAGCCGGCGGCTGTGCTGCGGTTGTTGTCACAGTGGTAGTGGTTGACGTCGTGGTGGTATTGGTCGTCGTAGTGGTATCGGATGTCGTAGTGGTATCGGACGTCGTGGTGGTCGTGGACGTCGTGGTGGTCGTGGACGTCGTAGTGGCAGCAGACGTCGTGGTGGTATCGGACGTCGTGGTGGTAGTGGACGTCGTGGTGGTATCGGACGTCGTGGTGGTATCGGACGTCGTGGTGGTATTGGACGTTGTGGTGGTAGTGGACGTCGTAGTGGTAGTAGACGTCGTGGTGGTATTGGACGTCGTAGTGGTAGTGGACGTCGTGGTGGTAGTGGACGTCGTAGTGGTAGTGGACGTCGTGGTGGTAGTGGACGTCGTGGTGGTAGTGGACGTCGTGGTGGTATTGGACGTCGTGGTGGTCGTGGACGTCGTGGTGGTAGTGGACGTCGTGGTGGTAGTGGACGTCGTGGTGGTAGTAGACGTCGTAGTGGTATTGGACGTCGTGGTGGTAGTAGACGTCGTGGTGGTAGTGGACGTCGTGGTGGTAGTGGACGTCGTGGTGGTATCGGACGTCGTGGTGGTATCGGACGTCGTGGTGGTATCGGACGTCGTAGTGGTATTGGACGTCGTAGTGGTATTGGACGTCGTGGTTGTCTCAGAAGTAGTCGTCGTTTCCGGAACCGTTGTCGTTTCCGGCTTTTCGGACGCATCCCGCACCGAGATCACAACAGGGATCAGCTCAACATCCTTGCCGAGCTCCAGCTCATAAAACCCGCGGTTTGCGAAGAAGTCATCCTCCCGCAGACCGGCGATGTTGTACTGCACATCGCTGCTGATATAGCATTGATAGTCGCCGGCGGGCGTATCCTTCGGCACGCGGATCTCAAAGGTGAGGAACGAGCTTTCCGGATGCTCCTGCACGCCGACAGCGTTCTCAACATAGCCGTCCGCATACCAGAGCACGACATTCGATTCCTCCGTGACCTCGGAATATTGGATATATTCCGCCTGATCGTGCTTCGGGAACATCATGTGGAGCTTTTCGCCCCAGCGGTCAGTTTTCTCGGGATCACGCGTAAAATCGCCGTTTTCGATCGTCAGCGGCGCATCGCTTTTCAGGATCAGCCGCATATTGCTGATGCCGGAATAGTTGTCGATATAGACACCGCCGCCGATCACGACATCATCCTCCGCAAGCGCATCGGTATAGACCGTGGTCTGATCCGCCGCCATGCGAAACGACATGATATCGTCTGCCGCGGAAGCCGGCGCAAAGCCCGTTCCGCAGATTGCTGCCGCCGTCAGGACGGCAAGAGATTTTTTCAGCTTCATAAATCAGCCTCCTGCTGCATAATTTGCAGTATCAAAATGAGAGGGCGTGATTGCATGCAGCGTACTCCACAGCGAAAATTGGTGCTGCAATACGGCAATTTGCCGGCAGCACGGGTGCTCCGGTCAGCAGAGGCGGCTGCCCGGTGCAATGCTGTCGTCAGCGATCAGCAAAGTGATCTTTCCGTCGGGACCTTCCGCGGAGCAGATCATGCCGCAGCTTTCGACGCCGCAGAGCGTGACCGGCTTGAGGTTCGCGACCACAAAGACCTTCTTGCCGACTAAGTCTTCCGGCTTGTACCATTTTGCGATGCCGGAAACGACCTGCCGCTTTCCGATGCCGTCAAACAGCTGGAAGCAGAGCAGCTTGCTGGATTTCTTGACCTTTTCGCAGGCAAGCACCTCAGCAACGCGGATATCCGATTTTGCAAAGGTATCAATCGAGATCTCCTCTGCAAACGGGGCGACCGGATCCGCCGGTGCTGCTTCCTCGGGAGCCTGATGCGCCGCGATCATCTCAGCGATAAATTCCTCAGCGTTGATGCGGTTGAACATCGGCTTTGCCTCGCCGACCTGTGCGCCGTACTGCACACCGCCGAACACAGCATAGCGGTCGATTTCCCGCTCGATCGTGCTGATCTCGTCAGTTGCAGGGGTATGCGCAAGGATTTTCTCTGCGGTTTCCGGCATAAAGGGTTTCAGCAGTCCGCCGATGATGCGGATGCCGGAAAGCAGGTTGTACATGACTTTTGCAAGACGCGCGTTCTGTGCGGGATCCTTCGCGAGCACCCACGGCGCAGTCTCGTCGATATATTTGTTGCAGCGGCTTGCGAGCGTCAGGACGGTCTCCACGGCATCGCTGACATGGAAGCTGTCGAGCAGCGCCGTCATCTTCGCGGCAGTGCCCTCTGCAACCGATTTCAGATCGGCGTCGCAGTCCTCATCGGGTGCAGAAGCGATCAGCTCCGCAGCCGGAACAGTGCCGCCGAAGTATTTGTTGACCATCGCGACCGTGCGGTTGACGAGATTGCCGAGCGTATTGGCAAGGTCGGAATTGAACCGCTCGATCATGTTCTCATAGGTGATCGAACCGTCCTGCGAAAACGGCATCTCGGAGAGCAGGTAGTAGCGCACGGCATCGACGCCGAACTTTTCGACCAGCTCATCTGCATAGATGACGTTGCCGCGGGATTTGCTCATCTTGTCGCTGCCGAACAGCATCCACGGATGACCGAAGACCTTTTTCGGGATCGGCACGCCGAGTGCATGCAGCATGATCACCCAGTAAATGCTGTGGAACCGGACGATGTCCTTGCCGATGATATGGACATCTGCCGGCCAGTACTTTTTGAACAGCTCGCCGTGATTGCCGTTGACGTCATAGCCGAGCGCGGTGATATAGTTCGAGAGCGCGTCGATCCAGATATAGATCACATGCTTCTCATCGAACGGCACCGGAATGCCCCACTTGACGGTCGTGCGGGAAACGCAGAGATCCTCAAGACCTTTCTTGATGAAGTTGTTGAGCATTTCCTTTTTGCGGGCTTCGGGATAGATGAAATCGGGGTGCTCCTCGATATACTGCTCGATCCAGCCCTGATATTTGGAGAGCTTCAGGAAATAGGCTTCCTCGCGTGCATCGCGGACTTCTCTGCCGCAGTCGGGGCATTTGCCGTCCACGAGCTGCGATTCCGTCCAGAAGCTTTCGCAGGGCGTGCAGTATTTGCCGACATACTCGCCCTTATAGATATCGCCCTGATCGTAAAGGCGCTGGAAGATATCCTGCACGATCTTGGTATGCTTGGGATCGGTCGTGCGGATGAACTGGTTATAGGACGTATTGAGCAGATCGCAGATGCCGCGGATCTCGCCGGCGATTTTATCGACATGCTCCTGCGGGGTAATGCCGGATTCCTTTGCGATTTCCTCGATCTTCTGACCGTGCTCATCGGTGCCGGTCAGGAAATATACATCATAGCCCTGCATTCTGCGGAACCGCGCGAGAGAATCGGTCATGACGATCTCATAGGTGTTGCCGATGTGCGGCTTGCGCGAGGTATACGCGATCGCAGTTGTCAGGTAATATGGTTCATGCATATGAATGACTCCTTTCGGAAATGATGTGGTATATTTCTATTATAACATATTTTCGCGGAAAGTGCAATGGGAGAGGAACATAAATTGTAATAATTCGCTTCATGGGAGTAAAAATGGATGCGGGCACTGCCCGCTTATAACATATTTTCGCGGAAAGTGCAATGGGAGAGGGGACATAAATTTTACTGATTGGCTTTATGGGTGCTATCACGGCGGCGGGCACTGCCCGCGCGGGCGCATGCTTCTCCTTCCCTTACCTATCCTTACCTCTCCTAATCTATACTAACCTATCCTTACCTATACTAACCTATACTGGGTTGTCAGTTGGTTTGACAGCTGGTTGTCAGTTGGTTGTCAGTTGGTTGTCAGTTGGTTGTCAGTTGGTTGACGGTTGGTTGACGGTTGATTTGCAGTTGGTTGTCATGCGCAAAAACCCCGCTTTTGCCGTTGCATCCTGCGGAAAGATATGCTATAATAAAAGCAGAAAAAATTTTTTTCGATTTTATGTAACCAAACCGATCCGAAACCTGTCTACAAAAACAGAGGGGAAAGAGAGGAGGCGCTTTCGCGTGGAAGACGCGCAGATCATCTCGCTTTACTTCGCACGCGACGAACGTGCTCTGACGGAAACTTCCCAGAAATACGGAGGGCTGTGCTGCTCAACCGGACAGCGGATCCTCGGCAATTCGCAGGATACGGAAGAATGCTGGAATGATGTGCTGCTGAAAGCATGGAACCGGATCCCGCCGGAACGGCCGCAGTATTTCGCTGCCTATCTGGTGACCATGATGCGCAATGCCGCTCTCACCCTCTACGAAAAGCTGCATGCTGAAAAGCGCGGCGGTACGCAAACAATGCTTGTGCTCGATGAGCTGGAGAACTGTCTCTCCGCACCGGATGATGTGGAGGAAACAGTTTCTGCGGCGGAAACCGGCGAACAGATCCGGCAATTTGTAAAAACGCTGTCGGAGGATGCGCGAAATATTTTTATTCTGCGCTATGTTTACATGATGCCGGTCAAGGAGATCGCTGAAAGGTTCCACATCGGACAAAGCAAAGTGAAGGTGTCGCTGCACCGCTCCCGTGCGGCGCTGCGCGACTATCTCGGAGGTGACCGGCTGTGAACTCGATGACGTTGCTGCGGGCGATGAGTGCGATTGACCCGCAGGATATGGAAGCAGCGCTCAACGCGTGCACAGCTGCAAACCCTGATCGCAAGACGATCCGGTTCACCCGAAGGGACAGCAGCGAAGCCGTCAGCACGCGCGGAACTGTTCTGCCGAAGCAGTCCGAGAAAGCCGGAAGACGCATTGCCGTCGGCGGCTGGGCTGCCGCAGCGGCATGTGTTGCCCTCATCACAGCAGCCGGTCTGTATTTCCGCCGGACCGAGGATGATCTGATGTTCCCGACTTCAGAACCCGAAAGCGCTGTGATCGTCAGCAGTACCGCGTCTGTTCCCCCCTTACATGAACAGACGACCGGAACTGTCCTGTCCGGAACAGACATTACGACCGAAGCACCTGTCATCGCAGCCGGTACTGTGACGGCAGGATCGCAGACAGACGAGGCTCCGGAGGCGTCAACCGAACCCGCAGGCACAACAGAATCAGATATGCAGGAAACAACCGCAACGGAAGCAGAATCTGCTCCGGAATCAGAGATGACAACCGCCCCGTCCGCCAATGTCCCCCGATCATCAGTCCCCGTTCTCATTGCGATGGCGGACGGCAGCGGCACTCTGACACGCGTAGACGGAAGCAATTCCCTTTACGAACCGAATTTTTACATCACATCGGATGCGTCCGAAATTGATCATGTTTTGAATGGCAGTGATCCGGTCTTCACGGTCGGCACCGGACGAAAGTCCGAGGAAACCGTGGAGGGGATCCGTTCCGCACCGCAGATGATTCACATTTCATGGCAGATGCCGGATAACCGCTGGACTTCCTACGGCATCCGGCAGGCAGAGGTTTCGCCGGACGGTACATTGCAGATGGATATTGCAATGTATTCCTACGGGGAAGCGGAACAGCCCGAAAATTGGATCTATCATACCGCACTGCTTGCAAAGGCGGGCGATCTGGACAGCATCAAAGATGTGAAGCTCAGCCTCTCCTATTATACAGATACAGAAGAAACCGGCATCCGCAATTACATGCTTTATCAGCAATCACTGGCAGAAGATGTTTGGCTATCGCTTCTGCCGGAATAAACATGGGAGGATCCGCAATATGAAAAAACAGTGCAGGCGGTCAGCAGGACTGCTGGCTGCTGCGGTTCTGCTGCAGAGCGCTGTCATGCATCCGTTTCCGCTGTCCGGAACAAAGGAGCTGACAGCGCAGGCAGCCGGATTTGATGCGCAATTTATTCAGCCGCGCGTGTATGAATATCATTTTGAAAACTTTGTAGCGCTTTACGATGAGAAAGCCAAACAGTGGTATGACACCTCTTACAAACTGTATAGATCAGATACACCTCCCGTCCAGACGATGCAGGCATCGGACGAGGAGGGCGTTTCGCTTACATTGCATTTTGACACCGAAACCGCCGAGATCACCGATCCGTCCGGCGTTGTGCATACCTGCACGGATACCTTCCGGAAAAGCTTCTTTGCCTCGCTGAAGGACATTGAACCGGAATACAAGCCGACCTATTATGACAAAGCGCAGCAGCGCGAGATCGTTGTGCCGAAGCCGGATTCTTTCCCGCTTTCGTTCTACTGTACGCCGACCTTCCGGTACAATACGCCGGCAAAGGTCGTCTGTGATATCTGGCTCGGCGATTATCTGTGCGGTTATCTCGGCTATTCAAAGGATAAGCGCCTGAAATGGTATGAGGATGAGCCGGGCGATCCGGCGGATCCGGAAGGCGGTGCCGAATCGGAAAGCACGTATGATCCGGAGAACGGAAACGGCTATGTCGAGCCGTTCACGCGCACCGGCGATTCCAACACCAACCGTGTCATTGATATCGCGGATGCGGTGCTGACCTGCCGCATCGCCGCAGAGGATCGCTCCGCATATATCTCGGATCTGGGCATGGCGCTTGCCGACCGGAACGCCGACGGCATCATTGATCTGGACGATGTGAGCGAGGTGCTGCTTGACGTCGCGCGGATCCCCTATGAGGAGCGCGTTCCGAAGGGTACGGTTCCGGTCATCAGCATGCAGACCGGCGCGCAAGCCGAATTTGAGACGCTGTTTGCAGATGTCAGCGGCAGAGATCATGCGTATGTCAAGTGCATCGAGGGCGATGACTATGACGACTGGCATTTCGGATATGCGTCCCCCGGAATGCCTGTATTCAACGATTTTGCGATCCATTCCCTGACACTGGAGACAGACGGGATGCTCACAGTCGATGCACTGATCACCGGCGGTGAGGAAAACAAGTCCGGCATGTCCTATGCAGTGGCTTCCGTGCGCGTTCCGCACGCATCCCTGCCGGCGGATATCCAGCCCGCATGGAGCTTCAACGAAATGCGTGCGCTTCCGGTATACGCAGCCAATATCCGGTATATTCCGGTGCGGGAGCTGCCGGAGGATGCCGTTGCCGTCCGCGGATTCCTGCATCCGGCAACGGTTGTTGCGCCGGAAACATGGGATGCACTGGCAAGGCATTTCGGCTTTGCTGACGGCGAGGCGCTGGATCAGAAATTTCAGATGGAAAGTGATCCGACGCTCCTGCTGCAGAACTGCATCGAGGGCGAGGAAAACGATGTCTGGGATTTCGCATACGTCAACGGCTGGCCGCGGCAGGGCTGGGCAGATCCGAAGATCAAGGATCTGGAACTGCTTCCCGATCACTCGCTGATCATCCGGACGGAGATCCGGCTGGATCCCGATCCGCAGTCGGCGCAGAAGAACTTCATCTGGTTCCGCATCACGGTGCCGCACGGCGCACTTCCGGATAACATGACATCGTACTGGACGGTCGAAAAAACGGAAAAACCGCGGGAGATCACGCCTGCACTGCGGTTCGTTACCGTTGATCCGGATTACAGTACGGATGCACTCAAAAAACCGGTATACTGCTTTTCCGGTCTGAAAGAAAGCGACGGCATCGTGCCGGAGGATGTGCGGCTGACAATGGAAGAAAAAGATCTGAGCATGTCCTATCAGTTATATTACGATGCCGCAGAGGCATATCAGAACGGTGACGCTGCACTCCGTGCGTGGTATCTTCGCGGTTCCGAGCTGAACGTGCTCGCGATCTATCTGCGCACCAAAGAAGCAGGCTTTGACAATGTTTACGGCATCACGGGCGGTACCTTCGATTCAGGCGTTCTGACGCTGACGATCGCGGAATACCGTCCGCTGCCGGACAGCCGTGTTCCGGCGCATTATGACAAGATCCTGATCCCGTTTCCGGCTGAAACAGGTGCGTTTCTGAAAAACATTGTTCTGCTGAAAGAAACATACTATGACCACGTCAATCGGAACGGTGAACTGGAAATGATGAAGGATGATTATCTGAATGCGGTTCAGGATGATCTGATCATCTTCGGTGACGCACCGAATATGCTGTCTGAGTACGAGGATCACATTTCGGTTTCGGTTCTGGACGGCGCGACCGGCAAACCGCTGCCCGGCTGTGACGTTGTTCTGAGACGCGATATTCTGCGGAATCTGGATGAAACGCGGAGCGTCGTTGTCAGCGAATGGAACACATCCGAAGATACGGAAGGCAGCCGTCAGTTCACGGTCAGGCATCGTCAAAGCAACATAGACTATGGTTCCAATATCAGAACGTGGTACGGCGTGTATATCACGGGTGTACCGGACGGCTATGTACTGCCGCCGAAGCTCCTGTTCAATGCGCCGTCTGTCGCAGCTGAATATTACGAAAATCCCGATTGTTATGATGAAACGCTCGGATATTACCGTTATGCCTTTGATGAGGAAGACCTTGTCTCAAATGTTGAGATTCTGGTATATCCGGAAACTGCACCGAAGACCATTCAATTCCGATTCTATGACGGCACGCATGCGCGTGAGCTTGATCCCGACGATCTG
Organism: Clostridiales bacterium Firm_04; assembly: GCA_001603005.1. GTDB lineage: Bacteria > Bacillota > Clostridia > Oscillospirales > Ruminococcaceae > Firm-04. Next base: position 14,873 of record LVAJ01000037.1, read on the forward strand.
GGCGAATACACCAGCTTCAACCTGACAGATCAGAATGACACCTGTTATCAGATCACAGACGACATGCTGCGCGAAGGCTTCTATCTGCCGGACGGCGATTATACAGCAGAGCTTTGTCTTGCGGATTCAGATTACAGCTTTACACCGTATGGCTGCGACGCATCGAACTGGGAAGCATTTCAGCAGAATGAGCCGGACTGGGAACCGATCACCGGCAGCCTGCACTTCTCCGTGAAGAACGGCATTGCCGATCATCCGAAGGTCGTGTATCAGATGCAGAACGCACCTTCTTACGCCAGCCCGTGACTCTGGAACTGACATTTCCAAAACCAAACACAACCGCCTGACCGGTTATCCCGATCAGGCGGCTGTTGTTTTCTGTTATCCGTATCCCGCGTGTTACGAGAGCGTCAGCATCGCACCGATACTGCCGGTCACGCTGTCCGCTTCCTGCTCCGTGAAGCCGATGCCTTCGAGCACCTTGCCCGCAAACCGCAGAAGGCTCTTTTGATCTGTGTACTCCGTGAATGCCTTATCCGGCTCATCCGGCGAGAGGCGATAGGCGCTGTCCGCATCCGGCAGAACCGGAGCAGCTGCGTCCTTCTGCGTGCAGATCAGCATGAACTCGCCGTAATCCGTACCCTTGACGGTCACAGGGAAGCTGACCTTCTGGGTATCGCCGTCCGCATCGAATGTCAGGTCGATCGGATCCGTTTCCGGATTGGTGACAGTGACCTTTCCGGAGAGCATGCCGCGTCCGTTCTCGCTGAACACGATGTCCGAGAACGCCGCTTTGACTTCTTCCGGATCGCCGATGCCCTTGTTCACGCTGCATACCATTGTGCCGTTCAGACCGGAATTCTGTTTCTGTGCATCCGCGGTCATGCGCAAGCCGCATGCAGCGTCGTCGAGGCAGCGCAGCTCCAGCGCATAGTTTCCGTCCGACATGCCGGCTGCTGCAAAGAATGTGACGTCATCGGACTTGCAGTTCCAGCCGCGGATCGTGCCGGTTGCATCGACATAGGTCGTCAGGTTCACCGTGTCGGCGTCCTCAAAGTTTTCCATGCCGGCGCGGATGGATTCCTCGCTCTGATCGAGGAACTTGTCATAGGCTTCCTGCATCGGCATGAGCTTTTTCAGCACGGTATCCGATCTTGCCGCTTCCGTCATTTGCAGCAGAACCCCGAAAGCCTGCTTTGCGGGGATCTCCGCATCCAGCGCCGTATAATTCGTGACAATGCTGCCGATCGGCACCTCTGCATGCTTTTCGATATTGAATGTCTCAAAGTCCTGAATCAGCATCCGGCTGTACTTGTCAAAGGTCTGGGATGCTTCGGCAGGGGAGGGGCGCTCCTGCTTGGTGAACTTCGGGACTTCGAGCCCGTTCTCCGCGAGCAGCTCGCCGTAATCCGTGCGGATCCAGCGCTCATTCAGATCGGGCAGCCGGCAGAATGACTGCTGTGCTGCGAGATCGGCAGCGCCCTCTGCCGTGATGATGTTCTTGTCATTGCGCAGCAGGCTCATCTGCACCGTGCCCGCCTGATCGGTCGCAGCTGCGTTGATTTTCAGGGAGATCGTTTCGGTCTCCTCCTCGATCCGCGTGATCGGATCGCCGATCTGACTGCCGAGCATGCTGCCGGGGAAAAGCTCCTTCAGTTCTGCACGCGCGCTGTCAGACAGCGTGAACCGCATCTCTGCGTCCACATTCTGCCCGCCGGCAGCGCGGGTTTCGGCTTCTGTCGCCGCGCTTTCGATCAGCGTGCAGGCATCCGTGATGTTCTTGTCATATACCCATTCAAAATATTCCTTCGGATCCGAAAATGCAAGCTTTGCCTGATTTTTCACGGTATCGGAAAGCGCATAAGCCGCAGCACATCCGCCCGCCGCAACAACTGCGACGCCCGCAATTCCTGCGATCTTCGGGGCAAGGCGATGCTTTTTGGTCTCATAGCCGTACCATTCATCTTTTCTGCTCATTCTGTTCGCTCACTTTCTGCATTTTACAATGCGTCATTGCAAATCTGAACCCACTTCTTCTACAGATTTTTCTGTATTGGATGTATTATAGCATATTGCGGACGTAAAGTCAAGAAACAAACGGTAACAAACCGGTCACAGCGCTGAAATGATTTCGGGCAGGGGAATCCTTGACAAAATGCGCGAATTATGGTAAAATAAACAGCATCTGACAAAAAGGAGATACCCGCATGAGCATGAAACAACCTGTTACGCCCTGCCCGAAGGCGCGGAAAAAGCAGCTGACCGCCGATCTCTGCATCATCGGGCTTGTGACATTTCTGGTGCTCGGCATTGTGCTGTTCGGCTGGGGCAGCGGCATGAACACCTTCGGCAGGAACACGGATATTCCGATCGTCCTGCGCGTTCTGGTGATCGGCGGCTGCGCACAGTTCGGCGTTGCAGGGCTCGGCATCACGCTGGTCTGCCTGCTGCGGAAGGAGCCGTTCACGAAATTCGGTCTGACGACGAAAAATCTGATCCCTGCGCTGCTGCTGAGCCTTGCCTGCTGCGTGCCCGACCTGATCTTTCAGGCAGCCCGCGGCAATGTGCATGCATGGTGCCCGTTCATTGACGTGAACTCGACCGCCGAGGTGCTTGCGGGCACGCTGCCATCGAAGGTGCTCGGCATGCTGATCACAGCGGTCTGCTGGGGCTTTTTCGAGGGCTTCAATTATGTTGTGATCCGCGACAAGATCAGCGAAATGTACCCGTCGCGCTTCCGCTTCTGGGATGTCGGCGCATTTGTCTGCGCGGTCATGTGCATTCTGATCCACGGTGCGGTCGGCGTGACGCCCTCGGCGCTGCTGGAAATGTTCCTGACGATGTTCCTGATCTATGGCATGCTGATCGTCCGGAAGGAGACCGGCAATGCATGGGGCTGCGTTCTGATTTTCTTTGTGTACTGGAACGCGCTCTGAATCCCTGTTTCCCATACAAAAGAAATCCCCGAAGTGATTTTCGGGGATTATTTTTCATCATTCACGATTTGGGAGCAGTTACGCCACAGAAGCCGCGATCAGCGGCGTGTACTGCGAATGCTGGGACAGTCCGCGAAACCGGCTCCCGGAGGGAAATGCCCGCGGGGGCTCCCCGCCCGGAGGGGCATGGAGGCGGGCACTGCCCGCTAGGTGCAGTCCCAATGACTGTACAGCAGGCAGAGTTCGTCCCTGCACTTCAGAAAGACCTTGCCGAGCACCGGATCAAACTGCGTGCCCAGCGAATCCTCAATGATCGCGAATGCAGCTTCCGGCGTCAGCGCTTCCTTATAGCACCGCTTGCTCACCAGTGCGTCAAACACATCCGCCAGCGCCATGATCCGCGCTTCAACCGGGATCTCCTCACCCTTGCAGTGCTCCGGATAGCCGCCGCCGTCATAGCGCTCGTGATGATAATGCGCAATGTTCACGGCGATCCGCACAAAATCCTCGTTATCGACCTCATGCAGCACCTTTTGCAGGATCTTTGCGCCCTCTGCCGGATGCTTCTGCATCTCCGCCATTTCCGCGTCCGTAAAGCGGTCCGGCTTGCGCAGGATCACATCATCGACCGCGATCTTGCCGAGGTCATGCATCGGCGCCGCCTTCGTGACATTGTGCAGAAACTGCCTGTCCAGCCCGAGCGCCTCGCAGACCTCCGGCTCCTGCAGCAGCCGCTTTGCAAATACCCGCACCACATGGCTCGTCCGGTTGATATGCCCGCCGGTACTGTTGTCGCGGCTTTCGACCACGCTTGCCATGCCGGTGATGATCGAGTTCTGCACCTTGCGGATATGCTCGGTTTTCTCCTCGACCTCGAATTGCAGCTTGGTGTTATAATTGTTCAGCAGGCGCACATATTTCTGCTGCTCGGTGTCATCTTCCAGAAGCAGACCGTAGCCGACGATCTCGTCTTTCTTTTTCAGCGCCGTGACCTTCCGCTCGAATGCCTCGTCGCCCATTTCAAAATGCGTGCTGTTCGCGGTAAACAGCGTCATGACACGTTCCGGGATCCGCTCGTTCTGCCCCAGCTTTTCCAGCTCCGGAAAGAGCGCTTTTGCATGGGAATTGGCATCGAGATAGCCGTATTGATTATCCGTGATGATATACGGATTTTCCATTTGCTTGAAAACCCACTCGTGACCGGAATCCGTGACGCCGAAAAAGCTGTCCGTCAGCATGCTGATGACGACCGACAGCAGCGACAGCGAACAGAATACCGGCAGCAGTTCGAGCTTCGGCTTGGTCAGCAATTGCAGCAGGATCGCCGCCGTAATGATGAACTGCGCCGCCGCAAGCCGTCCGAGATTGCGCTTTTCGGCAGGCAGTCTGTTTTTGGAGCGCCGGTAGATCGTGAAAAACAGTCCGAACAGCAGCGCACAAAGCAGAAACGTGTTCCGGATCATATAGAGCGAGGACTGCGTGACCTCTGCGGTGAACACATGGAATGTCTCATGCCGGACAAAATGATAATGCCCGATCAGACGCTCCCGCATCGGCAGATGCCACTGCACCGCAACGACAATGCATTCAAATGCACCCCAGCCGAGCAGCACAGCCTTCGGTACCCGCAGCCGCAGATATGCCAGCACAAAGCAGATGAAAAAATAGTAGAACATTGCGGTGCCGAAAAACTCGAACCGGTATGCCATATCGGCTTCCGCTTCGGTATTCGCAGTTTCCATGAGCAGCGCACCGGCATTCATCACCAGACAGCCGATGCCCGTCAGCATCAGGCGGATGCTGCTCTCGCTTTGCTGCTGACTCCGCAGCAATGCCGCAGCGCCCGCAAGCGGAATGATGATCGCCAGAATTTCCAGTAACACGATCAACATTGCAGGTCACCTCCTTCTGTCCTCTTTATTATATACCAGAATGCACGAAAATGCAAGTATTTTATTGCTGTCAGAAGAATGTCAGCTGCTCATAGGCAGGCGGCAGTTCCCGCAGATAGGCAAACACCTGCTCCGGTTCATGCAGAATGCCGTGCGCGGCGCATGTATCCTGAAATATCCGCATCAGCCGGTTATGCTGCGGGCTGACGATCTCGTAGGCATTGCCGTAGGTCTGCTCGTAGCGGCGGCGCAGTCCGGGGAAATGCCTGTCCAGCGCCGCATAGAAATATTCGCGGTCGCCGTCGCGCAGCGTCACGCCGATGCCGAAGCAGACGATCCCTTTCACCTGCGCGTCGATGCAGTATTGCAGGATGCCGCGCAGATTTTCTTCGGTATCGTTGAGCCACGGCAGCAGCGGCGACAGCCAGACGACTGTCGGGATGCCGTGCGCCTGCATCATTTGCAGCACCTCGAATCGCCGCGCCGTCGTGCAGACATGCGGTTCCAGAATGCGGCAGAGCGCTTCGTCAAAGGTTGTCAGCGTCATCTGCACGACCGCTTTCTGCTGCGTGTTGATCTGTTCCAGCAAATCGAGATCCCGCAGCACGAGATCCGATTTTGTCAGCACTGCCGCGCCGAAATCGTACTGCGCGATCAGTTCCAGACAGCGCCGCGTCAGGCGCAGCTCCCGCTCGACCGGCAGATACGGATCGCACATGGAGCCTGTCCCGATCATGCATTTTTTCCGTTTGCTGCGCAATGCCTGTTCCAGCAGCGCCGGCGCATTTTCCTTGACCTCGATATCCTCGAAATCATGCGAAAACTGATAGCAGGTGCTCCGGCTGTCGCAGTAGATGCAGCCGTGCAGACAGCCGCGGTAAAGGTTCATGCCGTTCTGCGCCGAGAGAATGGATTTTGCCTGTACGGTATGCATTGCATGCTCCTTTCGTCACGGCAGCGGATACGGCAGCTCCTGCGGCAGCATTGCCGCGATATCCTCACCGCGCAGACGGCGGCGGTTCAGGTCATGCACCTGTTCCGTCAGGTCGGTGATGCACTGGATCCACTCGTGCACATAGGCTTGCACGGCGGCGCCGCGCAGACCGAGCTGAATCGAACGGTACGGCAGATTCTGCCCGCTGACGTCCTTTTCCGGATCCCACTGCACGCGCACATCGGATGCCTGAACCGCCGCCTGCCACTGCGCCTGTGTCATGCCGCAGTCGGGGCGGTAAGACGAGATGACCGCCTGCTGCACGGCGGAATCAAAGCCGCTGCGCAGAATGTCGATCGCGAGCACGCGCTCCTGACCGGTTTTTCCCGCCCAGCCGCTGCGGTACATCATCCACAGAAAGGACGGCTTGATCCATGTCATGCGCGTCATGCTGAAATGCGCGCCGAATGTGCCCTGCCGGAGCGCTTCTTCCGCGATCACGGGGCTGTATGCCTGATATACCCGAACCGTGCGCTCTGTATAGACTGCACGGATCTCTTTTTCCATCATCTGCGTGCTCCTTTCTTTTTTTCTGATTATACCACAATCCCGCACCCCCTGTCAACAGCGGGCGCGGAGCCCGCGCGGGCAGCTCCCGCAGGCATATCCCTCGCGGATCTGACGGATCGGGGCGCATGCGTCTCCTTCCCTTACCTCTCCTAATCTATACTAACCTATACTAACCTATACTGGGTTGTCAGTTGGTTTGACAGTTGGTTGTCAATTGGTTGACGGTTGATTTACAGTTGGTTGACAGTTGGTTGTCATCCGCGGGGAGCCTTCGCAGAATGCGTCTTGCGTGATCCGGGAACTCCGGCATGCGTCAAAAATTGAATCGAAAAAACAACCCCGAAGCGATTTCTCTGCAATCACTTCGGGGCTGTGTATTCCTGATCACGCCTGAATCCCATTACGAGATCTTTGCATAGCGCTCGCTGCCGATGATCCGGTTCATGACGATCTCCGGAGAGATCTCCTCGCCGATCACCATATCGAAAATCGCAGGCGATGCACCGGATACCAGTGCCGCACCCGTTTCCGAGCGCGAGACCGGAATGTTCTGATGCCGGCTTGCCACATTCCAGAACACGATCTCCGGCAGTCTGTAACCGTGCGCCGCGTAATTCTGCCGCATTGCGTCAAAAAGCGTCTGCCGGTTGCCGCCCGTGATGCACATATCAAATTCCATATCGGAAATGATGATGAGCCGCTTGGGGATCTCCCGCTGCGGGATTCGGTTCCGCACGGCTGTCCGCAGGATCAGATCGAAAACCGCTTCGAGGTCGGTGTTCATGCATTCGTTATGCGACGCTGCATTCCAGACCTTTTCTGCGATGTCTCTGCCGCAGACTTCCACGAGCTGCGGGCGCATCGAGAAGGTGATGAAATGATTCGCGAACGCGCCCTTGCAGTGTTCTGCAAAGTAAATGCCCAGCGACAGCGCTGCGTCGATCGGACGGGGCGAGCAGTTGTTCGTGTACATGGAGCCGGAGCCGTCCACGACTGCGAGCGTGTTCTCCGCATCGGTGCCGTATGCCGGCAGATTCCGCCATGCGGCATCCAGTGCGCGGCGCTCTGCTTCGGGCAGCGCATCCGTTTTCCGGAATACGCACCATTGTTTCTGGCTCGGATCGCCGCAGGCATGCACAATGTCGTAGGGATAGAGCGTATCTGCATGCATGATCGCTTCGCCGCGCTCGACGGCGCCGAGATATGCCTGATAGCGCTCGCCGTCATTCCGGATGAACGCCTTGCGGTACTTGAACATCGCGCCGGATGTCTGCTTGCCGTAATCGAAGGTATAATCGCAGACGCGCAGGCGGTTTTCGATGATATCGGTGTAATTCCGCAGTGCGGAGAGCGTGTGACGGTACTGCTTTTCGGACATGCCCATTGCCTTTGCAACGGTCTTGCCGGCGGCGCGTGTCTCCGCGGACGACGCATTGACCGAGGGCAGCCACTTTGCAAGCAGCGAGACCGGCTCGCCGTTTGCCATGCCGGTGCAGTCCGCCTGAAGCTGTTCCCGGATCACCGCAAGTGCCTGTGCTTCGCAGGATGTGCCGAGCAGTGCGCAGAGATCGTCGAATCTGCCGTACTCGGCAACAAGCGGAAGATTCCGGCAGACTGCGTCCGGCGCGATCGCTGCCAGTGTCCGCATGGCTGTCCGGAAGAACCGGCGCTCACCCAGACCGCCGCGCACATCACGCACGAAAAACAGGATCTTCATGGTCTTTTCCGGATCCTCGGCATAGGCGCGGATGACGGCATTTGCGATCGCGGTTTCATCCGCCTTTCGCATGCCGCCTGCGCGGAAAAACAGATCCAGACAGTCGGTGCCGGAAGACGCATGCGTCAGGGCGCCGTTTTCTGTATATGCCTGATTGGCTTCTGCTTTCAGATGATTGAGAAAATTCATCGTGATGCTCCTTTCTGTAACCGGTTGACGCGGCACATTGTTTCACTGAAAAGGTGATCTGTCGGCTGCTGTTCGTGCCGCTGCCGGAGAATTGCGTTCGCGGTGCCTCTTTGGGATTTGAACCCACCCTTTCGGGCTGCCGTTCATTGCTGCATGCACCGCTCTTTTCTCATTGCGCAGCACCGGAAGATCATCCGGCACCGCGCCGCTGACAAGACAGCATTTCTCCATACCGGTCTGCACCGGCAGGGCGGGATTCGAACCTGCAAGTAACCAATTCAAGATCTGCTGTTGCTGTCTTTTGCACGGCGGACAGCGGTTCACGGTTCATTTTTCTCCGGCGCAGGGCTTTTGCCCGCACTTCCGGCGTGGACAATGACTGCTGTCTGAACCGAACGGCTGCCCGCTCTGCAAGGCACTTCTAAAAGATTATCAGTCTTTCAAAGCTTGATTGCTGTGTGTGCCTTTCATGTGTTTATCATACCGCATTCCCGCCGGAAAATCATGTAAATTTTTCTGCGAAGACGAATCGGTGCTGCGGTATCCGCTTTTCTATGCGATCGCAGGCAAACTCATTTTGGACTCCGCAAGCCTTTGGAAAGGCTTGCGCGAAACTTTCATCCTATGCGCTATGCGCGCCGGCTGCGTTTGCGGGGACTGGGTGCGTCCGCTGACATATGCGCAAAAAAATACCCCGAACGCTCAAACGAAGCATTTCGGGGCAATTTCATACTGATAATGATACATCCTACGGCGCGGTGATGTCTCCGTAGCAGTGCGGGCGGCGGTCACGGAATAAGCCCCAGTCGAGCTTTTCCTGCGCAATTTTGTCCAGATCATAGGTGTGCAGCAGCACAGCTTCCGTTTGGCGGTCTGCCTGCTCTGCGATCGCGCCCGTTTCCGTCGTCAGAAACGAGGAACCGTAAAATTGCAGCGCCGAGCTCTGCATGCCGTTCTCGGCACAGGGCGACACGCACTCCAAGCCGATCCGGTTTGCCGCGATCACCGGCGTCAGATTGCACGCAGCATGCCCCTGCATACAGGTCTGCCAGTGCGGTTCGCTGTCGGTATCGAGGATCGGCTCCGAACCGATCGCGGTCGGATAAAACAGCAGCTCCGCACCGTTCAGCACCAGCGAACGCGCGGTCTCCGGAAACCACTGATCCCAGCAGATGCCCACGCCGATCGTCGCATAGCGCGTTTTCCATGTCCGGAATCCGGTGTTGCCGGGCGAAAAATAAAACTTCTCCTGATAATAATGATCGTCCGGAATATGCGTTTTGCGGTAGACACCGAGCAGTGTGCCGTCCGCGTCGATGACTGCGGCGGAATTGAACAGGCGGCTGCCGTCGCGCTCGTAGAAGCTGACAGGCAGCACGACACCGAGCTCCTTTGCCAGCTCCATGCAGCGCCGGACTGCCGGATTATCTTCTGTTTTCTGCGCAAATGCGTAATATTCGTACCGGCGCTCCTGACAGAAATACTGCCGTTCAAACAGCTCCGGCAGCAGGATGATCTGTGCGCCGTCTGCGGCTGCTTTGCGGATCGCGGCTTCTGCCTTTGCAAGACTCTGCGCCGGATCGGGGCTGCACTGCATCTGCACGGCAGCAGCTGTGACAAGTCTGCTCATTGGTTCGCGCTCCTTTTCTGATAAAATGTGATCGTATATCCGAGTTCGCCTTCGATCTCATCGCCGGTCTCGAAGACAAATTCCCGCTCCGGAAACAGCTGCTTCAGGCGCTGTCCCCAGTAGTATTGCAGGCAGTCCGTGAATGCAGTCAGCACGGCGTCGTCGTCCATGTACTGCGTTGCGGTATTGTCGAAAAATCCCCCGACAGACCATGCATTTACCCAGCGTTCCATTGCGGAGTGATCGCCGTGATACCGCTGTTCCATTTCGCGGTATGCGGCTTCATCGAATGCGGGCGGCATGATCGCCGTCAGGAACACACAGTCCCCGAACAGCGTGAAATCGGGTGTGAAAAAGTGCGCAGCTGCAAGCATTCCGTCAATTCCGCAATGCGGCGCTGCATATCCGAATAAAGGCAGTGCGCCGCCAATGAACTGCTCACTGAATGCGGCGCGCTGTGCGGACGGGATCAGCCCGTCAAATGTTTTCTGTTCCATTTTTGCAATTATTTCTTCGTTGCCTTGATGATCTTCATGCGGGTGAACTCCTCGCGCTCCTTGTCTTCCAGCGCATCGGAGATCGTGCGGATGATGTTGGAATAGCGCGGGATCAGCACGTTTTTCAGTGCATTCGCGCGCCGCTGCGTGGCGGAGATCGCCGTTGCAAGCCGGAATACGCCGTTGTCCACTTCTGCGAGCATCAGCGTCATATTCCGCACCTTGATGAATGCTGCATACGCTTCATCCAGCTGCACATTCGTATCCAGAAAGCCGTATGGCACCATTTCGCCGATCGCTTCCTCATGCGAGATAATCGGGATCTCCACGCCCATGACCGAGCGCGTTTCCAGATGAATGCTGTTGTCGATCGGCACGGCATTCGCAAAGCGCCCGACCACGCCGAGCGTGATGTTCGCTTCCTGCAATTCCGCATAGGCGGTCTCATAGGTCTTTTCGATCGAGCCGCGCAGCTCCTTTGCCCTGTCCACAAGCTGCATCAGCTCGCGGATCAGCACATTCCGCTTGCGGTCCATGAGGTCATAGCCCAGCTTCGACAGTGCCAGCGACCGCTTTGCCGCCATCAGATTTCCTTTTGTCGGGAATACCTGATCAGCCATTGCGCTCCCTTACCTTTCTGACCAGTGCCTCTGCCGCTTCCGGCGCGTAATGCTCGTTCAGAACGGCATCGTCCACGCGGTCGAGCGCCGATTTCGGCAGCAGCGAAAGCAGCGTCCAGCCAAGCTCCAGCGTTTCTTCCATCGAGCGGTTTTCCGTGAAGCCCTGCGAGAGGAAACACTTCTCGAAATATTTGCCAAATTCCAGATATTTCTTATCCAGCGCGGAGAGCTCCTCCTCGCCGATGACCGATGCCAGCGAACGCGCATCCTGCACCTGTGCGTAGGACGCGAACAGCTGGTTTGCGACGGCGGCATGGTCGGCGCGCGTATAGCCCTCGCCGATGCCGTCCTTCATCAGTCGGGACAGCGACGGCAGCACCGAGATCGGCGGATAGACGCCGCCCTGTTCCAAACCTCTGTCCAGAACGATCTGTCCCTCGGTGATGTAGCCGGTCAGGTCCGGAACCGGATGCGTGATGTCGTCATTCGGCATCGTCAGGATCGGCAGCTGTGTCACGCTGCCCTCGATGCCTTCGATGATGCCGGCACGCTCGTAAAGCGATGCCAGATCGGAATAGAGATAGCCCGGAAAGCCCTTTCTGCCCGGGATCTCACCCTTTGAGGACGAAAATTCGCGCAGTGCTTCCGCATATGCGGTCATATCCGTCATGACGACGAGAATGTGCATGTGCTTTTCATATGCGAGATATTCCGCGGCGGTCAGTGCGCAGCGCGGTGTGATGATACGCTCGACGATCGGATCGTTCGCGAGGTTCAGGAACATCACGACGTTCTGCAGAACGCCGCTTTCCGCGAAGCTGCGGCGGAAATAATCCGCAACGTCATTCTGGATGCCCATTGCCGCAAACACGACCGCAAACTCTGCGCCCGAATCCTTCGCGATCTGTGCCTGCTGCACGATCTGCACGGCAAGCTTATTGTGCGAAAGACCGGTTCCCGAAAAGATCGGCAGCTTCTGTCCGCGGATCAGCGTCATCAGGCAGTCGATCGAGGAGATGCCCGTCTGGATGTAGTTGCGCGGATACTGCCGCGAGACCGGATTCAGCGGCGCGCCGTTGATATCGCCGAATTTTTCCGGTACGACCTCGCCGAGTCCGTCGGCAGGTCTGCCTGCGCCCGTGAACACTCTGCCGAGCAGATCCGCCGAAAGCGGCATCTCCATCGGTCTGCCGGTGAACTGCGTGCGCGTATTCGTCAGCGAGAGCCCGTGTGTGCCCTCGAATACCTGTAAGATTGCCTTGTCGCCTTCCAGCATTGCCACTCTGCCGGTGCGCTCTGTGCCGTCATCCAGTACGATGCGCGCCATTTCGTCAAACTGTACGCCCTCGACATGATCGAGCACGACCAGTGAGCCGCTGATGCTGTGAAGCCCGAAATATTGCAGACTCATGGGTTACAGCACCTCCTTTTTCTGTGTGCGCAGCGCGTCCAGCATGCCGTCGATCTGCTGTGTCAGCGTATCGAAACGCTCCAGCTGACGGTTCGGGATGTCGTACTTGACCTTGATGACCATTTCCAGCACGCCGCTCGATTTGATCGCTTCGAGATCGACATGCTCGGCGAGCAGTGCCTTTGTGCGGTGATATACATGCAGGATCAGCTCCATCATGCGGAACTGCTTGTCCAGCGGGACATAGGTATCCTCGGCATGATAGGCATTCTGCTGCAAAAATCCGACACGGATCAGTCGCGCGATCTCAATGACCAGCTTCTGATCGTCCGGCAGCACATCCGAACCGATGAGGCGCACGATGTCCATGAGGGACTGCTCCTCTTTCAGCAGTGCGCTGATCTCGGTGCGGTAGGTGTTGAATTTCAGATCGACATTTTTCTCATAATAATTCGCAAGATCATCCAGATACTCGCTGTAACTCATGTTCCAGTTGATCGCCGGATAGTGGCGGGCATAGGCAAGCGCCTTGTCCAGTCCCCAGAAGCAGCGCACAAAACGGCGCGTATTCTGCGTGACCGGCTCCGAGAAGTCAGAGCCCTGCGGCGAAACGGCGCCGATGACCGTCACGCTGCCCTCTCTGCCGTTGAGTGTTTCGTATGCGCCGGTGCGCTCGTAGAACTCCGACAGACGCGACGGCAGATATGCCGGATAGCCTTCCTCTGCGGGCATTTCCTCCAGTCGTCCGGAGATCTCACGGAGCGCCTCTGCCCAGCGGGATGTGGAATCCGCCATGATCGCGATGTGATAGCCCATGTCGCGGTAATACTCCGCGAGCGTGATGCCCGTATAGATCGACGCTTCACGCGCTGCGACCGGCATATTCGAGGTGTTTGCGATCAGCACGGTGCGCTCCATCAGCGACTTGCCCGTGCGCGGATCCTTCAGTGCGGTAAATTCTTCGAGCACCTGCGTCATTTCGTTGCCGCGCTCGCCGCAGCCGATATACACAATGATATCCGCATCGCACCACTTTGCGATCTGGTGCTGCGTCATCGTTTTGCCGGTACCGAAGCCGCCGGGGATCGCTGCTGTGCCGCCGCGTGCGATCGGGAACAGCGTATCCAGAACACGCTGTCCGGTGATCATCGGACGGGACGGCGCCAGACGCTTTGCTGCCGGACGCGCACGGCGGATCGGCCACTTCTGGCAGAGCGTCAGCGAATGGATTCTGCCGGCGCTGTCTTCCAGACGGATGATCTCGTCGTTGATGCGGTATTTGCCGTCTTTTGCAGCAAATACGACCTTTCCGGAAAGATTCGGCGGCACCAGACACAGGTGCAGGATCGCAGAAGTCTCCGGACAGGAAGCGTAGGCTTCGCCGCCCTGCATGCGTGTTCCGACCTTGACCTTGACGGTAACGTCATATTCCTTTTCGGTATCGAGGATCGGGACATCGAGTCCGTCGCCGATGAACGCGCCGGAAGCAGATTCCAGTGCGCGCAGCGGGCGCTCGATGCCGTCGAAAATATTCATGAGGATGCCGGGGCCGAGTGTGACAGACATCGGTGCGCCTGTCGGTTCGACCGGTTCTCCGGTCTCAAGCCCCGAGGTGCTCTCATAGACCTGAATCGTTGTTTCCGCATCTGTCAGACCGATGACCTCGCCGATCAGGCGGCGCTTGCCGACATAGACCATTTCCATCATCGAAAAGACATTTGTATTGCGGATCTTCACAACAGGGCCGTTGACGCTGTAAATGACCGGCTGCTGCATCATTCGTTCCCCCCGTCGATTTTATGATTGCGGTAAAAATTACGCAGCTGCTCGGCATACGCTTCATCGAGCGTATGATTGCGGCAGCGTCTGCCGTCTGCGGACAGTACCGAAAGTCCGCCCAGCAGAATGCTCGGATCTGCACGGAAGCTGACCGGAACAGAGATCGCCTGTTCCAGCGCCGCCTGCTGCTTCAGATCTGCCTCGCGCAGCAGGATCGTCGCGTTTTCCTCCGGCGGATTCTGCTCCAGCAGCTTTTTCAGCCACGGCAGATAATCCTCCGAATCCGTAAATGCGGTGAGCTTCTCCCGCAGCGCCGCAAACAGCTTCATGAGAAGTGCCTGCCGGCGGCTGAGCAGAGCGGTCTTTCCGCGGTAGCCGACCTGCGACATCCGCTTCTGATATTTCGCAGTGATTCTGGAGCGCGCAGCTGCTGTGGTCTGTTCCGCATCCGCCTTGCAGCGCGCCTCTGCCTCATGCAGGATCTGTTCTGCCTCCTGCTGTGCATCGCGCTCTGCCTGTGCGATCTGCGCATCCGTGCTGCGGCTGACCGCGTCCATAAACTGCGTAAGCTTCTGATTTGCGTCCATTTCAACCAATCCTTATAAACAAGTGCGCGGAGCAGAGACAGCGGTCTGTGCTCCGGACACAAAGCATTCTTAAATGTGGATGCCGACCGTTTCCGCCAGATAACGGGAAATGGCAGCGGTCATATCCGAGGTGCCGTGCCGGTCCGGAATCGTGACCAGCAGCGGCTCGGCAACATGCATTTTCAGCTCCAGCACCTCTGATTCGCAGAGGGCTGCAAGCTTTTCCGTGATGAGGACAACCGCGACGCCCTCCTGGTGCATTGCCTCACTGAGCGCGGCAAGTGCCTCATCGCGCGTATGTGCGATGACGCCCTCCATTCCTGCAAGGCGCATGCCCATCAGGGTATCGGTGTTGTCGCTGATGACACGCCCGCGCATCAGCCCAGCTGGGAAAGGATCATGATCGCGATCAGCAGACCGTAGATCGCAACACCTTCGCCCAGAGCAACGAAGATCAGTGCCTTTGCAAAGGACTTCGGCTCCTCGGCGATCGCGCCGATTGCTGCCGGTGCAGCATGGCCGACCGCGATGCCGCAGCCGATCGAGCCGACGCCGACGGCAAGTGCTGCTGCCAGATAGCCGAGACCTGCGGCAGATGCAGATGCGGCTGCTTCAGCGGTCTCACCCGCAGCGGATACAAAGCCGCCCATCGGCAGTGCGATCGCTGCCACCATGACAGCTGCAAATGCACACAGATTCGTGATCATTGCTCTGCGCATGGACTTGCCGGACTTCTTCTTTTTGATCGCGGCATAAACCGGCAGGGAAAGCAGCGCGACGATCAGCAGCGGGAGCAGGAACAGCTCCATAATTTTCAAAGCAGACATGGGATTTACCTCCTAAAATTCACAATTCAGTATTCAGCATTCAGCATTAAGCGTTCGCAGCCTGTTCCGGCTGACGGATATCCGAAAAATCGTCAAATGTGACCGAGATCGGGGTGAAGGGCTTGCCGTCGCCGTCGTAGCAGCGGGAGAATACCTCGTAGAACTCCAGACGCAGCACCTGAATGCCGACGATCAGACCTTCCAGACACATGACAAATGCATTTCCGATGATGATTGTCAGCCACGATTTGTGGTCGCCGCCGATCATCTCGGAAAGCAGCATGACCACGCTCATCAGTCCGGCATGCGAGAAGACGAAGCCGCCCACACGGATAAACGAGAGCGTATTGGTCGCATAGCCGAGCAGAAATTCAAAGCACTCGAAGAAATTCGATGCGATGAAGTCGCCGATGCCCGGCATCTCGTAATGCTTGTGCGCCATCATATGACCGAGCGGTTCGCGGAAGAACATCAGCAGCAGCGGCAGCACCAGCATGATGATGACCACAGGCTTGCTGACAAGCTGTTTGCCGGTCACAATGCCGAGCACCAGCAGCAGCGCGCCGCCGAAGAATACCAGACCGGCAAGACCGTTGTTGCCGAAGACCGCTTCCTCGTAATTCCGCTGCTTCAGCCGCACGCAGATATTGACGAGGATCGAGATGATGATGATCGCCGCACCGATGCCGACCGCGCCGAAGATAAACAGATTCGTGTTTTCCATCGCATGCAGCGGCAGGGCTGAGATCCCCAGCTTTTCATAGAGCGGATCGAGCGCTTCCTCGAATCCGAAGACCGAGCCGTACAGCGCGCCGAAAATTGCGCTTGACACTCCGATGCGCGACATGATCGCGCCGAGCGAGAAGTTCTTCTTTTTATCGAGGAACCAGCCGATCAGCGCCAGCACCAGACCTTGACCAAGATCGCCGAACATGATGCCGAACAGCAGCGTGTAGGTGATCGCGACGAAGGTCGTCGGGTTGTAGCCGTTGTAATTCGGCAGACCGTACATCTCCACAAACATATTGAACGGCTTTGTGAACCAGCCGTTTTTCAGGCGTACCGGCGGCTGGACTTTGGAATCCGCCCACGGCGCTTCGTAGGTCACGCTGATTTCCGGCACCTTGTCGATGTACTTTTTGAATGTTTCCTTTTCCGAGACCGGAACATAGCCCATGAGGCTGAATTTCTCCGGCATCAGGATGCACTGCGAACGCAGCTTCCAGACCTCGCTCTCATACTTCGCAAAGCGGTACATTCTGCCGAGCTGCTCCGCTTCGGTCTCGTAGATGCTGCTTTCCTCTTTTTCGAGCTTTTCCAGCTCCGCCTTGCGTTCGGTCTGCTTGATTTGCAGATCCGCAAGCGCCTGCTCCGGTGTACCGGTCAGATCCGGCGGCAGCTCGTAGCGCTCGAACAGCAGTCCCTTCATGATCGCGTCCGCGGACATGATCCGTTCCTGCGATGCGAAGTAGAAGCCCCACACATATTCATGCGCGGTGTGATACGCCTGAAAAATGAAGCCTGCATCGCTGTAAAATTCAAGCTTCTGCACATTTTCCTCCGGCATTCTGCCGAAGCGGTAAAGAATGTGCTTGCATTTTGTCAGTTCGCCGAGGTCGAGTTCGGAACGCTGTAAATGTTTCAGGTGGATCGCAGCGCTTTCATAATCCGTGATCTGCTTGCTTGCCGATGCGATGCCCGCGCGGACATCTTTCAGCCGTTCGGAGATCCGCTTCGTTTCGGAGAGGATCTGCTCCGGCGTAAATTCCGCGGGCAGCGGCTCTGCATCCGGATCAATCTTGATCTTCCGCAGATCCAGCTCCAGCAGTGAGCGCAGCGGTTCGGCATAGGGATTCGTTGTGCCGTAGGCGCCGCCGGAATCCTCTGCACTGCCCAGCAGCTTTGCGGCGTTCTCTATATGGAACACCTTGCTGCGCAGACAGGCGGTGATCGCTTCGTTCAGCTGCGGGAGATCGCCGGCTATGCTGACCAGCTCCAGCTTTTCAATGGACAAAATAACACCTCCCGGTCAGTTCAGCTCTCCGTGATCAGGAGAGACTGGATATACGATACGGGCTTGCCGTACCGGATCGCTTCAATAATGGTAATGAGGTTGCGCACCTCGATCTGATAGAGCACATGCACGGCATAAAGGCTGACCGCGGCATGGCTTGAAAAATGCAGGGCACTGCGCGCGCTTTTCCAGCGCAGAAGCTGGAATGCATGCTCCAGCCGGACGGATTCCGGCGCATCTGCCGAAAGCCCGTCCATCATTCTGCCGTAGCGCGTGCCGCGGAGCACTTCGATGAATGCGGCAAGATCCGGCGCGGCATAAAGCTGCTCGCAGATCCGCTTCGGCAGTCTGCCCTGAATCGGCAGCATCATCTCCCGCAGGGTATCCTCATCCGCCGAAAAGATCTTTTTCAGACGGTAGGCATTGATGAGGTTGATGAGGTCGATCTGCTCGCCGATCAGATTGGTCAGTGCATCGAGATCCTCGCCGCGGACGGTCTGCTGCGCTTCCTGAAGAATGCGTTCCAGACAGCATGCGCGCAAGCCGATCTCACACGCCGAGTAATTCTTGACGATATCGCCCTTGCGGCTGAATTTTTTCAGCACATCGGCATAGGGCGTCTGTGCAACGGCGGCGATGATCTCCTCCGTCGTTTCCGCACGCGCAAGCTTTTCCTGCGAAAAGCTCAGGTACGGCGAAAGCCACGCATCCATTGCGGAAATATACGCTTCCGGTCCGCTCGGGATCAGCTGGATCTTCTTGATGAGCTCGCGGATCTCGTAATCATAGATGAAAAAGCGGAAAAACGGCGTATTCTGCAAATGCTCCAGACTGCAAAAATGCAGGCATTGCGTGAACAGATTGCGATGCAGCAGCATTTCGAGATGTCCGCGGTGCGTATAGGCAGGCTCCAGCCCTTGCAGCAGTTCGCCGTAGCCGTCGGTCTCTTTCAGGAACGCGACGATCTCCGCGACGGTGTGCATGTTCATGAGGTCGCGGTAGTCGGCGGGGCGCAGTCTGTGCCCGTATGCGGTGCGGATCGCGGCGGCGGTTGCCTGATAATTGTTCGGCATTGTGTTACGCCTCCGCTGCGCGCAAGGTCTCGTCAAACAGGGTGTTCAGCAGCGTATCGTGCTGCGTTTCAAACTGCGTGGTCAGTGCTTCCGACTGACGGTCGAAGCCGGACTGCAGCTCTGCGATCTTCTTCTCGCATTCGCTGCGCGTCTGCTCCTCGATCTCGGTGATCGTGTCACGCGTCTGATGCTTCTGCGCCTGCGCAATGGCGGCAGCCTGTTTCCGGGCATCCTCGATCATCCGGCTGCATTTTAATTGTGCAGCGTTCAGACGATCCTCGGTCGCGGCATCCAGCTCCAGAATCTTCCGGATTGTCTGATCCATTTCCGCCGCTCCTTTCTGTATCCGCCCACTTTTTGTGCAAAATCACGGGGCAGAGTAGTCAAAAATGCGAAATATGAGAAGAAAGCGTTTGATCTGACGCGGCTTTTGTCACGATTTTCTGCCGATCTTTCGGAAAACTGCACAAACGCGAACTTCCAAATACAGAGACATTATACTCCAATTTGTATGAATTGTCAAGAGAAACCCTGCTTTTTTATAAGCCAAAAAAATGCGGTATCTGCGCCGCTTTTTTGGAACATGAAGCGGGAGCCGGTTCCGGATGCCGGCAGGAAATTGCATTCTGCCCGCAGATGTGATAAAATGAAAAATGACTGTTAGGTTTTGCCGTTTTCCGGCACTAATATACGGATTTGCAAATCTGACAAAACTGCAGCGGAGGTGAACGCATTTGGAGGTATTTGAAGAGATCTACCGGCAGAATGAAACGGCTGTCCGAAGGTTTTTGCTGCGGCTGACCGGCTGTGACGCACATCTCGCGGAGGAACTGACGCAGGAGACCTTCTATCAGGCATTTCTCTCGTTCGGATCCTTCCGCGGGAACTGTCAGATGCGCACATGGCTCTGTCAGATCGCAAAGCATGTATATGCGCGGCATATCCGGAACGAGACAAAGCAGCGGCACATCGCGGAGACAGAACAGGCGGCGCCGCTCCGGACATTGCCGGAGCAGCTGGAGCAGAAGGAACTGCTGTGTGCTGTCCGGCAGATCATTGCGGAAATGGATGAGACTGCCCGTACCGTTACAGAATACCGTCTGTTTTCAGAGATGCATTATGCGGAGATCGCAAAGCTGATGCAGATCCGGGAGAGTACGGCAATGGTGATCTTCAGCCGCGCAAAGGCGAAGATCCGCAGGCGTTTGAAGGAGGATTACGGCTATGAAATATGATTGTGATATGATTCGTGACCTGATGCCGCTCTGTGCAGACGGTGCCGCATCGGATTCCAGTCAGAAGGCGGTGCAGTCCCATGTGGCTGTCTGCGCGGAATGCGCAAAGCTCTGGGATGAGATGCGGCAGGGGCTGGATTTGCAGCAGGAACCGCCTGCCCCGCAGGAGCAGGGCTATACAAAGGCAGCAAAGCGCTACAAAAAAAAGTGGCTGTTCCGGCTGCTCGGCGTATTTTTCTGCGGCTTGCTGGCGACATGGGGACTGATGGAGATTTACATTGACAGCCCGTATTATCACGGGCGGAAAACCGTTGATCAGGCGGTCGATGAGGCACTTGCCGGCGGGGGCAAACGGCATTATGACGGGCTCCGATATAAGACGCTCGGTGAGATCACCGTCGGTTCCGGCGAATTGATCCGGTTTGTGCAGCGGGACAACAGCGATTGCATCTATGCTGTGCGCGTCGAACGGACTGAAAAAGGTCTGTACAGAGGAACGGTGCAGGAGGAAATTCCTGCGATCATCGGCAGAAATGCCGCGCTCTGCGTTTACAGCTACGGCGGAAATCAGGATTTCGCGATCGCTGCCGTGCCGTACAGCGGTCCGTCCGATGTAACAATCTCCATACACGGCAGAGATTACGATTTTCAGATCGGACAGGGGGAATATATCCCGTGGATCTGTCAGCACTGCGATGATCCGGCGGAAATAACCGGTGCGGCGCTGGAATGGGACGGCACTGTGCGGTATGTGCTCCAGCCGGGCGATCGGTGGGAAAACGAGCAGACATACTGCTGGGTGCGTCCGGAATCAGAATCCGAATAACAAAAACAACCGGCGCAGAGCGTTTGAACTCTGCGCCGGTTTTGTGATCGCATTTGCCGTTTGGTACAGGATCGCTTATCCGCGTCCCTTTGTTGCATCGACCATTGCCTGCATCAGCTTCGGATACTTGATCTCAAGTGTGCCGCGATCCAGCAGACCGAAGTTTTCGCCGGAACCGTTGAATGCGTTGTTGTCCCACCAGACACACGGGATGCCGTAGGAGTTTGCAAGCTCCAGATAGCACTTTGCCCATGCTGCGCGCTGATCCTCATTGTCGCGGTTCATTGCGCCGAACTCGTCGATGATGACCGGAACGCCGTTGTTCAGGAACTTGTTCTTGAGGTTGTTGAACATATCGACCAGTTCGCCCTTGTCCTTCTCCTCGTTGAACGTGCTGACCTGCGTACCGTCATTTGCGAGCGCGAATGCATACGGTCTGTAAGCGTGGATCTCCGCGATGATGTGATCGTCATTCGGAATGCTGTAGCCTGCAAGATTCTGTGCATCCGGGCTGGCGGCATAGGTCGGCATCATGACAAAACGCTTTGCATTGTTGCCGCCGGACTTGCGGATCGAATCGAGTGCCGCTGCATTCAGCTTGTTGACGCAGTCCATTGCATCCTTGCAGTCTGCATTGTTCGTGTCGATCCACCACTCGTTTCTGTGACCGCACAGACGCGGCTCATTGAGCGTTTCAAAGATCAGGTGGTTGTCATAGCTCTCGAAGCGGTCAGCGACCTGCGACCAGACCGAGGTGACGAACTTCTCGGACTGTGCATAGTGCGCGGAATCCGGATAGAAGTACGGGAACGGCGTCGGATTGCCGGTCTCCGGATCTTCCTTCTGGTTATCGTGGTGGATGTTGATGATGCAGTACATATCGTCCTCAATGACATAGTTGACGATCTCCTGCACGCGGTTCATCCATGCATCGTCGATCTTATAGGTGCTGTTGTCCATTTTGCAGCCCCACGAGATCGGGATACGGACGGTGTTGAAGCCTGCGTTTTTCAGTGCGTCGATCATTGCCTTTGTGGTTCTCGGGTTGCCCCAGCAGGTCTCCGCCTCGGCAGGATCGCGCTTATACCAGCCCGGTCCCTGTGCATCCAGCGTATTGCCGAGGTTCCAGCCGAGCTTGATGTGGTTGACAAACTCCATGCCGGTCTCACCGTTGTCCTCTGCGAGCTTGTTCAGCGAGCCGTCTGCGATGCCGCGCTTGAGCAGCGTCAGGTCGATCGCGTTGAGCACCTTGTTGCTGTCCATGTCGCCGTTTGCCGCGGAAGCGATCTCCGCGCTCTCGGTCAGGTACTTTGCAAGCCCGACCGCATCCGCCGTTGTAACGGATTTGTCCAGATTGACGTCGCCTCTGCGCGTGACCATGCCGATTTCCGGATCCTGACTGGTGCCGCCCTCTGTGCAGATACCGACTGCGTTCAGGGTGAAGTAGTCGAGCGATTCGCCCGCTTCGCCCCAGCACTGAATCTGGAAGGATGACGGCATTGTGTACTCCGGATCTGTTTTGAAGGTCACGACCGTGTGTGCGGCAGGATTCTGCATCCACAAGCCGTCGGAATACCAGTCGTACTCGCCGCAGCCGGGTGCATAGTAGCCGAATGCCGGCATGGTCGGCAGACCTTTGGACGTATCCGCGCTCATGTCGATCCAGACCTCGGTGACGACCGCACCTGCCGGTACGCCGATCTCACTGAGCTTAAATTCGACCGGCTCATCGCGGTTGACCTTGATGCCGTCTGTCTGAAGGACATAGTCGCAGGCATCAATTTCCTTGGATGCCGGAGCTGCCGCCGAGCCGTCCAGCGCGCAGATCTGTGTGAGCAGCATGACAGCTGCCGTGATTGTTCCGCCGAAGCGGATCCGTTTGCTTTGTTTCATACGAATTTACCCCCTCGTACTGATTGAAACGTCGTCGGATGACCGCCGTGATTATCATAATCATCCAATTGTATTATAGCATATTGTTTCCTGTGCGTAAATGCGATAAACAAACACGTTTATGTTCGATTGTCACAAGTTGCGGCGCAATTCCCTAAATATTGCGGTTGTTCATATTCTGTTCATATTCTATTTACGAAATCTGCTACACTCCCATCCGCGGCGTTTGCTATAATAAAGAGATAAAACTGCATTGAAACAGAGAAAGAAACGGGAAAATAAAAAGGGGGTGGCGTCATGGTGATCGACCGGATCGACGTCGTCGAGGATTTTGAATACAGCTCGGAAAATCAGCAATATAATCAGGATTACAAGCACTGGCGGCGGCATGTGAAGGGACCGTGGATGTATCAGTTTCAGGAGAATAGCCGCGAGCATGTGTATGTGGACGGCGGCGCGTCATCGAGCACATTCGATGCGGCGCTTGCGGAACGGCAGTCGCTGCTGCACTGCAGTACGGCGATCGGCACGGTTCTGCTGATCTTTTTTGTTTCGGAGATCCTCGGCAGCACGGCACTGGTCGCGGTGATGCGGCTGTTCCTGAAGGATATCAGCATTGACTTCCTCATGTTCCAGACGGTCGGCAATCAGTGGGCGCGCACCGGTGTGCGCATTCTGATCGAGGTGCTGAAATACAGCCTGCCGACTGCTGTTCTGACGCGCTTTTGCAGGATCCCGCAGTCGGTTTTTGCACCGGCAGCCGTCGGCGCAATCCCGGAACTGATCGCTGCGATCGGCTCCGGCATGGTGATCGCGGCGTTTTA
Organism: Clostridiales bacterium Firm_04; assembly: GCA_001603005.1. Lineage (GTDB taxonomy): Bacteria > Bacillota > Clostridia > Oscillospirales > Ruminococcaceae > Firm-04. Next base: position 38,327 of record LVAJ01000037.1, read on the forward strand.
CTGCATTCTGACGCTCGGCACCAGCGTGGAGCTTTCGCAAAGGCTGTTCTCCTACAAGGACAGCGCTGCGATCGCGGCGTTCGGCGTGTTCGATGCGCTGGCGGTCTCGGTGCTGGCGGAGCTGTTCTTCCGCGGGGCGCTGTTGCCGGTGCTGCGGCAGTTCGGTGATCCGTTTGCCGTGATCGTCACCGCCGTGATCGCGTTCCTCTGCCCGAATGTGATGTCCGACCGCATCCGCGAGCTGCTGATCGGTCTGGCGGCGGGCTATCTGATGATCCGCTCCGGCTCGATCATCAAATGCGCGCTGCTGCGGATCACATGCTCGGCGCTGTGCTATGCGCGGCTGGTGCTGGTCTATGCGAATGACACGATCCCGCTCTTGCAGTATGTGCTCGCGCTTGCGGCGATCGGCATCATGACGATCCTGTTTTACTGTCACATCCGGCGCACGAGCCTGCCGCTCCCGAACCGGCAGAGCTTTCTGCCGCTCAAGCACAAGCTTTACTACATGACGCAGTCCATTCCGATGCTGCCGTGGCTGGCGGTCTCGTTGCTGATACTGCTGCTCTGACGGGCGGAATGGTGCGATTTTGGTGCGAAACGGTGATATGATGTTTTTGGACGATTTTGCTTATATGCAGCAGGCGATCGCACTCGCAGAGGAAGCGGCGGCGGAAGGGGAGATCCCCGTCGGCGCAGTCGTCGTGGACAGGGAGACCGGCGAGGTGCTCGGCACCGGCAGGAACCGCCGCGAACAGGATGCCTCTCCGACCGCGCATGCCGAGATCCTCGCGATCGAGGCGGCTGCGAAAAAGCGCGGATCATGGCGGCTTTCCGGCTGCAATCTCTACGTCACGCTGGAGCCCTGTCCGATGTGCAGCGGCGCGATCATCAATGCGCGCATCGACCGCGTGATCTTCGGCGCCTATGACGAAAAGGCGGGCGCAGTCGTTTCCGTGCAGCAGATGTTTCAGCTGCCCTATAATCACCGCCCGCGCGTCACAGAAGGGCTGCTCGAAGAACCGTGCGCCGCAGTCCTGCAGTCGTTCTTTGAGAAGCTGCGTAAAAAAATGTGAGATATTGCCGAAAATACAATGCGCTTCTTGTGCAGGATCACTGTATGCGGTGCAAAATAGTCCCTGCAATAATAAATTATGTCAAATTTGTTGAAACGCTTGCAATTCTGTAGTTTGTGTGATATAATAATAGTGAATCAATGTGCCTAAGAGACAGATACATTCATTTTTTATGCCGGATCCGGCATATGCGCACTCCAAGATAGAAAGGACTGATTGTTATGGCAACCATTCTTGTAACCGGCGGCTGCGGACTGATCGGCGATCACGTCTGTTCCGGTCTGCTGAAAAAAGGCAATACCGTCATTGCTGCGGATACCAAGCCGAGTGATTACAACGCAGGAAAAGAGCATTTCTTTTACCGCGAAGCCGGTGCACGGGATCAGAGCAAATTCGATGAGATCTTCAACGAATTTCAGATCGAATTTATCGTGCATCTCGCCTGTACTGTCGATAACGATCTCGGTCCCGTCATCGGAAAGGAGCAGGCAGAGGAAAGCGCTGCCTACGACAAGTTCCTCTATAAGCTGGCGATCGCAAAGGATGTAAAAAAGTTCATCCTGCTCAGCACCACGCAGGTCTATAAGCAGCCCGATTCCCGTGAGCCCGTCCGCGAGGACGAGGTCATCAAGCCGGTCTCCAATTACGGCAAGATGAAGGCAAATGCGGAAGCGGCGTTTGCAAGCGATATCCGCAATACGAAAACCATGATCTGCTGCGTCATCCGCGTGCCGATGGTCTATTCGCTGACCTTCACCGACAACCTGATGTCGCGCATCACCGATCCGAAGGATCACACGATCTTCGTGTTCCGCACCGGCGAATACGGCTATCATATGTGCTGCATCCACAATATCTCCGATTTCATCATCGGATTTCTGCGTCAGGCGGACGGTCTGAACTATTCCGGCGCCTACAATGTCGCGGACAGTTCGCTTGTCATGGCGTCCGAGATCATCACCTTCATGAAGGAGAACCACAGACTCGGACCGGTGCTCCAGAAAAGCAGCTTTGCGGTCGGACTGAAGGCAAAGGTCTTCGGCGATCCCGAGCAGAAAACCAATTACCGCTTTCTTGACGTCACCACGATCGACAAGAATTTCATGTATGACACCACAAAGGCTTCCCGTATCTGCCCGTTCCGCTGGAACATCAAGAATACGAAGTAAGCCCCGTATGTCAAATAAAGGCAAGCGACGGTTTCGTGCTGCCGCTTGTTTTATTCCATATCAAATTTTTATCATCAGAAAGGAATTTACGCTATGATCCAGCCGATTCTCGACCGCGATTTTGTCCCTGCGGTGTATTTCAACCGCGATTTTCTCGCAAATGCGACAAGACCGTTCTCCATTGCCGTGGAGCGCGAGGACGGACTTGTGTACCGCCGCGATACCAAGCTCGGCGATAACAAGGAAGAAAACTGCCGCTATGCGGAGCGCCTGATCAAAACGATCCTCTGGTGCGCCGGCGGCTGGAAGGTCATGCTCGCAGGCGATCACGATGTATTCGAGTACATCCGCGATGCCTACACCAAGACCGGACTGCGCGCATTTGACGTCGATTTCTGGAGCACGACCTATGAGCGCGATTTCGAGGTCGAGGAGCGCGATTTTGCGGATATGCCGGAAAACAAGGCGCGTCCGCTCCCGATCGGCAGAAACCTCGGCGGATGCCGCGTCGGTTTCGATGCGGGCGGATCCGATATGAAGGTCGCTGCGGTCGTCAACGGCGAAACGATCTGGTCCGAGGAGATCGTCTGGCTGCCGAAGCTGGCAGAGGATATCTCCTATCATCATGAGCATATCAAGGCGGCGATCCTCAAAGCCGCAGAGCATATGCCGTCGTTCGATGCAGTCGGCGTCAGCACGGCGGGCGTTCTGGTCGCGAACCGTGCAATGGTCTCGCACCTGTTCCTCAAGGTGCCGAAGGATACGCAGGGCGAAGCATGTAAGAATGTCTATGTCGATGTGCTCGAAGAACTCGGCGTGCCCTATGCGGTCGCAAATGACGGCGACGTTGCGGCGCTCGCGGCATCTATGGCAATGGACGTCAACGGCGTGCTCGGCATTGCAATGGGTACTTCCGAAGCAGGCGGCTATATCGACACCGAGGGACATGTCACCGGCTGGCACAATGAGCTTGCATTCGTGCCTGTGGACTACAATCCGGATTCGCCGGTCGATGAGTGGTCGGGCGATTACGGCTGCGGCGTGAAGTATTTCTCGCAGGATGCCGTCATCCGTCTGGCACCGAAGGCAGGCATCGAACTGGACGAGAGCCTCACGCTCGCAGAAAAGCTCAAGGCTGTGCAGAAGATCCTCGAAACCGGTCATGAGGGCGCAAAGGATATCTATCGCACGATCGGTACATATTTCGGCTATGCGATCGCAAATTATGCCGATTTCTATGATATTCGCTATCTCCAGATCTCCGGCAGAGTGACGTCCGGTCTGGGCGGCGATCTCATCATCGAAAAGGCGAAGGAAGTCCTCGAAAAGGAATTTCCTGCGCTTTACAAGCAGATCGAGTTTATCCTGCCGGATGAAATGGACCGCAGAGTCGGTCAGGCAGTCGCTGCTGCATCGCTGCCGGCGACGAAATAAGGTATCGCTGCGCGGATCTATCTGAAATGGGCGCACGCACGCTTCGCTATGAGTTTGCAGGCAAACTCACCAAACCTGCCAAAGGGATCTATCCCTTTGGAATCTCACTTTGCGCATCGGCAATGCATGGAGAAATCTCCATTTTTAATACATTGCACCAACCATATACCCCATAACAGAAAGGCGGTAGAGAAATGATTCTGAAGAACCTTCTTTTTGAGGGCAAACTGACTGATCTGACGGTCGAAAACGGCACGATCACGGCGATTGCACCGGCATCCGGCTCCGGAGAGGGCACGGACTGCACCGGTCTTTCCGTCATCCCCGGTCTGGTCGATATGCACGCACACGGCTGCGTCGGCAAGGACACCATGGACGGCGAATTTGAGGAGATGTGCGCATTTCTTGCGAAAAACGGCACGACCTCGTGGCTGCCGACGACCATGACACAGAGCTATGAGGCGATCAAGCGCGTGACCGAGGGCAAAACCGATGTGCCCGGCACGCAGATCCTCGGTTTCCACATGGAAGGCCCGTACATCAACGCGAAGAAAAAGGGCGCGCAGAACGGCAAGTTCATCCGCAACCCCGACCTCGCGGAGTTCAAGTCGCTGCCCGGCATGCGCGTCGTCACGATCGCGCCGGAGCTTGAGGGCAGCATGGAGTTCATCAAGGAATGCGGCGCGCTGGTCTGCATCGGTCATACCGACGCGGATTATGACACCTGCATCAAGGCGATCGAGGCAGGCGCGAACTGCCTGACGCACACCTTCAACGCAATGCCCGGCATTCATCACAGAGAGCCCGGCCCGATCCCCGCAGCACTGGAAAAGAACATCTATGTGCAGGCGATCACGGACGGTCTGCACCTGCATCCGGCAATCGTCATGATGCTCTATAAGATGTTCGGTTCCGACCGCATGGTCATCATCAGCGATTCCATGCGCGCGACCGGTCTCGGTGACGGCATCTACGAGTTCGGCGGTCAGGATATCGAGGTCAAGAACGGCGTCGCACGGACAATGGACGGCGCGATCGCGGGTTCGACTTCGACGCTCTGGCGCTGCGTCAAGCAGGCGGCAAGCTTCGGCGTACCGTTCGATGAAGCGGTCAAAATGGCGACAAGAACGCCCGCGGATATGATCGGCGCACCGAAAAAGGGACGCATCGAGGTCGGCGCGGACGCGGATCTCATTCTGCTCGACAAGGACTGCGAGATCGCCAAGGTCATGATCGCCGGCGCGTTCTTCTCGTAAGTATCATAATGTATCTCCGATGGATCTGAAATGGGGCTCCGCCCCAAACCCCGCTTAAGGGATCTATCCCTTAAGAATCCCATTATGCTGTCAATCATTTGCATCTTGAAAAGGACGCAGATACGATATTATATCATATATCGGGAGTCCAGAGGGATTCTGTCCCTCCGGCGGAGGTTTGGGGGCAGCGCCCCCATTTTGAATGCATCGCAGATACCTTTATAAAACGAAAAGAGGTAATTTTTCATGCAGACAGTTCTGGTACTGTTTGGCGGTGTTTCTCCGGAGCATGCGGTTTCGCTCGTTTCCGCAGAGGCTGTGCTTCGCAATCTCAACAAGGAAAACCGCAGAATCCTGCCCGTCGGTATCACGGCAGCGGGCAAATGGCTGCTGTTCGGCGGCGAAAATTATGCTGATATTGCAGCAGATAAATGGGAACAGAATCCCGCGAACCGCACGGCATTTCTCTCGCCGGAGCGCGGCGCGGGGCTTTGCATTTTGCAGGATTCCGGCGTGGAGACTGTGCCGGTCGATGTGATCTTCCCCGTGCTCCACGGCGAAAACGGTGAGGACGGTTCCATTCAGGGCTTATTCCAGCTTTCCGGCATCCCCTATGTGGGATGTCATGTCTGTGCGGCGGCGGCATCCATGGACAAATCCGTGACAAAGCTGATCGCGGCGACGACCGGCGTCCGGCAGGCAAACTGGCTGACGCTGACGCGCACCGATTTTCAGGCGGATGCGGCTGCGATGTGCCGGCAGATTATGGAACATATTGCGTTCCCTGTGTTCATCAAGCCGTGCAGCACCGGCTCGTCGGTCGGCGTCTCGAAGGTCAAGAGCGAAGCGGAGCTGATGCCCGCGCTCGAAAATGCGTTCAAATACGACAAAAAGATTCTCGCCGAGGAGTTTATCAACGGCAGAGAGATTGAGGTCGCGGTGCTCGGCAACGACAGACCGAAGGCTGCGACTGCCGGCGAAATCGACGCAGGTGCGGAGTTTTACGACTACGAAACCAAGTATGTCACCTCGACCTCGCAGGCATTCATTCCCGCCCGCATCAGCGAGGAGCTGAATGCGCAGGTGCGCGAATGGGCGGTCAGGATCTTCTGCGCGCTCGGCTGTTCGGGACTTTCCCGCGTGGACTTTTTCGTGACGCGCGATACCAACGAGATCGTGTTCAACGAGATCAACACGTTGCCCGGTTTTACGCCGATTTCGATGTATCCGAAGATGTGGGCGGCGGACGGCATTCCGTTTGCGGAGCTGCTTGACCGCGTGATCGAGCTGGCGGCGGAGGTCTGACATGGCGCTGCTGCAAGAGGATTCCCATGTGCAGATGACGCTGGCGGAGATCGCCGAACGGCTGCACACAGAACTGATAAACTGCGCAGATGCGTCTGTTTCGGTATCCGGTTTCAGCACAGATACCCGCACGATCGGGCAGGGCAACTGCTTTATCGCGCTGAAGGGCGCAAACTTCAACGGCAATCTTTACGCGAAGCAGGCTGCCGAAAAGGGCGCTGTTTTCTGCATCCTTTCCGAGGAGCCGCCGGAGAAGCCGGATGTGCCCTATATCATCGTGCCGGACGGCAGCGCTTATGCTGATCTTGCTGCATCGTATATGACGGAGCGGCAGCAGCAGGGTTTGCGCGTGATCGGCGTGACAGGCAGCAGCGGCAAAACGACCGTCAAGGACATGACGGCACATGTGCTTGCTGCAAAATTCCGTACCTACGCGACTTCCGGTAATCACAACAACCATGTCGGCGTACCGTATACGATTCTGCATATGCCGGCAGAGACCGAAGCTGCGGTCATCGAAATGGGCATGAACCATGCGGGCGAGATTCACTTTTTGACGAATATTGCGCACCCCGATACCGCGATCATCACGAACATCGGCACGGCGCATATCGGCAATCTCGGCTCACAGGAGAACATTTTCCGCGCAAAGCTGGAGATTCTGGACGGCATGCCGGAGCAGGGACGCGCCGGCACGCTGATCGTTTCTGCCGAGGACGGCTATCTGCACGGCGAACAGGCGATGCTCCGCACGCGCACGCATGTTGCGTACAGCTCACGCTGCGGTGCGGACGATGCGGAACTGCTTGCAGAAAACATAGCCGAAAGCGCAGAAAATACGCGCTTTTCGCTGCGATACACCAAAGACGGGAATACGGAAACGGCGGAAACAGTTCTGCCGATGACCGGTCTGCATAATGTGACCGATGCGCTGCTTGCGGTGCATGCGGGACTGCATCTCGGCATGACGCTCGCGGAATGTGCGGCGGCGCTGCGGAGTTTTGTGCCCGGCGCGATGCGTTCGGAGCGCGTGCAGATCGGCGCAAATACGGTCATTCGCGACTATTATAATGCGAATCCGGAAGCGATGTCCGCGGCGATCGCGGGCATGCAGACGATCGCGGGCGATGCGAAAAAGCTGGTGCTGCTCGGCAACATGAACGAGCTCGGCGATTTTGCCGCCGACCGTCACCGCGAGCTGGGTGCGCTCTGCCGCGAAAAGACTGATGCTGCCTATTTCTGCGGCGACAATTATAAGGATTTTGCGAAAGGCTACGGCGAAGGTGCAAAGGCATTTGCCGCGCAGGACGCGCTGATCGAAGCGCTGCGTGCAGATGCGCCGGAGCTGCTTGGAGAGCCGGTCTGTGCGCTGGTCAAGGGCTCCCGCGGCGTCCATATGGAGCATGCCTGCGAAACGCTGGAAAAGCTGCTCGCAGATGCAGAATAATTTCGCATATACGTAAAAATTCGGGATACCGTCCGGCGCTGTCCGGCGGGCACGGAAAAGGAAGATCAGATGAAACTGGAACATGCTTGTGCCGCACTGGAAGCGGTGCTGTTTGCTGCCGGCGAACCGCTGGAAGCCGACCGCCTTGCAGAGGCACTCGGCACAGACATCGAAACGATCCATGCGCTTGCCGCGCAGCTCACCGCGTTTTATGAAGAATCTTGCAGCGGTTTGCAGCTGTTGACGCTCGGCGAAAGCTATCAGCTCACGACGCATGCCGATTACGCGGACAGCATCCGCGCGGCGCTTGAGGTCAAGCGGAACACGCCGCTTTCCAATGCTGCAATGGAAGCGCTGACGATCATCGCCTACAACCAGCCCGTGACGAAGGGCTTTGTGGAGCGCGTGCGCGGCGTGGACAGCGGCTCGGTCGTCAACACGCTGGTCGAGCGCGGGCTGCTGGAAGAAGCAGGGCGCATCGAGGTGCCCGGCAGACCGGTGACCTACCGCACGACCGCACATTTTCTGCGGACATTCGGCATGCAGTCGCTCGCGGATCTTCCGGCGCTCCCGACCGGTGAGGATCAGGATCTGTTCGCGGTGCAGCCCGACGACGAGGATTTGCTCGAAGCGGATGCCGACGAAAATACCGACGATCTCGAAAACATCGAAACGATTGAAAATTCAGATGATTCTGACGAATCGTAAAAAATACAGCCCGGAAGCTGGTTCTGTTCCGCTTCCGGACTGTTCTTTTTTGTGCTGTTATTCGCGGTTTTTCAGGACTTCCGCAGGCGTGATTTTTTTGATCTTCCGCGTCAGCAGTGCGCTTGCGCCGAGATAGATCAGCAGCAGCAGCGCGTAGATCGCTGCGTAGAAATACCACGGGCAGGAGAACTGCATCGTGCAGGCAACATTCGGGATAAACAGCGGAAAGATCGTATCCATGAGCTTTTTCGCGACCGGAATGACGATCAGCCCGCCGATCGCGACGACCGCAAAATTGCCGTACAGATACAGCTTGCGGATCTCGCCGGCGCGGTAGCCGAAGATCTTGATGAGCGAGATGCCGAATGCCGAGCGGTCGATCATGACGCCCGTCATCAGGTACATGACCACGCAGAGGATCACCGTTCCGGCGCCCGTCAGCATGCCGATCATCGGCGCCATCATCTCCACGAAAACCGCGGAGCTGCGTGCAATATCATCCTTTGTCGTCACAGCGTAGAGCCTGCCCTCGTCGATGTCGAGCGCACGGTCGGAATAGACCGCGTTGAAATAATCTTCGTCCTCGCCGAACAGCTCGCGCATGCTGTCGATGTTCATGAAAACCGTGAAACCGGGCGCGTAATCGCAGATATCCGTGACGGTGAAGCAGTATTCCTTTTCGGCGGCTTCATCGCGCAGCACAAAGCGGTCGCCGACCTCATAGCCGTAGCGCTCGTGCAGCGAATTGTTGATGACGGCTTTCGCGGTGCCCTTCTCCGGTCTCGCGCTGAAATAGCGGCTTTCGCCATCCAGTCCGATCACCGAAACATCGAGTGTATAGCCCATGCAGTCCGTGCTGAGCGTTTCGATATACGCCTGTTCGCTGCCCGCCGGAGCGGATTTTTCCGGATACTTGTAAAGGTACATGTATTCGTATTTTGTATCCGCGGTATTGCGCTGCCGGACGGCGTCGCACATCACATAGCAGTCCAGACCGAGCATGCAGACCATGACCGAAAACAGCATGCCCAGAACGATCGCGGCTGCGGAGCGGGATTCGCGCGCAATCTGCCGGATGCTGAAAATCTGCACGAAATTCTTCGATTTTACGCGGAATTGGCGATAGCTGCCCGCAGACTGCTCGTTCTTCATCATGGAGAGCGCCGTGCCGGAAAGCTTCTTGTTGATGATGAGCGCATTGACCGCGGCGCTGATGACCGGCGGCACAACAATCGCATAGACGATCAGATACGCCGGCATGCGGATCGGGAAGACCGGTGTGGAAAAATAGCTGTATGTATCCTGAATCATGCTCGCAATGCCGATCGGCGTCATTGCGGCAGCAATGCCGAGCGCACCGCCGAGTGCCGCGATCAGCGTCGGGAGCGCGATGTAGTGCAGCAGCAGATCCCGTTTGCGGACGCCGAGCGCGTAGAGCGCACCGATGACCGTCTGCTCCCGCTCGATCTGATGCACGACGAACACCGAGATGACATAGGCGAACAGAATGAGCACAATGATGCCCGCGATCAGTCCGGCGTTTTTGTCCATGATGACATCGCCCGCGGCGCCGGCGATGCGGGTGTTGTCCTCTGCCTTGATGAACGATGTGAGATTGTGAATGTCGATCTGAAAGATCTCGTCGAGCAGTTCATTCGATTTGTCCTGCAAGGTCTGCGTACCGTCCGCGAGATCGTCCGCGCCGTCCGCTGCATCGGCAGTCCCGTCCGTATACTGCCGGATCCCGCTGCGGAATGCGGCGATGCTGTCGAGGCTTTCTTTCAGCGCGGCAAGCTCTTTTGATTTCGTTGCTGCCGCAAGCTGATCCAGCGTATCTGCGTAATTATCCGGCGTCAGGGTGATGTTCTGCTTCATTGCCGCAAGCGACTGATTCGCCTGATCGAGATAGCCCTGAAACAGCGCATCTGCGGCATCATTCAGGTCGCCGCCCGCATCCTTCAGCTTGCCGAGCCCGTCTGCCAGCGCGTCTGCACCGTCGTTCAGCTCGCGCACGCCGTCCTCGATCTCGCGGCGTTCGCCGAGCACTTCCGCGATGGTCTCCTGAAAGTAGCGGTCCTCGATTTTGGTGTAATCGAGTTCGAGATCCTTGATGCGCGCCTTGAGCGTTTCATGCGACTCGCTGCCGAGCCGGTAGGCGTAGGTGTATTCTTCCGCCCTCTGCGCAGTGCTGTCGCGGATCGTCCGGTACTGTTCATCCGTGACAAACAGCAGTCCGAACGAGGAATTATCGACTGCCGGATCGCTGAACTGCGCAAGCTTTGTGTCATAATCCGGCACGGAGCCGATGCCGGTGATGCGGAAATCGGTATCCGCTGCGCGGATGCTGTCGCCGACCGAAAGTCCGTGTACGCTCGCATAGTTCTTTTCGAGGACTGCTTCTCCCGTCTGTGATGCTTCTGCGCCGCTGTCCAGCGAGATTTTGTCGAGCTGTTCGCGGTTGCGGAACAGGCGCAGCACCGTGCCATCCGCCGCGGGGATATCCATTGAAAAATGCGGTTCGATCTCCGCGCCGTCCACGGTCAGCTTGTCGATCTCATCATCCGTCAGCGGCAGAAAGACCGTGAAGCAGCCGTCTTCCACGCGGTCGATCGACTTGTGCTGATCCGTGCCGCGCAGCACGACCTCTGCCGAACCGATGATGCTGCTGACCAGATACACACCGAGCGCGATCACGAGGCTCAGCGCCAGATAGCGCCCGAAATTCTCCCGCAGCTCCCGCAGAAAGCGTTTTGCCAGTACGCCGCCCATTACAGATCCTCCAATTCCGACGCAGGTACGCGCTTTTCATTGAGATAATCCTTTGTGATCAGCCCGTCCTTGATGTAGATGACCTTGTGTACCATGTTCTTGATCGAATTGTTGTGCGTGACGATCAGCATGGTCGTGCCGTAGGTCTCGTTGATCTTCTCCAGCAGCATCAGGATATCGCGCGAGGTCTTGGAGTCCAGCGCACCGGTCGGCTCATCGCAGAGCAGCAGCTTCGGATTTTTGATGAGTGCGCGCGCGATCGCGCAGCGCTGCTGCTGTCCGCCGGAAAGCTGCGCCGGAAATTTGTTCTGATGCTCCGTCAGACCGAGCGTTTCGAGCAGCTCATCCATTTTCATCGGATCGTCCGAGATATGCGCGCAGATCTGAATATTCTCCCTGACAGTCAGATTCGGCACGAGGTTGTAAAACTGGAACACAAATCCGAGATTTGCGCGCCGGTAATCGGAAAGCGCATTCGGTTTCAGCCCGAAGATCTCCTGTCCGTCCACCTGCACCGAACCGGAATCCATTGTGTCCAGCCCGCCGATGCAGTTGAGCAGCGTCGATTTGCCGGAGCCGCTCGTACCCTGAATGACGCACATCTGCCCGCGCTCCACGCCGGTCGTGACGCCTTTCAGCACCTGCACATAGCTGGAATCCTTTCCGTAGCTTTTTTTGACATCCTTTACCGCAAGATACATACCCTTGCCCTCCTCGTTAGTTGTTCTATGCTAACCGTTGCTTGCTGCTAACTCAACGGTTCGGAGAAACGATCATCCCGCGGGACGATCGTCCTCCAGAATATATTTCACCCATCCCTCGATCAGGCAGTCCATGACCGGCTTGATCTTTTCCAGTGCCTTTTCGCTGTCCGGCTCATGCTCCAGCAGATGCACAAACGCATTGATCTGCACATGTGAAAACCAGTGCAGCATGTAGCGATTCACGCGCTTTCCCGTAAACAAAGCCGCGTAACGCGCCGCAAGCTGCTTATAGTACGCGTCCAGCATGTCGATCATGCGCTCCGTGATGCCCTCGTAGCGGGAGCCGCCTGCATGGTGCAGCAGAATGATCAGCGCATCATAATCCGCATACATCGCCGTGATCAGCTGCTCTGCAAAGGCATCGTGGTCGCCGTTCTGGTGCTGATAGCTGCGCAGGTCTTCCTCTGCGTCCTCGGCAAAATGCGTCTGCAATACCTGCATGATGCGGGAAAGCGGTTCATCGACGATCGCGCCGAACAGCCCTTCCTTGTCATGAAAGAAAAAGTAGACAGCGCCCGTGGTCAGACCGGCATCGCCGCTGATCTTGCGCAGAGAGGCTTTTGCAAATCCTTTTTCGAGAAATTCCTGTTTTGCACATGCGATGAGCTTTTCACGGTTTTCGTTCTGATTCTGCTCCATAGCAATTCCTTTCGCCGGATAACGGTGTTACGTAACGATGTTATCTTACTGCATTTCCGGCGAAAAGTCAAGCATTCGCAGTGCGATTTGTCGTATTTGAATGAATCGGCAGAGAGATGCCCCGTGCCGTTTCAGCGATTTTGCCGATTCGCGAGCAGAACAGTCTCCGCGCCGATATTTTCGCGGAACCGGACATCGTGTTCCACGAACAGCAGCGTCGGGCGGCTGGCTTGCAGCAGCGCTTCGATCTGCATGCGCGAGAAAATGTCAATGTAATTCAGCGGCTCATCCCAGATATAGAGATGCGCGGGCTTTGCAAGGCTTGCCGCGAGCAGCACCTTTTTCTTCTGCCCCTCGGAGTACGCTTCGATGGGCTTTTCAAACTGTGTGCGCGCAAAATCGAGATGCCGCAGCAGTGTGCAGAACAAGGTCTGATCGAGCCCGTGTGCTTCGCAGAATGCGGGGATCGTGCCGCAGAGCCCCGCCGTATCCTGCGGAATCCACGAGACCGTCAGTCCAGACGCGGTCTCGCAGAAGCCGGATTCTGCCGGCAGAACCCCCGTCGGTTCCATGCCGGCATGGTGCAGCAGCATGCGCAGGAGCGTGGATTTTCCGCAGCCGTTTTTGCCGTGCAGTGCGATGCGGTCGCCCTGCTGGACGGTCAGCGTCAGCGGCGCAAAGAGCGGCGCATCCGCACCGTCGTATTGCAGCGCATAATCCCGCAGCGTGATGAGCGTCTGCCTGTGGTGCGTCAGCGGCGTCATGCGCAGATTTTCCTGCCGCTCGATGTCCTGAAGCAGATCCTCTTTTTCCGCGATCGAGCGGTCGATGCGCTTTTCCATTTGCTTGACACGGCTCTGCATTTTCTTCGTTTTTGCGCCGATAAACGACCGCGTGCTGATACAGCGGTCCGGCTCCTTCATCGGATCAAAGCCGATCTTGGTGCGTTCATTTTTGTCCGCCCAGTCCGCGGTGCGCTTTGCAGCCTGTTTCAGCTTCCGGATCTCGCGCAGATGCTTTTCATTTTCGGCTTCCGCGAACTGATCGCTCCGCTGTTTGTTCTCCTGCCAGACCGAAAAATTCCCGCTCTGCACGGTAATGGTTTTGCGGTTCAGCACGAGCACATGGTCAATGCACGCGTCGAGCAGGTCGCGGTCATGCGAGACCAGAATGAACCCGTTTTTGCCGGAGAGATACCGCTTGACGGATTCGCGCGCATCCTGATCGAGATGATTGGTCGGCTCGTCGATGAGCAGGAAGTCGCCGGAGCCGGAAAACAGCAGCGCAAGCAGGATCTTTGTGCGCTCGCCGGAGCTGAGCGTTCCGAACGGACGGTACAGGATCTCCGCGTCGGCATCCAGCAGCGACAGCTCGCAGATCACGCGCCACTGCTCGCACTGCGGGCAGAGCTCGTCGAGAAATTCCGCAGCGGGCAGCAGCATTTGCGCCTGCGTGACCGGATAGGGGAAATACGACACCTTTCCCGCAAACGAGATCGTGCCCTGATACGGGAGCTCCCCGCAGAGGAGCCGGAGAAAGGTCGTTTTGCCCTTGCCGTTTCGCCCGATAAATCCGAGCTTCCAGTCGGTATCCAGCGAAAACGATACATCCTCAAAGACATGGTCGAAGCTGCCCTCATAGTAAAAAGTCAGATGATTCACACTGATTTGTGACATATGCATTCTCCTTTCTGCGGCACCGCATAAAAAAACGGAACCGTTTGCTGCCAAACAGTTCCGTTATGTTCTGATAACCGGATTTGGGGGATATTGCCCCGCAGAAAGCCGCAGTCATTCTGCAAAAAGCGCAGGAATGGCGCAGAAATGCAAAAAGAGGTTATGAGAACATAATCCACTTTTGGCAGCATGACAAAGCTGTGCGCATGTTTCGTCGATGCGCACGGACTGATATTTTCATGCAATCAAAAGTGAATTATTTTCTCATCCTCTCACCTCTTTCATAGAATGCCTGCATTATACCATATTTTTCAACATTTGTCAAGCGGGCGCGGAGCCCGGCGGGGAGCCCCCGCTGGCGATTTCCTCCGGGAGCCGGCAGCGTGGCTCGCCCAACAGTCGCAGTATACGCCGCGGGGCGGCTTCTGTGGCGTAACTGCTCCCAGCACATGCGCCCCGCATACGAAACAGGAACACACGCCCCAATCCCCGCAAACGTAACCGGCGCGCACAGGATTAAAGTTTCGCTCAAGCCTTTTCAAAGGCTTGCAGGTCGAGGTGAGTTTGCTTGCAAACTCATAGCGAAGCGTGCAAGAGCCTCTGGTCGCCCGTCGCAACGGGCGAAACTCCCCAGCGTTCTTTAAGGGGAAGATTGGGGCTTGGGGAAAGTACCCCGTAGGGCTGCTTTCCCCATTCTGAATAGCATCCGCGCAGCGGATATCGCTATCTGCATGATTGCCGGCTGCATAACCAGCCTGCCGATGCCCTTAGCGGGCAGCCGCTTTTCTTCTGCAATATGCTTCCAATTCCTTGCGGAGATATTCATAGCGCAGCCGTTTTTCCTCTTTCGCAAAATGCACCGCGCGTTCCTGCTCCGGATTGTTTTCATAGCAGAGCTTTTCATCGCCGAACTGCTCGCTCGTGAGGTCGAACACGCAGTCGCCGATCACGTTGTAGCAATGATAATTGCCGCCCGCGCGCAGAACGCCGTAAACCTTGCCGCCGAACAGATCCTGCGCAAGGAACGCGGTGATCGAGCACTGTCCGAGCGTCGGATTTTCGGGGCTCCATTTCGCCCGCAATCTCGGCGCACAGGTCTCCGCACACCAGATCTCCGAGAGCGCGTCGTAGAGGTCGCGCGGCGTGCGGATGCCGCAGAATGCATCGGTGCAGGCGGGAACGAGCGCCTGCTCCCAGCCGTAAAAGCAATATTGTTTCATGATGATGCTCCTTTCGGTTGTGTGCTGTCTGCATCATACCATATATTCTGTGATTCGTCAAGCGCCGCAGAAAAAAAGAGACCTGCGGCGTGCAGTCCCGCAGGACGCTCTGTCATTGCGTCTGCGGGGCTGCAAGGCAAGTCCCTTTCAGGAATAGCTGTCTTGATCTATGATCGTTTGGGAAACGATCGGGGGATTCAGAAAATGCGGGGGATTATTCGACCGTAATGCTGCCGCTGACCACGGCGATCTGATCTGCATAGCTGATACGCTGCGCATTGATCCAGCTGACAATTTCCGGTGTCAGGGTATAGACGGTGCCGCTTGCAGCATCTTCCGGAACAGTGAGGTACATGGTGAACAGAACGCCGTCATCCGTGTTATCTTCCACAGCAGTGAAAGCGACACAGAGCATATGCTCCTCCGGCGTCATACTGACGTTAATATTGCTTTTTGCAGTAATGCTGCCCTGTTCGATCTCAGGCACATAAACGGGATCCGGTTTCTTCAGCATGGAGTTGAGGATCGCTGCGACTTCCTCGTCAGAGAGTTCTCTGTTGAACAGGCGGGAGAAGTATCCCTTCGGATCCTTCTGTGCCTCTGCCGGAAGTGTATTCTCGCTGTCAGGAGCCGATTTTTCGTGCAGCTTCGGGCGAAGCACCGGATCATAGTAGACGCGGATGCCGGATCCGGCGAGTGCCGGATTCTGACAGATCATCACGCTGACCGGAACGGTTTCGCCGGCGTGCGCCGTGACCTGCTCGCAGACCAGTGTCGGCTGCTGATAATCCGGTGTCTTCTGTTCGGGCTGTGTTGCTTCCGGTACCGTTGTTGTTTCCGGAGCAGCGGTTGTCTTGGGAGCTGCTGTCTGCTTTGCGGATTCAGTCTGCCGTTCTGCTCCCGTGCGGCTTGCCGCGGCATTCTGTTCCGTTTCGGCGGCTGCTTTGGTGGAGTTTGTCTGTGAGGCGGTTGCTGCAGACGCTGCCTTTTCCGATTCTGCTGCGGTCGTTTGGGTGCTGCCTGCCGCAGTGGATGCGGCTGCGTTGTCGGAAGAACGTCCGGTCAGTTTTGTCGTATCAGCCGCACCCGTAACAAGCGTACTGATTTCTGTCGGAACGGTTTCCTGCACCACTGCTTCGGAGAGGTCGTTGTTTGCAGTCTGTATCTGGTCATTTGTTCTGCCCATGCGCACGACACCGAACATCACTGCGACACAGGCTGCGGCACAGCCGATCGCACTCAGCGCCGGGATCAGCCGGATGCCGCCGAAGCGCCGGACGGATACGCCCGCTGCTCTTGCGTCTGCCTCCTCGGTGTATTTTGCCTCAAGGTTCTGCATGGCATGAAACAAATCCTTGTTTGTCATAACCAGCCCTCCTTTTTGAGATAGGTCTTCAGCTTTTTGCGAACACGCATCAGAGTGATCTTGACCTTGCTTTCAGAAACGCCGAATTTTCCGGCGATCTCGGAGACCGGTGTCAGGCGGGTATAGCGCTCAACAAAAATGGTGCGCGCATCGGATGAGAGCCCGTCGAGGAACTGCATGATCGTCGATTGCAGCATTTTTGCATTCAGCACTTCCTCCAGGTCTTCTTTTGCAGGCACGATTTCAGCGAGCTCATCAAGCGCCGCGGTACGCTCCCCACCGCCTCTTTTCGCCGTTTTCCGGAGGCTGAGCTTGTCAAGAGCACAGTTTCTGGTTGCCGCAGAAAGATAAGCGAGCAGATTGTCAGGCTGTGCCGACGGGAATGTATTCCATACCCGCAGCCACATGTCATTGACGGCTTCTTCAGCGTCCTCCTTGCTGTTCAGTACGCGGAGGGCGATCTGATAACAGCCGCGTCCGTATTGTGCCTGTGCTGCAGCGATTGCGCGCTCATCGCGGTCAGCAAAGAGCTTCAGAATTGTTTGATCGTCCATCGGACCACCTCCTAATAATCTGTTCACCCATAGAGACGGCAAATTCCGATTTCCGGTTACACCTGTTTCCGGGATTTTTTCAGCAGACGCAATTGCCGTCCGGATGCGGGAAACAGACGGGACCGGAGTGCTTCCGCTCCGATCCCGTTTGCGGTTATTGGAGAAGTGCCTGCTTCAACAGCGTGAGATCCTTTGCATCGACGGAATGATCGCCGTTCATGTCAGCCGCTTCCGGATCGACCGGATCGCTGTCCGGCATTCCGAGCAGCCACTTTTGCAGCAGCACGGCATCTGCTGTGTTCAGCGTACCGTCGCCGTTTGCATCGCCTGCAACTGCCGGTGTCGTTTCGGGTACGGTAGCTTTTGCAAATTCGCCCGTCCAGAACCGCAGGCTCCAGAGCGTGTTGTCCGTGCGGATGAAATAGACGTCGATCTCGCCGTATTCTTCATCTTCGGTCGCTGCAAGATAGGATTTGACGTCTGTGACGGAAATGCGCTTGCCGTTGTACTGCATGGTCATCACGCCGTCATCTAGGATGCGGTAATCCGGCACAGAAAATGCGGATTCATATCTGCCGAGCCCGTATCCGGAGAACGAACCGGATTTCTTCTCATCGGAACCGGTGACCTCGCCGGGCGTCAGCGTGACGACTTTGCCGGTTTCCGCGGCATGCGCAGTGCCGTCCGATGTGATGTAGACGCAGCCGTATGTGAAATGGTCGTAATCGCGATAGCCGACAAACACAACATCGGTTGCCTTCTTCCGGACGGTCGGTGCGCCGCTGCCGAGACGGCTCACGCTCCAGAGCACATGGTTCTCATCAATGAAATTATCATTTTTATCGCCGATGATGTTTTTGATACCGGTTCCATAGACCTGATAGGACGGAATGCTGATATCGCCCTCTTTGGTATAGGCCGTGCGGATCAGCATGACCTCGCCTTCATCGGAAATGTAGTACATAGAGGAGTTTTCGGGGAAATCCGCTGCATGCCCGCTGATCAGATCCCAGAATAATCTGCCCTCGTGCATCCGGCAGGTATAGAGCTTTCCGTCCTCGGTAATGCAGTCTGCGCCGCGGATCTTCTTGCCTTTCACCGGTTCGGTGCTGTCCGGCACAATGCCGTTGACGGTCACGGTTCCGTCTGTATGCAGCACGATATCTGCGCTGTGATACTGCCGGAACTCGTCATAGACCAGACCGTTCTGCCAGTTCGCGACATGCTCCTCGATCGGGGAAAGCCCGCCGTTTTGCAGCCGGAAGACGGTGCCGTTCTGCCGCACGACCGGCATGTTCGGCGCATAATACCATGATTCCAGCACATCCGGCGCTTCAACCGGTTCCTCTGTCGGCAGCTCATGATCTATGCGCACACCGACACGGATCGTACCGGTGTAGATCACCTCATCGCGGCAGGAGACCGTATACGTCGTTTCACCGATTTCCAGTCCCACAACAGGAAACGCCGACATGCCGTTCGGATTGCCGTATGTGTCGTCAAAGCAGGCGATATCCGGATTTTCGATTTCGATTGAGAATGCATCGCTGTCCAGTATGCGGCAGGGTGTTCCGCCGATCAGTGCGGCATAGCCGACCTCGGTATCCGCATCATGAAATTTCAGCAGCTCCAGCCGCTGTTCATCTGTGATCTGATCCATTTCATTGAGATAGAGCGTATTCAGATCGAGCTCCTTGATGACGGAAATATCCGTGACATTCGGCATTTTGTAGAGTCCGAGCGTGACCAGTCCCTTGCAGTCTGCCAGCGGGGAGAGGTCGCTGATCTCGCCCTCGGAAAGCCACAGTGCTTTCAGATTTCCGGCTTTCGCGAGGAAATCAAGCGATGTGACATTTTCCAGATTCACTTCCAGCACTTCGGCTGCCTGAAATTCTTCCGCAGTGATGACACCGTCCTTGTCCGGATCGTAGACCTCCGCTTCGATCAACTGGGAATAGACCGCCTCCTCGATGTCAACGGGCACGGGTGTTTCGGCGGCGGCAGCGGTGAGCGGGCAGGCGGCAAGCAGCATAGCGGCTGCGGTGCCGATCGCAAACAAACGCTTCATAATGATACCTCCTGTATGGTTCAGACGGTGCGGCATCTGCACGGAGCGCTGCACCGTTTTTTATTTCTTATATCATACCACAAACAGCATGAAAAATCAAGCGGGCGCGGAGCCCGCGCCGGCATTTTCCTCCGGGAGCCGGTTTCGCGGACTGTCCCCGCATTTGCAGCACACGCCGCTATTCGCGGCTTCTGTGGCGTAACTGCTCCCAGCAGATTGCGCTCCGCATACGCAATAGAACGCACAACTGCGTTTCCGCAAACGCAACCGGTGCGCACAGGATGCGTTGTGCGTAATTTGGCTCCATTCCAAAATCATCGCGAAACATACCGCGCTTTTACGCTTCACGATTTGCCAGAACATTATAATAATCATCCGGCACATCCGCAAGCCCGTCCCCGAAGTCGGCGCGGTTCCCGCCCGCCGTGATCTCCGTAAACCAGCCGTCCACCACATACATTTTCCGTTCCGGATCCGGCACCCCGTAGGGCTGATCGAGATACAGCGTGTTGTCGAGGAACCGGTTCTGATGCCCCCAGCCCTCTGCCTGCTCGTGGAGCTCGAACGCCGCAACGATCTTCGGATTGCCGTTGCGGTAGCCGGTATTGTCATGCACAAAGCAGCCGTTTCCCGCAATATCGACAAAGCTTCCGGCATAGTTTTCACCGGTCATGCCGTCGCCGTAAAAGGTACATCCGGCAATTTCCGTTCCGGTCGTGTACTCCTTGACATCGACATGCTCCGCGGCAACATTTTTGAACACGCAGTCCAGCACCTTGTTGTTGTCGCATTTGTAGTCGAATCCGGTCGTGGATTTCGCGCTGCCGATGTAGACGCCTTCGCCGTAGCCGGGCGAAACCAGTCCCGTATCGTGAATGCTGCATGCCTGCACGGTGCAGTCGGAGCTGCCGTCCCGCAGCGCGATCGCTTCGGCGCCGGTTTTGCAGATCTCGCAGTTCCGGATCACCGAATGATCGGAATGATCGAGCACAATGCCCTTCTGCGCGTTCGTGACGATCAGATGATCGAGCACCCAGTAATCGCCCTTGATGTGCAGCACATAACCGTTCTGAACGTCCGAGCCGGTCAGTACGGGCGGATCGTCCGGATCGGCGGCGGTCAGCGTGACCGGTGTCTCTGCGGTGCCGGCGGCATCCGTGTCGATCTTCTGCGCGCCCTGATAGCCGGTGTAGTCGTAAGTTCCGGCTGCAACGCGGATCACATCGCCGGGTTTTGCGCCGCGCATCGCCGTGAACAGCTCCGCAATGTCATGTACCTCGACCGTCCGCACCGGCTGCGATGCACTGCCGCGTTTCAGGAGCGTCAGGTCAGCAGCGTTCAGGACGCCGTCGCGGTTTCTGTCTGCGGATGCGGCATCGGTCAACGCAGCATCCGGCTTTGCGAGCAGCCAGTCCTGCAATTCCATGATCTCCGGCGCTGCCGCATGCACCGGCAGTGCGCAGCAGGTCAGTGCCGCTGCAAACAGCACTGCGATTCGTTGCTTTTTCATCAGAATCACCTCATTTTACAAAAAAGCGCCGTGACAGAACACAGCGCTTCATGTTTATCTTTCGTCTGCAAGCGCCGAGAAGAACGCGCATTCCGCATCGTTGAGCGCCTTTGCAGCATCCAGCCGGATATTGCAGTGGAACACATGTCCGAGCGGGTTCTGTTCATCGCCGCAAACCTGACCGGTATGCCGGATGCCGCGGCGTTCCAGCACGGGCAGCAGCTTTTTCGGTTCTTCGCGGAGAAAATCCGCGGTTGCTGTCATGACATAGCACGGCGGGAATGCAGGCGTAATAAAATCAAGGATATGCAGATTCCGCAGCGCGGTATCCGGATCCTGTTTCGGCAGAAAATCGAGTAGATCCTGCTTTTTATCCAATGTGCTGTATAGTCCGCAGTTCAGTCCGAGCCCGCGCAGACGCAGCCCCTCCGGCGGCAAAAAGCTGAATTTTGCCGCATATGCCGGATTCGTCAGGATGCATGCATAGACCGCAATGCCGAGCGCGCCGGCAGAATCGCCGACTGCAAAGATGCGATCCGTGTCAAAGCCGTACTGCTCTGCATGCGCCATGATCCAGTGAAACACATCATTGGTATCCTCGAACGGCGCCGGAAAGCGGTATTTCGGCGCAAGGCGGTAGTTGTAATTGACGACCGCAAAGCCGTGCTCCGCGAGCGACATGCAGTAATACTGATAGACCTCTTTGGTGCCGTAAACCCAGCCGCCGCCGTGAAAGCTGACGATCACAGGCAGCTTTCCCGCAGCCTGCTTCGGGCGGTAGACATCGAGCGTGTGCCATTTCGGATCCTGCCCGTAGCGCAGATCATCATGCCGTTCGATGCTGTCCGGCGTTGTCAGACCGGCATCGCGGGCAGTATCGCTTTTCTTGCACATATGCCGGAAAATATAGCTCTGTAAAGACATTGGAACCCTCCTGCGGCGAATGATCGGCGCACAATGAAACCGGCGGCAGCCGCGGTCAGACCGTGCTCTCTGATTATGATTATAGCATGCGCACCGGCGGTTGTCAAGGCATTTCGGAGCAGACAGAAAAAGCAGGAGAAAGCATCTGCGATCTCCTGCTTTTGTGCTGATGGCTTTTACTTTGCTTCCAGTGCAGCAAATGCTGCTTCAAAGTCGCTGCTGATCATTTCAACTGTCTGATTCTCGAAATCAATACGGTATTCACCGATCAGAACGCCCTTGCTGCCGCCGGTGGCAAGGAACAGCTTGAACGTGCCGCAGCCGCAGCCGGTGACATTCATGGTGACTGTTCCGTTTGCCTGCTCGGCATCGAACTGCTCCAATGCAAGGTCATAGGAACCGTCCGGCAGATCATCCGAGTAACCGATGATCGAATACTCGCCGGTGTGTCCGGTCGGGACGGAAAGCTCGAAGCGGAGCAGCTTCTTCGTTCCGAGTCCGTTGGAGACCTCGACAGGGATCGTGTTGCCCTTGGCGATCGGTTCGCCTGCATCAAACGGCTGATAGCAGACCGTGCCTGCGGGCAGTGCGTTCGTGACCTCGATCATTTCCAGCTGAATGCCTGCCTGTGCTGCAAGTTCCTGTGCTTCTTCCCAAGTATGGTTCGTGAGCGCCGGCAGCGGGGCAGTGACCGCCGCGAATGCATCTTCGATGCTGCCGCTGATGAGAGAATAGGTCTGATTGTTGAAGTCGATGCGGTAGGTGCCGATCGCAGCCTGTTCTCCTGTGGTGAGATTGACATAGACCACTTCGTAGTCTTTGACGCCTGCGCCGAAGAAGTAAGCTTGGAATCCGGTCCATATGTCTGCTGATTCCTGTTCTCCCGTGCGGTTTCCGTTTTCATCCAGCTCATAGAGCTCTACTTGCAGATTGTTCAGCGGCGCCGGAATTTCAGTGTGGTTATCCGAAAGGTAGGGATGTGTATCCATGAACGGATATTTTTCCCAATAATTCTCATACGGTACGGAGAAGACAATTTCTTTCTTCTGACCGACGGAAACCGACAGCTCAATGACCTTGTTTTTCAAGCCCGGCTTTGTGCTCGCTTCCGTACCGGCTGCAATATCCTGTGCAACAACGGTTCCGACAGGCTTGTCGCTGGTGACTTCCTTCTCAAAGAGTGAAAGCGACTTGTCGAGCTTTCTGGCTGCACGCTCCGCTTCTTCAAATGTCATGCCGGTGAAATCCGGAATCTCATAGATATCAGCAGGCTTTTCTGTCCGGCTGACCTTGCTGATCGCACTCGCAAAGTCCTCGCTGACCGTTGTGATCTTCTTCTTGTCATAGTCGATATGATATTTGCCGATCACAGCACAATCTGTCAGCTTGCTGAGATCCAGCGTTTCAGGGAACGAGTAGTACTGTCCG
Source organism: Clostridiales bacterium Firm_04 (assembly GCA_001603005.1). Classification (GTDB taxonomy): domain Bacteria; phylum Bacillota; class Clostridia; order Oscillospirales; family Ruminococcaceae; genus Firm-04. The sequence goes on from LVAJ01000037.1 coordinate 61,640, forward strand.
CGTGCGATCACTGCGGTCACATCAACCGTTCCCGTACTGGTCAGGTTCAGCTTGATCACATGATCCGGAATCGTTGCCGGATTCACGTGTTTGCCGAAATGCATGCCATAGATCAAATCGTCCGGCGTAATTTCAAAAAGCAGGCGGTTTGTGTTATGCATTTCATAGACCTGATTGTTGCTGTCATAGAGCATGATCCCGAAGTCATCCAGCATATTCTGCTTATCCGCAGGAATATTCCACTTCAGTGTGACCTCATTGCCGCCGGTCGCGGTATAAACTTCAAATTCAGTGTTGACCGGTACCTTGGTTCCGGCAAATGTGAGCTGTTCAAGAACTGTGCCCTTCGCCTTCGGGCTGACGCGCTCTGTTGCCTTGAGGCTGATCCGCAGAGACTTTGCAAGCTTCTGCGCTTCGGCAAACGACATTCCGGTGAAGTCCGGCAGTGTGACGGTTGTCGATCTGTCCGCTGTCGGGATGACATTCACCTGACCGCCCGCGTTTCCGGTCGATTTGGAAGTGCTGCTGCCGGTATTCTTCGCGGTGGATTCCTGCTTGGTATTCTTGGTGTTCTTGCTGGTTGTGCCGGTCGTTTTCGATGTGTTTGCTGTACCGGATGTCTTTGATGTGCCGGATGAACCGTTCTTTGTATTCTTCTGCGTCACAGCAGCGGTGGTCTTTACCGTGCTGCTGTTATCAGCAGTTGTCTTTGCTGTGCTGCCGTTATCAGCGGTAGTCTTTGCCGAGCTGCTGTTGTCAGCGGTAGTTTTTACAGTGCTCTTTTCATCGGTTTCTGCCGGTGCCGTTGTGACCGCAGCGGCATCTGCCTGCTCCGGCGCGGTTTCCGGCTCATCCAGTGCAAGCTGTTCCGTGATATCGCTGTTTGCAATTGTCATGAGGTCCGGTTCTTTCGGCATGAGTGCTGCCACGGATACGCAAAGGCAAGCTGCGGCAGCGCCGGCAGTCAGAAGGATCGGTTTCATCCCGATTCTGCGGCTGCGCTGTTTGGTTGCCTGCGCCTGTGCGACACGTTCCCTGACTTCAGCAGTATATTTGCTGTCAACCGTTTGCAGTGTATGAAGAAGCTGCTGTTCCGTCATACGAACCCCTCCTTTTTGAGAAAAGCTTTGAGTTTCTTGCGGGTGCGCAGCAGTGAAACCTTGACCTTGCTTTCACTGATGCAAAATTCTTCTGCAATTTCCGTGATCGGTTTGAGATTTGTGTAGCGCTCCACAAAAATCGTTCGCGCATCTGCCGGAAGACCATCCAGAAAGCGTTCGATCGCCGCACGCAGCAGATGATAGTCCAGCGCTTCCTCGACGGATTCGCCGGATGCAACACAAAAGGCGAGTTCTTCCAGCGCGCACGGCGTTTCACCGCCGCCCCGCTTTTGTGCTTTTCCTGCTTCGATGCGGTTCAGGGCACAGTTCCGGACTGACGCAGAGAGAAATGCGAACAGATTTTCCGGCTGAGCCGGCGGAATGGCATTCCAGACACGCAGCCACATGTCATTCATCGTTTCCTCTGCGTCTTCCGCGTTTCCTAAAATGCTGAGTGCGATTTTCCGGCAGCCACGACCGTATTTTTGATCCGCCTTTGAAATCGCGCTTTCGTCGCGCTGACAAAACAGCTCCATAATTGCTTGATCTGTCATCGGCTCACTTCCTTTCTCCGTTCTTGCTATAAAAGACAGAAAAAACGGAATGCGCGTTACACTTAAAAGAAAAAATGTTTTCAGCATCCCGGATCGCGGGAGAAACGGAGCCGGCAGATCGGGAGCATACGCCGGTGTGCCGGTTCTCTTTGTGCATCGGATGCGGAGTTCATATTCTGATACTATTATAACAGCTTTTCGGGAAGCCGTCAACCGGCGTTTGAGATCGGGAGTGGCTGTTCAGGGATTTATTATTACGCATCCGGCGCGCACCAGTATTAAAGTTTTGATCGAACTTTTTCAATAGTTCGCGGAGTCCAGAGGCAGAGCCTCTGGTCGCTCTCCGCAGAGAGCGAAACTCCCCTAGCGTTCAAGAGCTTGGCGGGCTTGGGGACTCCAGTTTGCCTTTGGCAAACTGAGCCGTTTTGCTTGCAAAACGTGTGCGATCAAGAAGTCCCCATTCCCAAATAGCATCCGCGAAGCGGATTCCTCTTTTTTATGACTCCCTGTTTCGACCACTCCCTTGAGATCGCATGCAGCAGGTGAGATGCCGCGGCTTCTGCAAATCGGCAACTGCAACAAAGCAAATGCATAATCCGGCAGTTAGCTTTAGCTAATCTGCGGTTATTCCGCGATTTTGCTTGACATGCCGATGAAAAGCGGTATAATGATAATGGCATTATTGATTGTTGTGCACCGTCCTGTGCGGCGCAGATGCGGTCAAATGAAAAGATGCAAAAAGGAGTCAGGATCATGAAATTATCGGCAAAAGCCAATTACGGGAACTGGGTTCCGGCAAATATGATGAAGATGCTCTATATCGCGACGGCTGCGATCATCGCGGTGACGGTCGTGCTGTTCATCGTCCTTGACAGCAGGCTGCCGGGGATCATCGGCGCAGTCGTTTCGCTCGCCTGCGTCTGCATGACGGCATATATGCAGATCTGCCGGAACATTTTCGATTTCCGCAAGGGCGGCATGATGGGCAAGGTGCATCAGTATCTCGTCGATCATTTCCCGTGGGACGCTGCCCGCCGGAGAGCCGGCGTCAAGGACGGCAGCGGAAAAATCCTCGATATCGGCTGCGGCGCCGCGGCACTGACAAACCGTGTCGCAAAGACATTCCCGAATGCGACGCTGACCGGCATGGACTTCTGGGGCAGCGGCTGGAGCTATGCGAAGGAGCAGTGCGAGAAAAATGCGCAGATCGAGGGCGTCGGCAACCGCACGCAGTTTCAGAAGGGCGATGCCGCAAAGCTCGATTTTGCCGATGAGACCTTTGACGGCGCAGTGAGCAATTTTGTGTTCCATGAGGTGCGTTCCGCTGCGGATAAGCGCGATGTTGTCCGCGAGGCGCTGCGTGTCGTGAAGCGCGGCGGCGCCTTTGCGTTTCAGGATATGTTCGGGCAGAAGGCGATGTACGGCGATATGCAGGCGTTTGTCAATCAGCTGCTCGCCGACGGCGTTGTGTCCGAGATCCACTATATTCCCGATGTGGAGAAGCAGGATTTTATTCCCGCATTTGTCACCGCGCCGTGGATGATCCGCGGGGCAGGACTGATCTACGGGATCAAATGATCCTGCAAAAGCAGAAATCTGCCTGACATTTCTGTTGACAATTCCGCAGCAGCGTGCTATAATGTTTGCAAAAACCGGAAAGCAGAGGTGTCAGAAATGTTGTGCGGGAATCCGTCCGGATTTGCATTTCTCATAGAAAGAATACCGGAATGGGAAGTCAGCAGCTGGAAAAACGGGCTCATGTTCGTGATCGTAAATGATGATATCTACCCGAAAGATGTGCGGACAACGACCTTTAACAGCGAGCTTCCCGATCTCCTGAATCCGGATTCCGCTTTCATGCATCCCGTCATTGACAAAGCGTTGTTTGCGAAAAACGATCAGGAAATTCTGGATTATGTTGACAATGAGGCGCATGAACTGTATGCCCGATATTTTATTCCGTTTCATGAGATCGAAGATGCGGGCTATCGCATGTATGTCATTTCAGACGGCTGCAGGATCAGGCTGCTTGTGTGCAAAATGCATGCTGACAAAACAGAATTGGTCGATACATCGGAAATGACCGTGCAGGAATACAATGCGGTCAAGTCGCAGGTCATGGATTTCTATAACAGCCTGCTTTCGTCTTAATCATCAAACACAATGCCCCTGAGCGCGGATTGCTCAGGGGCATGACTTTTATATTGGGATGCGGTTTGCGCGGCGGGGCGGTCACTCCCACTCCACCGTTCCGGGCGGCTTGGACGTGATATCGTAGACCACGCGGTTGACATGCGCGACCTCATTGCAGAGGCGGTTCGATACACGCGCCAGCACATCATAGGGGATGCGCGCCCAGTCCGCAGTCATGAAGTCATCGGTTGTGACCGCGCGGATCGCGATGAGGTGATCGTAGGTTCTGTGGTCGCCCATGACGCCGACCGTGCGGACGTCCGGCAGCACCGCAAAGAACTGCTTCAGATCCTGTTCCGCGCCGCTCTTGCGGATCTCATCGCGGAATACCGCGTCTGCCTCCTGCAAAATACGGATCTTTTCCTCGGTGATCTCGCCGATGATGCGGACGCCGAGTCCCGGACCGGGGAACGGCTGCCGCCAGACCAGCTCGCGCGGAATGCCGAGCTTTTCGCCGACCGCGCGCACCTCGTCCTTGAACAGATCCTTGAGCGGTTCGATCGTGCCGGCAAAATGGATGTCCTCCGGCATCGCGACCATGTTGTGATGCGTTTTGATGACGTCCGTGCTGCCCTGACCGGCTGCATTGCCCTTGCCGCTCTCGATGCGGTCGGGATAGATCGTGCCCTGTGCGAAGAAGCCGTCCGCGCCGGTTTCGCGGATCTTGCCCCAGAATACATTATAGAACTCCGTGCCGATGATCCTGCGTTTCTGCTCCGGATCGGTCACGCCTTTGAGCTGTTCGAGAAAATGCTGCTGACAGTTGACGCGGATGAACTGCATGTCAAACAGCTTCGTGAAGGTCTCCTCCACAAAATCGCCCTCATCCTTGCGCATCAGACCGTGATCGACAAACACGCAGGTCAGCTGCTTGCCGACCGCCTTGCTGAGCAGTGCGGCAGCGACAGAGGAATCGACACCGCCGGAAAGTCCGAGGATGACCTTTTTGCCGCCGATCTGCTGACGGAGCGCTGCAACGGTATTGTCAATGAAATCGTCCATAACCCAGTCGCCGGTAAAGCCGCAGACATGAAACAGGAAGTTCCGCAGAATCTGCTTGCCGAAGACGCTGTGCGTGACTTCGGGGTGGAACTGCACCGCATAGAATTTCCGCTCGGGACATTCAAATGCGGCAGCGGGACAGTCAGCGGAATGCGCGGTCGTGCGGAAGCCCTCCGGCAGTTTGCTGACAAAATCCGTGTGGCTCATCCAGACGGTGCTTTCCGCGGGAACATCGGTGAACAGCAGGCTGTCTTCGCTTTGTGTGATGTCGATTTTGCCATATTCTGATTTCTCGCAGCTCTCGACGGTTCCGCCGAGGGTATACGCCATGAGCTGACATCCGTAGCAGATGCCGAGCGTCGGGATGCCGAGGTCAAAATACGCCTTTGCGATATGCGGGGATGCACTGTCATAGACGCTGTTCGGGCCGCCGGTGAAGATGATGCCGGTCGGATTGAGCGCCTTGATCTCGTCGAGCGGGGTATCGAACCGTCTGATCTCGCAGTAGACGCCGCATTCGCGGACGCGTCTGGCGATCAGCTGATTATACTGTCCGCCGAAATCGAGTACAATGCAGAGCTGGTTTGCCATGCGGTTCCTCCTTTGGAATGCAGAATGCCGCATCTGCTGCGGCATCGGGCGGGTTTTTGATACTGATATTATAGCATGTTTTCTGTCGAATTACAAGAGGACGCAAACAAATTCCCGCTACGAAATTCTCAACCGCAGAGACCTCATTTCCGGATATTCTGCACATTGCACCTCAGCGGTATGCGGTTTCCCCACATCGCCCTTCCTCCGCGCAAGGTCGGCACACCGCCTTGCCGCAACGGTGACTTCTGCGCCGAGTGCTCTGAGCCGCGGCTGGAGCGCACGGCTCACTCTGCCGGCGCCGAGGATCAGGCAGGGGAGTCGATGCAGCACGACCGGCAGCTCCTGCATCGCGATCTGGATCGCGCCCTCTGCGGTCGGGACGGCGTTGCGGAGCGCAAAGGTCTCCTCTTTGGCGTAGTCGGCGGCGCGCAGACCGGCGGATTCGATCGCCTTGCGCTCGCTCTCGCGGAATCTTCCGCCGAGGACGATGCCGTTCGGCTTGACCAGCGGCAGCAGCGCGGAAAGGCGGATCGCATTGCTGCCGAACGGTGTGTAGAGAAACAAGCCGTCCTGCGTGACCGGCATGGGCAGCAGCAGCGCATCGAGCGCCTGCGGCAATGACTGGATGTGCTCCGCGGAGCTGATGCCGGCGGGCAGTGCGCCGAAGCGGTCGAAGCCGGTCATGCAGACGCTGTGCTGCTCTGCGAGCCGTGCCGCCGCCGTGATCTGCCGCAGGTCGCCGCCCGCCGCGAGCAGTTTTCTGCGCGGGGATGCGATATGTTTCATGAACATCACTTCCTGTTGGCTGTGTATTTCCGTTTTCCGGATTGCTCTATTCTATGCGAATCCTGCCGAAACGTGTTACAAGCATGCTGAAAAAATCCCCGAAGCGGTTTGCAGATTGCAGATCGCTTCGGGGATTTTCGTGATTCACTTTTCATTTTTCGGGTGTATCTTCGGTCGGATAGCAGGTTTGTGTATGTCACGTTTGAATGTCAGGATGAATGTCAGCTTTGTGCATGTCGCGTTTGTGCATGTCGATTTTGCATGTCAATATGCATGTCCTTAAAGAAGTATCCGCTGCGCGGATGCTATTTGGAATGGAGAAAGTTGCCCCTTTGAAAAGGTGGACTTTCTCCAAGCCTCTTTCTTCCCGAAACAGAACGCTGGGGGATTTCGCTCTCTGCGGAGAGCGACAAGGGCTCTGCCCTTGACCTGCCAACTTTTGAAAAAGTTGGATCAAAACTTTAATCCTGTGCGCGCCGGTTACGCTTGCGGGAACGGAGCGTGTGCTCTGCATCGTCTGCGGGGCGCAATGCGCTGGGAGCAGTCACGATTGAGAAGCCGCCCCGCGGCGTGTACTATGAATGCTAGGTGAGCCACGCCGCCGGCTCCCGAAGGAAAATGCCCGCGGGGGCTCCCCGCTGGGAGCAGTCACGATTGAGAAGCCGCCCCGCTGCTTTTCACCATTCATACTTCATTTTTATAGCAAGCAACGATCTCGCCGATGTACAGGCGGTGTGTGTCGTGGTCGCCGTAAAATGCAGCCGCAGCATCCGCCGGCAGATCGGCAATGTCCATGTCCGCAGCATAGCGCTTTTTGCAGACAAATACCAGTTTCGCTTCCTCAAAGGTCACTGCGCCGTCCAGCGTGACGGGATGCAGACCGGTCTCGGCAGCCTTGTCGCAGTCTCTGCCGGAATGCGAACCGCAGAACGAAAGTGCCGCACGGCAATCGCTGCCGAAAAACGAGATCGTGAACGTATCCTGCTGCTCCATGAAGCCGAATGTGTGGCGCGAATGCCGTACATAGCAGGTGACAGAGGGCTTGTTCCAGAGGACGCCCGTGCTGCCCCATGAGCAGGTCATCGTGTTCCAGCCTGCCTGCTCCGTTCCGGCGGTCAGCAGAAACCACTGCTTTCCGATCGCGTCAAAGGGATTGAAAGAGAGCTGTTCCGGTGCAATTTTCGTGAAATTCATGTTTTTACCTCCGCTTTTTGAGAATACATATTTGAAATACGGACATCATATCCGCATCAAATACTGTTTGACGGGTTCATTGCTGATGCTGAAGACGGAGCTTGTCTGTGATAAGTGCAATGAACTCCGAATTGGTCGGCTTGCCCTTGCAGGTGTTGACGGTATAGCCGAAAAAGGAATTGAGCGTGTCCAGATTGCCGCGGTCCCATGCGATTTCGATTGCATGCCGGATCGCGCGCTCCACGCGGGACGGTGTCGTCGTGAACTGCTCCGCAACGCGCGGATAGAGCTGCTTGGTCACGCTGTCGAGCAGCTCCGGCTCATGGTAGGCGCTGACGATCGCGCTGCGCAGATAGTGATAGCCCTTGATGTGTGCGGGCACGCCGAGCTGATGAATGATGTCGGTGATCGTGATTGCGAGGTCCTGTCCGGCGCGGCTGGTGAATGCACCGAGCGGCTGCTTGTTCGTCAGCAGCGAGATCCGTTCGCCGAGCACATTGAGGTCAAAGGGCTTGAGCATGAAATAGGCAGCGCCGTTCTGCATGACCTGCTGTTCGACAAAGCTGTTGTCATAGGACGATGTTACGATAAATGCGGGACGTTTTCCGCCGCCCGCACCGGCTTTTTTCATCAGTTCGATTGCGTCCATATGCGGCAGGATCGCGTCCACCACAACGACATCCGGCGTATCATTCCGAATGGATTCGAGAACGGTATTGCCGTTCTTCGGTCTTGTATATGCGTACATTCCCTGTGCACGCAGGACACTGGCGCAGGATACGCCGTACTCCGCCGTGTCGTCACCGATCAGAACCTTGACTTGCTTTTGCATGGTTCTACCTCCTTTTGCGTTATGTTTCCATTTTATCACACCGGAAAACAGAATGCAAGAGCGAAGAATCAGGAAGCAAGCCTAATTCTGTCGAGGAACAGAATATTTTGAAGAATACTATAAAATGCACGTAAATGCGTCGATATTGAAAGTAATATCAAAATATGCATGCCGGATTCTGCCTGCTTGTGTCGAATCGTCCGCGATGCGGTCGGGTTTTGCCGTCTGCATTGTCCGCATGGATCCGCCGGACGGCGCAGCAAGATTCCGGCAGGAAAACTGCCTGCATTTCCGATGATTGCGGCGGCAGATATCTGCACATACTGATCCCGTGCGGGGATCGCAGCAGACAGCGCGCCCGCGGAGAGGAAGAATGCAGATGAACATTCCGCAGAAATGGATCACAAAAATCACGGCATGTGCGGCGGCGCTGCTGCTCGGACTGGGCGGTGCAGCGGAACATTACGCGCTGAATCTGCCGGATCATTTTTATAAAGAGGCTGACCGTCCGCTTACGGTCGCGACGGCACTGCCGGTCACATTCCGGAGCAAAACGCCCTCTGTGCCGCATGTGCAGGAAGCAGAGGTGCGGCTGTTCGGGATGATTCCGGTCAAGACGGTCTCGCTGACGACGGTCGCGCCGGCAGACGTCTATGTCGGCGGCGAGCCGTTCGGCATCCGCATGCTCATGGCAGGCTGCATGGTTGTTTCGATGAGCAGCATTCCGGGGCTGCCGGATGATGTTTCACCGGCGGCAGATGCGGGCATCGCGGTCGGCGATATCATTCAGGAGGTCAACGGCAGGCGCATCACGGGCAATGCCGATTTGCAGGCAGCCGTATCCGGTTCGGATGGCGAAGCGGTCTCGGTGACGCTCCTGCACGGCGATGCAGCGGAAACGGTCTCGGTTCAGCCGGTCTATTCGCCGCTGACAAAGCGCTGGCAGACCGGTATGTGGGTGCGGGACAGCACCGCGGGCATCGGCACGGTGACATACTATATGCGCACGCCTGCCGGAAAGATCCGGTTTGCGGGGCTCGGACATGCCGTCTGCGATCCGGATACCGGCGAGCAGATCCCGCTGGCATCGGGCGATGTGATCGCTGTGTCGGTCAAAGATGTGCGCGCGGGCAGTGCCGGCAGACCGGGCGAGCTGCGCGGCAGCTTTGAGACCGGCGACAGCATCGGGACGCTGCTTGCGAACACACCGAGCGGCGTTTTCGGCATGATGCAGGCGCTTCCGCAGCGACAGAAGCGCGTTCCGCTCGGATTCCGTCAGGATATCCGGCGCGGCGAGGCAGTTATCTATACCACAGTGGACGGCACGCAGCCGCATCCCTATACAGTCGAGATCGAGGAGATCCGCAGCGCAGACGAGTCTTTGCGCGATCTGGTGATCCATGTGACGGATCCGGCGCTGCTGGAGCTGACCGGCGGGATCGTGCAGGGGATGAGCGGCAGCCCGATCGTGCAGAACGGCAGGCTGATTGGCGCGGTGACGCATGTGTTCGTGCAGGATCCGACCAGAGGCTACGGCATCTTTGCGGAGCACATGTACGCGCAGACTGCCGCCTTTGCCGATGCAGCCGGCGGGTGATGCACAGCCGTTCTCATGCCATAAAAAACGGGGCGTTTCTGCTGAAACGCCCCCTCTTTTTCAGTTACAAGCAGCAAGTCAGGTGCGCTGCCATGTATGCAGAACCCTGAACAGGGCTGCTTTTATATTATCAGATGCGCTTAGCGGCTCTCATCGCTGAAACCGCTGTCAACCAGTTCGACCAGCGAAGCGACTGCATCTTCTTCATCCGTGCCGTCTGCGATGATACGGATCGCCGTACCGCCGACGATACCCAGCGAAAGGATACCGAGCAGAGACTTCGCATTCACGCGGCGCTCCTCTTTCTCGATCCAGATTGCAGAGCGGAACTCATTTGCCTTCTGAATGAAAAAGGTTGCCGGACGTGCGTGCAGACCAACCTGATTCTGAACCATGACATCTTTGATACACATAAACTTTCTCTCCTTTAAGATTTCGTAACCCAAATTGCGGACAATCGGATATGTGTTCCGTCCTGCGCCGTCACACACGGAAGAAAATTCGCAAAGGACGCAAGCTGCAATTTAGAACAGGTGTACTACGGCTGCCTGCACGATTCTGCCTGACCAGCCATGCATATACATTCTGTAAACCCCTTCCAAAATATACCTACCGTATAACACCGAATTGCTGTTTCAAATCCCGGCAGCTTCCGATTTTTACGGAACCACGCTCTCATTATACTGAATTTTTTCCGTTTCGTCAATGTCTTTTCTACACAAAAACGGCGCGGTGCCCCAAATTTCTCCCCTATGCTACATTCCGGAGAATCCGGATGCACTTGGTTTGGTCACTTTCACGAAAACTTTTTGTTGAAATTTTGTTGAAAAGCTTTGTGGGTGTGCCTAGTTTTCAACAAAACATTTTGTTGAAAGTCACAAGAGGAGCATCTATTTTCGGGAAATCCACTTTTCCCAGAGGTCGGGACGGCGCTCTTTTGTGATCCGTTCACTTTGCTCCGCGCGCCATGCGGCAATATTTTTGTGATGTCCGCTCAGAAGCACCGGCGGGACGGATTCGCCCTCCCAGTTTTCCGGTCGGGTATACTGCGGGTATTCCAGCAGCCCGCTGAAATGACTCTCCTCGGTATAGGCATCGGGTGAGGGGAGCACATCCTCGCACATGCGCGCGACGGCATCCGTCAGCACGAGTGCGGGCAGCTCGCCGCCCGTCACGACATAATCGCCGATCGAAATTTCCTCGTCGGCAATGCGGTCGAGCACGCGCTGGTCAATGCCCTCGTAATGCCCGCAGAGCAGAAAAAGCCGCGGCATCTGTGCCAGCTCGCGGACGCGCTGCTGTGTCAGCGTTCTGCCCTTCGGCGAAAGATAGATCGTGTGCATCGGCAGATCGGACATCGCCTGCACCGCCTTCCAGCAGTCATAGACCGGCTGTGCCTGCATGACCATGCCCATGCCGCCGCCGAACGGGGAATCGTCCACGCGGTTGTGCTTGTCGGTGGTATAATCGCGGATCTGGTGGCAGCGGACGCTGATCGCGCCCTTTGCGCGTGCTCTGCCGAGAATGCTTGCGGAGAGCACCGCCTCACACATCTCCGGAAAGAGGGTGGCAATTTCAATCTGCATCAGTCAAACAGCCCCTCAAGCGGACGGATCGCAATGCGGTCGCTGTCGAAGTCAATGCCGCAGACGACCTGCGGGATCACCGGCACAAGCAGCGATCTGCCGTCCGGCGCTTCGACCTCGTAAACATCGTTTGCGCCGGTTTGCAGCACATCCTTCAGGATGCCGTATTCTTTGCCGGAATCGGCATCGACAACGTGCATGCCCTGCAAATCCTGAATAAAAAAGGTATCGTCATCGAGCTCCACATCGTTGCGGTCCATGTACAGCACGGTGTTGCGGAGCGCATTGGCAGCTTCCGGCGTATCGACGCCTTTGAATTTGACCAGCGCCATATTTTTCTGAACGGAAGCGCGTTCGATCTCCATCGGGAGATGCTGTTTGCCGCGGTAGAGCGTTTCAAATCCGCAGAGAAATTCGGCGCTGTCGCACCACGGCATGACCTTGACCACGCCGCCGAGGCCGTGCGTGTTGACGATCTTGCCGATTTCGAGAAATTGTTTTTTCATAGGAACCTCATTTGAAATAGCATCAGAATGATTGAGCCTTTGCCTGCCGGTTGATTTCAGCAGCGCTTTTTACGCATCGGTGATCTCCGCGCAGAAGCTTGTACCCGCAAGGCCGTCCGCCGGTACGCCGAGCGCTTCGCAGACGGTCTGCGCGATATCCGAAAAGCCTGTGCGGATGCCGAGATCGACCGGCTTCACATGCTTGCCCCAGACGATCAGCGGAATATATTCGCGGGTATGGTCGGTGCCGTGTGCCGCCGGATCGCAGCCGTGATCGGCGGTCAGGATCAGCAGGTCATCGTCCCGCAATTGCGGCAGCAGTGCGCCGAGCTGTGCATCGAACGCATTGAGCGCCTGTGTATAGCCCGCGATGTTGCGGCGGTGCCCGTAGGCGCTGTCAAATTCGACCAGATTGACGAAGCAGAGTCCCTCGAAGTCCCGCGCGGCAAGCTGTATGGTCTTGCCCATGCCGTCGTCATTGGAAACGGTGCGGTGTCCCTCGGAGATGCCCTGTCCGTTGAAGATATCGCGGATCTTGCCGACCGAGATGACCGTTTTGCCCGCTTCGATGATGCGGTCAAGCGCAGTCGGGGCAAAGGGCGACACGGAATAATCGTGGCGGTTTGCGGTGCGGGTAAAGTTCGGGTATTCGCCGATGAACGGTCTTGCGATGATGCGTCCGACTGCAAATTCGCCCTGCATGATCTCACGCGCCTGCTCGCAGATTTTATAGAGCTCCGGTACGGGAATGACGTCCTCATGCGCAGCGATCTGGAGCACGCTGTCGGCGGATGTATAGACGATCAGCGCACCGGTTTCCATGTGTTCTTTGCCGTAATCGCGGATGACCTCGGTACCGGAATAGGGCAGGTTGCAGAGGATTTCTCTGCCGGTCGCCTGCCGCAGACGGTCGAGGACTTCCTGTGGGAAGCCGTCGGGGTAGGTTTTCATGGGGATCGTGGAGATCAGACCGGCGATCTCCCAGTGACCGGTCGTGGTATCCTTGCCGGCGGAGCGTTCGGCGCATTTGCCGTAGGCAGCGCAGGGCGATTCCGCGGGTGTGCCGCAGCCGATGCCGCTGATATTAAACAGTCCCATTTGCGTGAGATTCGGGACAAAGAGCTTGCCGGAATCCACGCAGGAGCGGATCGTATGCGAGCCTGCGTCGCCGAATTTTGCAGCATCGGGCAGTTCGCCGCAGCCGCAGCTGTCCAGAACGATCAAAAAAACACGTTTTGCCATATTGCGCCTCCCTGATATTCTTGCGAGATTGTGTGGATTTTGCGTATGCTGTATTGCTGTTTCTATTATATCACAGCGGCATGCAAAAGTCAATTCGCAGGCGGAGCGGGCGTGGCTGTTCAGGGATTTATTATTACGCATCTATTACGCATCCGGCGCGCACAGGATTAAAGTTTTGATCGAACTTTTTCAAAAGTTCGCGGGTTCTTAGGGCAGAGCCATAAGCCGCTCTCCGCAGAGAGCGGAACACCCCAGCGTTCTGTTTCGGGAAGAAAAGGGCTTGGGAAAAGCCCCCCTTTCT
>LVAJ01000038.1 GCA_001603005.1 Clostridiales bacterium Firm_04
GAAAATCTTCATCGGACATACGATAAAGAGAGGATGACACAAACAAGCTAACCGACAAATTCTGATTTATCTTATTACGCTGTGAAAACAATCAGAATAATGTACGCTTCCGGAAAGCTTTAGATCAATGGCGGCGGGCACTGCCCGCAAATTCTGATTTATCTTAGCAACATAAATAAACACAATGCCCCAAAGCGTATTGAAACGCTTCGGGGCAAAACTTCTATATGGGTATCTTTTTAAATGCGATGCGTATTTTTCATTCAGATACTGCCGTTTTCAATATGCAGAACATGCGTACAGCAGCGGTCGATCAGCTCCATATCATGCGTGACGATCAGCACCGTGCAGGCATGTCCGAGCGATTGCAGCAGCGCTGCCGTGCGCTCCATGCTCCCGAAATCCAGCCCGCTTGTCGGCTCGTCAAATACGAGGATCTGCTTGCCGGCGAGCAATGCCGATGCGATCGCCGTGCGCTGCTTCTGCCCGCCGGACAGCGACATCGGATGCCGGTCTTTGTATGCGGAAATCTGCAGCTGCTCCAGAATCGCCTCTGCCTTTTCGCGGTCTGTTTCATCCGCGCCGAGCATGACTTCTTCCAGCACGGTCTCCGCGAACAGCTGATGATTGACGTCCTGCATCACCAGATAGGAGCACCGCCGCAGATCGCGCGGTTTCAGGCGTCTGCCGTCCAGCACAACCGTCCCGCGGAAGCCCTTTTGCAGTCCGCAGAGACATTTCACAAAGGTGGATTTGCCCGCGCCGTTGTGTCCGACAACCGCCGTGACGCTGCCCTTCGGGATCGACAGGTTTTCGATCCGAAGCGCCGGATCCTTGCCGTAGCTGTACGCAAAATGCTCCAGACTGATCGCTTCGCCGCCCGCATCCTGCCGGATCGGATAGATGCCCGTTCTCGTTTCAAGGTAATTGTTCTGTGCGGAAAACGCGCGCAGTCCCATTTGATTGAGCTGCTCCGTTTCCAGTGCGAAAAAGACATCGCCTGTCCATTCCGCAGCAATGCTGCCGTTTTCCAGCAGCAGCACGCGGTCGCAGAGCCCGCGCAGCCAGCCGAGCCGGTGCTCCGCGATCACAATGGTTCTGCCCTGCGCTTTCCAGTTCCGGAGATACCCGCGCAGCGCTTCAATTGCATCGAGATCGAGATTCGAGGTCGGCTCATCCAGCACGAGCAGTTCGGGCTGCATCGCGGTCGTTCCGGCGCAGGCGATCTTCTGCTTTTCGCCGCCGGAAAGCCTGAAAATGCTCCTTCCGAGCAGCGGATGAATCTGCATTTCGTTCGCTGCGGCATCGACACGCCTGCGGATCTCCGCTTCCGGCAAGCCCATGTTTTCGCAGCCGAATGCGATCTCCGCAGTCGTATCCACGCAGAAAAACTGACTGCGCGGATTCTGGAACACACTCCCAACCGTTCCCGCAAGCAATTCGATCGTGCAGTCTGCGATCTGCTTTCCGCAGACCGTCACGCTGCCCTGCATCTCCCCCTCATAGTAATGCGGGATCAGTCCGTTCAGCATTCTGGTGACGGTCGTTTTCCCGCAGCCGGAGCTGCCGCAGAGCAGCACGCATTCTCCCGCTTTGATTTGCAGATCCAGCCCGTTTACCGCGCCGGCATCCCCGTTCTGATACCGGAACGAGACCTGCTCCAGCACCGCTGCATCCCCGCTCATGCGATCACCCCCGCGATTCCGAGTATCCATAGTACATAGACTGATGCCGTCAGCAGCAGCACCGCAAAATCCTGCAAATGAAACCCGATCTGACAAATATTTGTACGGCGCACGCCGACACCGAGCCCTCTGGTCAATGCCGCTGCCGAAAGCTCGCTGCCGATGTTGACCGAGCAGACCATGAGCGGGATCAGCCGGTATTCGAGCAGCTTTCCCGCATGTCTGCCGCCGATGCGGATATCCCGCATTTTCATCGCGGTATTGATCGCGGAAAATTCTTCCAGAACCGTCGGAAAGAACCGGAACATCACCGAAAGCGGAATCGTGATCTGCTGCGGCACATGCATCCGGTGCATCGCGGCAATGAACTCGCTGACTGTGGTATTTGAGAGCGTATAGGCGCCCATTGCAAGCCCCGGCATCAGCCGGACGAACACCATGACGCACATGCCTGCAATGCTGAGCGCCGCATCTTTCAGCTCCGGCAAAGCCAGCTTCTGCAAGGTCAGCATCCCGCCGAACACCGCGCCGTACACCACAGCTTTTTTCCATTGCCCCGCAATGAGCATGAGCACTGCCGGCAGCAGACTGAGCACGGAGGCGGCGATCCGCACCGCGCGGATGTCACCGCCCGTCCCGCCGAGCACAAAAATCACAAGCGTCAGAATGACCGCAAGCTTGGTGCGTGGATCGAGCACCATGCCGCGGTGCTCGATATCTGCCGAAAACAGCGCTGTTCCTGTCATTTCAAAGTCTCCATGAAGCCGCTTCCTCTCTGCTCTCCACAAAGGAGCGGTAAATGCCTTCCTGCTGCATCAGCTCGTCATGCGTGCCGCGCTGCACAATCCTGCCGCTGTCGATCACGAGGATCTGATCCGCATTGCGTACCGTTTTCAGCCGGTGCGCGATCATGATGATCGTCTTTTCCTTTGTCAGCGCATCAATCGCGCGCGTCAGATCCGCTTCATTTTCCGGATCGACATTCGCGGTCGCCTCGTCCAGCACAATGACCGGCGCATCCTTCATGATCGCGCGGGCAATGGAAATGCGCTGCTTTTCGCCGCCGGAAAGCGATGCGCCGCCCTCGCCGATCACCGTGTCATAGCCGTCCGGCAGCTGCATGATAAAATCGTGGCAGCAGGCTTTTTTCGCCGCCGCGATCACCTGCTCCATCGGCGCGTCCGGCTGTCCGAAGCGGATGTTGTTCGCGACCGTATCCGCAAACAGATACACCCGCTGGAACACAAAGCTGAAATTCTTCATCAGCGCGTCCATGCTGTATTCCCGCACATCATGCCCGTCGAGCTTCACGCTGCCGGCGTCCACATCCCAGAAGCGCGAAAGCAGCGATGTCAGTGTCGTTTTGCCGCCGCCGGACGGTCCCACGATCGCGGTCGTCGTCCGTTCCGGAATGTGCAGCGATACGCCGTCAATGATCGTTTTCTGCTCATAGGCAAAGCGGATGTTTTCCGCATCGAGATCGTAATGCGCAGGCGTCAGCTCCGCACCGGACAGATCCATCTGCGGCGTTGCGAGGATCTCCTGCGCCTGCCGCACGCTCACATCGACCGTGCGCAGCAGCGCGGAATATTTGCCGGCTGTGTCAAGCTGCGCGTAGATCAGATACGAGCTGATGATCATGATCAGGCAGGTCAGCAGATCCATGCTGCCGTTCAGATGCAGCAGCACCGATGCCAGCACCAGAACCGTGCCGACCGCTTTCAGCCAGAAACTCTGCAAGGTCATGTACGGGATCAGCTTCAGCTCCATTGCGGAATTGGCATGCTCGTTTTCGTCGATCGCCTGATTGAGCTCACGGCTGCGCTGTCCGGTCAGGCGGAATGCCTTGACCTCTGCAATGCCCTGAATATATTCAATGACCTTTTCGACCAGCGCCGAATCCTTTTCGATTTTCTGCTTTGCCATGCCCGCAGATGTCTTCATCATGCCGCTGTTGATCGCGAAAAACACCGCAAGTTCGCCGCAGAGGATCAGTCCGATGCGCCAGTCAAACAGCAGGATCATGACCGTGATGACCGCCGTCGAGAGCAGTCCGGAGCAGACCAGCATGACCACTCTGGTCGCGACATTTTCGAGATTCTGCATGGTATTCGTCGTCACGGACAAGATGCGTCCGAGGCTGTTGTCATTGTAATAGCCCATCGGCAGATAGCGCAGATGCTCCGCAAGCTGCATGCGCTTTTTCGCGCAGGTGCCGTAGCCGCCCTCGGTCTGGAGCATGGTCGCCTTGCTCTTGACAATACCCGCGCCGATGATGCTCACCAGCATGATGCCGAGACAGATCAGGCAGGTCTGCGCCGTGACATTCTGCGCCAGCAGCGCGCGGATCATGCAGGCGATCGCCGGAATTTTCAGCGCTTCAAATACCGCCTGCAGCAGACTGAATCCGATCGAGGAATAGAACCGCTTTTTGTCATCCGGACTGCAAAAATCAAAGAAGTTTTTCAGGATCTGAAACATCCTCTGCACCCCCGTCCTTTGTCGAAATATGCGCAGCCCACATGCTGCTGTAAAGCCCGTTCTGTTTCAGCAGATCCGCATGCGTGCCCGACTCTGCGATCGCGCCGTCCTTCACCACGTAAATGCAGTCCGCATTTTTGACCGTCGAAAGCCGGTGCGCAATGACGATCAGCGTTTTGCCCGCGACCAGCTTTGCCACGCTCCGCTGGATCAGCGCTTCATTTTCCGGATCGGTATACGCAGTCGCTTCGTCGAGAATCACGATCTCCGCATTTTTCAGCATTGCCCGCGCGATCGCGATGCGCTGCCGCTCGCCGCCGGACAGATGCCCGCCCGATGCGCCGACAACGGTATCATAGCCGTTTTCCAGCCCCAGAATGAAGTCGTGGCAGCCGCACTGCTTTGCCGCTTCCTCGACCTCGGCATCGGTCGCAGACTGTCTGCCGAGCCGGATGTTCTCGCGCACCGACAGATCAAACAGGAAATTATCCTGCGAAACATAGGCGATGCGATCATTGTAATCGTCCAGCGGAATGTCTTTGATATTGACGCCGCCGAGCGAAATGCTGCCGCTTTTTACGTCCCAGAGGCTTGCGATCAGCCGCGCAACAGTCGATTTTCCGCTGCCGGACGGTCCGACCAGCGCGACAAATTCGCCCGCATGCACCGTCATGGAAATGCCATGCAGGATCTCCTTGTCGTCATAGCCGAAACGGATATTTTCGAGCACGATATCGCCGTTTTCCGGCTGCTTTGCAAGCTGCGCCGGACGCTTCATTTCCGGCGCTTCGATGATGCTGCGCACCTCTGTCACGATCGTATCCATCTGCGCAATATCGTCCGAATAAGACATCACGCCGAGCAGTGGCTCGATCAGTCCGACCGTCAGGATGATGACCGTGATAAAGTCCGCTGCGGAGATCGTGCCGTGCATTGCCATGATGCCGCCGATCGGCAGAACCGAAAGCATCGTCGCCGGCATGATGCACATGGCAAAGGTCATATAGACATTGCAGGAGCGCATCCAGTCCACAAAGCTTGCGGCGCTCTCCTTTGCTGCAGCCGCAAATTTTTCGTAGCTGGACTCTGTTTTGCCGAACACCTTGATGACCTCGATGCCCTTGATGTACTCCGCCGTGACCGCGTTCAGCGCCTTTGTCGCACGAACCGTCCGCGCATAGCTTTCTTCATAGCCGAACATCATCAGCGCGTAGCAGATGACGCCGAGCGGGAGCGTCACCAGCGCCGCAAGCCCAAGCTTCCAGCTCACCGCGAACACACAGATCAGCACAATAATCGGCGCGCCGATGCCGGTCGTGAACTCCGGCAGGATATGCGCGAGTGTCGTTTCAATGCTGTCGATGCGCTCCACAATCGTGCTTTTCAGCGAACCGGACGGCTGATTCAGCACATCACCGAGCGGCATTTTCGCCAGATGATCAAGCGCCCGCTTCCGGATGACCGCAAGCGTATGGAATGTTGCAAGATGCGAATTGGCAGTGGAAAGCGCATGAAACAGCGCATGCCCGAACCAGAGCGCCAGCACTGCAATGCAGTTCAGCACATAGCCGCGGCGGTCGTTGCTGCCGTCCAGCAGCATCCGCACGATCCGCGCAATAAAGTAATAGGGCGCAATGCCGCAGAGCATGCTGAACGCCGCCAGCACGACACTTGCGATGAATTTGCCCTTTCGTTCGCCGGACTGTTTCAGGAGCCAGCCAAATGATCCGTTCCGATCCTTTCCCATTAAGATTCCTCCCGTCCGCTGCGGTATGCCTGCGGTGTCATGCCCATAACATCGCGGAATGCAGCAGAAAATTTTGATGCATTGTCATATCCGAGCCGCTGCGCGATCTCTGCGACAGAGCATTTCCGCTCCGAGATCAGCATTGCCGCAGCTGCCTTCATCCGGTAGCTTTTGAGATACTGATAGACCGGACTGCCGTACACCGCCTTGAAGATCTTCCGGAGCGTTGCGGGCGGCATGCCGAACTGTGCAGAAAGCGCTTCCACGGTATAGTTTTTGCTGAGATCGGCGGTCAGAAGCGCATGGATCTCCTGAATCTTGTCTGTCTGACTCGCCGGAAAATACTGCCGCTGCTCCTGACAGGCTGCCGGATCCAGCGTTTCCAGCATGAGCAGCAGCTCGGTGATCTTCAGCTTGAAATAGGAAGGACGGATCTGCTTCGGCACATGATACAGCTGCATAAAAAGCTGATTCAGCGGCTCATTTGCACGGAGCAGAAACTCCTTGTTCTCCGGACAGAATTTCTCCGAGAGCGCTTCAATATGCACCGGAACCGCCGGCATCTCCCGCGCAAGCGATGCCGAAGCCGCTTCCTGCATGAACCCGATCGTGATGCCGTGATAATGCGAAAGCGGCAGATGCACCGTGCCCGCATGATGCACGCGCCGGTCGATCCGCAGATCGCCCGCTTCCATATAGTACCTGCCGCCGAGCAGATTTTCATGCTCGATCCTGCCCTCTCTGCAATGGTCGATGCAGAGCACCGTATCCGCATTCTGATACTGCGACTGACAATGCTTGAGGTGAAAATCGTTGTACATCAGATAGACGCCCTCGAACACGCGGTACATCGTCATGAACGCCTCGCCGGAGCCGTCATCGAGCCGCAGCACACGGCATTCGCCTTCCGCCGCGATCTCATGCACATTATCGCCGAATCCCGCATGCTCCAGCATGTAGAACAATTCCTGCTTCACGCGATGCCCGCCTTTTCAAAATGCTTTTTCAGCAGCGCCTTGCCGAGCAGTCCGCCGATGATGCCGCAGACAAATGCTGCTGCAAACAGCGCGGGGCACATCCATGCCGGCATCAGCTTCGTGACCGTTTCGATGTAATCCTGACCGAAATTCTGCCGCGTGGACCAGTATTTTTCCGCTGCAAAAAACAGCGGCAGATAGTTTCCGCCGATCCAGAGGCTGAAAACGCCGCTCGTCAGCACCGCCTTGCCCGCGCTCTGATAATTGCCGCTTTTGTACACAAGCTCCGCAAGCAGTCCGGTGATGACCGAGACCACAAGCGGCTGCCAGCTCATACCGGTCAGCATCATCAGCAGTCCCATGATGATGCTCATGATCCAGATCATGCCGAATTTCTTCACTCTGGTCAGGAACAGCATGAACGGGATGCCGCCCAGAATCGGCACCAGCACTGCCAGCAGCGGCAGAAAGATCGGGATAAACCCGAGCATTGCAATGAGAAATACGATCACAAAATAGATCGCCGAGAAAATGCCGATGTTGATGAGATCCTTGCCTTTCATAATACCCTCCATTCGGTTAGATCCAGCTAACCTACACACAAAAAAATGCAGCCCGCATCCGGACTGCGTTTATTATAGCACAGTGCCGCTGCCGTTTCCACTCCATTTTGTTCCGGATGCTCCGTTCTGCAAATGATTTTTCAGCATGCAGACCGAAAAACAGCCCTGTCCGTCAGCGGGACAGAGCTGTTCTGTTCATGCATTTCCGGCTGCTTACGCCTTCCGCGCAATGACCGTGATCCACGGTTTTTCGCTGTGATGCGCGGTTTTGATATCCGTAAATCCGGCGCTTTCCAGTGCTGCGGCGATCTCCTGAACGGTATGGCACTTCATGCCGTCGATGATCTTCTCGAAGCGCAGGCTGGTCTGATCCGTGCCGTCGGATTCATTGACGATCAGGAACACGCCGCCCGGTTTCAGGATGCCGGCGACCTGTGCAAAGCAATGGGCAAGCCCTTTCCAGAAATAGATCGTTTCAAATGCCGTTGCAAGGTCATAGGCTTCCTGTTCCAGCTTGAGCGCGGTCACATCGCCCTGCTGAACGGTGCAGCGTCCCGCAGCGATCATCGCGCGGTTGTACTCCGCCGCTTTCTCCACGGAAAGCGGGGAATAATCGACCGCGGTGAGCTTTGCGGACGGATACCGCTCCAGCAGTGCGCCTGCATTTCTGCCGCCGCCGCAGCCGAGCTCCGCGATCCGTGCGGGCTGCAAGCCTTTCAGGTGCGCGATGCCCCAATCCGCCATTTTCGCATGCCCGCCGTTCATGCCTTTCAGCATCATTTTGCCGAGAACGCCTTCCGGCTTTCTGGTCTGACTTACATAATCCCGAAACAGTCCCATAACAATCCCCCCGTTCGGTTCAGGCAGCCGGACGCTCTGTCTCTGCTGCTTCTTCCGCTTCTTCTTCCGTTTCCTCGCCCTGATCGGAGCTTTCATACATCTGCGTCGTTTTGCCGATCTGATCTGTCAGCGCGGCGCCGTCCAGCGTCACATCTGCCGTGCAGCTTTCGATGACGCTGTGCTCCGCTCTGCCCGCGACAGCACCCGGCGTCACGGCGCCGGTGATCTCACCGTTCACGGTGCAGTCAATGACCTTGAACGCAGTCTCCTCACCGTAGTAATAGAGTCCCGTGCCGATCAGTCCGCCGACATGCGTTGCACCCGGCACGGTCATTTTCACGGTCACATTGCAATTTTTGATGATGCCCGGATATTCATGCGTTTCGACGCCTTCCGCAGCAAGTGCGATGTCACCGACCGAATGCGTACCGCTGTAACCGCAGAGACCGCCGATCGCATGACCGCCCTTTGCCGTCACGATCTCAACATCCGCCGTGCAGTCCGTCACGGAATCCATCATTTCAAGGCAGCCTGCAATGCCGCCGAGACCGACCGGCTCATTGCCCTCTGCGATGATTTTACCCTTTGCCTTGCAGTTTTCCATTGTGCCGCCGAAGCTGCCGCCGATGATCAGACCGCCGCATTCCGCGACATCGCACTGCACGATCCTGCCGTCCGAAAAGTCATTGTCGCCGAGCACGCGGATCGTTGTGCCGTCCACCGTGCAATTGTACACATGCTTCGTCGAGCCGCCTGTGATGCCGCCGGTCGCATTGACACCCGCGATCTCATTTTCGCCGGTCAGCGTCACATCATGGATCTCGCCCATGTTGTAGCCGACCACGCCGCCAATCGCCATAGAATAAGTATCCTTGCAGTGGATCTGGATATTCTTCGCAGTCAGATTTTTGACCTCGCCGAGGTTCATGCCGATGATGCCTGCGCCGCAGATCGGGTAATCCGCATCAAAGGTCACATTGGAGATCGTGTGTCCCTGCCCGTCGAATACGCCCTGAAACATGCATGTATAATCGCTCATGTCATCGAGGTTCATCGTGCCGATCGGCGTCCATTCCACATCCGAGCAGTCGATATCCGCCGTGAGCAGAACGGTCTTTCCGGCAGCGCCGCCGATCGAACCGTCCGTCACGCTCTTTGCAAATGCGACAAGCTCCTCTGCCGTGCCGATCTCAACGGTCTCGGATTCGGTGTCCGCGCCTTCGGATTCGCCCATGTCCGCAAGATTCTCCTCTGCGAACAGCCCGATCACATTGTCGATCATCTGATCGTCATAATCTGCGCGAATGCCCGCTGCCAGCCAGTATGCATAGTCGCCCTCGCTGTATTTTGCCAGCGCATCCGCATCGCTGCCGTAGCGGAACTCAATGTGAAAGGTCGTTGCAGGGGTATCCGGCATCATCGCAATGTAGCGGAACTCGCCCGCATCCTGATCCGATGTCTCATAGAGCCAGCCGTCCATCATGCCGCCGAGCGAGAAATCCTTCACATAGGCATATTCATGCGAAAAGACCTCGCTGCCGCTGTCATCCAGACCGGAGATCTTTGTGCCGTCAAACACAAACTGATGCACGCCGTTGATGAAATAGCAGTCGAACTGCGCCTGCTCCGGATCGGGATATGCCTTGACCGCATCCTCGCCGTACAGCGTGCCGGTGCATGCGGTTTTGAGCATTTCCGCGCACTGCTCCGCCTGATCCGCGCCGACGATCGCCTCGCATTTGTCGAGCCAGACCTGATCGTATTTCGGATCGCAGATGACCGTGAACAGTTCATCATAAGTGCCTCTGACATCCTCAAGCAGCTGCTCCGCGGGCGTGCGCGTCTGCTCCGTCTGCCCCGCATCGCTGCTCTGCACACCGGCATCCGTGCCGCATGCACAGACTGATACGCTCATTGCAATTGCCATGAGCCATGCAAAATGTTTCTTCATTGAAATTCCTCCTTGGAATACGCAAACCGCTCCGATTAGCCAACGCTAACCGCAGCACAAAAGATATGCCGGGATCACGGGTGAAACAAATGATCCCAGCCACATGCAAAAAAGGATTGCAGCTGCACAATATAGGTCAGTGCATCCGGCTTGTCCATATCATGCCTGATAAATTCAAAAAATCCGTGTACATACGAGCTGCACAGCAAATGGATCAGCTGCGGCTTTGCGCGTCCGGATGATATCACATCACTGCCGATCCGTTCGATATACAGGAGCGTGTATTTCTCATCTATTTCCACAATTTCGTCTATAAATCCGGCGTATTTCGTCCCCTCGCTTCCGCAGATCAGAAGCCTGAACGCATTCCGGTTTTCATAGATGAAGTCAAGGATCGTATGGATATAGCCCCGATATTCTGCATCAAACTGTTCGTCATGGAACAGCTTTTTCTGTTCATCCACCGGTCTTGCACCGTAATTTTCCATGTAGGTGCAGAGCATGCCTTTCAGCGTACCGGCACATTCCGCGACCAGTGCGGAGAACAGACCTTCCTTGTCGCCGTATCTTGTGTAGATCGAACGGGGCGTGGTTCCTGCATTTTCCGCGATCGTCCGCATGGATGCGCCGGCGTATCCGTTTGTGAGAAACTCCTCCATTGCACTTTGCAGAAGCCGCTCTGTCACGCCCTCGATCCGGTTTGCCATATCCACACGCCCCTTTCATTTGAAACAGTGTTGCGCAACACCGTTTCACATCTTAGCACATCGCCTGCCGATTGTCAAGCACATGTTTCATGTTTCGTTGCTTTGCACGAATATCTGCGGCATGCAAAAAAAACTCCGGTTATTTTTGCCACTGCCGCTCTGCACACAGAAATCACGGCTGGAGTGTTCGAAACAGGGAGTCATAAAAAAGAGGAATCCGCTTCGCGGATGCTATTGGGAATGGGAAAAGCTGCCCCTTTCAGAAAGGGGGGCTTTTCCCAAGCCCTTTTCTTCCCGAAACAGAACGCTGGGGTGTTTCGCCCGTTGCGACGGGCGACCAGAGGCTCTGCCTCTGGACTCCGCGAACTTTTGAAAAAGTTCGATCAAAACTTTAATACTGGTGCGCGCCGGATGCGTAATAATAAATCCCTGAACAGCCACTCCCAATCACAGCTCAGATATTGACAAGCGTCCTGAATCGTGATATACTAAAAATAATAGCAATTAACTTTGCCGCTTGTAATCTTTCAGCAGGGGGTATGTCCATGAAAACGATTCAGCTTATCAGCCCGCCGGACGAACGGCTGAACGCCTGCTTTTCCGGCATTCCGGAATACCGGTTCCGGCTGTCCGCATCGCCGGAGATTCAGCCGGATATCGCCTTTGTGCTGCTCAGTGCCGCGCTGGACGAGCAGATGCTCCGAAATACGGTCAGGCTGCTCAACCGCCGCAAGATCCCGTTTGCAGCGATTGCATTCGAGCTTTCCGAGGAGACAGAGGCAATGCTGCTCGACTGCGGCATCACGCAGATCTTCCGGCTCCCGATCTCGCCGATGCTGCTCCGGAAACGCATCGGCGCAATGACCGCCGAGGATGACCGCCGCACATCGGATGCCGGCAGGATCGTGTTCGCCGGACTCAATGCAGATGAACAGCAGCGCGGCGCATTTGTCGTGCAGGAAGCCGATTTCACCGGCATCTATCAGTTTGTGCTGCGCCTGCAGGAGCGTCTGGATAAGCCCGCACAGCTCGTCCGGTTCCGGTTTCGCGCACAGCTCGATCTGCCGCTGGAACCCGGCGCGCCGGCGGATGCGCTGCCGCTTGTGCAGAAATGCCTGCGCCGCGGCGACATCGTCTGCGTCTACGGGCATCAGATCTATGCAATTCTGCTTGGCTCCGATCCGAACGGCGCGAAAATCGCTGCGGATCGCATCGTCAGCACCTATCAGGCATACTGCCGCGACAGCTTCTGCGATATGCAGTATGAGATCAGTGAGATCACACCGGATGGCACGCCCGAAGTATAAAAACAGGCGCAGCAGAGCAGGACTGTGCAGCATCATCCTTGCGCTCCTGTCGGCAATGATCCTTGCAGGCTGCATCATCCTGCACCGGTGCGGGATCCTTGTGTTTCCGGAGCGGTCGCCGCATTTCTTCTACGGGATCTGCGCTGCGGGCATCATGCTGCTTCAGGCATTGCTGTTCATCTGCCTGCTGATCCGGAAAACAAAGGGCGCATATATTGCGCTGAATCTGCTGACGGTCACAGCCGCCGGCATGTTTGCAGGATTGCTGCTGCTCTGCTCCGGACACGCCGAATCCGTTCCGCTCACCTGCAAAGACCGGACATTCATCGTCACGAAATACCGCAGCGGCTCGTTTGATTCACTTACCATTGCAGAGCCGCTGCATGCGCCGTTTGCAAAGCGCATTGTCTCACAGAATGTCGAAGTATCGGGACAGCCCGTTCAGAATCTTGTCACCGTCACAGAAGATCAATCCCGCAATCTGTTCCTTTTCACATACAACGGAAAACAATATCAATATCTCTGGGAAGTCCGCACGGAAGATCCGGTGCTTTGCCGGTCAGACCGGTCAGAAAAAACAACAGGCAGCGCCTTGCAATGAGGTTCTGCCTGTTTTGTTTACTGCGTATAAAGCCGCACCGTGAATGTCGTGCCTTTGCCCTGTTCACTTTCGGCTTCAACCGTTCCGCCGTGCGCATTGATGATCTGCTTTGCCAGCGCCAGCCCGATGCCGACGCTCTGCGCAGAAGCATTTTCCGCCTTATAAAAGCGCTCGAAAATGTGCGGCAGATCGGTCTTGCTGATGCCGCAGCCGTTGTCGGTTACGGTCAGTTGCGTATAGAGATTGTTCTGCATCGCCGTGATCCGGACAAAGCCGCCCGCATCGGTGTGCTCGATGCAGTTTTTGATGATATTCATCAGCGCTTCCCGCAGCCAGTGGCGGTCTGCGGAGATCGCCGCATCGGGAACCTGCATCTCCACCGAAACGCCCTTGACCTCTGCCATGATCTCCAGCGCGCTGTGGATCTCCTGCATCAGCTCCGGCAGGCGGATCTGAACCGGTTTCATTTTCAGCACGCCCGCTTCCAGCTGCGAAAGCGTCAGCAGATTGCGGATCAGCCATGTGATCCGTCCCACCTGCAAATCAATTTTTTCGGCATATTCCATGCGCTTTTCTGCATCGAGATCCGGATGCTCCAGCAGCTCCGTCATGAGCTGGATCGCGGTCAGCGGCGTTTTGATCTGGTGCGAGATATCCGAGAGCATGTCCGAAAGATATTCCTTCTGCTGCCGCTCACCCGAATACTGCTCGCGCAGCAATGCCACGACCTTATAGATCTCGCTTTGCAGAATATCGAGCTGTCCCTCGGATGCGCATTCCGGCGGCGCAAGGCTCAGATCGTCCTGTACGCGCGTGATATACCCGATGAGCCTGTCGAGCCGGCGCCTGTAACGAAGCTCGGAGATGAGATTTTCCGCGAGAAGTCCCGCCGCAAAAATGCCGAGCACGATGCAGCAGCGCGAAGGCTCCCGCAGCACCGCGCAGAGCAGCAAAGCCGCCGCTGCCAGCGCTGCCTTGATCCACCCGCGCGCGGTCATAACAGCCGGTACCCCATGCCGCGGACGGTCTGGATCACTTCGTCGCCGTCTTCCAGCTTTTCGCGCAGGCGCTTGACATAGACCGTCAGGGTGTTGTCCGTCACATAATCCCCTGCCACATCCCAGATATTGTGCAGCAATTGCTGACGGGACAGCACCGCGCCCCGATTGTTCACAAAGATCATCAGCAGCTTATATTCCATTGCAGTGAGCACAACCTCGCTGCCGTCGCGGAACACCTTGCCGAGCCGGATATTCACATCATTTTTGCCGACCTTGACCAGATCGCTGCTGTCTGCTTTTCTGCCTGTCCACCGCAGAACCGCCTTGATGCGCGCCATGAGCTCCCGCATGCGGAACGGCTTTGCGATGTAGTCATCCGCGCCGTTTTCCAGTGCCAGAACCGTATGCAGTTCATCGTCGCAGGCGGTCAGGAAGATCACGGGCGTATCGCCGCGCCTGCGGATCTCCGCGCAGACATCGTAGCCCGTTCCGTCCGGCAGCATCACATCCAGTATGCAGATATCATATGTGTCATCCAGCAGATGCTTTGCTTCCGCGACAGAGGATGCCGCTTTCAGCTCGCAGCCCTCGGAAGTCAGCGAAAGCTTTAAGCCTTCCTGTATCATCGGATCGTCTTCCACCAGTAGTATTTTCATCGCATTCTCCGTAGATTTCAGATTTGTTCCATATCGGAAAGGCAGCACGCTTCTGATTTGTGCTGCCTTTCTGTCATTATACAATAATTGTCCGTTTCTGTCAAGGCGGGGAGCCCCCGCTGGCAGCGGGCAGTGCCCGCCTCCATGTCCCTCCGGGAGCCGGCAGCGTGGCTCGCCTAACAGTCGCAGTACACGCCGCGGGGCGGCTTCTGTGGCGTAACTGCTCCCAGCGCTGCGCTCCGCATACGGAACAGGAACACGCGTCCCAGTCCCCGCAAACGTAACCGGCGCGCACAGGATTAAAGTTTTGATCCAACTTTTTCAAAAGTTGGCAGGTCGAGGGCAGCGCCCTCGTCGCGATCCGCAGATCGCGAAATCCCCCAGCGTTCGATTTCGGGAAGAAAAGGGCTTGGGAAAAGCCCCCCTTTCTAAAAGGGGCAGCTTGTCCCATTCTAAATAGCATCCGCGCAGCGGATACCGCAGACATCCATCCGACATACAAACGGACATGCACAAAACGGACATACATCCCGACATGCATAACAACATTCATTCTGACATTCAAACGCGACATGCACAAATCAAACATGCAAAAATCGTCAGCCAAACATGCGAATTATGAACCCGAAACCGATTCAAACAGTCTCGCGGCGGATCTCCTCGATCAGATCGGTATGACGGCTGCGGCTGCAAAATCTGGTCATCAGCACGGACGCCGCTGTGATCACCGCCATGATCCCCAGCGTCAGCAGCCACGGGAACGCGATCTGCGCATTGCCGAAATAGCTGACGATCATATGCCGCAGCAGCATGCACAGCACCGTGCAGAGCACCGCCGCGATCGCAAATCCCCTGACCAGCAGCATGATATTTTCCAGATCATGCATTTTGTTGAGCTGCTTTTCCGTCATGCCGATCGAACGCAGCACAGCAGTTTCTTTTGTGCGCTCTGCCGCCCTGCCCCTGACCGAGTTGTAAAGATTCAGCAGGCAGACCAGCGAGATCAGCGCCGTAAAGCAGTAAGCAAGGATCCGGACAATTTCCGTGAGCACCTGCTTGATCGTGGACGCCATGTCCATATTGGCGTACTCTGACAGATACAGCTCACCGCTGCTCATTTCGCAGAGATCAGACAGTTTCTCCACCAGCGTTTCGTCCTCTGCCGCAAACAGCACGACCGAGTACGGCGTGCATGCGGTCTCCGCGTACAGCTTTTCCGCCGCTGCCTCATTGACAAAGAGCCAGATCGCATCCGGTGTCACCTTGAATCTGCCCTTGACGGCTGCATCATCCAGAAATCCGGCTGCTTTCAGCGGGATCTCCACAGGCTCCGCGGAAGCTGTCTCTTTCTTGCTGCCGATGATCGGAAGCTCGGCACCCTGCGCGATGTTGAGCGGATTCTGTACGGAAACATATTTGTAGCCCTTGCATTCCATGCCGAGTCTGTAATAATCCGTGGAAAATCCGCATTCGTTGTAGATCAGCGCTGCCGGCACCGATGCGTCATAGATCTCTGCACCGCAGTTCTTGCTGAGTTCTGCAAATTCCGCATCATCCACACCGACAAGATTGATGAACTCGCCCCAATCATCCCGATGCGCCTTCCATTCTGCCCAGTCCGCATCGGTATGACTGTCGAACTGCATGAACAGCTCTTTGTAGGCATCCCAATAGGATTCGCTGACATATTTCACATCGACATGGTAATCAATGACGCTTTCCGTGATCTCTTTGCTGTCCGTCACGGTGCCTGCCTGTTCCATAACAGCCTTTGCATTTTCCAGAAACTCTGAATCGGTATTCGCAGCGATGCAGTAATCATAGCCGGTAAACGCGGGCACGACGCCGCCCTCTCCCGTCTTGATCTCCGCAATGGAAATGACCGCCTGCGCGCCGTAAAGCGTCACCATCGTCAGCACGGCAAACACGGCAATGCTGCGGATGATGCCCTTGGTCATATGTCTGCATCTGGAAGTGGAATGCTTTGCAAGCAGCAGCTCCGGCTTGCCCGCTTCGAGCAGCTTTCTGCCGGAACGGTAATGCTTTTTCGTCCCCTGCTCCATTGCGCCCTTTGCGCTCTCGACCGGTACGATCCGGCTGACCTTGTATGCAGGGATCAGCGCGGAGATCAGGACAGTCAGCACACACATGACGATGATCGTGCAGATCTCCGGCACACCGACGGAAAGGGATGCAGGCACATCCTTCCGCATGCCGAACTGCACAACGGCAAGCATCGAATCAAAGCGCGGCTTGAGCAGCTTCATCGCGCCGGAAACGGTCAGCATACCGAGCAGAATGCCGATCGGCAGCGCGGGGAGCAGCAGCGCAAAGCTCTCATAATAAATGCTCTGACGCTTCTGTCTGCGCGTCGCACCGACAGAGGACAGCATGCCCAGATATTTCGTGCGCTCCGCAAAGGACATATTGAACACATTGTAGATCAGAATGACCGATGCCGCCATGATGAATGCGGTAAAGAATACCTCGATGAACACAATGACCGTATTGATGTTCGAGTCGCCGGTCATCGCAGAAAAAGCAAGCAGCAGCTCATTTGTCTCAAACTTCGTTTCACTTGCCGTGAATGCATTGACGCGATTCTCAAAATCCGCAATGCTGTTCAGCTTGTCAGTATCCAGACGGACAAGCGCATTGACATGACCGGTGCGCGGGGTATCCAGTCTGCTGAGCGCCGCATAGTTTGCACTGCCGCGCTTCTCGAACTTCGGGCTCTCCATAAAGCCCACAACCGTAAATTCCGCCGAAATGCCCGTATATACCCTGTCCTCGCGGTAGGTGTCGTTTTCCTGATAGGGCATGAAGCCGATCGGCACGGTGACAGTCTCATTATAATGCAGAACGATGTTGTCATACGGGAATGTGCTCTCGACACCCTCGGCGATACCGGTAATCGTGCGCTCAAAGAAATTGCCGCTGATCCTGTCGCCGATCCGGATATCTGCGCCGTCATCCAATACCGATTTGCTGAGGATCAGCTCGCTGCTGTTCTCCGGCAGTCTGCCCTCGGAAACCGTGATATTGTTCATTGCAAAGCTCTCCGCCGAGTACGACTTGACGTCGATGAACGGCGTGAGATCCGGCTTGCCCGACTGCGGAAAATCCATGTTCCAGAGCTGCTCCGAAAGCCCGCACTGCTCCGTTTCTTCCAGACTGCCGAGCTGTTTCGCTTCATCCGCGGTCAGATCATGCGCGATCAGATGCCAGCTGCCCTTGTCCAGCGATGCCACTCTGTCCAGATAATGCAGGACGGTCTGCTTGCCCACGAAAACGCAGGTCATCATGACAACCATGAGCACGATGCCCATGAATGCGATCGCCGTCCGGCGGCGATTGCGCTTCATATACTGTTTTGTGACGCTGAAAATGATATTGTTCATTGCTGCGCTCCGTTTCCGTTAAAATTTCGTGCGGACGGTCTCATTCCGGACCAGTCTGCCGTCCTCTAAGAAGAATACGCGGTCAGCCTGCATCGCAAGGCGCTCATCATGCGTGATCAGGATCAAGGTCTGCTTTCTGCTGCGGTTGGATTCTTTCAGCAGCTCTGTGATCTCGTCGCCGGTCCTGCGGTCAAGGTTGCCGGTCGGTTCATCCGCCAGCAGGATCGCCGGTCTGCTGTAAAGCGCCCGCCCGATCGAGACACGCTGCTGCTGTCCGCCGGAAAGCTGACTCGGCAGATTGTCGCGCCGGTCAGTCAGTCCGAGATGCTCGACGATGCTGTCAAGGCGTTCCCTGTCCAGCTTTCTGCCGTCCAGCAGATGCGGCAGCGCAATGTTTTCATCGACATTCAGCACCGGCATCAGATTGTAAAACTGATACACCAGCCCGATCTGCCGCCGTCTGAATACCGCAAGCTTGTCCTCGCCGAGCGAACAAATATCCGTGCCGTCGATATACACCTTGCCGGAAGTCGGCTGATCGACGCCGCCGAGAATATGCAGCAGCGTGGACTTGCCGCTGCCCGACGGACCGATCACCGAGACAAACTCGCCCTTTTCAACAGAAAAAGAAACGCCGTCCAGCGCTCTGACTTTTGTTTCGCCTGTGCCGTATTCTTTCACCAGATTTTCTACCTTTAAGATCTCCATGATATGGACCTCCGTTTCATGTTGTTGTCTCCATTATAAACCGGCAGAATGACTTTCCGGTGAATTTGAATGTGACAGTTTTGTCATTTTCGGGAGCGCACGCCGGATGCGGCGCAGTCTTTGCAGAACGGGCGAATTTTCGGGATCTGCCGACCGCTTTCCGCGGTATTTTCGGCTTTTGCACACCAAATCTGCGCCGGATCCTGCCCAAAAAGCAAAAGATCATGAAAAAAAGCCGTTTTCCCCTTGACAAACGGCGAGTTATGTTATATAATAAGTTCAATGCAAACCCATAAACCCGAAAAACCTAAAAAAACGGAGGAATTAACAATGAATAAGGCTGAACTGATCGAAGCGATCGCAAACGAGACCGGCATTTCCAAGAAGGATGTCGATGCTGCACTGAAATCTTTTGTCAACGTTGTTTCTGACACGCTGCAGAAGAAGGACAAGGTTCAGCTCATCGGCTTCGGTACCTTCGAGACCGCTGAGAGAGCTGCAAGAACCGGCCGTAACCCTGCAAACGGTGAGACGATCAAGATCGCTGCTTCCACGCTCGTCAAGTTCAAGGCTGGCGCTGCACTGAAGGAAAAGGTCAACACCAAGCCCGCAAAGGCTGCGAAGAAGTCCAAGAAAAAGTAATCAACCGAAAAGCAGAAACCGGTACGCCGAAACGTACCGGTTTTCTTGTATCATCCCGATCAGATCAAAACAGAACCGGCTGACTGTTTCAAATGCGGTCAGCCGGTTTTCTGTTAAGCGGTCAGACGACCGTCAGCGTGACAGGGTTGGAATAGATATAGTATCCGTCCTGATTCCAGACATAGCACATATACTGATTGCCGTTTGTATATGCATTTGCCGAAATGTGCAGCGTCGGTTCGATCGAATCCGCGCATTCCATGATCTCCCAGCGGCCGGCGCTCTGATTATACATGTACCACTGATAGGTCAGATTGTCACCGAACATCGTGATCTTAAATTCTGCGGTCTCGCCGTTTGCAGCCGTGACGCTCTGCGGTGCCATCGTGTTGAGGTAATCCCAGTAGCCCATGTGCAGCGCATGGAGATTGTAAAGCACCTCGTCCATTCTGTCATTGATCTCCACAGTTGTTTTGCCGACGCCGTAAGCAAACTGCAGGAAGCCCTGATATGCATTCAGATCATCTGCAAAGTCGTGATTGAAGAACTTTCCGTCCAGATCGAAGTCATAGTCGAGGATGCCGTCATGATTCTCGTCCAGAAAAGACTGCACGCAGGAAGTCAGCTTATCCGCAGAATAATCGGTATATCTTCTGAGCAGCTCGTGTTCATCTGTACTATACCGATCAAATGCGCGTCCATCATAGCCTTCGCCATGCAGCGCCTTCATATCCTCATCACATTTGAGGAAATATTTGTAATTCGTAGAATAGATGTTTCCGTAAGTATTATCTTCAATCGGATGCAGCACAGGATTTTCCGCTGACCATGTCAAGATGACCGGATCATCCCATGTCACATCGACCTGATAGTATTCGCCGTCAATATTCACCAGATTCCACTCGTGATCATTCGTGTAAAGCATATAGGATTCGATCCCCGCTTCTGCAAGCAGCATGGTGTAAGCCTTGGAATAGCCCTCGCAAACGGATTCGCCGATCCCCTCGCCGCGCTCATTCAGCGCATAGCTGAGGAACACCGAAGAAGCAACGTGATTTTCGTAATCGCCGAGCCACTCGCCGTTCTCATTATCCTCATATTCGCAATGCCGGATGATCCAGTCATGCAGACGGCGTGCTTTCAGCGCGGGTGTCATCCAGTCATCCGTCTCCGTCTGCACAATGTAGGTGCAAAGCTCGGAACAGTATGTTTCGACAAATCCGATATTGAGGCTTCTGCAGAAGAGATTCCGGATCGCAGTTTCCGCGGCAGGATTGATCACAGGATATGAAATGCCGTTGCTGTCTGCTGCATGCTGCAAAACCGGTTCGCCGTTGATTTTCTGGATCGGGCAATCATGGATCGGAAGCATACCGTTGTGTTCGGAACGAACATTGTCGTTGAGCATAATATCTTCCAGACTTGTACAGCCATAAATACAGTAATGCCCCAATACGGCAGCACCGTGAAACTCCAGTGTGGTCAACGATGTGCAGCCGTTAAATGCCCATGCACTGACATAAGGGATATCATCCAGCATCTTTGCTTCAGTCATCGCAGTACAGCCGTTAAAGGTGCTGGGACCAATTTTCGTTTTTCCCTGAATCTCAGCAGCTGTCAGTTGTCTGCATCTTACGAAAGCGAATTTTACGAGTTCCTTTACGTTCGGCGGAATGATCACGGACTCTAATGAAGAAGCCTCAAATGCGCTTTCATCAATTATTTCAACTGTATCCGAAATCGTTACGGCAGTGATCGGTTTATTCATAAATGCTTCTTTTCCGATGACCTTGACCGGATAGCCGTCAATCGCAGACGGGATCACAACCGCAGTGGAAGAACCGCTGTATCCCGTGATCGTCACGGCTTGATTCTCCGCATCAACTGTGTAATAGAATCCGTCCGCAGTCGGACCGAGATCGCCCTCTGCTGCAAAAGCCGTCAGGCAGGGCGACGCCTGCATAATCGCGGGAACTGCTGCGGCGGAAATGCCGGTCACTGCTGCCATCAGCAGCGAGAGCATTCTTTTGTGTTTCATCTGATTATCCTCCTGTATGATGCTGTATGTTTTTGTGATTGTTCCGTCAGTTCATCGTGTGCGCACCGCAATCAACTGATTGGACTTATTATATAATGATATTGCTCCAAAAGTCAACCGATTTCCCGTAAGTTGCAAAAAAACGGGGGTAAGCTGCATTTTTTCGGGGGTAAGTTGCATGCAGGCGGAAAATGTGAAGTGCTGAACAAAACAGAAAAGCCCTGAGAAATGCTGCTGCAGCTCTCAGGGCTTTTATGAGATTCATGTTTCCGGCAGGGATGCGCGGGCAGCGGTATGCTGCGGATTTCCTGCGCAGAAGATCGCCGCCGTCATAATGATCTGCCGAGTTGATATGCCTGTTCGGGATATTCACTCGAACGTGTCATCGACGGACTTCCGCAGCCGTATCCAAGCACCATACCCATATCCGCAAAACGGATGTAACGCACCAGCGTTTTGTAGTGCGCGGTCAGGGCATCAAATGTCCAGTCATCGGCATTCCATGCAACCGTCAGCAGTGCCGATTTCAGATGTCTGCGGTTCAGGCTGCTGTTGTAGGCGCAGAAACGGTCCACCACCGTTTTGAGCTGCGCGCTCATTCCGTAGTAATAAAGCGGCGTCGCAAACACCACCATATCGCAGGAAAGCAGCGCTTTTCTGATACGCTCATTGTCATCACGCTGCACACAGTCGCCCTCGTATCCGCAGGCAACACAGCCCGTACATGGGCGGATCTCTGCGTGACAGACATCTATCACTTCGACATGGTGTCCGCTTTCTTCTGCGCCCTTTTTGAAGCTGTCCGCAAGAATGCTTGTCGAACCTTTCCGGTTGGGACTTCCCATCAGGATCACGATTTTCATTTTGCACCTCACTTTTCATCAATGCCGTTTTTGTCGAGCCATTCAGATATATCATCATCCAAAGTGCTGCCGCCGGAGTAATGCACCGACAGCCCCTCGCCTATGACGGAATCCGGTGCGAGCTTTGCGATCGCGGTCAGGCTTTGCCCGAAGCGTCCGCCGCCGTGTGAGCAGAACGGAATGATCGTCTTTCCGGAAAAGTCATAGCTTTCAAGGAATGTTG
Organism: Clostridiales bacterium Firm_04; assembly: GCA_001603005.1. Classification (GTDB taxonomy): domain Bacteria; phylum Bacillota; class Clostridia; order Oscillospirales; family Ruminococcaceae; genus Firm-04. Next base: position 22,392 of record LVAJ01000038.1, read on the forward strand.
CGATCGGCATCGGGATCGAAGCCCACCAGTTCGGATAGCCCAGCAGGATCATGTCATACTGCTCCATATTGTCTATATGCTCGTTCAGCTCGGGACGAGCCTGCCTGTGCTGATCCTCCTGCGCCTCCATAAGAACTGTGTTGTAGTCCGCGGAATAAGGCTTTACGGGAGTCAGTTCAACAATATCCGCATCAATTCTGCTGTGAATATTATTTGCGATATCTCTTGTATTGCCGCTCCATGAGAAATATGCGATCAGGATTTTTCCGCCCTTTTCCGGCTTTGCATGTTCCTTCGCGGTCAGCGTTCCGGCAGGCGCATTGTCAGCATTTCTCACAAGCCTGACGCCGAGATTATAGCTTTTCATATCCGCCTGTCCTGCGGCGCGATATGCGCTTCGCATATTCTTTGCAAAGTCATTCCAGCCGCCGCCGCGGTAAATATGCCGTGTGCCGTTTTCCGCACCTGTCGGATCGACAGTCTGTGAAGGATCATATTCGCCGTAATAATCCCAGCACCATTCATTGACGTTTCCGTGACAATCATACAAGCCCCACGCATTCGGCGCAAAGCTGCCGACCTTGACCGTTGTCTGCCGATATTCTCCCGGACGGGCTTCCAGCACCTCGTTATCGAAATAGTTTTCCTCGATCTCGTAAGGATAATGCCCGTAGAAATTCGCATCATCGGCACTGAGAGAATGCGCGGTATTGAAAGACGTCTGCGTTCCTGCACGGCAGGCATACTCCCACTCTGCTTCGGTAGGCAGACGGTAGCCGTTCGCAGATCTGTCCCACGTCACTTCGCCGTCAGAGACCGTATATGCAGGTGTCAGCCCTGCCGCATTGCTCTTGGCATTGGCATACTGCACCGCATCAAGCCATGAGATGGTATCAACAGGCAGATCATCACCGTCAAAGGTGCTTGGATCACTGCCCATAAGCGCTTCATAGTCAGACTGCTTTGTTTCGTAAGCGTCGATATAGAATGCGGAAAGCGTGACCGCATGCAGCATTTCATCATCAATCCGCCAGTTTTCCGAATCGGGACTGCCCATTTGAAAGCTGCCGCCCGCGATCCGGATAAACCCGTCATTGACCGCTGCCGGAACGGTCGTACTGCTCTGTAATGCTGAAACCGGTTCCGTTGGATTTGCAGTCGTCTGTATGCCGGATTGAACGGCCGTATTCTGCGCGGTCTGCCAGCCTGTATTCCCCAAGCTGCTTTCAGTGCTGTCGGCTTTCAGTGCGAGATGCAGCACGATCCCGATGATGACTGCGGCAGCAAGCCATACTGCCGGCTTTCCTGAATACCGCTTCTTCTTGTTCTTCTGCGTGATCTCAGACAGCACATACCCGATCAGCACAAAAAACAGCAGCATCGCAAGATTTTGCAGGAGAATGCGCCATTTCGCCGCGGTATAGTCAAGAAATGCAAAATGCGTTCTGAACGTGATATAGTTCACGATCCCGCTTTTCAAAAACAGCCGCAGTCCCGCGCCCGAAACACCTGTGAGGATCACCTTGAACGCTGTTTTGCCTTTGTCCGGCAGCTTTGCGGTCATGGCTTTCATGTGCAGACCGATATGAATACCCATAAGGATGAATGACCAATAAGACATCGCAAGGTGCAAAGTGCGGGCGGTCATCACGTTTATCAGCCCATACATAAACGGAACTGCATGCCCGCTCATGGACATTCCGCTGAGTGCTGTCAGCGCGATCGCCGCCAGCATAAGAGTGTTCACAGCCGTCATTGCGATCCGATAGGGCGTATATTTCCCCTTGAAAATAGACTGATACCATTTGCGGTTAAGGATATGGTGCAGCACAAGCGTCACCGTCATGCCGATGCCGAGCCATTCGTGCAGCACATCGCCTGTCACCTGAAATGCCATAAGGAACAGCAAAAGGACTGTCAGCACCACATCGACGATCCTTTTGATGATACCGTTCTTCGTCTGCATAACAGTCCCTCCCTGTTTAATTCATATTGTTGATCCAGTCCTGAATCCCGCTCTCGGAAATGCCAGCATCCAGTCTGCCGCCGGAAAGCCAGTTTCCGCTGCCTGCCTGTGAAGCGAGATTTTCGCCGCTTCTGCCGATCGGACTGCCGCCCGATGTGCAGAACGGAATGACCGTCTTTCCGTCAAAATCATGCGCTTCAACAAATGTGCTCATCATTCTCGGCGCATCGCCCCACCAGATCGGATAGCCGAGATAGACCGTTGTGTAACTGTCCAGATCGACCGTATCATTTGCAATTGCGGGACGCGCATCCGGATCGTTCATCTCGATGGATGTGCGGCTGTTGCTGTCATGCCAGTCAAGGTCTGCATCGCTGTACGGCTCGGCGGGAAGCAGCTCGAATATATCACCGCCGGTGACACTTGCGATGCGCTCTGCAACGCCCTTTGTCGTGCCGGTTGCGGAGAAATACACGACGATCGCATGATCGTCCGCAGCCTCGTCCGCATCCGCATGTTCCGGCTGCTCCTCTGTCTGTTCAGGAGCAGCTTTTTCTTCATCGGACTGTTCCGCTTCTGTCACTTCGGCAGACTGTTCCGCCTGTTGTTCCTGCGTTTCCTGCTGTACGGATTCTGTCGGTACTGTCGTTTCTGCCGGAGCAGTGCTGCTGCTGTCTGCATTTCCGCAGGCGGTAAAGCCGAGCATACACAGAGCAGCCAGCATTACAATCATCAGTTTTTTCATTAGGATCACCTGCTTACTTCATTTCTTTTTCCCAGAACCGGATCACATTCAGCTCAAGTCCGTCTGCTACGCTTTCAAGCTCCTTGACCTCATCTGCTGTGAGCGTGATATTCGCAGCTTTTACTGCGTCCTCAACATGGCTGACCTTTGTAACACCGATGATCGGCAGCGTTCCCTTCGCGATCGCCCACGCAACCGGCACCTGTGCGATCCCCACGCCGTATTTGTCAGCGATCTTGCCGAGTGCCTTGTTCATGATCTCCAGCTTGTCGAGAATGGGGTTATAGCTGTCGGCTCTTGCAGAGCCTGCCGGCATCGGATGCGCGGTGTCATATTTGCCCGAAAGCGCGCCCTGTTCCAGCACCATATACGAGAAGAACGTGATGCCGTTTTCCTTGCAGTAGTCAAGTATTCCCGAATCCTCGGAAGAACGGTTGATCAGGCTGAAATGGTTCTGCACAGCCGAAAGTTTCAGACCGTGCGCATTGAGGATCTCCGCCGCCTGTTTGATCTCCGCAAGGTTGTGGTTGGAAACACCGATCATCGGCACGTTCTCTTTTCCCTCGAAATACTTTGCAAGTTCCTCCGTCCACTTCGGCGCGTCCCAGACATTGTGGATCCAGTAAATATCGAAGCGGTCAAGTTCCATGAGTTTGAGCTGCATTTCGATCATATCCTGCATCGCTGTCGGAGAGGAAGCATCTGCACACTGGGGTGTGAACTTATCCGAGACCAGGAAACTGTCTCTCGGCAGGTCTTTCACGAAGCCTGCAAGCACCTTCTCGGAAGTACCCATACCGTAAGCATAAGCGGTATCCCAAAGGTTCAGACCATTTTCCATCGCCTTGTCGAAGATCGGGCGGAGCGTATCAGCCGTCAGGCTGCCGCCGAATGTGCCGTCATTGCCCCAAGCCCACGCACCGAGGGCGATCTTTGGTAAATTTTTCATCATAACATCCTCCATGTGATTGTGTTGAGACTTGTATTCTGACATCGTGTCATTATAGATATTATAGCATCATTCTGACATCGTGTCAATATGCTTTGGATATTTTTTCAAAAATCATGATATCGCACAATTTGAGGATGTCGCATTTATGGAAAACAGACAAATGCTTTCCGGAAAATGGGGCACTTCTGCTTTTGCACTTGCCCCGAAAAAGGCTTCAAAAACCGGCTTTTCTCCGGTTCCGGAAAATCATTTCGGACAGAAAGCAATAAAAAAGCCCTAGATGCTTGATTTTTACGCATCTAGGACATTCTTCAAAAGTGGAGACAGAGGGACTCGAACCCGAGATCAAAAATAGAATATATCGCATTTACGCGATTTTTCGTGCGCATTTTCTTAAGCGTGTGCAGATTCGTGTGCACTTCCTGCACGCCCCTGCCATATCACGAAAAGCTCGTCAAATCACGGTGGTGCTTTTGCATGGCTGAAAAATGTTTCAATACTCCGCAAAGCACACATTATTGTTAACTTTTCTTACATCATGATGTATAATATGTTTGTGTGCAAATATCTATAGGCATATTATTTAATATAAAATTGCACAAAACATGGATCAATTCCTATTACTATACAATAGCGAAGGATGAGTATAAAAATGATCAGAAATAAATCTCTGTCCATATGTATTATGGCCGCAGTTTTTCTGTGTATGACCTTAAACTGCGGATGTACAAATGGAGAGCTAAAGTCCCTCAATTCGACAATAACTATGAGCATATCGGATCTTCCGGAATCATATTACCAACTCAGCAAGTCATCAAGAAAGGATTTAGATGTCGTAGTTGTTTTAAAACCGACAGAGGATTATTCAGATAACAACAGTGCCGTTTTCAGACTGAATGAAGCAAACGTCTTTTCCGGCAAGGAATACGTCACGCCGAGCGATTACTATGTAAAAAGCGTTGATGTTGTTCCAGATGTGTCAGTTCCCTTCGGCAGCAATTGCACAGAAGACAGATCCCCTATCATAAGTGCCGGCAGAAACAATAATACTGATTTTGTCCTTCCGATTCAGGAATACCAGTTATATCAGGCAAAACCAGAGATACTGAACGAAAAGAGCTTCTCTCATAAGATACAGATAAACGATCAGATCTATAACATAGAAGAACTTTTTGACAAGTTCACTTTCAATATGGATTCGCCTTTTGAGAGCACCATGATACAGAAAAAATACAATTCTTACAGCTGCAATGAGATAAAAGGACTGTTTGTTATCACCGCTGCGGATGACAACACCAATAAACCTGTAGGCGTTGAAATAAACGACAGCAATATCAAGCTCTGGGGAGGCATGACTGCCGGCGATCATATCACAAAGCTGACGAACAGCAAAAATGGCTGCATAGGAACTCCGTCATACTGTAAAGGCTCTCCCATTGTTGGTCTGGGACATGACGGCACAACTTTTGTATTCGTTGACCCTCATAGTGAAGCTGCATTACAGGCAAAAATAAGCACGGAAGACAGAACCATAGCAAGTATAAGCTATGTAGTAAATTAAGTGAGGTGATACGTATGAAAGCATTGAAACTGATTGCTGTAAATCTACTTTCTGTCCTGTATATACCGTTATTTTTCTTCTCAACAGTCTCGATTCTCATAAGCAGAGCTCTTTCCAAAACTCATATCATTGTTCTTTCCGGTTTAGGGATTGCTTTGCTGACATTCATTCATAACCTTATAAGTTTTGATGATGTGAGGTTCAGAATGGCGATGTTGTTCTTTTTCCTGCTGCTGTTCATAATTCTTTTCGTATTGGCTGTTATGTTCGCTTCTGCTGCCATAATAAGTGCAGCAACGATCATTGCATCTTTTTTTGATTTCCTGCATAAAGTAAGCAACGATCTGTGTGATGCCATTCTGAATAAATGTGAGGCTTTGATGCTTGACAAGTCTGACGGAAAAAAATCCTCTGCCATGACCTGCCCTGTATTCGTATTTGCCAAGCTTCTCAGAAAAATTGTTATCACTGTTTTTTCTAAAGCAGGAATACTTGCTGTCATTGCAGGGGTGTTTATAATCGTCGGCATTCCGATCTTGCTGCACTTCAGATTTCTCAATGATTACGGCGTCGGGCTGATTGGTTTCCTGAAGCTTTTCCCGATAGTAGAGATTATTTTCACTGTTTTCTACGCTTTGACCGTAATGGCCGCTGCAACAACCATCATTCTGAGACTCGGCTTAGAATGGTCTGACTGGGGAACCGAAGAACTGTCAAAAGAATCAGCAAAGGCAACTGCCTGATTTTCACCACAAAGTGGATTGCTTTATTCTTCTATTGCGGGAAACAGATCCTTCGCTTCTTCATAAGTCTCTTCCTCAGCAGTTTCTTCTGTTTCAAGAAGTGTTAATTCCGACCACAAATCAGGAAGTCCTCTTTTTTCCATGAATGTTGCAAGATTCGTCGTTTTAATACGCCCTTCCTTTTTATAAATAATACAATTACATTCAGGGCATATTCGGATGATATCCTGTGTCTGATTCACGATTGCCAAATTCATATAATCAACATAGCAGCCCGGACATATTATCATTGATGCTTCCCCCTTCCGGAAAATATGCGTGAGTATGAAGAACGGAATATAATAAACGTTCTTTATCACAACCGGAAAAACGCAAATGTCTAGGATGTGAGGCACTTGCGAAAGCTGAAAGATTATACACCGACGAAGTTCATGGCGGAGGATTCTCATTACGGAAAAGCAGCCGCCCTTGTTCTTATCGCTGCGGTGTTTGGTTATCTTGTCAGCAGATTCTGATTCTTGAAGCGGCAGACGTTGCGTTGCTTTACATCGGTCTGCGGTTGATCCGACATCGGTTCAGATGATCTGCTTTCGCCGATCAGACGATTCTGATCTCCGCCTCACGGTCAGAATATTCCAGTCTGATTCCGTATTTTTCGGCACTTTCGTTGTCGGGCGCATACCAGAAGAAAAATGCACTGCGAATCATCTTTTTTACGCTGTCCTCCACCGGCAGCAGCGATTCCGGCATTGCAATACGGCAGATTATCACAGATTTGCCCTCTTGAAAGCCATGCACCGTTGCAAATACACGGATGACAGCTTCGCCGGCAAGCAACAGATACTCTGTCGGTACAGTGTCATAGGGGCTTGTAATGCCGAATTCCGCGCGGAGATGTGCTTTTTCTGCTTTTCTCTGCTCCTCATCATCAAAACAAGCCGAAATAAAGACAAAGGCATGATCGTCCGTAATCAGAGACTTCAAAAAAAAGGATTCTAAAGAAAGGGGCGTGCCGAGTGCGCTTTTCAGTCCGAGCGTTTTCAGAGTATTGCGTTCTTCTTCGTTTGTCTTACGAAATCCTGTAAATTCCAGCATTTATACATCCTCCATTCATATTAGTCAATCAGTTTCAAGCAGTAATCCTACGCTTTCCTTTATTATATCACATGCGCATACAAAAAGTCAACGAGAGACAGGCATGACGCAAATGGGGTGATATCTTCGGTAAAAACGCAGTTGCTGCCGCGATTGATCAGAAAGAGGACCTTGCCTTTTAACAGAAATTAAAATGATATATCAAATGCCCGGCGTTTGCCGGGCATTTCGCTTTCCATAATTTCTGATTTGCCATGCTCCCATTTTCCGATATTTGAAAATAATTTCTGAATTCGGAAAACAGAGCGATTCGAAAGCTCTCTATTCGGCTCTAAAATCATTGTAAATACGTACTTTAAGATGTGCAAATTTCAAGGCGTGTGCGATTTCGTGTGCAGTTTTCTGTTGATAATTGGAAGGTGATGCCTTATGATCGAGGATTGCTAACGCTAGCATAACGTTTGAGCAGCCCCGCGAGGCTGCTCAAATTGGTACATCAATCGAGATCAATGAAACGAATGGATTTGTTAGTCATTCTATGGTCAGTAGGTTTAAAGTCTCTGGGAAGAATAGTTTTGTTGGATCCCGATAGTTGCTTTATTACAACTATATATCTGAAACTCCGCTTTGCAGAGCTTTCGTTCTTTACAATCACACAGGCTGCCTTTCTGCGCAGGGAAAAAAGCGGAATCCCCCCAACCGTCGGATCAAGCGATCCTTCAGTGCGGGGGATTCAATATCTTTATGATTTCGTTTCTGCGTCAGGCGGGATACGCGCAAAGCAGATCTTGTGATAATAGTTTCTACCGTCAAAAACGGTTTTGTGAGACAGGTCGGAGTCAGATTCTCCAAGGGTTTTGCCATCACACAGCGTCCCACCGCGAATTTATCCGAAGCGTCGATCGCCTCGCAGACTGTGATCTGCAGTCTGCATTTCCGGCGGATGTCCAGGTGGAGATCTGCGGTTGAGAGTGTCATTTCCTTCTGCCAGTCGGCAAATCCCACCGGAAACGCGGCGGTTTCCTTGCCATCCACCCGGTAGACAAGCAGAAAGCGGTCTGTCAAACCGGATGCGCCTTCCTCGGGCGGTGCCGATCGTCAGCGATGTACTTACATTGGAGAAAGAGATTGTTTCAATCGTCTGCTCTTCCGTAGAAAAAACAGGCTGTACAGCCGCTTCAACAGCGAGAATCGCAGCAATCCCTGCGGATAAAAAGGGGCGGAGTTTTCGGAACATTACGATCACCTCTTTCACCATACAGCATGTTCCGGATTTTGATTCAGGATTCGGAAATATGAATGCAGCAATTTATTTTACTATAACAGATATTATTCCTGATATCAATATGTTTTAGCGAATACGCCATCCTCTTGATTGCGGCACAGCAATACATGTTCTTTTATTTGTCAAATAATAATTGACTTTTGGGCCTCAATGTGCTATAATATAAAAAACAAGCCGAACGTTCAATGCTTTTGGATAAAAACACATTTGCAATCAAGCGGAGGTGATAGCATGTTCTGTCGAAATTGCGGACAGCAAATCAATGAAGGTGCTTCTTTTTGCAGTAACTGCGGTGAGAAGATCGCAAACCCGGCCGGTCAGGCAAAGCCGCCTGTCACGCCTGCTTCACAGAGAACAATAACGCCGACTCCGCAAAACCGGCAGCCTTATCAGGCACCGCCGGTACAGCAGTCCGGATATCCGCAGCAGCCGTATCAGAATCCGCAGTTCCGGCAGAGTGCGGCGCCTGCGTATACTGCCGTACAGCCGCCGCAGACACGCTCCAATACGGCACTGCTCATTGTGATCATCATTCTGCTGCTGATCCTTGTACTGATCGGCGGGATCCTGCTGTTTATCAAACCGGGTTATCTGCGGCAGCCTGACGGTGGGAATCACGGTTTGCTAACACTGAACAGCACAACCGAGCCCGTTCAGACCGCTTCTGCATCCGAAAGTACAATCACACAGAATGCTTCTGCGGCCGCACCGGTCACGCAGCCACCGGAAACGGAAACAGCTGACAGCATAGATTTCCCGCAGGGACTGATCGGCGGAAACTATAATCCGATGGAAGAGCCGTGGGCATTGTCCACCAGTGAACGTCCGCGGTTTGATGAGTTTGAATGGTGCAACGGGCAGTTCGGATTTGTCCGTCAGGCACCGGAGAATGCAGAGCTTATTTCGGATGTGCAGGTCTATAACGGCGGCTGGAAGGCAATGATCATCTACAACCCGGATGATCCGAACGGCATTTTCACGCGTGAGTTGGATAACATCTCGATCAGCGTCGATCAGAATCATACGGTGCAGCTTACGGTAGACTGGTACCTGATGGCACCGGATTATTCGGAGATCACCAACGAAGAAGATATGGAGGACACTGTTTTTACGGGTGCAGTCACCAATACCGGAATATCCGTAAACGGTCCGGCACTGATCAATCTTGATAACTTCTGGCACGACGGCGAAAGACAGTATGCGACCGGAACCATTACGCCGCAGAACGGTGTGACCGGATATCTTGCAATGGTCAGACCGTAATCTGACCGGCAGACGGAACGCGATCCAAACAGAAAGAAGGTGCGATCATGAGCTTTTGCCCGATTTGCGGTTCACAGATCGAGGGGCAGCCGAACTTCTGCGAACAGTGCGGCGCGCCGCTGACTGTGCAGTCCGCAGCACCCGTCGACATCCGGCCGGACACACAGCAGCCGCCCCCAGAATTTGACCCGGCACGCTTTTATGCAGGAACCGGAGCAGTGCGAAACGGCATTCCTGCGCCGGGTTATTCGGATCGCTGCAATGATCCTGAGATCCTACAGGCACTTCAGAAAAATAATAAAGCAGGGAATATCCTTTCTCTGTTTCTGATCCCGCTTCCGCTGATCGGCTTTGTGATATACAGCATCGTGACGGATAACGTGCCGATCGAAGAAGCAATCAGAAACGGACTAATCGTTTCTGCCGTTTTTCTCGTTTTCGCAGTGCTGAGCAAAATCACTGTGGCACTGAAAAAGCCGTATGAAGCAGTCGTGACCGATAAAAAGAGCCGGATGCGGACGCACAACGGGAACGACACCGACAGTTATACCGAATATACGATCACAGTGCAGACAAATGACGGTAAGAGAAAAAAGATCGTCGAAACAGACCGCAGCAGAGCCTTTGCATGGGACTATCTGAATATCGGGGATCGGTTCCGGTTTCATCCGAAGTTCGCATTCCCGTATGAACGGTTTGAAAAATCGTCTGCCCGCTGCCTGTACTGTGTCGTCTGCCAAAGGGAAAACCCTGTGGAGGCTGACCGCTGTCAGAAATGCGGCGTGCCCCTGCTGAAATAACCGATCCGGCATTTGTACAGTCAGCCTGCAATGAGAGGAGGTCATGATATGTTCTGCCCGAACTGCGGTTTTCAGATCAGCGATGACGCACGCTTCTGTGAACAGTGCGGTGCTTCTCTGAACAGCGGCGGAATGCGCGCTGAAACGGAAACGAACGCACCTGCACAGACCCCTCCCGTTCAGAACGCAGCGATGGAGGGCACGAAGGTCACAAAGAATATTTATCTGTGTCCGGACGGCATGTTCCGCTGGATCTATGAATTCAGAATGATGAAGAATCCGGTGATCCTGTTCACGATCCTAAAAATTTTCGGAGGGATCTTCGGCGGTATCTGGTTATTTGAAACTGTCCTGATGCTGTTTGACGGCTTTGACACAGAGGTCTTTCTTCACAATACCTTTGCCATTGCGGCCATCACACTGGTGATACTGGTGATCGGCCTTCTTTCGTATGTGATCGTTGCGGCAATGAACGGCTGGAAATATATCGTGCTGTTTGAGATGAACGATGAAGGCGTAACGCATACCCAGATGCAGAAGCAGTTTGAAAAGGCACAGGCCATCGGCTGGCTGACAGCAATGGCAGGTGCGATGACAGGCAATCTTACAACAATAGGAATCGGCATCAACACCGCGGTTCATAACAGTCTGCATTCTGATTTTGCGAAAGTGCGGAAGATCAAGGTCCGCCGCAGACAGCACACGATCCATGTCAATGAACTGCTCGAAAAGAATCAGGTGTATGCAGAACCGGAAGATTTTGATTTCGTACTGGATCATATCAGTAAGAGGATTCCCGCTGATGCAGCCGGAAAATGATCCGGAATACCAAAGGGAAAGGAGCCGGTCTGAATGAAATGGATTCCGAAAAAGGGATGCCTGTTTGTATGCGCGGTCCAGCTGCTGCTCGGAAGCTGCAGCGGATTCGGCTCAAATCCGGATAACATGCCCTATGAACCGGATACGCCTGCGCCGGCAGCCCATGACGGTCTCTTTGTATCAGAGCACGGCAGTATGCGCTTCAACGGCGACGGAACAAGTGTTGAAACAGATTTTGACGCCGTGCTGGCTGCACTGACCGGTCTTCCGGACGGCACGCAAACCGGCAGCTATGTGTTCCTCAGCGGCGATCTTCCGCCTCACGGCAGCATGCCTGTCCGGTATGATACCGCGCACAAGCTGCAAATCACCGTCGGTGACCGATCTGCCGTGATTGATATGGGGATCGCTTCGGAGGACGGAAAAACCGCACAGGTCGGCGTGGATATTGTGACTCCCGAACGGATCCCGATGCTGTTCCGTGAAGACGGCCGTACAATTGATGTAATGTTTGTTAAGGAATCGCGCAGTGAGAACGAATGAGTAATATGTGAGTGCCCGGCGTTTGCCGGGCATTTCGCTTTCCATATTTTTCTGATTTGTCATGCATTTATTTTCCGATATTTGAAACGAATTTCCGAAATCGGAAAAGAGTGCGATTCAAAAGCTCTCTAGCGCGATGTAAAAGCATCGCAAATGTGTGCCTTTCGTGGTATCATTTTTGAGGTGTGTGCGATTTCGTGTGCAGTAAAATGAGTCTATATCTGATATCTCAGATATCATCCTTTCATGCTTTGTTGACCCGATATAGTCTGTATTTTATCGCAAAAAACAGTTACTGCTTGCATCTTTTTCGCTGCTATGGTATAATAAACACAAAAAGCATCTGCTGGAATACGACGGACAGGCAGGGTGCGGAACAGAACGGGGGAACAATATGCAGCAGAAAATGTCAGAAGAGGAACTTGAACTGCTGAAGCAGATTCAGGAGGATCTGAATCTTGTGAACCAGGAATACGGCTGTACGGTGGATCGGAAGAAGCTTTTGACTGAGTTGCTGGAACGGAATGCGGATCCGGTCAGACCAGAGGAAGCCGAACTGTTCTTTTCCGGCGTTCTCCCTTCCGGATGGAGGAATTGTTATTTCAGGGAGCCGAAAATGCTTTCCAAATATCTGAATGAGCTCAGAAAGGCAATTTCCGTTGATTGGTGCGAAAACTATCTGGAGCCGGAACTGCGCGGACTGCAAGGGAGCGAATCGTTGCGGGACTGTGTGATTTCCATGAGCCAAATGAAAAAGAATTTGAACCTTTCGCTGCGAAAGGAGAATATGCTTTCGTCACACAAACAGGTGGAATCCTATCTGAGAGAGATGCGCAGCAAGGCAGGGATTGCGCCGGATTTCCGGTTTATTCCGCCCGATCGGTTTGCAGAGATCGTGGATATCTATCTGGAAGCAATGGAGGAGCGCGGAGACTGCACACAGGAGGAGCTGGGCAGGCTTCTCGGCATGACGCAGAGTGCTGTCAGCAAGCTGCGGAAAGAACAGACAAAAACCTCAACGGAAAGAGAATTCTGGGTACTGAACCCGCGTTCTAAAATTGAATCTATCGTATTTACGTCCTTTTTCACATTCAATTTGCCGTCCGTGTGCAGATTCGTGTGCACTTCCTGCACTCCCCTGCCATATCATGAAAACGGAATCATTCCGATTACCTCTTGAATATACGCGCAGTTTGGTGTATCATATAATAGAACTTATTTCACAACGCATTCGCAAAGGAGGTACTGCTATGAATCCTGCCGAGAACAAAGGGCGAAAGCTCCCGGTCGGTATCCAGAGCTTTGAAAAGCTGCGGGAGTTTCAGGCCGTTTATGTCGATAAAACAGAATATGTATACAAACTCGTTCATGAACTGACCCCGTTTTTTCTGATCCGTCCCAGACGGTTCGGCAAAAGCCTGCTTCTTTCAACGCTTCGGGCATACTGGGAAGGAAAAAAGGAGCTCTTCACAGGGCTTGCAATCGAGCAGCTGGAAGCAGATAACCCGGAAGCATGGCAGCCCTACCCTGTTTTCTATTTTGATCTGAACGGAACGGACTATACCAAAGAGAATGCGCTGGAGAGCATGCTATCGGCGCACCTGAGCAAATGGGAAGCGCAATTCAACTGTGAAGCTGAGAACAGATCGCTGGAAGAGCGCTTTGCAAATCTGCTGACGAAAGCGCATCAGCAAACCGAGCGGCGCTGTGTTGTTCTGGTCGATGAATACGACAAGCCGCTGCTTGATCTGATCGACTATCCTGATCTCGAAGAGCATAACAAAGCAGTATTCAAGGGATTCTTCGGCAATCTGAAAAGCTACGACGAACATCTCCGGTTTGTGTTCATCACCGGTGTAACGAAATTTCATAAGGTCAGCATTTTCAGTGATCTGAACCAGTTGTGTGATATTTCACTGTCCAAAGAGTATTCCGGTATCTGCGGAATCACGGATGACGAAATGCAGAGCTACTTTCCGTATGAGATCGAAAACCTAGCAAATGAACAGGATATTCCCGTTGCGGAATGTCTGACACGGCTAAAGCAGACGTATGACGGCTATCGCTTTCATGAAAAAGGCGAAAATGTATATAATCCGTACAGCTTGCTGAAAGCATTTTTCGCAAAAGCGTTTGATTCATACTGGTTTGAGACGGGTACGCCGACATTCCTTTTGAAGCAGCTGAAAGCAATGGATTTTAATGTCCGCAGTTTCAGCAACAAAACCCTGTACGCAAGTGCAAGTATGCTGAAGGATTACAACGCAGACAATCCTGATCCGATCCCGCTTTTGTATCAGACCGGCTATCTGACGATTGCCGACTACGATCCAGCGGCGCGTGAATATACGCTTGCATTTCCGAACAACGAGGTCAAATACGGCTTTCTCGAAAGCCTGATGCCGGAATATGTGTCCGACTGCGGTTCCGGTTCCGGAATAGATGTGTTCACGCTTAGGCGGTATATCAGCCGCGGCGATCTGGAAAGCATCCGGAATGTGCTGACAGCACTCTTTGCAAGAATCACCTACACCACAAAGGATACTCCGTTTGAGCATTATTTTCAGACTGTCATCTATCTTGTGTTCACACTGCTCGGACAGTTCGCGGAATGCGAGATGCACACCTTTACGGGGCGGATCGACTGCAAAGTCGAAACAGATCAATTCATCTATCTGTTTGAGTTCAAGCGTGATGAGACCGCAGAGAATGCCCTGAAACAGATCGAGGATAAAAGCTATGCACTCCCGTTCGCGGCAGATAACAGAAAGCTGCTGAAAATCGGCGTATCCTTTGATTCGGAAAAGCGAATGCTGGCAGACTGGAAAGTCGTTGAAGCATCATAATCACGATATTGCTAAAAGAATCGCCGCCCGATTCCATGTCAGGCGGCGATTGCTTCATTCCCCCTTGTTGTTGTGAAAGGCGTACCATAGCTGCACACAACCCCCACTGCGTCAAAAAATCTATGCATTCAATAGCCTTGACAAATTCATTCATTTCGGGGAAAAAAAGATGGAAACGAGGTGACTTTCATGGATATTGCAAGAGAACAGGCAATCAAAAACGCGGTTGCATCTGCTGAGATGGAAGGCTTACACCCGACTGAGAATGATATTGCCCGTATTCGGGACTTTGTAGAGAAAAGATCACGCATGATGAATTGATCGCAATGATACTTTCAGAAGTTAAAGAGGTATCATAATGGCTGTCTACGATGTATCCGGTACACCGAAAGAAGTCAGATCAAATCGAAAACACACTGAATGCAGCCCCGGAGGGCTGCATTTTATCTCCTTTATCATTGCTTTCAATGCAGAAACCACCGCCTGACTGAATATCATGCGGTGGTTTTGCTGTTTATGAGGTATTAATGTTCATACGGGTGCTTCATGATGTCTCAGCTTCTGTGAGATACCTGTCAGCGTCAATCCAGATATCCTCATGAAGTGCCAGCGACTTCGGACGCGGTTGTGCCTGTTGCTGTTTGCCGAGGAGCTGCTCCCATGTGAGGACTTTGCCTGCAACCTTTGTTTCCGTGTAGTAGATCAGGATATTCTGTGCATCGTCCACATTGAGTTTGCCGTCCTCATTCACATCAACCGCTTTACGCTGAATGTCTGTCAGGTTAACCGGATTACCGGCGAATTGTTCCGTATAGGCAATCAGTGCAGTCTGTGCGTCATCAACGCCGATCTTTCCGTCGCCGTTGACGTCGCCGCGCAGGAACTCCGGTTCTGTGGGCGTGGTTTCGCTGGTTGCTGTTGTGTCACTGGTCTGAGATTCCGACTCGCTTGTCACAGTAGCAGATGTCGTTGTGACAGTGGTTGTCGTCTCTCTTGTCGTCGTTTCGCTTGCCGTGGTAGTCGCCTTCGTCGTCGAAGTTGTGGTCGTTGTTGTGGTAGTCGCCTTCGTTGTAGTGATTGTAGTCGTGGTCGGTTTCGTCGTCGGAATCGTTGTGGTGGTTGTAGTCGTCGTCGGCTTCGTTGTCGAAGTCGTAGTAGTGGTTGTCGTAGTCTGCTTCACCGTTGTAGTTGTAGCAGCGGTCGTTGTCAGCGCTTCCAGCGGCTCAAATTTGTATCCGTATTTCTTAGCATACGTCTGCGCGGTTGAACCCTTATAGCCGCGGATCGTGCCGCTGAATGTCGCCTTTTCTGCCATGCCGTCATAGCCGTTGGTGATCGTTCCCGCATCATCTTTGATCACACATTCCGGATTTAGAATTGTGACGTCCGTTAGTGCCGCACAGCCGATTCCGTCGATCTGTGCAACGCTTTCCGGCAGTGTGATCTTTGTAATCGCGTCACAATCCATGAACGCGTATGGATTGATGACCTTGACGTTGTCAGGAACAGTCACTTCGCCGGAAGCCGCCGAAGCATCGATCAGGATCCCGTTGACTGCGACAAGCGGATTTTTCGCCTGCTGTGCGGCAAGCCAGGGTGTCCCTGAGAATGCGGGCTCATAGAAATTCTGAACGGATGCAGGAATATTGACCTCACTGAGCGCGGTACAGCCGGAGAACACAAGATTGCCGATCGTTTCGCAGCCGTCCGGAATGGTGACAGATTTCAGAGAAGTACACTGCGCGAAGGCTGCTTCATATATATTTTTCAGCTTGGCGGGCAGCGTGACTTTTTCCAGATTTTTGCAGCCCCAGAAGGTCTGCATCCCGAACGATGTCAGGGAATCCGGCAGAATGACTTCGGTCAGCTTGTCGCACTGTGCAAATGCAAACTGTGCAAAGCCGGTCACGGGCATTCCGTTGATTTCTGCGGGGATCTTCAGCACGGCAGGCAGGTCGTCGGTATAACCGGTGATAATCACGCCGCTGTCTATCGTTTCGTATTTCATCCCCTGAGAAACATTGTCATCCGGCTTCGGTACTTCAAACGGGATGCTGTTCTTCTTGGCGTAGGTCTCCGCATAGGAGCCTTTGCTGCCGCAGATCGTGAGACTGGTGCAGTTGTCAAACGCATAATTGCCGATACTTGTCACGCTTTCCGGAATCGTCACGCTGCTCAGCGCGACGCCGCCGTAGAATGTAAACCGGCCGATCGCAGTCACGCCTTCCGGGATCTTAAAGCTTGTCAGGCTCGGGCAGTCATAAAACGCGTAGTCGCCGATGCTTTTCACGCTGTCCGGTACTGTGATGCTTTTCAGCGCGGTGCAGCTTTCAAATGCAGAAGGACTGATCGTTGTAACGCTGTCCGGAAGCACGACGCTCGTCAGCTTATCGCACATATCAAATGCGCGTTCACCGATCACTTTCACAGGCACACCGTTGATCTCTGCGGGAATGACCAGCTCTGACGGAATGTCATCGGAAAAGCCGGTAATGGTGACTGCACCGTTTTCGACTGAATACTGAAGGCTGTCCAGTACAAGCTGTTTCTCAGCCCCCGGTACTTCAAACGGGATTCCGTTCTCATCCGCGTAATTCTCCGCAAATGAGTCTGTGCTGCCGTAAATCGTCAGATGATCGCACTCGGAAAATGCCTGTTCCCCAATCTCAGTCACGGCATCCGGAATCGTGATGCCTGTCAGCGCAGAGCAGACGGAAAATGCATATTGCCCGATGCTTTTCACGCTGTCCGGAATCGTCACGCTTGTCAGCGAATCGCAGCCGGCGAACGCGCTGTTGCCGATGCGTGTGACAGGTTTGCCGTCGATTTCCGCCGGGATAACCAGTTCTGCGGGCAGATCATCTGTATAGTCGATGATGGTGACCTCGCCGTTTTCGACCGTATAGATCATGCCGCCGGACACCGCTTCTGCCGGCAGGTTTGCCAGATCCTCAAACGGGAAGCCGTAGGTTTCGGCGTAGGTCTGCGCCGTAGAGCCGGGATGTCCGTAAATCACTGTGCCTTCGTTGAAAACGGTGTCCTCAGGATAGAATTCGCAGTCCGGATTCATCACGGCCGCATATTGCATTGCCCTGCATCCCTTGAATGCACACGGCCCGAGTTTCGACACATTCTCCGGGATCGTGATTTTTTTCAGGGAAGTGCAGTATCCAAAGGCTGCAAATTCGATTGATTTCACGGTGTCCGGAATATTCACATTCTTCAGATTATACGCGTTTATGAACGTTTCACTCGGAATCACGGTCAGATTCTGCGGCAGCTCAACAGCCCGCAAATTTGCGTCCAGATAGAACACAGCCTCGCCCATTTCGGTCAGATTGCGCGGCATGGTGACATACTGCAAGGCATCGCACTTATTGAAAGCATGGGCGCGGATCGTCGTCACGCTTTCGGGAATATCAACCGAAACCAGTCCCATACAGAAACAGAACGCGTGTTTGCCGATGATCTCAACGCCTTCCGGAATGCTGACAACATTCAGCTTGTCGCATGAAAAGAACGCTTCATCGCAGATTTCAATCACAGAATCCGGAATCGCGTATTCGGCTGCCGCATAAGCCTCCGGAACACGCACCAGCTTTGTCATATCCTTGCTGAACACGACGCCGTCCACGGAACAATACGCCGGATTCTTCGGATCAACCGTAATGGAACACAGCGGGGTGTAACCGTCAAACAATGCTCCGAGTGATGTAACACTTGCCGGAATCGTGAGGTCTGTCATAGAATCACAATCCATAAACGCGTTCTCACCGATGCTTGTCACACTATCCGGAATGCTGACAGTATTCAGCCTTCGGCAGCAATAGAATGCATCATCGCAGATTTCAGTCACAGAATCCGGGATCGCATATTCAGCTGCCGCATAAGCATCCGGAAAACACACCAGTTTTGTCATATCCTTACTGAACACGACGCCGTCCACGGAACAATACGCCGGATTCTCCGGATCAACCGTAATGGACTGTATCCCTGTATCATAGATCAAAGGGCTTTTGAGTGTCGTTACGCCTGCCGGGATCGTGATACCTGTCAGTTTTTCACATTCGTTAAACGCAGAAACGCCGATGCTTGTCACACTGTCCGGAATGGAAACAGATATCAGCTGCGGACAGCTTGAAAATGTGTAATTTCCGATTTCTGTAATGCCATTTTCAATTACAACCTCTTTGATGCTTTTTGCACACTGATCCCAGTTGGAACCGGGATCAGAATAAACGTCGATCGCGCCGGTTCCGGTGATCGTGAGTTTGCCGCTGCTGTCCAGTGTCCATGCTGCATGTTCGCCGCATTTGCCTTCGCCCGTTCCTGTAAGATATGCACTTGCCGTCAGGACGTTTTCCGGTATCAGCGGCAGCGCAGAGATATTTCCCCCGACTGCAAGCGCGGAAAATAGCCAGGCGCAGAGCGTACTGTATAACCGTTTCTTTTTCATGGAAATACCTCCTTTTCAGTTGCTGCTGTCAGAATAACAGGACAGCTTTTCGGATTGTCTTTGTTCGGCAGCGCAGAGGCTGAAAGCCGAACGGGTGCATATATGCTGTCAGATTGCTGCCTGCAATCTGTGCATATCCTTCTGATGCAGCGAGAACCGTCAGTCCAGTGTGACACCCTCGGCAGCCATTGCAGCGAATATCCCAGTCACTGACAACCGTTTTTTATGATGCACACTCCCCTCAGGGCCATTCCGGGCATTGTTTTATAATATTATAATACCATAGCATATAATTTATGTCAATATGTTATAATTCACATAATATATTGAATAAGTATATGCAGTTGTGACAATCTTGGCTTATGTCGCAGGAATTCGGCATCCTTCGCAAATCAGGTTTTAAACTCTAACGTCACGAGTCCTTACGAGCAAGAAACGTCACTTTTGCTTCTCACAGAACCTCACAAAAGTAAACAGCAAAGCCCCTGATACAATTGTACCATTGCTTTACATGAAGATACAACCGCCTAACGCAGAAACTGGGCGGTGGTTTTGCTGTTTATGCTGTTTACAAAATTCAGGATGATCCGGTATGGGCACATGCTGTTCTTTTTTTGTTTTCTTGACAGCAGGTGTATGTATGAGCAGGGAATATCGCTGCTTTCTTCGGCATATAGCACATTCCATTCATATTGCCGTTGTTGCATTTGACGAAATAAACGAAATATATTGACAAATAAGGAATGATATGATATAATGTCCATATAAGCCGAATGACCATCGTCCGACCTCTGAGTACCGTTTACCCTTGTTGTAAATGCATCCCTCAGCCTTTGGATATGTCATGCGGCCATTTTTTATAAAGGAGGCGTTAATATGAGTATAAACCTGCAGAAACGGCTGATATCCGCTGCGCTCAGTGCTGCATTCACTGCTGTCAGCGCATTTTCAGCGCTTCCGCAGATCGTATCGAAAGCGGCTGAAGAGGAAACCTTCCTCTATACCGATGACGGCTTTGCCTACATTGTCAACGAGGAAGGCACGATCACGATCAGAGGGCGCGAAAAGGGAAGGGAGTATGATCAGACGAAGATCGTATTCCCGTCAACAATCGACGGAAAGTATGTCACGGAGATAAGGACAAATGATTTCCGGCATTTTGAATACGGCAGCAACAGCACTGTCACGGAGATCGTTCTTCCTTCGCACCTTGAGAAGATGAACAACTGGTGCTTCAATGATTACAAGGCACTCGATGTACTGACGATCCCGGCCACACTGAAAGAAGCCGAACGGCCTTTCACCTACAGCAAGATCAACAAGGTCATTATTGAGGACGGAATGGAGAAGGTACCGGACTCGCTGTTGAGCTGGACAAACTATCTCGGTGAGCTGGTCATACCCGATTCGGTAACAGAGATCGGAAACAACGCCTTCGCAAACTGTGCCGGTCTTACAGAGGTACATGTGCCGGACAGCGTTAAGAAGATCGGCATCGATGCCTTCTACGGTGACGAACAGTTGGAAGTGCTCGATATTCCGGAAAAGCTTGATTACATAGGCAGAGGCGCTTTTATGGGACTGAAATCGCTGAAGTCGGTATTCATTCCCGAAACATGGACATTTGATCCGGAAGGATCCGGGTTCTTCCGTGAAAGCGGACTGACAGAGATATCTTTCGGCGCAGGCATCAAGGTGATACCGGAAAGTATGTGCTCAAACTGCAAGGAGCTTGTGACCATAAACTGGCCGGATGCTCCGGAGGAGATAAAATATTCTGCATTCTACGGCTGTGAGAAGATCACCGATCCGAAAATACCGGACAGTGTAAAAATTATAGGAAAGCAGGCATTTGAAAACTGCACAGCTATAGAGCATGTGGATCTTCCCGCAAGTCTTGAGGATCTGGCAGGATACTCTTTCAGTAATCTTCCGAATCTCAAGGAACTGTATGTCCCCATGCAGCTGCCCTATCCCGGTGATTATGACGGCAGCGGTGCGTTCAGCGGTTCCGGCATAGAAAAGCTGACCTTTGCGGAGGGAATAACCGAGATACACGGCCGCTTTGCGTATCTTCCGGAGCTTACCGAGGTCGTGCTTCCGAGCACGCTTACGAATATCAGCGGCTATGCCTTTGCGGACTGCAAAAAGCTGGCGCATATCGATATTCCAGAGGGTGTTACAAAAATCGAAGGCTACAGAGTATTCGGCGGTTGTGATGCGCTGACGGAGCTTGAGCTTCCGAGTACGCTTACACAGTCCAACTGGTCAATCTCATCCGCTCCGAACTTACAGAAGGTCGTATTCAGGGACGGCATCGAAAAGATCCCTTACCGCTGTCTGATCGGCTGTGAGGATCTGACAAGCATAACGCTGCCGGACAGCGTTACCGAAATAGGCGAATCGGCATTTAATAACTGCCCTATCACAGAGATACGGATACCCGAGGGCGTGACGACGATCGGCTATGATGCCTTCAGCAAGACAAAGCTGGTATCGCTCACTATCCCGAAAAATGTTACGAAGGCAGAGAAGATAGCCTTGAGCACCGAATACCTCCAAACGGTAACCTTTGAAGACGGCATGGAGAAGATTCCGGATAAGGTGCTCCTGGAATGCCCGTCTGTTGAGAGGATCGTGCTGCCTTCCAGCATAAGCAGTATCGGTACACAGGCTTTCGCAAAATGTCCCGAGCTTGTTGAAATAGACTGTTCTCTTGAGGAGCTGCCGTATGAGGTCGGAGCATTTGACTGGTCTGACAATCTGTGGGATCAAAGAGTGGCTATCGTTGAGCCGAACGGCATCTTCATTACGAGCAATTCCTACTCAACAGCAGAGGGTGCACTCACAAACTACAGCATCCATTACTCGATCAATCCCCGCTTCCGTGATGTATTCAGTGAAGCCAATATCTATGTTGACTCCGTCAGCAGAAGTGCATTTGTGGAGGAGAGCTTCTCAGAAGAAGCCAAGCAGGATTACGGCAAGTGGGTATTCAGCGTCACCGAGCCGGAGGGAACGATACGTTTCAGTATGCGTTCCGACGGAAAGAATGAGATAAAGCTTTCGTCATGGATCAAGGTATACATCCGTCCCGATGACAAGTACGCTACAGACGGCAGAAACATCTTGATTGACGATATAGAATGCAGCGAGGTATCACTCAGTGCACCGAACAATGCCTGTCTGACCGACGGTAAGTCCGATTTCTTTGTAAGCGGATATGCACCGGTAGACAGCGATGTTACGGTACGTGTGAACAAGACGGACAATGTAACCGTAAAGTCGAACAAGTATACCGGAAAGTTTGTCGCCCAGGTGAAGTATGAGGGTGAAGAAGCAGAGATCAAGGTCGATGCAGTATGCGGAGAGGCGGTTTCTGCTGCGAAGACCGTATATATCGTAGAGGGCCTTCCCGAGCTGGTGAATGTGACGTTCAACCATATCGGCAAACAGACCGATATGACGGACGCATTCCTCAAGGGAAAAAAGCCCTATATCACTATCAACCCCAAATACGAAATGAAATTCGATGTTGAGGTATCCGACAGCAGCAATATCGCTAAGCTGTATGTTACCTCTGAAAAAGGCGGCAGCATCTCAGCCCTGCCTCTCAATTACGACGAAGAGACCGGAAAATGGTCGGGGACAGGCAAGTTTGATACGATTGTTCCCGGAGACCTCAGTGTCGTACAGGTACCGAAGCAGGAGAAGAATATGCTTGTCAGAACGGTAAAGAATGACACTGTATCACTGAAGTATGAGGGCTCGGATATAGATTATATGAACCTTGAAAAGACCTTTGAAGAGGATAAGGATCCAGATCCGGTCGATCTTTTCCTGAGTATGGTCGATGTATCCACCAATATCGCTTCAGATGATACCACTTTGATCCGCCTTGATTATGATCCGTCTCCGGAATTCCGTAAGAATAATCCGGATCGGAATGAAGTCGGAATGGCCATCTATCAGGGCCTCTTCGACAAGCTCGACTTTGGCAGCGGCGTTGTATCCGCCATGGATATCGCAGATTCTCCCGAGAAATACGGCTTCACCAAGTCTGAGACAAGGATGACCGATGAAAACGGCAATATCCATACATACTACGCGATGCCACTTCTGGATACAGGTACGACCGAGGCCCTTGCGAAAAACATGAGCATTTCTGATGATGTATCTGCAGATTACGCAACTGCATTCAGTTTTCTGAGCGCAAAACCTTACGATTCACTTTCCGGTATGATGTTCGTGGATATGGACATCAAGAGCGGAACGGCAATGATCGGTGCGCAGATCACATCGGATATGAATCTGAATATCCCGACATCCTCCTATAGGGACAGCTTCTTTTATTTCAATCCATTTGATGAAAAATGGGAACCCTCTCAGGCACAGAGCCAGACAGTAGGTTTTGTCACGGCTGTCATGAGTGAAGGGATTACAAGCAAAATATTGACTAAATGGAATGTGGGCCTTTCATCATTGATAACTGTAGCCACCACCGGTGCTGACGTATGGAATTACTTTTCGAAGCGTGGATTGGTTATGGATCAGATTGAGGCAAGAAAGGATCTGAAGAATCAGAAGACAGCACTCCAGGTTGAAGCTGAGTCGATATTCTTTGGAAGAACAGCCACAACTGTCGGTGCCGGCGCAGCAACGATCGGAATCGGCGTTCTCGGCTTGGTCGGTGCAATCTCTTTCTGGCCGGCAACCATTGCCTGTGCAGGTATCGGCGGAATCGCATACTTTATGCAGGAAAGCTATAATGAACGTGACGAAAAACTGAAGGGCACGGTATTCGGCAAAGGCAAGAACCAGATCGGAAACAAAGCAAAGGCGAATTACGGCGTGGATCCGAGCGGCTGGGTATATGAAGTGCTCCCTGAGAACAAGATTGAGGGTGCAACCGCAAAGATTTATTACAAGGACGAGAACGGCGATGCCGTACTTTGGAATGCAGAAGATTACGATCAGGTGAACCCGCAGGCAACTGCCGATGACGGCTGGTTCGCATGGGACGTACCGGAGGGCGAATGGCAGGTAAGAGTATCCAAGGAGGGCTATGAGGATGCTGCATCCGAATGGCTGCCCGTACTCCCTGTGCAGCTCGGCATACGCATCCCCATGATAAGCAAAGCGACCGCAAAGCCGGCAGAGGTGGTGCCCTACACGAATCGTGTCGAGATCAGCTTCACGAACTTCTTACAGGATAGCTCGGTAACGGCTGACAGCGTCTATCTTACCGGAAAAAACGGGGAAAGGATACCGTGCAGGATCAAGAACGTGAAGTCCGAGAGCAACGATACTGCTTTCTCAAATGCGGTTTGGCTCATATCTCAGGGGGAGGATTTTACCGGCTCCACACTCGTCATCACAGACAGCGTAAAGACCTACAACGGCAATCCGCTTGATCCGGTGACGATGAAGCTTGACATTACCTCCGAGGGGCCTCCGGTAGAGGACGACATATTACTCGGCGATGTGACTGGCGACGGAAAGATCGGCGTTGACGATGCGCAGACAGCACTGATCGCCTATACGGAGCAGTTTGCAGGCAATCCGGTTGATCTGACCGATGCGCAGCGCAAAGCTGTCGATGTGAATGAGGACGGCAAGCTCAATGTAGACGATGCACAGAATATTCTGATCTACTACACGGAAACCAAGGTTGCAGGCAAAGTCCTCACATGGGAGGATCTGCTCGGCACCCAGAAGCAGGCGCAGCCGCGTCCGCGTCTGCTGACGCCGCATGAGGATTCATGGCTTGATCCTGAAAGAGCCGTTTCAGGATCCGACGCATGATGCATTGCAGTCTGCACAATCAGACACCAAAAACACAAAAAGCACCGCCTGATTTTACAGTCAGGCGGTGCTCAGCCTGTCGAAAAAGTCCAGCAAAAGCTGGGCTTTTTCGCATTTATGTGGTATAATATAGGAGAAGGAAGGTGAGTAGAATGCTGAGCGAAAACAGAGCGGAACGAAATCAAATGGAAATGTTTTGTATCGACAGTTTTGTACCGGAGGATCATCTGCTGCGAAAGATTGATGAAGCCTTGGATTTCGGAAAAATCTATGAGATTGTCGGAGATTTGTATTGTCATAACAATGGCAGACCGAGTGTGGATCCGGTCGTGCTGTTCAAGATCGTTTTCATTCAGCATTTGTACGGCATTCCGTCGCTGCGCCGCACCTGCGAAGAAATTAAGATGAATGTTGCATATCGTTGGTTTCTTGGTTATCTGATGAATGAGCAGCTCCCGCATTTCTCGACGGTCAGCCAGAACTTTAAGCATCGTTTTACCGAGGAAACAATCAACCAGGTATTTGAATGGATCCTGAGTGAGGTAGAAAAGCACGGCTATCTTACACCTGATGCAGTATTCGTTGACGGCACACATATCAAAGCCAATGCTAATATGCATAAGGCTGTGAAAAAGGCGATCCCGAAGGCTGCAAGAGAATACGAAAAACAGCTGATGGAAGAGATCAATGCCGACCGTGAGAAACATAGAAAAAAGCCGTTTGATGATGATGATCAGAATGGTTCTGAAAAGCCTGTTGAGGAGAAGAACGTAACCGAATCTACGACCGATCCGGAAAGCGGTGTCTTTCACAAAGGCGAACACAAGAAATGTTTTGCGTATGAAGCGCATACAGCCTGTGACAAATACGGCTATATTATGGATGTTGAAGTAACAGCCGGAAACGTGCATGACAGCACTGCTTTTCCAAAGTTATACCGTAAACTCCTGAAGCGTTTTCCCAATATCCAAACGGTTGTTGCAGATGCCGGCTATAAGATTCCATATCTTGCAAAGCTGATTATTGACAGCGGCAGAATCCCGGTATTTCCGTATAAGCGCCCGATGGGCAAAGACGAATTTTTTAGACCCTGTGAGTACATTTTTGACGAATACTATGACTGTATTCTTTGCCCGGAAAACCATGTTTTGAGTTATTCGACCACTAACCGTGACGGATACCGCGAATACAAAAGCAAACCATATATTTGCGCGAACTGTCCTTCCAGAGAGCGATGCACACACAGCAAAGCCTGCCAGAAAGTTGTCACGCGGCATATTGCACATATCGTCAGCTATTCTTTTATGGGTTGTCATGAAGATGCATTCGTTTCAGCAGTCAATCCATTGTATTGCTTCGCTATTTTTGGCGGCAAGATCATTCCAAGACGGAATCACACTGGTTTCAGAATTCGTATTTCTGAATCCCTCTGTACCGTATTTTTGAAACTGAAAGCGAACCTGCAATTACAGATTTGTAATTCTGCGCACAAACGCTTTATCATTTGCTATAATGGCATTGTCAGCAAGTGGAAGCCCCCGAAACAATCAACTGTTAATGAAAAGGAGAATGCACCATGAAAAAGCAACTGATCACAATCGCAATCCTGACCGCAGCAGTCAGCCTGACCGGCTGCACCGTCAACATCAATGATGAAACCATGTCCGCAGCAAAGGATATCGCAGCTTCCGTGCTGGATGACACCGACATCAAAGTCAACGGGCAGTCCGTTGATGTTTCGTTGGATTCGGACGGAAATGTCAGCGTCAACATGGAGCAAAAAGCCGCTGCAAAGCCGGGGGCAGATCTGTTCGGCGGCTATGTAATCGGAGATACCGCAGTGAAGAGTCAGCCGGATCCCAATTCCGAAACGCTGATCACAATTCCGGATGCAACACAGATCAGCGTGAAGGAAAGCAGCGTATCCGGTTGGTTCATGACAGTATTTCAGGATCAGACCGGTTACATCGCAGCAAAGTCCGTCAAGGATATCCCGCCCTATGATCCGGCACTCGGCGGCGACAATGTCTGCGGCGGTTCTGTCAATGCCGATGTCAAACTGATGAGCGGCACGCATCCCTATGCGGAAGTTCTGATCGAGATCCCGAACGGTACACAGGTCAATTATTATGCAGTCCCCGATAATTCCGGCTGGTGTGTCGTAAATTATCAGGAATATATAGGTTATGTCGAAGCAAAGTTCATCAATGATATCGAATCTTATGATACAAACTTCGGCATCGTCCCCGCGATTGTCGGAGAGTGGCGTTATCAGGAGCAGGATCTGCAGGCAGGCGATGTTTACAACGATATCGGATATATCACAGTTAATGCGGACGGCACCTTCATTTATCAGCCGAAAGACGGTTCGCTCCGGAAGAGCGGCACCGTAAGCGTTGTGTATGTCAAGCATCCGGACGGAAACGAGACCGCATCCTACTCATTTTTCGAGGACGGCATATTCTGGATCGGAACGGACAGCTGTGAACCCAACGGCAAGGGCGCGTTCTATGTCGGCAACGCCGGCATGGAAAGACTGCTGCCAAAAGATCAGCGTGAAGATGATTTCTCTGATTACGTCGGAATCTGGCAGTACGACAGATGCACGATCCAGATCAGCGAACAGACTGAAGGCTATCTTGTGACAGTTCGCTGGGCAGACAGCGCATCCGAGGACAATATCTGGAGCTATTCGTGCAGCGGCATGTCAGACAACACTGGTCTGGAATGCACGGGCGGCGGAACACTGACACATATTGTCACGGCGGAGGACGGTACCGAAACCCGCACCGCAGTATACAGCGACGGCACTGCATTTTTCCGTCAAAAAGGCGGCAGACTGTTCTGGTCTGACGGCAAAGAAAACAAAGGCATGGAAATGGGCTTTGAGAAGATCGGTTGATCACAGTGGAGACAGGGCGCTTTCTGTGCTGAGCCGGAACCGTTCGCAGACGATAATGGCTGAAAATGTTATGAAACATACCTGAACTTCCCGAACGACAACGCTGAAAATGGGCGCCGGAATCACCGACGCCCGTTTTTTCATCTTAACAATTGACTGGCGAGTCTTGGTTTATAAACCACCGTGTTTTTTTAACGCATACGAAACACCGCCTGACTGTGAATCAGGCGGTGTTTTCTGCTTAGAGTATTATACGGTTTTGTGCTTTGAAGCTTTTGTCTCATCTTCTGTGATGACAACTTCGACAAACGCTTTCAGCTTTAACAGAAACGGAAGCGGCTCAGAAGATTTGTTCTGCCGAGCAGTTCATCCCATG
The DNA here is from genome assembly GCA_001603005.1 of Clostridiales bacterium Firm_04. Lineage (GTDB taxonomy): Bacteria > Bacillota > Clostridia > Oscillospirales > Ruminococcaceae > Firm-04. The sequence goes on from LVAJ01000038.1 coordinate 50,549, forward strand.
TTGTGCTCTTGCCGGAAAGTGAATTTTTGACGTAGTAGATCAGGATGCTCTGTGCATCATCAACAGACACAATTCCGTCCCCATTAACATCAGCTGCTTTCACCTGCTTTTCTGTCAGATCATTTTCCTGCCATTGTCTTTACATAGGCATTCAGGGTAAGCTGCGCATCTTCAACGCTGATTTCTCCGTCCTCGTTGACGTCACCAAGCATATATGTCGGTTCGGTCGGCGTAGTTTCACTGGGTGTTGTTGTTTCGCTTGTCTGCGTTTCCGATGCACTTGTCACGGTTTCCGATGTTGTAGTGATGATCGTTGTGGATTCCGTGATTGTTTCTGTTGTTGCGGACGTTGTAGTAGTTGCCTTCGTTGTAGAAGCAGTAGTAGTGATGGTCTGCTCCGCGAGCGTGACCGAACCCGCCTTGACCGTTACAGGAACACGGCTGTCTGCGAAATTCGTCACTTGCAGATTGCTTAATATATTCCCCAGTTTTTAAAATAGTCATATTCCCCTGTCTCCGAACATACACCTTTACTAAAACCACTTCAGAGGTGATATATATGAAACCGGAAATCAGAAAGATCGTAACCCGAAGTACATTGTTCTTCGGCATGCCGGACACGGGGAATCAACTGAAACCAAGTCGTAAAATGCACGCAGCGCCCCGCGGGGCGCTGCTTTTTTTGTAGATTCGTTTATTTTAATGCAATTCTTTTTCAAAGCGTGAATGACAGCAAGCGTCAAACAGGCTCTTTCAACAGGGATTTTCACTGGTCGCAGGGGCGCGAATGGCAAGGGTAGGATGTACATGAAAAGTCATGGCAGTAGCATATGAAGGATGCCGACTTGACATTGCCTGCTGATTCCGATATAATAAAACTATCCGAAAGAAGGTGAACTATGGTGTTTATGAACCGGACACCGAATAAAGCCGAACAAGCAAAATGTCTGATCGAACGGTATCAGAAAGAAACGCAGCATGATTCCCGGAAACGCTGTTATTACTTCCCACTGCTTTTTTCCGCACTGAATGATGATCCGACACCCGAACAATTACGCCTGATTGGCAACGAGGCTTCAAATATGATTTTCACAAAGGATGCCTTTTTCGTTCAAAACCTGATGCATCGCTGCGATCACGGCACTGATACTGCCAACCCTGATGTATGGAAACAGTACTGTTCTCCGACCGGATACAATGCGCTTCTGATCTGCGGAACAGCGCATCCGAACGGCAGACTTCGTGAAGCCTGTCTGAAACGGATTGCGGATCACAGATTCGTTTTACAATTCATCCTTATACGAATGAATGACTGGGTTCCCGCGATCCGGCGAACAGCATGGAATATGGCGCAGGATTATCTCCGGAATCATTCGGTACGGTCTGATTTCTATGAGGTCATTTCTGCAATGCCTTTTGTGGAATATATCCGGCGCGGACAGCGTGCGCAGCGGAATGCGGAATTCTCTATGGATACCTTGGATTCCATTCTGATGCAGATACTGGCAAATGCGAGTTTCCTGTACACTTCGCTCTCCCTGCGCCGTCTGTGCTATAAGCTGTTTCTGCTGCATCCGGAACCGGAATACTGTGATCGGATTCTTAATTTCATCAGAAACGAACGTGACAGTACGCAGCGCTTTGCCTTGGTACACGCATATCTGTATCACTCGGAATATCCCGTTTCTGATGATTTGCTTGAAGAATTCATGCATGATCCATACTGGCGCATCCGGCTGGATGCCTACGAGTATCGCATGAAGCATCAGGGTATCTGGGACGGTCTGGAAAAGCTTCTGTTATCCCCGTCCTATCCGATCCGTGAATTTGCTGCGCATTATCTGGAGAAACACGGATTTGACACGCGCAGCTACTGTCGGGAGCATCTGCCGGAGAGTATGCTTGCCCTCTCTGATTTCGGTGAGAAGGAAGATGCTGTCTGTATCCGTCCGTATCTGGGAACACATTCGACAGAGGCCCTGATTGCGCTTGTCCGGCTCGGAGATGCGGACAGCAAAGAGCTTGTCTGGAAAGCAATGCATGACATCAACGCCGAAACAGCGAAAACAGCGTATCGGCTGGCACAAACGCGCATTCACTACACATACGATGAATTACTTCCGAAGATCAAAGCGGAGTCTGAACCGGTACGCCGCTGGCGGCTGATCCGGCTTCTCAGACTGAATGCCGGTATAGAGGTGCTCCCGATTCTAATACAGTTGGCACGAGAGTATACGCATATGTCTTCCGATATTCTGGAACTGTTCTGTTGCATATGTAAGAACCATCGGTTCGCTCATTATGCCGTTTTCGTGACGAAAGCCCAGAAAGCAGAAATCATAGAAGCACTGCATGATGCAGACAAAATTCTTGATCCGGAGCTAAGAGATCATATCATCTTCTTGATGCGAGAGAACCATGAATAGGCATATATAAGAATCACACCATACAAAATGAAAGCACCGTAAGCGTCAAATAAAAAACGGTTCTTAATACATCAAGGATCGCCGAACTTTACTCGGCGATCCTTGATGTTTATGTTTGGGTTACTGTGTCAGAAGCTGCGAAAGCGACAGCAAATGAACATTTGAGGTGCAGAAAGATGGAGATACGGTCGTAAGTCCGGTAACGTGCGTTTCTAAATCCGTTTCAGTGCGGTTCTAGTCAGCATACACAGTAGGCATAAACACATGTATCAGAGAAACGGCATGGCATCATTCGACTTGTCGGTTGCGTTTTAAAGAAAATGGTAAAAGAGGATAAAAACTACTTGAAATATTAGAAAGAATATGTTATAATCAAACTATATACATACACCAACCCATTGTCCCAAAGAAAAAAAGGAGGTTTATAATATGGTAACGGAAGAAGAAATGAAGAACGTGATTTCGAATGCGGAGAAGGCGCAGGAAAAGCCTGTTTACAGTGTCACTCCGGAGGAAATGCGGCAGTTCAAAAAAAATGCATACGAACTGCCAGATCTGATTATGAATAAAAAGCGCCAAAACGATAAGAAATGCGGCGTTACGTGGACTGCAGGCTTCGGGATAATTGAGGAAATGTGTCAAATCAGCGAAACAAATATGAAGAGGACAATTAACGGTACAATCCGCGTGACACGAACTTTCCTTTATAAATTCTCGATCGGACTGCATATGTCTCTCGATGAAGCCAACGAATTATTCGCACTCTGCGGCGGGCCGCTGCGCGAAACGGATCCTGCCGATTATATCTGCATCAATTACCTGACAACGAAGGATGATCTTAAAGAGTTTATTAAGCAGTATGAGGAATACGTTGGAAAAAAACTCAGCCGTTAAAAACAGGTGCAAACTTTGCCCTTGAACTTCCCGATCTTGTGTGATATGATGGAATCATAAAATACAACACAGGAGGTAATCCTTATGAAACCGATTATTTTTGCAAGAGTAGCCGACATGAAGCTTTATAAGGGGATCACGGAGACCGATCAGCCTGCCAACGGGGGTGCATTTGTCAGGGAGACGAATTACGCGCATGAATGCTTCAATTTTTATCCGGTCATGCTGAATGAAGATGAGGAGCATGAATACTGCCTTGGCTTTACTCAACTGCTCGGCGGACAGAATCCGCAGCTTCATATTGAGCACATTGTCGGCTGCGAAGCCATGAAGAACGAACCGGAAGTACACGATGTGATTGTCGTATTCTGTTCCAAGGCACAGAACAGCAAGTCTATGAGAGTCGTCGGATTCTACAAACACGCTACTGTCTACCGCGATTATCAGCAGTGTACGTTTCCCTGCGCTGACGGGACGGAAGATGTCCAGTACTACTGCTTTCTTGCGGAAAAGAAGGACTGCGTTCTGCTTCCGTACGGGAAGCGCTTCACGGACGGTTCCTGGTTTGTCCCGACAAGCGGAAAAATGGGCTGTTCTTTCGGCTACGGTCACTCCAACATCTGGTTTGCAGGCAGCAATACCGAAAACGAAGATGAGATCCGTTATGTGAATAAGATGATCGAAAGCATCGAACACTACAGCGGCGAGAACATGATCTGAAAGGAGGGGTTGTAATGGCATTTTCATGGGTGAATTTTGGTACATCCTTTCTCAAGGAGATTCTGGAAAAAACCGAACTGAATGCGCAGCAGCGTGAAAACATGGATTTTGCGCTGCAAATTAATGAAGTAGACATTCTGAGCAGTATCATGCTAAGTATATGTGCAGAACCGGATGCTTCTTTCGTAAAGCAATACCGCACGATTATTGAGAATTCGCTGTTAAAGTCATATAAGGAGGAAGTCTTCCAGATTTGCAAAGCACTTCACATTACCGGCCGCACGTTCGGCGACAAGTGGCAGGAATTGATGAAAAAGCCGACTTCTGCCGGTCTGATCGACGCCTATATCACCGCGCTGCAGCATATCAGCGGAATTGAAACGCCGCTCAATGAATACAGTAAATTCAAGACAACCATATCGCTTCGTATGTCAGAGACTTATGCGGAGGATGTGCCGCTGTATCCGTTTCAGAAAGATGCAGTATCCCGGCTGACAGAGCATTTCATTACCAGAGATCAGAACGCAGGCATTCTGGTAATGCCGACGGGCAGCGGAAAGAGCAGGACTGCATCCTATTTTCTGATCAAAGAAATGATTGCCCGCGGTTATCAGATTCTGTGGATTGCACACCGTCATATGCTGATTGATCAGGCTGCGGACTGTTTTTACCAGTTCGCCGGTTTGAGCAAAATCAATAAGCCGGATATCAAAGACTACAGAATCTGCTGCATTTCCGGCAGACATATGAGCATCCGGCAGGTTGGCAAGGCAGAAGTGATCGTTGCAAGCATCCAGTCTATTTGCCGGAGCAAGGATCACCTTCGCCGAATCCTGAAGCGCGGAAAAGTCATGGTTGTCATCGACGAATGTCATCACACTGCTGCGCCGACTTATCAGAATACAATCAAATTCATCAGAAAATGCAGAACAAGCGTGAAGCTGCTCGGCCTGACCGCAACGCCGATTCGTGCAAATGAGAATGAAACATCACATCTGTATCAGATATTCGGAAACAGCATCATCTACGAAATCTCCATGTCGAATCTGATTGCAAAGAAAATCCTTGCAGATCCGCATTTCATCCGCGTTGAAACGCATTCGGATTTTGAGCCGGCAGTCACTTACGATGAAGCGAAATTCATCAATCGCTTCGGGGAACTGCCCCCGACCCTTGTTCACAAGATCGCAGTCTCAAAGGAACGTAACGCGGTCATCCTGCAGCAATATCTGTCACATGCAGAAGAATACGGAAAAACGCTTATATTCACCCTGAATGTGGTACATTGCCGCCTGTTGTATGAAGAACTGAAGAAAAAGCATATTCGGTGCGGACTTGTTTATTCCGGAAAGGAAGACAATACTAAGGTCATCAGCGATTTTAAGGAGAATAAGCTCGACGTTCTGCTGAATGTCAATATTCTGACGGAAGGTTCTGATGTTCCGGACATCCAGACAGTCTTCCTGACCCGTCCGACCTCAAGCGAAGGACTCCTCATGCAGATGATCGGCAGAGGAATGCGCGGTCCGCAGGCAAAGGGTACCGAGACCGTGAACATTGTGGATTTCCACGATAACTGGAATGTCTTTCAGAAATGGCTTGATCCGCAGTGGGTTATCGAAGAGGAGCTTGACGAGGAAACGGAATCTGCCTCTGTTCGGAAAAAGCTGGAATATGAGACTTATGACTGGCAGGCGTGCAGAGCGCTGTATCGTGCGATGAAAGCCGATGCCGCTGCGCTGGACTGCACCGTAGCGGTACCGTCAGGGTGGTATACACTGGTGGATGAGGAAGGCGAGCTCGTCAGAATGCTGGTCTTTGAGGATCAGCTTTCCGGTCTGAAAGCGATGATGTCCGAGAAGAAGCGCTGGAAGAATAATTCTGCGTTCCGTGCACAGGACGCATTGGAACGATACTTTTCCGGTTTTGGTTATCCGCCGGATGAGAGAGAGCTCGCGCTCCTGATTGATAACATTCGGACGCTGGAAGATCCGCCGCTGCTGCATGTTCTGAAAAACAGAAAATATGCAGACCCGGACTATGCGATTCAGCTGGCAGAGAATGAACACAGGGATCTCCCTGAGCTTGGACGAGAACTGTATGAAACACATGAGATCATCCGTGACATGTACGCATCTGTCGAAGAATATCTGGAAGCATTGAGCAGGGTCAAACAATACGGGAAGGAAAATCAGCTCAGAACCAGAATCGAGGAGCTGCCTTTAGAACAGATCCCATTTGATACCACACCTTATTATGACATCAATGAACTCTATGAAGAAGTGAAGCAGGAACGCTGGGGCGGCAAATTTGACGGAATCAGCTCCATAAACTGGACAGACAAGCCGTATAAGACATATTTCGGCATCTATTATCCGGACAATTCCAGCATTAAAATCAATATGATTCTGAACAGCAAGGATGTCCCGCGGGAAGCTGTCAAGTTTGTGATCTATCATGAGATGCTTCACCGTGACAATCGCCGCCACGACGCCGCGTTCAGGGAATTAGAACATCGCTACCCGAACTATGAGGAATGGGAGCATTTCCTGTACGGTGAGATGCTGCAGTACGATATCAGCAAAATGTGAACGCAATACTTATTCTCATAAACAGCCGCCGGTATGTATTCTGACTGAAACAACGTTTACATCAAATGGAGGCCGCGCGAAAGCAAGGTTTACAGCGTGAATGTCCGCTGGACGGACAAAAACGGCGAAAGTCAGACCGCGGTCATTGAAACGCAGAACAGGCTGCTCGGAAAACGCTGTATGTACGGCGGCAGCATCCGCATCGCTGAGGTGATAAGCCGCGGGAAACAGAAAGAAGAGCCTGTTTCCGCCGCACCGATGCCGATGACATTTTCGCCGAATCCCCGCGGCGGTCTGAACTATGTCTCGGAGGAGACTGCGGGCAATACTGCCGAAAAAAAGCCGGCGGTCTGTATTTTCCGCTGCTGCATCTGTTCAAATCCTATTTCGGCGTGCGCGCTGACGAACCGCTTGTGCAGCCGATCGCGGAGTATGAGGTCATGTTCGCGTCGCAGTGGCGGATGCAGAAACTGTATTCATTTTTCCATGCGCTGCTGCTGCCGATCGTACTGCTACTGGCAGTAATGCTGTTCGCGATGTTCTTTGTGCCGATCGCGGATGCACTCGGCTAAATATATCCGGATACATTTTTCGCGCATCTGCGCGGCTAAAGGCGATATCATCTATACCGGAAGAAAGATCACCGCAGCTTCACCTGCTGCCGGATTCACTGTATCGGTCACTGTGGAAACTGCCACGGAAGTTTCCGTTGACATACATTCCTTTACACTGTATTTTCCAGGGTAACAATCCGTTTTGTATGCCGCATCGAAAAAAGGAGGGGTTCGGATGAAACGGTTTTTATCAGTTTTCTTTTCCGCTTTGGCAATGACTGCGTGGAGCATTGCACAGGTTCCCCCGCTGTCCTCAGCAGCAGCAGACGTACCCGCCGTACTGCCTGTATCTGCTGAGGATCCGGATGTTTCCGCAGCAAACGATCTGTTTCGCTATCATGTCGCGGACGGACATATCATCATTGATGGGCACACAGAAAAATGTGAAAGCATTACAGAACTGGTCATCCCTTCGGAGATTGAGGGACTGCCTGTAACAGAAATTGGAAAAGAAGCGTTTTGTTTATGTGGTTTTACATCTGTGGTGATCCCCGACAGCATCGTGAAGATCGGTTTAGGTGCTTTCGCTATCTGTGGGAATTTGATCAATGTGGAAATGCCTGAGAAATGTCCAGAAATAGAAGGTGCTCCGTTCATATATACACCCTATATGCAAGAAAAGCTTAACAACACAGATGTATGGATCGAGGACGGTATCCTGATTAGTGTATCTACAGAGGAAGAAAGCTTTATCATTCCGGCGGGGGTTCATAAAATCGCAGGATTGGCGTTTTTTGCTTGTGATAATCTGAAAGAACTGACGATCCCCGACGGTGTGTCACTCAGTTCAAGTTCTTTTGAAAAGCTTGATACGCTTGAAAAGGTCACACTGCCGGATACGATGACAGAGATCCCCGCGCATGCCTTCTATAAATGTTTTGCTCTTACTTCGGTCGAGTTTCCTGACAATCTGAAAAAGATTGGTGAAGCTGCATTTGGATGTTGTTACGCTTTATCTTCCATTACGTTTCCTGACGGGCTGACCGATGTTGCCCCCGATGCTTTTGATAGCTGCAAAAAGCTAGTAATTCAGGCAGAACACGGCAGTTTTGCTGAGCAGTATGCACATAATCACTGTATCATGTGCTCGTATCCGGAAGGAATCACAGAACCGTTCCGGTTCCATAAATCTTCCAGAGGTCACGTTGTCATAGACAGCTGGACAGATCATCTGGAAGAAAGAGAGCATCTTGTGATACCCGCGGAGATCTATGGTGTGCCTGTCGGAGAGATCGGCGAATCTGCATTTGCAGACGGTGGTGAGGAGATTGTATCGGTAACACTTCCGGCAAGTGTGAAATCCATCGGCGCCCTTGCTTTTGACGGATGCACGAATCTCAGATCCATCGACCTGACCAATGTCAGTGATTTTATCGGGGCACAAGCATTCCGCGGGTGCTGTTCTCTGGAAGAGATCACACTGCCTGACAAACTGATCAATCACGAAGAAAAAGTGTTTGAAGGCTGCACCGCACTGAAAACGATCTGTTTCGGAAATGCGTGTAAGTATATTCCGAATCTGCATTGGTACGGTCTGCCTACCGATATCATCACCACAGTCAAAATCCCTGATTCCGTCAGGATCATTGAAAGCAATGCGTTCATAAGCTGCAAGTCGCTGACATCCCTGACGGTCCCATCCGGTGTGGATACGATCAGAGGAACGGCGTTCGGTGATTGGACACTGCTGTATGTGGAATCCGGCAGCTATGCAGAGCAGTATGCCAAGGAGAACGGCTGCCTCTTTGATGTGATTGGTGAAAACAACCCGCATATCGAAGCAACGGATCTTGCATTTTTCGCCTATCATGCAGAGGATGGTCATATTGTCATTGATGATTCAGCGGAAAAATGCAAAGCGCTGAAAGTGATTGTCATTCCGGAATATATTGACGGACTCCCGGTCACCAAAATCGGATGCGGCGCGTTTTTCTTGTGTGAATGCCGGAAGGTCATCCTGCCGTCACATATCGAAATCATAGATGAAGCTGCGTTTGGATGCTGTTTCGCGCTTGAAGAAATCAATCTGCCCGCGGGACTGACAGAGATCGGAAGAGAAGCCTTCCGTGAAGATTCGGAGATCAAAGAGATCCGGTTGCCTGACAGTCTGAAACGGATCGGCTGGGGCGCATTTATTCTTTGCAGAAAACTGGACAGGATCGAACTGCCGGATTCAATAGAGTTCATTGGGAAGGATGCATTCTATTTGGACCCTGCGACGATCGGACATCAGCCGGTCCTGCTTGTAAAAGCAGGCAGTTATGCCGAAAGTTATGCAAAGGATAATTATGTGAAATATGAATTGAAAGATCCGCCGGCAACAACGACCGTCGTAACAACTGAAACAACCCAGACCACCACCACGACCGAAACGACCGGTTCTACAGAAACTGCCGCGGCAACAACCGTTCTGACAGAATCTACCGGTACGACAGCGAATCTGCCGCAGACAGGTACTGCATCGTCCGGCGGCAGGCTGGTAGTGTATCTTGCTTTGCTGATGTTGTGTGCAGGCGTTTGGCTGATGGCATACAGTCTGCGCGAAACTGAGTAATGATGAAGGGGCTTTGCGCCCCTTCATTTGTAAGCGTCAGAATATGCTATCAAAGAAACAGACTCACCTCGAAGGTTAATGTCATTAAGCTAAGAGCAGCCACATGATTTGAAAAGATCAGGTGGCTGCTTATTTG
>LVAJ01000039.1 GCA_001603005.1 Clostridiales bacterium Firm_04
ATACCATATTTCTCTCTTTTTGTACACCTTTATTTTTCGTAAGCGATTGCCGTGGCAGTGCCTGCTGACGATTTCCTTCGGGCGGGGCGGGCAGTGACCGCCTCCATTTCCCTCCGGGCGGGGAGCCCCCGCGGGCATATCCCTCCGGGAGCCGGCAGCGTGGCTCTCCCAACATTCGCAGTTCACGCCGCTAGACGCGGCTTCTCAAAGGTTACTGCTCCCAGCGGATTGCGCCCAGCGGACGAAGTAGAACACGCGCTCCGTTCCTGCAAACGAAACCGGCGCGCATAGAATTAAAGTTTTTGGTCGAGCTTTTTTCAAAAAGGTCGCAGGTCGAGGGCAGCGCCCTCGTCGCGATCCGCAGATCGCGAAACTCCCCCAGCGTTCTGTTTCGGGAAGAAAAGGGCTTGGGAAAAGCCCCCCTTTATAAAAGGGGCAGCTTGTCCCATTCCAAAATAGCATCCGCGAAGCGGATACTTCTTTGAGGACATACATCCTGACATTCAAATCAGACATACAAACGGACATTCAAACGCGACATGCATACAAACATACATAAAATAGAATTTGACGGGCTGTTTACGCCAATATGCAGCCCGTCAATATGAAATTGTCAAGGTTCCAAGCGCGTTGTGACTTCGGCTTACTCTGGTCAGACACCTCATTGCGCTGCCGGTTCTGCCTACTGGACCGCATAGGCTGGCTCCGCATAATCTTTCCCGCGGATGCCCCCGATGCACAGCGCCCTCTACTAATAGTGCTCAAATCGCGATTTTTTGCACGTTTCCGTGCAACTAGTACCAAATTGTAATCGAATCTTCATAATTATGCTGAAAAATCGCAAAATATCCCATATATTAAGCAAAATACTCATATGAATGAAATCGAAAGAATAATAACTGTTATAATAGGATAAAATGCGCGACCGGATCGCGCCCGCCGCCGTAATTGCTCCCATGAAGCGAAACAGCATGTTTTTTTCATCCTCGCCCATTGCACTTTTTGCGATAATGTGCTATAATAGAGCCGAACAAACAGTGTCCGCATGCGGGCACGCGCAGTATAGAAAGGATGATGCTTTATGGCAATGACGATTCTCTATCCCGTCGGTTCGCATCTCTATGTCAATCTGACAAACAGATGCCCCTGCGCCTGCACCTTCTGCATCCGGCAGAACGGCGACGGCGCTTATGGCTCCGACTCCCTCTGGCTCGAACATGAGCCCGATTTCGATGAGGTCAAAGCGGCGTTTGCAAAGTGGGATCTCTCCGATTTCACCGAGCTGGTCTTCTGCGGCTACGGCGAGCCGACCGAAGCACTCGAACTGCTGCTCCGTACCGCAAAATATGCCAAAACGCTGAAAGGATGTCCGCCGGTGCGCCTGAACACGAACGGGCTCTCCGACCTGATCCACGGCGAACCGACTGCGCATCTGCTTGCCGGCGCGGTCGATACCGTTTCGATCAGCCTGAACGCCGGCACCAGAGCCGAATACCTCGCTGTGACGCGCCCGAAATGGGACAGCGCATTCGAGGCAATGCAGCAGTTTGCGGTGGACTGCAAGCAGTATGTCCCGAAGGTCATGATGACCGTGGTCGATGTGATCCCGCCGGAAGAAATCGAAGCGGCACAGGCTGTCGCAGACCGGCTCGGCATCACGCTCCGCGTCCGCAAATACGATTCCTGAACAAACAATCAGCCCCGAAGCGTTTCAAAATGCTTCGGGGCATTTGTATTTTGATATGTCTGCTGTGCTGTTCAGTCCGATACGGAATAGACCTTGCTTTCCGCATACGCCATCATCGCGTTATTCCGCAGACAGTGCGCTGCGATCAGCAGGAGAAATGCCGTATAGACAAGCCATGCACGGTGCAGGAGCAGTCCCGCCGCGCCGACGCCGGCGATGCAAAGCCCGCCCAGCACCAGAGCCGCAATATGATCCCGCAGCCACTTCTTCTGATAAAATTCCAGCTGCTCCTTTGCGGTAAAGCTGCTCTGCTTCACCGTTTGGATCAGGTTTTCTTCCGCCGCTTTCTGATAGGCTTCCGCCGAGAGCCGTTCGCCGCTCAGAATCTCATTGATCGTCACATCAAACAGCCGGCTCATTGCGAGCAGCGCATCCGCCGGTGGCAGATACGCGCCGGTCTCCCACCTGGAAACGGTCTTGTTTGTCACGCCGATCTGTTCGCCGAGCTGCTCCTGTGTGAGCCCTTTCTGCTTTCGCAAAGCTGCAATAAATTTTCCGATCCGATTCAGATCCATGTTGATCACCTCTGCAAGCATGATACCAGATTCGGCGCATTTTGTCAATCCCACAAACAGCGAATCGCCGTATTCCGGATTCCCCATAAATGCGGAATCGTTGGACATACGTGCTTTTTCGCGCGGGAAACGGTCTTACTGCATATTCGTGATGATCAGCGGTGTCACGGCGATCTGCCGCTCGTCCGCATCCCAGAACATCACGCCGAGCAGGTCAAATTCCCGCAGCCCGCATTTGCCGAACAGCACATCCCGCCGCAGGATATCCCGATGCCTGCGGCGCTCCTGCCGGATCCGCAGCATGCGCAGCTGAATGTGGATCTGCTCGCCCGCATAGACATATGCCTTGCGGACAATGACCGGCGTCTGCTCATTGCTGCCTGCGATCCATTCGGTACCGGTCATGCGCAGCGAGATGAACCGGCACGGACGCTTTTCCGCAAAGCCGCGCATCGCATCGTCCCACGAGCGGCAGAGCAGCTTCTGTTCATCCAGCAGGTGCTCCAGCCTGTCCTTTGCGTCGATGCATGCGGTTTTATCCGAAAAACGCAGCGAATCGGCGATCTCCGCAAAGCCGTGCACCTGCTCCATGCGCGAGCGGATCTCCTCGGGCTTTGCGCAGTAATAATATTCGCTGGTCTCATAGCGCTTGTATTTTTCCAGCGCATCGTGAATTTTGTTATAGAGCATCTGATTCGGGCAGAGGCGGTAATCCGCAAAGACCGTGATGCCGTCGTGCATAAAGTGCTCCTTGATCGCGGCAGCACAGCCTGCACTGCGGCTGTCGCCGTAATCGCATTCGCAGATGATGTCCTCTCCCGCGCGGAATACCTCATAGATGAATGCGGCAAGATCGTCCGCTTCGGGGAAGAAGCTTTCGACGGTCAGCCCGTAATCGCCGAGATCATTCGGATCGAGGTCGTCCACGGCGGTCTGATACAGCCGGCAGCCGAGCTTTGTATAATCCGGCGCGGTATAATGCGCGCTGCGCACCCGCTTGTCCGGCGTATCGTAAAAGCTGATCACAGCGGTATTCTTCGGAAACTCGCCGCGCACGGTCAGCGTTTCCATGTCCCTGCGGGAGCAGATCGTGACTTTCATAGCCTGCCTCCATAAGCATGTGATTGGAAAATGCGGTACCTTTTTATTATAGCACATCCGCTGTCGATTTGTGCCGTTTTTCGCCTGACAGCTGCAAAATCTGTGTTTTGCATAAATCCCCGCGCCGGAATTTGTGCACAATGTTCATCGAATCTTGAAAAAATCAACATGCCCCGAAACCGCATAAAAGACTGCCCCGAAAAGCGCTGCATGAAAAGGACTGCGCCCGTATAGAAAATTTGCCCCTGCGTGTCACATTGTACGCAGGGGAATCGTGTTTAGCGGGCAGTGCCCGCCTTCATTGATCTAAAGGTTTCCGGATGCGTTTGTAAAAGCAGAAAAGCCGATTGTTTTCACAATCGTAATATGATAAATCAGAATTTAACTATCCTAAGGTAAACCAGTAATCCTCGTCTTTATGTTCTTGATAAAACTGTATGAGAAACGGTTTCAATTCGTCACGAATACGCCATGTGATATACTCTGTGTCTTTGCCGCCATTCACCTGTACCCAATCAAAAATTCGATCGAGTTCCACAAGCACCTCAGGTATCTGGCTGACAGAAAAATCGCAGCAATCAACAAATACACGAATATTGCATTCTGTGATTGCTTTATCCCATACCTGATTCCAAACATTCTGAAATGATACTGGTATCATTTCAACATATTTGCTATTGTAGCAGTCAAATATCGGGCCTTTATATAATCCTAATGATACTGACATGGTAGTCACCTCTAAATTCTGATTT
>LVAJ01000040.1 GCA_001603005.1 Clostridiales bacterium Firm_04
TTCTATCATACCATATTTCTCTCTTTTTGTACACCTTTATTTTTCGTAAGCGATTGCCGTGTGACTTTCCTGTGCCTGTATGGTATAATCATGCATAATATCCGGATACGGACTGCGAGGGGGAAGAAAATGGAATTTCGGATCAGGCATACCTCGAATTTGTTTCGGTTCAGCATTCTGCTGCCATGGGCTGTGCTTTTTGCCGGCGCCGCCTTGTTCGGCATACTGAATCTGTTCCTGAAAGATGATGTGCAGCGCGCAGAGGTTTTTCTGGTACTCCTGCTCCTCTGCATCGGGCTGGATGTGGTCTATCTTGTGCTGTTTTTTCTGGAGAAGATCATCGGCGCAAAGATCATCATTGCACAGGATCATATCGTGATCCGGAAGATGCTGCGCAGACACCGGAAGATCTATTTCATGGACATCCGGAACGCAAGATATTCGTATTATGATACGGTCATCAATTCGCATTACCTGACAACGGGCAATGCAGGCGCGCCGTCCGGAATGCTGCGGTCGAGAAGACCGGTCAACCGTCCGCCTGAAGCGGTCGCAAGACTGGAATTTGAGCTGGTATCCGGAACCCGCATCAGTCTGAACGATCATGCGGAATCCTACAACCGGATGCGGAACCGCGCAAAAGTGGATCCGTCGGTTGATCCGAATGCGGATGTGAAGCTGTATCAGGCATATCAGTGCTGCTGCGCTGCGGTCGATGCGTATGCGCGGCAGAACGGCTTGCAGATCCCGCGGCTGTAAAATGCCGCAATTGACTGCAAAAAACGGCGCTTTTCACTTGACAAAAATACTATTATATGGTAAAATAGAAAAGTGAGCAGACTGTGCAGCCGCGGCAACGCTTTTAGTTGACGAGGAAAGTCCGGGCATCACAGAGCAGGGTAACTGCTAACGGCAGCCGGGGGCGACCCTAGGGCTAGTGCAACAGAAATGAAACTGCATCGTGTCCTTGCTGACAGCTTGGCGCGGTGTAACGGTGGAAAGGCGGGGTAAGAGCCCACCAGAGGATGCGAGAGTATCCTGCTGTGTAAACCCTACCCGATGCAACGCTGATTGGTGTGTCAGGTCATAACGTCTGCTCGGCGGATCTGACGCAAAGGCGGCTTGAGCCTTCCGGCGACGGAAGGCGTAGATAAATGGCTGCACCACGTTTTTCCCCCTTTCGGGTGACAAACGGGACAGAACCCGGCTTACAGGTCTGGTCACATCCGGAATGCCGATGCGCCGCAAACGCATCGGTTTTTCAATTCGCTGATACGAAAGGATCTCGCTTATGTCAAAAAAACTGCTGACAGCGCTGCTGGTGCTGGTCATTGTCGTGCTTGCAATGGCACTGCTGATATTGGTGATCCCGCGGAACAAGCGGACTGCCGGCACGGAATCGTCTGCGGAATCGCTCGCGGATACGGAAATGCTCGTCATTCCGGACAGCATGCCGGAAGGCATCAGCTTTTCGATCCCCGAGGGCTTCACCGAAACCTCATCCCGCTTCTATCAGAAATATTACGTCAAGGATGATGCGTCCATCATCGTGACGGGCGAGCAGATGGAGTTCGGCGTCCCGAATGTGAATGACTATACGCAGAAGGTGCTTGCGCAGTATGAGGAGACCGCCGAGGACTTTCAGCTCACTTCCGATGAGGAATTTACGGTTTCCGGCACGCCGGCGCATCTGCTGGAGTTCACCTATGCGATCTCCGGTGACGAAACGCGGCAGGAGTTCGGCTGCACGACCGCGATCATGATCTATGATGACCGATCCTATCTCATCACCTGCAAGAGCCGGATCGAGAATTACGCGAATTACCGCGAATATTTCCGCATGATGATGAATACGGTGCAGCTGACCGATGTTCCCGACCGGAATCCCGAAGAAGTGCCGTCAGAAGCTGCCGCGGAAACGGCTGTCTCCGCAGAAACTGTTCAGCCCTGACAATCCGGCAGATGGATATCCCACAGGGTTATCGGCAAAATGCACAAATGGGGAATGTGAAATCGCACGATCCTGACAATTTTTCAATTTTTTCCGAAAATGGATTTGACAAATCGGTGATTTGTGGTTATAATATAAGAGGTACGCGTATGCCTTGCCGCAGATGCGTGCTGACTGATTATGGTATACATATCACAGCGCTGACTGCTTCAGCCGGCGCATCAGCTGCAAAACCGCAGTTGCGGCTTCCGCAGTTTCAGAAAGGGGACTTCACAATATGTCTAAAACGATAGCGGTCACGTCCGGAAAGGGCGGCACCGGAAAATCCTCCATCTGTGCCGGAATCGGCTATACCCTCGCGAAGCAGGGCAGCCGCACGCTGATCATTGAGCTGGACTTCGGTCTTCGCTGTATCGACATCATTTTCGGCATGTCCGGTCAGATCAAGCATGACCTCAGCGACGTGCTGACAGGCAAGGTCTCCGCCGTGGATGCGGTCGCACGCGTCCCGATGGCAAGCAATCTGTTCGTGCTCTGCGCACCGAAGAACCCGTTCCTGAAGGTGACTGTGCAGCAGATCATTGATATCTGCCAGTCCGTCAGAAAATATTATGACTACATCATTATTGATACCGGCGCCGGCATCAATAACCATGTTTTTGATATTGTCGAGCAGGCGAACCTGATCCTCGTTGTTACAACGCCGGATCCGATCTGCGTGCGCGATGCACAGATGATGTCCGATGAGTTCTATGCCCGCGGCAACCGCCGTCAGCGCCTTATCATCAATAAGGTGAGCAAGAAGGCACTCGGCGCAGAGCTCGTGCGTGACCTCGACGAGATCATTGATACGATCGGCGTACAGCTGATCGGCGTCATTCCGGAGGATTATCAGCTCGTCATTGCAACCGGCAAGGGCGAACCGATCCCCTCGACCGCACCGAGCCTTGCCGCGTTCGATGCGATCTCCAAGCGCCTGCGCGGTGAACCCACGCCGCTGACTGTCAAGATCGGCTGATCTGAAAAGCCTGCCGGTCAGCCTTTGTGCGCATTTATTACGGCTATTTTCTTCACAGAAAGGATGAAATATAAATGACAATTGCGCTGATTGCTCACGATGCAAAAAAGGAACTGATGATCCAGTTCTGCACGGCATATTATGCAGTGCTCAGCCGTCATGTACTCTGTGCGACCGGAACCACCGGAAAGCAGGTTGCCGAGGCGACCGGCTTGCCGATCAAACGGTTTCTCAGCGGTGCGCAGGGCGGCGGACAGGAGATCTCTGCACGTATCTCGTGCGATGAGATTGATGTGCTCCTGTTCTTCCGGGATCCGATCAATCCGAAAGCAAGTGAGCCGAATGACATGAATCTGCTCCGCCTGTGCGATGTGCACAATGTTCCGGTTGCAACGAACATCGCGACCGCAGAGGCACTGATCCTCGCGCTGGAGCGCGGCGATCTGGACTGGCGTGAGATCGGAAACCCTGTCATGTGATACAAGCTGCTGACTGATTGCCCCTTCCTCACCGAAAGGGGCAATTGCTATGTGCTGCGGGAGCCCGCGGCACGGTGAACGGGGGGGATCCGGATGAGCCTTGACAAAGCAATTCTGCACGGGAAGGAACACCGCAGAGCATACCGCGGCTGCAGAGCATGGGATATGACCTGCCGCAATCACGGCGGCTGCATGTACTGCCTGAAAAGCCGCACCTACCGGACACAAAAGGAAATGGAACGGATCCGCTTTGGTATGAAAGATGCGGATCTCAAAACACAGCCCTGAAAGGAATCGAACCATGGCAAATTATCTGAAAAGACCGAACGGCACAGAGGACGTCACACCGGAGCGGATCCACAAATGGTATACCGTTGAACATGTGACCAGAGCCGTTGCGGAAAGCTTCGGCTTCTCGGAGATCCGCATTCCGACCTTCGAGCAGACCGAGCTGTTCCAGCGCTCTGTCGGCGAGACGACCGACGTTGTGCAGAAGGAAATGTATTCCGTCATCGCAAAGGAAACGAAGTTTACGCTGCGTCCGGAAGGCACTGCCGGTACGATCCGTGCAATGCTGCAGAACGGCATGCTCGCAGAAGCAATGCCGCAGAAGGTGTTCTATCAGCTTTCCTGCTTCCGCCACGAGCGCCCGCAGGCAGGCAGACTCCGCGAGTTCCACCAGTTCGGCGTGGAAATGGCTGGCTCCGCTTCGCCCTATGCAGATGCAGAAGTGATTTTGCTCGGCAAAACGGTTCTGGAGCGCCTCGGTGTGCAGGATATCGTGCTGAATCTCAACAGCATCGGCTGCCCGACATGCCGCGCAAAGTATCAGGAAGCGCTGAAGGCTTATTTTGAGCCGCACCGCGCAGAGCTCTGCGAGACCTGTCAGGAGCGCCTTGTGCGCAATCCGATGCGCCTGCTCGACTGCAAATCGCCGGAAGATCAGGAGATCGCAAAGGATGCGCCGGTCATTCTCGATTATCTTTGCGAGGAGTGCAGCGCGCATTTTGAAGCGGTCAAGCAGCACCTCACGGAAATGGGCGTGGAATATGTTATCAATCCGAAGATCGTGCGCGGTCTGGATTATTACACCAAAACCGTTTTCGAGTTCATCACGACCAGCATCGGCGCGCAGGGCACGGTCTGTGCCGGCGGCAGATATGACGGTCTGATTGAGCAGCTCGGCGGTCAGCATATTCCGGCACTCGGCTTCGGCATGGGACTGGAACGCCTGATCCTTACAATGGAGCAGCAGGAGTGCGCGTTCATGGACGAGAAAAAATGCGACGTCTACCTCGCGCCGATGGATGAGACCGCGCGCCCGCAGGCACTTGTCTTTGCGAATGCGCTGCGCGAAATGGGCGTCCGTGCAGAGTTCGATCTGCTCGACCGTTCGTTCAAGGCGCAGATGAAATATGCAAACAAGCTCGGCACGAAATATCTGGTCGTGCTCGGCTCGAATGAGCTCGAACAGGGCAGCGGTCAGATCAAGAATATGACGACCGGCAAGCAGCACCCGATCCGGCTGGATTCCGCTGCACACTTTACAGAGGACTATTCCGGCATTTCTCTTGCGGAGATGTTCGAGACAGAAACAAACTGAACGCCCGCATTTCCATTTTCCCTGAGATAACGCGCATCAGGCGCAGGAGAGAACAAAATGAAAGAGATATTGCGTCAGATCTCTGAATTTCTGCGCAGCGGATTTCTGGTCATGCTTGTGCTGGTATCCGCTGCCCTCGGCATCTACCGGCTGGTCAAGCTGCAGATTGTCGCTGCCGAGGAAGAAAATCAGCAGCATATTGTCGAGTCTGTCTA
The DNA here is from genome assembly GCA_001603005.1 of Clostridiales bacterium Firm_04. GTDB lineage: Bacteria > Bacillota > Clostridia > Oscillospirales > Ruminococcaceae > Firm-04. The sequence goes on from LVAJ01000040.1 coordinate 5,267, forward strand.
TACGCAGGTGATCCCCGCAACGCGCGGCGAGATCGTCGATGCGCTGGGTGAGCCGATCGTTTCAAACAAGATCGGCTATAACCTCATCATCGAAAAGGCGTATTTTCCAACGGACAACAAAGCCGGCAATGCGGTCATCTACCGGACGGTGCAGCTTCTGAAGGACGCCGGATACGAATGGAATGACACGATGCCGGTATCCAAATCGGAGCCCTATGTCTTTGCGAAGGACCGCGACCGCGATATTGCGGAAATGAAGCAGAATCTGCGGCTGAACAAGTATGCGGATGCTGCAAACTGCATCGAGAAGATCTGCGATGATTACGAGATCGGCGATGAATATGCGGAGCGCGACCGCCGGATCATTGCGGGCATCCGCTACGAGATGCTGCTGCGCAGCTTTTCCATGTCGAATGTGTTCTATTTTGCGAATGACATCGACCTGAAAACCGTCACGCGCATCAAGGAGCTGCGTGTCACGCTGAGCGGCGTCAACATTGTCGAGGAAGCGATCCGTACCGTCGAAAACGGCACGGTCATCCCGCATGAGATCGGCTATGTCGGCCCGATCTACTCGCAGGAGGAGTTCGCTGCGCTCAAGGAGAACGGGCATCCGGACTATGCGCTTTCCGATGCGGTCGGCAAGACCGGACTGGAGCTTGCGTGCGAGGCGGATCTGCGCGGTGAAAACGGCAAAAAGGAGATCACCGTCACGAACGGCGATGTGTCCTCGGTCGTCATCTCGCAGGAGCCGGTCGGCGGAAAGACCATTCAGCTGACCGTCAACAGCAAAATGCAGAAAAGCCTGCAAAGGCGGCTGGATGAACACTGCCAGATGCTCCGGAATACGGATTATGAATGCCGGAACGCCTACTGCGGCGCTGCGGTCGTCCTGAATACCAAAGACAACGGCATTCTGAGCATGGCGACGCTGCCGTCTTATGATCTTGCGGATCTGCTGGACGATTACAACAAAGTTGCGGAGCAGGAGAACTCTCCGCTCATCAACCGTGCGACCGACGGTCTGTACCGTCCGGGCTCCACGTTCAAGACCATTACCGCGACTGCCGGTCTGGATTCCGGCAAAATCAGCGGAAATACGTCGTTTTACTGCGATACCAATTTTAAGTATATCGACACATGGTATCACTGCACGGGACATCATGAGAATATTGCGGTGACGCGGGCACTGACCGTTTCGTGCAATATTTTCTTCTATGAGTTGAGCACGCGGCTCGGACTCGACCTGCTGCTCGATTACGAGCGCATGTACGGGCTCGGCTCGCCGCTCGGACTGGAATCCGGCGACAGCGGCGGCTATCTCGCGTGTCCGGAAACCTATGAAAAGCTCGGGATTCCGTGGTATGTCGGCTGCCTGCTGCAAGCCGCGATCGGACAGTCCGAGGTGCAGGTCACGCCGCTGCAAATGGCAGTCGTTGCATCGACCATTGCGAATGAGGGCGTGCGGTACCGTCCGCATCTCATCGACTCCTACTGGAACAATACGATGACCGAGCAGCTTTCTGTCAAGGCGCCGGAGGTCGCAGCGACCGTTGCGCAGAACAATGCACATGATGTGTATTATTACATTGAGCAGGGCATGATCGGTGCGGCGCAGACGCCGATGCTGCCGGAATATGACCTGAACAATCTCGGCTTTGACGTCGCACTCAAAACCGGTACGCCGCAGTCTCCGCGCGGAACGGATACCTTCGTCATCGGCTATGCGCCGGCGGACGATCCGGAGATCGCGTTCTGTGCGATGATCGAGGGCGGAAAATACGCGAAATATCTTGTGAGAGGGATTCTGGATGACTATGCAGTCTGCTATCCGGAATCGAAGATCGGCCGTGCGCTGCGCGGCAGAACCATCGGACAGGTAGAGGAATGAATATTCAGATTTTCGGCAAGAGCAAATGCTTTGATACCAAAAAGGCAGAGCGATTTTTCAAGGAGCGCCACATCAAATTTCAGTCGATCGACCTGCCGTCCAAGGGGATGAGCAAACGCGAGCTGGAAAGCGTGATCCGCGGTGTCGGCGGCCTGGAACAGCTGATTGATCAGAAGCATCCAGATGCCGCGCTGGTTGCATATCTGCTGCCGGATGCGCAGTTTGAAAAGCTGCTGGAGGATCCGTCTTTGCTGCGGACACCGATCGTCCGCAACGGACAGAAAGCGACCGTCGGAGAAGCATCCGCCGTCTGGAAGCAGTGGATCGCGGACGAAGCATAAAAAAGTATCGCTTTGCGATGATTGATTATGGGCTTTCAGCTCAAACCTGACCAAAGGGATTGCATCTCTTTGGAATCCCGACTTTAGAATCATTCATGTTTGCGTGACTCTATCACATGCATGAAAATGGGATTCCGCGTGGCGAATGATCCTGAAAGGGGAGTTGCGTTTGTCTTCAAATGCAAAGCAAAGCGTGAGATCACTTTCGATCCGTCACTTTATCGACAGGCTGAAACGCCGCTGTATCAAGAGATACGGCGGCGTTCTTGCATTCTTTCGGGAACTGTGCTATAATGAAAAAGAACAATCATTCCTGCACCCGGATGAGCACCTGATTTCCGGTCTGACCTTCGGGAAGCGGCTGCTTTTCGATCGAAAACGAGGAGAACAGCGCATGCAGCGCATCTCCGATCGTTTTCAGCTGACTGCCCGCTTCCTGCGGAGAGGGCAGCGTGATCTCATAGACCGCAGCGGGTGCCGTTTCCGGCAGAGCTGTCTGCTCTGCTGCGGGTGCAGGCGCATCGTGTCCTGCCGCATAGCAGGCTGCAAAAATCAGCAGCAAAATCATCAGCTTTTTCATGGCGCAATCCTCACTTTCCGTATGATGCGGGCTTGTCTTTCGTTGATTCTGTTATACCATATATGGTATGCTGAAAGCGACAAAATATGCGCACAAATCATGCATCGAAGTCTGAAATTTTGCTGCATGCATGCTGAAAGCTGCTGAAAATCCGTTCCGGAGGTGGAATATGAAGATCGGGGATGCAAACCGCATCACGCTCAATGCGCTGAAAGAGATCCTGAATCCGGCGATCAGAAAGCCGGAATTTCTGGCGATGCTGTTCCCGCCTGCGCTGCGGGAGACAGACCGCACGGATCTGCTGGCGTTCATTTATGACACGAGCACGGTGTTCCGCAACGCGCGCACATCCTTTCTCAATGGCAATATTGTCCGTTATCCGAAAAAGGACACATTCAGCCGCGCACATCAGTCCGAGCTTTCGCTGATCGCAAATTATCTGCGCAGCGAGGATGCATACCGCTGCTGGACTGCGCATCTTGCGCAGCAGTTTCCATGTCCCGATGCCGCCGCGCTGGATGCGCTGATCCCGCAGGACAGTCCGCGGTATCCGGCGGCATTTGCGGAATTGCTCGACCGGACAGCACCGGTGCATGAAAAGCTGCTTCTGCTGATCCTCTGGTCGATCTTCGGCGAGCTGATCGCAAGTGTTTCGGGCATCTTCCGGATACCGGAGCGCAGTCCGCAGGAACAGCATCAGCCGGCATCGCAGCCGCCGGTCGCCGGCGAGATGATGCGGTCATGGAGCACAATGGAGTATTTCGACAAGGTGTTTCAGGGAACGGATCAGATCACGCAGCTGGACATGGCATTTCACGAGGGCGAGAACTGGCTCTCCGACGGTGAGCGCATCGCGGCAATGCTGGATCTGATCCGGCAGGGCGCGCGCATCCGGATTTTGCTGGATGATGAAGCGGCATCCGCGCCGCTGTCCGAGCACATCAACAACAAGGATCGCTTTTCGATCCCGTGCGAGCTGAATTACCGGAACTGGCTGGCGTTTCAGCAGCGTTATCCGGAGGCGGTCGAAGTGCGGATCGCGCCGGTTCCGGTGCTGCGGAATTATACCTGTTTTTCGTTTGCGGAGCCGGAAAAGGGGAGCATGCGCGTGGTTTTTTATACCTACGGCAATTTCTTTTTCGGGCAGTATTATTCGATCTATCCGCCAAGCGATTCTGCACCGTATGAGCTGTTCCGGATCGAATTTGCGCATCTCTGGGAGCACAGCAAGCCGATCGCGGCGCATCTTGCGGAAATCGACAGCTGACAGGATAGAATTGTTCTGCGGGGAGCCCCCGCCGGCAATTTCCTGCGGGAGCCGCAGCGCGGACTGTCCCCGCAAAAGCAGCACACGCCGCGGGGCGGCTTCTGATATGTGACTGCGCCCTGCGTTTGAATGTCTCGCAGGAATTTTGTTCATATTTCGACAGAAAATCCGTTGCATTTCCGAAAATAAGCGGGGAGCCCCCGCCGGCAATTTCCTGCGGGAGCCGCAGCGCGGACTGTCCCCGCAAAAGCAGTACACGCCGCGGGGCGGCTTCTGATATGTGACTGCGCCCTGCGTTTGAATGTCTCGCAGGAATTTTGTCCATATTTCGACAGAAAATCCGTTGCATTTCCGAAAATAATATGATATAATGATATTGCAAAGGAGGGATGCTGCATGAACAAGAAAATACCTGCGGCAGCGATTCTCGCTTTGCTGCTGATTCTCTGCATTGTCCTGATCGCCGGCGGGTGCCGCAGATCAGAACCGGATCAGATCAACGTGCAGCAGAGCGAACCGGAATACAGTCTGGTGATTCAGGATGCCGGAAAGCCCGCGACCAGAGCCGTCGGGGAGCTGCCGATCCTGACAACAGATGCCGAACCCCTGACAACTGCGCCGGAGACAACTTTGCTGCGCACAGAAACAACCGTAACGGAAACAGAATCCGTCACGACAAAGCCGCGCAGGACAAAGCCCGTCACGACCGAGCCGGAATACCTGATCGAGACCGAAACGCTCACGGAAACCGATCCGCTGGAAGTGGACGTCACGATCGACAAAGACGGGATCTATACCACAAAAGATGACGTCGCGCTTTACATCTACACCTACGGTGAGCTGCCGTTGAATTTCATCTCGAAAAAGGAAGCACAGAAGCTCGGCTGGGAGGGCGGTTCGCTCGAACCCTATGCGCCCAACTGCTGCATCGGCGGTTCCCGATTCGGCAATTACGAGGGCATTCTGCCGGAGAAACCGGGGCGAGAATACACCGAATGCGATATTGACACGCTCGGCAAGAAGTCCCGCGGTGCCAAGCGCATTGTGTTCTCGAACGACGGACTGATCTATTACACGGATGACCACTACAAGACCTTTGAACTGCTGTACGGGGAGGAATAATGCTATGACTGTTACCATTGACTGTTCCACGATCCGCGAAAACGCTGACTTTCACCGCGTCTTTTCATCGCAGCTGCATCTGCCGGGATTTTACGGCAACAATCTGGATGCGCTGCACGACTGCCTGACCTCGATGCCGCAGAAAACAACACTCAATCTGCTGCATACGCAAAGTCTGATCGACAATCTCGGGCCGTACGGCAGGGCAGCGCTTGCCGCAATTGCCCATGCAGAACGCGAAAATCCTGAGCGTTTGACTGTAAATATGCGGTGATCTCTAAATCGGGAGGTGATGACATGGATGAGATTTACGACGGCAGATCTGTTGTGCAGCAGGATCTTGAGAAAACGATCGTCGAATGGTTAAAACAGGAGTTACATGCTGACGATCTGGAATCAAATGTATCTTTGCCGCTGCCGCAGCATCCGGAAGTCAGTATCAGACCGGATTTCTATTCCGAGTCTCATAAAATCATCGGGGAGATTCATGCGCATCTCGGACAATTGAAATCTGCGCAGAGACATAAGGTTGCGGCAGATATCATGAAGCTGCATTTGTTTGATCCGGAGCAGAAATATCAGAAATATTATGTCGTATGCAGCGGTGCGGAATGGGATCTGCTCCACGGAAAAAGCTATCTTGCTGCGGCTGTCAAACAATTCGGCATCAAGCCTATGAAGTATGATCCTGATGATGCAGAGCGCGCGGCGCTGGAGGATGCGATGCGGAAACAGAACATGTTTCGGGAAAAGAAATAGAGGTTTGCGGACTGTGTCCCTTACCGATCCGTCACATGATAACACAAAAACAGCACTCCCGTTTTGCCGGAAGTGCTGTTTTGTTTTTTTATCAGAGTCGAAACATTTTTTGCCCGATTCAAGATGCAGTATCATAATGGGGTTTCAAAGGGATTTCCCAAGCCTCTTTCAGCCCGAAACAGAACGCGGGGGAATTTCGCGATCTGCGGATCGCGACCAGAGGCTCTTGCACGCTTCGCTATGAGTTTGCAAGCAAACTCACTCTGGACTCCGCGAACTTTTGAAAAAGTTCGATCAAAACTTTAATGCTGTGCGCACCGGGTACGTAATGCGTAACTTATATGCGCGTGCAAAAATGCCCCGAAGCGAAATCGAATCACTTCGGGGCAAATTCTATATTATAATGGGATTCTTAAGGGACATCTGTCCCTTAAGCGGGGTATGGGGCAGCGCCCCATTTCCAATCCGTCGGAGACACCTTATTACTTGCCGACGGCAGCTTTCAGTGCATCGACCTTGTCGGTGCGCTCCCATGCCGGTTTGAGATCCTCTCTGCCCATGTGACCGTATGCAGCGAGCTTGCGGTACTGCGGCTTGCGGAGCTCCAGTGTCTCGATGATGCCTGCCGGACGGAGATCGAACACCTGCGAAACGGCGTTTGCAAGCGTTTCCTCATCGACCTTGCCGGTGCCGAAGGTCTCCACAAAGACCGAGACCGGCTTCGCAACACCGATCGCATATGCAAGCTGTACCTCGCAGCGATCTGCCAGACCGGCTGCGACAATGTTCTTCGCGATGTAGCGCGTCATGTAGGCTGCGGAGCGGTCAACCTTTGACGGATCCTTGCCGGAGAATGCGCCGCCGCCGTGACGGGAATAGCCGCCGTAGGTATCGACGATGATCTTTCTGCCGGTCAGACCGGAGTCGCCCTGCGGGCCGCCGATGACGAATCTGCCGGTCGGATTGACGAAGATCTTGGTCTTGCTGTCGATCAGCTCTGCCGGAACGGTCGGCTTAATGACAAGGTCCACAAGGTCCTCGCGGATCTGGTCAAGCTCCACGGATGCTGCATGCTGCGTGGAAATGACGATCGTATCAACGCGCACAGGCTTGCCGTCGTCATATTCGACCGTGACCTGCGTTTTGCCGTCCGGACGCAGATAATGCAGCGTGCCGTCCTTGCGCACAGCGGTCAGGCGGAGCGCCAGCTTGTGTGCGAGCGAGATCGGCAGCGGCATCAGTTCGGGCGTTTCATTGCAGGCAAAGCCGAACATCATGCCCTGATCGCCGGCACCCTGCTCGTCCTTGTTGTCGCCGGCATCGAATGCGGAGTCAACACCCTGCGCGATATCGCCGGACTGCTGGTCAATGGACGTCATGACGGCGCAGGTGTGACCGTCGAAGCCGTATTTTGCGCGGTCATAGCCGATATCCACGATGACCTCGCGGGCGATTGCGGGAATATCGACCTGCGCAGAGGTCGAGATCTCGCCCATGATCATGACGAGACCGGTTGTCGTCACGGTTTCGCAGGCAACACGACCGGCAGGATCCTGCGCGAGGATCGCATCCAGTACGGCATCCGAGATCTGGTCGCAGATCTTGTCGGGATGTCCTTCCGTGACGGATTCAGACGTAAAAAAGCGTTTCATAGTAAACCTCCAGTAGCATGATGGGTTTCGCCGGAGATTGCGGATTCCGGCATGTTTCGGTTGCTGATAGATCAGCCCGCATTGCTGACCGCGCTGCGCTTGTGCTCCCGATCGGGGACGATCCGGCGCAGGATTCAGGACAGCGGGCTCACAGGGCAACATCGCATGGTCAGCGGAATGACCGTGCCGGACACAGGATGTACGTCAAACGGATGCTGTGCTGCGGTTGACATTCGGGGTTCCAATTTTAGATCACTTCCAAAAAAGAAAGCGGCATACAGAACGTATGCCGCCTTTTGTTGCATTCGTTCCTCATCTTTCGGCTTGCGCCGCAGGATTTGGCACCGTACATCGTTCCGGATGCGGTTGCCGCGGCTTCACAGGACCTGATTCCTCCGCCGCTCATGATAAGGCTGAATATATTATAACGGATAATGACTGTTTTGTCAAGAGCCTGCGCAAATTTTGTCTGATCGGGACGAAAATTATTTTTTGGTCGGATCTTGCTTATCCGATGCCACTTTACTGCCGACCTTCCAGAATGCGCCGACCTCGCCGTATTCCGTTCCGCAGACATTGCATTTGCATGCGGGTGCATGTTCACTGAAATCGCAGCCGCCGAGCACGATCTCCCGCCGTGCAAGCCGCTGTTCCAGTTCTGCGGTGAAGCGGGGCATGCCGTAGAAAAAAGCGGCGCGGTCTTTGCTGCCGCAGTTCGGGCAGATTTCCGGCGTCATTTCGGCTGAAGGATCTGCTCCAGCTCGCTGATGAGCAAGGTCTGCTCGCGGCGGGTGCCGGCGCAGATGCGCAGTCCGTTCGGGAAGCAGCGGACGGCAATGCCTGCCTGTTCCAGCTGCTCGAAGATCTCCTTTGCGTATGCCGTTTTGACAAAAACGAAATTCGTGCGCGGGGCATAGACCGTTTCCAGCAGGTCGGGATAGCGCTGTGCCAGCTCGACCATTGCGGTATAGAGCCGCTGTGTCTGCACGATGATCTCATCGCGGCAGTGCTGCAGCAGCGATTTTTCGCGCAGGACAGTCGCGCAGATCTTCTGCGAGATCGCGTCGCAGTTGTAGGGCGATTTTGCCGCGCGGAGCAGCTGCGTCTTGGCAGGATTCATGACCGCAAAGCCCATTCTTGCCGCCGCCAGACCGATCGCCTTGGAGCAGGTGCGGAGCACGACAAGATTCTCATATTTTGTGACGAGATCGAGCACGCTCTCATCCCAGAAATCCATGTAGGCTTCATCAACGATCACCATGCAGTCCGGCGCGGATTCGATCAGCCGGATGACTTCGCTGCGCGGAATGCCGAGCGAGGTCGGGTTGCAGGGATTGGAGAAGACGACTGCATTTGCCGATTTGCATGCTGCAATCAGCGCATCTGTGTCGATTTGCAGATTTTCCTTCTTCTGCACCGTCACGACTTCGATCTCTGCGAGCGATGCGTACACACCGTACATCGAGAAATCCGGCGCAACGGTCACGAGCTTCTGCCCGCTCTGCATGAAGCAGTTCAGCAGCAGCGTGATGATCTCATCGGAGCCGTTGCCGGCGGTCACGCAGTCCGGCGCAATATCGTAATAATCCGCAAACGCTTCCACAACCTCTGTCGCGATCGGATCCGGATAGCGGTTGAAGCTGATCTGCTCGATCTGGTCGGCGATTTTCGCCTTCAGCACCTGCGGCAGATCAAAATAGGACTCATTTGCATCGAGCCGCACCGCATAGCTGCCGGTAATCGGATCGTAGGGCTTCAGCTTGGTGACTTTATCGGGTAATTTGAACATAGCCGTATCCTTTCAGTCCTCAAAACGGACAGCAATTGCATTCGCGTGCGCGGTCAGACCTTCCTTGTTCGCGACCAGAATGATGTCATCCTTTGCCGCACGCAGCGCATCCTCGGTGTAGTAGATGTAGCTGGAGCGCTTGATGAAGCTGTAAACGGAGAGCGGCGAGAAGAATCTTGCGGTGCCGCTGGTCGGGAGAACGTGGTTCGGACCGGCATAGTAGTCGCCGAGCGGCTCGGATGCGTAGGTGCCGAGGAACACCGAGCCGGCATTGTCCAGCTTGCCGATGTATTCGAGCGGATTCTGCATGAGCACTTCGAGGTGCTCCGGTGCGACCTCATTTGCCAGTTCGACTGCCTGCTCCGGTGTCTCACAGATCAGGATCGCGCCGAAATTGTCGAGCGAGGACTTGATGATCTCGCGGCGTTCGAGGTATGCCATCTGCCGCTCAAATTCAGCGAGCGTTTCATTTGCAACGCGCTCGGAAGTTGTGACAAGGATCGCAGATGCGAGCTTATCGTGCTCTGCCTGCGACATGAGATCTGCCGCAACATACTTCGGATTTGCAGTATCATCCGCCATGACGAGCACCTCGCTCGGACCGGCGACCATGTCGATATCGACGACGCCGTAAAGCAGGCGCTTAGCCGTTGCGACAAAGATGTTGCCGGGGCCGACGATCTTATCCACGCGCGGAATGGTGTCCGTGCCGTATGCCAGCGCCGCGACAGCCTGTGCACCGCCCATGAGGAAGATGCGGTCAACGCCGCAAAGCGACGCAGCAACGAGGATATCCGGATTCGGCTTGCCGTCCTTTGCAGGCGGCGTCACCATGATCAGCTCCTTGACGCCGGCGATCTTTGCGGGGATCGCGTTCATCAGCACAGAGCTCGGATAAGCCGCCGTGCCGCCGGGGACATAGAGTCCGACGCGCTCCAGACCGCGCAGTCTCTGACCGAGAATGACGCCGTCCGCGCGGGTGTTGCAGAAGCCCTGCTCCTTCTGACGGTTGTGGAAATCGGCAATATTTTCAATGGAATTGAGCAGCGCCTCGACGAATTTCGGATCGGCTGCTTCGAGTGCTGCGGAGATCGTATCCGCATCGACCTCGAACTGTTCGGGGCACTTGCCGTCAAATTTTTCGGTATAGGCACGCACGGCTGCATCGCCCTTGGTGCGGACGTCTTCCAGAATGGTCGTTACGGTTTCGACGACCTTCGGATCCGGTGCGGCGCTTCTTGCGCGAAGCTGTGCAAAGAATGCAGCTTCGTCTTTTCCGTTGCAGCGAATAATTTGCATAATGGTACTCCTTTTCATCATTGCGGCGCAGTCCTTGCGGGAATCCGCCGGAAATCGTTCTCCTGCTTATTCAGCCTTCCGGAAGAACGATTCGATTTTTTCGATCAGTGCTTCGAGCTCCTGCTGACGCAGCTTCATGCTGACGGTATTCGCGATCAGTCTTGCGGAGATCGGGCAGACATCCTCAAAGACTTCGAGTCCGTTTTCCTTGAGCGTGGTGCCGGTCTCGACGATATCCACGATGCCGTCGGAGAGTTCCAGCAGCGGTGCCAGTTCCACGGAGCCTTCGATCTTCACGATATCGACATCCATGCCCTTTGCTTCAAAGAAGCGGCGGGTGACATTCGGGTACTTCGAGGCGATCGTCTTGACGCCGTAGCCCGAATAAAAATCGGTGCCCTTCTTGACTGCGAGCGCGAATTTGCAGCGCCCGAAGCCGAGGTCGAGCAGCTCATAGAACTTGCCCTGCATTTCAAGGATCGTGTCCTTGCCGACGACGCCCAGATCGCAGACGCCGTGTTCCACATATGTAATGACGTCGTTTGCCTTTGCGAGCACGACCTCAATGCTGCCGTCGCCGACCGGAAGGATCAGCTTTCTGCCCTTTTCGCGGACGGCGGTGCAGTCGAGTCCGAGCTGCTCAAACATGCCGACGGTATCTTTTTCGAGTCTGCCCTTGGTCAGGGCAATGCGAATCGGTCTCTGCATGGTTCACACACCCTTTCCGCAGTCTGCCTGCATCTGCTGCCTGGAAATTTCGATCGGCAGCACGCTGTCGATGCCGTGTGCAGCAGCATATTGTTTTGCTTCTTCCAGTGTTTCGGAGAGCGAATGCTCTACGATCAGTCCCTTGCCGCGCAGGTTCCGCGCTGCTTCGACCGCATCTGCCTCGCAGCCCTTTGCAGCCCAGATCAGCACATTGCTGACCGGCAGCGTGGCAGGCGCTTCGGTCTGCTGCTGTCTGCTCAGAACCTTCACAACTGCGTCGATATTGACTGCAAATCCGGTCGCGGGGACGTCATAGCCGAACTCTGCGATCAGGTTATCGTATCTGCCGCCGGAGAGGATCTCCTCGCCGTAGCCGGAGAGATAACCGCGCAGGATCATGCCGGTGTAATAATCGGTGCGGTGCATCATGCCGAGATCGACCTTGACGCGGTCTGCACCGGCAAACTGGACGACTGCCTGCCAGAGCGAATGCAGCTCGCCGAGGATCGCGCGGAACGCATCACCGCTGCAAAGTGCAGCCGCACGGTCAAAGACTTCCTCGCCGCCGAACAGCCGCGGGAGCATCCGCAGCGTCTTGACGGTCTCGGATTCCGGCAGCGCGTCCAGCAGATCGTTGAGCGCGGGGTAATTCTTCCCTTCGATGCAGTCGCGGATCGTATCCTTGATCTCATCGGATGCCGAAAGCTGCTGCATCAGCGTGCGGAAAAATGCCGCATTGCCGAGTTCCAGCGTATATTCCTCGCCGCATGCCTGCAATGCATCCACTGCCGCAGCAACGACTTCCAGATCCGCCATGCGGGAATCGGAGCCGATCAGCTCAATGCCCGCCTGCGAGATCTCGTCATCTCTGCCCTTGAGCGTCGGGGAGATCACATGGATGTTCTGCTGATAGCAGAGCCGGAGCGGGAGTGCCGCGGTACGCAGTCTGGTCGCACAGACGCGCGCGATCGGCACGGTGTTGTCCGGACGGAGCACCATGAGTCTGCCCTTTGCATCGGTCAGCTTGTACATATGCTCCTGCGGGAACGGCTGTGTATCGCGGTTGAACACATCGTAAAATTCGAGTGTCGGGGTGATGATCTCGCTGTATCCGCGTGCGGTGAACAGTCCGTGCAGACGGTTTTCGATCTGTCTGCGGAGCGTGCATTCCGCGAACAGCGCGTCGCGGGTGCCCTCCGGCGTAATGCGGTCATATTTGTTCATAAAGACTCCTTTGGGTGATATATGCAGTGAAGGATGAACCGTGCGTGAAAGAATCTGTTCCCGAACGGTTATGCGTCCTTCATGTTTTCCTTTGCTTATGCGGGGTTGGAAAAGAGATATTCGGCATGCGGTGCACGCAATTTGATTGTAACGACGATCACATCGAGCACATCCTGCTGCTTATACTTCTGCAGAGGAACCGGAATCAGGAAGGATTCGCCGAAATCATCCTTAATCAGGAGAAACCGTTTCTCCTGAATGCCGAGCAGCGCCGCCGTCAGCTTCTCCTCTTTTTTACCGAAGACTGCAACATGCTGATACGGGATATACTCCGCAAAGTTTTTCTGATTGATGATGTATGATTCGGTCAGCACAACGGTCTCGGTTTCCAGCAGGATATTCCCTGCACCTTTTTGCAGGCTGTGCAGGAGAGCATCCGGAGAGCCGTATTTTTCAAAGAGACTCTGCCGCCTTCCGCCCGGCTTCTTTCGTTCTTTCAGCAGCTTTGCAATCGAAGCGATCAGACAGACCGGAAAGAGCAGGAACAGCAGAGCAAGCCTGTAATCCCACATTTCGGGCTTGCAGAACCAAATCACAGGCACCATGACAATGATACCGGCAGACAGCAAAGCCAGCATCGTCCAGCCGAGGATCTTTCTCATTTTCTGTAAATGCAGCTGCCGCAAAAAGCGCCGCTCATCGAGTTTGCATATGCGTTTCTGATACCTGCTCTGCACGGCTGATTGTTTCATGCTGCATCCTTTCTCCTGAAGTTCGATTCACTTTAGCTTGCTAACATGGTAACATGATATCATAATATCAGGAAAAAGTCAAGTCAAACGGGGGAAAGCCAGCCGAATTTCGGAAGATTCCCCAAAGCACCGGATTCTTCCGGAAAATCTATTGTCGCATTTGATGCCGGAAGAAAGCACGCCGCATCGTTTACCCGAACAGCGAGAGCTGGTTGGATTTCGGCAGATTGCCGAGTGCGCCGAGTGCGTCCAGCGCGTCGATCGTCGCCTTGGAAGCGCCGGAAAGCTGCTGAAATTCGTCAACCGAGATGAAATCGCCGTTCTGTGCGGTCTCGTAGAGCTTCTCGGCAGCCTTTTCGCCGATGCCGTCGATCGCGGCAAACGGGATGCGCAGCTTGCCGTCCTCGATCAGATAGTCGCAGGCATGCGAGCGTTTCAGATCGACCGGCAGGAAGAAGAATCCGCGGGACATCATTTCATTGACGATCAGCAGGATATCGCGCAGGTCGCCTTCCTTTTTGGTGCGCTCCTTGCCCTTGGCATTCAGCTCCTGAATCTTGCTGCGGACTGCGTCGATGCCCTGCACCGCGAGCGCTGCGTCAAAATCGCCGCCGCGCACGGAGAAATAGGTCGCGTAATATTCCAGCGGCTTATAGAGCTTGAACCAACCGAGCTTGATTGCCGCGGTAACGTATGCAGCCGCGTGTGCCTTCGGGAACATGTACTTGATTTTCAGGCAGGAGTCGATGTACCACTGCGGGACATTGTGGTCGAGCAGCATCTGCACGCGCTCCGGCGTAAAGGTCTTGGGCGCCTTGCCCTTACGGGTATCCTCCATGATCTGGAACGCCTGCTTCGGCTCGACATCGTGATAGAGCAGATAGGTCATGATCGAGTCACGCGTACCGATGACGTCGGAGATCGTGCATGTGCCGTTTGCGATCAGCTCCTGCGCATTGCCGAGCCACACGTCTGTACCGTGCGACAGACCGGAGATCTGCAGAAAGTCGGAGAACAGCCGCGGTTTTGCATCCAGCAGCATGCCGATCGTGAAGTTCGTGCCCATTTCCGGAATGCCGAGCGAGCCGGTCTTGCAGTAGATCTCGTCCTCGGTGACGCCGAGCACAGAGCAGTCTGTGCACATCTGGAAGACCTTCGGATCGGTCGTCGGGACATCGGCGATCTTCATGCCGGTGAGGTCTTCGAGATGCTTATAGAGCGTCGGCACAACATGTCCGAGCTCGTCGAGCTTCAGAATGGTGTCATGCAGCTTATGGAAATCGAAATGCGTTGTGATGATCATTTCCGAATCATCGGCTTCGCTCGGTTCACCCGGCTGCTGCACCGGCGTAAAATCGAAAATATCGAAATCTTCCGGCACGACGACCATGCCGCCCGGATGCTGACCGGTCGTCTTTTTGACGCCGACGCAGCCCGCGACCAGACGGTTGATCTCGCTGTTGTTGACGGTCAGACCGCAGTCTTCGAGGTAATGCTTGACATAGCCGTATGCGATCTTATCCTGCACACCGGAGATCGTGCCTGCCTTGAACACGTTTGCTCTGCCGAACAGTTCTTCGGTGTAGCGGTGCGATTCGGACTGATATTCACTGGAGAAATTCTGGTCGATATCCGGCGCCTTGTCGCCGTCGAAGCCGAGGAATGTCTCGAACGGGATATCGTGTCCGTCGCGCTTCATATCGGTGCCGCATTTCGGGCAGTTCTTCGGCGGCAGGTCAAAGCCGGAGCCGATCGAACCGTCCGTGATAAATTCGGAGTATTTGCAATTGGGGCAGACATAGTGCGGGACAAGTGGATTGACCTCGGAGATACCCGCCATGGACGCGACAAAGGATGATCCGACCGAACCTCTGGAACCGACCAGATAGCCGTGCTTTTCGGAGTTTGCGACCAGCTTCTGCGCGATCATATACAGCACGGAGAAGCCGTGCCGGCAAATGGAATCGAGCTCGCGGTCGAGGCGCTTCTGCACGAGTTCGGGCAGGGGATCGCCGTAGATGCTCTTTGCCTTGTCCGTGGTAATGCGGATCAGGTCTTCCTCTGCACCGGGGATCGAGGGCGTGAAGGTGCCCTTCGGGATCGCATGGCAGCGGTCGATCTTGTCCGCGATCATGTTCGTGTTCGTGACCACGACCTCATAGGCGCGGTCTGCACCGAGATAGTCAAATTCTTCGAGCATTTCATCGGTCGTGCGCAGATAGAGCGGCGCCTGATTGCCGGTGTCGTCAAAACCGTTTCCGGATTGCAGGATCTGCCGGTAGATGCCGTCTTTCTCGTCCATGAAATGCACGTCGCAGGTCGCCACGACCGGAATGCCGCAGCGGTCGCCGATCTCCAGCACCTTGCGGTTGTAATTGCGCAGATCCTCGTCATTCTGCGCCGGATAACGGTCGCTGCGCACCATAAATTCGTTGTTGGCGATCGGCTGGATCTCGAGATAATCGTAGAATTTTGCGAGCCGGTCGAGTTCTTCGTCCGGTTTGCCGTCCACGATTGCGGAGAACAGCTCGCCCGCTTCACATGCACTGCCGTAGAGCAGTCCCTCGTGATGCTTGATGAGCAGCGATTTCGGGATCAGCGGCTTTTTATAGAAATAATCGAGCTGCGAATAGGAGACCAGACGGTAGAGATTCTTGATGCCGGTCTGATTCTTCGCGAGGATGATCTGGTGATAGGATTTGAGCTTTTTCGGATCAATGGTCGGCAGCACGCGGTTGAGGTCGCCGAGCGTTTGCAGATCATGCTCCTTGACGATGCGCTCCATGAGCGTGAGGTAGATTTTCGCGAGCATATAGGCGTCATCGGCGGCGCGGTGATGCTCGAATTTGCCGAGCTTGAGGTGCTTGGCGATCGTATCGAGCTTATGTCTGCCGAGCTCCGGCAGCACCGAACGCGACATGATGACCGTGTCGATCGTGACAAACGGCCGCGCATTCTGATGCCGGCTGAACACCGCGCGCAGAAAGGACGTATCGAACGATGCATTGTGCGCGATCAGCACCGGATTGTCGCCGCAGAACGCGAAAAACTGCTCGACGGCTTCGCGCTCCTTCGGCGCATCCGCAACCATGTCCTGCGTGATATGCGTGAGCTCCTGAATGTACTGCGGGATCTCCCGCTCCGGATTGACAAAGGTATCGAAGCTGTCGATGATGCGCATGCCGCGGATCTTGACCGCACCGATTTCGGTCAGACGGTCGTTTTTCGGGGAGAGACCGGTCGTTTCAACGTCAAAGACAATGACCTCGTCCTGCGGTGTGCGCGGATCGGGCTGGTCGATGACGGAGAGCGCGTCCAGATCATTGACGACATACGCCTCGCAGCCGTAAATGACGCGGAAATCCTTCCATTTTGCGGTCGCATTCATCGCTTCGGGGAACGCCTGCACGACGCCGTGATCGGTGATCGCAATGGCGCGGTGTCCCCATTCATGTGCGCGCGTGACCAGCGCTTCCGCAGAGGTCACGGCGTCCATTGCGGACATATTGGTATGCAGGTGCAGCTCAACGCGCTTGACCGGCGCATCATCCGTGCGGCGGTCGGGCGTATAGCTGTTGATCGCGGTCGGCTTGATCGTGATATCGTGGTCGTAGTCGCTGTACTCCACGGAGCCGTAGATCAGCAGCGATGCGCCTTTTTTGCATTTATCTGCGGAAAAATTCGCAAGCTTCTGCTCATCGAGGAACATCTTGACAAGCAGGCTTCCCGTGTAATCCGTGACCGGAAAAGTCAGCAGCGTTTTGCCGTTTTTGAGCACGCGGGATTCCGGCTTTGCAAAGACCTCGCAGGTGATCGCGAATTTTGCCGCATTGCCGCCCATGCCGCTGCCGATCTGCCGGACGACCTGCGCGATCGTGACCGGCTTTTCCTTGACGACTCTGCCGTAGAGGATATCGAGCGAATCCTTGTCGGGGCGCTCCGGCGTGATCGGTTCTGCATCCGGCGTGAGCTGCGTCAGGGCAGAGAATACCGGCGCATGGGATGCCTGTTCCGGCAGATCCGGCGGGATGAACCGGTCTGCGGGGAGCGATGCCAGCACATCGGACTGCATTTGCGCCTGCTCCTCTGCCGTCACATGCAGATGCTCGCCGGCGAACTGCACCGTCAGCGGCACTGAGAACATTGTATGCACGGCGCGGGCAAGCTCCTCGCGGAAATGCGTCTGTTCGAGGATATCCGCACCGCCGTGTACCAGCGTGATCTCCAGCGTACCGTCATGCAGCGAAAGTCCCGCATCTTCGAGGAATCCGTTGATCATCGGGATCTCGCGCCGCAGTGTCAGGAACAGCTCCGGCAGCACTTCTTCGGAGAAGCATTCCGCCGGATAGCGGCAGAGGATCCGGAAGCTTTCGACCTCAAGGCGGCTGGCAAGCTCGGTTTCGGTCTCCGAGAGCTGCGCGAAGGTCATCGGGCGGTCGTATTCAGTTTCGAGATACAGCTTGCTGCGGGTGCGGTTGGAAAGAACGCGCCGGAGTCTTCCTTCCAGCACGTTCTCAGGCAGCTTCGCGCCGTATTCGCGTAAAAATTCACGCAGCGTTTGTGCCATGCGTGTTCATTCCTTTCTGCATTCGTCAGCGTCTGATTCCGGCATGCCGATCTGCGGATCCCGTTCATGGATCTGCCGGATGACCGCCTTGTACTGCGGATCGCCGGTCGCTGCAAGGATCCCCGGCAGATATTCTAGCGATGCCGCATCGAATCGCTGCCAGTTCTCCGTGAGCGGCAGCAGTTCAAGCTGTTCCGCACAGCTTCGGTGCGCGACCAGCGTATCTACCGCATGAAAGATGTTTTCAAGCACATCCGGATCGGTTTCGGTAAGCGTCTGCCGGATGATTTCGTTTGCCGTCTGCACGCATGCTTCCGTGCGCGCATCGCCGTATTCAAACAGGTCTGCAATGTGACCGTAGTATTCATATGCGAGCGCTCTGCGGACCGCAAGCGCGGTTTCCGAAAAGCGGGCAGGGGATTCCGGTTTGCCGAACGCGTCCTGCATGACCGCTGCGATCACCGCGGCGATTTGCGCCGGCGAATCAAAATGCGAAATCTGCTCGCTGATTTTTCGCGATTCTGCGTCATATTCATCCTGCGGTGCGTGGGATGCGAGCAGGTTTTCCGGATCCAGCAGGTCGATCTGACGCTTGACCTGACTGAATTTGCTCACAGCTTTTCGATCTCCGCGAGCAGGGCAGGGACGATCTCCGATTCCGGCACCTTGCGCAGGATCTGCTCGCCCTTGAACAGCACGGCACAGCCATCGCCGCCCGCAATGCCGATATCGGCTTCTCTTGCCTCTCCGGGGCCGTTGACGACGCAGCCCATAACGGCGACCTTGATGTTTTTTGTGCAGCCGCGCAGTGCTTCCTCGACCGCTTTTGCCGTGCCGATCAGGTCGATGCGCGTTCTGCCGCAGGTCGGGCAGGAGACAAGCTGTACGCCGTCGCGCCTGCCGATCGCTTTCAGGATATCCTGCGCCGCCGCGATCTCCTCGATCGGATCGGCGGTCAGCGAGACACGGATCGTTTCGCCGATGCCGTCGCAGAGCAGCGAGCCGATGCCCGCAGCGGATTTGATGAGTCCCATGCGCGCAGTGCCCGCCTCGGTGACGCCGAGATGCAGCGGATAATCACAGGATTCCGCAGCAAGGCGATAACATGCGATCATATTGCGGACATCCGAGGACTTGATCGAAATGACGATCTCATGGAAATCGAACTGCTCCAGCAGTTTTGCGTGATTCAGCGCGCTTTCGACCATTGCCTGCGGTGTCGGACCGCCGTATTTTTTCAGCAGATCCTTTTCCAGCGAGCCGGAATTGACACCGATGCGAATGGGGATATTCTTTTCGCGGCATTTGTCGGCGACCGCCTTGACGCGATCCATTGCGCCGATATTGCCGGGGTTGATCCGGATTTTATCAATACCCGCATCCGCCGCGGCGAGTGCGAGCTTATAGTCAAAGTGAATGTCCGCGACCAGCGGGATGCTGACTGCTTCCTTGATCGCGGGGATCAGAGCGACCGCATCCATATTCGGGATCGCTGCACGGATGATCTCGCAGCCTGCCGCTTCAAGCGCCTTTGCCTGCGCGACCGAGCCCGCAATATCGTCCGAGCGGGTGTTCAGCATGGACTGGATGTAGATATGCCTGCCGTCAAGCAGACAGCTTCCGACCTTGACAGGATGCAGATTTCTCATGATTGCTTGTCCTTTCCGTTGAGCTTGCAGTAGGTTTGTCCGTTCGAGCGCAGCACGGTCAGCGTTGCGGGATTCGGATGATTCCGCTCGCAGGGGATGCGGTATTTGCCGTCCGGCAGATAGCAGACCGCATATTCCCGCAGCATGCCGTTCTCGGTATGGTGTACCGGAATGTTCATTTTGACTGCATCCTCGCCGATCTGACATCGTACATTGACGATGAACAGTGCGATCAGCAGCCCGAAAATGGACATGCCGACCGCAATGCAGTAGGCGGCGGAATGCACAACAAAACCGGGGATCATCGCGGCGGCTGCGATCGGCAGCGCCTGAAGCATTACCTTCCGGTCGGCGAGCACATCTCCGCGGACCGCAGCAATCAGCTCCGGTTCGGCGGGATCCGCTTCCGGAATCAGCGACGCCGCGATCTCGCGCTCGTCTTCTTCTGTGAGCCCGCGCACGGAGCGCCGGACAAAGGGGGCTTTCAGCAATGCTTTCATTGTATGATCCTCCGGTTTGTCATTCATACGGATCTGCATGCAGCAGATCGTTTTTTCGTGTATCGGGGTGATTCAGCGCTGGAATATCTTGAATACATCCTGAAATGTGACGGCGACCATCAGCACCATGAGTGCTGCCAGACCGACAAAATGGATCATGCCCTCGACTCTTGCGGGGATCGGCTTGCGGCGGATCGCCTCGATGATGAGGAAGACCAGTCTGCCGCCGTCCAGTGCCGGGAACGGGATCAGATTGAAGATGCCGACATTGATCGTGATGAACGACATCAGCTCAAACAGCGCCAGCGCCTTTTCGCGCAGGGTTTCCTGCTCGGCGACGACCTCCGTCGTGCTGTCGATGATGCCGACAACGCCGGAGAGATCATGGAAGCCGTATTTGCCGCGGATGAGATCGCGCAGGGAGATCCAGATGAGGCGCGCAGTCGAGGCAAACTGCTTGAAGGTGTAGCGGAACGTATTCGGCACAGTCTTTTTCAGTCCGTAGACACGGAAATCGAGCAGACCGTTTGTCTTCTTGTTCAGGAACTGCACGTTTTCCAGCGTGACTTCCTCGCCCTCGCGCTCGACCACGACGGTAAAGGTATCGCAGTCATCGTTCTGCAGCGCATAGGAGATATCCTGCGCCGTGAAGATCTTCAGTCCGTTGATGCGGAGAAAGCGGTCGCCTTCCTGCAGCCACTGGGACGAGGTGGAGACATCGCTGCCGTCTGCGTCCGTGAAGAAATCCGCGACTGTGGTGGAATAGATCGCCGTATCCAGACCGACGGTTGCGATGATGAGGATGAGTCCGAGGATCAGGTTCATCGTCGCGCCGGCGACGGTCACGAGCATGCGCTTCCAGACCGGTGCCTTGCGGAATGCTCTGGGATCGTCGCTGTTTTCGTCTTCGCCCTCCATTGCGCAGTAGCCGCCGATCGGGAGTGCGCGCAGGGAGTATTTGGTTTCGCCTTTCTGCTTGGAGAAGATCGCCGGGCCCATGCCGATCGAAAATTCCAGCACGCGGATTCCGCTTTTTTTCGCGACAAAGAAATGTCCCGCTTCGTGGATCATGATGATGATGCCGAAGCAGAGGATCGCGGCGATAACCGTAAGAATAGTCATATTGAGATCGTCCTTTCGTTTCAGATGCAGATACTTGTAAGCATATTATAACCGGCGTATGTGGTATAACATGAAACAGAAGATGAAAATTTCAGTAAAATGATCAGGATTCCGCATCTGTGCCAATTGCCTGCGCGACAAATGCACGCGCACGGCTGTCCGCAGCGACCACATCCTCATAGCAGGTGAGCGGTGCGGACGGGATCTGTTCAATTGCCTGTGTGACCAGCTCGCCGATGCGCAGGAACGGGATCTTCCGCGCGAGGAATGCGGAGACGGCTGCTTCATTGGCGCCGTTCGCGATTGCCGGTGCACTGCCGCCCATTGCGCTTGCACGGATGCAGGCGGTCAGGCAGTCGAAGGTTTCGTAATCGGGCTTTGCAAAGGTCAGCGTGCCGTAATCGGTCAGCGAGAGCGGTTTGGTCGGGCAGGGGAGCCGCTCCGGATAGAGCAGCGCATACTGGATCGGGATTTTCATATCCGGTACGCCCATTTGTCCGATCATCGAATCGTCCTGATAGACCACCGCGGAATGCAGAACGCTCTGCCGGTGTACCACGATCTCGATCTGCTCCGGCGTGAGGTCGAACAGCCAGCGCGCTTCGATAAATTCGAGTCCCTTGTTCATCAGCGTTGCCGAGTCGATCGTGATCTTGCTGCCCATGCTCCAGTTCGGATGCTTCAGCGCCTGCTCGACGGTCGTGTTGACGAGATCCGCCTTTGTCTTTCCGAAGAACGGACCGCCGGACGCGGTCAGAATGATCTTTTTGAGCTGCTGACGCTTATTGCCCTGCAGGCACTGGAAGATCGCGGAATGCTCGCTGTCGATCGGATAGATCGGGAGATTGCGGTCTGCTGCTGCCTGCATGACGAGTGCGCCGCCCGCGACGAGCGTTTCCTTGTTTGCAAGTGCGATCGGTTTGTTTGCTTCGATCGCGGTCAGTGTCGGCAGCAGACCGACCATGCCGACCACGGAATTGAGCAGCATTTCGGTGCTCTGATGCTGTGCGATCTCGCATAAACCGTCCATTCCTGCCAAAAGGCGGCAGCCAAGACCGGCTGCCGCTTCTTTGAGTGCGGGATATCTGGATTCATCTGCGATGCACAACAGCTCCGGGCGCAGTTCACGCGCCTGCTGCACCAGCGCATCGACCTTTGTGTTCGCAGCGAGCGCAGTGACCTTGATGCCGTGCATCTGCGCGACTTCAATGGACTGTGTACCGATGCTGCCGGTCGATCCGAGAATTGCAACGCTGTTTGTCATAGCTGAAGCTCCTTTTTACAGTTCAAAGAAATTGGTCGCCTGCACGAATGCCGAGAAGAACGGCAGAACGAGCAGAACACTGTCAAAGCGGTCAAGCAGGCCGCCGTGTCCCGGCATGATATTGCCGAAATCCTTGATGCCGAGCTGACGCTTGAGCGTGGATGCGGCAAGGTCGCCGAGCGTGCCGAGCACTGCTGTGACCATTGCGAGCATCACGACCGTAAACCAGTTCATGTGCACCGCAACACCTTTTTTCGTCATGATGCCGAGGTAAATTGCACAGAACAGGATAAAGAAAACGATATTCGAGACAATGCCGCCGACAAAGCCCGCGATCGTTTTCTTCGGGCTGATCGCCGGACAGAGCTTCTGTTTGCCGAAGAATGTACCGATGAAATAGGCGCCGCTGTCTGCGATCCATGCGCCGCCGAGCGCGAGGATCAGATAGGCAAGCCCGTGCTGCTCATGCGCATTGTTGAGCGTGACGGCTGCTGCCATTGCGTTCGGGATGAGGAACATGCCGGCAAGTGCGCAGAACACTGTTTTTTCCGGCATTTTCTTCTGGTGGCGGACATAATCGAAGAGCACGGCGATCACAGCTGCGACGCTGAGAATGCTGCGGTATCTTGCGATCATGCCGACCTGAATCATCGGATGCACCAGCGCGTAGATCATTGCTGCGACGGTCGTCAGATGATAGCGCAGCAGCTTGTTGACGCGCAGATATTCATAGATGAGCATGCCGGAGATCAGTCCGGCAGCAATCGGGAGCACAATCATATTGTGCAGAGCCAGTACAAGCACAGCGATCACAACGCCGACCGCTGCAGTCATCAATCTTGTTGCCATACGATATTTGCGGCAGAAAAGCCGCGCCTCCATTCCAATTCAGTACGCAATTCGCAATGCGCAATCGCAAATTCCGTCTCGCGTGGCTCCGCATTGCGGATGCGGCAGAATTGCATGATCCGTCACGGATGACGGGCACAGAACCCGCTGCGGGTTCGTATCGGTCTATGCTTATGCATCAGAGCGGCAGAATATGCCTGCTCCCGTTCTGACCGCATGACTGCTCAAAGACCGCCGAAGCGTCTGGTTCTTCTCGCAAATTCGACAATTGCCTTGTCCAGCTCTTTGGAATCGAAATCCGGCCAGAGCGTATCGCAGAAATAAAATTCGGCATATGCGCACTGCCACAGCAGGAAGTTGGAGAGCCGCTGTTCGCCGCCCGGACGGATCATGAGATCGACGTCCGGCATTTCTCTGGTATAGAGATGCTGCGAGATCATGTCCTCGGTGATGTCTTCCGGCTGGATCTCACCGCTCTTGACGAGCTTTGCGATTTCCTTGACGGCGCTGGTGATCTCGTGACGGGAGCCGTAATTCGCGGCGATGCCGGCAGTCATCTTCTCGAAATCATCGGTATCCTTCTGAATGTCGATGAACTGCTGCCGCAGATCGGTCTCAAAGCCGTCCTCATCGCCGAGCAGCACGAAGCGTGTGCGCAGATCGAAATGGTCGTAGGCTTCCTTCAGATACTTGCGCATCAGATCCATGAGCGCATGCACTTCATCGTCCGGACGCTTCCAGTTTTCCGTGGAAAACGCATAGAATGAGATATATTTGATGCCGATATCATTCGCATAGCGGAGCAGCTTGCGGAAGGCGAGAGCGCCCTGCACATGCCCGTAGGTACGGGGCATGCCGCGCTTTTTTGCCCATCTGCCGTTGCCGTCCATGATGATCGCGATATGCTGCGGCAGCATTTCCGCCGGAACCGGCGGCTCATGTTTTTTTGCCATTGGAACAGACTCCTTATCCTTAGAATATCAGAGACTCATGATCTCCTTTTCCTTTTCCGCGACGATCTTGTCGATCTCCTCGGTATAGCGGTCGGTCAGCTTCTGGGCTTTCTTTTCCGCATCTGCCTGATCGTCCTCGGTCAGCTCGGAGTCCTTTTTGAGCTTCTTGAACTTATCCAGAAGGTCACGGCGCTCGTTGCGGATCGCGACCTTTGCCTCGTCGCCGTACTTCTTCGCGGTTTTCGCGAGCTCCTTACGGCGATCCTCGGTCGGCTGCGGGAACACAAGGCGGATCGTCTTGCCGTCATCGGTCGGGGTAATGCCGAGCTCGGATGCAAGAATCGCCTTGCTGATCGGACGGATCATGGCAGGATCCCACGGGGTAATGAGGAGCATTCTGCCCTCAGAGACCGCGACCGCCGCGACCTGATTGATCGGGGTGGGCGTGCCGTAGTAATCGACCGGCACCTTGTCCAGCACAGCGGGATTCGCTCTGCCGGCACGGATCGTGCCGTACTCCTTTTGCAGACGCTCGATCACTTTTTTCATGTTCTTTTCAGCGGAATCAAGCTTTTCTTTAATGATTTCATTCATTTGATTCATCTCCTCACAGACAGTTTGAACGCGGTAAAACGCGATGTTCAGAAGCTTTCGTATACTATTATAATATAAAACGCAGAAACGGGTGTTCTCCGGTGTCCGCGGTGTCCCCAATGTCCACGGTGTCGGCGTTTATTCCGGAACGACGAGTGTGCCGAGGCTCTTGCCCATGCAGGCGTCGTAGATGTTGTCCGGTCTGCTGAGGTCAAAGACCAGCATGGTCATGCCGTTGTCGCGGCACATTGCAGCAGCCGTGGAGTCCATGACACCGAGCTGATTGTTGACAACCTCGGTAAAGGTCAGCTTTTCGTATTTCTTGGCATCGTCATACTTGTTCGGATCCTTGTCGTAGACGCCGTCCACCATTGTCGCCTTCATGAGAATGTCAGCCTCGATCTCCGCAGCACGGAGCGAAGCGGCGGTATCGGTGGAGAAGAACGGGTTGCCCGTTCCGCAGCCGAAGATCACGATTCTGCCCTTTTCAAAGTGCCGGATCGCACGGTTGCGGATGTACGGCTCTGCGACGCTTGCCATTGTGAGTGCGGTCTGCACGCGCACCTCGCAGCCGAGATCCTCAAGGGCATCTGCCAGCGCAAGGGCATTCATCGCGGTTGCGAGCATGCCGATGTGGTCAGCTCTGGTGCGGTCCATTGCGCCGGACGAGCGCCCGCGCCAGAAGTTGCCGCCGCCGACCACGACGCCGACCTGTACGCCTGCATCAGCGCAGCGCTTGATCGCGCGGCAGATCGGGGTGATGACATCATAGTCAAGGCCGGTCTTTTTTGCACCGGCGAGCGCCTCGCCGCTGACCTTCAAGAGAACACGCTTGTATTTGAGTTCCATGGGAAATACCTCCGAAGTCATGATATACGATATTATTATACACGATTTTTTCCATAATGTAAAGAGGTAAGCAGAAAAAAATCGGATTTCGGTTCCGGAAAACGGATTTTCGTGCGCATGCCCATCCGTGCCCGCGGACGGGATTCCGGCTGAAAAACGGCGGATTTCGCGGAACGGCGCGGCTGGGCTTCGTTTCCATGCCCATCCATGTCCCGACGGGGTATTTCTGCCCGTAATCTGCATTTTTCTGCCGGAGCGGTCATCATTTGTTTGCGGAAATTGCTTATTCCGGCACTGCGGCAGGCGGCGTTCTGTGCGGCGGGATCCCGCCTGAAACCGTACTTTTTTCGCGACAAGATAAATATTTTTTGGAATGAAAAAATTTTTTTCGATTTTCTTGCAGCGCAAATCTTGATTTTCAGAACGTGAAATTTGCCCTAAAACACAAGATGTAGTGTGCAGATTCTTGCACATGGGCTATATCTTGATTATTTGCCAATTGTGCAATCTGCTCAATTCGGATTCCGAAAAGCTGTATCGTTCTCGGCAGAGTGCTGATGCGCAAAAATGTCTGTTTTTGCCGAAAACACGCCGTTTCTGCGATCGTTTTGTTTCGTTTCAAGTATGCCGGCACAGCCGCTTTCGCACACGAAAAACTGCGTAAAACCGTTTGATTCCGGATTCTTCAAATCGACAGAACAGGCGTTCCGGAAATGCAGCAAAACAGCCGAAAATTTCTTTTTGCGGGCGCTTGACAAGCAGGGGATAATCTGGTATAATGAAGGGGCAGTAAAGGAAGCCTCAACCACTGGTTGGAATCAAATGGAACCGAAAACGACTCAATTTGCCATTCCGAACCCGTGACAAGGCACCGGAGCTGCGACTGTACAGAATGTGTAGAAGAGAAGAAATGCGAAGCAGGATGATGGTACCACCCGCGGAACGCATTCGGCATATCAGATAGAAACATATGCCGGAAAACCGGATACAGATGCGAGCGCCCGATGAGGCGCGGTATTTGTCACCGGAAATCGTTCACGGGCATCTCCCTGCGGAAGCTGAGAAGGGAGGCGCTGCATCTTGGATGGACAGACTTATATGTCAGGTAGACAGACTGTCTTAATGGATCAGCGCGGACGAATCAGCTTCCCGGCAGCTTTTCGCAATGCCATCGGCGAAGCACTTTACACCTCTCCCGATGCGGGCAACCGCGGTTTTCTGGTTGTACGCTCGGAGGCAGGCTATAAGGCGGAGCTGGGGCGCATCAGACAGGAGTTCATCGACTACGGTTACGATGACGAGGACGTCAAAGACGAACTGCGCGATTACGGAAAGGATACGGTTCGGATCCCGCCGGATAAAAACGGCAGAATCACGATCCCGGATAATCTGATCCGCTATGCGGGCTTCTCGGATAAGGTCGTCGTTGTCGGCGTCGGCGAATACGCCGAGCTCTGGTCGGAGGAACGTCTGGTCGCTTACGAGGCAGAGCGCGAGGAGCTGAAGGCAAAGAGACGCGCAAAGAAGGACAGAGAACGCAAGGCAAGACTTGCAGCGCTTGACGCAGAGAGCGAGGGCTGATATGGCAGAGCAAGTATATCACATACCTGTGATGCGCGATGAGGTGCTCGAAGATCTTGCAGTCAAGCCGGACGGCATCTATCTCGACGGCACTGCGGGCGGCGGGAATCATTCCCGTGCGATCGCGGAACGCCTGACGGAGGGCGGAAAGCTGTTTGCACTGGATCAGGATCCGGATGCGGTCGCGGAAGCCGGAAAACGGCTTGCGGGACTGCCTGCCGAGGTGATTCAGACAAACTTCACGGAGCTCGGAAACGTACTGGCGGAGCACGGCACACAGGCGGACGGCATTTTGCTGGATCTGGGTGTCAGCAGCCACGAACTCGATGAAGGCTCCCGCGGCTTTTCGTACCACCAGGATGCCCCACTGGATATGCGGATGTCGCAGAAAGGCAGAAAGGCTGCCGATCTGGTCAATACGCTGTCCGCTGCGGAGCTGAGCGATATTCTGTTCCGGTACGGTGAGGAGAAATACGCCAGACAGATTGCGGCGCAGATCGTTTCGGCAAGAGAACAGAAACCGATCGAAACGACGCTGGAGCTCGCAGAGCTGATCAAAAAAGGCGTTCCTGCCAAAGTGCGGCGTGACAAAAATCCATGCAAAAAAAGCTTTCAGGCTTTGCGCATCGCAGTCAATGACGAATTGAACTGTCTGAGCATCGCGCTGGAGGCAGCATTTTCATCTCTCAAACCCGGCGGACGGCTGGTGATCCTGACCTTCCACAGTCTGGAAGACCGGATCGTGAAGCAGGCGTTTGCCAAATGGTGTACAGGCTGTATCTGTCCGCCGGAATTTCCGGTCTGCGTATGCGGACACAAACCGGAGGGCAGACTGCTCCGACGGAAACCGCTGACAGCTTCCGCAGAGGAACTGGAACGGAATCCGAGAAGTCACAGCGCAAAGCTGCGGAGCATCGAAAAACTGTAACCAGACAAGAGAAAAACAAAACGCTAACCCAAAACAAAAGAAAGAACAATCACCGGTAACTGCACAAAACGAGTGTGGACGTTGCTGCGCATGACCGGCTGCGAACATAAAAAGAAACAGCAGCCGGTCGGACGCAGCGGTCCTTGTTTGACAGGGAGGTGACCACGGATGACCGAGGACTACTTTTCCTCTGTAACCGACTTTGCGTCGTCCCCGGACCGTGAGGGCAGGATGAGCTCGAATGAGCGCAGACTGCGGACACTGCGGAATCTGGCAATGAGCAATGCTTCCAAAGCGAGAAGAAGAAAACGGAAGCAGGCTGGTGACGCAGCCAGAAGACTGACAGAAGCAGAACGGAAAATGCGCGAGCAGGCGCGGATCCTTGAGGAACGCGAAATGCGGCGCGAGCTGTCCGAACAAAACCGGCAGCATGCGGCTGCGGAGCAGCGGGCGGCAGATGAAGCCAAAGCTGCAAAGCGCAGACCGATCCTGACTGCAACTGACAGCAACGACATCAACATTGATATTCCGACAGGGGATAAGCCTGAAAAAACAAAAAAGACCGCTTCTTCCCCGAATCCCAAAAAGAAAAAGAAGACAAAGAAACAAAACAGCCAAACAGAATCCAGAACCGCAAAGGGCGGTCGGTATTCCAGCTCCGAGAGCAGTACCGGCACGTATCAGAACCGGATTACAGCAGGCGGTGCCGTTACACTTGGCATCCTGACCGGCGTTCTGATCGGTACCGTGATCTACGGACGCGTGCAGACGAACGAGATCTATACAAAGATCGCGGCGCTGCAAACGGAATATGACGACCTGACTGCGAAAAATATCAGCATGAGATCCGAAATGGAAGGCAAAATGACCGTCAAGAACATTGAGGATTATGCCAAGGACGAGCTCAAGCTGCAGCCGCTGAACCAGTCGCAGATCACGTACATTCAGCTTCAGACAGAGGATGAAGTTGTGATCACGGAGCCGGAGGACAACCTGTTCGTCCGGATCAACGACAAGCTGGTCAGCATCTGGGAATATTTGCGCGGCAAATAACATAAGCATGTAACCGGAGCAAATACTCCGGTGCAGATAGCAGACAACAGATATACGGCAGCAGCCGGAAAATGAGATCAATCAGAAATGTGTAGAGCAAAAGAACGGAGCGTCAGGACGCGGGAACAGAAAAACAATCCTGCGCCGGCGCAGCGGCTTTCGGCGCATCGTCCGGAAACGGGCGATGCGTCGGAACGGCTGTGCGGCTCCGCTCTGCAAAAACCAGAAACAAAAATCAGGTGAGCAGAAAAACGGTTCGGAACACAAAAGGAACCGGATTGGAGCGGATGCGCAGCGGACAGCTGGTGATCCCGAACAAGCACCATGCTTGCCTGCGCGTGAAGTCAGGCGGGGGCATCGGGTATGCTTTCCGCCTTTATTTTTGCCTATTCGCGGTGAACGGTATGAGCCTGAGGAAGGGGTGAATCCATGCCGAAATCAACCGGACAAAATAAAAAGAAAATCAAAGCATCGAAAAATCAGATGTGGAAACGCGGATTCCGTTCCAAGGGACCGTCCACAAGCATGAAGGTGCGCGCGAATGCAGTGATCCTGACATTCGTGCTGCTCTGCGCGCTCGGACTGTGCGTGAATCTGTTCCGCATCATGATTCTTCGGCATAACGAATATACCGAAATGGCAAATTCCCGCCAGTTCGGTACGGTGACCATTCCGGCGGCGCGCGGTTCGATCTATGATGCGAACGGTGCGGTTCTGGCACAGAGCGCGACAGTCTATAAGATCTTTCTCGATCCGGGACTGTTCCGCAAGGAAATGGAAATGGTCGAGAACCGCAACGAGGAGCTGCGCGAGGCTGCCAGAAAGAAACAGGAAGCCGGCGAGATCGCAAAAGCAGATGTAGTCGAGCCGGAGGAGATCAAAACGCAGCTCGTGGAGTTTCTCTCCGAAACGCTGGAGATCGAAAAGAAGCAGATCCGCGAAGCATTCGATGCCGACAGCAATTATGTTGAGCTGAAGCTGCAGGTCGAGAAAAGCCGCGCAGACCGCATCCTCGAATTTATCAGCAATATCCATGTCGCGGGAAGCGGCAGAACGATCTCGCTTTCCTCGATCAGCCGGAAGTCCGATA
This sequence comes from Clostridiales bacterium Firm_04, assembly GCA_001603005.1. Taxonomy (GTDB): domain Bacteria; phylum Bacillota; class Clostridia; order Oscillospirales; family Ruminococcaceae; genus Firm-04. The sequence goes on from LVAJ01000040.1 coordinate 35,650, forward strand.
CCAAGCGGTATTATCCGCAGAATAAGCTTGCGGCATCCGTTATCGGCTTCAATCAGGCAAACGGTCACGGATTCTACGGCGTCGAAAAATCCTATGACGAATATCTCTCCGGCATCGACGGCAGAAATATCACCGCACGCGATGCGAACGGAAACGATATGCCGTACCGCTATTCCAAGACCTATCCGGCGCAGGACGGCGACGACGTGTACATGACCATTGACATGACGATCCAGACCTATCTGGAAAATGCGCTGGACGACATGGTGGACAGCTTCCGCGTGGCAAAGCGCGGCTGCGGCATCATGCTGAATGCGAAGACCGGCGCGGTCATCGCAATGGCTTCCTCAAAGGGATTTGATGCGAACAAACCGTATGATATCTACGATCCGGCCGTGAAGGCAGAGGTCGAAAGCATCCGGAATGAGAGCGGGAAGACAGAAGCCCGCAAGGATGCATGGGAAACACAGTGGCGCAACAAATGTGTCTCGGAAACCTATGTGCCGGGCTCGGTCTTCAAGGTCTTTACGGGATCTGCCGGTCTCGAAGAACACAAGGTCAGCTATGAAGGCGACAATTTCTATTGCAGCGGCGTTGAGGTCGTTGCGGGCAAAGAGATCCACTGCTCCAACCGCTATCCCGGACACGGCGCGCAGTCCTTTAAGGAGATCCTGCTGCATTCGTGCAATCCGGGCTTCATCCAGATCGGACAGCGGCTCGGCAAGGAGACCTTCTGCAAATACTTTGAGGCGTTCGGTCTCGGCGAAAAGACCGGCATCGACCTGCCGGGCGAGACCGCTTCGATCTACACAAAGCTTTCCGAAATGGGACCTGTCCAGCTTGCGGCAAGCTCCTACGGTCAGAACAATTCGCTGACGCCGATCGAAATGGTCACGGGCTATGCGGCGGTCGTCAACGGCGGCTATCTGCTGAAGCCCTATGTGGTCAGCAAGGTCGTCGATCAGGCAGGCAATGTCGTGCTTGCCAATGAAAAGACGGTGCGCCGTCAGGTGATCTCCGAGGAGACATCCGCGGAAATGCGCAAAGCGCTGCAGTTCGTCGTGGACGGCAACGACAAGAGCAATGCCTATATCAAGGGCTATAAGATCGGCGGCAAATCCGGTACATCCGAGAAGCTGCCGACAGATCAGTTCGTTGCATCCTACTGCTGCTTTGCGCCGGCGGACGATCCGGAGATCGTGCTGCTGATCATGGCGGATGAACCGTACAACGGCGATGAGCGCTACTACGGTGCGACGGTCTGTGCGCCGTACTGCCGTTCCGTGCTCGAAAAATCGCTGCCCTATCTCGGATTCTATCCGGAATATACCGAGGAGGAAGCAGCACACAAGGACGTCACCGTGCCGATGCTGATCGACAATGATGTGAACGAGGCGAAGAAGACGCTGGATTCGATCGGTCTGAAATGTGAGATTATCGGTGACGGCAGCCTTGTCACCATGCAGCAGCCGATCACCGGCAACAGCGTGGCGAAGGGCGGCACGATCCTGTTGTATACCGACAGCAGCACAAAACCCGAAACAGTCATTGTCCCGCAGATCGCAGGCACCGGCATGACGCTGGAGCAGGCGAATGAACTGCTGACGGAGATGCATCTGAACTATGTGGCAAAGGGCTCGATGCTTGAGAAAAGTCAGGCGGTCCAGCAGAATATCAAGGCGGGAACCGCTGTTGAGGAATGGACGGTCATTGAACTGGGCTTCGGCACCAACGATGACATCGGATAATGAAGCTAGCGACGCTCAATCCTTTCTTCCGCCGGACGGCATCGTGACAGAAGCTGTCCGGCGGGGGAAACTGTTCCGGTCTGCCGGAGCATGAGCATGATATACGGAGAAAGACGGAGAAGATCATGAAACTGTATACCTTACTGGAAGGGCTGAAAACTGCGCTGCCGGACCGCGAGATTTCCGGCGTGACAGATGATACCAGAAAAATCAGACAGGACATGGTATTTGCCTGCATCAAGGGCTCGAAGTATGACGGACATGATGCGGCAAAGGCGATGCTGGAGCAGGGTGCTGCGGCAGTCATTGCGGAGCACGATCTCGGACTCGGTGACAGACAGATCATCGTGCCGAACACCCGCAAAGCCTACGGCGACCTCTGCGCGGCATGGTACGGGCATCCGGAAAGAGAAATGCGGTTTGTCGGCGTGACCGGTACCAACGGCAAGACCACAACGGCAACGCTCGTCAAGGAGATGCTGAAGAAGGCGGGCGAAAAGGTCGGTCTGATCGGCACGGTGCAGTATGAGATCGGCGACGAGATCCTGCCCTCTCCGAATACGACGCCGCTGACGGACGCATATTTCGCACTGCTGCGGAAAATGGCGGATGCCGGCGTGCAGACTGTTGTCATGGAAGTATCCTCTTTCGGACTGGAGCAGCACCGCATCGGTCCGACGCATTTTGATACGGCGGTATTTACGAATCTCACGCAGGATCATCTCGATGTGCACGGCACAATGGAGAATTATTATCTTGCAAAGCGCATGCTGTTTGATATCTGCGATTACGCGGTCATCAACGGCAATGACGATTACGGCAAGCGCCTGTTCGGCGAGACTGCATGCGAAAAGATCACATACGGCATCCGGCAGCAGGCGGCTGACCGCTTCGATGCAATGGCGGATGACATTGTGCTGCGGACAGAGGGCACAAAGTTTACGCTGCATCTGCACGGCGAAGCACTGCCGATGTCGATGCGCATGACCGGCATGTTCAATGTCAGCAATGCGGTCGCGGCGATCGCGGTCGGCAGACGGCTTGGCGTTCCGATGAATGTCATGACAGAGCTGCTGCTGGATTATACCGGTGTGCGCGGCAGATGCGAGGTCATCCCGACCGCACTGGATTTCACGGTGATCTGCGATTACGCACACACACCGGATGCGCTTGAAAAAACGCTCGCAAGTCTGCGGGAATGCACGGTCGGACGGCTGATCGCGGTCTTTGGCTGCGGCGGCAACCGCGATGCGGCAAAGCGCCCGAAAATGGCGCGCGCTGCGGCACAGTATGCGGACTTTGTCATGGTGACGTCGGATAATCCGCGCGACGAGGATCCGCTTGCGATCATTCAGGATATCCTCGCGGGACTGACCGATTCCGGCGTGCCCTATCAGACGGAGCCGGACCGCGCAGAGGCGATCTACCTCGCGATGAAATATGCGAAGACCGGCGACGTTGTCGTGCTCGCGGGCAAGGGACATGAGGATTATCAGATCATTGCCGGCGGCGTGCATCTGCACATGGATGAGCGCGAGCTGGTCGCGGATGCGGCAAAGCGGATTTTTGCGGAGAAGGTGTAAAAAATGCCAATTTGGTTGAATTTGTGCGCAGCGGTGACGGCGGCAGTCATCGCAGCGCTGCTCGGATTTGTTCTGATTCCGTTCCTGCGCCGCATTCATTTCGGACAGACCATTCTCGAAGAAGGTCCTGCATGGCACAAGTCCAAGCAGGGTACGCCGATCATGGGCGGCTTTCTGTTCATCGCCGGCAGCATTGCGGCGACTGCGCTCGGCTATGCGGTCTGGCGCGTGACCGGCGGAACCGATCTGACGGAAGCGGCGACCGGTACGCGCGCGATCCGGCTGCTGACTGTCATGCTGTTTGCGCTGCTCTATTCGGGCGCATGCGGCTTTACCGATGATTACATCAAGGCGGTCAAAAAGCAGAATCTCGGATTGAATGTCAAGCAGAAAATTTTGTTCCAGATTGTATTTTGTGCGGCATTTCTGGCAATCATGTATGCACTGGGCGATCACGATACAACGATCGACCTGATGTTCGTCAAGCTGAATTTCGGCATTCTCTATTATCCGGTTATGATGCTGTTCATGATCTACATGATCAATGCGGTCAACCTGACCGACGGCATCGACGGGCTCTGCGGCTCGGTGACGGTTGTTTCGATGCTGACGCTGACGATTCTCTGCGCGGCATTCTCGCAGCCGGAGCTTTCGCTCTATGCGATCACGGTCGCGGGCGGCTGCATCGGCTTCCTTGTCTGGAATCTGCATCCGGCGAAATGCTTCATGGGTGACACCGGTTCGATGTATCTCGGCGGCGCACTCGCGGCGATCGGCGTGGCATGCAGAATGCACCTGCTGCTCGTGCTCGTCGGCATCGTCTATGTGCTCGATGCGCTGAGTGTGGTGATCCAGACGCTTTACTTCAAATACACAAGAAAAAAATACGGCGAGGGCAGGAGAATCTTCAAAATGTCCCCGATCCATCATCATTTTGAGCTCTGCAAATGGAGCGAATACAAGATCGTCACGGTCTTTTCTCTGGTCGGACTGGCAGCGGGTGCGCTGGCTGTCCTGCTGCAAATCTGATAACAGACAAAGATAGGAGCGGATACAAATGGCAGTGACATCTGCAAAAGCCTCGCGCGCGGGCAGCAAACCGCGCGTTCGTCCTGCCGGAAAGGGCAGGCGCCTGATCCACAGCGATCTGGACGGTGTTCTGCTCGGTACGATCATCGCGCTGCTGGTCATCGGCATCCTGATGATGTTTTCCGCATCGTATCCGGCGGCGATCCAGGACGGCAGAAGCGGAACCTATTATGCGACGCGGCAGCTGGGATTTGCGGCTGCGGGACTGGTCGTGATGGGCGTCCTTAGCATTGTGCCGTATCAGATCTTTTCAAAGCTCTGGATCTCTGGCACGGCATTCGGCATTTCGTTCATTTTGCTGATCCTTGTTCTGATACCGGGCATCGGTTCCGATCAGGGCACATTTGCCCGCCGGTGGATCGCAGTCGGCGGCATGACCTTCCAGCCTTCTGAGCTGATGAAAATTGCGATCGTGTTGTTTTTTGCGATGCTGATCATCCGGAACGAGCACCGCATGAAGACCTTCTGGTACGGCATCGTGCCGTATATGCTGATGCTTGCAATGGTCGCGGGACTGATGATGAAGGAGCCGCATCTGTCCGGTACGCTGATCATCGGCGTGCTTGCGCTGACGCTGATCTTCGTCGGCGGCGCGAGACCGGCACATTTTGCGATTCTCATTGCGATCGGCGCGGTCGGTCTGACCTGCGTCGTGCTCTACCTTATGCACAGCAAGGGCATCGGCTATTTCCAGAACCGTATCCTGTCATGGCTCGATCCGTTCAATGAGCAGTACATGCAGGATGAAACATGGCAGACCTGTCAGTCGCTCATCGCGATCGGTTCGGGCGGCGTATTCGGGCTCGGACTCGGCGCATCCCGCCAGAAGTACAACTATCTGCCGGAAGCGCAGAATGACTTCGTGTTCGCGATTCTCTGCGAGGAATTTGGATTTGTCGGCGCGGTGACGGTGATTCTGCTGTTCTGCCTGCTGATCTTCCGCGGCTTCTATATCGCGGCGAAGGCAAAGGACAAATTCGGCATGCTGGTCGCGGTCGGCTTCACCATGCATATCGGCTTGCAGGCGCTGCTGAATATCGCGGTCGTCAGCAATGCGATCCCGAATACAGGTATTTCGCTGCCGTTCTTCTCCTACGGCGGAACGGCACTCTTGATGCAGCTTGCCGAAATGGGCGTACTGCTGAATATTTCCAGACAGGCGAAGCTGGACTGATGTGAAAGGAGCGGGCAGTATGCCGGAGATCCTCGATCTGTACGACAGGAACGGTGTACGCACCGGTGAAACAATGATACGCGGAACGAAAGTCCCCGCGGGGCGCCGCGTGCTGATCGTCAGCATCGTGACGCTGAACAGCAGCGGGGAGATCCTGCTGACCAGACGGGCAGAGGGCAAGACCTACGCGGGCTGCTGGGAGATCACCGGCGGCTGTGTGCAGTCCGGCGAGACGGCGGCGCAGGGGGCTGTCCGCGAGCTGTTTGAGGAGACCGGCATTCAGGTGACGGAATCCGAACTGGAATTGCGCGGCACTGTATCCGGCGCGGATTATATCCATGCGTTCTATCTGGTGCGGAAGGATGTGCCGGTCGGGGAAGTGCATCTGCTTGCAGGTGAGACCGACGCGGCAAAATGGGCAAAGCCTTCGGAATATCTCGAAATGGCAGCGGTGCGAAAAACGATCCCGCTGCATATTTCGCTGCTGACGGAGCGCTATCCCGATCTGTTCAAAGAATGAGAATCCAAGAGGAGACCAAAGTTATGAAGGTTCTGATTGCGTGCGGGGGCACGGGCGGACATATCAATCCGGCGCTTGCGATCGCCGGCATCATCCGGGAACATGTGCCGGATGCGGAGTTTCTGTTTGTCGGAACGCCGGACGGAATGGAAGCGGAGCTGATCCCCGCCGCGGGCTACAAAATGGATTATGTGAAAGCAGCCGGATTCCAGCGCAGCTTCAGTCCGGAGAATCTCATCCGGAACTGCAAGGCGCTCGGCTATCTTGCAACATCCGGCGGACATGCCCGCGCGATCGTCAGGCGGTTTCAGCCGGATCTGGCGATCGGTACCGGCGGCTATGCGTCCGGACCGGTGATCCGCGCGGCACAGCAGCTCGGCGTACCGACTGCCGTACATGAACAGAATGCATTCCCCGGCGTGACGAATAAGCTGCTTGCGAAAAAAGCAAAGGCAGTCATGATGACATTTGAAGCGGCAAAGCAGTATTTTCCGGAAGGGACAAAAACCGTGATGACCGGACTGCCCGTCCGCGGAAATCTGACGCATAAAACAAGAGAACAGGCAAAGCGGATGCTCGGCTTCGACGGCGAGATGACGATTCTCTCGTTCGGCGGCAGTCAGGGTGCGAAATGCCTGAATGATCTGATGCCCGATCTGCTCCAGTGGCATTTGCAGTCCGATATGAAGATCAATCATATCCATGCATACGGCAAGCACGGCAGGGAATCCTTCCCGCAGGAGATGCAGAAGCGCGGCATTGCAGACGACAAGCGCATTCGCGTGTCGGAGTATATTCATGACATGGACGTCTGTCTTGCAGCGGCGGATCTTGTGATCAGCCGTGCGGGTGCATCGACGCTCAGCGAGCTGGAAGCCGTCGGGAGAGCATCCGTGCTGATCCCGTATCCGGCAGCAGCGGAAAATCACCAGTATTATAACGCAATGGTGCTCGGCAAAGCGGGCGCTGCGATCGTCATTGAGCAGAAGGATCTGACACCGGAAAAGCTGCGTGCGCATATCACGGAGCTGTATCAGAATCCGGAGAAGCGGATCGCAATGGGGCAGCGCGCGGGGGCATTGTTCCCGACCGATACCAATGACCGCATCTGGAATGTGATCGCGGAGATCACCGGTCAGAACTGAAAACGCAGTCGAACCGCCGCGAACCGGCAGCTATCACAGAAAACCGCGGCGCAGCATACGCTAAAGCAAAACGGCAGAAGCCGGTTGCAAGAGGTGATGCAAAATGACAGAGGATATCCTGCGGATCACAGGCGGGAGACCGCTGCACGGTGAAATAACGGTGCAGGGTGCGAAAAACAGTGCGCTGCCGCTCATGGCGGCGGCATTGCTCTGTGACGGCGAAACGGTTCTGCATCGGGTGCCGCAGCTTTTGGATGTCTATGCGGCAAGCCGGATCCTGAACCGGCTCGGGTGCCGCTGCACGGCAGAGGGGAATACCGTCACGATCCGGCATACCAATGCGGAATCGAGCGAGATCCCTGACGCAGATATGCGCACAATGCGCTCGTCGATCATGTTTCTGGGGCCGATCCTCGGCAGGATGCGGTGCTGTACCCTGACGATGCCGGGCGGCTGTGAACTCGGCCCGCGCCCGATCGACCTGCATCTGGACGCGATGCGGCAAATGGGCGTGCAGATCCGCGATGACGGCGGGAAAATCGTTTGCAGGGCGGATCTGCTGCACGGCGCGCGGATTCATCTGCCGCTGCCGTCTGTCGGCGTGACGGAAAACGTCATCATGGCGGCGGTCGGCGCAGCGGGTGAGACCGTCCTGACCAATGCTGCAAGAGAACCGGAAATTACAGATCTTGCGGCGTTTCTGAATCAGTGCGGCGCAAAGATCGAAGGCGCAGGAGAGAGTACCGTCGTGATCGAAGGCGGCAGAAAGCTGACCGGAACGGAATACAGCGTGATGCCCGACCGGATCGCTGCGATGACCTATCTATGTGCGGGCGCGGCGGCAGGCGGTTCCGTCTGCGTCAGCGGTGCGGCACCGCAGGATCTGGAAAGCTGCCTGAATGTGCTGAAAGCGGCAGGCTGCCGGATCGGCACGGGCAGCGGGCGGATCTTTCTCGACCGCACGGGCGGGCTGCGCAATGTCCGCTACATACGCACAATGCCGTACCCCGGCTTCCCGACCGATGCGCAGGCATTGATCTCGGCGGTGCTGTGTACGGCGAACGGCACGAGCGTCATCGACGAGACGATCTTCGACAGCCGGTATAAGCATGTCGGTGCGCTGCTGCGCATGGGCGCGGATATCCGCACCATCGGCAGAACTGCCGTAATTACGGGCGTTTCGCGGCTGCACGGCGCATCCGTTGAGGCGACCGATCTGCGCGGCGGCGCTGCAATGGCGATCGCGGCGCTGCAGGCAGAGGGCGAATCGGAGATCCGTCAGCTGCATCATCTCGACAGGGGTTATGAGCATTTTGCAGAGATTTTCCACAGTCTCGGCGGATCGGTGCAAAGATGCAGATTTTCTGCAAAAGAACGTGAAAAACAGAGCCCTTGCGCATGAAATGTTGAAAACTCTGTGGAAACGGTGCAAAACTGTTGAATCAGGTTGAGGAAACAGGCGAGTTTTGGCGTAGATACGCGACTTGAATGTTGAAAACTCTGTGGAAATTGTGGGAAAACAGGGTGCGAAACGGCATCTTGTTTTCCACAATCCGAATGTGCAATATCAGACAAATGACAACCGGAAGGAGGGTGCTGCATGCGGGATGTCGAAAAAACAAGTGTCAGCCGGCATCAGAACAGCAAGCGAAAACGGCGGCGTACCCGCCGGCATACAGCGTACATCGCGCTGGTCGCCGTGCTGGTCATCGGCATCGGAATCGCGCTGTCCATGACACTGTTTTTCAATGTGACGGACATCGTTGTGCTGAATGAAACCGATGTGCCGGATGACGAGATCGTGCGGCTCAGCGGCATATCCTATCAGGACAACCTCGTGCGGCTGGATGCGGCGATCGCAGCAGAAAAAGTACGTAGCCGCGTGGCTTATGCGGAAAAAGTAACCGTGCGGCGGATCTTCCCCTCGACCGTGGAGATCTCGGTCGAGAAGGCGGTGCCGGTCGCGAACATCTCGCAGAGCTACGGCTATCTGCTGGTCAGCGGATCAAACCGCGTCCTCGAAGAACTGAAGGAAGCGCCGCGCGAGGGACTCATCATCATCACCGGATACAACCCCGCGCAGGGCACGATCGGCATGGTGCTGAAGTCCGAGGACGAGAAGCGCGACAATGTTCTGAAAACGCTGACGGCTGCGGTCTCAGAGTGCAATAATGAACAAATTAAGTCGATCGACATGACCGATCAGAGCGATATTCTGGTGCAGTTCGGCGAGAATGTGGAATTTCACATGGGCAGTGCGGGCGATGCGGTTTATAAGCTGCGGCTCGCGGCAAAGACGATCGAGTACCTGACACCGGGGCGGAAATACCGGCTGACCATGATCGGCAACAACCAGATCTCCGAGATCCCGGTCGATGCGATCCGCAAAACCGAGACCGGAAAACGCAGATCTGCCGCTGAAACAACGGCGCCTGCGCGCACAACAATCTCCGGAACTACCACAGAAAACGGGACAACAACGACGCAAACAACGGCAAAACCACCAGAATGACCTATCGAATCAGACTGCGATTTGTGTAATAGGACAAAATGCGCAAATGCACTTGAAAAGATTAGAAAAACGTGTTAAAATGTAATATATGTTTGTAGGCGGCTCTGTCCACCCGACACAGCTGGGCTGTCGAAATGGAGGAACTTTGATGACTGATTTTGTTTATGAAGATTCATTTGATCCGCAGGTGAATATTAAGGTTGTCGGCGTCGGCGGCGGCGGCGGAAATGCGCTGGACTGCATGGTTCAGGCAGATGTGAAAAACATTGAGTATATTGCAGTCAACACGGATGCAAAGGCACTGCTCAATTCCAAAGCACCGACGAGAATCCAGATCGGCGCAAAGCTGACAAAGGGACGCGGCGCGGGTAACAGACCGGAGGTCGGCAGACAGTCGGCTGAGGAAAACCGCGATGAGATCAGCAATGCGCTCAAGGGCGCCGATATGATCTTTATTACCGCCGGTATGGGCGGCGGTACCGGTACCGGTGCGGCACCGGTCGTTGCACAGATCGCGCAGGAGCTCGGCATCCTGACGGTCGCTGTCGTGACCAAGCCGTTCGCGTTTGAGCGCGAGCAGAAAATGGCACAGGCAGAGCGCGGTATCGAAACACTCAAAAAATATGTGGATTCGCTGGTCATCATTCCGAACGAGCGCCTGCTGGTCGGTCTGGAAAAGCCGCTGACGATGCGTCAGAGCTTTGCAATGGCTGACGATATCCTGAAAACCGGTGTCAAGTCGATCTCTGACCTGATCGTCGAGGACGGCTACATTAACCTTGACTTCGCGGACGTTTCCACGATCATGAAGGGTGCCGGCTATGCACACATGGCAATCGGTCACGGCGCAGGCAAGAGCAAGGCGGACGAGGCTGCAAGCGCTGTTATCTCCAGCCCGCTGCTCGAAACCTCGATCAACGGTGCAAAGCGCCTGCTCATCAATATTGCAATGAGCGAGGATGTGCTCTCTGCGGAAGTCGATGCGGCAACGCAGAAGATCACCGAGACCGCGGCGCCGGGCGTCGAGGTCATCCTCGGTACGGCGTTCAAGGAGGAAATGAACGACGAAATGATCATCACCGTCATTGCTGCTGGCTATGACGAGGATGATAAGGACGTCATCGACGATGTTCCGCTGCCGGCAGAGACCGCAGTGAAGGAGCCCGCTCCGGCGAAAAAGCCGGCTCAGGCTGCACCGGCTGCCGATCCGCGCAGACCGCAGCGTCCGGCTTCCGCGATTCCGCGTCTGGACGATGACGACGATCTTTCCGAGATCTTCAAGATCCTCGATAAGAAGTAATTGAAACACGAAATGTACCCGAAACAGCAGGTCGCAAAACCGTGCGATCTGCTGTTTTTTTGTCGATTGTTCCGGAAAATGGAAAAGATATATAGTGAATTTGCACGAAAATGAGGCTGATAATTCTACATTCCATGCCTTGCAAAATGTTTGAAAATATGGTATTATAATATATGGTACATAAGGGGCGGCGTTATACGGTGAGTGATAAATTCAGCTGCGTCCGCGAACAGCTGTGCACAAGACCAGCCCGCTTTCTGACACCATGCATTATTTCATTTTTTTGCGGAGGATTGGAGCGTTACTTATGGATCAGCCAAATGTTTTGAGAACGACGAAAATCGGCGGCGGCTTTGTAAAGGAAGACGTTTTAGCGTATGTCGATGAACTGAATTCACAGATTTATGCTCTGCAGGAGGAGCGCGATGAACTGAAAAAGCGCGCAGAATCCGGCGGCGGTCTGAACGATGCAAAGGAAGCCGAATATGAATCTGAGCTGACACGCCTCCGCGGTGAACTCGGTACAACAAAGAATCAGCTGCGTGCTGCGCAGGATGAGCTGAAAAACCGTCCGGTGATTGAGGGCGGCGAGGGCGGCATCCCTGTCGCGGATTTTGAAGCTGCAAGACAGGAAGCCACTGATGCAAAGGCGGATCTCGCTTCTGTTCAGGCAGAGCTGGAGCTTGCACAGGAAGAACAGCTGGAACTCAATAATAAGATCACAGAGCTTGAGAGCCGTCTGACGACGCTGAACGAGGACAATGAGTCTCTGCGTCAGGATCTCGCAAGTGCTGCGGCACAGGCACTCTCCGGCGACGGCGGTGCAGAGGCTGCTGCACAGATCGCGGCATTTCAGGAGCAGGCTGCGGAAGCAGAGCGCGAGATCGCTTCGCTCCGTTCCGAGCTCGATGCAAAGAATGCGATGATCGAGGAGCAGGCTGGTCTTTCCAGCGAGTCCGATCTCCAGAAGCTTGCAGAGTATGAAGCACAGATCAGCGAGCAGACTGCTGCGCTGGCTGACAAGGATCGCGAGATCGAAAACCTGCAGCAGCAGGTCGCAGACCTCAAGGAGAACAGCGCTGACAGCAGTTTCGATATGAGCGCACTGTTCGTCGAAGCGCAGAATACTGCGAAGAAGGTCACATCCGAGGCAAGACGCGAGGCGGATAAGCGTATCAGCGAGGCAAAGGCACAGGCTGAAACGATCGTCAGCGAGGCGACTGCAAAGGCGGAAGCTGCTGTTGCAGAGGCAAATCAGCAGGCTGAGCAGACCATTGCAGATGCCAACAAGCAGGCGGATGAAACGATCAGCAATGCAAATGCTGAGGCGGAAAAGAAGCTCAATGACGCAGACGCAAAGGCAATTCAGACCGTTGCAGATGCGGAAGAATCCGTTCGCGCCTCTCTCGAGGATGCAGAGCGCAGAACCAAGACCACGACCGAAACTGCAAGAACAGTCCGCGCACTGCTCCGCAGCGAGATCGACAGCGTTTCCAAGAAGTTCAACGAGATCTCCCTTGTGCTGGAGAACCTCTCCGGTCAGGCAGGAAGCCGTCTGACAGAGGCGAAGAATGTCATCGCAGATGCACGCAATACCGTCGGTGACGACGATGATGTGCCGAGCTTTGAGAGTTTCGATGAGGTCGCTTCCAAGGCATTTGAGAAGGTCGGCAAGAGCGAGTTCAATTTCGATGACCTCGCAGAGAGTGCCGGCGATAACGGAAACGGCTGGAACTGATCTGAATGGAATATCAATGTAATGTGACCGATCTGCCGGCGCTTGTCCGCGAACAGCAGAAGCTCCGTGCCGGCGATCGGGTGATTCTCTCCGGTACTGTGTATACGTCCCGCGATGCCGCACATAAGCGGCTGACTGCGGCCATGAAGGAGCAGGGGGACGATGCACTGCCGTTTCCGCTCAGGGATGCGGTGATCTATTATGCAGGGCCGACAGCGGCTCCGCCCGGACGCCCGATCGGTGCCTGCGGTCCGACTACGTCCGGCAGAATGGATCCCTATGCACCGCTGTTGCTCGACCACGGGCTGCTCGCGATGATCGGAAAAGGAGAGCGCTCACAGGCTGTCTGCGATGCGATCGAACGCAATCATGCGGTCTATTTCTGCGCAGTTGGCGGTGCGGGCGCACTTGCCGCGGCGCATATCACAAGCTGCGAGGTCATTGCCTATGATGATCTCGGCTGTGAATCGGTCAAACGGCTGGAGCTTTCGGATTTCCCGCTGCTTGTCGCGATTGATTCGCACGGCGGAAATCTGTTCCGTGACGGCAGAGCTGCGTTCGGCGGCTGAACGGAAGCCGAATTTGTTTTATTTGCTGAATTATAGTGTTGAAAGCTGTATAAAACGCTGTTTTCCCTGTGAAATGCAGGTTTTTGCTTGACAAATATGCAGCTTTGGGGTATGATGATTATAGGTCATGTGCCGGTGACGCCGGTTCTGCGGCGGCATGGGCTTTGACGGTACGGTGAAATCGGCTTCGGTGCTTTTCCGGAGTGAGGAGGATCAGCATGGACGCGTTCTCTGTTGAAACGCTTCGCAGTATGCCGGATGAAGCACTGGTTTCTGCATGTGCAGACCAGCCGCAGGCATTTGAGATCTTGCTGGAACGCTATCGCGGGACAGTGGTCGGCATGGCAAACGATGCTGCTGCTTCGGCGGCAGATGTCGAGGACTATGCACAGGAAGGGATGCTCGGACTGCTTGCAGCGGTAACTGCATACTCACAGGAGCGGCGTGCCGGATTCCGTACCTTTGCGACTGTCTGTATCCGGAACCGGATGCGGAATTTCTCGAAAAAAGAACAGACTGACAAGCGAAAGACAGCGATCCTGCCGGATGTCTCTCTGGACGATCCGGACAATTCTGTTGCAGAGACCTTGGCGGATCTGGCGGATACGCCCGAGCAGATCGTTCTCGAAAAGGAACAGACCTCGGAGCTTTACGCACAGATTGCCGATGTGCTGAGCAAACAGGAACGGGAGATCTTCTGGCTTTCTGTGAGCGGGCTTTCTTATGACGAGATCGCAGAACGATTGCAGATTTCTGCAAAAAGCGTCGATAACGCGATCCAGCGTGCGAGACGCAAGCTCCGTGCCGTTTGGAGCAGACGATAACGGCAGCGGATTCCGCGGCAGAACCCGTCGGGAACGCCCGCAGCAAGTCCGGCTGACTGCCCCCGAAACAGAAGGCGGGGTAATTCCCTTCGACCATTCGATGACCCGGCTGCATTTCTTCCAGCGCGTGCAAATTATTTCACCTGCAACCCGATTCGCTTCAGGGCTTTGCCCGCAGGCGATACATGTGCAACAGTGATGGCGTAAATTCCGTCGAGGTCCAAATTTCAAGAATCGAGGAAAATTCAAATGTACGAAGACAGAACCTTAGTATGCAATGAGTGCGGACAGGAGTTCGTGTTCACCGCCGGCGAGCAGGAGTTTTATGCTGAAAAGGGCTTTGCCAATGATCCGAAGAAGTGCAAGGCATGCCGTGACGCTAGAAAGAATGCCGGTAAGACTGATCGTGAGTACTTCACTGCAACTTGTGCAAACTGCGGTAAGGAAGCACAGGTCCCGTTCCGTCCGCGTGAGGATCGCCCGGTTTATTGCAGCGAGTGCTACGCTCAGCTCAAGAGCCAGCAGTAATTCAAAACCGAGGGGCGCGGCTTGGTCTGCGCCCTTTCTTTGCCCGATCACGAAAGGATGATTCAGATGGAAATTACAAAGGATACACTGATCGGCGATATTCTGGATATCGCGCCGACAACTGCGCCGTTCTTCATGGAAATGGGCATGCACTGCCTCGGCTGTCCCGCATCCCGCGGTGAGACGATCGAGGAAGCTTGCATGGTGCACGGTGTCGATGCGGACGACCTTGTTCAGAAGCTGAATGCGCACATTGCACAGTGATTGCAGAGTGCCGTCGGGAATGCTCGGCGGCATTCTTTTCTGTTTGTCATATATTGCTGAATAGAGAGAACCCCTTCAAAGGAGATAACCATGAACCGTAAGGAACTCAATGAGATCCGGAATCATTTTAATCCGGAAGCAAAATACTTCACAATGGATCGCGTGCTGACCGCCTTCATCGACAGCCAGCGGACGGTGCGCGGTGTCTGTTTGCGCAATGCTTCGAGCATTTCGTCGCCGGAAAGCCAGATCCTTTACGATACGATGAAGAAAGTGCTGAATGTCAATATCGGCAAACAAAGCTCGGAGCTGCCGTTCCGGAATCATGCATACGGCGAGGACGGTGCACAGGCATTCCTGACGACGGTGCTCAATTCCGAACTGAAACAGGAGGATGTTGCGCTCCAGTTTCTCGGCAGACTGGCGGAGAAGGTCGATTCCGATGCGCCCTATGCTGTGCTGATGGCGTACTGTCAGTATAACCCGCCGCGGAAAAACAAAATGGACGAGCTGGAAACCGATTTCACCGATCAGGTGTTCCGGTATCTGGTCACGGCGCTCTGCCCGATCGCGAAAACCGAGGGCACGCTGGTCTATAATCAGTTCGATGATGAGATCCTGCGGCAGGAAAACCCGAATGCGGTCATCAGCAAGGCGCCGGCAGACGGCTTTTTCTTCCCGGTTTTTTCCGACCGCGCGACCGATGTGCACCATGTTCTGTACTACACCAAAACACCGAATACCCCCAACGAAAACCTCATAGATGCGTTCTTAGAGTGCGATGTCGAAACGACTGTCGAGGAGGATCAGGCGGATATGAAGCAGGTGCTCGGCTCTCTGCTCGGCGATGATCTGACTTATGAGACCGTCACGACGGTCAATGAGAAGCTCAATGAGATCGTTGCGAAAAATAAAACGGACGATTCGCCGACCGAAGTGACCGGACGGATCCTGCACCGGATGCTTGCAGAGGCAGGCGTGCCGGAGGAGAAGCTCGTCAACACGGAGAAAGTGTTCGAGGAGCATGTGGAGACCTCGCTCAAGCCGGAGCGCCTTGTTGCGCCCAAAACCGTCATCAAGACGCCGGAGATCGTGGTCAACGTCAAGAACAGCGCGAAAAACAAGGTGCGGCTCGATAAGATCAACGGGCGGCACTGCATGGTCATTGAGCTGGACGAGGCGCTGATCGAGGTCAACGGCTATGACCTGAAAGTGCCCGGCGTGCTCGATCCCGATGCGGAAACGCCGTGGGGCGAATGAGATCCATTATACAGAAAAAGGCGCTGACTGTTGCGGTCAGCGCCTTTTCGTATGCGTTCGTCAGAAGATCTGTCCGGGCAGCTTCAGCTTTTCCTTCGGCGGGAAATCCCTGTCGAAAGCCTCGACATCCGCATCATCCACATAGTATCCCTGCGGCGTCAGGTACACGCCTGTCACGCCGTCGAGATAGCCCGCGATCAGCTCTTTGCAGAGGAAGAAGGACGCGTCTGCGTCTTCCGGCAGATCGTGATACCGGATGCCGAATTTGCTTGCGTAGTCAAACCCGCTGTTGCCGTAAAAGCCGATATTTCCCTCAAACAGCACCGCGCCGTAGCCGAGTGCCGCCGCTTTTTCCAGCGTGTAATCCAGCAGGATCTTGCCGTAGCCCTTTCGCTGCAGATCGGGGGCAATGCCGATCGGCCCCATGGTCAGGACGCCGATCGTTCTGCCGTCATCAGCCTGAATGACCGTCTCCATGAACATGTTCTGCCCGATCAGCCTGCCGTTCTGCTCCATGACAAAGTCGAGTTCCTTCACAAATGCCGGATCATCCCGCAGCACATGCATGACATAGTGCTCGCTGCATCCGGGACGGTATACATTCCAGAATGCCTCGCGGATGAGATGCTCAACAGCTCTGTGGTCTTCTTTCGCTTCCAAACGAATGTGATAGTCATTGTGTTTCATTATTTTACCTCCTGAAAATTGTTGACTGCAATTGCTTTTCAGCGGGAGGTTTGACAGATTGCCGTGACCTCCCGATCAGCGAACAATCTCCAGTGCGTTGTAATGTTTCAAACAATACGCTCCTTCATTTGAAATGATCTATCTATCAGCCTTCCGGCGTGACAGCTTTGGTATGCTGACTCAGTCAGCGAAATAGCGGACGCCGCTCTCGAAGATCTTCTGATCCTTTTCGCCCGGAACATTCTTGCAGACTTCGCTGCCGATACGCTCGCTGTGTCCCATTTTGCCGAGCACTCTGCCGTCTGGCGAGGTGATGCCCTCGATTGCGTCAACAGAGCCGTTCGGGTTGAAGCGGATATCCATAGTCGGTCTGCCGGAGAGATCGACGTACTGTGTTGCGATCTGACCGTTGTTCGCCATGCTCTGCAGCATGGAACCGGATGCGATGAATCTGCCCTCTCCGTGCGAAATCGGGATCGTGTGCAGGTCGCCGACCGCGCAGTTTGCGAGCCACGGCGACTTGTTCGACGCGATGCGCGTGGTGACCATCATGCTCTGGTGGCGTGCGATCGTGTTGAAGGTCAGTGTCGGGGAATTGTCACTCATATCGGTGATCTCGCCGTAGGGGACAAGTCCGAGCTTGACGAGTGCCTGGAAGCCGTTGCAGATACCGAGCATCAGACCGTCGCGGTTTTTCAGCAGATTGTGAACGGCTTCCGTGACCTTCGGATTGCGGAAAAATGCGGTGATGAACTTGCCGGAGCCGTCCGGCTCGTCGCCGCCGGAGAAGCCGCCCGGAATCATGATCATCTGCGAATTGTCGATCAGCTTGACGGCTGCTTCAACGGATTCCTCGATGTCGCTTGCGGAGAGATTGCGGATGACCAGCACTTCCGGTTCTGCACCGGCGCGTGCAAATGCCTTTGCGGTGTCATATTCGCAGTTGGTGCCGGGGAATACCGGAATCAGCACGCGCGGCTTTGCGACCTTGATCGCGGGCGCCGGACGGGTTGCCGCCTTGTGCGAATAGGATTCGATCGTTGCAAACGCGGTCTTGATGCGGCAGGGGAATACGGATTCCAGCTTGCCTTCCCATGCTTTCTGCAGGGTATCGAGGCTGATCGTCTGCGTATCGCTGAAGATCTTGTACTGCTCGGTCGTTCTGCCGATGACTTCCTCGCCGGCTTTTGCAGCGCCGTTCAGCTCGATGATGAACGAACCTGCGCACGGATCAAAGAGGACGCGCTCCGGCAGCACCTTGGTGAACTCAAAGCCGATATGGTTGCCGAATGCCATCTTTGCGAGACCTTCCGCAACGCCGCCGTTTTCGACCGACCAGATCGCCTTTGCTCTGCCGTCAGAGATCAGCTGCTCGACCTGATCGAACACCGCGCGGACGCTGTCCCAGTTCGGCAGTCCGCTGCTGGAATATTCCGGCGCAATGCGGATGACCGTGCTGCCTGCTTCCTTAAATTCGGTGGAGACAACGCGCTTGGTGTCGGCAGTTGAAACTGCAAAGGAAACGAGCGTCGGCGGGACGTCGATATTTTCAAAGGTACCGGACATGGAGTCCTTTCCGCCGATCGACGCGCAGGAGAGCTCCAGCTGTGCGCGGAATGCACCGAGCAGTGCCGAGAACGGCTTGCCCCAGCGCTTCGGATTGTTCTGCGTGCGCTCGAAGTATTCCTGGAAGGTCAGCCAGCACTGATGCCACGAGCCGCCCGCTGCGATGACCTTTGCGACCGATTCGACGACCGCATAGATCGCGCCGTGATACGGGGAATGCTCGGAGATGACCGGATGGAAGCCCCAGCCCATGAGCGAGCAGGTGGAAGTTTCGCCGTTCAGCACCGGAATCTTCGCAGCCATTGCCTGTGCAGGCGTCAGCTGATAGACACCGCCGTAGGGCATCAGCACCGTGCCGGCACCGATCGTCGAGTCAAACTTTTCGACGAGACCTTTCTGCGAGCAGATATTCAGGCTGCTCATCAGTTCGCGCCAGCCGTCCGGCGTATCCTCGAAGCGCTCGTCGCGCTCCGGCATTTTGGTCGGTGCAGCAGCCACGATATCGGTATGCTTTTCCGCACCGTTGGAGTTGAGAAATTCGCGGGAGAGATCGACAATGGTCTTGCCGTTCCAGTTCATGCGCAGGCGGTTCGTATCGGTCGCCTTTGCCACGACGGTCGCGAGCAGATTTTCCTTTGCCGCTGCCGCCATGAATGCGTCCACATCTTCCGGCGCAACGACAACAGCCATGCGCTCCTGCGATTCGGAGATCGCCAGCTCGGTGCCGTCCAGACCGTCATATTTCTTCGGAACTGCATTGAGGTCGATGTCCAGACCGTCGGTCAGCTCGCCGATCGCGACGGAGACACCGCCCGCGCCGAAGTCATTGCAGCGCTTGATGAGCTTTGTCACAGCCGGATCACGGAACAGACGCTGCAGCTTACGTTCTTCCGGCGGATTGCCCTTCTGAACCTCTGCGCCGCAGTGGGTGAGGGATTCGAGCGTATGGGACTTCGAGGAGCCGGTCGCACCGCCGCAGCCGTCTCTGCCGGTCTTGCCGCCGAGCAGGATGATGATATCGCCGGGTTCCGGACGCTCTCTGCGGATGTTCTCCGCCGGAGCCGCGCCGACGACCGCACCGATCTCCATGCGCTTTGCGACATAGCCCGGATGATAGACCTCGGAGACATGACCGGTCGCAAGACCGATCTGGTTGCCGTAGGAGCTGTAACCGTTTGCAGCGCCGACAGTGATCTTTCTCTGCGGCAGCTTGCCGGGGATCGTGTCAGCGACCGGCACCAGCGGATTTGCCGCGCCGGTCACGCGCATTGCCTGATAGACATAGCTTCTGCCGGAGAGCGGATCGCGGATCGCGCCGCCGAGACAGGTCGCAGCACCGCCGAACGGTTCGATCTCGGTCGGGTGGTTATGCGTTTCGTTCTTGAACATGAGGATCCAGTCCTCCTGTCCGTGGTCGGTATCGACCTTGATCTTGACGGAGCATGCATTGATCTCCTCGCTCTCATCGAGTGCGGGGATCTTGCCGTCCGCCTTGAGCTTGCGCATCGCCATGGTCGCCATGTCCATGAGCGTGACAGGCTTCTTGTCTCTGCCGAGCGCCTTGCGCGCAGCGAGATATTCGTCATAGGTATCCTGAATATACGGCGTGTCGATCTTCACCTTGTCGATCGTCGTGAGGAACGTGGTGTGACGGCAGTGATCGCTCCAGTAGGTGTCGATCATGCGGATCTCGGTAATGGTCGGATCGCGGTGCTCGGTGTCGCGGAAATACGCCTGACAGAATGCCACGTCGTCCAGATCCATTGCGAGGCCGTACTGCTCCAGAAATGCCTTTCTGCCGGCAGCATCCAGCTGGCAGAAGCCGTCCAGCGTTTCGACGGTCTCCGGCAGCGCATAATTCGTATCGAGCGAATCAACGGTTTCCAGCGAGGCTTCGCGGCTCTCGACCGGATTGATGAGATATTTTTTGAGCTTGTCAAATTCCGCATCTGTCAGCAGACCGGAAACAATGTAGATGCGCGCATTGCGGACGCGGCAGCGCTCTTTTCCGTTGAGGATCTGGATACACTGCTCGCAGGAATCGGCGCGCTGGTCGAACTGTCCGGGGAGATACTCCACGGCAAAGACGCGCTCCTGATTGGAGAGCATCGGCAGCTTTTCATAGACATAATCGACTGCCGGCTCCGAAAAGACGGTCGGGATCGCACGCTGGAAATCCTCCGCGTCGATATGGTCGGCGTCGTAGCGGTTCAGCACACGGATGCCCTGCACATCCAGACGCAGCGCCGTGCGCAGGTCGGAGAGCACGGACTGTGCTTCTACGGCATATTGCGGCTTTTTCTCGGTATAAATACGATAAACAGCCATGAACAAATCAGCCTCCATTGTCATAGATTGATAGTGAGGAATCGGATGTGCGGGCACGGAAAACCTGGCGGTCAGTCCGGTTCCGGAACCGGCTGCGGTCTGCCGACCAGACAATCATCCTCATACCCCTCTATTGTAACACAAATCACGGAATTCTGCAAACCCTTTTCTGCATTTTCCGGAAAAATTTTCACAAGTGTACCATCCGGCGTGTGCCCTTGGTAAAACCGCTGTGCATTTTGCTGTTTCTCACCCTCGACGAGCACCTCGGCAGTCTCCCCGACCATGCGGGAGAGATGCGTGCGGCGGATCTCGTTTGCAAGTGCCGTCAGGCGGGCAGCGCGGCGGACTTTTTCCGGCTGCGGGATCTGATCGGGAAATTCCGCGGCGCGTGTGCCGGTGCGCGGCGAATAGGGGAACACATGCACCTTCGCAAAGCCGATCTCCTGCACAAAGCGGAGCGTTTCCTCGAAATCCGCTTCTGTTTCGCCGGGGAATCCGACAATGACGTCGGTGGTCAGGGCGGCATGCGGGAAGATGCTGTGGATTTTTTCGGCAAGTGCGCGGTATTCCGCAGCGGTATAGCGGCGGTTCATGCGCTTGAGCACGCTGTCGCAGCCGCTCTGGAGCGACAGATGAAACTGCGGACAGAATTTCTCGCAGGCAGCGAGCGCTTCGAGCGTTTCCGTGTCCATGCGCTCCGGTTCGAGGGAGCCGAGCCGCACCCGCAGAAAGCCGGGCTGTTTTGCGCAGACAGCGACCGCATCTGCGAGCGGCTGACCGGTATCCATGCCGAAAAATCCGATGTTGATGCCGGTGAGCACGATCTCGCGGAAGCCTTCCTTTGCGAGCCGCTCCGCCTCTGCTTCCAGCCGTTCCGCCGGCATGGAGCGGCATCTGCCGCGTGCAAAGGGGATGATGCAATAGCTGCAAAACTGGTTGCAGCCGTCCTGAATTTTCAGAAAGGCGCGTGTCCGCGTGGTATCCGCGCAGGGGAGCGGCGAGAACGCATCGCCGGACTGATACGGCGAGATCTGCGCGGTCTGACCGGCAGCCTGTGCCTGCGCATCGGCAAGCCATTGCAGCAGCGCATCGCGGTTCTTCGTTCCGGTGATGAAATCCGCATCGCCGAAATCGTCATCCGGAAACGCCTGCGGCCAGCATCCGGTCAGGATGAGCTTTGCTGCGTGATTCTTCCGCTTCAGGCTGCGGAGCATCTGTTTGGTCTTGCGGACGCTCTCCGCGGTGACGGCGCAGCTGTTTACGATGAGTACATCTGCATCCGCTGTTTCCGCGGCATCCGAAAACCCGCTCTGACGCAGCGTTTCCGCGAGTCCGGAGCTCTCTGCCTGATTGACCTTGCAGCCCAGTGTCATAATCTTGAATCTCATGAAAATCTCCTGTTTATAGTGCACAAATTCAACAATCAGGGATTGTGCAATCCAAACAGTTTATTCGGATTGCAAAAAAGAAATGCGAAACCTGTGCGAAAAATCGGTCAGGTGTACAAAAAAGCCCGATTTCACTTGACTTTTTCGCGCCCGTAGTGTATATTTTACGTAGGGTAATTCATGACAACCCTCCAAAACGTTTCTTGGTGCGCGGGAGCAGAGATCTGGCTCCAGAGTGTCCCCCCTCTCGTCACACTGGCCGACACTGCGCCCCGTCACCGTTGTTTTTCCGAAAATCAATTCTGCCGTATTCGGCCCAGCGAAAAAGTGAGGTAATTCTGATGTACGTGACGACCGTTCATCTCCCCGAGATCGCAGATGTTGCAGAATTTGTCAACATCATGAGCCGCTTCCGTTTTGAGGCACAGCTTCATGTCGGCAGCTATTCCGTCGATGCCAAGTCCATTATGGGCATCTTCACGCTTGACCGTGAACAGCCGATCCAGCTCGAAGCATTCGTGACGGATGAAGCTGAACAGGCAAAGCTGAACGAGGCACTCGGCAGATTCTTATATCATCCGGTGCACTGATCCGGCGCACCGCCTTCAAATTTGACATTTTCCTTTTGGGAGACAAATGCTGCTCCCGAAATCCCCCTTTTTTCATGTTGCTCCCCGCTTGCCGCTGCAATGGGGAGCAAACAACCCTCTGCGTATCGTTCTCTGCTGCGTGCAGAGAATGATGCGTGTTTTTTTTGCCTGAAAGTTGCTCTACTATTATAACACAGAACCGCCGGAAATGCAAGCCGCTTGACAGACGCTGCATTTCCGTGGTATAATCATAATAATTACGTTTGAAACGATACAGAAAGGGGACGCGGCAGTATGAAGCAGCTGACAGTCGGTCTGATGGCACATGTCGATGCCGGAAAAACCACGCTTGCCGAAGCACTTCTGTTCCGCACAGGCGAGATACGGAAGCGCGGACGCGTCGATCACGGCGATTCGTGGCTGGATACCAATGAGATCGAGCGCAGCCGCGGCATTACGGTGTTTGCGCATCAGGCATCCGTGACGCTCGGCGATACGGTCGTGACGCTGCTGGACACGCCCGGACATGTGGATTTTTCGGCGGAGACTGAACGTACCATGCAGGTGCTCGATTACGCCGTGCTTGTCATCAGCGGAACCGACGGCGTGCAGAGCCATACCCGCACGCTCTGGAAGCTGCTGGCGCGCTACCATGTGCCGGTGATCCTGTTCGTCAACAAAATGGATCTCTCCGACCGCACGGAAACCGCGCTGATACAGGAATTGCAGGGCAGACTCTCTGCGGGCTGCGTGCAGTTTGATTCGGATTATGAGACTGTCTGCGAGAACGCGGCAGCCTGTTCGGAAGCGCTTATGAGCGCATATTTTGAGGATGACACGCTTTCGCAGGACATGCTGCGGGATGCGATCGCGGCGCGGCAGGTCTTTCCGGTCTGCTTCGGCGCGGCGCGGGATCTGGTCGGCGTGGAATCGCTGCTGCAAATTCTCGCGCAGTATACACAGGAACCGCCGCGCACGGAATCGTTCGGCGCGCAGGTGTTCAAGATCTCTGCGGACGCAAAGGGCAACCGCCTGACCTATCTCAAGATCCGCGGCGGGACGCTCCGGAACCGTGATGAGATCCGCTATACCGGCGCCGATCACGCGGAATATACGGAGAAGGTCACGGGCATCCGGTTTTATTCCGGCGCGAAGTATACGCCTGCGGATGAGGCGGAAGCGGGCGCTGTCTGCGCCGTGACGGGGCTTTCCGCAGCCTATGCGGGGCAGGGGATCGGCTGCTGCGAGGATGCAGAGGAAGCAATCCTGACGCCGGTCATGCGCTATCGGGTGCTTCTGCCGGAGCAGATCGCGCCGCAGGATGCGATGACGCATTTTCAGCAGCTCGAAGCAGAGGATCCGCAACTGCATGTGGAATGGGACAGCCGTGCGCATGCGATTTTCGTGCAGCTGATGGGCGCGGTGCAGCTTGAGGTGCTGACCAAGCAGGTCGTAGACCGTTTCGGCTATGACATCGCCTTTGACAGCGGTGCCGTCACGTACCGCGAAACGATTGCGGAAGCAGTGGAAGGCGTCGGACATTACGAACCGCTGCGGCATTATGCAGAGGTGCATCTGCTGCTGGAGCCGCTGCCTGCGGGGAGCGGTCTGCAATGCGGGACGCGCTGTCCCGAGGATGCGCTTGACCGCAACTGGCAGCGCTTGATTCTGACGCATCTTCTTGAAAAAACACATCTCGGCGTACTGACAGGCTCGCCGATCACCGATATGAAGATCACACTGGTCAGCGGCAAGGCGCATCTCAAACATACCGAGGGCGGCGACTTCCGGCAGGCGACCTACCGCGCTGTGCGGCAGGGGCTTCGCTCTGCGGAGAGCATTCTGCTGGAACCGTATTACGATTTTACGCTGGAGATTCCGGCGGGCTGTGTCGGGCGCGCAATGACCGATATTCAGCAGCGTGCAGGACAGTTTGATCCGCCGGAATTGTTCGGCGAAACGGCAGTCCTGACGGGCAGCGCGCCGGTCGCAACGCTGAATGACTACGCATCCGAGGTGCTGAGCTATACCAAAGGCAGCGGCATCCTGACGCTTTCGGTTTCGGGTTACCGCCCGTGCCATGATCCGGAAGCGGTCATCGAACAGATCGGCTACGACGCTGACAGCGATCTCGAAAACAGCGCAGATTCGGTCTTTTGCTCGCACGGCGCCGGATTTGTCGTCGGCTGGCAGGAAGTGCCGCTGTACATGCATCTGCCGGCGGTTCTGCCGCATCGCTATGACTTTCCGGAGGAGGAGATCGTGCCGGAGCGCACCGCGCGGGGATCCGCAATGCCGACCGCGGGCGACGAGGAGCTCATGGCGATTTATGAGCGCACCTACGGCAAGATCAACCGCGATCAGCCCAAGGCAATGCGCCGGAACAAGACCGCCGAGCTGATCGAGGGCAATGTCAAAGTGCCTGCGCCGCCTGAAAAGGAGTATCTGCTCGTGGACGGCTACAACATCATTTTTGCGTGGGATTCGCTGAAAGCGCTTGCGCAGGACAGTCTGGAGCATGCGCGGGACCGTCTGCTGCATCTGCTGCAAAATTATCAGGGCTATCGGAAATGCGAGGTCATACTGGTTTTTGATGCATACAAGATCAAGGGGCACGGCAGAGAGATCGAACAGCACGGCGGCGTCAGCGTTGTTTATACGAAAGAAGCGGAGACCGCCGATTCCTATATCGAGCGCGTGTCCAAGCAATTGCTGAAAGAAAACCGCGTGCGCGTGGCGACGTCCGACGGGCTGGAACAGCTGATCATTCTGGGCAACGGCGCAATGCGGATCTCGGCACGGGAATTTGAAGCGGAAATGCGGGCAGCGGAGCAGGAGATCCGCGCCCTGATCGGAGGGTGAGCGCATGGCACAGGATTATCAGATGCCGGAGGGCATGAAGCGCGTGTACTATCACACCGAGCACACGGAATGCATGACGTATTTCCAGATCACGGGCAATTTTGATCCGGATGCGATTTCTGCGTATCTGCGTCTGATTCCGGAGCGCACGCAGTGCATCGGGGACATGAAGCTGAACGGCACGACCTATGACTATGCGCTGTGGCGGTTCGGGACGGTCAAGAGCACGCGGCTCGACATCGCCAATCAGATGATGCAGACGATTGATCCGCTGCTGACGAAAGCCGACCTGCTGCGCAAGATCAAGCTGACCTATGATGCGCAATTGCTGCTACAGGTGGTGCCGCTGGTGCGGTACGATGAGCCGGCACCGATGCTTGCGCCGTCCATGGCGGTGATGCGCTTCTGCATGGAGACCGGCACCGAGATCGACATAGATCTCTATGTCGGCTGTCCGGACGACATGACGGGCGTGCAGGAGCAGGAACAGTTTTGAGGAAACGGAATAACCCCCGCAGGTTGAATCTGCGGGGGTATTAAATATACTGCAATTATGTTGACATGAATGCTGGAAAATGATATAATTACTTTTAGAAAGTAAATTGAAAGGAGAGGGTAAATTGGCTAGAAAATATACGTCGAATAACGACAAAGAGGATTATACCGAATCAGATGAATTGAAAAAATTTCAACAAGCCATGTCAGATCTTGATGATTCTTTATTTGATATGGTAAGTAGTGTTCAACAAATCAAGCTTAAAGAACTGGAAATACAGTTAAAAGAAGCTTCTATGCTAACAAAAGAACAGATTTTATATGGCATACATCAAGACACTGACGAAGAAGATGATGATACAGAAGACGATGATGAAATAGAGGAGAGAGTATCATCTGATGTTAATCAATCTTCAATTGGACGAAGCAGAAGAATAACTCCTGAATATGATATTGAAAAAATGCTGAATCAAAGAGCACTCCAAATAGAACGCGAACGAAATGCTTGGCGTATTAAACGACAAATGCGTGAAGAAAGAAAAGAAGCTATAATAAACTGTATAAAAACAATTGGGAAAGGTGCATGGTTTGTTATTAAGCATTTAGGATCAGGAATTGCTTGGTTCTTAGCCAAAATAGTAGCTGGTATTAAAAATATTATTAAATGGGTATACTTGAAAATATATTTTCTAAGCTCGAAACGAAAAAGATAATTTATACCATAGCGCAGTATCTTCCATATAAAAGGACGTACAATTTTGTTAGAACCCCCGCGGGTTCAAATCTGCGGGGCTTCTATTATAAATAGTACCGCATAAAAAACACCCTCACAGATCGCTCTGCGAGGGTGTTTTGTGATTCAGTTACCTGAACGGATTGGATTCGCGCATTAGCGCAGTGCAGCCTGTGCCGCAGCCAGTCTTGCGATCGGCACACGGAACGGCGAGCAGGAAACGTAATCCAGACCGATCTCGTGGCAGAACTCAACAGAAGTCGGATCGCCGCCGTGCTCACCGCAGATACCGCAGTGGAGCTTCGGGTTGACCGGCTTGCCCAGTTCGATTGCCATCTTCATCAGCTTGCCGACGCCGACCTGGTCAAGCTTTGCGAACGGATCGCTCTCAAAGATCTTCTGATCGTAGTAAGCGCCGAGGAACTTGCCTGCGTCGTCACGGGAGAAGCCGAATGTCATCTGGGTGAGGTCATTGGTACCGAAGCAGAAGAAATCAGCTTCCTTCGCAATGTCATCAGCCGTCAGAGCTGCACGCGGGATCTCGATCATGGTACCGACCTGATACTTCAGATCTGCGCCTGCTGCTGCGATGACTTCGTCAGCGGTCTTGACAACAACGTCCTTGACGAACTTGAGCTCCTTGACCTCGCCGACGAGCGGGATCATGATTTCCGGCTCAACAGTCCAGTCCGGATGTGCCTTCTTGACATTGATCGCAGCCTTGATGACAGCCTTGGTCTGCATTGCTGCGATTTCCGGATAGGTGACAGCCAGACGGCAGCCGCGGTGGCCCATCATCGGGTTGAACTCATGCAGGGAAGCGATGATCGCCTTGATGTCCTCAACGGACTTGCCCTGTGCATCAGCCAGTGCCTTGATGTCAGCTTCTTCGGTCGGAACGAACTCGTGGAGCGGCGGATCCAGGAAACGAATGGTAACAGGATTGCCTTCCAGAGCCTCGTACAGAGCCTCGAAGTCAGCCTGCTGCATCGGCTCGATCTTTGCCAGAGCTGCCTCGCGCTGCTCAACAGTATCTGCGCAGATCATCTCACGGAATGCAGCGATTCTGGACGGCTCGAAGAACATGTGCTCGGTACGGCAGAGACCGATACCCTCAGCGCCAAGCTCTCTTGCCTTCTTCGCATCAGCCGGCGTATCCGCATTGGTGCGAACCTTCAGCTTGCGATACTTGTCTGCCCAGCCCATAACTCTGCCGAACTCGCCGGCGATCTGAGCGTCAACAGTCGGGATAATGCCCTTATAGATGTTACCGGTGGTACCGTCAATGGAAATTGCATCGCCTTCCTTGAAGGTCTCGCCGTTGAGCGTGAACACCTTGTTTGCTTCGTCCATGTTGATGTCGGAGCAGCCGGAAACGCAGCAGGTACCCATACCACGTGCAACAACAGCTGCGTGAGAGGTCATACCGCCGCGGACAGTCAGGATACCCTGAGATGCCTTCATACCGGTGATATCCTCCGGAGAGGTCTCCAGACGAACGAGGACGACCTTTTCGCCGCGTGCATTCCATGCCTCTGCATCATCAGCAGTGAAGACGACCTTACCGCATGCAGCACCGGGAGATGCGCCGAGACCCTTGCCCAGCGGGGTAGCAGCCTTCAGTGCCTTTGCATCGAACTGCGGGTGCAGCAGGGTGTCGAGGTTACGCGGATCAATCATCAGAACAGCTTCCTGCTCGGTCTTCATGCCCTCATCAACGAGGTCGCAGGCGATCTTGAGAGCAGCCGGAGCGGTTCTCTTACCGTTGCGGCACTGGAGCATGTAGAGCTTCTTGTTCTCGACAGTGAACTCCATGTCCTGCATATCATGATAGTGCTCCTCGAGGATGCCGCAGACCTTGATGAACTCTGCGTATGCCTCCGGGAACTCCTGCTCCATCTGAGCGATCGGCATCGGGGTACGGACACCTGCAACGACGTCCTCGCCCTGTGCGTTCTTCAGGAACTCGCCCATGAGCTTCTTCTCGCCGGTAGCCGGATCACGGGTGAACGCAACACCGGTACCGCAGTCATCGCCCATGTTGCCGAATGCCATCATCTGCACGTTGACAGCGGTACCCCAGCTGTACGGGATATCGTTATCGCGGCGGTAGACGTTAGCACGCGGGTTGTCCCAGGAACGGAAAACAGCCTTGATTGCGCCCATGAGCTGCTCCTTCGGATCAGACGGGAAGTCCTCACCGATCTTGGACTTGTACTCAGCCTTGAACTGCTCAGCAAGCTCCTTGAGGTCAGCAGCAGTCAGCTCAACGTCCTGTGTGACGCCGCGGTCTGCCTTCATCTTGTCGATGAGCTCCTCAAAGTACTTCTTGCCGACTTCCATAACGACGTCGGAATACATCTGAATGAATCTTCTGTAGCAGTCATATGCCCAGCGCTCATTGCCGGACTTCTCAGCCATGGTCTTGACAACTTCTTCGTTCAGACCGAGGTTGAGGATCGTGTCCATCATACCCGGCATAGAAGCTCTTGCACCGGAACGGACAGAAACGAGCAGCGGATTCTCCTTGTCACCGAACTTCTTTCCGGTGATGCCTTCCATCTTGACGATGTACTCTTCGATCTCAGCCATGATCTCAGGATTGATCTGACGCTTGTCCTCGTAGTACTGCGTGCAAGCCTCTGTCGAGATGGTGAAGCCCTGCGGAACCGGAAGACCGATGTTGGTCATCTCAGCGAGGTTCGCGCCCTTGCCGCCGAGGAGCTCACGCATGTTTGCGTTACCCTCAGAGAAGAGATAACAGTATTTTTTGCCCATTGGAAAAACCTCCATTCTTTGTATACCGGCTGATCGCTTGTCGGGTTTGCTGCGGGCGCAGTCCACCCCAATAGCCGGAGATAGCATTATTATACCATAAAATACAAGAAAAATCCAGTCCTTTTGCAAACATTTTTCCGGCAGCGGATATTTTTGGCATTTTTCCACAAATCTACAGATTTCCCTTGCAATTTCCGTGAAAATCGGGGATAATGGTATGCGGAGCCGGTGAAAAAGACACGCCGGTCCGGAAAGGAACAGCATTCATATGATGATTGAAAACGGTCTGCCGCAGGTGCAGATCTTCTCGGACGGCGCGTGCAGCGGCAATCCCGGACCGGGCGGCTGGGGGACGATCTTACAATTCACCGATGCCGCCGGCAGGGTACATGAGAAGGAGCTTTCCGGCGGGGAAGCGCATACGACGAACAACCGCATGGAGCTGACCGGCGTGATCTCCGGACTGGAAGCGCTGGTGAAGCCCTGTGCCGTGACGCTGACGACCGACAGCCGCTATGTTGTGGACAGTGTGACAAAGGGCTGGGTATATGCATGGCAGAAAAAGGGCTGGGTAAAGGCGGATAAAAAGCCCGCGCTGAATGTCGATCTCTGGGAGCGTCTGCTGCCGCTGCTGAAAAAGCATCAGGTGACCTTTGTCTGGGTAAAGGGACACGCGGGGCATCCGGAGAACGAGCGCTGCGATCAGCTCGCGGTCGCGGAGCGCATGCGCTTCTGACCGCACCGGCTCACGGCGTCAGCGCGGCTGCGAGCACTGCGGCTGCTGCCGATGCGCCGAGTGCTTTCAGCATGACCGGCACGCAGGATCCCGGCTTTTCCGGCAACAGGACTGCTGCTGCGGTCTCCGCGGTGAGGACGCCGCAAAGTGTCTGAAAAAACGCGCGTTTTGCCCGCTGCATGCAAGTGCGGCGGGATCGTTTTTGCTCCATGCAATCACCCCTTTCGCTTCTGCAATCCTATGCGGCAGCGCCGCGGACGGTGCGGCAGAAAACATGAAACTTTCTGAAAAGTCATAATTCTGCTTGATTTTTTTGCGGTTTCATGCTATAATTACGGTGATTATACCGAAACGCCCGCAATCCCAACATTGAGATCAGGACGGTGAAGCATTATGGCAGAAGAACATGTCCGCAGCTTTGCGGTGATCGTCGCAGGAACAGACGAGGAATATCAGAGCAGCGTGCTCAGCGGCATCATGGATGCGGCAAAGACAGAGCAGGTGAATGCATCCGTTTTTGCGTCATTCGGCGGCGTGCTGGAGAATCCGCTCTGCGATATCGGCGAATACAATATCTACCGGCTGGCGAACTTCCGGAAATTTGACGGCGCGATTTTGCTGACCAACACGATCATAGATCCGATGGTGCGCGCGCAGGTGATACAGGGCGTGCAGCAGGCGGGGATCCCGGCGGTCGTGCTCGATGACAGCAGCATTCCGGATTTCCACAACATCCGCATTGACAATGAAAAGGCGATGCGCGAGGTCACGGAGCATGTTATCACGGTGCACGGCGCGAAAACGATCAACTATATCTCCGGACCGCTGGAAAATCCCGAGGCGAACAGCCGCTATCTGGCATTTCTGGACGTCATGGCGGCGCACGGCATGAAAGCGGCGCAGGAGCGCATCTATTTCGGCGATTTCCGCCCGACGTCGGGCAAGGCGGCTGCGGAAGCGTTTCTCCGCTCCGGACTGCCGCTGCCGGATGCGGTCATCTGCGCGAACGATGCAATGGCGCTGGAAGCGGTCAGTGTCCTGAAACAGAACGGCATCCGTGTGCCGGAAGATGTGATCGTCACCGGATTTGATAACACCTATTACGCGCGGTATCACAATCCGTCGCTGACAACAGTTGCGCGTCCGCTTTACGATGTCGGACAGCAGGCTGTCAGGATGCTGGTGCGGATCCTGAACGGCGAGCCATGCGAAAAAACGGTCACGCTGGAATCCCATATGGTTCTGCAGGGGAGCTGCGGCTGTGTCAGCGACAACGACTGCGATTTCCGGCAGTACAGAGAGGATACGTATGATCTGATCAAGCGCAACCGCACGGACGTTTCGCTCTTTAACCGCATGACCTCCGCGCTTGCGGGAACGGAAACGACCGAGGACAATGTGCGGACGCTCACAAAGTTCATGCAGGAGCTTGGCTGCGAGGAATGCAGCATCTGCCTGTGCGACCGCTGGCAGAGCGCCTTCCGCGGCGGCGAGAATGCAGAGGCGGTTCCGGTCTACGGCTATACCGAAGAAATGTCCGCGCCGTATGTCCGGACGGAATACGGCACCGGCTCGATCGAATCGTTCCGGAGCGAGGATATGTTTCCTGTGGAGCCGGACGATCCCGGCAGCACAAGCTTCTTTCTGCCGCTGCATTTCCGGGAGCGCTGCATCGGCTACTATATAATAACAAACGGCGATTTCCCGATCCGGAGCATGCTCTGTCATTCGTTCATGCTCGGCATCAGCCATTCATTTGAAAATATCCGCAAGCTCGTGCATCTCAATAATGCGATCCGTGAGCTTGACAGGCTGTATGTGCTCGATCCGCTCTGCGGGATCTATAACCGCAACGGCTTCATCCGGCTTGCCGATCAGCTGTTCCGGCAGTGTCAGCGGACAGGCGACACGCTGATGATCTCGTTCATTGATATGGACGGGCTGAAATATGTGAATGACAATTACGGGCATGACGAGGGCGATTTTGCGCTCCGGCAGCTTGCCGAGGTCATCAGCGAATGCTGCGGCAGTACGATGACCTGTGCGCGCTTCGGCGGTGATGAGTTCATCGCGATCGGCAGCGGCATGACGCAGGACGATGCGGCACGCTTTGAGAAAGCGTTCTTTGATACGCTGCGGGAGACCAATGCGATCATCGCAAAGCCCTACCGTCTGGACGCGAGCATCGGCAGCTATCTGACGGCGGTGGAGCCGGACATGAAGCTGTTCACGCTGATCGCGCAGGCGGATCAGGCGATGTATGAGCAGAAAAAACGAAAGAATATCTCCCGCTATCTGCGGCGGGACTGAGGTGTGATATGATGCGAGAAAGCGGCATTTTGCTGCCTGTGACCGCGCTGCCGTCCCGGCACGGCGTCGGAAAGCTCGGTCAGGCTGCATTTGATTTTGTGGATTTTCTGCGGGATGCGGGCTGTCATTACTGGCAGGTGCTTCCGCTCTCCCCGACCGGATTCGGCGATTCGCCGTATCAGTCCTGCTCGTGCTTTGCGGGCAATCCGTATCTGATCGACTTTGACAGACTGACGGCGCGCGGCTGGCTGACGCCTGCGGATTACGAGGGCATGCAGTGGGATGCGGACACAGGGGAGATCGACTATCCTTTGCTGTATCAGCAGATCATGCCGGTGCTGCGGATCGCCTACCGGAAATTTCTGGCACACAAGCCGGTCGGATTCCGGCGTTTTTGCAGCAGGCATAAAGCATGGCTGAATGACTATGCACTGTTCATGGCGCTGAAAACGGCGCATCAGGGCAGAGCGTGGTACGAATGGGAGCCGGAACTTGCGGGCTGTCAGAAAGACGCGGTCGCGGCGGCAAGAGAAAAGTATGCGGACGATATCCAGTTCTACTGTTTTGTGCAGTTCTGCTTCTTTACGCAGTGGGAAGCGCTCAAGCAGTACGCAAATCAGCAGGGCATCCGCATCATCGGCGATATCCCGATCTATGCGGCATATGACAGCGCAGAGGTCTGGGCACAGCCGAAGCTGTTCCGGCTGGACAGCGAAAAGAAGCCGGTCGCCGTGGCAGGCTGCCCGCCCGACTGCTTTGCCGAGACCGGTCAGCTCTGGGGCAATCCGCTCTGGGACTGGGATGCAATGGCGAAAAACGGGTACAAATGGTGGCTGAACCGCCTTGCCTTTACGCTGGAGATGTATGACACGGTGCGCATCGACCATTTCCGCGGCTTTGAAAAATACTATGCGATCCCTTACGGGCATGAGACTGCCGAGCACGGAAAATGGATCAAGGGGCCGGACTACGCGCTCTGGAAAGCGGCAAAGGAGAAATTCGGCGAGATGCATGTCATCGCAGAGGATCTCGGCAACATTACGCCGGCAGTCGTGCGGCTGCTGAAACGCACCGGATTCCCCGGCATGAAGGTTTTGCAGTTTGCATTTGACAGCGGCGCGGAGAATCCGTATCTGCCGCATAATTTTGAGACATCGAACTGCGTCTGCTATACCGGCACGCACGATAACCATACGCTGCGCGGCTGGGTAAAGAGCAATGAGGACGCGGTCAATGACTACGCAATGCGGTATCTCGGCGTGAAGAAAGCGAAAAAGCTCCCGAAGGCGATGCTGCGCGCGGCATGGGGCAGCACGGCAAGGATCGCCGTGGCACCTTTGCAGGATTTCCTGAACGCACCGCCCTCTGCGCGCATCAATACGCCCTCGACGCTCGGCGGAAACTGGGTGTTCCGCACGAAAAAATCGGATTATTCCGCAAAGCTGAAAGCGTATATCCGCTCGCTGAACGAGACCTACGGCAGACTGAATGTGCCTGCGGATGAACCGGAAGACAAGCAGCGATGAAAAGGAGCAGAACATGAGAGCAGCGGCAATTTTCAGCGACCATATGGTTTTGCAGCGGGAAAAGCCGGTCGCCGTCTGGGGCGACGGAAAAGACGGCAGAACCGTCACCGTCACGCTCGGTGGGTACAGCGCATCCGATACGGTGCGGGACGGCAAATGGCGCGTGACGCTCCCGCCGATGCCGGCAGCCGGCGGACTGACCATGACGGTACGCTGCGGCGCGGTCGTCCGGACATTTCAGGACATCGCGGTCGGCGAGGTCTGGCTCTGCGGCGGTCAGAGCAATATGGAATATGAGATCCGGAATGACGCAAACGGCAAGGCGCTGCTGGAAACGCTTACGCCTGACTGCGGCGTGCGGTTCTATTACACCCCGAAGCAGAATGTCATTGACGAAAGCTTTGAACGCACCGAGCGCAAAACCTGCTGGCAGACCGCCTCGCCGGAGCAGTCCCGCGCGTGGTCGGCGGTCGGGCTGTATTTTGCGCTGGAAACGGCAAAGCGGCTCGGCGTGACGGTCGGGCTGATCGGCTGCAACCGGGGCGGCACGTCCGCAGCCGCGTGGGTATCCCGCGATGTGCTCGAACAGGATACCGCTTTACAGGCATATCTTGCGGAATATGATGCGGAGACTGCGGGAAAAACGGCGGATGCGCTGAATGCGGAATATGACGAATATGCTGCATTTCAGGAGAAATACTGGGCGCGCCGGAGCAAGCTGATGCAGGAGCAGCCGGAGCTGACAGATACGCAGGCGGAGGCACTGCTCGGCAAGGATCGCTACCCCGGACCGATGGGGCCGAAAAACGAGCGGCGCCCCTGCGGACTGTATGAGACCATGCTGATGCGCGTCTGTCCGTATACGCTGCGCGGATTCCTGTTTTATCAGGGCGAAACGGACGAAAACCGTCCGGAAAGCTATGCGCGGCTGCTGACCGGACTGATCGGCTGCTGGCGGCGGGACTGGGAGGATCCGGCACTGCCGTTCCTCTTTGTGCAGCTTCCGGGCTACCGGCATCCCGATGCGCCGGAGAACGACTGCTGGTGCCGGATCCGCGAGGCACAGCTTGCAGTATCCGAAAGCGTGCAAGATACCGGACTTGCCGTCATCACCGACTGCGGCAGCCGCGATCATCTGCACCCGACGGACAAGGCACCGGTCGGGCACAGGCTGGCGCTTCAGGCGCTGTACCGCGTCTACGGGCTAATCGCGCAGGAAGATGCATGCGCGCCGGTGTACCGCACAAGCTATCCGGTCGGGAACACAATGGTCGTGCTGATCGGCAATGCGGATGCGGGCTTCCGGCTGACCGGAACGCCGGCGGGCTTTGAAATTGCCGGCAAGGACGGCGTATACTATCCGGCATCTGCTGTACTTGAACGCGGCAGGATCACGCTGACGGCGCCGGAAGTCAAGGCACCGCGGTATGCGCGCTATGCGTGGTGCGGTTATCCGGAGATCACGGTCTACGGCATGAACGGACTGCCGCTCACACCGTTCCGGACAGACCGCTTCTGACAGAATTTGTTTTTGATCCCGATGTTCTTCTAACAGAATATCGGGATCGTGCTGTTTTGCCTGTTTTTGACTTTGTATCCGGCAAAATGTCTGATTCTGACGAAAAAGAGAGAAAAAATCTGGTGCATGCCCCAAAATGCGAAAGATTCTTGACATCAGGCGAAAAAAGCGGTATAATAAAATGTACGACTGTAACAAAATAAATCGGATTTCCGATCAAATGGGAAAGGCGTTTGCTATGAAGCGTTCCAGAAAACAGATGAAACGGAAAAAGCGCGGCGGAATGAACGGCGACAGCATGATGCGGGCTTCCTATATCCTCGGCGGCGGCATCGTGGTCGCAGTCCTCGGCATCATCGCGATCTCGGTCGTGACAGGCAGAGGCGGCAGCGCAACCGTTCAGGCAGCCGGCGGCATAGATTATGCGGTTGACCGGCTGGAGGTCTGGGAAGGCGAGGATGTCCCGCCGGCAGATGCATTTTTGAATGAAAAATACCGCGAGCTGGTCGGGGAGGCGCGCTATGTCGTCGCCCCGCAGGAGCTGTCGGGCGATCAGGACGTTGCGATCCTGCTGCAGCTGGCAGACGGCTCGATCCGGACGGAAAATGCAGTGCTTTCCGTACAGGAGCCGGTGCTGCATATGGAGCTCGGTTCGGAGGTGACGCCGGCAGAGCTGCTCGGCAGAGGCTTTGAGGATGCGGAGATCTCCCTTGATCTCAGCGGGATTACCGAGATCGGCTCGTATCCTGTCACGGTGACGAGCGGCGGCAGAGAAAAGGAGTTTACGCTGGTCGTGCAGGATACGGTCGCGCCGGTCGTGAATTTCAAGGACAACCTGACATTTTATCTGAACCAGAAGCTGACGGTCGCGGATTTTGTCAAGAGCTGCGACGATCTGTCTCCGGTCGATTATCATTTCTCGGAGCAGCCCTCTACGATGACCGAGGGCATCAAGGATATCTCGCTGATCGCGACGGACGCAGCCGGCAACAGCACGACGATTGATCTGGAATATCTCGTCGAGGGTGACGGCGAACCGCCTGTCATCAGCGGCGTCAAGGACATGCAGACCATTGCGGGCATTCCGGTCTATTATATGCGCGGCGTCAAGGCGATCGACGGCGGCAGCCTTGAAACGAAAGTGACGGTGGCGGAGCCGGAAGGCTTCAGCATCCGCAAGGCGGGCACCTATGAGATCACCTATACGTCCGAGGATCAGGTCGGCAATGTCGCAGAGGTCACTGCGAAGCTGACGGTTCTTCCGTCGATCGACGATGTC
Organism: Clostridiales bacterium Firm_04; assembly: GCA_001603005.1. Taxonomy (GTDB): domain Bacteria; phylum Bacillota; class Clostridia; order Oscillospirales; family Ruminococcaceae; genus Firm-04. Next base: position 72,704 of record LVAJ01000040.1, read on the forward strand.
GCGAAGCTCGGTACAGAGGATGTTTACCGCATCGGCGATGCGATTGTCGAAGGTCTGAAAGAAACGGTCGGCAGCAAGGATCAGAAAAAACTGGCAAGAGCGATCTATGATTATGTGCAGGGACACATGTTCTATGCAGATAACAAGGACATTATCGACTGGAAGCATGCCGCTGTTGTCGCGATCTATAACGGCTACGGCGACTGCCGCAACTACTATGCATTCTCCAGACTGCTCCTTTCCTGCGCGGAAATTGAGAATATGACCGTCGAAAAGGAAAAGACGAACGAATGGGAGAACGCGCATTACTGGAATCTCATCAAGATTAACGGCGCATGGTACCATTTCGATACCACACCGCGCTTTGATGTCTCCGACTTCTTCATGTGGACGGATGCGCAGATGGACAACTATTCCAGCTGGAATAACAACTGCTTCAACCGCGACAAGAGCCTCTATCCGGCAACTCCGAACTGAGGCGGCACATGAAACAGAAGCTGGGAATTATCGGCGGACTCGGTCCGATGGCTTCCGCACAGTTCCTCGAACTGCTGACGGACAAGACCGATGCCGCGACCGATCAGGAGCATATTGAAGTTTTCCTGTACAGCCGCCCGCAGACGCCGGACAGAACCGCGTTTCTGCTCGGTCATTCGCAGGAGAGCCCCTATCCGGTTCTGCTGGATTCGGGCAGAAAGCTCGAAGCAATGGGCTGCGGCGTGCTGGTAATGCCCTGCATGACTGCTTACAGCTTTTATCCGCAGCTGAAAAGCGATCTGCAGGCAAGGCTCATCAATCCGATCACCGAAAGTGCTGCCGTCCTCAAACGGCGCGGCATGCAGAAGGTCGGCATCATGGCGACGAGCGGCACGTTGCAGGTCGGAACCTTTCAGCAGGCGCTGACGGACTGCGGCATCACGCCGATCGTGCCGGACGCTGCCAATCAGGCAGAGGTCATGAGCATCATCTATGACGATGTGAAATCCGGCAAGCCTGCGGATATGGAGCGGTTCCATTCCGTGGCGCATTCGATGCGTGCGCAGGGCGCGGAATGCGTCATCCTCGGATGTACCGAGCTTTCGGTCATCCGGCAGACACAGAAGATCGGCGCGGGCTTTCTCGACGCAATGGTCGTGCTGGCAGAATGCGCGATCGAAGCCTGCGGATACCGCGTGAAGCCGGAAGACGGCGTGCGCTGACCGATCATCAGGAAGTATCAAAGAAACAAGAACATGTTCAAAAGGAAGGCATGAAAATGCAGACCAATGTACTTGAATATCTGGAACAGACGCTTCCGCGGGTGCCCGATAAGATCGCATTCGCGGACGATCAGACACAGCTCACCTTTGCGCAGGTCTCGCAGAATGCACGGGCGATTGGCTCGGCACTGCATGCAGACGGGCTTTCGGGTGAGCCTGTTGTCGTGTTTATGGAGAAATCTCCTGCGGCGATCAATGCCTTTTTCGGCGTGATCTATGCAGGCTGCTATTATGTTCCGCTGGACGTTGAGATGCCGGCATTCCGCATCGAAATGATCCTCGAACAGCTGAAACCGCGCGCGGTCATCTGCGATGCCGTGACGCAGGAGCAGCTCGGCAAATTCGGATATACCGGTAGATACTATCTCTTTGACGAGATGATCCGGACGCCGGTCGATGATGCGGCGCTTGCGCAGATCCGTGCAAAGCAGCTGGACATTGATCCGATCTATATTGTGTTCACATCCGGCTCGACGGGTGTGCCGAAGGGCATTCTGGCATGTCATCGCTCGGTCATCGACTATATCGAGAATCTGTCCGAAACGCTCGGCTTCAACAGTGAAACCGTGTTCGGCAACCAGACGCCGCTCTATTTCGACGCATGTCTGAAAGAGCTCTACCCGACGCTGAAATTCGGCGCGACCACATGGCTCGTCCCGAAGCAGTGCTTCTCGTTCCCGATCCAGCTGGTCGAGTATCTCAACGCGCACCGGATCAATACGGTCTGCTGGGTTGTCTCGGCGCTGACCATGATCTCCGCGACCGGCACATTCAAGACGGTCAAGCCGGAAACGCTGCATACGGTCGCGTTCGGCAGCGAGGTCTTTCCGGTCAAGCAGTACCGCCTGTGGCGCGAGGTGCTGCCGGATGCGAAGTTCACGAACCTGTACGGCCCGACCGAAGCGACCGGCATGAGCTGCTATTATCATGTCAACCGCGAATTTGAAGATACGGAAGCCATTCCGATCGGCAAGCCGTTCCGCAACACCGGCATCATTCTGCTGGATGAGCATGACAAAGAGGCGGCATTCGGCGAGCCGGGCGAGATCTGCATTCGCGGCACCTGCCTGACAATGGGCTATTTCGGGCAGCCGGACAAAACCGCCGAGGTCTTTACGCAGAATCCGCTGCAAACGCGTTTTCAGGAGCTGATCTACCGCACCGGCGACATCGCGCATTACAATGCGGACGGCGACCTCGTGTTTGTTTCGCGCAAGGATTATCAGATCAAGCATATGGGACACCGCATCGAGCTCGGCGAGATCGAGATCAACTGCGGACTGTTCGACGGCGTGGAGTTCGTCGGCTGTATCTATGATAAGGTGAAGGGCAAGATCGTCCTGTTTTATACCGGACCGGCGGAAAAGGCGGCGCTTGCTGCCTATCTGAAAGAGCGCCTGCCGCGCTACATGCAGCCGAACCGGATCCGGCAGATCGACGAAATGCCGCACACCCCGAACGGCAAGCTCGACCGCAAGGCGCTTGCAGCACGCTATGAGGCGGAATGACCGCCCGCAAACAGAGTGAGGAGAATGCTACCATGAACGAAATCCGTGAGACGATTCTTGAGATTTTGCAGGATCTGCATGAGGATGTGGATTTTGAGAACGAGGACAAGCTGATCGACAAGAAGATCCTTGATTCCTTTGACATTGTGACGCTGATTTCCGAGCTGAGCAATGAATTTGATGTGACCATTCCGGCGGACAAGATCATTCCGGAGAATTTCAACTCCGCAGACGCCCTTGCAGAGATGATCGCGGCGCTTGAGGACGAGTAATGCTGTTTACCGATTCGCTCTTTATCTTCGGGCTGATCCTGCTGTTTCTGCTGTATTTTCTGATCCCGCAGAAGTACCGCTGGATGCTGCTGCTCGCAGCGAGCATTGCGTTCTATGCGTATTCCGGCTGGACGAATTTGCTTTATATTGCGGCAACCGCAGTGAGCACATTCTTCATCACGCGGAAGATCGAAAAAATGGCAGGCGCGGCGAAAGACGAGGTCTCGGCGCATAAATCCGAATGGAGCAGAGATGAGAAAAAAGCGTTCAAGGAGCGCGCAAAGAAAAAGCGCAGACGCTGGCTCACATTGCTGCTGATCTTCAACTTCGGCATGCTTGCTGTCATCAAATACGGCGCATTTACGATGCAGAATGTCAACAGCATCATCGGCTGGTTCGGGGAGCACGGAACGCTGCCTGTTCCGAATTTCCTGCTGCCGATGGGCATTTCGTTCTATCTGTTCCAGACAATGGGCTATGCGATCGACGTGTACCGCGAAAAATATCCCTGCGAAAAGAACTTCGGCAGACTGGCTCTGTTTGTGTCATTCTTCCCGCAGCTCATTCAGGGACCGATCAGCCGCTATGACGATCTTGCAAAGGGGCTGTATGCCGGAAACGGCTTTGACGCGGAGCGCGTGCAGCTCGGTGTGCAGCGCATCCTCTGGGGCTACTTCAAAAAAGTGGCGCTGGCGGACCGCATCCTGCCCGCTGTCACGCTGCTGATCTCCGATCCGGAGCAGTATCAGGGCATGTATGCGCTGCTCGGCATGCTGTACTACACTTTGCAGCTTTACGCCGATTTCACCGGCGGCATTGATATCACGATCGGCATCGGGCAGGTGCTCGGCATCCCGATCGCAGAGAACTTCCAGCGCCCGTTCTTCTCGAAGAACATCACCGAATACTGGCGGCGCTGGCATATCACGCTCGGTACATGGTTCAAGGATTATCTGTTCTATCCGATCAGCGTGGCACAGCCGATGCTGAAACTCTCCAAATGGAGCCGCGAAAAGCTCGGCAAGAACATCGGCAAATATCTGCCGGTCTATGTCTCCACGATCGTTGTCTGGTTCGTGACAGGTCTCTGGCACGGCGCAGCATGGAACTTCATCGTCTGGGGACTGATGAACGCAGTCATCATCCTGATCTCCGAACGCTGCACGCCGCTTTACAGCAGATTCCACAAGAAATTTGCGTGGAGCAATACGCATGCATACGACGGGTTTCAGGCGATCCGCACGACGCTCATGATGGGCTGCCTGCGCATGTTCGACTGCTACCGCGATGTGCCGCTGACCTTCAAAATGTTCGGCACGATGTTCTATAAATGGAATGTGCATGTATTCTGGGACGGCAGCCTGATGCAGCTGAAGCTGACGGCGGCGGATTACGGCGTGCTGCTTGCGGGAACGGTCATCCTGTTCATTGCAAGTCTGCTCGGCAGAAAGGGCAGCGTGCGCAAGCGCATCTGGGACAGATCCCGTGTGCTGAGCTGCTGCATGACCGTGACGCTGCTGCTGATCGTGCTGATCTTCGGTGCCTACGGCATCGGCTACGACTCCAGTCAGTTCATCTATAATCAGTTCTGACGGTAAATTCAGGGAGTGAACATGGCAAACAAAAAAGTCCTTTTTTCCGGACTGGCAATGGTGCTGACCGCCGGCGTTCTGCTCGCTGCCTATCAGCGGCTCGTGCAGCCGAAATATATGTCTGATGTGGTGGAGGGCAATCTCATCGCGGATTACTACAACAGCGGCAAGGATCATGATGTGCTGTTCATCGGTGACTGCGAATGCTATGAGAATTTTTCGCCGGTGAAGCTCTGGGAGCAGTACGGCATCTCGTCCTATATCCGCGGATCGGCGCAGCAGCTGATCTGGCAGTCCTATTATCTGCTGGAGGATACGCTGCGGTATGAAAAGCCGAAGGTCGTCGTTTTCAACGTACTTTCGATGAAATACGGCGAGCCGCAGAATGAGGCGTATAACCGCATGTCCATTGAGGGCATGAAGTGGTCCGGTGCAAAGATCAACAATATCAAAGCGTCGATGACGGAGGAGGAGAGCGCGCTTTCCTATGTATTCCCCGTCCTGCGCTACCATTCCCGCTGGAGTGAGCTGACAGCGGATGATTTCAGGTATTATTTCGGTGCAGAGCCTAATTTCTTCTCCGGTTACTATCTGCGTGCGGATGCAAAGGCAGCGGAGAATGTCCCGAACCCGACACCGCTGACCGATTATGCGTTCAGCGATACCTGCTGGGATTATCTCGGGAAAATGATGCAGCTCTGTGCAGAAAATCATATTCAGCTCGTGCTGGTGAAGGCGCCTTCGCTCTATCCGTTCTGGTATGACGAATGGGATCAGCAGATCACGGATTATGCATCCAAATATCATCTGCCGTATCTCAATTTCCTGAACGAGGACAAGCTGGAAGCGACCGGCATTGACTTTGAAACAGATACCTATGACGGCGGACTGCATCTGAACGTGTACGGAGCGGAAAAGCTCGCGGACTGGTTCGGCGGATATCTGACAGAGAAATTTGATTTGCAGGACCGCAGTCATGAGCCGCAGCTTCAGGCGGAGTGGAATGACATCTGTGCGCGCTATCACGCAGAGGTGGACCGCCAGCTTCAGAATCTGGAGCAGTACGGCAATGTGAAAGGGGAAGCGTAAGCTTCCGAACAACAGAAAGGAAGATCAGATATGAACAAGAAACTTCTCGCGGCGGCAGTATGTTCTGCTGCTCTGCTGACCATGCTCTGCGGATGCGGCGCTGATAACAACAGCAGCACCGCACCGGCATCTTCGGAATCCTCTGCGGCAGAGTCTTCTGCGGCAGAAGAATCAGCAGCGGAGTCCTCGGAGGAAGCGTCTTCGGAAGCGGAATCGTCTGAGGAGAGCGCTGCGGAGCAGACTGCGGAGACCGCACAGATCACCTTTGACTATGTGCTGAACGGCACGACGATCGTGGTCGGCGAGGAAGCCGCTCCGGTGCTGGAAGCGCTCGGCGAGGCAGAAAGCGTCTTTGAGGCGCCGTCCTGCGCATTCACCGGCGTCAGCTATTATTACACCTACGGCGGCGTGCAGGTCGTCACCTATCCGGATGAGCACGACCAGTCGCTCAACCGCCTCTATGAGGTCGATCTGGTGGACGATACCGCTGCAACCAATGAGGGCATCAAGGTCGGTGATACCTATGATGACCTTCTTGCAAAATACGGCACGCCGGATCAGGAGACACCTGCCTATGCAATGTACCAGACAGAGGGCAAGGCAGTCCGGTTCTTCTTAGAAGGCGAGAACATCAAGCAGATCGTATATACGATCGTGATGTAAAACGGGGCGCTGCATTGGGGAGTGCAGCCGTCCTGTGCGGGGAAGGAAATCATCATTCGGGGACCGCGGCGGATGCCGCACAAAAGCAGTACAAAAAAAATAACAGGGATTGGGGTAATGTAAGATGGGACTGTTCAGAAAACAAAATGCGGATAAGATCCGGTACAAGTTCCGCGACCATGTGGATCGTGCAGAGTTCCGCGGCAAGGATATCGTGGAACTCGAAATGCCGGATACGATGCTGGTCATCTCCGAAAGCGGCTTTCGGGAGTGCAGAAAATTAAGCCGCGCCACGCTTTCCAATTCGCTCTGCGAGATCGGCGCCTATGCCTTCCGCGACTGCGATATGCTGGAAAATGTGGTCATGCCGGGCGAAATGCGCTATCCGGACGGCTCAAACGGCGTCATCGGGATCGGCTGCTTTGAGGGCTGCGGACTCCTGCGGGAGATCACGATTCCGGAAGGCGTTGCGGTCATCGGCGCCAATGCGTTCCACAACTGCGCTGCACTGGAAGCGGTCACGCTGCCGCGTTCGCTGCGCGCGATCCGGACGGGTGCCTTTTCGGGCTGCGCAAGACTGAAAACGCTGCGCGTTGCGTCCATGCCGGATCTGATCGCGCTGGATGCGTTTCACAATACGCCGCAGCAGGAGAAGATCCTCGCGGCACGCAAGCGCGTCCTGACGATCACACATACCAGATCCTACGGACTGCCGGAGATCTATCAGTTCTCGACGTCCGCGCATCTGATCGGCACGGAGCAGACCGAGAGCAATATGTCTGTCATGCTGGATGCAGTGGATGACGAGCGCATCAGCTTCCGCATCACACAGTATAAGCATGCGGGCGGACGGCATGTCGTGCAGGTCAATACGCCGACCAGACTGTTCTATGAGGAGTATGACTGCTCGGACAGAGTCGGTCTGCAAAAAGAGGAAATTATTGCGATGTATCGCTGAACAGAGCGGGTGCTGTCCGGTGCTGCGGGATTGCCGCGGAAGCCGGACAGTGCCCGTTTGCTGCGTTCCGGCGGGCAGAAGGGGGAAGGATATGCTGTTTGCGCAGATCATCACGCTGCGGTACTGCAAGGATGTGCGGTATCCGGTCTTCGCGGCGCAGCGGCGCGCAGTCCGGTTCTGGGCGCTCCCGCAGGAGATCCCGCCGGAAAATGAAATTCTGCTGCACATGGTGTATTTGCAGCAGGATCCGGAGCAGATCGCCTGCATACACAGCATGGTGAAAGCCTATGGTGCAGATGCATTCTTTGACGGCGGGTATCATCCCGGTCCGTTTCCGGCAAGGCTCGCGGTCACAAAGTCAGACGGCGCCTATCACATCGGCTACTGCGGCAAGGAGCACGACGGTATTTACAGCAATAAAATGCATTTGCAGATGGGGGAGTACGGCAGGATCATCTATAATCAGCGCGGGGCATATCAATATACCGGCATCTGGTACTATGACCTGACAATCTGCAATTTTGTCCATGCGTCCTATGCGGAATGCCGGCAGAAGCTGTTTTACCGGAAGGAGCCGGATGTGCTGTTTGAGGATCTGCGCCGGCTGCGGTACTGCTGACGGGGAAAACCGGAAATATTTCGCCGGAATTGCAATAAATTTGCCGGAATGCCTTGCAAAATTCTCCGGTTTATGGTATACTTGAAAGATAAGAACAGACTTCAAGAAACGGAAAGGCGGGGCGATATGAAGCTGACCTTCAAACGGCTGCGGGATGCTGCCGTGATCCCGGTGCGCGCGACTGCGGAGAGCGCCGGACTCGATCTTTCGGCGTGTCTGACGGCAGATGTTGAGATCCCGCCGCATGAGATCCGCCTGATCCCGACGGGGCTTGCGGCTGCACTCGATTGCAGCGAGGCAATGCTGATGCTCTGCGCACGCTCCGGCCTTGCGGCAAAGCACGGCATCGGCATGGCAAACGGCGTCGGCATTGTCGATACCGATTACCGCGGCGAGATCTGCGTGCCGCTCATCAATCAGAGCGATACGCCGTTCACCGTCACGAACGGCATGCGCATTGCGCAAATGATCGTTGTACCGGTATATCTTCCGGCGCTTGCAGAAGCGGATATCCTTCCGGAGACAGCCCGCGGAGCAGGCGGCTTCGGTTCGACCGGCAGATAACAAGATAGAAAGAACAGATAAACAAAAGAAAGGAACGGTCTTATGAAACTCAAGCTGACGTATCTATTTCTCATTATCATTGCGATCCTGAGCGGGCATTATCTCGGAAATGCGTGCATCGCGACGCATGATCCGATGCTGGAATGGCTCGGCAAAAGTTTGCAGTTCGGGTTCGATCCGGCAACGATCGGGCTGAGTGCATTCACATTCACGATCGGATTCCGCATCGCGATCAATTTCCTGCAGGTCATGTTCATCGCACTGGCGATCGTCCTTGCACCGAAAGTCGCAGAAGCAATCAAATAATCATGCAGCCGGCATGTATCGCATTCCGCGGTACATGCTGTCTGTGTTGTGTGCGGATAAAGCATTTTCAAAAAGATATATGAAAATCTGAGTATCAGGGGGGATCTGCTGTGCAGGAACCGGAAAATAAGAACAATGAACCGCAGGCGGAACCGGAAAAGCCTTCCGGAAAGGTCTCTGCGTATCAGAACGCAATGGAGATTGAGGCGAAGCGCCGCCGCGCAGAGGAACTGAAGGAGCGCAGGCGGCAGGCGGAAACCGAGGACGCCGCGTATCATGCGCGCGAGGAATACGCAAAGGAGCTGGCAGAGGAAAAGGTCGATCTGATGCGCCTGAAACAGGGCGTCATCACCGACAGCGACAAGGTGTTTCCGGAGCAGGAACCGGAGAAGCACTATACCGTCTGGCAGCGCATCGGCAACTGGTTCTATCACGCGAAATGGTGGCTCGGCATTGCATCATTTGTCGTGCTGCTGGGTGCATTTCTGATCTATGACTTCGTGACGCGCGAGAATCCGGATCTGCGGATCCTGGTGCTCTCGGCAAATCCGGATCTGGATCAGCAGAATCCGCAGCTTTGCAGCTGGCTTGCCGGCATGTGTCCGGACTATAACACCGACGGCGAGGCGCTTGTGCAGACGGTGTATATTCCGGTCTCGGAAATGACAATGGAAATGGGCGGCACATCGGTCGCGGCGTATAACACGCAGCTTTATGTGCAGTTCCAGAGCGATACCTGCATGCTGGTGCTCTCGGATGCCGATGCAGAGGCGTATCTCCAGCCGGAAGACATGTTTGTCAGCCTGAAAGAGCTGTATCCGGACTGCCCGCTGGTTGACGGCTATCGGCTGCAACTCGACGGCACGAATTTCACGTCGCTCGCAGGCGTGACGGCGCCGCTGCGTGAGGGCAGCTATCTGGCGCTGCGGATCCCGCGGGAGAACATGAACACCGCAGAGGAAATGCAGACTGCCTACGATCATGCAAAGCTGCTGCTGGATCAGATCGTGCCGCAGCTGAAAAAAACAGGTTGAGGTGTGCGAATGAAGCTGAAAATGGTCTGGTCAATCAGCCTGATCGTCTGCGGGATCTGCGGCGGTGCGGCTGCAATCTTCTCCGGTTCCATGCCGGACTGGCTGAAACGCGTATGCGACATACTGCTGCTGATCGCACTGCCGGTATTTACGGCGGCAACGGTGCTCCGGATCCGGCAGCATCAGAAGCAGGATCCCTGAAAAAAAGCGGCGCGGCAGATCTGCTCTGCTGCGCCGTTTCTATGAGTGGTATGGGATTCCAAAGGGGCGGCTTCTGTTGCATAACTGCACCCAGCGGAAAAGTGAATTGTGAACAGTGGATTGGGTGCACCTAAGTTACGCACTACGCATTCGGAGCGCACGGCAAAGCCGAAATAAAAGTTTTGGTCGAGCTTTTTCAAAAGCTCGCAGGATTCCAAAGGGCAGCGCTCTTTGGTCGCCGTCCGCAGACGGCGAAATACCTCACCAAAGGGATAGCAAATTTATAGCGAAGCGTACATGAAGCCCATTCAAACTCATCGCGAAGCGATATCTCTTTCACTGCTCCGAGAGCTTTTTTGCGATCTCGGAGATGCGGTGCAGCCGATGATGCACGCCGGAGCGCGTCAGCGGGGGATTGCACTGTGCGCCGAGATCCGTCAGGCTGGCTTCGGGATCCTGCAAGCGGACGACCGCGATTTCCTGCAAGGTCTCCGGGAGCGCATCCAGCCCGATCGTTCTGCGGATCAGTTCGATGTCCTGCACCTGCTGTGCGCCTGCGGCAATGGTCTTGTCAATGTTCGCAAGATCGCAGTTCATGCGGCGGTTCGTCTGACTGCGGAAGCTTTTGTAGATCTGCTGCTCCACAAGCGACATGGACGCATTCGGCGCGCCGAAAAAGGTCAGCGCATCGCAGATCTGCTCATTCTGTTTGAGATAGAGGATCGTATCGCCCTTGCGGACGGTCGCTTTCAGCGGAATGGTCGGCTGAAAGTCCGCTAATTTCCGGCGGACGGCTTCTGCGGCATCGGCATCCGGCATGACGATTTCGAGATGATAGCCGCGTTCGGGATCCGTGACGCTGCCGCTGATGACGAAGCATCCGGCAAGCGCGGCGGCGAATGCAGATTCAGAGAGCGAAGCAAAGGCATCTGCGCGGTGCTCCGGCTGAATACCGAGTGCTTTGCAGAGCACGGCGGTATCGTTTCTGCCGCTGACCGTGAAGCACCAGACCGCCTGCCGGCTGTTTCTGCCGCGGTATTCGGTGTCATATTTCAGCTTCGGGGCAGCCGTCTGCATCAGCTGCGGGAACAGTCCCGCAAGCGCTTCGCATTCGGTTTGCAGCACGATCTCCTCTGCGGAGCATCTGCGCGAGCCGAGCAGAATGCCGGTCAGGAAGGCGCGGCGCTCCGCGGGTTTGCGGATGCTCCCGCAGATCTCCTGCTTGGTCAGATTGGAAAAGGAAGCCAAAATTCTTCCCGCCTTTCGTTTGGATTGCGTTCAGTGACCGTATTTTGCGAGAAACGCTTTCTGCTGTGCTCTGCGCCTGGCGATTCTGCCCTGCACCCAGATCTCATAGGGCATCCAGCGCGGATCCTTTTCCGCACAGGAATCGTCCACGCCGTCCGTCGTATAGGTGAAGATGAATCCGCCGTCATAGATCTCAAATTCGATCTCGCGCGGCTGTTTTCCGGTGTAGCCGTCGATCCAGCCGTCCGCGGTATAGAGATGCTCGGTATCGGCATCCAGACCGCCCGGCACCGACGATTTCCGGATATTATTCAGATAGTATGTTACGCCGTCGCTGTCCTTCAGCACATAGCTTTTGCCGGCGGGATTTTTGTCCGCTGCAAGACCGCCGTCATCGGTGATCTCGGCGTCAGCGATCGTGACGAGTTCAAAGTCGCCGTAGGTTTTCTTCTGCCATTTCGGCTCTTTCATTTCGGGGGCGGGGACTTCGTCGAAGTCCTCTGCGGTCAGATGCAGCGACTCGATCGCCTCGAACACGAGCCGTTTTGCGGCATCGCCGTCGGCGGAGAGCCAGCTTTCCGCACCGAATGCATCGCCGGATTTCCATGCAGTCCAGTCCTTGCGCATGGCAAGGCGCGCGGCATAGTTTTCGCCGAGCGTCAGCGATTTTGTATCGAGAAATGTATAAAACACATGATATTGCAGCACCACGAACAGGCAGTTGACCAGCAGGGACAGTGCTTCGTCATCCGGATCGGCGTCCAGAATTGCGCGCATTGCCTTGTCGATTTCGGTTCGTACCGCAGCATGGTCTGCGCGGTGCAGTGCTTTTGTGACTGCGTTCAGATCGCAGTATTCGGCGATCAGTTCTTCCGGCTGAATGCCCATTGCCATATTGATTGTCCTCCAGAAACGATTGATTTGGTTTCAGTATACCATAAATCAGCCTGCTTGTCAACGGGCGGGCGGGCGCGGAGCCCGCGCTGGCATTCCCCTCCGGGAGCCGGCGGCGTGGTTCTCCCAACAATTGCAGTTCACGCCGCTATTCGCGGCTTCTGTGGCGTGACTGCTCCCAAGAGATAGAGTGAATGGTGAATGGTGAAGAATGAGTAGTGAAAAGAGAAAATGGAGCGCAACGGGAGCATACGCAGGCGGACGCGGACGGCGAAGGTGTTCAGGGCAACTGAACCCCCAAAAACAGGCAGCGACAGTGGCGCGCACCAGAGGGGAGAGAGTGAGGAAAGCGGGGGCTCCGGGGGCGAAAACCTAAGAGAGGGGGAGACCGGAGCGGAGCGACGACTCCCCGCTCTCTTGGGTTGTCACCCCCGCCGCGGGGAGCCGAAGCGCACGAGAGGAACTGCGGCGAAACATGGGAGACAGGACGCAAGCGGGGAGCCCCCGCTGGCATTCCCCTTCGGGAGCCGGCAGCGTGGCTCTCCAATGTTTCGTTACTGCACGCCGCTATTCGCGGCTTCTGCGGCGTAATTGCTCCCAAGAGATAGAGTGAATGGTGAATAGTGAAGAATGAAAAGTGAAAAACAGCGGTATCGCTGCGCGATATTCCAATCGACATGTCAAATCGGCATGCAAACGGAACTGTGATACATTCAGCGCTTTCATGCGGTATACTATATATAATAATGATATGATCATGATATGAGAATGATTCTGCCGCGCAGAATGTTCATATGTTAAATCATAATTATTTATTCAACCTGTGACGCACAGCATGCGATTGCTGTCGTAAAGGATAGAGGGACCTCAGAAGTCAAATACATACAAGGAGATGAACCGTATGCAGAACATAGCGGATGACCAGATCATCGCGCTGTATTTCCGGCGGGATCAGCAGGCAATTGCCCACACCGAACGGAAATACGGCGGGCTGTGCCAGAGCATCGCAAAAAGCATTCTCGGCACACGCGAGGATGCGGAGGAATGCGTCAACGACGCGCTATTCAAGCTCTGGGAGGCAATTCCGCCCGCAAAACCGCAGAATCTGGCGGCATTTCTGACCGTCACCGTGCGGAACATGGCGTGCAACCGCCGTGCTTCCAAGCGTGCTGCAAAACGCGGCGGCGGAGAAGTCGCAGTCGCACTCAGCGAGATCGAGGAGGTGCTCGCTTCAGACGAAAATCCGGAGGCACAGCTCGATGCACGCGCAGTCTCGGATGAACTGAACAGCTTCCTCGGTGATCTTCCGGCAGAAACGAGAGTTATGTTCGTGCTGCGGTACTGGAGCAACCTCAGTATCAAAGAGATCGCCGATAAATGCGGCGTGAGCCAGAGCAAGGTCAAAATGACATTGCTGCGCACACGCAATCATTTGAAGGAGCATCTTGAGGGGGAGGGATTGCTGTGAAAGAACAGGATTATATGAATATTATGGGTACGATCCGCGGCGAATTTATCGAAGAAGCGGTCTCGTGGGACGGCGCGGAACGGCGCAGGATCCGGCAGATCCGCCGCATGACGGCAAGCTTCGGCGCAGTCGCGGCAGCCGTTGCCGTTGTGGTCGGCGTTGTCGCATACAAAGAGCGGCTGAAAAAGCCGACAATCGCAAATTCCGATACGGAAAGCAGTATGACAGAAGATCTCGAACAGACTGAAAACATCTTCGGCGGACAGGGTGAAATCCGCGTTTATTCGGGCAATGATGTGTTTGCGGACTTCTACAAGGATGATACCAGCTGGTATTACAAGGGACAGAAGTGGTCCGCAGCAGGCGGCGGCAGAAGCGTATCGGCGGAAAAGCCGGAGAACTTCTATTCCGACGGCAAGCAGATGTACAGCATTCACGATGACAAGATCTTCGAGCTGGACAGCTTCGGCGAGGAAACGCTGCTGGTCGATGCGTCAGAATGGCAGGATCTGCGTCCGAATGACGGTCCGATTACACGCATCTGCCGCGAAGGCGATACGCTGGTGTATACCGTCGAAAACGGATCGCAGTACGGTCAGTCCGTTGCAGTGAACCTCAAAACCGGCGAAGCGCAGGAATTTCCATTCGGCATGTACACGTATCTTGCCGGCGGCGGAGAGGACGGCATCTACGGCTGCAATTATGATACAGGTACATTCCAGCATTTCGATGCAGACGGCAATATGACGGGCGATGAACCGGTCTTTGAAATGCCGGAGGATAAAAAGCTGTACAGCGCAGTGATCGTTGACGGCAGGATCTACGCGGTTTATCAGAAACTTGACAAAGACAGCATGAGTTACAGCGAGGAAAAGTATCTGGTTTTCTTTGATACAAAGACGAATCTGCTCAGCGGAGAGCGTACATTTGCGGACGGCAGCATTGTCCAGACGAAGAACGCATGCTACCGGATCCTGCTTGCAGACGGTACGTTCAGCGTGTTCAGAGCGACGCTGGATGCGCGCGATGAAAAGCTTGTGTATACGGTTCCGGCAGATCTGCTCTGGGATGCAGACGTCAACCCGAATCCCGCAACCGTCGAGCTGACGGAAGACGGCGATACGCTGGTGATGATGCTCCCGCTCTACACCTATGAATACACCGACAGCGTCACAAAGCACGGCGAGGACGGCGTGATGATCGACATGAACACCGGAAAAGCACTCTATTTCGGCAGAAATTACAGCCTTGCAGACGCTTCGGAGAGCAGCGCAGAGCCCGCAGCAACCACATTCGTCAGCGGCACGACGGCTGCCGGCACGACCGGAAGCGGCATCACAACGACTGCACAGAGCGGCACGACAACTGCCGCAGTGACGACGACTGCTGCACAAACGACTGCACAGTTCAAGGTGCCGGAAGGTGCTGCGAATGTGTTCGGCGGTTCTACGATGGAGCCGATTTTCCTTGGCAGAGGCTTCTGGATGGACGGCGGTGAATATTATGAGCTTGGACAGAGCGGTTCGCGCTTTGCGGAAGATCAGAACGGCAATCTGAACCGTACCGGAACGATCTGCCGCAAGGAAGGCTGCAGGCACAATGATGACAGCTGCCCGCTGTTCCATTATAACATCGAGGGCAGACGCTCGAATCCGAACAGCGCTGATTATGACGGACAGAATGTGCATCTGGTGAACGGTTCCTATGTGCAGCGCGGCACAAAGATCTACCGGCTGGATACCAGAACAGGCGATGAAACACTGCTGTTTTCGATCACGGAGATCGACGGCATGACACTCGGCGACAATGACTTCGTTGTGAATAACATGTTCGGTGTGAATGAAACGCAGTATCTCGTGAATTGCTCGGTCGGAACGAATGTTGCCGGCGTCAATCCGGATGTGACCTATCTGCTCAATGTGGATCTTGTGTCCCGTGCACAGCGCCTGATCGCAAAGCCCGGTACAGAGGGGCTTGACAGTGATCTGATCCGCTGGGCAGATCCGAAGATGGATCCGTTCGATGCAAACGCGATCTATGTGCTGCAGAACAGAAATACGCTGATCCGCATGGACTGCTCCACCGGCGCACGGACAAACTATACGCTCCCGATCGCAGACGATGCACCGGTCATGTGGAACGCATGGACTGTTTACAAGCGTGCGATGTGGTTCATGAACAGCAAAGGACAGTGGTGCAGCTATGACCTCGGCTCCGGCGCGTTCAGTGTTGTGCGCGAAAACACGCAGATCCGCCGTGCCGCCGACGACTATGCAAGCTGCATTTCGCTCGGAAACGGCATGTTCTGTGCGGTGAAGGATGCTGCGGACGGCGGCAGCAGAACGCTGATATTCTTCCGCTATGACTGGAAAAACAGCAAAGAGGAGACGGTCAGCAGCGGTTCGCCGATCAACGACCTGACCGCAGGCTGCATGCTGCACAGCAATTATATGGGAATCTACTCCGCACAGGACGGCTTCGGAACATTCTTTGTGCCGGCTGAAAGCTGGGATCCGCTTTATGAGCCGTAAGCTGAGCATGGTTTCCTCTGAAAACTGACAACTCCGTTTTTCATGATATTTGCAGAGAGGCGCTCCGTTACGGGTGGCGCCTTTTCTGCACTTTATGATTGTGCAGGGTGACAGCTTTACCAAATATTTATCGCTTTCCGTTTGCTGATTTGTTAGAATTTGACCAGATATCTTGATTTTTTTGTGCATTTATGATATAATATAAGCGCAGACATGCGGAACGGGTAACTGCATGCTGCGCTTTTTGGAAAGGGGTAAAAATAATGAAAGGATGTTACAGACGTCTGACAGCAGCAATTTCAGCTGCGGCAGTCGCAGGCGGTGTATTGGGAGCACTGCCGGTCACTGCTGTGGAAAAAGATCTTGTGATTTTGCAGTCAGAAGCAGAGGATCTGCCCGTCACGACCGGCGGACAGGTCGCAACAAAGGTCTACAATGACGAGTATCCGGGTTATTCCGGAGAGGGATTTGTGTGGGCAGCAAATGCCGGCGGCGTCAAGTTTGATGTGGATCTGGAAAAAGGCGCGATGTACGAGGTCACGGTGCGGAGCCTGAGCTATCTCGGCGACCGGCTGCAGGATCTCGCGATCGACGGCGAAAAAGCAGCGGAAGTCAACTTTGTCAAAACAGATACATGGACAGATGTCAGCTTCGGCTATTTCTACATTCCGGAAGGCAAGCACAGCATTGAGATCGGCTCGACCGGCAGCTGGGGCTATGTGCTCTACGACACAGTTACCTTCGGCTATGCAAAGATGCCGGAAATGAAGATTGATCCGGTGCCCTCTGACAAGAAGGCAACTGCTGAGACAAAATCGCTGATGAAGTTCCTCACCGACAATTACGGCAAGCAGGTACTCAGCGGTCAGCAGGAGATCTACGGCAGCGGACATGACGGCAATTATGAGTATGAGTTCGATTATATCAAGGATACGACCGGCAAGCTTCCGGCAGTGCGCGGCTTCGATTTCATGAACTATAATCCGCTCTACGGCTGGGATGACAATACCACCGAGCGCGTGATCGAATGGGGCAAGGAAAAGGGCGGCATTGCAACCGCATGCTGGCATATCAATGTGCCGATCGACTTCAAGAGCTATACGCTCGGCGATACCGTGGACTGGAAGGACTGCACCTACAAGAATTATCAGGCATCGAACGGTACCTTCAATACCGAGAATATTCTCGATGAATCGTCCAAGGAGCGCGCATATTTCGATGCTGCGGTCAAGATGCTTGCCGAACAGTTCCTGCGCGTGCAGGAAGCAGGCGTCCCGATCATCTTCCGCCCGCTGCATGAGGCACAGGGCAATTACGGCAGATACGGCGACGGTACGGCATGGTTCTGGTGGGGCGACCGCGGTCCGGAAGTCTACAAAAAGCTCTGGAAGCTGCTCTATACCGAGCTGACCGAAACCTACGGCGTGCACAATCTGCTGTGGGAGATCAACCTCTATGAAATGGAGAACTCGATCGAGTGGTATCCGGGCAATGAGTATGTCGATCTGATCGCGTATGATAAGTACGAGGGCTCGCCGACACGCTGGGGTACCGATCCGGCAACATCGGTGTTCCTGACACTCGTCGGGGATTCCGAGGATACCAAAATGGTTGCGCTTGCCGAGTGCGACCGCATCCCCGATATCAGCAAGATCCGCAATGAGGGTGCATGGTGGCTGTATATCTGCCCGTGGTATGATGAGTATATCACCGGCGAAAGCAACAACCCCAAGGCAATGCTCAAGGAGTTCTATAACAGCGACAATGTGCTGACGCTGGACGAAATGCCTACGGATCTCTATTCAGCAGGCGGCGCGCAGACCGAACCGCCCAAGACGACTGCGCCTGCCACGGAAACGACGTCCGTGACAACTTCTGCCGAAACAAAGCCCGCTTCGGATACGACCAAAACGAGCCTGAAAGCCACATTGCTCGGCGATGTCACATGCGATGAACATGTCGATGTTTCCGACGCGGTATTGCTCGCACGGTTTCTGGTTGCGGATACCAAAGCAACCGTGACCGATCAGGGCTATGTCAATGCGGACGCGAATCAGAACGGCTCGCCCGATTCTGATGACATGACCGTCATTCTCAAAATCATTGCAAGAATGATATAAGTGAACTACTGTGCAGGTACCGCTCCGGCGGTATCTGCGCAGTCATCTGCTTTTTTATGAAAGGAACGAAAAATGAAAAAAATCCTGCAAAAACTGCCGAAACTGCACTTCAATTCGCCGGTCATCCTGTCGATGACCGCGCTTTCGCTGATCGCACTGCTCCTGAACTGGATCACAAACGGCTGGACAAACAAGATGATCTTCTCGGTGCGGCGTCTGAGTCTTGCGAATCCGATGCTGTATCTGCGCCTGTTTACGCATGTGCTGGGACATGTGGACTACTCGCATTTCATCGGCAATTTCATGGTGATCCTGATTGTTGGTCCGATGCTGGAAGAAAAATACGGCTCGAAATCCATGCTGGAAATGATCGGCGTGACCGCGCTGGTGACCGGCTTGATTCAGGTCATTTTCTTCCCGAGAACGCTGCTGCTCGGTGCCAGCGGTATTGTTTTTATGCTGATTCTGCTGAGTTCCTTTACCAATCACCAGAAGGGTAAAATTCCGGTGACGCTGATCGTTGTCGCGCTGATCTATCTGAGCGGCGAGATCATCAATGCGATCGCAAACCCGAATGACGGCATTTCGCAGATGGCGCACCTGATCGGCGGTGCCTGCGGAATGGTGTTCGGCTGGCTGATCACCAAGGAAAAAGATGAGCCGGCGCAGTCTTCGGATCTGCAGCTGCCTACGCTCTGAACAGATTGCCCTGCTGATTTTCCGGCAGGGCAATTTTCTTTGAATTGGGGCTTGACAAATATCGCGAAATGTGGTATAATAATCAGGTAGTCAATTCGGAGGCATAGCTCAGCTGGTTAGAGCGCACGGTTCACATCCGTGAGGTCGCGGGTTCGAGTCCCTCTGTCTCCACTTTTGAAAAATGTCCTGGATGCGTGAAAATCAAGCATCCAGGACTTTTTTGTTGCTTTCAGCCGGAAATGAATTTCCGGAATCGGAGGCAAAAAAAGCCGTTTTTTGAAGCCTTTTTCGGGGCAAGTGCACACGAAAGTGCACACGAAATTCCGCGGATATGTTTGCGGCGGATGCTTTCAAAACCGCGTGATATGGGGAAAACCGCAGATTGCAGAGATGCTCCCGTGCAGGATAGACATGACCGTGTGCACACGGAAAGGCACGCTGACTTGTTTTCGCTGCCTGTTTGGACGATTTTTCTTCCTTTTACTTATATAAACTGCCGTCCCCGCCGAAAGGCGGGAATATTTTTCCACTGATCGTGTAACCTTATGACTTTATTTGGGTCTATACTATTAGAGAGTGAAATCAAATGAATACCCCTTCTTCCTGTTCATCGTGATACCAATAAAGATGAAACAGCCAAATCCTTTCAAAGTAATGGAGGTGAGTCGTCAAAACAACCTGCTGCCAATGATATGTATGGGACGACAGATCAGACACCGCCGATCAGAGAAAGGAGTACCCTTATGGAACTCAGATAGCGTGTGTCAATCATCACAGGAATCTCTTTCGGCTTATATCTTGATTTTGAAGAATGGAAGGTGAAACTATATGAAATTTGCGAAACTATCTGCTGCACTTTTCGCAGCAACATTCGTAATTACGCCGTTTTCTTTCAGCGATTCCGCTTTGCTCACGCCTTCTGCTATGGTTGCTGAAGGCGCAGTCGCAACACTCCCGGAATGGATCCCGAAAGATTTTGATTCTGCCGTAGAGTTCCGCAACACCTACGGTGCAACGCATATTGATAACGGTCTTGTCTGTGTTGTATCTGTTTTTAAGCGCGAGCCTGTACCGGAGGGTCAGCCCCAGGGGATGGTGCGTTATGAAACTCAAATAACCGACAAATCGGTAAAAAGACTGCGGCAGACAACTTTCGGTTCGGAAATCAGCTCATATTACTATGAGATCGATGTCTTTGATCCCCAGAAGGCTGGAGATTTTGATATCGTGATCACGGACTCATGGGCAGAGAAACCGGATCCGGGCTTGGAATACGGTCATGCCCTCGCTCGGTATTCCTTCTCGGCCAAGGATGACATGAACATTACTGAAACCGATATTTTCAGTTGGCTGCCGGACGGCAAAGCAGAATTCAGCGCTTATCTCCGGGACAACGGTGAGGTTTCAGTCAAGGATAACTATGTTGTGTTCAGTACGATGACGGTTGAGCAGTTCGGAGACAGATGGGAGCCTGACAGCAATAATAAATATGAGAACATAAAGTATCTCCTGACATCTGACTGTACGATGCAGGCACGAGATATGTATGATGACGGTTCTGTTGATATCATGTATGTCTATCAGGCAGAGAAGGACGGATATGAAAAAATCTCATGGACACGAACATCTCAAATGAGACCGGATCAGCAGGAACCGACGCCCTATACTTTGACTGCAGACTGTGCTGTTCTTGATAACGCTCAGACTATTCTTCTGTCAGGTCAGATGAGAGCGAATCTGATTGACTTTCATACAGGTGAGCCGATTATGCTCAGAGCTGCTGATAATACTTATATCTGGACTGATTTCTCTGATGGCTACGAGTCCACAGGGCCGATCTTTATGCTGGAAACAAATCCTGCAATCGTAAATGATCTTGGTAAATCCTTTGGTTCGGAAGGTTTTTCGTTTGGACTGGAGGGGCAAACGCTGCCGAGCGGATATTCGTTTATCTGTGATGAGGTGCGTCCCGGATATTATGGCGGACATATTATTCCGGATGGCAATATGACTGTGACAACCTTCGACAATGGTGCTGCGGATGTGAAGTTCTGGCTGAAATTCACTCCCACGGGCGATGCCAACGGTGACGGCAAATTCGATGCTGCCGATGCGGTACTGCTTCAGAAATGGATGCTTGCCGTGCCGGATGTACATCTCGCAGACTGGAAAGCGGTTGATTTTTACAAAGACGATAAGCTGAACGCTGCTGACCTCACCCTGATGAAACAGGCATTGGTGACGGAACCAGTACATGACTATGTTGAACCTGATGAGCATTTTGAGTACGGTGTTCCGTTCTTTGTAAAGAGGGACGGTCTGAAGCTTTATCTCGGCCCCGATGAAAGCTATGAAGCAGTCGCTTCCATTCCTGCGAATACGCGCCTGATTGAAAAAGGTATGCAGAACGGCAACAATGATTGGCTGTTTACGGAATATAACGGGCAGTATGGCTGGATCAAAACAGTAGACTCGAACGGAAAAAGTACGGTCTATTTTGAAGAAGCGCCCAAAAAGCCGGTTATCTATCTTTATCCAGAACAGGAAACTGATGTTCATGTTGCGCTTGAACTGACAGAATCTGAGC
This sequence comes from Clostridiales bacterium Firm_04, assembly GCA_001603005.1. Classification (GTDB taxonomy): domain Bacteria; phylum Bacillota; class Clostridia; order Oscillospirales; family Ruminococcaceae; genus Firm-04. Next base: position 94,316 of record LVAJ01000040.1, read on the forward strand.
TGAACACAACCTACCCGAAGTATGACAACGGTTGGGATGTGGTCGCAAATCCGGACGGCACGCTCCTGAACAAAGCGGACGGGTCACATCACAGATACCTGTTCTGGGATGCGGTCAACTGCCGTACACGCTTTGACTTTTCGACTGGTTTTTGCGTAGCAGGCAGTGATACCGAGTGCTTTCTCAAAGAAAAGCTCACTGATATGGGCTTGACTGAGCAGGAGATGAATGAGTTTATCGTATACTGGCTGCCGCTGATGGAGCATAATGCGTATAACCTCATTTCCTTCCAGGGCGATGCCTATACGAATTCTGCGAAGCTGACGATCACACCGACGCCTGACAGCGAGTGCCGGATCTTCATGGCATACGTTCCGCTTGAGAGCCCCGTGGAGATTGAACCGCAGCAGCTGGAACCCTTTGAAAGAAAGGGCTTTGCAGTTGTTGAATGGGGCGGTGCGGAAATCCTGCAGTAACATCATTTTGTGTATGTAATAAAAGAGCCCGTCTGATCACAAAATCAGGCGGGTTCATTTATGCCGCGCAGTGTACGCGGGCAGTCACCTGCAATGGTGGGCAAAATGCCTGTGCAGCTGCGGCAGTCTGACCGGCATACACAAAAGACACGCTGTCTCCCGTGAACAGGAAGCAGCGTGCCTCTTGGGAACGCTCATTCGTTCAGCAGAGCATTGAAGAATCCGTCAATCTGCTCATCGACCTTTCTCCGTTCTTCGTCAAAGGTGTGCTGATATACGCTTTTGAGCGTCGTGTTTGTTGCCCATCCGCCGCGTTCCATTGCATACTTGTCCGGGATGCCGAGCATTAACATGACCGAAGCGTTCAAATGGCGCAGGTCATGAAAAGTCAGCGTATAGCCGTTCGCCTCTGCCAGCTTTTTGAGGTGCTTCCGGATGATCTGATAATTGACGGGGACGATGAAGTCCTCATCACTTTCATGCGGCACGGCTTCAATCAGCTTAATCAGATATTCCGGCAGTACAAGCTGACGGGTCGAGGTGAAGGTCTTGTTGACGTCCCGCACAACATCCTCGCCGCCAAGATAGAGTTTACTGCGTCGGATTGTCAGCACGCCGTCTTTCAGGTCTTGAAATTGCAGGCCGCGCACCTCGCTGACGCGCAGGCTCAGCCACAGTGCCAGCATACAGGGCAGCTCGATATCCGTTCCGCGCACCATCTTTATGACCTGGGCTGCGGTCGGGAGATTTTTGATCTTTGGCTTTTTCGGCGGCAGTGTGACGTTGAGTTCAAGATGTACGCCGTAGAGTTTGAGCGCGGTGACAAGCAAATTCTTGGCTTCGGAAATCGACTTCCGTCCGACGGTCAGAGCATCTTCGTTGATTGCTTTTTGAAGATCAAAGCTGGTCAGATCGTGTATGTCGGTATTCATGATTGATTGAAGGCGATGCTTCAGGATGCCCTCGTAGCCCCGGATCGTTGATGGGGAAAGGACATTCTTTTTGAGGTTAATGTAACCGCGTAGTGCCTGTGCAACGGTGAAACGGCTTGCTTCCTGCGCCGCTTTCTCGGCAAACTCCGCTGCCAGTCTTTCCGCCTCCCAACGCGTTGGTGCGGTCACCGATTTGCGGTGACGCTTGCCGTCTCTGCCGACGATGTGAAATTGTGCACGCCAGTTGCCTGACGGAAGTTTTTGCAGTGTTGCCATTTGGCATACCTCCTAGTTTTTGATATATATTACAGCAAACGGGGGCTGCTGCCCCCGCTGCTTTGCTTATGCTCGGAAAAGTGTCTCGGGTTCCATGCCGAAGCTTTCGATTACCGCCTGCAGCTGTTTTACGGTTACGCTTGATGGGTCGTGACGGTAATTATACAGCGTGCGCGTGGTCACGCCCAGCAGTTCACTCATTTGCTGATCTGTCACACCATTCAGGTACTGTGCCCTTAAGATGTTGGACCAGATCAGCTTTGCGAATGTGGTTGCGCTGGAAGTGTTTTTTTTGCTTGCCATAGCTGCTGTCCCTCCTTTCTTTGAAAATGTCACTTGACAGAGCAAGCATTTTGGTGTATGCTTATGGTAACAGGCGGCTCACACCGTTCTGTCATCGTTAGGCGGCTGTGTAACATTGCCGTATTCGCGCAGGAATTTCTCGTAGAGCGGGGTATCAACGAAATCGACAACCCTGCCTCGCAGCGTGATAGGCTCATTCCCGCCAGTTTCCTTGCTGTAGGCATCGAAATCCATGATCACATCGCCTGCCTTGAACTTGTTGAAGCCCGCATCCTTTGCGTTATCATAGCCGAGCTCCTGTGCAATTTTATCCGCAGATTTTCCCGGACGGCAGAAGCTCTTAATGCTTGCCTGGCGCATTGCGTCAAGCTGAGGATGACGCTGATCGAAGTAATCCTGGGTTGCGCCAATGAGCGCTGTGTGAAACCTTCTTCCATCGGTTATGATGCTTCGCAAGGGAGAATTCGAAGCGAGATTTTGATCTTTCAACTCATCCACAGCAATGGTCAGGAACTTGGAGTCGTGCAGCATCTGCCAACTGAACAGTGATGCCGCCAGAATATCAAGCATCACATGGGTATCATCGCTCACCTCGTTGCCTAGGTCAATGACAATGATGCGGTTTCCGCGCTCGAACAGTTTTCCCCAACTGATTGGTTCGTAACCGATTGCGTCGATTTCGCCGAATATATCAAACAGAGACTCGATGATGTCGGTATCAATACGACCGTCTCGCTCCATTTCAGAGAGCAGGTCTGTAAAATCTACAGTTTCCTCCTTGTCGCGGATGTAATCGGAAAGGAAGTGCTGCAGAGCTTTCTTCTTTCGACTGGCAACGGCTTTATCCGGGTCAGTCTTGCCGAGCGCAGCAGCTAGCAGGCGGTAGAGCACGCCCTTCTTGTCCGACAGCTTTTTACAGCCTTCCAGTGTGCCGAGATCAATCGGGATATGGCCTTGCCCAACTCCGACCGAAATAAAACAGAACAGCTTATCGACGTCTTCCCGAGGCAGCATTCGATACAACTTCGCTTTGGTATAGGTCCGACTGACATCGAACACGACAACATTATGTCCGAGCATCAATAGCATACATAGTATCTGCGCGATTGCCCATGATTTTCCTGTACCGGATTTGCCTGTGCCAAAGTAAATGTTGTTTTCCTCGGCCTCATATATAAGCATCTTGCCTGCATATCGCCCGTCCACGGTCTTCACCAGCGGCAGGAAGATTTCTGCCGGTATCTCATCACGCCGGAAAAGGAACATCTGCTTGTCAATCAAATCAAACTGCTGAAGATTATCGTGCGATATCAGATCGAACCCAATCGCGTGAAAGTACGATTTATGATGCCCGCCGCCGTCAGTATTGCATATTGTAACGCGGACACTCTTTTCAGCCTTCGGCGTTTGCGGGAGATATTGAAGCGCATAAAGAGCGGTGGTGAGACTGTCCGTATCGTTGATAGTCTGCATCTCGTTTCTTGCTATTGCGAAGCTGTCATCAGGTTCGACATAAATACGACGATTTTGTCTGTCTACAATGATTGTATTCGTTCCGCTTTCAAAGGGAGTAACGTCTTCTTTCAGGACCAGCCTGAAGTGTCCGTCCGCAATTTTTTTGTTCAGAATCTTTCCGAATTCCGAACAAATGAGATCGTCGAGCGACTGTCGATCCTGTTCCTGGGATATCAGCCATGCCTTTATCTCCTGCTCAAAGTCAGGCGCGAACAGCGGACTGTAGAATTCTCGGTACATTCGAAAAGCCGTGCAGAGCATGATGTAAACATTTCGCTTGGAGATCGGGATAACTCCCGGGATGTGCGTTGTGATCTCATCGACATGACTGTTGAATACTTTTTCAAGATCGCCGTCATTGCAGCCTTTTTCAATGCGGTGAATCAGATTTGCATCCAGCCGTTTCAGTGCTGTCTTGAATACTGACGGCGAGCATGAGGTTTCAGTGTCGCCTGGATCCAGCACACAGCATTTATCCTGCGGAAGATACAGATCTGCATACCCGGAGATTAGTGCGATAATATGATGGACGCCGGAGCTGCTCCCCGCAGCCCCACAGACATCTTGAAGCAGCAGGTCATAGCCCTTCTCAGCTTTTTTTACCTGATCGGCAGCGAAAGTGTCAACCACTACGACTGCGCCATCGTTGACCGTTTCCAATTCAAACCGCAAAGGTTTGATATTGGGACCGACTGGCGGTGCGTCAAGGTTGTCATAACGAGTATTTGTCATGAGTGCCACCAGTAATGAAATCGGAATTGCCGGCGTGGGTTTGAGTTCGATGACGTTATCCGCATAGACATCCCGCCACGCAAAGAGAAACTGCATCCAGCTCGCAACTCTGAACAACAAGGCGATCAGAAGCCACTTGCTTCCGGAGAACAGCGGTGCAAGAATTGGCGTCATGTCCTCATTACATGTGTTGCCGCTACATGGATTCTGCCGACTAAGAAGACTCGGCGGAAGATAAGGATGCAGCTCAGCGGGTATCTGACCGGTCGGGCAAAAATGAAGTTTCCCCCGTTCGTCCTTCTCAAAACCCTGCGCTTTCCCAAGAAACCGCGTAGATTTGGCATCCGGATTATTAAGGAATCCAGATAAAATAAAGCAAAGAAGCTTGCCAAGCTCCTTGGAGTCATGCATTGTTTCGCCTGCGATGTGCGGGAAATATTTTGGAGCTCGCTCTGGTCTGAAATCAGTTAAAGGAAGTGCTGTGCTCACATCTTTGCTGTCTGCTCCCGCCGTGTAGCCGACATAAAGAAGGTCAGTGCTGCCTCGCCCTTGAGTATAAAGCACAGCCCATCGGATTTTAATGGACGAAATAATGCTGAACGAAACGATTCTTCCTTTCTTAATTGTCAGCTTGATCCAGCTTGTACCAGTTGCATCGCCGAGGTATATACTTTGATCCAAGCGTGAAAGGAACGCTGGACTACGAAAAAGTTCCTCGACACTGTTAATCTTCCCAGCGAGCAACTTAAGGTTTTGGTCACGCACCTGAAATGAAATTCCAAGCGTCTTTACGAGCTTCCCAAATTCGATCGCGGTCTGTAAATCCGGATCAATTGCATTGTTCCATAAATGCCCTTGTCCTTGGATAGCCATAAAAATCTCTCCCTAAATAATTTTGTGATAGCGGTCACAAGTGCGGTGATAAATAAAATAGAAAATTCAAAATGGTGAAAAAGCCGTTGTTTCCGCCTTTTCTGCAACCAATTTTCTTTTTCACCGCCTCGGAGGCTGCTTCAGTGTTTTTTGCATCTACGCTTCGGCCGAAGGAAGTATGCTAAATCAACATTAGCACACTGGCGGGGCTTTTTCAATTGGACAGGAACAGAAATTCGCAGACATTTGCAGACATATACCAACGGAGGCATGAAAATGAAAATCGACTTTGGGCAGTTCATTGACGCATTCGGTAATGGCTATCGCACAATGCCCGATATTCACGATGGATTAACAGCAGAGAACGCTGTTCATAAGACTATGGTCAAGGAGACATTTTGCAGGGCATTGCTATGCGAGATCACTTCCAGCGAGGATATTGTCATATATATAAACGGCATTCGTGACGCAAAAAGCAAGCGGTCACTTTCTGCTTTTCAGTCATATTACAAAAACGGAAATAAACGCCGGTCTCTTCGCGCAATTGCTGTAGGCATCATCAATACTCAAAGCATGGATAAAAACAAGTTCAAAAGTTTTCTGGAGAATTATGTACAGCACTATAGTAAAGCGATGCTCTGTTGCAATTATCAGAAATATTTAACTGATGTGACCGAGGAAACACTGTTTAATTCAATTACAGATGCTTTTGAGCAAATACTTGTCGTGGCTTACAATGAACCTGACAATCGACAAAAGTCGCCTGAACCTATGCGTTTTTCTGAAAGCGGCAATGAACCTGATACATTACAGAACAACGATAGTATCATTGAACCACAATCAGATGAAATTATCGAAATACTGCAAGACGCAACCACAAAGCCTGATGAGAGGCGCACGCCACCTATGCCTAACTCCAAGGCAGCTACTAATGACTCCGTTGTGGCAGAGTTGATTAATCAGATTAACTGCATGCTTAAAGGCCTGATAAAAACTGGCCGCAAAATTGCTAACAACCAGAGAGCTTTTGGCAGTATTAAATATCCTTCGAACCCGACACCAGAACTGTGGGATCAGCTTCAACGACAGCTTAATGAGTTAAAGTTACGTAATTCTTTACTACTCAAACAGGATTCCGGCAAACACCCAAACGTCGAGGATCTTTTCGATGCTATTATAGACCTGAAAGCAGATCATTTTGTTCTTTCTGACTTTGAATATTGTATCCTAATACCTGGAAAAGAGCAGCCTGTTCATAATGTTAAAAACCTGCTTGCCAAATTGGAATCGGAATTTCCGACTCAACCTGACACAGAGCAAGAAACGCCTGCCCCATGACGGGGCTGGCATACTATTATAATACACTGCGGTACAATCGATAGAAGCTCGACCGTGAAATCCCCAGCTCGCGCATCGCATCGACCGGACGCATCTCACCTCGCTTCACAACCGCCATGACCTCACGCCAGTTCTCCGGCAGCGTTTTCGGAGGACGCCCGAAGCGAACATTCTTTCGTTTCGCGGCTGCGATTCCCTCACGTTGTCGGATTCGGATTTTTAGCCGCTCAGCTTCGGCGATGCTACCGAGCACTTCGATCAGGATGCTGTTGATCATCTCCTGCACCCAGAACTGCTCCTCCGGGAAATCCGTGAGGGTCGTTGGCAGGTCAAGAATCTTGACTCGGACACCCATTTCCTTGAATGCTTCTAATTCCCGCTTGACATCTGCCTTACTGCGGCTCAGGCGATCCAGCTCCTTGATGACGAGCGTATCGCCTCGGCGAAGTATCTGCCGCTTGAGATACTGATATCCCTCACGCTCGGTATCCTTGCCCGATGCTTTGTCAATGATGATATTTGCTTCCGGTACACCGAACCGTGTCAGTGCCTCGATCTGCCGGTCTTCATTCTGTTCGCGGGTAGATACCCGGGCGTAGCCGTAAATTCGATTATCCATATGACTCCTTTCTGTGCCAAAAAGTGGTGGCGACATATGGGATGTCCCAGAAGTCAAAACCGGACTTTTTGGTACACTATTCTCGATGTTTTTCGGGTGTTCCGAAAAGTATACTTTATGGCACATGATCGCCATGTCGATTTCAGTAACGGCAGGGCGATAACATTATAATTCTGCAAATGCGAGTTCCGCGCCGTAGCTCTCCGGATCGCAGAGGAACCCTTCGATCTCATCGTAACTGTAGCCCATCTCGCGCATATAGCGAATATCCTCCGGATCCACGCCATAGTACCCCGCCAGCTCGATCATGATCAGATAATCCGAATCGTCGGAGCAGTTGGTCGGAACTGCTTTTTCCCAGTTATAGAAGCTGCTGCCGAATCCGTACCATCGGTTACTATATATAGAATAATCGTCCTGCACGGTATAGCTGCTGCGGGTGATTTTGCCGTTTAGCGCAATGCGGAGCAGCTCTCCATCAGAAATCGGGATGACTTCATACTTCGGAAACTGCGCCGGAATCTGTTTGAATGCCGCGGCCATTATCTCCTTCGTAGACGAATACACATAAAGTCCGAGCGACGGGAAGTGGATCAGGTATAGCGGGCTGTCACCTTTCGCGAAGTAGAGATTATCCTGGCGGTCCAGAATTGTGAAAGTAAAGTATCCCCGTACCTTCTCCGCAGCATATCGCATGGAGTCAAAGGTCAGCTCTTTCTGCGATTCGATCAGCTGCACGGCAATATAGCTGTCGGTTTCGATTTGGGTATCGGGCAGATTCAGCTGCCTGCGAAGCTGATCGTCGTTATAGAGTACACCATTGTGCGCCAACGCAAAATCTGTTGCGGCATGACCACGGAACGGATGGTTATTATAGTTAAACTTTTGATTTCCCTGGGTAGTCAACCGTGTGTGACCCATAACCGCTGCTGTTCCATGCGGAATACGAAAGTGCAGTTTATGTGCAGGCTTCGGACGTTTGAAGATCGTCAGCACATCATCTTTATTATAGGCAATGCCAGCTGCGTGATGTCCCCTCACCTCCGATGCGTTTGCAAGTGCCTGAACCAGCTTTTGCAAAATGTGCCACGGGACACGCCTGCCGTAATCCAGGAATCCGAATAATGCGCACATTATCGTTCCATCCTTTCCCATGGCGATTTGTCATCGTCGGTTACCCTCAAAATCATACGGATCAGGTACCCAATGACCTGAATCGCAAACCAGATGCCGCCGATTTTG
>LVAJ01000041.1 GCA_001603005.1 Clostridiales bacterium Firm_04
AGTTCGCAGACATACGATCAGAAGATCGTGGTGCTGTTTCTTGACGAAGACGATCCGACGAATGTGTACCGGCTTGAAGCGGACGTCAAAGCAGGAGAATATGTGCGCACGGAGTTTCAGGCGGATCTGACACGCCTTCCGGCATATTTTACAGTCACAGCACAACTGGAAAATGTGATCGGTCAGCCGATTTGTCAGCCGTTTCCAGTCGAAACTTATACGCATGGCATGCAGGATATTCTGGAAAAGGAAGTCTCCGACTTTGAGCAGGAGCAAGTCGTCAACCTTGATGATGACGAAAAAACAAATTTCTTCGTCCTGTCGGAAGACACCGTTCAGGCAGAGACAACCGAAACCGGCAATAGGCTTGTTTCTGCGGACTACGATCAGGATATCTACGTGTTTGAAAATGCAGATGAAACGCTTCTTTCGCTGGAAAAGGGACAGTATTTCTACATTCAGCCGAATGAAACGGACATCATCGCGATCTGCGTGCAGGACGTCACAGCGGACGGCAGTACTGTCACGCTGACCGGCGATCCGTCTGCCGACATCGGCGAAATGTTCGAGTTCATCAAGATCGAAACAACCGGAACCGGCACAGAGTTCATGGAGTCGGACGATCCGGAGCAGACAGAGCAGGCATTCGAGAGCGAACGGCGCTATCTTGACGCCAATGCAGACACTGAGGAGCCGAGTGAATTTCAAAAGAAAATAGATTATTACAATGATGAGTATGCTTATAAAATTGTTCATGACGGCGAAATGGAAAGCGTTGTTCCGTATATGGGAAAAGGTACGATCAGCACAGAAAAGACGTTGTTTCTCGATTCCTGTCAGCTCGTTTTCGGGTTCAAATTCCCATACGAATACCAGTACCGCTTTTACAGAGATCACCTGACTGTCAATTCGTATTTTGTAATACATGGGACAGTTTCCCCCTCATTTGCAGTGAAAATTGAAAAGAATCTCGATTTGGAAAACAACAGTCTTGTACTAGATCCAAAAAAGCCTACTGAGAATCTGCCTGAAAAACTGACAGCGGGAAAAGAAACCGACGACGATGAGCCGCTGTTCCGGAAAACGATTCAGACACCGATTGCTGGGTTGGAAATATTATTTGAATTAGACATAACTGCTTCATTCAACGGTCAGATAGAATTAGGGTGGTCACAAGAACTGACGATGGGAGTGGATTTTTGGAACGGTGTTTGCTCTCCGATCAGTGAATCAGAACCGATTCAATTTAAAAATCCTACTGTTCAGGGCGGATTTGAATTGAAGCTGGAATTTGACTTCGGTGTCGTTTTAGCCAAGTTGGTTGATTTGAAAATCAGGGCTGAATTTACTTTGGATATTCTTGCCGAAGTAAGTCTTATGAACAAAAAGCATTGCAAGTACGGCACACCGGCGGCGAAAAGCACGATGTTTATGCCGTTTTACGAAACAGATGAACCGTCTGTTCATGCATGCGACATGGGATTGGATCTGAAAGTTGATGCAGGGATTCATGTAGGAGCAGTGTTGGCAGTTGGTTTTAAGTTGCCGGAGAAGGTTGAGACAGCCGCGCTGAAACATGGTTTTGTGAAACTCTTTAATGTCTTCGCTAAAATAAATTTTGAAAAAGAACTGACTTTGTTTGAAACAAACTATCACATCGGCGATTATCATGTTATGTCCAACAAAGGCGGTAAATATGCCGGCCTCCATTTTGTTGCGCAACCATGCCCGAATGTTGCATACCGGACAACATTCAAAATACAGTTCACAAATATTCCGCCGGAAGCAAATGCGGCGATTCGGGTTGACGGTGATCTGTATGAGGTCCCGATCACTCCCAATACGCAAATGAACTTTTATGCAGCGCCGGGAAAACATGATTATTTCATGACGGTGGATTCAAAGCAGAGGGCTGCAGGTTCCTTTACCGTTCAGAATGAGCCGGTGACAATTAATATACCGGTCACCGATTCCATTGATGATGACGGAGGTACGCATCCGGAACCGAGCAATCCCACCACATCGACCGGACCGGCAGTGCCCGCTGTGACAACGACAGTGACAACGCCGGTGACCTTCCAGACGGCAACGGCTCCGGCAATTCATCCCGGCTATATCAATACGGAACTGATTCAGTTCGGTGAAAGCATTTTCGGTACACTTTCCGCAAACGGCGTTCTTTCGATCTCCGGCAGCGGCGATATGTATGATGATATGATCAGTTCGCCGGTTAAAAACGTGAAGGATGTGCGCCTGATCGTGATGATGGATGCGGATGAAGAACACGGATATGTGATCAATACGATCGGACCGCATGCATTTGACGGCATGGAAAATGCAGAGATCGTATACCTGCCGCGGCATATCACCGCAATCGGAGACAGTGCATTCCGCAACTGCTCCAGCCTGAAATATCTGCGCTACGGCGGGGAATACGACACTTCAACAACCTTTATTCTGCCGACAAATCTGACGAAGATCGGCAATGAGGCGTTCAGCGGATGCAAGTCCGCGGTGTTCGGGGATGCGGTGATCCCGAAAACTGTCACAACAATCGGTTACAGCGCATTTTCTGACTGCTTCGGCATCACTTCCATGCTGGTGCCGGACGATGCACAGCCGACAATCTACGGTTCTGCATTCAACAACTGCGCGCATCTGAAAAAAGCCGTTCTGGAAAAGGGTGTTCAGATCGTCGGCGCATATATCTTTTCGATGTGCTTCTCGCTGGAAGACATTACGATTCCGAATTTCAACACGCCGGAAGGCTTCCAGAGTACAAAAGGACATCACTTCTACGATTATTTCGGTTATTATCGTGAATCCTTTGACCTCGGCGATCAGCCGGAGCCTGTTCTGGTTTTCAATGATTCCGTATGGGGGCATTCAGAACGTTACTATATCCCGAGCACACTGCGAAATGTGACCGTGCTCGACGGAACAGAGATTCCGAATGCTTTCTTTACTGCACTTTCAGTCGTTGAGAATATCACAATACCGGAAGATGTGACAGCGATCGGAGAGTATGCATTCTATAACTGCTCTGCGCTGAAGGAATTTGAACTGCCGGAAGTGCTCGAAACAATCGGCAGAGAAGCATTCAGCGGATGCAAGTCCGTTGATTTCGGCAGACTGTTCCTGCCGGAAACAATCCGGTCAGTCGGCAATCATGCATTCTATCAGTGCAGCGGGCTGACGGAGATTATTATTCCGGGCGATTCCGAAGTGAAAATGGACGCTTCTGTATTCAATTGCTGTGAGAACCTGAAAAAAGCAGTGATCTGCGACGGCGTGCAGCAAGGCAGCAGCATGTTCATCGGCTGCTTCTCGCTGGAAAGCATCGCGATTCCGAACTGTACGGGAACAGAACCGCTTCTCAGCACCATCTTCAATATCCCGCGTTTCTACGATTTCTTCGGACGATACCTGAATTATAAGGATGTTCCGACCTATGCAGAGTATGAGCGCATTTTTGTCACCAACGACAAGCGCGACTTTTTCTGCCTGCCGAAGACACTGAATAAGATTATTGTCACCGGCGGCGAAGATATTCCGGAAAGCTATTTCGCACTGATTACGCCGCCTGTTTCCGTTGCGCTGCCGTATTCTGCAAAGACGGTTTTGCAGAACGCATTCAAGGACAGTACTGCGCTGGAAGAAGCCTGCCTGATTGCAGAAGAAGGCGACTGGGATGATATTGACATTACAGAAACAGGCAATGAAACGCTTCTGAACAGCAATAAAATATACTGTCCGGTCATGGTGCTGGCAGATCCGGCAGATCGCAGGGTGAATGCCGGCAAAAAGGCGGTCTTCCGCGTTGCAGCAACCGGAAAGAATGCGCTGCGCTATCAGTGGCAGTATTCCGATGACGAAGAAAAAACATGGACGGATGCAGACTGCACCGTGAAAAAGTACGTCTTTGAGGCGGACGCGGCGATGGACGGCAGACTTGTCCGCTGCATCGTGACCGATGAAAAGGGCAACAAGCAGACGACGGAAAGCGCCCTTCTGACAGTCAGAGCAGACAAAACCGAATCCGGAAACAAGAAACCCGAAGGCTACCGTCCGGGAGATGCAGACGGAAACGGTGTTGTTGATGTCAGCGACGCGGTGCTGCTCGCGCGGTTCTGCGTGGAAGACCGGCATGTGAAGATCACGGATCTCGGACTGCTCAACGCCGATGTCAACGGCGACGGACAGGCGAATATGGAGGATCAGACTCTGATCGTGCTTTACATTGCCAAGCGCTTCAAGGAGTTCCCTGTCGAAAAAACCTGACGCGTATACAGTAGGAACAATCCGAAAAACAGAAGCAAATATACCACATATGCAAAAAGCACGGACTATTCTAGCGAATAGCCCGTGCTTCAGCTTGTATATAAAGTGTCTCCGACGGATTTCTAATGAGGGCTCCGCCCTCAAACTCCTGCTTAAGGGCTGCTAGCCCTTAAGAATCCCATTTTATGTATTTGCTTGTTTTTCGCAAAAATGGGATTCCAAAGGGACAGTGTCCCTTTGGCGGGTTTGGGCGGAGCCCAATATGAATCATCGCGTTAGCGATACCTTTTCCGACAGACTGAAGCACGGACTATTCCAGCGAATAGCCCGTGCTTTCTTTTCCGATTCATGCAGGATCCTGTTTCGGCGGGATCAGCTCATCCCAGGCGATTTCCTTTCCGGCAACCTGCCGTTCCGTGTAATAAATGAGAATATATTGCGCGTCCTCAACGGTGAGCACGCCGTCCTGCGTGACGTCAACCGCCTTGAACTGCGCGTCGGTCAGACTGATCGGATTTCCCGCGAACTGCTCGGTATAGTTGATCAGAGCGAGCTGCGCGTCCTGAACGCTGACCACGCCGTCCTCATTCACATCACCGCGCAGGAAGTCCGGTTCGCTGCCGGTTCCGAGCTGCACCGCGCCGTCTGTGCAGGCAGCGGTCATTTTGTTCGCGTCCTTATCGAGGAAATCGGGCTTGCTGAATGCGATCGGATAGCTGTCCGGCTGCGCGCCGTCCGCAACGGTAAAGACCAGCGTGAACAGCACGCCCGTGCCGCTGTAATTCTCTGCTGCGAGGAAATCGCCGAAGCTGACGCGGTAGCTGACGCTGTTTTTGACCGGTGCAGGGAAATTCGCCGGCGCGAGATCGGCATTGTATTCGATCTCTTTCAGGATCAGCGCATCGGCATTCCAATTGACAAAAACGCTGCCGACTGCATAGCCGGTGTTGCGGTCAGCCGAGACCGGCACGCGGACTTCCTGACCGGCTTCCGCCTTGCAGGAGACAGTCTCCGCATGCAGCATAAACTGCGCAGCTGCGGTGGTTTCGGTGACGGAAGGCGTCGTGTCCGAAGCGGTCGCGGAAGTGGTCTCGGACGATATTGCGACCGGTTCGGTCGTTGTCGCATTGGTCGAAGTTGTGACCGGCTCTGTTGTTGCTGCATTGGTCGAGGTGCTGACCGGTTCAGTCGTTGCTGCATTGGTCAAGGTGCTGACCGGTTCAGTCGTAGTCACATTGGTCGAAGTTGTGACCGGCTCTGTCGTTGCTGCATTGGTCGAAGTTGTGACCGGCTCTGTCGTGGTCACATTGGTCGGAGTTGTGACCGGTTCAGTCGTTGCCGCATTGGTCGAAGTCGTGACCGGTTCGGTCGTTGCCGCATTGGTCGAAGTGCTGACTGGTTCAGTCGTTGTTGCATTGGTCGAGGTCGTGACCGGTTCGGTCGTTGCCGCATTGGTCGAAGTCGTGACCGGTTCGGTCGTTGCCGCATTGGTCGAAGTGCTGACCGGTTCGGTTGTCGTCGCATTGGTCGAGGTGCTGACCGGCTCTGTCGTTGCCGCATTGGTCGAGGTGCTGACCGCTTCGGTCGTTGCTGCATTGGTCGAAGTCGTGATCGGCTCTGTTGTCGTCACAATATTCTCGCCCAGCACGATCGCGCTGTTTTCACAGGCAGACGCGACTTTGTTCATGTCCTTATCGACAAAATCCGGCTTGATGAATGTGACCGGATAGGTGTCCGGCTGCGCACCGTCCGCGACGGTAAAGACCAGCGTGAACAGCACGCCTGTACCGGCAAAATTCTCTGTTGCGAGATAATCGCCGAAGCTGACGCGATAGCTGCCGCTGTTCTGGATCGGCGCGGGATAATTTGCGGGCGCAAGTTCATTGTTGTACTCGACCGCCTTCAGGATCAGCGCATCCGCATTCCAGTGAACGGTGACGGCGCCGACCGCATAGCCTGCATTTTTGTCCGCACGCACCGGCATGCGGATCTCCTGCGCGCCTGTGACCGCGGAAGTCACCTGCTCGGCGGACAGCCGGATCTTTGCGTCGGCTGCGGATGTGGGCGTGGTGGCGGTGGTTCCGGTGCTGGTGTCCTGACCGGTCGTGCCGGTTCCGGACTGGCTTTCGGTTGAAGAAGTGCCGGTTTCGGAAACGGAAGTGTCCGTCGTGCTGCCGGTCGTATTCGCGGTGGTATTGGCGGTGGTATTCGCGGCAGTATTTTCGGTCGTATTAGTAGTTGTATTTGTAGTTGCATTTGTAGTTGTATTGCCGGTCGTATTTGTCGTGATATTTACCGCGGATGTTGCCTGTGTGGTTGTGGTAGTCATTGCCGCAGCTGTTGTGATCTGCGCAGTCGTGGTCGTTGCTGCCGCAGTTGTCGTCGTCTGCGCGGTCGTGGTCGTCGCTGCAGCAGTCGTGGTCGTCCGCGCAGTCGTGGATGTTGCCACCGCAGTTGTCGTCCGCGCAGTCGTGGATATTGCCGCCGCAGTCGTGGTCGTCCGCGCGGTTGTGGATGTTGTCGCCGCAGTTGTAGTCGTCCGTGCAGTCGTGGTCGTTTCCGCCGCAGTTGTAGTTGTCCGCGCGGTCGTGGATGTTGTCGCCACGGTTGTAGTTGTCCGCGCGGTCGTTGATGTTGTCGCCGCAGTTGTAGTTGTCCGCGCGGTTGTGGATGTTGTCGCCGCAGTCGTGGTCGTCCGCGCAGTCGTGGATGTTGTCGCCGCAGTTGTCGTGGTCTGCGCGGTCGTGGATGTTGTCGCCGCAGTTGTCGTGGTCTGCGCGGTCGTGGTCGTCGTTTCCGCCGCAGTTGTTGTCGTTTCGGCAGATGCCGTTGTGAGGGCATCCTTTGTCAGCAGCACCGCGCCGTCCGCGCAGGAAGCTTTCAGCGTATTCATCCCCGCATCCAGAAAATCGGGCTTTGTCAGCGTGACCGGATAAGTTTCCGGCGCTGCATTTTCCGCCGCAGTGAACACCAGCGTAAACAGCACGCCTGTTCCGGCAAGATTCTCCGTTGCGAGGTAATCGCCGAAGCTGACGCGGTAGCTGCCGCTGTTTTTGACCGGTGCGGGGAAATTCGCCGGCGCAAGATCGGCATTGTATTCGACCGCATTCAAAATCAGCGCATCTGCGTTCCAATTGACATGCACAGAACCGACCGTATAGCCGGGATTTGTCTCCGCAGTGACCGGCACACGGATCTCCGTGTCAGCGCCAATCACGCCGGATGCGCTGCCCGCGGCAATGGCAATATCCGCCTGTTCCGTCAGCGTGACCGTTCCGCTGTGCAGCGCGGTTTGCAGCATCGAAACATCCATATCGCAGATGCCCTTATCGGTCAGCGTGACCGGATAGCTGCCGGCTTTCGCGCCCTCATTGACGGTAAATTCCAGCACGAAAAATTCGCCGGTACCGGTGAAGTTTTCGGTGCTCGTGAAGCTGCCGAACGCGAGCCGGCAGATACCGCTTTTGCCGTCGATCGGCGCGGGATCGTTTTCCGGTGCGAGTTCGGCGTCGTAGGTAACGCCGGTGAGCGTCAGCGCATCGCTGTCCCATGAAACATCCATGACGCCGGCAGCGTAGCCCGCATTTTCATCCGCGCGGATCGGCATGCGGATGATTTCGCCGGCGGTGCACTCCGCCGTGACCGTTTCCGCTGATAACACCAGATCGGCAGCGGCATATGCCGGAAGCGGAACCGCCGTCAGCAGCATGACCGCAGCGGTCGTAAAAGCAGCAAGCTGTGTTTTCATCATCGTTCTCCTTACCTGATACGTTATGACTTTTAATTGACAAAATTGCATACAGCATATTTATTTTAACTGCTTTTTGTGAAAATGTCAAGTGATTCGTGAAGAAAAAACATCAGGGACTTGCTTTGCTGAAATTTTCAGCAGATACGCGAAACGGCACCGCTCCGTTCTGACATTTTGTCAGAATGTCTGAATTTGTGACATTTGCATGCGAAATGATTACTTTTTTGCATCAACATCAAAAAAGTAAAGCGAATAACTTGAAAAGTTCAGAGTTTCATGCTATAATAAGACCGGTATTCTGATTCAGCTTGGAATACGCGGAATAACAGGTCATAAGGAGGATCAACATGAATCGGATGAAAATGCTCGCATTTCTCAGCGCGGCATGTCTGACGTTCACAGGCGGCGCCGGATCATTCCCGCTGCAGCCTGCAATGACGGTGTTTGCGGAAGATACGGGAACCGCCGCAAGCTCCGGCGAATGCGGCGCGGCGGGGGATAACCTCAAATGGGAGTATGACGGGAACGGCACGCTGACGATTTCCGGCAGCGGCGCAATGAAAAATTACAGCTACAGCGATGATGCACCGTGGAAGAAATCGCTCGGAAGCAGTATCAAAACTGTTGTCATGAAAGAGGGCGTGACCTCTGTCGGTGCCTATGCGTTCTACAGCCACAGTGCGCTGGAGCAGGTGACGCTGCCGGAAAGCCTGACCGAAATCGGTTCTTCCGCTTTCAGTTCCTGCAGAATGCTGAAAAGCATTTCGGTTCCTGCCGGCGTGGAAAAGATCGGCAGCAGTGCATTCAGCTATACAAATGCGCTGGAGCGGATCGACGTTGCGGCGGACAATGCAAATTACTGCTCCGTTGACGGCGTGTTCTTTAACAAAGCGCAGACAACCCTTTATATTTATCCGCGCAGCAAAGAGGGAACTTCTTATGTCATTCCGGACACTGTGACATACATCGATTCCAATGCTTTTTATAACAATCAGCACCTGAAAACTGTGACAATTCCGGAGAGTGTGACCGGAATCGGCAGCTATGCTTTCGATTCCTGCGCGGAGCTGACAGAGCTTGCCATTCCGAGCAAGGTCACGCTTTACACATACAGCAAAGTTGTGTGTGGCTGCCCGAAGCTTGAGAAGCTCACAGTCAGTGCGGACAATGCTTCCTGCTGTGCAGTTGACAATGTGCTGTTCATGAAGGATATGAAAACACTGATCTGCTATGCAGCCGGAAAGCCGGATGCTTCTTATACGGTTCCGGATACTGTGACAACGATTTCGGAATATGCATTTTCGTATAATGGGAATCTGAAGGAGGTCACACTGCCTTCCGGCGTCAAGGAACTGCCGAATTATTTGTTTGAACATTGCGATGCGCTGGAAAAGGTCACCCTGCCGGACAGCATCACAGAAATCGGAAGGTATGCATTCGGTTATTGCAAAAGCCTTTCTGAAATCGTGATTCCAGCGGGCGTGACGAAGATCGGTTCGGATGCGTTTTACAGCAATGATGCACTGACTGAAATTGACCTGCCGGTCACTGTGGAGGAGATCGGGGACTATGCACTGAGCGCAGGCAAAAATCTGGAATCCGTTACGATCCGGAATCCGGAGTGCAAAATTTATGACAGCGCAAGTACGATCTCAAAGAGCACTGTGATCTGCGGCGTTGCCGGTTCAACCGCGCAGGACTATGCCGAAAAATACAACCGCGAGTTCATGGAGATCGGCGAGACAGCGCTGCCGGCGGCTTCCGGTACCTTCGGCGAGGAGGACTGCCTCAAATGGGAATATGACGGCGACGGCACCCTGACAATCACCGGAACGGGCAAAATGCCGAACTATGCGGAAGGGGAATACTCGTCAAATCCCGATGCGCCGTGGAAGCGGTACAGAAACCTGATTCAGCATGCTGTGATCGGTGAGGGCGTGCAGAATGTCGGCACGGGTGCGTTCTACAAATGCAAAAAAATGACGGATATTTCGCTGCCGGATACGGTGGAAGACTTTGGATTCAACTGCTTCTATGAATGCGCAAGTCTTCAGAAGCTTGTGATTCCGGCAGGCGTCAAGGAGCTTGAAAACGGTTATAATTTTATTACTGGCTGCACCGCGCTGACCGTGATCGAAGCTTCTCCGGAAAATCCGGCATTCACCTCGCAGGACGGCGTGCTCTATACCAAGGATATGACAGGGATCGTGCGTTATCCTGCCGGAAAATCCGATCAGAAGGTCACGATTCCGGAGGGCGTCACGTCGATCTGGTCAGCTGCATTTACAGACTGCCTGAATGTGCAGACGATCCGGCTTTCGGACAGCATAGAGAGCGTTGCTGCGCTGTATGGTTGCAAGAATCAGACTGCGTTTGAGATCGGAGAAAGCAACCCGAACTTCTCTGTCGTTGACGGCGTTCTGTTCTCAAAGGACGGCAAGAGCATCGTGCGGTATCCGCTCGGAAAAGAGGGCGCATATGTGATTCCGGACGGAACGACCGGACTCTCACAGCGTGCATTTGCAAATGCAGAAAAGCTCACAGAAGTCTACATGCCCGACAGTTTGGCGGAATGTAGTGCATTCTATCCGTCTTTTTATACTGAGTTCAGTCTTTTTGACCGCTGCACCGGTCTGACATCGGTTCGGCTGCCTGACGGAATCAGGATAATCCCGTATGGTATGTTCGCAGAATGCAGCAGCCTGAAATCCGTCACGATTCCGGACGGTGTAACGGATATCGGAATGTATGCTTTTTCCCGTTGCTACGCGCTTTCAGAAATCAAACTTCCGGACAGCCTGCTGGATATTCAGAGCGATGCGTTTGATGATTGCGGATTGAACAAATTGACACTGCCTGCCGGCATCGCTTATTTTGACAGTAGTGATTTCGGAAACAGGCTGGATGTGGTTACGCTCATGAATCCTTTCTGCTACATCAAATCTTGCAGATGCAAGACACTTTGCGGTTATCGCGGTTCGACTGCGGAGACCTATGCTGCGAAATATAATCTCCAATTCGTTCCGCTGGAGAGTGAGATTCCGGATATTCTGATTACCGGAGACTGCGGTGCAAACGAAGACAATTATTATATGCCAAGCGACAGCCTCAAATGGTCTGTGAGCAAGGAGCATGAGCTGATCTTCACCGGCACGGGCGAAATGATGGATTACTTCCATATGACCGGCAGAACGATCCCGTGGGGCGATTTCGGCAAGGGCGGACAGATCACGCATGTTGTAGTCAGCAAAGACGTACCGACAATTGCCCATGATACATTCTATCAGATGGAGGATGTGATTCAGGTCACATTCTGGAATCCGGAAACTGACATTCAATGTTATAACCTGATTCCGGAAAATGCCGTGATTTACGGCTATGAGAAATCCACGGCGCATGATTTAGCGGACAAATACGGTTATCAGTTTGTTGCGCTGGAAGGCAATCCGCCGAATCTCACTGTGCCGGTCACCACGACAACGACGACCGCCACAACGACAACCACGACCACCACAACTGTCACCACCACAACCACGCCCGCAGTGACCACGACCGCGCTCACCGGTGAATGCGGCGCAGAGGGCAGCAATGTCACATGGACGCTTGCAGACGGCGTGCTGACGATCAGCGGCAAGGGTGCTATGAAAGATTACCAACTCACAAGTTCCCCGTGGTACAAGTCTACAGCAGTGAAACATGTCATCATTGAGGACGGCGTAACATATATCGGAAAATACGTGTTCTATCAGTGCCGAAACCTTGAATCCATTGCCATTTCGGACAGCGTGGAAAGCATTGGAGTTGACGCATTCGGCTATTGCGAAAATCTGACGGAGATTTCGATTCCGGCAAGCTTGACCAGAATGGACGCCGGAGAGGTATTCTATGCCTGTAACGGTCTGACCAGAATTGAAGTTGCAGCAGATAATCCGAGCTTTGTCTCCAAAGACGGTGTGCTCTTTTCAAAGGACATGACAGAACTGTTCTTCTATCCGGCTGCAAAAGAAGGCACATCCTATGTGATTCCGGACAGCGTGAAAACGATCAAAAAGCATGCGTTTCATGATGCAAAAAAGCTGACGGAGATCAAGCTGCCGGACGGACTGGAAAGCATCGAATACGGTGCATTCTTCCTTGTCACCGGTCTGAAAGCTGTTTCCGTTCCGGACACTGTGGCAAACATCGAAACCGATGCATTTAGAGCATGCAAGGCGCTGACAGAATTTGCTGTCGGCGAGAAGAATCCGAATTATTGTTCCGCAGACGGTGTTTTGTATTCCAAGGACAAAACCGTGATTATTGCGTATCCGGCAGCAAAGGACGGAACAGAATATTCAATTCCTGATGGCGTTACGACGATTGCGCAGAGTGCGTTCTATAGTGCAAAGAATCTGACCGAGATTACGATTCCTGATGGCGTTACAACAATTGGAAAATCTGCATTCAATGATGCAGATAATCTGAGCAAGATTACGATTCCGAACGGTGTGACAACAATTGAAACATTTGCGTTCTCCGGTTTGGATAATCTGACCGATATTACGATTCCGGACAGTGTGAAAACGATTGAAGACTATGGATTTCATAATAGCAAAAAGCTGACAGAAGTTACACTGCCGGCTAGCCTGACAGTGATCGGAAGATATGCTTTCGATTATTGCAGTAATCTGGAAACAATCACAGTGAAAAACCCGAATTGCAATATCTATGATGCCGGCACCACTATTCCTGAACAAGCTGTTATCCGCGGCTATGCAGATTCCACCGCGCAGGCATATGCGGAGAAATACAACCGCACATTTGAACTGCTGGAGGGCGAGCCGCCTGTTCCGGTTACAACGCCTGCCGTGACAACCACCACAAGCGAGACTACGACAGAGTCCACCACAAGCGAGACCACGACGAGCGAGACCACGACAGAATCCACCACAAGCGAGACTACGACAGAATCCACCACAAGCGAAACCACGACAAGCGAGACCACGACAGAATCCACCACCAGTGATACCACGACAAGTGATACCACGACCGACACCACATCAAGCGAAACAACATCAACCCAGACCACGCCGCCTGAAACCACCACGACGCCCACAAACGGCGACACAGACGGCGACGGCGAGGTCAGCAACCGCGACGCAATGCTCCTGATCCGCTATGTCAACGGCTGGGACGGCATCGAGCTGGACACTGCCGCAGCCGATATCGACGGCGACGGCGAGGTCAGCAACCGCGATGCTATGATCCTGATCCGTTACGTCAACGGCTGGGAAGGCTACGACCAGTATTTCCAGTGATCCCGCAGCAAAACGGCAGCCTGTGTGAACTGCGCAGGCTGCCTTTGCCGCAGACTGATAGAAGGAGAAAAACATGAAGCGACTCAAATCTTTGCTCACCGCCGCAGCGATGATGCTGTCACTGTGCGGGGGCGTTCTGCCGCAGAATGCCGCGCTGCCGGTCTCTGCGGAAACGGATTCCGGCATATCATATGACGAGGAGACTGATACCCTGACACTGTCCGGAAAGCTTAACACATTTCTCATAGATTTTGGTTTTGCAAAGCACGTTGTCTGCAAAGAAGGAACGATCTTTCCGGAAAATTCCGGCAGCTTTTTTGCGGGGAAGAAGCAGCTGGAAACCGTTGATCTTTCCAACGCGGATTTTTCGGGCGTAACAGACATGAGCCGGATGTTCAGCGGTTGCCGGAATCTGACATCTGTGAACCTCAACGGAATTGACACCCGAAACGTCGTGTCTATGAGCGAATTGTTTCTCGAGTGCCACTCACTGAAAGAAATGGATCTTCGTGTACTGGATACCTCTGCTGTTGAGGATGCTTCCGGTATATTCTTCGGATGCGAAAGTCTGAAAACGCTGAACCTTTCCGGCATGGATTTCCGGAACGCAGAATCTTTTTCCGGTATGTTCAGGTTCTGCACAATGCTGACGGATGTGGACCTCAGCTCCATACAAACACCGAATGTCAAAAACTTTGACGGCATGTTCTATGAATGCCCGAGCCTGACTTCGGT
The DNA here is from genome assembly GCA_001603005.1 of Clostridiales bacterium Firm_04. Taxonomy (GTDB): domain Bacteria; phylum Bacillota; class Clostridia; order Oscillospirales; family Ruminococcaceae; genus Firm-04. The sequence goes on from LVAJ01000041.1 coordinate 14,065, forward strand.
CGATTTCTCCGGAATGGACACCGGCAGTGCCGCCACAATGGCGGAAATGTTTCTGGACTGCAATTCACTCACGCAGCTTGATCTCAGCGGATTTGATACTGCAAATGTGAATGATATGTCCGACATGTTCTATCGCTGCACATCTCTGCAGGAACTTGATCTCAGTTCATTTGATACCGCTCGAGCCGCAAACACGAAAAGAATGTTCTCTGATTGCAGAAATCTGAATCGAATTATCGTGTCAGAGCTTTGGAATATGGAGAATGTCGAGGATTCGAGTGACATGTTCAAGCGCTGCGATATGTTGGGCGGCGGAAACGGTACAGGATATGACGGCACGCATTTGGATGCAGAATATGCACGCATTGACACCGCAGATACACCGGGCTATCTGTCGCTGCGTTCACAATTGGAGACCACTGCCACACTGACCACTACAACTGAACCGGTCACCACGGCAAACGAAACGACAGCCACGACCACAACAACTGCGGCTGTTACAACGACAGAAGCGACCACAACAACGGTCACGACGACCACGACCGCCGAGCCGAAAGCCGAAATTCAGATCGCCAAAGTGAACCCGGACGGCGAGTCGGTTCAGAGCGCGAAACTGAAACTTTCCTACGAAAACTTCATCGGCAGCGAGAATACATTTGCAGAGGAAAATCTGGAATATGATCTTCATCTTGCCGTCCTCAATTTCGGCGAGCATGGCGAGAGCATCACATGGTATTCCGGCAGAAGACCGCTGACGATCCGGAATCTGCCGGACGGATACTATAAATTGCAGGAACTTTCTGCGCCCTCCGACTATGAAAAGGCAGAGGATATCCGGTTCGAGATCATCAACAAAAAAGTTGCGCTGATCGAGGAATCCGGCAAAAAAATTCCGGTCGGGGAGAATCTGATCGTCATGGTGGACGAGCCGGAGACAACCACGACCACCGCCGCGACTACCACGACCACTACTACGACCACTACTACCACAACGACGACCACTACCACAACAACAACCACAACAACTACGACCACAACGACAACCACAACAACTACCACCACGACCACCACCGAGCCGGTCACCACAACGACCGAAGCCGTCACGACAACGGTGCTTACCACGACCGAACCGGTGACAACCACCGCCGTCACGGTCACAACACCCGCGCCGCGTGCCGATATCGAGATCGACAAGCAGGATCTCAGCGGGGAGCAGGTGGTCGGCGCTGTCCTGATGCTGAACGGCAAGGACGCCGACGGCAATGACATTCTGTTCCCGCAGAACGACCTCGAATACGGCATGGATACGGAGATCATCCTGAGCGATGAAAAGCAGCTCCAGTGGGTTTCCGGCAGCATGTCGCTGACCGTGCGAAATCTGCCGGAAGGTACGTATTATCTGCGCGAATCGGTCGCGCCGGACGGCTATGCGGCAGCGGATATGATCACATTCGAGATCAGCGGCGGCAAGATCGTCCGGATCAACGATGTCCCTGCGGATACGAATGCGGTCGTCATGGTCGATGAACGGCTCGAACCGGCTGCCACCACGACCGTCACCACGACCGCGCCGCCGGCAGGCATCCGGATCCACAAGCAGGATCTCGGCGGCAATGATCTTGCGGGCGCAGAGCTTTCACTGAACGGTACGGACGCAGAAGGACTGAATATCTCGTTTGCGAGCCGGAATCTGGAATACGGCGCAGACACGAAGATCCTGCTGTCCGATACGGTCATGCTGCGGTGGATCACCGGCACAGAGCCGCTGACGATCCGGAACCTGAAGGACGGCACCTACGAGCTGTCCGAGATGACGGCGCCGGAAGGCTATGAGCGTGCGGCTGCCATGACCTTTGTGATCCGCAACGGCAGGATCGCCGCAGTCAATGATGCCGCGGCGGACACCGATGCGATCATCATGGTCGATGCGCAGATCACGACGACCACGACAACTGTCACCACGACCGAACCGGTCACGACTACAACGACGACCACCACGACCGAGCCGGTCACGACAACAACAACGACCACGACAACCGAACCGGTCACGACAACAACAACGACCACGACAACCGAGCCGGTCACAACAACAACGACGACCACCACGACCGAGCCGGTCACAACAACAACG
>LVAJ01000042.1 GCA_001603005.1 Clostridiales bacterium Firm_04
GCCTCGCCATTCCGGCAAGGCTAGTTCTTTACTGCAAGGCGTCGATTGTTTGTCGCATACGGTACATTGGGAAGTGAATACAGAGGAACCGCCGTCTGATTGGTAGTCAGGCGGCGGTTTGCTTCAATGGTTTTCAATTGCGGGACTGGTTGCTTTTGCTAATAATTGACTTGGTATTGTGTAGTCATCAGGCCATTTTCCGTTCATAACAAGTATTTCGGCAAAGGGAGAGACATTGTAATTCATTTTTTGAGCTATATCATGTATAATGTAGGGCATGTCATTTTCTGTCGTTTTGCCGCAAAGAATGTATAAACCGATTATGCTGTCTTTGTTATTCAATGGGCTGAGTGAAAATAAGTATTTGTATACCAATTCTTGTAACTGATGTAGACGAATATTGTCTGGAGAACTGAACTTTGCATCCATTATTATATATTGTGTGCGGTCAGCCTGCTCGATCTTTATAATATAATCAGGAGAATATGTCTTTCCCTTCTGATTAAAATCCGTCCTTGAATTTGTGGAAGTGTTTCTGAACAAGGTGATTCCATTTGTTGCTCTATTGTTCCCATAAATAATTGGTTGGAAATAAAGAGTAAGTTTCACATCGTTTTTTTGAAACACAAAAGTGTTATTATACTTTGTTTCAGCATTATTAAAGAAAGAGTGATAAACTAAATGCTTGGACTCAATTAATTCAAATTCAGAACCAGTGCAAATGAAATGCAGTATTTTAATTAAGCAATAATACTCGTATATCTTACTCGTTGAAATAAAACTGAGCAATAGTTCTTCCTTGCCAAGGTTATAATTTCCAATCGAGAACCAGTTGTAAATTGTTTGATATAATTGTCTATATGCTTGAATTGATCGGAATACTGGTGTAAAAACGGGCGGACTTTTGATTGCGTCTGCAGGAATATTGAATAGCTTATTATAATGAAAATATAATTGATTGTATTCTTGTTGTAATTCTTTCAGTGCATTGATATAGGAAACGATTTTCTTGATGCTCCTGGAAAAAATCTGATACATAGAATCAAAATATCCATCTCTTTCAATCGTCCTGTTATGAGTGTAGGTTCTATCGGATAAGTCTTTTATCGAGACAGATATTTCCGAAATAATAGTTTTTAAAAATCCTAAAATAACTTTGTTTTCATAAACATCAAATGAGTCGATATTATGTTCAATTAAAACTCGATTTGGCTGATAATATTGATTGTTAAATCGGATGCCTGTATTATAATTGACAATAGTCAACTCGTCAGAATGGCTCGAGATATATTGAATCGTCTTTAACGAAATGGTTTGGAGCTTATCAAAAGAGTCAACTTGCTCAGCTCTTTTTAGTTTTGAATAGGGATTGTTTTTAAGTTGTTGATAACATTGTTTATATACTTTAAGAGCTTCTTGAAGAAAAGCAATTTTGGCTTCGAGAGAGATAATTTCACTCTCTTTAATACTGGTTGCTATTGATGAGTGTTTATGTTCTTCGTATAGATATTTTTCACAATGATCGTAGATGTATTGAACCATGTTCATAACGCCATTGTTAATAACTGTATTGGACACCATTACAGCTATACTGTTGGAATAATACTGTTGCCCATTAAGAATTATTTCGATTCTAACGGCTCCAAAGCTTTGTAAAAACGGTCTTTCGTTGTTTTTGAGTTTGAATAATAGTTGATTCTCTTCTTTCTGACACAATTCTATATCATAGGTCTCATCATTAATGCATACCTCAGTAGGAAGAATAGAGATCCCCGATAATAAAAAACAATATATTTTATCGTTATAGACCACTTCTTTTCCGGAAGGTATATCATAAAAATCTCTTGGCTTTTCTAAGTGGAGATCAAGACTAATGCTGTCATGATGTTGAGGTATCAATATCATCTCTATCGTATCCAAAGGAATCCCTCCTCCCTTAGATCAAGTACTGACAATAGCCCATATTGCGTTCTTGAGAATCAACAATTCTATTGACTGCTTCTTCGGTCATATTAAGATTGTATTCCTTACAAAGTTGTTTTAAAGTATCGAAAAAGCGCTCATATGTTGAATAATACCCGTTAATCTTAGGAAGAAGCTTTTGAACGACAGCAAAATCCAGTGCTTTTTCTCGCGCCAATGCATCTGCTTCATCTTCCATAATATTTTGCGCTGTTTTGACATATCTCTCAATGCATCTTTCTATTCTTGGACTTACATACATTCCATAGTCTCCAAAAAGTTTGTATATTTCTTTGATGGCCTTTTGTGTGATTGGATTCAGTTGTGTATCTTTAGAAAAAGCGTGATAAAAACTATCCCATGTGATTATTTCTGATGCGGATGTGGTATCTGATATGTTTTTCGGCTCAACTTTAGGCAGTTTAATAATACAAGCGCGGTCAATCAATCTAGGGGATAGGCTTTCAGTTGTCTGATCGGTGTTGATTGTTGCAACAAATCTTAGCGTCTCAGGAATGTATAACTCTTGCTCTATGCCAATGTTTACATAAGAATCGTTAATAGATGATCTGTCAGTCAAACGCATAAAGTCTGCCCAATAGTATTCTATAGGACTAAGGTTGGCTTCATCTAGCATGATGAAAAATGGATATTTTGATTCATCCTTTTCAATATCAAGCAACCTAAGTGCATCATATATTTTACTGTTCGCTTTATCATATTTTCTTGTCAACGGGTTAAAATAACCAATTAAATCTCGTTTTGATGACCACCCTCGTTCAACGGAAACAGATACAAATCGATTCATCCCCTCGCCATATTTTAACAGCCCAAGTGTTTCGGCTATAATATTACACATAGATGTTTTTCCTGTGCCTGGTTCACCAGAAAAGATTGTGATGAAATCCTGAGCTATACTGATATAAATGTTAATAATGTCGTTTCGACTATATTCTCTTCTCGCTTTTACATAACCTACAATATAATCAATCAGATCTTGCTCCTGCAACTCGGAAGGTGTTAACGAAGCTAATCTTCCATGCAGAGAATGATAGTTTTTGGCTTCTTCACCAGCCCCCCAAGTTGCTGCTACCTCCATCATTTTACTGGAAATAAATGGATCAAAAGCTAATGAAGCCATATTAGCACTTTCTGAAATTGCAGTGCTTACTTCTGCGCGAGCAGTCTTAGCGCGTTCTTCATAATCTTTTGCTTGATCGTAGAGAAGCTCATTTTGGTTCTTTATACGTTCTTGCTCTGCCTTTAATTCTTCTATGCTTACAACGGCTTCTTGAATAGTATGTGCTTGTGCCAGTTCTCCTTCGAGCTGCTGAATTTGCCCTTCCAACTTTGCAATTTGTTCAGGAGTTGCTGTACCAGTTGAATTTTTTTGGAGATCTTCTTTTTGCTTATTTGATTCATCCAAGTTGTCTTGTAATTCTTGAATCAACTGCTCGGCATATTCACATCTTTTTCGCACTTCTGTATACTTTGCTTGTAATTCTTTATACAGTTCAGAACTGGTTACTATTTTACTAGATGCTTCGGAAGAATCGTCCTGATAAAGTTTCAGTAATGACTCAAAAACTTCATGTTTTTTCTCTTTGAAGCTTTCGATATTATTGATTATTTCCATTAACCGTGCATATCGCTTCTCGATTATATCTTGCGGTAAGTTTGCCATGAATGGTGAGTTTTTGCATAGATGATCGAATTCTTCCGGATTCGTTGTGACTAGTTCTAGTGAAATGTTTTCAGAAATCTTCTCAATCAAGATATCGTTTGTAATTATATCATATGTCTTTGCTATATCAGTCTTAATGTGCGCGAATTGTGCAACTGTCGGATTTTCAAAATATGCTTGCTTTTCAAATTCAAGTAATTCGACATCAAATTCTGAAAAGAATGGAATGAGATAATTCTTCTCATCGGCTTCTGTTTTTATATAATATGTATCGTCTAAAATCCTGTGTTGTATTTCAAATGGACCAAAATATTTTCTATCATAATACAGGAAAACCAATTCTTTTTCAATTAAATTGCTTTCATTAACAACAATATTGCCGCTGATAAAAGTTTTGTCAGGAATCGGCTCGGATTCACATGTAACAACTTTATATATACCCAACAAGCTTATTGGCTTGATTATGCTGTGCAAATTCTTACCACTTAAAGCCAACTTATGCAAATCAATTTTAACTCGATATGTTTCGTTATTATTCTCTTCCAGCTCATAATTGTCAATTTCTAGAGTATAGATATTGCATACAAAAGCATCTCTGTCTAGATCAGTATTTAATCCTTCGAGGAATGAGGCTGACGCGCTGGAAAATGAATAAGCAAGATTAATTCCACCCGTAGAGGGATATTCTGTTCTTAAGAATTCAGGCGAAAGCTCGGTTAGTTTTCCATCCTTCAATTCATATTGAGGAAAGAAGTTATAATACGTGTTTCTACGCTCGATGCGACCTATCAATTTCACTTTATTCACCTCTTCTTTTGAAATCTTGATTGTGGCCGGTTCGTTATTATCGTCCTCAGCTGGAATAGATACTTCATCTGAGACCTCTTCATTTTCCGAAACAAATCTGATAATATTTAGAGGACGCTTGTTTAGAATATTATCAAATAGTTCAGAGTCTACAAAGGTATTAAAGTACGCGTCATCGTTTGAAACGCCCGTCTCACTATCTTCATAGCACCATCTGAAAAAGAAAATAACAACATACAACTTGTTTTCATCTGTGATAGAGTTGATGATATTGTCATAGCTTGCGCTAGAAAGCTCTATTGATAATTTGTCCTTGATTGTTTGGTACACTGCATCTGCAAAAGGTTTTCGCGATGTTGGTGATAATAACCGTTCTATTTTTTTATCCATTGATTTGATTTTTGATAATGAGCGCCGCAGATCTCTATTAATATTCAAATGTTTAAGGGCTTCTTGAAGCAAAGATTCCGGCAATGACTGGTAAAATTGAATAACCTTTTCAAAGCGCTTTTCAGCATCATTCATATTATTCCTCCTCTGCTGTCATTGTTGAAAATATAACACTAAAGGGGCTAAAACTATATTATTAGGGATGCGATTGAGTTATTTATCAAAATCAGTATTAGTGTGTAACGATACAATTCGTCTTTAGTATAGATTTAATATTACAAGCCTAGTGCTTTCATTAACTCTTCGTCGTAATTAACGCTTTTTTCTCTATCAGACGAATCCACTATTGATTCTGATAATGGTTCTTTCTCTATAACCTCCCCCCTTTGATATGCAGCAAACTCGGCCTGAACTATTGGATTTTTGGCAGCCTCGGGATGTCTGCTTAACATCTCTTTGATGATAGGTATCATCGTTGAGGGTTCAACTTCAGGAATCTGCCGATATTGATGTATAATAGCTAATATGATCAAAGTATCATTTGAGGCATTATCGGTAGCTGTGCTTGGCCTACAAGGTGCTGATTTCGTACTCTTCTTTTTTGAAATCTTTGTTGAGATATAACTAGCTCCTTTTTTTATTCCCTTGCAAACATCTTTAACCCTATTCCATACCCAATGTGCAGCTTCAGGATGCTCAATGAAGAACTCAAGCAACTGTCCCATTAGACGATATGCTTCAGCGTTTTTTAGATCTTTTGCTTCAGAGCGACTTTGCTTTATACGATCTAATTCCTCAAGCAGCTGTTGGCGTTTCTCTTCTTCTTGCGTACAGCTATTATCTTCTTCCAAATGAGCTAAAGCAGCTAATCCTTTTGAGTCTCGGAGTCCGCCAGTGCCAACATGGAGATCTGGACGCTCATCTTCTGGAACCTCAACAAAACCTTTTACGGGTATTCGTTTTTTTGGTGTATCACTATGCTTGCTTTTTGAATTAGGCTTTGTACTTTTTTTAGGATTCGATTTGCTTTGTGACATATAATAACACCTCCATCATGAAGTGATTGTAGAGAGATAAGAATATTATACTACAAAACAAACAATATTTCAATACATTTGCATCAATTAATAGTGAAACAGATCGGCTAAATATCAATATTGCGAATATTTAACGATTATCGACTTTTTCTTTTCATTCAACTCATCATATAGCTTGTTCTTGATCTCGTTTCGCAGTTTGAGAATATCCCTGATCGGAGCGTCAGTTGCTTTCATCGTCTTTGCCCGTGTTTTGATAGACTCCTGCATCGGTTTTGCAAAGGCATTGAATTCCTCCACTGCCTCCGCCGATTCACAGATCTGGACAATATTACAGCGATGCTGCCGGATGCGGCAGGAAAAATTACGAACGAGCGCCGACAGTTCGTTTTTCTTCTGATATGGATCGGTCATTTCCAGATACTTTTTGCAATCCGGATTTGTGCAGCAATCATCGTTCGGCTTGCCACAGAAATAGTCTCCGCAGACGGTGCAGGTGCAGACAGCTGCACCTGCCATTTGCAGCATATCCCGGAACATCAGCAGAAACGCATTGCATGGGAAGACAGAGCTGTACCATGTCTGCCCGCCGATGATCTCCGCCTGAACCGGCTGAAAGAGAGAGAAGCCGTTGAGCCCCGGCATGGTGCCCGCCGAAAACACGGTCAGCAATCTGCGCAGTTGCTCAAAGCCGGGCTGCACCTGATCTTTCATGTGCCCACCGACCGTTTTCAGTTTGATTCTCATGATCTCCTCATTATGATAGAGCGCGTATTCGTAGATCGAATCCAGCACAAACGCGCAGAATGCGCCGTTATACCCTGCATCCTTATAATTCTGGACTGCCTCATGCAGTCCTTTTTCTTTTGTCCCTTTGCGGATGCGATCCTCTGCCTTGTTCGCCAGATCGTTGATGACCGGCAAATTCGCCGCCAGCTGATTGATCTGCTGCACGGCTTGCGTGAAGGTGCATTCGGTTTCGGTATCGTCTGCGCGAAAATGGATGACAGACTTTGCCGGATCAAAGCGGAATTTCAGGTTCATGGTGGGTGTTCCTCCCCGTTTTTTTACTTCCATTATACGATTCAGGAGGGCGTTTGTCAAGCTAAAATTCAAAAATAAACTAGTTTTTATTATACAAATCAAATTATTTTCTAGTTTAAGACGGAATCGTGTTTGCAAAATGCGGAGAAATGCGCTACACTGGATAATACGGCACAAAGCCGCCAGCACCTTGACAACTGAATATCAGGAATGCATGGTGAGAATCGAGAGGATGGTGATGCAATGATCAGAGATAGGCCACAAGGATGTAACAATTTGTGATATCCTTTGCACAGGAAGGAGAGAGAAATGAACGAAGAAAAGAATATGCAGCAGGACATTCCGCTGAAACTGATCCACATGGATGAGGTCGAAGCAACCGACACAAAGTGGCTCTGGTATCCGTACATCCCATACGGCAAGATCACGATCATCCAGGGCGATCCGGGCGAAGGCAAGACGACTTTGGTGCTGCACTTGGCGGCAGCGCTGACACGCGGAAAGATGCTCGGTTCCGAAGAGCATCAGGAGCCAGTGACAGTGATCTATCAGACAGCGGAGGACGGTCTGACAGATACGATCAAGCAAAGACTGATCGCCGCAAATGCTGACTGCTCCCGCGTGCTCGTGATCGACGAAACGGAGCAATGCGTTTCGATGACGGACGGCAGACTGGAAGCAGCGATTCAGCAGGCCAATGCGAAACTTGTGATTCTTGATCCAATACAGGCTTATCTCGGCGCGGCGGTGGATATGCACCGGGCGAATGAAGTCCGCCCGATCATGGCGCATCTCGGAAACATCGCGGAGAAATACGGTTGCGCGATTGTGCTGATCGGGCACATGAACAAGTCATCGGGGCAGAAAGCGTCCTATCGCGGACTTGGCAGCATTGACTTTGCTGCGGCAGCCAGAAGTGTTCTGATCGTTGCGCGAGACAGGGAGAGTCCAAAGATTCGTGTGATGATTCACGCAAAGAGCAGTCTTGCGCCGGAGGGAAAGCCTGTTGCATTTGAACTCGACAAGGGCAACGGCTTCCGTTATCTTGGAGAGTATGACGGTGATCTGAACGAATTGCTGTCCGGTTCCGGCGGGAAAAAGAAAAGCAAGCTGGCAGAAGAACTGCTGCTGTCTGAACTGGAAGCGGGTGCAAAGGCTCAGAAAGATATTCTCGCCAAAGCGGAGGAATGCGGCATTTCCAAACGAACAATGGTTGCTGCCAAAAAGGCGCTCGGTGTGCAGTCTGAAAAGAAATCGGACGGCTGGTATTGGTCTTTGCCGGACAACAATGCAAGGATGCAAGCGTGCAAAGACAACGAAAGTTTGCATCCTTGCACGCTTGAACAGGAAGGGGGATAACGAAATGGGACAGATTCCGAAGAACGCGCTGCCGCTGTATATGCCGCGAAATCATGTGAACGGTCTGCTTGCGGCACTTGACCTCATCATACACGCAGACGAGAAAAACGAAATGGCGATCTCCGCGCAGAAGCTCAAAGACAAGATTCTGCGGTACGGCAAGGCGTTCCAGTCGAACGGCGAGGACTGTGTGTCGGTTCTCCTTTTTCAGAACGAAATCCTGCCGCTGTTGAAAATTCTACTGCTGATCGTGTCGGTCAAAGTGGAAGCTGTCAGAGATTACTACCCGATCATTGAACATAAAAAGAAAGGATGAATGTGATGCCGAAGGGAATCAAGAAGCGGACTGCCGCGACGGTTCGCGCAGAAATGGAGAAGCAGGCGACTGCGATCAACGATATGCGTGCGGCGATTCGGAAAGCGAAAGAGGATTACGAAAGCAAAGTCAGGCAGATGCGCGCTGACCTGAACGCGAGAGAAAAGCAGCTCGGTGCGCTCCAGAAGGAGTACAGGCAGTTGATGCAGGACGAGCAGAGAGAAGCTCTTTCCGCGATGATGTTCAACGGCGACCTGACGCCGAGCGACATCAATGCCACGCTCAATGCACTTGGCACTTTGTTCTCCGGTCAGGGGGATAAAACGGCGGCAATTCAGCGCCTGCAAGCGATCGCAGATGAGCAGGATAACTCCGCGATCTCGAATCTGGTCAGCGAGATCGGCAATGAGAACGGGTGAGCGCGGGGGTCTGGGGCATCACCAGATGCGGAGCAGAAAGTAAGGCCCTCCGGATTTTGAATCCGGCCCGATTCAGTAGTGGATGTGCGAGCGTCCACTACTGACATTGGGTGAACATAAGTGCTAAAGTACCGAAACGGTAGGTCAGGTAAGAAAGAGAGGGGAAAATGACAGTAGAGAGGTTTAGTATCAGCTTTACGCTCGGAAAAGCAAGTGCGGCACACGGTGCAAATGTCAATCACAACAACCGGAAGTTCCTCGCAGATAACATCAATCCAGCGGAGACTTCACACAATATCAGTTACAAGATGCAGTCGGTGGAAAGCGCGTATCAGGAGTTATTCGGAGAAGCGGTCAAGGAGTATAACGAACGTCAAAAGCGCCCTTGCCGCCGGATTGCAGACTACTATTCGCACATTGCAAACGGACATCGGGAGGAGCCATTCTATGAAGCGGTCGTGCAATTCGGAGATTGCAGGACGGTGCAGCCGGGGACACAGCGGTGGTATGCGGCGCAGACGATGCTCAATGATTACATGAGAGATTTTGAAAAGCGCAATCCAAATCTTTTCGTTTTCAATGCAGTCATGCATCTGGATGAAGCCTCGCCGCATCTGCATATTGACTTCATTCCGTTCTATACCAAGGAACGCCAGCGCGGACTAAAAAAGGGCGTGTCGATGCGGGCGGCACTGATCGAACAGGGCTTTGTACCGGAACATAACGGAAAGAATCAGCTGACGCTGTGGGAAGAATCGGAACGGAAGAAAATGGAGCGGATACTCCATTATCGCGGATTTATTCGGGAGGACAAGCACGCGGACTATGCGCATATGAGTGTCGGCGAGTACAAGACATTGCAGGATTCCCGAAAAATGGAAGAAATGCTCCGGCACAGTCAGACGGTTTCTGATCGTGACGCGACCAGAATGGAGGTCTACCGGCTGAAAGAAGAATTGCAGGCGACACAGCAAACCGTCCGGCAGCTGGAAGCGGAAAAAGATTCGCCGTATGTGAAGTTCTTTTATGCGACAGATGACAAGCAGGCTTATGTGATGCAGCAGTTGGAAGAAATGGGCATCCCGTTCCGTGAGACAGAGAACGGCTTTGAAGCGCAGGAATGCCACATAAAAACGATTCGCAGCATTGAAAAGAATTATCACGGACAGCCGGTCTCATATCGGGAGCAGCTCAAAGAGGACATCGACCGCTGTCTGACGCGGGCGACCAGTTTCAGCGACTTCCTGAAAAGACTGCAAGGTGAGGGGTACAGCATCAAGCAGGGCAAGTATCTCGCGGCAAAGCCTTTGCACGGCGAACGGTATATACGATTCAAGTCGCTCGGAGAGCATTACACAGAAGCATCTTTGCGCGGCTTGCTCGATGAAAAGCTGGCATTTGAAAAGAAGCTCGCGGCGAAAATCGAAGAAGCCAAAACAAAGCAGTCCCCAAATGTTATGGTGCTGCTGACAGCAAGAGGATATATGGATTCGTTTATCACATATCGGCTACCGGTGCGTAAGCTATGGCAGGATAGACCGCTCACATGGGTGAACGATGCAGAACTCGACAAGCTGTCCGCTCTGAATGCCGCGCTTAACAACGGCGAAACGGTTGATTCTTTCCGCCGCCGGTTCCATGAATTGACGGAGCAGGAGAAAGCGGCGGAGCGGGCAATCGAGCACATGATCTATATGGGCGAGCGTGACACGAAAAAGCTAACAGAAGCCCGCGCACATCATGACGAAATCAAAGCCGCACAGAAAGAAGCTGCCGAAAAGCTGGAAATGATCGAGAAGATCATGAACGGAACCTATATGCAGGATATGCTCGAAAAGTTTAGCGAGAGGAAACGCTCGGAGATTGTGCCGAATGGGTATTACAACGCGAATACGGGGGTGAGAAGAAGATGAATCCGCACGAATTTTGCATAACAGACCGACCTGAAACCGATAATAGACTGAGAAAGGGGCTGGCAGAATTTGCTGATTTACAACAGAGAACCACAGGGATTCATCGAAGTGTGGATGACGAACGAGGAACAGGAGACAATCGACCGCAGGGAGCTGAGCGCGCAGATTCTCGCAGATGCCGGTCATCCGAAGAAATGCAAGGTGGTCTATTTCCTTTCAGGCAGTGCCGATCTGACCGAGTGCATGAGCAGTCTGCTGCGGAAAAATCTCTGATGCAGATTTGTGTACTTTGCCGATTGTATTTTGACACGGCTTATGTTACAATGATGTTAGTATAAATCTGATTATTAAAATAACATTGTATGAAAGGAGAACAACATGGGCGACCAACTGCACATCGCCGGTTACTGCCGCATCTCAGTCGATGACGAGCTTGACCGTGACAATACCTCGATCGAGAACCAGAAAGCGATCATCGCGGACTATGTGAGCAAGAAGTTTCCGGCGGCAGACCTCGACTTCTACGAGGACCGCGACCGCTCCGGCTACACCTTTGAGCAGCGCGAGGGCTATCAGGTATTGCGGCGGAAGATGATGCGGCACGAGTACGACATCCTCATTATCAAGGATTTCTCACGCTTCTCCCGCCGCAACAGCAAAGGTCTGGTCGAGCTGGAAGATCTGCGCGATGCCGGAATGCGCATCATCTCGATCGGGGATAGCATCGACTATCCGACCTTTGACGATTGGACAGCGATTCAGTTTCGTTTTCTCATCAATGAGATGCCGGTCACGGATACCTCGAAGAAGGTGCGCTCGGTTGTCAAGCGGCGGCAGGAGGAAGGACGCTGGATCTGCGCGGTTCCCTACGGCTACATCATGACGAACAGCAAGACGATGCAGTTTGAAGTGGACGAGCCCGCCGCAGAGGTCGTGCGCGAGATCTTCCGGCTATACAGCGAGGGCTGGGGCTATAAGCGCATTGCCAACTACCTGACCGATCAGCATATCCCCACGCCTCGCATGGCGGAAAAGGAACGCCGCGAGGCACAGGGCGAGGAATGCACCTTGCGCGGGAAGCCGGAATGGAGCCTTGTCACGGTCAGCGAGATTCTGCGCAATGACTTCTATATCGGCACGCTGCGGCAGGGCAAATACCGCCGCAAGAAGATCAACGGCAGCGACATGAAGCTGCAGGAGACCGATCACCTCGTATTCGAGGACAATCATACGCCGATTGTCGATTACAAGCTGTTCGCGGGCGTGCAGGAGCAGATTGCACAGCGCACGCGCTCCAATTACCGCGGCGTGAAGAAGTATGACAATGTGTATTCGGGCTATTTGTTCTGCGGCGACTGCGGCAGCCCGATGTTCTCCATGAGCCGCGCCGACCTTGCACCGGCATACCGCTGCGGCACCTATCACAGACGCGGCAGCAAGGCGTGCAGCTCGCATCATACCCGCGTGGATATGCTGGACGGACTGCTCAAAGCGTTCATTCAGAAGGTCAAGGAAAACTCCGAGACGATGCTTGAAAAGTTGCAGGAATCCATTGACCGCGAACGCAATGAGACCTCATCGAGCAAGTCAGTTGTCGAGGTACTGAATCAGCAGATCGAGGACACCCGCGCCGAGATCAAGATGCTTGCACGGCAGCACGTCCGCGACATTGCAAAGCATCCGGAGCGCGAGGATATGCTCGAAGAAATCTACACGGAGCAGATCGACGAGCTGACACTCCGGATCGAAGGACTGCGCAATCAGATGCAGCTTGCCGCCGACAAGCACAACATGATCGTCAATGTCAACCGCACGGCGAAAACAGTCATGGAGGTATTTGACACAATTCTCAGCAAGGACAGCCTGACGAAAGCCGATGTCGATTTTATCATTGAGCGCATCACGGTCTATGAAGACCACATCGACATCAAACTCCGGCCGGACATTGATATGCTGCTGAAAACCGGCACGATGCCGGAGCGCAATTACGAGGAGACAGCCGTAAATTTTCGAGATGACATTGAGAAATCCAAAGAATCGTCACAATTTGCCGTTGTTACGACAAGCACCGGCAAAATTCTCAGTGTCAATGTTTTCAGTGACGGCGACCCCCTCGAAATCTACACGAGTCCGGACGGAGAAGTGATATTCCGCAAATACTCTGTACTTGGCGAGATGAGCGAAAGTGCGGCGCAGGTCGCAGACATTATGCAGCGGCTGGCGGGCTGCGCGGTACTGGTATTCGACCGCGACCATGTCGTAGCGGTTTCCGGCACGCAGAAGCGCGAGTTTTCCGAACGCCGCGTATCGCAGGAGCTGGAGGAGCTGATGGAACAGCGCCGCAATTACAGCGCAAAGGAGCAGGATTCGCCGCATCTGCGCCCTGTTGAGGGAATGCCGCGGACGGCGTTTGCCTGTATGCCGGTCATCACGGCGGGCGATGTGACAGGCGCCGTCGCGTTTCTGGATCCGCCGGAGCAGATGCAGACGCCGAGTGACCTGCAGCGCTCGCTGATCTCGGCGGCATCGCAGTTTCTCGGCAGACAGATGGAATCATAAAACGCGGGGAGCATGTGTTCTGCATGCTCCCCTGCCCTTTTGTATTCAGTGTTTTTCCATCGGGATCGTAATGACCGCATCTGTTCCGCTCCCGTTCCGTGAAAAGCTGATATTTCCGCCGCACTGTGTTTCCAGACGCGTGCGGACATTTTGCAGCCCGATGCTCTGATGCCGCTTCTGTTTTTCGGTGATCGTGCAGCCGCCGCTGCCGTTATCGGAAACGGTAATGCGGACAAACCGTCCGGCTTCCTCGGTACGGATGACGACCTTTCCCTTTCCGTCGCGGCGGCAGAGCGCACTGTGCTTGACCGCGTTTTCGACGATCGGCTGAACGGTCAGCGCGGGCAGCATGAAGTCCTGCACACCGAAGTCATATTCCACGGAAAACTGCCGTTCGGAGCCTGCCTGCTCCAGCGCAATATACTGCCCGATATGCTCCAGCTCAACCGAAAACGGGATCAGCTCCTCTGAAGTCAGCGCATCAATATTTCCGCGCAGATAACCCGAAAAATCCTCGATGCATTTCGCCGCCTTCTCGCCGTCGGTATAGCAAAGCTCCTGAATGCTCATCAGCGAATTGAAAATAAAATGCGGCTGCATCTGCTCTGACATCAGCTTTGCCTGCCGGATATTGAGCACACGCTCCTTTTCGGATAGCGCCTGTTCCGAAGCCCTGCGCAGCCGTTCCCTGCACAGCAGAATCGAGACAGCCAGCGCAAATCCGAGGCATCTGACGCCGACCAGCACATTTTCGACCAGCAGCGCCGCAAGCAGCGGCAGAATCAGATCCGCACTCATCGACACGGAGATCGGCGTCTGCCGGTCAAAGAGGCGGAGCTTTCCATCGCCGTCTGTCAGGATACAGCAGAAGATGATCAGCAGGATCGCGACCGCGTCGAGGATCAGTGTCAGAATAATATAGGGATGCATGGATCTGTCAGCCGGATCATGCTGGGCAATGACTGCGCATAAGACAGTCTCCCCGCACGCAACGATATGCAGCAGACCGGCAGAAGCAACAGCAAACATCTTTCGGTCCATTGTTTGCCCGAACATCGGCAGAATCAGCAAAATCAGCAGCAAAATGCCGGAAATATCTATCGCCAGTGTAGCAGCAATCTGAATATTCATTATAATCTCTCCGTTACCGCGCAGCCGAATCGACCAGCGCGGCGGTTCTTTTTGCATATGCAGCGAGCCGGAACTGAACGCAGAACCAGAACGTCCCGATCGCGGCAAGCAGAACAGGCAGCAGCAGGGAAAACAGCGCACTGATCCGGAAGCGGATCAGCAGAATGAGCGCGATCGAAGCAGGCAGAACCACTGCGATCGCTGCATCCAGAACCTTGCAGATCTTCCGCATCTGTTCCGTCGCATCCTGTCCGCCGCCGCAGTCCCGCCAGACTTCCGTCAACCCGCGGATCAGATTTCTCTGAGCGTAATAATTGATCAGCAGCCAGCAAGAAATATAGATCAGCAGAAACGGGAGCGGATAGCTGATCAGCGTGGAATGCGGGAGCGACTGCCCCGCACGGTTATAAAACAGAATCCGCGAGCTGTCCAGCAGGATATCGCTGAGCCGGAACAGGATCAGTCCAAGAAAGCCGTATTTCGATCTGCGCAGCGAATCCGAAGCATACTCTGTTTCATTCAGTCCGTTCAGCACCGCAAGATTGCACAGCATCAGCACGCCGCCGATCAGCACGAGCGCCGCCTGAAGATGCGACATGAATACTCTGGAAGCCCGCAGGAACTCCATTACCCACATTGCCACCAGTATCAGAACGATCACAATGACCAGAACAATTCCGGTCAGAAATCCGCGATAGATCCGGATCAGACCGGATGCCTGCAACACTTTCATATACGCCCCCGCTGTGCATAAAATCTGCTCCGGCACAAGTCCGCAGCCTGCATTCATTATAACACTGATCCCAGAGAATTGCAAGCACAGATTCCGCCGCTCATGCGCATTTTATCTGATTTTTCCGGAAACCGCGCAGAAAAACTTCGTCGCAGACGGCACTTGCAAAAAACGCCGTTCTGTGATAAAACCGCTGACACTCGTGCTGATCGTGCAGACGCGCAAGCAGCTGCATCCGGCAGCATCCCCCGCATATGCCGGCGCATGATGCATCATCCTATCAAACAAACCCCGAAGCGCACGGAATGTGAACGCTTCGGGGTGATTTTCATGTTCTGCGGGATATGTTCACGGCTGTCTGTCCGCGATCACATGGATATGGTCTGAAAGCTGATCGCAGCGCAGCATTGTGGAGCCGTGGCCTCCGGTGTTATAGAATATCGCCTTGTCCGGCGCCTGCACCTGTTCATAATAATCCGCAGCGACCTCGACCATTGTGGAAACGCCGTGATCCTTGTCGCCCTCGATCAGATAAAACGGCATCTGATATGCGGTTCTGCCGCTGATCGGGATTTCCCCGCACAGCACATCGCCGAACGGATGCCCGTCCAGCAGCATTTCAGTGTATGCATCCAGTTCGGGCGGATAAAACAGTGAACGGTAAATCTCCGGAAGCGTGCAGTACGGGTTGAAATAACACGCAGTAAACCAGTTGAACTCGGTGTCATGCAGAATGTCATCCGCATAGATATACTTTGAAAAAGCAAGCTTCATCAGCAGATCCTCCTGCTCCGTCAGCCCGACCGCAGGATCAAACTGCTCCGCCGCGGCATGGATCTCCGGATCGTCCGCAGAGTGCTCCAGCAGATAGCTCCGGAACGCGTCCCTGCTGATCTCCTCATCGACCACCAGCGCGGAAACTATCAGTTTTTCGTATTTTTCGGGGTGATCCAGCGCAAGATTCGCCGCAAAGATCGAGCCCCATGAGTTGCCGTACAGCGTGATCTGCTCCTTTTGCAGATGTTCGCACAGGAAATCGGTCATCGCTTTGCCGTCTGCCAGCATGATCTCTGCATTGATCGGCGCATGCTCTTTATAGTCCGGATAATTGTGCCCGCAGCCGCGCTGATCCCAGTTGACAACGGTATACACATCGCTGATCCGGCGAAAGACCTGCCAGTCCCATGCACTGGTCGGGCCGCACGGTCCGCCGTGCAGATACAGCAGAACGGGATTGTCCCGATCCTGCCCGTAAATGCTGATCCATTGCTTTGTACCGTTGATGTCCACGAACATCGTATCATTGATGCCGCCTTCGGGCGTGCGGCTGTTGATGCGCTGTCCGATGAAGCGGACAAGGAAAAACAGCACGATCGCAGCGGCGAGCACAATCAGAATCCATTTGAGAATCTTCAGCAGCGTTTTGACTGCTTTTTTCATGATAATTTCCTTTCATTTCCGGTTGCGCGCGTGCGATTTGAGCAGGCGGCGGTTTTGCAGCAGTTCCCGCCTGTGCGCGATCATCCCGCTGACAGTCTGCTTTGCCGCATCGGGCGAGCCGTAAGCCGTTTGCAGACTGCCGCGCAGCGAAGCCGCAAATGCATCTGCCCAGTCCGCCCCGTTCCGCTCCGCAGTCTGCAAAAATGCATGCAGATACGTCATTCCCGCGTCGTAATCGTCTGCGAGAAAGCAGAGCATCGCAAGATCGTAGCATTCCCAGAAGCGCTGTGCATCCGGCACCGCAGCAAGCCGCTGTTCGAGCATTTTTCTTGCATATGCATGATCGCGAAAACCGCGGTATTCCTGCACTTTCTGCGCCGCTGCGTCCGTAAAGCGGGCGATCGCCTGTTCATAGCGTGCATCGCGTTCGCAGTAGGTGACATAGGACGCCGCCTTGTCCCCTGCCGCAGCGATCCGTCCGCCGTAATCGTAGTAGATCTCCGCGCGCAGCCCCTCTGTTTTCTCCCAGAGAAAGCAGATCCCGACCGCAATATAGGAGCCTTTTTCATAGGCAGAAGGCTCATAATCCACCGAGATGAGAAACCAGCCGTTGTCGTCGAGCCAAGTGCGCGAACGTCCTGCACGGAACATGCCGAGCGGCTTCAGGACTGCTTTTGCCGATTCGTTGATGATCTGAATATGCGGTTCCATGCCGTCCTCTCAATGTGCAAACTGCGACTGATAGAGCTTTGCGTAGAAGCCGCCCTGCTCCAGCAGCGAATTGTGATCGCCCTGCTCAATGATCTGCCCGTCCTTCATCACGAGGATCAGATCCGCTTCCTGAATCGTCGAGAGCCGGTGCGCGACAATGAACGAGGAGCGCCCCTGCATCATCTTCTGGAACGCCGCCTGAATCTTCTGCTCGGTGCGCGTGTCGATCGAGGATGTTGCCTCATCGAGAATGAGCATCGGCGGCAGCGAGAGCATCAGCCGCGCGATACAGAGCAGCTGCCGCTGTCCCTGCGAAAGCGCGCCGCTCTTGTCGCTGATGACGGTATCATAGCCCTGCGGCAGACGCTTGATGAAGCTGTGCGCATGCGCCGCCTTTGCCGCTTCGATGACCTGTTCATCGGTCGCATCGGGCATGCCCATGCGGATATTTTCGCGGACAGTCGCGGATTTCAGCCATGTCTCCTGCAAGACCATGCCGAGATTGCTGCGCAGGCTTTCTCTTGTAATATCGCGCAGATCGGTGCCGTCGATGCGCACCGCGCCGTCATCGACATCATAGAACCGCATGATGAGATTGATGAGCGTGGTCTTGCCGCAGCCGGTCGGACCGACGATCGCCACGCGCTGACCGGGCTTCACATCGACCGAGCAATGCGAAATAAGCGGACGCTCCTTTGTATACGAAAACGAAATATCGTCAAACTGCACCGCGCCGTCTGCATGCGCCAGCGTCATCGCATCGGGCGCATCGGGAATCTCTGCCGGCTCGTCGATCAGCGCAAACATGCGGTCTGCGCAGGCAAGCGCATTCTGCAGCTCGGTCACGACGCCGGAGATCTCGTTGAACGGCTTGGTGTACTGATTCGCGTAGCTGAGGAAGCAGCTGAGCTGTCCGACCGAGATCGTGCCGCGGATCGCCGCGAGCGCACCGGTCACGCCGACCGCCGCATAGACCAGCGCATTGACAAAGCGCGTGCAGGGATTGGTCAGCGAGGAATAGAACGTCGCCTTGAGGGACGCCGCCGCGAGCCGTTCATTCACATCGTCAAACTGCTGCATGATCTCCGGCTCATGCCCGAACGCCTGCACGACCTTCTGGTTCGAGATCGTTTCATTGATGACCGCCGTCTGCTCGGCGCGTGTCTCCGCCTGCACGCGGAACATCGAGTAGGTGCGCTTTGCGATGAACGCCGCAACAAACAGCGACAGCGGCGTCATGACAAAGACCACCAGCGTAATGCCCGGATGGATCGACAGCATAAAGAGCAGCGTGCCGAGGATCGTCAGCACACCGGTGAACAGCTGCGTAAAGCCCATGAGCAGCCCGTCGGCGAACTGATCGACGTCGGAGATCATGCGGCTGACGGTCACGCCGGTCGGCTGCCGGTCGAGATACGAAAGCGGGAGCTGTTCGATGCGGCTGATCGCCTGATTGCGGATATCCTCAACGACCTCATAGGCGATCTTGTTATGTGCGATGCTCATGAGCCACTGGGCGGCTGCGGTCACGGCGACAGAGCCGCCGATCGTTACGAGGATCCGCGTAACAGCGTCGAAATCGACCATGCCTGCGCCCTCGATCTTATCAATTGCCCGCCCGATCAGGATCGGAACATAGAGCGTCAGCGCGACCGTCACGACCGCAAGCACGATCGTCAGCGCAAGCCATTTCCAGTACCGTTTCAGATAGTGCAGCACCCTGCGCAGCGTCTGCATCTGTGCGCCGGTTTTCTTCTGTTCAGCCATTTTCGCGCACCTCCTTCGGGAACTGGGATGCATGGATCTCGCGATACACCGCGCAGTTTTCCAGCAGCTCCGCATGCGTGCCGATGCCGGCGAGCCTGCCGTCGTCAAGCACGAGGATCCGGTCTGCATGCTGAATCGACGCCGTCCGCTGCGAGACAATAAACACGGTCGGTCTGTCCGGCAGTTCCTTCAATGCCGCCCGCAGCGCCGCATCTGTCGCGTAATCGAGCGCCGAAGCGCTGTCATCGAGAATGAGAAACTCCGGCTTCCGGACAAGCGCGCGGGCAATGGTCAGTCTCTGCCGCTGACCGCCGGAGAGGTTCTGTCCGTTTTCAGAAAGCATCTCGTCGAGCCCGTCCGCCTTCGACGCGACAACATCGAGTGCCTGCGCGGTTTTCAGTGCATCCTGCAAATCCTGCTCCGTCGCATCCTGTTTGCCCCAGAGCAGATTCTGCCGGATCGTTCCGTGAAAGAGCACAGCCTTCTGCGGCACCATGCCGATGCGCTTCCGGAGCGCCTTCCGCGGAAATTCGCTGACCGGCACGCCGTCCACGGTCACTGTTCCGGCAGTCGGCTCATAGAACCGCGGGATCAGGTTCACGAGCGTCGATTTGCCCGAACCGGTACCGCCGATAATGCCGATGACGTCGCCGCGCTTTGCGGTAAACGAGATATCGGTCAGCGAGGGTTCCGCCGCCTGCGCATAGGTAAAGGTCACGCGGTCAAAAACGACCGTACCGCGGTTTTCGTCCGCGATCTCCGGCTCGGAATCATCATCCGAAACCGGATCGCCGGATTCGAGCACATTCTGAATGCGGTTTCCGCAGGCGACCGCCTTTGTCACGGTGATAATGAAATTGGCAAACTTGATCAGCTCCACAAGGATCTGCGACATGTAATTATACAGTGCAATGACCGCGCCCTGCGTCAGAATACCGGAGCTGACGCGGATCGCTCCGACATGCACCAGCGCGATCACCGCGAAATTCACGATCACATAGGTCAGCGGGTTCATCAGCGCGGAAAGACGCCCGACCTTTTTCTGCATCTCAACAAGCAGGTCATTTTCCTGCCGGAACTCTGCCGCCTCTGCTTTTTCGTTCCGGAACGCACGGATGACGCGCACGCCGGTAAGATTTTCGCGGGTAGTATCAGTCAGCGTGTCGAGCCGTTCCTGCACCTTCCGGTACATCGGGATCGTAAGCAACATAATACCAAACACAACGATCGAAAGCAGCGGGATCGCGACCACAAACACCAGCGCCGCCTTCACATCGACCGTGAATGCCATGACCATTGCACCGATAACGATGAACGGCGAACGCAGCAGCAGCCGGATCGTGAGATTGACGCCGGTTTGCAGCTGATTGATGTCGCTGGTCATGCGGGTGATCAGCGACGAGGTACCGAGCGTATCAAGATCGGTATAGGTCAGCCGCTGGATATGCCGCATCAGTTCATGCCGCAGCTTCGCGGAAAAACCGGATGCCGCCTTCGCCGCAAAATACTGCGCAAACATGGTGCAGCTCAGACCGATCGCGGCGAGCAGCGCCATGAGCAGGCTCATGCGGACGATGTAGCCCCTGTCCCCTGTCCCGATGCCGCGGTCGATCATAGACTTGACCACAAGCGGCACAAACAGCTCAAAGGTCGCTTCGAGCATCTTGAACAGCGGACCGAGCACACACTCTTTTTTGTAGTCCGCAAGCAGACGCAGCAATTTTTTCATATTTTCCTCCGTTTACCGGCAACCGTTTTCTCACACGAAAATGACCGCACAAAATGCGGTCATCCGGTCACGATCATTTCATGAACGCAGCGCAGTCCGGCGCGGAAGCATGCTCCGGCGGCGCTTCGCTGCAAAATTATTGTAGCACAATTGCGGTGAAAAGTCAATAGGATTGCGCAGATCGCGCACGGCGTTCTTGTATCAATTTTTTTGCCTGTGTGTATCATTTTTTTGTTTTCGTGTATCATTTTTTTGCCTTCGCCCATTGCTTTTTACGGTGTAATATGCTATAATAACTATGTACGCCGAAAATCGGCAGCAATTTACAGTTTCATAGAAAGAAGAGCGATAGCATGACCAAGATCACCATTTTTTCCGGCTTTCTCGGCGCCGGAAAGACCACGCTGATTAAAAAGCTGATCCAGGACGGATACAAGGGCGAAAAGCTCGTGCTGATCGAGAACGAGTTCGGTCAGATCGGCATTGACGGCGGCTTCCTGAAAGAAGCTGGCATCCAGATCAATGAGATGAATTCCGGCTGCATCTGCTGCAGTCTCGTCGGAGACTTCGGCAAGGCATTGCAGCAGGTGCTTGAGGAGTACCGCCCCGACCGCATCCTGATCGAGCCGTCCGGCGTCGGCAAGCTGAGCGACGTCATCAACGCCGTGCAGAATCTGCATATGGAGGATGTGGAGCTCGACGGCTTCACGACGATCGTCGATGCGAAAAAATGCAAGATGTACCAGAAGAACTTCGGCGAGTTCTTCAACAACCAGATCACCTATGCAAGCTGCCTGATCCTGAGCCACACATCCGGCATGACGGAGTCGCAGCTGAACGATACCGTGCAGCGTCTGCGTCAGTTCAACAATGCCGCACCGATCGTCACGACGGAATGGGACGAGCTGACCGGCGCACAGCTGATCGCTTCGATGACGCAGAAGAATACGCTTGACGATGAGCTGAAAGCGCTGCTCGCAGAGGAAGCGCATCATCATCACCATCATCACGACGATGAGGATGAAGATGAACATGAGCATCATCATCACCATGACGACGACGAACATGATCATCATCACCACGACGACGACGACGAGCATGAGCATCATCATCACCATGACGATGACGAGCATGAGCATCATCACCATGACGATGACGAGCATGCGCATCATCATCATGACGACGAGCACGAGCATCATCACGATCACGGTCCGGACTGCACATGCGGCTGCCACGACCATGACCACGAGCACCATCATCACCATGCAGACGAGGTCTTCACGAGCTGGGGCGTTGAAACGCCGAACACCTATACGCAGGCGGCGATCACTGCTGCACTGGAATCGCTCTCTGATGAGGAGACCTTCGGTCTGGTGCTGCGCGCAAAGGGCATCGTGAAGGGCGAAAACGGCGAGTGGATCCACTTTGACTATGTGCCCGGCACGCCGGATGTCCGCACGGGCAGTGCAGAGCCGACCGGCAGACTTTGCGTCATCGGCTCCAAGCTGAACGAAGCGGCGATCGCAAAGCTGTTCTGCGCAGAATAAGGAGGGCAGCATGCCGAACAATCAGCAGGAATTTATCCCCGTTTATCTGTTCCTCGGCTTTCTGGAAGCGGGCAAAACACTCTTTATGCAGGACGCGCTGGAGGATGCGCATTTCGCAAACGGCGAGCGCACACTGCTGCTGGTCTGCGAGGAGGGCATGGAGGAATACGACACATCCAAGTTCAAGGACTTCGACATTCACATGCATGTGATCGAGGATCTCAGCGACCTGAACGAGCAGAACCTCGCAAAAATTGCGAAGGAATGCGGTGCAGAGCGCGTCATGATCGAGTACAACGGCATGTGGCAGATCCAGTCGCTGTTCGATGCGATGCCGGATGACTGGGCGGTGTATCAGGCGGTCTTCATTGCGGATGCAACAACCTTTCAGCAATATAATGCAAATATGCGCAGTCTCGTAGTCGATAAGCTCAATATGAGCGAGCTGGTCTATTTCAACCGCGTGACAAAGGACATGGACACGATGCCGCTGCATCAGATCATCCGCGGTGTCAGCCGCCGCACCGACATCTATTACGAGTATCCGGACGGCGAAGCGGTATTCGACGACATCGAGGATCCGCTCCCGTTTGACGTCAATGCAAAGAACATCGTGATCGAGGACAGAGACTTTGCGCTCTGGTACCGCGACATTATGGAAGATGCGAAAAAGTACGAAAATAAGACGGTTACGTTCAAGGCGCTCGCCGTCAAGAACCCGACCTTCCCGCCGAATATCTTCGCCGTCGGCAGACATATCATGACCTGCTGCGTGGAAGATATCCAGTATAGCTGGATTGCCGCACAGTACGGCAGAAACTTCCAGCCGCACAAGGATCACTGGGTAACCGTGACCGGCGCGATCGAAGTGCGCTTCAATCAGATGCAGGGCGTATTCGTCCCGATGCTGCATGTGACGAAGCTGAACGACGCAGAACCGCCGGAGCAGGAAGTCGCAACTTTCTACTAATTACAAAAAATCCGGAGAATATTGGTTTCTCCGGATTTTTTTCAGATCCGCGCAGAACATTCGGCTCCGAACAGAAACTTTTGTCAAATCGCGAGAATTTGCAGCAGGCGCTGGACATTTCCGGATTTTTGTGCTATACTATTATTAAGATGCAAAAGCATCTACAACAATTGAATACTGTTTTCACGCAACGACACATGTATTACCGCCCCGCGGTATGTAAACCTGATCACGGAACGTACCGGTCAGGCGCAGCATATGCCGGTGCGTTTTTTTGCGCGAAAACGCAGCAGAAAGGAAGATTTTCTATGCCGCAATCTCAATTTCAGCGCATGATGTTTGCGCTCCTGACAGTCATCATCACAGTGCATGCCTATGTATTTTACAGCCTGTATATGATTAACGGCAGTACATTTCTGGCAATTACAGGTGCGCATTCTGTGCTGTCCGCGATTCGCGAAATGGGCGGCGTTGCCGTCTGGGGCAAGCCGGTGCCGATCTGGGGCGTCGTTCTGATCGAGTTTTTGTTCGCATATACGTTAGAAAACGTGCTCGGCAGTCCCCTTTCGTTCAAGCTGGTCTGCCGACATTTCGATCCGCGCAGCACACATCCGGTACTGTTCGAGACCGCGATCATCAGCGCCACCGTCGCGATCATGTGCCCGTCAATGAGTCTGATCGCCGCATGGATCTACTATCCGTATAACCAGATGCCGTTTAATATCTTCACGTTCCTCGCAAACTGGGGAAAACTAGTCTGCTTTAACTTCCCTTTTGCATTGCTTTCGCAATTATTCTTCATTCAGCCGCTTGTCCGGACGCTGTTCCGCGCAATTTTTGTCCGGAAGCGCGCAGCAGAAGCAGCATAACGCAAAATCTGCACATTCAAATCAAAATCAAATCGCATCATTCACACGGTCTGCCGCATGCAAGACCGTGTTTTTTTGTGCAGATAAGCAGAAAATACGTGTTCAGCTGGAAATCGAGCCTTAACCTATTGACAAAATAGGTTTTATGTGTTATAATACATACAATCTCTATTGCAGAACTAGGAATTGAATTTCCGATTTGGATCAATCCAAACATTATTTGAAAGGGCGATGCGAAATGGCATTACTGAAAATAGACAATTTGTCAGCAGGTATTGAAGAAAAAGAACTGCTGCACGGCGTTACACTGACCGTCAGCACCGGCGAAACCCATGTCCTCATGGGACCGAACGGCGCCGGAAAATCGACGCTCGGTTACACGATCATGGGCAGTCCGGAGTATACCGTCACGGGCGGAAAGATCCTGTTTGACGGCGAAGATATCACCGAGGAAAGTGCGGATCAGCGCGCAAAACGCGGCATCTTCCTGTCGTTTCAGAATCCGATTGAAATTCCGGGCATCTCACTTTCCGACTTTCTGCGCAATGCATTAGAGGAGCAGACCGGCACGCGCATGAAGCTCTGGGATTACAAAAAGCAGCTCAAAGCAGCAATGGAAGTGCTGCAAATGGACAGCGCCTATGCCGACCGCGACCTGAATGTCGGTTTTTCCGGCGGCGAGAAGAAAAAGGCAGAGATCCTGCAGCTGCTGATGCTGAAGCCGAAGCTTGCAATTCTGGACGAAACCGACTCCGGACTGGACGTCGATGCAGTCAAAACGGTATCAGCCGGCATCGCAGAATATCGCAAAAATTGCGACGGTGCGCTGCTTATCATCACGCACAACACAAAAATTCTGGAGTCTCTCCATGTTGATCATACGCATGTGATTGCAGACGGCAAAATCGTCGCAGAAGGCGGTGCCGAGCTGGTCGATGCGATCAATGAAAACGGCTACGAGAACTACGTCGGGAAGTGAGCAATATGAAACAAAAAACACAGGTTGACGACATCGACCGTGAAAGATATGACTTCCGGTTCGATGAAGATCCGGAAGCGATGCTGGCTAGCGGTATCACGCCTGAGATCATCGAGGAAATCTCGGAAGAAAAAGGCGATCCGGAATGGATGCGGAAATTCCGCCTGCATGCATTGGAAATATTTGCACGAACAGAAATGCCGAACTGGGGACCTTCGATCGCAGGTCTTGACATGAGCAATATCGTTACATATATTCGACCGAAATCGCGCATGAACACTGACTGGAACGATGTTCCGACCGAGATCAAAGAGACATTTGAGCGTCTTGGCATCCCGCAGGCAGAGCGCGAATCGCTCGCAGGCGTCGGTGCGCAGTACGATTCCGAGCTTGTCTATCACAATGTCCGCCGCGAGGTCGCGGAGTCCGGTGTCGTCTATACGGACCTCGAAAGTGCCATGCACGATCCGCGCTACGCCGAAATGATCCGAACGCATTTTATGAAAATTGTCCCCCCGACGGATCACAAATTCGCGGCGCTGCACGGCGCGGTCTGGTCGGGCGGTTCCTTTGTTTACGTGCCCGCCGGCGTGCATCTCGAAATCCCGCTCCAATCGTATTTCCGGCTGAACGCGAAGGGCGCCGGACAGTTCGAGCACACGCTGATCATCGTCGAGGATGACGCGTACCTGCACTTCATCGAGGGGTGCTCCGCCCCAAAATATTACGAAGCCGGACTGCATGCCGGATGCGTGGAATTGTATGTCGGAAAGCGCGCAACACTGCGATATTCGACGATCGAGAACTGGTCGAAAAACATGTACAATCTCAACACAAAGCGCGCAATTGTCGAAGAAGGCGGACGCATCGAATGGGTATCCGGCAGCTTCGGCTCCCATGTCTCATACCTCTATCCGATGAGCATTTTGTCCGGAAAAGGCGCCCACGCCGAGTTTACCGGCATCACATTTGCAGGCGCTGGTCAGAACCTCGATACCGGCGCAAAAATCGTCCATGCAGCGCCGGAAACGACCTCACACATGGACACAAAATCCATTTCTAAAAGCGGCGGTATCAGCACATTCCGCAGCGCCGTTACCGTTCAGGAAAACGCAATAAATTCCAAATCGTCAGTCAGCTGTGAGTCGCTGATGCTGGACGGATTGTCACGTTCTGACACGATTCCGGTCATGGATATCCGAACCGATCAGGCAGATATCGGACACGAAGCAAAAATCGGCAGAATCAGCGATGATGCTGTGTTTTATCTGATGTCCCGCGGACTGGATGAACAACGTGCAAGAGCGATGATCGTCAGCGGATTTGCAGACAATGTGTCCAAAGAACTGCCGTTGGAATACGCAATGGAAATGAACAATTTAATCCGGCTTGAAATGACCGGAACGATCGGATAAGGAGGCGCAATATGAAACAGATTAGAGTGAATCAACTCCCGACGCCGACCTACCGTTGGCTCGGCGTCAATGATGCAATTGCAGAACTGCCTGAAGCAAAATCTGCCGAGCCTTGTTTTACTGCTCCCGACGGCATAGAAATCAAAAATTGCGATTTACAATCTGATCACATTTTATCGGAATCTCAAAATGAACTTTCTTCATTTTTTGCGGATTCATGCACATTTTCCTATCTGATCACAGGATCATCGGAGCAACCTCTCCATGTACAAATTCCGAACAACGGTTCAAACTTCTTTTTCATTCATGCCAAATCTGACAGTAAAATCACTGTCATCATGCATACGCAGGCGGAGCACAACGCTTTCCGTACACAGATCAAAGCGGATCCGTATGCTGCGATCAAGCTCGTGCAGATCATCCGGAACGGAAAATCCGTCAGCGATATCGACGCAGATATTGCGGAAAATGCACATTTTGAACTGGTTCAGATTTTTTTAGAATCTGACAATGCCATTGCCGGAACGACCGTTTCATTAAAAGGAAGAAACTCCGTATTTACGTCGAATATCGGGTATCTCCTTGATCATAATAACGCACTGGATATCAACCTCAATATCATTCAGAACGGCAAAAAAAGCGAATCCGAAACGGATGTAAAAGGCGTCCTGCGCGGTTCCGCAAAGAAAACATTTCGCGGTACAATTGATTTCCGCAACGGCGCATCCGGCGCGAAGGGTGCCGAACGTGAGGATGTTCTGCTGATGAACAGCCATGTCCAGAACAAAACCGTTCCGGTCATTCTTTGCGCTGAGGAAGATGTTGCCGGCTCGCACGGCGCATCAATCGGTCAGATCGACGCATCTCACATTTTTTACATGCAGTCACGCGGGATTCCGGAAGACCGTATCACGGAAATCATTGCGCAGTCGAAGCTCGGCAGTGTCATCCGTGCGATCGGAGATCCCGAAACAGAACGCAGCATCTATCTTGCGATCGGAAAGGAAGATCCGGATGAATGAGTTTACATTAAAATCTGATTTTCCAGTATTTACGAAATATCCGGATCTTGTATATCTGGACAATTCCGCCACAACACAAAAGCCGCAGGCAGTTCTGAACGCTGTGGCGCAATACTATGAATCCGAAAACGCGAACCCATTGCGCGGTTTATATGACCTCAGTCAGAAAGCGACTGAAGTCTATGAAAACGCAAGAATTGCGGTTCGCGATTTCATCGGCGCATCGGACGAACGAGAGATCATTTTCACGCGGAACGCTACAGAAAGCCTGAATCTCATTGCGTACAGCTGGGGCAAAGCCAATCTGCATGCAAGCGACGAGATCCTCGTGCAAATTTCCGAGCACCACAGCAATCTGCTTCCGTGGCAGCATCTTGCAAAGGAAACCGGTGCTGTCCTGCGCTATCTCGACTGCTACAAATCCGGAACATACTCGTTACAATCTCTGAAACAGTCCTTGACTCCGAACACAAAAATCTTCGCAGCAGCGCAGATTTCAAATGTATTCGGCCAGCTTTATCCGATCAAAGAGTACGCACAAATCTGCCACAATAACGGAACAATGATCATCTGTGACGGTGCGCAGAGTGTCCCGCATATTCCGGTGAATGTGCAGGACCTTGATGTTGATTTCCTTGCATTTTCCGGACACAAGATGCTCGCGCCAATGGGCATCGGCGTGCTTTACGGCAAGCATGCGCTGCTCGAATCCATGCCGCCGTTTCTCACAGGCGGCGAAATGATCGAATACGTAACGCGCGAAACCGCAACATATGCCGAATTTCCGCACAAATTTGAAGCCGGTACTGTCAATGCCGGCGGTGCAGCCGGACTGCATGCCGCGATCCGTTATCTGAACGCGCTGGGCTTTCCGGAGATCCAGCGGCGAGAGGACAAACTGACCGCGCTTGCCTTTGCAGAAATGCAGAAGATCCCGCATGTTCATATCATCGGCGGAGACACGCCGGACGCGCATCACGGCATTCTTTCCTTTACGGTTGATGACGTTCATCCGCATGACATTGCCGCGATTTTCAATGCGGACAATGTTGCGATCCGTGCCGGTCATCACTGCGCACAGCCGCTGCATCGTCATCTCGGAATCCCCGCCTCTGCGCGCATGAGCATCGCATTCTACAACGATGAATCTGATATCGAGAAATTCGTAGATACGTTAAAATCTATCAGAAGGAGAATGGGCTATGTCTGAATCCTTTTACGATGAAGTGCTGATCGACCACAATCTGCATCCGCAGCATCAGCATGCATTACCGACCGCAACATGTTCCCATGCCGGTATGAATCCGTCCTGCGGCGACGAGATCACGCTGCATCTTGAACTGCATGACGGCGTCATTTCCGGCGGCTCATACACCGGCGTCGGATGTGCGATTTCGCAGGCATCCGCTGACATCATGCTCGATCTCGTCATCGGCAGAACCCCGCAGGAAGCGCAGCATCTCCGTGAGCTGTTCATGAAGATGATCGCCGGCGAGATCAACGACGATGAACTCGAGGAACTGGAAGAAGCCGGCGCGCTGCAAAATATTTCCAAAATGCCTGCACGCGTCAAATGTGCAGAGCTCGGATGGCGCACATTGGGCGCCTTGCTCGATGAAGCTGCTTCGGGCAATATCACCTGATTTTCGACTTCTCATTTTTTGCGCTCATACGAAAACAAATCGCTCCGGTCATCTGATCGGGGCGATTTTTGAGAAATCAGCGTACGATTTCCACAAAATTCGGTGAATTACTTCATTTTATCCACTATTTATGGATTTTGTATGTTGACGCCGACGCAATATTTCGTTACAATAATAGCAGACACGGACAGCCTGTGTGTATGCAGGCGCACAGCTGCCGTCTGATGTCTCCCCCTCTGAATGCGATCGGATCCACGCCCCCGTAACAGCGCGGATCCACGCATTCCTTTTGTCCTGCATCAAAACAGAGGGACGAACTGCAAGGGAGATTATGATATGAAACTTCGCAAATTCGTCATTTTCGCGATATCCTTCGCGCTGTTTTCTGCAAGCATCCCCGCGCCAAC
This sequence comes from Clostridiales bacterium Firm_04, assembly GCA_001603005.1. Classification (GTDB taxonomy): domain Bacteria; phylum Bacillota; class Clostridia; order Oscillospirales; family Ruminococcaceae; genus Firm-04. The sequence continues at coordinate 29,854 of LVAJ01000042.1, forward strand.
GGCATCCGCTTCCGAAATGCGGGATATCACAACAACCGAGCTCGTGCATGACATGGGCATCGGCATCAACCTCGGCAACACTTTTGAAGCCTGCGGCAACTGGATTGCCGAGTTCAGCAAGGGCGAACCGACCGACTATGAAACTGCATGGGGCAGTCCGGTCATCACAAAGCAGATCATCGAGGGCATGGCAAAGGAAGGCTTCGGCGTCCTGCGCATACCGGTCGCGTGGTCGAACATGATGCCGCAGGACGGCAACTATACGATCAGCCCTGCCTATGCCGAACGCGTCCGCGAGGTCGTAGACTGGACGATCGGCAGCGGCATGTACGCGATCATCAACATCCACTGGGACGGCGGCTGGGTGAACGACTTCCCGAAGAACAAGGACGAAAGCATGAAGCGCTACCGCCGAATGTGGACACAGATTGCGGAGCATTTTCAGGATTACAGCGACTACCTCATCTTCGAGTCGCAGAACGAGGAGCTCGGCTGGGACACGGTCTGGAATCCGTGGGGCAGCACCGAGGGCAAATCGGAAGCCTACGCGCTTTGCAACGAGATCAATCAGGCTTTTGTTGACGTCATCCGCAGTTCCGGCGGCAACAATCCGCAGCGGCATCTGCTGATTTCGGGTTACAACACGGGCATCGACCGCACCTGCGATCCGCTGTTCAAAATGCCGGACGATCCCGCAAACCGCATGGCAGTTTCGGTGCATTATTATTCCCCCGCGGGCTTTGCGATTCTGGAGGAAGATGCGGACTGGGGCAAGGCGGTGCCGACATGGGGCAGCGACGAAGACCTCGCATCGCTGCGCAATGAAATGCAGATGATGAAAACGCATTTTACCGATCAGGGCATTCCGGTGATCATCGGCGAGTACGGCTGTCCGACGAAAAACAAGGAGCCGGAATCAGTCCGTCGATTTCTTTCAACGGTCTGTGCCGAGGCATACAAATACGGGCATTGTCCGGTCATGTGGGCGACGCCGGGCGGGCATTATGACCGCGATGCCTGTCAGCTGACCGACCGCGCCCTTCAGCAGGCATTATACGCTGTTGCCGGCAAACCGTATCAGCCGCGGCAAACCATACTGCGCGGCGACATCAACGGCGACCGCACGCTGACAGCAGCCGATGCCGTAGCACTTCAGCAATATCTGCTGCACGCGCTGGAGCTTCCGGCGAGCAGTCCGGCAGATCTGAACGACGACGGTGCCGTGAACGCTGCCGATCTCAGCATATTGAAATCCATGCTGCTTGCGGCGTAATTTGCATAATATATAGTATAACGGGAACAACGCGCGCAAGTTGTTCCCGTTTTTTGCGCGGGCAGTGCCCGCCGCCGTGATAACGCCCATGAAGCGGAATTGCATTTTTTGCCCCCTCTCCCATTGCGTTTTTCCGCATTATATGCTATAAGCGGGCAGTGCCCGCCGCCGTAATTGCTCCCATGAAGCGAAACAGCATGTTTTTTGCATCCTCACCCATTGCACTTTCCTTCATTTTATGCTATAATTTGTCATATCAGCAGCAATTTTGTCTGCAAATACGCTGAATTGCAGGTGCTTCATATGAAATTGATCAAGGACATTCGGATATACAGAAGTCAAACGGAAAATATTGCCGGCAGCTCCATGCCGCAGCAGTTTTCCAATTATGCGCTTCATATTACTGCCCATCGAATTGCAATGAAATTGCGGGAAAACGGGTTTTCTCTCGGCGATTTCGACCATTTATACATCAATCTCACGACCTATCCGGTCGCAGATCAGCTTGCGCCGTCCAAAAGAGGTTCCGATCCGTTCCATAAATGGTACCGCGAATATGACGCTGAAATCAGTCCGCAGTTTTATGACACACTGGAAACGCCGCAGTGCATCCGTCCCGTCACGGAAATTCTGGAACAGGTTTTGCAGAAATTCTTCTGCACATCGCAATATGATCCTGAACTGATCCGCGCCTGCATATCGGATGCGCTCACACAAGGCACGCAGATGCTTATGAAATACAAGGAAAAGCAGGCATCCGGACGCAAGGCAATATTATACCTGCGATATCTGGACAACGGGCGGTATTTTCCGCTGCTCAGGGTATATGATGCAGATGATACGCTGCTTCTGGAACAGGATCTTCCGGAAACGAATCATCTGGATGCATACGGCACGATCCGGCTCAGTGCCAAAAGGGTGACCATTCAGCCAAAAAAGAGTGCCTGCGCACAAACACCGGAACCGCTCACATTTTTTATCCCATGAAGCAAAATATTTCATTTTATATCCGCTCTCCCATTGCACTTTTCAGGATAATATGTTATAATAATATTGGCGCAGTATAAACATACGCAAAAATTGCTGCGACTGCTTGTGTAAAGAAAGGGAGTACAAATGAAAAAGCCGTTTTCTAAGCTAAAAGAAAAACTGGAACCCTACCGCATGTTTATGCGATCAGGCAGAGTTGCGGGCATTGTGCTGATGCTGGCAGCATGTACCATGCTTGCAGCCGGACTGGTCGAGGGCGCCTACCCTGCCCTGCCGCTCTGGAGCACCTATCTGATCGCCGCAGGACTTTCCGTCATCCTGATGTTCCTGCTCGCGCTGGTGCTGCGCATCGTGTTCGGCACGAATACGCTGAGCCGTCCGGCATTCCTGATGACCTTTGCCCTGCTGACGCTCCTGATGATGATGGCGGATCACGCATCGCATCCGGTCACCGTCCTGCTTCTTTCGCTGATCCTGACGCTTGCCGCAGACGCCGCAGGCAGATCCGTGGTCGGCATGATCCGCGTGAAAAAATTCTATGTCAGCGGACTGGTGACATTTCTGGTCAGCGGCGTGCTGATCGCCGGCGCGGTTTTCGCGATGCTGCAAAAGGGCTTTGCGGAAAATCGCATTCCGGCATACACATCCCTGCGCACCGTTTCGCAGGCGCCGTCCGGCTTTGACAAGATGATGGAATACGGCAAGGAAACGGTCAAGACCTTCACCTACGGCTGCGGCAGCGGATACGATAAGGAATCCGAGCCGATCGACCTCTCCGAAATGGCAGAGCGCAATCCGGTTCTCGGTCTGGGCATGAACGCATATTTCAAAAAGGATCTGGATGAAGCTCCGGTCGCCGGCAAGATCTGGTATCCGGCTGACAAGCAGAAGTGCCCGACGCTGTTCATCGTGCACGGCAATCACAGCTACAACGTCAATTCCTACGAGGGCTACGATTACCTCTGCGAATATCTTGCCTCTTGGGGTTATGTTGCAGTATCGGTCGATGAAAACATTCTGAACGATCTGACGAAAGAAAACGATGCGCGTGCCGTGCTGATGCTGGAAAACATGTCGCAGGTTCTGAAATGGACGACCGAAGACAAATCCTCCCCGATCTACCGCATCATCGACGCTGAAAACATTGCAGTTGCCGGACATTCCCGCGGCGGCGAGACCGCAGCGCTGACAGCACTGTTCCGCAGCTACGAGCGCTATCCGGAAAACGGCAATATCATGATCTACAAGCCGATGTCGATCAAATCGGTCATTGCGATCGCGCCGACCTGCGACCAGTATGAGCCGGCAGGCAGAACCGCGCAGCTTACGGACGTCAATTATCTGCTGATCCACGGCAGCGACGATCAGGATGTTTACATGACATGCGGCGAAAAGCAGTATAACAACGTGCATTTCACGGGCAGACAGGATTGCTTCAAATCCACGCTGTACATCCTCGGCGCCAACCACGGACAGTTCAATTCGACATGGGGCGACAATGACCTCGGCAATCCGGCAGGCTATTTTGCAAACCGCAACGCATTCCTCTCCGAGTCCGAGCAGAAAGCGATCCTCGGCGTCTATGTCAAGACCTTCCTCGATAACACGCTCAAGGGCGACATGAAGTATCACGATATTTTCGTCAATCAGGAAGCATGCAGCTCCGCGCTGCCGGAGACCGTCATCGTCCAGCGTTATCAGGATTCCGATTTTGAACTGCTGACCGATTTCGATGCACTCACCGGTTTTGCGGATTACGAGAACGTACATGTCAGAGTCAACAACGCAGATCTGTGGACAGAAAAGAGTCTGGATAACGGCACCGAAAAGGACAGCAGCGATTATTCGCTCTACATGGAGTGGGACGATGAAACCGAAGTCGTTGCAAATTTCGCGTTCAACAAAACGAGCCTTGCGAAAAAGGACTTCTCCTTTGCGATCTCCGATCTGCGCGACAAGGATATCCCGCGCGCATATCTGGATTACACGGTCACATTGAAAGACGACAAGGGCAAGACCGCCGTTGCAGAAAATCCGGTTCCGGTTTATCCGGCACTCGGCATTCAGCCCGGCAAGCTGCATTCGCTCTGGTTCGATTACGAATACAAGCATCCGTTCACGACTGTCACGGTCGCGCAGGACGCCTACAAAGCGGAAAAGGGCTTCAATTTTGCAGCGGTCACAACCGCAGAGGTCTGCATCCGGAACATGCAGAACGGCAAGATCGCGCTGAACGATGTCGGCTTTGCAGCAGCCGACGCAAAGTAAGAACCGGCTGCGATCCAAACAAACAGAGGGGAGATGTTTCAGGCATCTCCCCTCAGCTTGTATATAAAGTGTCTCCGACGGATTTCTAATGAGGGCTCCGCCCTCAAACTCCT
>LVAJ01000043.1 GCA_001603005.1 Clostridiales bacterium Firm_04
CCTTTCTCACGACTATCTCCTGAAAGTCTTTTTGGGGACTGATTCGTAAGCGATTGCCGTGAGGAAAGTCAATGGATTGCTTGCTTTTTTCCGTGTTCTGTGTTATAATAAAGCGTAAGTTCCGCAGAGGAAACGATCTGACAGGAGGACGTATGATAAAAGTTGATCTGAATGACCTCGACCGCTTTTTCCAGAAGGGCGAGCTGATCCCCGCGATCTGCTATGAGGTCGATACGAAAACCGTGCTGATGCTCGCGTATATGAACAAAGAGAGCCTCAGGCGCACGCTTGAAACAGGCTACACATGGTTCTGGAGCCGCTCACGGCAGGAATACTGGAACAAGGGCGCAACATCCGGTCATCTGCAAAAGGTCGTGTCGGTCTTTGCAGACTGCGATGACGATACGCTGCTCGTCAATGTGAGACAGACCGGCGTCGCATGCCATACCGGCAGCTACAGCTGCTTTTTCAAGGAACTCTATAACGAAAATGATGAGGAGAAGGAATCATGACGGTTTATCAGGAAATTTTTGAGGTTATCAAGGCGCGCAAGGCTGCGTTCGAGGCAGGCACCGCACAGGAGAACTCCTATACGGCATACCTCTTTGACAAGGGCGTGGACAAGATCTGCAAAAAGGTCGGCGAGGAAGCGACCGAAACGGTCATTGCCGCAAAGAACAATGATAACAATGAACTCGCAAACGAGATCAACGATCTGCTCTATCATGTCATGGTGCTCGCTGCCAATCAGGGGCTCGACTGGGCAGACGTCGAAAAGGTGCTCGAAGAACGAAACGAGAAGATCGGCAATCTCAAGCAGTTCCATCAGGTAGACAAAAACACCTGATTTTTCCGGATCACAGCGGCGATCCGCACATTTTTCCGCCCGCGCGAATATATTGGCAGTGAGGATTCCGGTGGACTGCATGCTCCATGCGCTGCACACGGAAGTCCAATCTGTATCAGGGAGGAATACATATGAGTGAATTGCAGAATGCCGAAGGCGTCAGCGCCGTGCCGGTCAAGCTCGACCGTGTGTTCGACAGCTGCAGCGACAAGGACTGCATCACCAATTTGCAGGTGATGCTCGAAGGCGGCGGCGACCTGCCGCAGCAGTTTACGTCCGTCAAAACGCGCTGCTGCACGATCGACAACATCTGCATGAGCGTGGAGCCGATCCCGTTCAACCGCGGGTATTATACCGTGGATATCACCTATACATTCGGGGTGGAGCTGCTTTGCTATACGCGCGCATGCGACAGTCCTGCCGTCATGCGCGGAACAGCATCCGCATCAAAAAGCGTGATCCTCTACGGCAGCGAATCCAGTACGCGGACATTTTTCAGCAGCGGCGCCAGAGTCGGCGAGACAAACGGCTGCTGCGAGGTGGTCAATCTGCCGACGGCAAGCTGCCAGTGCGTTGAACCGATTGCACTGGAAACGCGCATCTGCGTGCTTCCGCCGATCCCCGGACAGCAGGATCCGGACTGTCCGCCGATGCCGCGCAGAGCCGTCGTCCTGACACTCGGCGTGTTCTCGGTCGTGGAGCTGACCAGACCTGTCACCATGACAGTCGCCGCGTATCCCTACAATGTGCCGGCAAAATCCTGCTCCGGCGACACCGATTCGCCCTGCGAGATCTTCAACCGGATCTCGTTCCCCACAGAAGAATTTACACCGGCTGCCGATGCATTTGCCGCGCAGTCCGCTGCCGCAGAGCCGCTGCGATACGAGGGCTTTGCGGGCTATCAGCCGCCGGTACAGCCGTGAAAACCGGTCACCGCGTGAGCGCAAAACTCACGCGGTTCCGTATATTTTGCGAAAGGACAGGCATCATTTGAGCATACGAATTGCAGTGCCGGCGGATGCGGAGACCGTCCGGCAGATCGCACATGAAACGATCCGCGCAATCTATCCGCATTATTATCCGGCAGGTGCGGTCGCATTTTTTCTCGCGCATCACAATCCCGAAGCGATTCAGCGGGATATTGCCGAAAACTGCGTATATCTGTGCATTTCCGATGACGGAGCGGCGGTCGGCACCGTGACTGTGCGCGAAAACGACATCGGCAGACTGTTCGTGCTGCCGGCATATCAGGGCAGAGGGTTCGGCGGCATGCTGCTTGATTTTGCCGAACAGACCGTCGCTGCGCAGTATCCGGAAGCGGTGCTGGATGCGTCCTTTGCGGCAAAGGCGATCTATCTGCGCCGCGGCTACACAGAGACCGGATATGACTGCATTGCCTGCGGAAACGGCGATTTTCTCTGCCATGATACCATGCGCAAAATCTTCGTATCTGCGGAGAAAAATCCGGAATAACAGGAGGATTTCAAGATGACACATGAGGAAGCGGCGGCACGCGTCCGCGAACTGACGGACGAGCTTCTGCGCATGGCGCATGAATACTACGACCTTGATGCGCCGAGCGCCGAGGACTATGAATATGACATGAAAATGGCGAAGCTGCGTGAATTGGAAGCGCAGTTTCCCGATCTGCTGGAGCCGGATTCCCCAACACAGCGCGTGCAGGGCGTCGCATCGGGCAAATTTGAAAAGGTCACGCATGCGGTGCAGATGGCGAGCCTGCAGGACGTTTTTTCCTTTGAGCAGGTCGCGGCATTCGTAACGCGCGTCTGCGGAGAAGTGGACGCTCCGACATTCACGGTCGAACCGAAAATCGACGGACTTTCGGTCTCGCTGGAATACGAAAACGGCGTATTTACGCTTGGTTCCACGCGCGGCGACGGCTATGTCGGCGAAAATGTCACCGCCAATCTCAAAACGATCCGCAGCATCCCGCTGAAACTGAAAAATGCCCCGCCCGAACTCGAAGTGCGCGGCGAGGTCTATATGCCGCGGGCATCGTTCGAGCGGCTCTCTGCCCAGCAGGAAGCAGCCGGAGAGGAGCTGTTCAAAAATCCGCGCAATGCTGCCGCCGGTTCGCTCCGGCAAAAGGATTCTGCGGTGACGGCATCGCGCCGGCTCGATGTGTTCATCTTCAATTTGCAGCGGATCGAGGGCGAAACGCCGACCGCGCATTCGGAGACAATTGACCGGCTGAAAGCACTCGGTTTCCCGACGATTCCGTACACAAAATGCGGCGCGGATCCGGATGCAATCCGTGCGGCGATCGAGGCGATCGGCGATCAGCGCGGGGATCTCCCCTACGACATCGACGGCGTGGTCGTTAAGGTGGACAGCCTTGCGCAGCGCGTACAGCTCGGCGCGACGGCGAAATATCCGAAATGGGCTGTCGCATACAAGTTCCCGCCGGAAGAAAAAGTGACAAAATTGCGCTCCGTAGAGATTCAGGTCGGACGGACAGGCGTTCTGACGCCGGTTGCCGTTTTCGATCCGATTTCGCTCGCAGGTACGAGCGTTTCGCGTGCATCCCTGCATAATCAGCAATTTATTACAGAAAAAGACATCCGCGTGGGCGATATGATCCGCGTCCGCAAGGCGGGCGACATCATTCCGGAAGTGCTCGCATCGGAATCGCATGAAGCGGATGCTGTGCCGTATCAGATCCCGGATCGCTGTCCGGTCTGCGGCGCGCCCGTGGAAAAGGACGGCGAAGAAGCTGCCGTCCGCTGCTTCAATCCGGCATGTCCTGCACAAATTTTCCGTGCGATCGTGCATTTTGCATCCAAAAACGCGATGAACATTGACGGGCTCGGTCCTGCGATCGTGCAGCAGCTGCTCGATCAGAAGCTGATCGAAACGCCCGCTGACCTCTACACGCTGACGAAAGCACAGCTTCTGACGCTGGAGGGATTCAAGGAAAAATCCGCAGACAATCTGCTTGCGGCGATCGAAGCATCGAAATCGCAGCCGCTCGACCGCGTGATCTCTGCACTCGGCATCCGCAATATCGGACAAACTGCTGCTGTGATGCTCTGCGACCACTTCGGGACGCTCGATGCGATCCGGCAGGCAAATGCGGAAGATATTGCTGCGATCGACGGCTTCGGCGAGATCATGGCGGAGTCCGTGCAGGAAGCCTTTGCACAGCCTGCGTTTGCAGAGCTGGTCGAAACCCTGCGCGCGCGCGGCGTCAAAATGGAATATGCTGCGAAAACCGTCGAAAGTTCGCGTTTTTCCGGCATGACATTCGTGCTGACCGGCACGCTCCCGACCATGAAGCGCGATGAGGCAAAGGCGCTGATCGAATCGCACGGCGGCAAGGTCTCCGGCTCTGTCTCGAAAAAGACGAGCGTGGTGGTCGCCGGTGACGATGCCGGCAGCAAGCTGACCAAAGCAGAATCGCTCGGCATCGAGGTCATCGACGAAGCGGAATTGCTGCGCAGATGTGCAGATCCCGCGCAGGCGTGACCAATCACACGCATCAATCCCTGATATAAAACCGGCGAGCCGCAGTTTTTCTGATCGGCTCGCCGGTTTTCTTTATGCAGACGCGCACCGAAATTTCGCCTATATTGCGGTATCTTGACAGCGAAATCGAAATGACATATTCCGACACTGCTGCAATCAGAATCATTCCGGAAAGAAACGGCAGGAGCACGGCTTTTACACCGTGCCCCTGTCGTTTTGTAAGGAAATGTTAGGAGATGGTTTTAATCAGTTTCCGGCAGTTCCTCGCTCTGGAGCGCGTCATAATTCACAGAGCCGGTACGCACCTTGACGACCTGTTCCACCGGATATGTAAAGATCTTGCCGTCGCCGACCTGACCGGTATACAGCACCTCGCGCGCCGTCTGAATGACAGTCTCGACCGGCACCTTGCAGACGACGATCTCTGCCTTGATCTTCGGATGCAGCGTTGCGCTCATCTTCGCGCCGCGGTAATAGTGATTCGACTTCTGGATGCCGCAGCCCATGACATTCGTGACGGTCACGCCCGTAATGCCGATGCGTTCCATCGCGTGAATGAAATGATGCAGCTTTTCCTGATTGAACACGACCGCGACCTTTGTCATCTTCGGCGCCGATGCATCGCCGGCTGTTGTGCTGACGCTGACCGCAGGCGCAGGCTTTGCTGCCGCGACATGCTCGCCGTGCTCCGGATAGCCTGCCATTGCAGCCTCACCCATTGCAGGTGCAAAATCCGCGTAGGAGCTGACCAGACCGTGCTCTGCGGCATCCATGCCGAGGATTTCTTCCTGCTCCGAAGCGCGCAGTCCGATCGTGTGCTTGATGACGAGGAATACAATCGTCATCATGACCGCCGTCCATGCGGCGACCGTTGCAAAACCGAGCAGCTGCTTGCCGAGCAGATCAAATCCGCCGCCGTAAAACAGACCGCTGAACGTATCATTGCCCGGAACAGAAGTCGTCGCGAACAGACCGACCGCGATCGTGCCCCAGATGCCGTTCATCATGTGAACCGCGACCGCACCGACCGGATCGTCAATGTGCAGCACATAATCGAGCAGCCACACGCCGAAGCAGACGAGCAGGCCGGAGACAATGCCGACAACCGATGCACCCGCAACATCCATGACGTCGCAGCCTGCGGTAATGCCGACCAGACCGGCAAGCGATGCGTTCAGGCACATCGAAACATCCGGCTTGCCGTACTTCACCCAAGTAAAGATCATGCAGGTAACCGTTGCGATCGCAGGGGCGACCGTCGTGGTGACGAACACCGACGCGAGCTGTCCGGTGCTGGTGCATGCAGCGCCGTTGAAGCCGTACCAGCCGAACCAGAGAATGAAACATCCGAGTGCGCCGAGCGTCAGGTTATGACCGGGAATCGCATTCGGCTGAATGCTGCCGTCAGACTTCTTCGAGAACTTGCCGATGCGCGGTCCGAGGATCTTTGCGCCGATCAGCGCAGAAATGCCGCCGACCATGTGAATCGCGCAGGAGCCTGCGAAATCGTGGAAGCCGAGCTGCGAAAGCCAGCCGCCGCCCCAGATCCAGTGCGCCTCGACCGGATAGATCAGCGCGCTGATAACGCCGGAGTAGATGCAGTACGAGAGGAACTTGCAGCGCTCTGCCATTGCGCCGGACACGATCGTCGCGGCAGTTGCACAGAACACCAGATTGAACACGAAATTCGACCAGTCAAAGCTTTCGTATGCAGTGAACACATCGAATCCCGGCTTGCCGATGAATCCCAGCAGATCCTCACCCATGAACAGTCCGAAGCCGATCAGAATGAACATCGGTGTGCCGATGCAGAAATCCATGAGGTTTTTCATGATGATATTCGCGGCATTCTTCGCACGGGTGAAGCCCGTTTCGACCATTGCAAAGCCCGCCTGCATGAAGAATACCAGTGCGGCGCCGATCAGAAACCAGATCGCAAAGACCTCGCTGTCTACCGCCTGCAAGATATCAGTTTGCATTGTAATCTCTCCCTTTCAGGAACGAAAAAAGGGCGCATGAGCTGGTATTTCAGCATCATGCACCCCATTGTGCGTTCCGTTCAAATGTACAAAGCGCTTTGGAAAAACAAAACGGCTGCAGAGATTTTTTTGTTCTCCGCAGCCCCTTTGCTGTTCTGGCTGTATTATAGCACATTGTGAAAGATTTGTCAAGCGAAATTTGACTTTTCGGCATCAAATATAAATTCATGCATATTTCATGCGAATATTTTGGCAATCAGCTGTCTTCAAACTCGCTGACAAGCTGCGAAACGGTCTGCTTTGCATCGCCGTAGATCATGACCGTGTTGTCGTTCGTGAACAGCGGATTTTCCACGCCGGAGAAGCCCGCGCCCTTGCCGCGCTTCAGCACGAATACCGTCCGCGCCTCGTATGCATTGATGATCGGCATGCCGTAAAGCGGCGAGGATTCGTCCGTCTGCGCCGAGGGATTGACAACGTCGTTCGCACCGATGACAATTGCAACATCGGTATTCGGCATCTGCGGATTCATCTCGTCTGCGGTTTTCAGCTGCTCATAGGGCACATTCGCCTCTGCAAGCAGCACATTCATGTGTCCGGGCATACGTCCCGCGACCGGATGAATCGCAAAGCTGACCTCTGCGCCGTTTTCTTCAAGCTTATCCGCAAGCTCCTTGACACTGTGCTGCGCCTGTGCAACTGCCATGCCGTAGCCGGGGATGAACACGACCGAGGATGCCGCTTCGAGAATCAGATAGGCGTCCTCAACGGACATCGCTTTCGGCTCCTTGCCGCTGCCTGCCGCGCCCTTCGATTTCGATGCGCCGAAGCTGCCGAACAGCAGCGAATAAAGCGTGCGGTTCATCGCCTTGCACATGATGAGTGTCAGGATCAGACCGGATGTGCCGACCAGGCAGCCCGATACAACCAGCACGGAATTGCTGATCGCAAGGCCGGCAAATGCCGCTGCAAGACCGGAAAACGCATTGAGCAGCGAGATGATGACCGGCATGTCGCCGCCGCCGATCGTCACGACCATCGTAAAGCCGAGGATCAGGAATGCCGCCGTGACCGCGATCATGCCGATGAAGCCGAGCTGCGTCTTGCTGCCGCTGAACGCATACAGACATACACCCGCAAGACCGACAACCGCCAGCACCGCATTGAGCGCATTTTTCGCGGGGATCGTCACGGATTTCCGGAACATTTTGCCGGAAAGCTTGCCCCATGCGACGACCGAACCCGTGAACGCGACCGCGCCGATCGCAACAGTCAGTCCGAGCGTGATGCCCTCAAACGGCACTGCATCCGCACCGACGGTACGGTCATTCGCATACTGCGCGAGCGCGACCAGCAGCGAGGACAGACCGCCGAAGCCGTTGAACAGCGCGACAAGCTGCGGCATGCCGGTCATTTCGACCTTTTTTGCCCAGACTGCGCCGATGATGCTGCCGGCGATGACTGCCGCCGCGATCAGCAGATAGCTTTTCGCACCGGCGTCCATGACCTGCTTCTCAAACAATACGGTCACGACGGCGATCAGCATGCCGACCGCGGACATGCCGTTGCCCTTTCGCGCGGTATCCGCCTTGCCGAGCAGCTTGATGCCGCGGATGAACAGCACCGCGGAGACCATGTATAAAACGGTGATGATCACATCTCTCACTTCTGTTTATCCCCCTTTTTCCTGAACATGCCGAGCATGCGGTCTGTGACCAGATAGCCGCCGACCACATTGATCGCGGCAAGCACGATCGCGACGACGCCGAACACCATGCCGAGCGTGCTGCTCGGTGCGAGAACTGCAACAGCCGTTGCGGACATTGCGCCGACGATCGTGATGCCGGAGATCGCGTTTGTGCCGGACATCAGCGGCGTATGCAGCTGCGAGGGAACCTTCGAGATCAGCTCCACGCCGAGGAATCCCGCGATCACAAATACAAAAATAAGCAGCATGATTTCGCCCATTTCAACTCTCCTTAAACCGTTCGTGGATGATCTTTCCGCCCTGTGTCAGCAGACAGCCGCGCATGATCTCATCCTGCATATTGACCTGAAATTCCTTTGCTTCCTTATCGTAAAAATGCGTGAGAAATGCCGTGAAGTTGCCCGAAAGCATTTTGGATGCGTCATAGGGCACCTGCCGTTCCAGATAATCGCCGGACATGATAATGACGCCGTTGTCCGTCACGACTTCCTCAAAAAGCTTCGAGCCTTCCACATTGCCGCCGGTCGAAACTGCCATATCAACAATAATTGCGCCCGGCTGCATCCGCGCGATCACATCCTTTCCGATGAGCCGCGGTGCTTTTCTGCCGAAGACCTTCGCCGTCGTGATGACGATATTCGAGCGCTCGCAGACCTTCGCCTGCGCTTCCTGCTGCTTTCTGATCTGCTCCGGCGTCAGCTCCTTCGCATAGCCCTGATCGGTCTGCCCCATTTCGCCGAGGTCGATCCTGACAAAGCTCGCGCCGAGCGACTTGACCTGTTCCTCAACGACCGGACGCGTATCGAATGCATCGACACGCGCGCCGAGACGCTTTGCGGTCGCGATCGCCTGCAAGCCCGCCACGCCGACACCGATGATAAACACACGCGCCGGATTGATCGTGCCGGACGGCGTGACCATCATCGGCAGGATCTTCGGGAGCCGTGCCGCTGCATTCAGCACAGCGACATAGCCCGCGAGCGACGTCTGCGAAGACTGCACATCCATTTTCTGCGCGAGCGTGGTGCGCGGGATCATTTCCAGCGAAACCGCCTGTACGCCGCTCTTTGCAAAATCGCGCAGCAGATCCTTTTCATTGAACGGATCAAGATAACTCAGGTGGAGCGTTCCGGCACGCAGTCCCGCGGCGCTCTGCGGTTTCAGAATCCGCAGGACGATCTCGCTGTCATAGCCCTCCTGCTCCGTGCCGATCATGACCGCGCCGGCTTTTTCATAGGCTGCGTCGGAAAAGCCGCTCTTTTCACCCGCGCCGCGAACGACCTTGCACGAAAAGCCCATACCGATGAGCTTTTTGATATCGTCGGGGATCAGCGCAACTCGCGTTTCACGCGGATCCGTCTCCCGACAGACCAAAATGGATTTCATCTCATTCTCCTCTCTGTAAACAGCAACAGATACGCCCCCTGCATCCTTGAAAGGGGCGTATCTTTATGGTATTCAGTCAGTCCCACGTTTGCGTATCGCGGGAGTAATCGGTTTCCTCTGCGACCGTTTGATAGGGATTCGGCGCCGGCGCAGCGATCTGCATTTCCGGCTGTTTCATCGGGAATCCGGTGAACGGGATTCCGGTCAAATCAATCTGATTCATTTGTATGCTCCTCTGTGATCGGCTCTCCGTCGGGAGAAGATCCTTACCCAAAAGCCGCGGACAAAGTCCTCTTACACGATTCCCTGTGCGTTCATCGCATCGAGCACCTTTTCAAAGCCTGCGATGTTCGCGCCTGCAACATAATTGCCTTCCATGCCGTATTTCTTCGCAGCTGCGCTGATATTGGCATACACATTCTCCATGATGCCCTTGAGCTTGGAATCCACTTCCTCGAACGACCAGCTCAGACGCTCGCTGTTCTGGGACATTTCCAGCGCAGAGGTCGCAACGCCGCCTGCATTGGATGCCTTGCCCGGAATGAACAGGATGCCGTTTTCCTGCAAATACTTCGTTGCGTCCTCGGTGGTCGGCATGTTCGCGCCCTCGCAGACCGCGATGCAGCCGTTTTCCTTCAGCAGCTTCGCATCCTCAAGCGTCAGCTCATTCTGCGTTGCGCACGGCAGCGCGATATCGCACTTGATCTGCCACACGCCGCGTCCCTCATGATATTCTGCGGTCAGCTTTGCGTTTTTATACGCGGTCAGGCGCTCGCGGCGGACTTCCTTGATCTCCTTCAGCAGCGCCACATCAATGCCGTCCGGATCATAGATCCAGCCGGTCGAATCGGAACAGGTCACGACCTTTGCGCCGAGCTGCTGTGCCTTTTCGATCGCGTAGATCGCAACATTGCCCGCGCCGGAAACTGCAACAGTCTTGCCCTTGATATCAATATCATGATCGCGGAGCAGCGCGTCGGTGATGTAGAGCAGACCGTAGCCGGTCGCCTCGGTTCTCGCGAGGGAGCCGCCGTAGGACAGTCCCTTGCCGGTCAGCACGCCCTCGAACAGTCCGCGCAGCTTCTTGTACTGTCCGAACATGTAGCCGATCTCGCGGGCACCTGTGCCGATATCACCCGCCGGAACGTCCGTATCTGCGCCGATATACTTGCAGAGCTCGGACATGAAGCTCTGGCAGAAGTTCATGATCTCGCGGTCGGATTTGCCCTTCGGATCGAAGTCGGAGCCGCCCTTGCCGCCGCCGATCGGCAGACCGGTCAGCGAATTTTTGAAGATCTGCTCGAAGCCGAGGAACTTGATGATGCCGATGTTCACGGACGGATGCAGCCGCAGACCGCCCTTATACGGACCGATCGCGGAATTGAACTGCACGCGGTAGCCGGTGTTGACATGGGCATTGCCCTGATCGTCGATCCACGGCACGCGGAATTTGATCTGACGCTCCGGATTGACCAGACGCTCCAGAAGTGCATCGCGGCGGAATTTTTCCTCGTTTGCATCCACGATCACGCGGATCGAATCGAGCACCTCGCGTACTGCCTGATGGAACTCCGGTTCATCGGGATTCTTCTCGATCACCTGCTGGATGATCTCATCAATGTAAGACATAAAACATCCTCCTGTTTGTTTATTGACCGGTGAAAACCGGCAAATGAACGCATAATAATCATACCGGATTTTCTGCGGAAAAGTCAACGAACATTCCCCCGCAAATATCCGACATCTGCCCGCATTTATCCGCGAACCGGCTGCGTGCGGCTTGTGATGCGCCGTCAATTTCTGTATAATGAGATACAAAAAGTCAAAGAGGTATCTCAAATGGAAACAATTCGCATTTATTCGGAATCCGCAGCGACCGGAAAGCGGCTGCGCGACATTTTATATCAGGCGGGCTATGCGGAGATCACGGCAGCAGATCTGTCCGCCGTGCAGAACCATTCCGGCGGCGGAATCCTGATCATCTACGCAAAATCGAACATTTCCGATATCTTCCGGATGGCGGAAGACTGCGGATGGCCGGTCATTCTGCTGCTCAATCCCGATTGCTATGCGCGATATCTCGACCGCGCAAGACATGCGGGGATCCGGCTGCTGATGATGCCGGTCGCGCCGTTTCTGCTGGTCGAAGCGGTGCAGTCTGCTATTTCCTGACGGATGAGGGCGTGTCTCCGGTGTACTTTTTGAACACGCGCGTGAAGTAATCGGGCGTCGAAAAACCGAGCAGTCGGCTGACTTCCAGCACCTTGAACTGCCCGCTTTCCAGCAGCCGCTTTGCATAACGGATCTGAAAGCCCTTGTAGAACTCGCCGAATGTCATGCCGAATTTGCTTTTGAAATACCGCCCAAAATAATCGCGGTTGAAGCCGAAATAATCCGCCGCGATCTCCACCGTTGCGGTCTGCTGCTCCATTTTCAGCAGGAATGCACGCAGCTTTTCCAGAACCGGCTGCAATTCCGCAGCATCCGGCAGATCTGCAAGCGCATCCTCCGCAGCGAACCGGTATTCCGATTCGATCAGCTGTTCATGGATCATCGCAGCAGCTCGCGAAATTGCGGAAAGCAGATCCTCCGGCGGGATCGGCTCTGCCAGAAAGTCGATCGCACCGAGCAGAAAGCATTCGCGCATCCGCTGGGAATCGTCCTGCTCGCTCAGAATGATCGCGGGGATCCGGCAGTCCGCCGTACCGGTCAGCCGCAGCAGCTTTGCCGCGATAAATTCCGGCGCGCGGTTGATGCAGAGAAGGATATCATACTGCCGGCTCAGCACAAGACGCACCGCTTCATTGAGGCTCGCCGTGTACCTGCTGACCGTAAAATCGGTATCCTCCAGCACAGAACAGAGCTGATTCAGTTTTCTGTCAGAACGGCCGCCGGAATCCGCGACCAGTATTTGCAGCTTCATCTGAATCCTCCTTTCTGTGTAAAAAAAACAAGGCTGCTCCGCTTTTTTTCAGCGGAACAGCCCCTTTGCTTTCCATGTCTGCATTCTAGCATAACCGCCGCGGAAAGTCAATATTTCGCGGCAGAGTTGTCTGATTTTTAACGGGATAAGTCTTTTTTTTACAACAAAAACAATGCTGTGCGGCAGCGAATCCGCACACCGCACAGCATTGCTTTGTAAGGATGATGGCAGAGGTTATGGAGTTCCCTGCATCGCGTTTATCATAGCATAAGCATGCCGCTGCCGCAAGAGCAAAAACCAAAGAGGTCGGAAATCTGACCGGTAAGCGCGGGAATTTGTATGGATCGGGAACCGGAAGCATCCGTCAAAATTCTGCATGCGGCAGCATACGGCTGCACAAGGCTTGACAATCTCGGCGATTTGCAGTATACTATAGTGTGGAGTTTTCCGAAAAATCAAAGAGAGGAAGGTATCGTCAATGGAGAAGCAAATCAAGGCGATGCGGGAAAAAATCGAAGCCGCTGCCGCTGCCATTACCGATTCCAAAGAAATGTATCAGCTCCGGAAACAGTATCTGGATAACAAAGCAGGTCAGATCTCCGCGCTGATGAAGAATATGCGCGATCTTGCGCCGGAGGAGCGTCCGGCATTCGGCAAGATCGTCAATGAACTGAAAACATGGGCGCTCGATTTCTTTACCGCGCAGGATGCCCGCCTCAAGGCTGCCGAGCTGGCAAAGAAAAATGCCGCCGAGCAGATCGACGTCACAATGCCTGCGCCCGCAAACCGCTGCGGCGCACTGCACCCGAATACGCTGATCGCAAATGAGCTGATCGACATTTTCGCCGGCATGGGCTTCACGATCTTTGAAGGACCGGAAATCGAAAACGACTATTATAATTTTACCGCGCTGAATACCCCGAAGGATCATCCGGCGCGCGATATGCAGGATACTTTCTATGTCTCGCCGGAGCTGCTGCTCCGCACGCAGACCTCTGCCGGTCAGATCCGCGTCATGGAAAATGCCAAGCCGCCGATCAAGATTCTCTCCCCCGGCAAGGTGTTCCGCTCGGATGACGACGCAACGCATTCGCCGATGTTCTCGCAGATGGAAGGTCTCGTCGTCGATAAGGGCATCACGCTCTGCGATCTGCAGGGCATGCTCGACGTCTTTGCACAGAATGTCTTCGGCAAGGACGTCAGAACCCGTCTGCGCCCCAGCTATTTCCCGTTCACCGAGCCCTCTGTCGAAGTCGATGTCAGCTGCTTTGAATGCGGCGGCAAGGGCTGCCGGCTCTGCAAGGATACCGGCTGGATCGAAGTGCTCGGCGCAGGTATGGTCAACCGCAAGGTGCTCGAAAACTGCGGCATTGATCCGGATGTCTACACCGGATTTGCATTCGGCATGGGCATCGAGCGTATCGCAATGCTGAAATACGGCATCCCGAATATCAAGATGCTGTTTGAATCGGATGTGCGCGTGCTCTCGCAGTTCCACGAATAATACCGGTATGCCGGAAACGGCTGCCTTTTCCATAAATAAATGAAAGGAACTAATAACGATGATCGTTCCATTGAGTTGGTTAAAGGAATATGTTGATATTGATGTTACGCCGCAGGAGCTTGAAACAAAGCTTTTTGACTGCGGATTCGAGGTCGAAACGCTGACGGAGCTCGGCGCGGAAATCTCCGGCGTGGTTGTCGGTCTGGTCGAACAGTGCGAGCCGATCCCCGAAACACATCTTTCCGTGTGTCAGGTGGACTGCGGCGAACACGGAAAATTCCAGATCTGCTGCGGCGCCGATAATGTCAGAGCGGGCGGCAAATACCCCGCTGCACTGGTCGGCGCACAGGTCTATGCGACTGCAAAGGATCATGTGACGATCGAAGGCACCATGAAGATCAAAAAGGGCAAGCTCAAGGGCTTTGAGTCGCAGGGTATGCTCTGCTCCGGCATCGAGATCGGTCTGAACGAGGATCTCTATCCGGGCGCAGAATACTGCGGACTGCTCGTTCTGCCGGATGATGCGCCGGTCGGTGCGGATATTAAGCCGATCGTCGGGCTGGATGACTGGATGTACGATATCTCGATCACTGCAAACCGTCC
Source organism: Clostridiales bacterium Firm_04 (assembly GCA_001603005.1). Taxonomy (GTDB): domain Bacteria; phylum Bacillota; class Clostridia; order Oscillospirales; family Ruminococcaceae; genus Firm-04. The sequence continues at coordinate 14,437 of LVAJ01000043.1, forward strand.
GGACTGCATGAGCGTGCTCGGCATCGCAAGAGAGGTCGCAGCAGCACTCGGCAAACCGCTGAAAATGCCCGCTGTGGACTACAAAACCGACGGCACAACGCTCGGCGGCTTCAAGGTCACGGTCGAGGACGCAGACCTCTGCCCGCGCTATCAGGCGCACTATGTCCGCAATGTGAAGATCGCGCAGTCTCCTGCATGGATGCGCCGCCGTCTGGCACTGGTCGGCATCCGCTCGATCTCCAATATCGTTGATATCACGAATTATGTGCTGAAAGAGATCGGTCAGCCGATGCATGCATTCGATCTCCGTCAGCTGGAAGAAAAGCAGATCATCGTCCGCAGAGCAAAGCAGGACGAAACGATCGTGACGCTCGATGAAAAGGAATTCAAGCTGAATCCGAACAATCTCGTGATCTGCGACGGCAGGAAGCCTGTTGCGCTTGCGGGTATCATGGGCGGTCTGAACTCCGAGATCAAGGACGACACAACGGATGTGGTCTTTGAATCGGCAAAGTTCATGCGCGACAATGTCCGCAAGACGTCCCGTGCGCTCGGTCAGCATTCCGACAGCTCTCAGCGCTTTGAAAAGGGCGTGGATGAATACGCAACGCAACTCGGTCTGAAGCGCGCGCTGCATCTGATCGATGAGCTCGGCTGCGGTTCCGTGACCGATTCGGGCTATGCAGAGGCGGTCTCTGCGGATCCGGCGGCAACCCGTCCGCTGACAGTCTCGATCGCGCAGATCAATGCACTGCTCGGCATCACCGTGCCGGACGGCGAGATCCTGCGCATCCTCAAAAATCTCGATTTTGCACCGTCCATTGACGGCGACAAGCTGAGCATGCAGGTTCCGCCCTATCGCGAGGACATCGAAAATGCCCCCGATATCGCAGAGGAGCTGATCCGCATGTACGGATACAGCCACATCATCCCGACCTTCCTCGCTGCCGCATCCGTCACGAACGGCGGCAGAAATACCGAACAGAACAGCATCCTCAAATTGAAGCGCACCCTCGCTGCACAGGGACTTTACGAGGCGATCCACTATTCGTTCTATTCCCCGAAGGATCTCGATCTGCTGCGCATCCCGCAGGATGCTCCGCAGAGACAGGCGATCCGCATTCTGAACCCGATCTCCGAGGATCTCTCGATCATGCGCACGATGCTGGCACCGTCCATGCTGAATGCGGTCATCCGCAATGTGCGCCGCGGCAATGATGCGGGCGGTCTGTTCGAGATCGCAAAGACCTATCATTCCGCTGACGAGCATCCGTCCGAGCAGCCCGAGGAGCGCGAGGCGCTGTCGATCGGTCTGTTTGACGGCGGCAAGATCGGCTTCTTCGACGGCAAGGCGGTGCTCGAAGCACTCGCAGAGGCATTCCGCCTGACGTTCACCTACAAAAAGCCGGAAGATCCTGCAAAGTATCCGTTCCTGCATCCGGGCATGTGCGCGGTCGTTTCGCTGGACGGTCAGGAGATCGGCTGGATCGGCATGCTGGCACATGACCTCACCGATGCAGAGGTGCCGGAGCACGCAGTCTGCCTTGCAGAGCTCGATCTGACCGCGCTGCGTCCGTTCCTGAGCAAGCCGGTCGCATTCGAGATGCTGCCGAAATATCCGGTCGAGCAGAGAGACATTGCGCTGCTGGTCGGCGAGGATGTGATCTGTGCAGACCTCGAAGCCTGCATGAAGCGCTCCTGCAAGTCGCTGAACCGCGTGCAGCTGTTCGACGTCTACAAGGGCAAGCAGATCGAAGCAGGCAAGCAGTCGCTCGCGTTCTCGCTCTGGTTCCGCAGCGATGACCATGCGCTGACCGACAAGGAGCTCGATCAGTTCGTTGCGAAGATCCTCAAAAATCTCGGCAAGGAATTTGAAGCAACGCAGAGATAATACAAGAAACGGCAGATACCCGTTCAAAAAATGCCCCGAAGCGTGTTCAAAGCGCCTCGGGGCATTGTGCATTCATAAGATTCAATTTTACAACAAAACCGCCTGACGGATCAGACGGTTTGCATGCTGTTATTCGGTTGTTTCCTGCGGACGTACAAACGCATAACATCCGCATTCGGTCGGATGATCGAGCAGTCTTGCGCGCACCTTGAAATATTTCAGGATCACCAGCGCGATCGCAAGGTCACCGCCCGCGAGCAGAATATTATACAGCGCGATGAAGAATACGGTCGGCCCGCCCGTCAGGACAGCGAGCGCCGCCGGAATAAAACCGAGCACCGTGACAGGCAGCAGCAGCCCTGCATAATACTGCTTGACCGTGAGCGCCTCGCGGCAGTGACAGTAAGGCGTCAGCGTGCGCATCGCAAACCCGAAGCAGATGCTTTTCCATTTCCGTTTGCAGAAGCTGTACCAGCCGAGCCCGTGCAGGCATTCATGTACCGGTATCGACAAAATCAGAACCGCGATCACAAACAGCTGATTGTGCCGGATCGCCTCGATCGCCTTCAAAATGCTGTGCTGTCCGCCGTATGCCCAGACAACCACCGCACATGCCGGAACCGACAGCAGAAAGACCATCAGATTCGCTTTCAGCATGGACACGGTCGCATCCTCAAACTGATACCCCTGCTGCTCCATCTCTGCCCGTAATTTTGCGGATTCCTCCGTGCGCTCCTGCACGATTTCCTTTGTGCTTTTCATGTTCATTCCCTCAACGAAGCAAGTGCGTCAGAAAGATTTCCAGTCCGATCCCGATGAGGAGCACACCGCCGAAGACGGTTGCTTTTCCGGCAAGCTTCATGCCTGCCTTCTTTCCGATGAAAATGCCGGAGATACAGATCACAAATGTGACTGCCGCGATGATCAGCGCAGCCTCCAGTGCATGCCAGACATCGTAATCTGCGATCGTAAAGCCCACGGAAAGCGCGTCGATCGACGTTGCAATGCCCTGCAGCAGCAGCGCACCGATCCCGAGCGAAGACACTCTGCCCGATTCCGGCAGCGTTTTACATCGGATACCCTCAACAACCATTTTTCCGCCGATCGCCGCCAGCAGCACCAGCGCGATCCACGGGATCATTTTCTCGAAGGCGCGGAAATGCTCCGCGATCGTATGCACACATACCCAGCCAAGCATCGGCATTGCTGCCTGAAATCCGGCAAATACCCCCGCAATGCCGGCAGCTTTCCCCGAGCGCATTTTCGGCTCATGCAGTCCGTTTGCAAGTGATACCGTGAAAGCGTCCATTGCCAGACCGGCACCGAGCAGGATCGAGTTCAGAATAAAAATCAGCGACATAATTGCATAAACCCTTCCGCATACCGACAGATTCGGTATGCTCCGTCATTATACCACAGAATAAGCGGAAAGTCAAGCGAGCACAAAGAAGCCTTCTCATCACGGTGAGAAGGCTTCTTTGTTTACGGGTAAATTCGAGAGGGCGATTGATTTATCTTTTGAGAAAGGGCGGGCACGGATAAATCAATTTATGGAGGAAAGGATGGATGCCGTAGCTTTGCTCGCCTTAACTGTATTATATCAAATTTGCCCAAATCCGTCAAGGGGAAAAAACGAATTTCATAAAAATCAGCATCTTACATAAGTTTCAAGAAAAATACTTGTATAAAATGCCAATGCTTATACTATCTGTATTTTGAAAATACCTTAAATAACGCATTTTTTATACGCAGAATCATATTTTTTGTGTCCTGATCCGGTTCCTGCTGTGCAATTTCAACAGCAGAACAGAGCGGCAGCCGTGCAATTTCAACATTCCCGTTCCGGTACACCGCTGTTCCGACGGCTTCCCCCTTCTCAACAGGAGCCGTCAGGAACGGCGGCAGCAGCACCGTCATCTCACATTCCGGCGGAACACCCCGCCATGCGGTCAGCGAAAGCGGCTCCCGCAGATAGAGCTGCGCAGCGGTTTCGGTGCCGCCCTCGACCGGTACCGCCGGCAGATCCGGCAGCGGCAGCGAATAGGGCTGCGCCTGTGCAAAGCCGTAATCGTAGAGCGCTTCATGATCCGCCCAGTCATTGCGGTCGAACAGCGTCACGCAGATCAGCGTCCGGTCGTCCCGCTCTGCCGCACTGACCAGACAGCGGCCTGCCGCATCGGTAAAGCCCGTTTTCACGCCGATCACAGTCTCATCCATGCCGAGCAGCTTGTTCGTATTGGTCAGCGTGCGCAGATAGGGCGGATTCCCGAAGCACAGGCTCATGGTTTCCTTCGCGCAGATCTCCGCAAAATCCGCATTCCGCAGCGCTTCCCGCGCGAGCAGCGCCATATCATGCGCAGAGGCGCCGTGTCCTTCCGCATCCAGCCCCGAAGGCGACGCAAAGCAGGTGTGCGTCATGCCGAGCTGTGCCGCGCGGTGATTCATCATCCGCAGAAAATCGGGGATATTCCCCGCAACCGCGACCGCAGCCGCATTCGCCGCATCATTCCCCGAAGGCAGCAGCATGCCGATGCAGAGCGCCCGCTTTGTCACGGTATCCCCCGCCTGCAAGCCCATCGACGAGCCTTCGACCTGGATCGCCTCGCTGTCCACTGCAAAAGGCGTATCGAGATCGCCGCTTTCCAGTGTCAGCAGCGTCGTCATGATCTTGGTCGTGCTTGCCATCGGGCGTTTTTCCTCTGCATGATCGCCGCAGACGATCTGTCCGGACTGCGCATCCATCAGCACGAATGCCTTTGCGGATATCTCCGGCACATCGGCAGAGACCTGCTCCGCCGGCAGCAGCAGGACGGTCATCAGCATGGCAAAGCCCGCTGCCAGCATCCGAAGCCTGTTTCGCATTGCAGCGCCCCCTTTCTGTTTCATCCTATGCACGCGCACGGATTTTCAGAACGCAAAAACCCTGCACGCTTGCGCGCACAGGGCATTGCAGAAGGAATAGAGGAAGTTTCATGGAAATAGGCTCATTCATGTTCTGCCGGTTCTTCCGGCAGCGCCGCAGATGATCCGGAAATCACAAAGACGGCTGCACCAGCTCGACCGAATTGGCAATCCGGCAAGCGGTATCAAAATCCGGTGCGCTGATGCTCGCAAAGTAAGAGGTATTCGGATCTGCTTTGCTGAACAGATGCAGCTGGATCAAATATCCGGCTCTTTCTGCGTCCGGATGCAGCACGCTGGCAAGTCCGATTGCTGTCGCCGTTCTGATGCGGTATTGCTCCTGACCGAACACCGCAATCTTGTCCTTGACGTTTTCCAGCATATAGAAGATGCCTGCGTTTGTGTGATCGTGCAGGTCGCAGTCCTCCGGCTTTAAGTCGTAGAGCAGCTCCTGCATCTCGCACTGATTGTGCGGCAGATCATGACCGATCGACTTCAGATAAGCCGTCAGCTTTTCCTCGGTCACACCGTCCAGATCATCCAGCGCAAAATCGCCCCAGTCCACCGGTTCCAGACCGAGCACAAGGGCAACCGAACCGTCCTGACCGTTCTCCGAGCGGTAAAGATGCTCCCGCTGCGGATCCGGCTCAAGCGATTTCGGTACTTTGACGGACACGCCGTTCGCGATCAGCTTTTTGCTGTTCTCCAGCGTTCCTTTATCTGTAAAACTCCACTGCTCCGGATTCCACTCCAGTGTTTCCGCAGAGAAGTCCATTTTTGCCTTCAGGTAATAGGGTAAGCCTCTGAACCGGTATGCGATCCCCGTCAGAAGCAGCACAGCGGCAGAGAGAAGTGCGATTCGTTTCACATGTTTTTTCATAACAATTGCTCCGTTGTTTTTTTCACCGAAACCGGCTGTGCCGTGCCGGCGTTGTTCCGCGGTACACCATTCCATACCATCCATTCATTTTACCACAAGAATAACGCGCGGCATCAGCCTGCCATCCGGTTTCCGATGCAGCAGTCAGCTTCAGCTCCTTTCATATCGTCAGCGCGAAGGGGATTGTGTCTGACTGTTTGTGCCGGCTGCTGTCGGTGTTTTCCGCCGTTTCTTTCAGGCGATTTTCGGTATCTCTCACCCGATGGTCATATGATAGCACATGAAAGCGAAAAACGCAAAGTCCGAGAAAATGCCGTAAAAGTTGCGCGTTCACATTTTATACTGTTTTCTCCGGATCTCTCTGTTTTTCTCACTATTTCACGAGTGGTCACGAAATGGATTTTTTGGCAAAAAAAGTTTGAAATCAGCGTATCTGCTTGCAAAAAAATATTGGAAGTGTCTCGGATGCATTCAAATTCATTCTGCAAAAAAATATTTTGCGTCGGAAATCTTCCTAAATACGTTATTTTCGGACGCATGCCGTTCTGCCGCAGAAAAAAATTTGCAGAACCCCCTTGACAAAACCGTGCTGACTGTGTATACTGTATATGAACAGTCGACAAGGAGGTGCATGCATGACTGTCTTCATTGATAACAAAAGCGGCGTGCCGATCTACGACCAGATCTACACGCAGATCAAAGGACAGATCATCAGCGGTGCGCTGCTGGAAAACGATCCCCTGCCTTCAATCCGGAATCTGGCTAAGGATCTGCGGATCAGCGTGGTGACGACCAAGCGCGCCTACGATGAACTGGAACGCGAGGGCTTTGTATATACAGTGCCCGGCAAGGGCTGCTTTGTCGCGCCGAAGAATACAGAGCTGCTCCGTGAGGAGCATCTAAAGCAGATCGAGGCACATCTCGCGGAGATCCGGCAGCTTGCAGCATCCTGCGGGCTGACGCGCACCGAGATCATCAGCATGTTCGATCTGCTCGACGAACCGTAACCGTGCAGATAACACAAAAAGGAGAATCATCATGAATGCAATTGAAATAAAGGGACTTCAGAAGAATTACGGCGACTTCAAGCTCGGTCCGATCGACCTGACACTGCCGGAGGGCTGCATCATGGGACTGATCGGCGAGAACGGCGCCGGCAAGAGCACCACGATCAAGGCGATGCTCGATATGATTACGGCGGGCGGCAGCATCCGGCTGCTCGGCAAGGATGCCCGCGAAAGCTCCGCGCTGCTCAAGCAGGATCTCGGCATCGTGCCGGACGAGATCGGGCTGCCGGAGGGACTGAATATCCGGCAGGTCGAAAAGATCATGGCGGACAGCTTCCGCAACTGGGACAGCAAGCAGTTCTATGATTATATGAAGCGCTTCAATCTGCCGGAAAAGAAAGCGTTCAAGACATTTTCCAAAGGCATGAAGATGAAGCTGGGCATTGCGATCGCGCTTTCGCACAAGGCAAAGCTGCTGATCCTCGACGAACCGACCAGCGGACTTGATCCGCTCGTGCGCGATGAGATCGTCGGCATCCTCAATGACTTCACCCGCGAGGAATCGCACTCGATCCTCATTTCCTCGCACATTGTCAGCGACCTCGAAAAGATCTGCGATTACATCGCGTTTCTGCACAAGGGCAAGCTGATGCTCTGCGACGAGAAAGACCGCCTGCTGGAGCGCTACGGGCTGCTGCAGACCACGCCGGAGATCCTGCGCGATCTGGACGCATCCGCCGTCCTCGGCAAGCGCGTCACGGATTACGGCGCAGAGGCGATCGTCGCGCGCGACAAGGTCCCGCAGAGCTTCGAGATCCAGCCGGTCTCGATCGAAGAACTGTTCATCATCATGGCGAAGGAGGCATAACAATGAAAGGCTTGCTCAAAAAAGAATGGTACGCATTCCTGCAAAAACCGGTTACATTCCTGTTCCCGCTGGCACTGTTCGTGGTGCTCGCGATCCAGACCAAAAGTCAGGTCATCCTCATGTATCTGCCGCTGTATTTCGGCATCCTGCCGGTCACGCTGATGAGCGCGGACGAGGTCAGCCACTGGGAGCGCTATATGCACGGACTCCCGTACAGCCGCTCCGCGATCGTTTCTGAAAAATATGTGACCGTGCTGATCCTGTCGGTATTCTCGATGCTGGTCTCCGGCGTTCTGCTGTTCTTCTTCATGAACACCGGCTTTGCAGTGCCACAGTTCCTGTTTCTCATTGCGGCAGCATTCGCAGCAAGTGTTCTGCTGCCGTCGGTCATGCTCCCGCTGAATCTGCGCTTTGGTGCGGCAAAGGCAAGAATTGCGCTCGGCGTCATTTTTGCGATTTTCGGCTGCCTCGCGGCACTCTCCGTCGATGACGAAGGCGGCAGCAGATTCCAGCTGCTCGAAAAGCTCGCAGGTCTGAATATTTCGATCGGCGCACTCACCGGCATTCTGTTCGCCGCAGCAGCTGTCATCATGGCAGCATCGTGGTGCATTGCACTGATGCTCTACCGCAAAAAGCAGTTCTGACATTCAATGAGGGACATCACATGAAAGGTCTTCTGCGCAAGGAATTTGCAATCATCGGCGGCGGCGCGACGTTCGTAACGCTCGTGATCTTCATGGTATTTATTCTGGTGATGCAGCAGCTGCATCCGGAACGCTATGCGGACTCGGAACCGGTATTTATCCCGCTGCTTCTGGCATGCTTCACGGGATTTCAGCCGGTCATCAGTCACTCGGCGGAAGGGCGCTGGCGGCAGTATGTCAAAACGCTGCCGTACAGCCGGAAGCAGATCGTCGATGCAAAATATCTGTTCGCTTGTCTGACAGCCGGCTGCATGCTCATTTTCGAGGTGCTCCTGCTGTTTCTGCTGAACGCCCCGCACATCGCGGCAATGACCGCGCTCGCGGCTTCGGTTATGCTGCTCATGCCTGCGTTCCTGCTCCCGTTCATTTTTCTGGAGTACCGGCGCGGCTGGCAGACCGGAACGCTGCTGCTGTTCCTGCCCGTCTGCCTGCTGACCGCAGCAGGATTCGTACTTCCTATGGTGTACAGCATCGGAACAAGACACAGCGGCATAGAACCGGAATCGCAGCTTCTGCTGTACATCCCGTACTGTCTGCTTGCAGCCGCGGTTCTGCTGTTTCCGCTGTCATGGCTGCTCTCCCGCAGGATCTTCTGCCGGCGGAAAAAGCGCCGCGCATAACCCGATTCCATGAAAAGGTGGTGACCGTATGAAAGCACTGCTCCGCAAAATGTTCTATGAATCCGGCGGCAGAACGACACTCTGCGTCTGCGCCGCCGCGCTCATCATCCTGTCAGCTGCCGGCATCCTGTTCCGGTTTCCGCTGCATCTCGCAGCCGGAACCGCAGCCGAAGGTTTCATCTGCTGCAAGCCGGTCATGATGCTGAAGCATGACTTTGAGAGCCGCTGGTGCAGATATCGCGACACACTCCCCTTATCCCGCAATCAGTTCGTCGATGCGAGCTATCTGTTCCTGCTGCTCATGGTTTTGCTGTTCGGCGTGCTGATACTCCCGCTGAATGTCATCTATCAGCTGCGGGATCCGTCGCTCACGAACCTGTGCATGCCTGCTTCGGCATACTATTTCCTGCTGATCCCGCTGTTTCTCTCCGTTGCGCTGCCCTGCTGTCTGGCGGCGGAGCGCACGGAAAAAGCATGGCTCGGCAGTCTGCTTTCATCCATTCCGCTCGCACTGCTCATACCGCTGTTCTTTTGGACATTTGTCCTGATCTTAGAGGACGGACTTTCCGCCGGTGTCAATGTCTGGTCTATCTTCGGAAAAGCAGTCCCCAAAGCACAGGCAGCCCTGATCCTGACCGGACTGTTCACGGCGCCGTTTCTGGTCTATCTGCTTTCATGGCTGTTCAGCCGCCGCCTGTTCGGGAACCGCCGGCAAAAGCGCAGGCAGAATCCGCCCGCCGGAAACAGCGATGACGATGACGCCGTGCTCATCATGCAGACCATGATGTGGAACTGAAAATCATGAAAAAAATGAGGAAAAAGCATGCCGTTTTTTCCTCATTTTTCTGTTTCTGTCTGAAATGTCAAGCAGTTGAAGCATCCTTTGCCGCGATTTGTTGCAATCGACAAAAGCGGACTTGTATCTTGCATTTTCGGAGTGATTCTGGTATAATATAATCTGTATAGGTATCCTGATTCTATCATCGAAAAAGGAGGATTCTGCATTGGAATCTTCATATGATATGATTGCGTCGCTTGCCGATCTGCGCGGCATCACCGGCAGGGAATCTGCCGTCGGGCAGGCAGCGGCGGAACTGCTGCGCCCCTTTGCGCCGGACGCCGTTTACCGTGACGGCTCCGTGACCGCCCATATCGGACAGAACCGCGCAAAACCGACGCTTTTGCTCTGTGCGCATCTCGATCAGGTCGGGTTTGTCGTCACAGACATCACTCCGGACGGTTTTCTCCGCATCGGCTCCGTCGGCGGCATTGACCACCGTCTGCTGCTCGGTCAGCCCGTGCTGGTGAACGGCAGCGAACCGCTTTCCGGCGTCATCTCCATTCTCCCGCCGCATCTTCTGAAAGGCGAACAGGCGGTGCCGGAGGATGCACAGCTCTGCGTCGATCTCGGATTTTCGTCCGCAGAGGAACTTGCGGGCAAGGTCTCCCGCGGCGATGCGGTCTATTACGGCACGACCTGCAAAAAGCTGCTCGACAGCCGCATGACCGGCTCTGCGCTCGATGACCGCTGCTGTGTTGCGGCAGTCATCATGGCAGCGGAAGCGATCAGCAAAAAAGACGATCTGCCCTGCAATGTAACAATCGTATTCAGCGGACAGGAAGAACGCAGCGGACGCGGTGCAAAGCTTGCTGCATACAACGAGCGCCCCGATTTTGCCATTGCAGTCGATGTGACATTCGGCATGGCGAACGGCGAGGATCCGGCAGAGTGCATGGAGCTCGGAAAAGGTCCTGCGATCGGGATCTCGCCGGTGCTGTCGCCGGAGCTCTCCGACGCGCTGATCGAAACCGCAAAAGCAGCGCAGATCCCCTATCAGCTGGAAGTCATGTCCGGCTCGACCGGCACGGACGCCGATTCGCTCGCGCTGGCACCGTCGGGCTGTGCGGCAGGTACGGTCTCGGTGCCGCTGCGGTATATGCACACACCGGTCGAGGTCATTGACACCGCAGACATTGCGCAGACTGCCGCGCTGCTTGCGGCATATGCAGAAAGGTGCGGTGCCAAATGAATCAGAAACGACTCGAAACGCTCTGCGGACTCTGCGGCACATCCGGCAGAGAGCATGCAGTGCGGGATTATATTCTCAGTGAGCTGAACCGCATGCAGCTGCCCGCGGACGCGGTCAGAACCGACCGGCTCGGCAATATTCTCGTGCACAAAAAGGGCGCATCTCCTGCAAAACGCAGGGTGCTGTTCTCCGCGCATATGGATGAGGTCGCGCTCATGGTCACGCAGATCCATGCGGACGGCTCGCTCGGCTTTGACATGGTCGGCGGCGTCAGTGCGGCGGCGGTCATCGGACGGCAGGTGTGCGTCGGAAAAGACCGCATCGCCGGTGTCATCGGCAGCAAGCCTGTGCATCTGCTCAGCAAGGACGCGCGCAAAAAGCCCGCCGAAATGAGCAGTCTCAGCTGCGATATCGGCAGCGGCTCCAAAGAGGAGACCGAACAGTATGTCCGCGTCGGCGATATCATCTATTTTCAGAAGAACGCGCAGGATCTCGGCAGCGGTTCGTTTGCATCGAAGGCGATCGACGACCGCTTCGGCTGTGAGGTGCTGCTGGAACTGCTGGAGCAGGATCTGCCGTATGATACGGAATTTTCATTCGTGGTGCAGGAGGAAGTCGGGCTGCGCGGCGCAGGCGTTGCGGCAGCTGCGATTGATCCCGAGATCGCCGTGATCTTTGAAGCGACGACCGCCGCGGATCTCCCCGGCTCCGAGGGCGCAGACCGCGTCTGTACGCTCGGCAGCGGCGCGGTGATCTCGTTCATCGACGGCAGAACTGTCTATGACAAGGCACTCTATGATCTTGCGGTACAGGTCAGCGAAGCACAGGGCATCGCATGGCAGACCAAGACCAAAATCGCCGGCGGAAACGATGCGGGCGCGATCCAGAATGCAGGCAGCGGCGTGCGTGTGCTGGCGGTCAGTGTGCCGTGCAGATATCTGCATGCACCGGTCTCCGTCATCCGGAAAGCGGATGCACAGGCTTGCATAGATCTCGCAAAAGCGCTGATCCCCGCTTTACAGGAGACAGAATTATGATTTCAGAACTGCGCCGTCAGACGGAAGTGGACCGCAAATCGCTTGCGGTGTGTCATTACGGGCGAAAGATCCTCTGCAATCTGGTCGCCTACGGTACCAAATACAGCTTCTGCCGGTTCTTCCGGCTCAAATCGCATGATAAAACAGCATGGATGATGCTGCAGAACAGCACACTCCTCATCAGTACGCAGGCGGATTTTTCCAAGGACGCCGAGGCGCATGCGGAGCTTTCGCTGTTTGTGGAAATGCATCAGCCGTTCCGCGTCGAGGGTGCGCAGTCGCTGCTCAGCGGCTTGCAGCTCAAGGGCTATCAGACCTTGCACCGCTCCGTGTTCCGTCTGGAACCGGGCGGCATCTCGCCGGTGTTCGATCCGGAGCAGGTCAACCGCACGCCGAAGCTGGACGATGTCTACGAGATCCTGACAGAGGGCTTCCCGAATCTGATCGCGCACGACATCTGGCTGACCGACACCTCGCATATGGTGCGGCGCGGTCTGCGGCAGTGCTTTACATATTATAATGTCACCGCGGCAACCGCGATCTACGATTACGGCGATCAGGTGCTGATTGGGCAGGTCGCGACAAAGGTCGCAGCGCGCGGCAAGGGCTATGCGCGGGACTTCCTGCACTGGATCGCAAATGATCTTGAAGCACGCGGAAAGACCGGCATTCTCTACGCGCTCGATATCCGCAAGAGCTTCTACGAGGAGATCGGCTTTACGCTGATCGAATCGGAATTTGTCTGGGAGCGGCTCCATGCCGCAGAACCGGACGGCGGAAAGGGTATCCTGTAATGCAAAAACAGAACAATTTGCATTTACAGTCGTGATCCCGCACACAATGAGCAGGACTGCATCGGCAAATGTCTGCATGCGATTCAGGATGCAGCCGATGCGGTGCGCCCGTGCAGAACGGAGATTATTGTCGTCACGAACCGCTGTACCGACAAAACGCTGCGTCATACGGCGCGGTGTTCTGGTTCCGGAAACGCGTTTTTCTGCGCATCGGCGGATTTGACGAAACGCTGGTCTCGCTGGAAGACATGGATTTTGCAAGGCGCCTGAACCGTCTCGGCAGAGCGGAAGGCTGCCGATTCATTCTATTATCATGTGCGGTAACACGTACAAAACATCAGGGGTAACGCATGGATTCTGTATTTTCATTTGACGAACGGCTGCTCGCGGCGGCAGCAGAAGCCGAAAAAGCCGCAAGACCGCAGTTCGAGGAGATCGACCGGATCTCGCAGCACGGCAGTGCAAAGGTTCTGCGGGCATTTCAGTCGCAGCAGGTCTCGGCGGCATGCTTCGCCGGCGCGAACGGCTACGGCTATGACGATGTCGGGCGCGATAAGCTTGACAAGGTCTGGGCAGAGGTGTTCCATACCGAGGACGCGCTTGTGCGGCATCATTTCGTTTCGGGCACGCATGCGCTCTCGACAGCGCTGTTCGGCGTGCTCCGCACGGGCGACAGAATGGTTTCTGTGACCGGTGCGCCGTATGACACGCTGGAAGAAGTCATCGGCATCCGCGGCAAGGGAAACGGCTCGCTCGCGGATTACGGCATCTCCTACGGTCAGGTCGATCTGAAAGCGGACGGCACGCCGGATTATGACGCAATGCCGGCAGCGATCACGGGGGCAAAGGTCGTGTATCTGCAGCGGTCGCGCGGCTATTCGCTGCGCCCTGCGCTGACGGTCGCCGACATCCGCAGAATCGTTGATATCACGAGAAAAACAAATCCCGAAGCAGTGGTCATGGTCGATAACTGCTACGGCGAATTTGTCGAATACGAGGAGCCGACCGATGCGGGCGCCGACCTGATCATCGGCTCGCTCATCAAAAATGCGGGCGGCGGCATCGCAGAGACCGGCGGCTATATCACCGGAAAGGCTGCGCTCGTCGAGCAGTGCGCCTACCGCCTGACCTGCGTGGGCATGGGCAAGGAAGTCGGCTGCTCGCTGAATCAGTGCCGCTCGATGTATCTGGGACTGTTCATGGCACCGGAAGTCGTTGCAAATGCGCGCAAAACCGGCGCATTCGCCGCTGCACTGTTCCGCGGACTCGGCTTTGAATGTCTGCCGGAAGCGGGCAGGACTGCCGGCGATATCATCACGGTGCTGGCGCTGCGCTCCCCTGCTGCAATGGAAGCGTTCTGCGCGGGCATTCAGGCAGGCTCTCCGGTCGATTCCTACGTCACGCCGGAAGCATGGGATATGCCGGGCTATGAGAGCAAGGTCATCATGGCGGCAGGCACATTCACCGGCGGCGCTTCGATCGAGCTTTCTGCGGACGGCCCGATGCGTGAGCCCTATGCGGTCTATTTGCAGGGCGGCATCACCTACGGCAGCGGCAAGCTCGGAATCCTCACGGCAGCGCAGACCATGCTCAGCCGCGGGCTGATCACTTTCAAATAAACGGATCGGGAAAGGATGTTACAAATGGCAGGCAAGGATCAAACCGGCGAACTCTCTATGGAAAACTATTTCAATGAAGGGCTTGCGGACAACACAGAGCCGAACAATCCCTTTGAGATCACGGAACAGGCGCAGCAGAAAAAGCGCAAAGGCAGCTCCGGCAAGTCCGGCAAATCTGCCAGATCCAGCAAAACGTCAAAGGGCAAGCGCATTCTCATCGCGATCGCCGCGGTTCTCGTACTCGCAGCGGGGCTTTCTCTGTTCCTGTTTATCCGGAAGCTGCACAATGACGGCGCACGCTATGCCAGAAAGCTCGCAGAGAAGATCGGCTCGCCGCTGACAACTGCACAGAAGGCTGCCGATATCACCACGAAAACCACATCGGATTATGTCACGCTGAATCAGCTCTTTGCGTCCTATCAGGGCATCGCGGAAAGCAGCAAGAGCTGCCGGATCGAAGGCGTGCTCCTGCCGCAGTGGGCGATCTTCTGCAATACGAACGGCGATGAGCTTTCCACCGTTACCTATTATAACTACAAGGTGCTGGAAAAGCATATTTTCGGTGTGCAGCGCAAATCCTATGATGATCCGAATCTGGTGCCCACCGGCGCGACCGTCGAGCAGGCAGAGGAAAAGCTGGAGCTCGAACCGTTCCGCATCCAGTATCTGCAGGATAAAAACGAACTGCGCGAATACCGCTACTGCTATGAAGACAAGGATTCCGGCGATGTCGCAGCCTATATCATCACCGGCATCTGGGACGAAAACGGTCAGCTCACCAAGCTCACCGACACGCGCAAAAACTATATCGGCACCCTGCTCGCAAGCCCCGATCAGTAAGCGGTTCCGGCAGGAAAATGCGACTGTTGAAAATGCGCAATTTCGTCAATATCGACGAAAAACATTACAAAAAAGATACAATTTGACACCAAATCGGTGCAATGCTCTAAAAAGCATTGACAGAACGCCGGATTCCTGATAAAATGTAAATTGATTATTCAGCAAAAATGCCTGCGCCCGACGATCGCGCAGGGATGGAAGGAGTAAATGCAATGAGCGATCTCAAACTCTGCTACGGCTGTATGGAGCCGCTCGGCAGTGACAGCGTTTGTGCGCATTGCGGATATGATCAAAACTCAACCTCACTCGCCAATTACCTCAAGCCCGGCACCGTGCTCCATGAGCGGTATCTCGTCGGAAAAATGCTTGCGGCAAACGGCGAAGGCGTTACCTATATCGGCTATGACAAGACCGTGGACTGCAAGCTGCTCATCCGGGAGTATTTTCCGGAGCGCCTTTGCAGCCGTGTAACGAACGGCACCGCCGTCAATGTGAAATACGATCATCTCGCACAGTATAAGGCTCTGATGGCGGAATATACCGACCTGAACAAGGCGCTCGAACGGCTGCGCAATCTCAGCCACCTGAACCCTGCGCTCGAACTGTTCACGGAGAACAACACCACCTATGCGGTCTATGAGTATCTCGAAGGCTGCACGCTGCTGGATTACCTCAAGGAAAATGCCGGTGAGCTCAGCTGGAATACCGTCCGCCGCATCTTCCCGCCGCTCTTTACCACGCTCAGCCTGCTGCACAATGCGGGCGTGCTGCACAGAGGACTCAGCCCCGAAACGATTTTTGTGACGGATAAGGGCGAGCTGAAGCTGCTCGGCTTCAGCATCTCCGCCGTGCGCACGAATGATACCGAGCTCGATGCGGAGCTGTTCGACGGCTATGCCGCACCGGAACAGTATTTTGCAGACCGCCAGCAGGGCACATGGACCGATGTTTACGGCATCTGTGCCGTACTCTACCGCATTCTGACCGGATGCCGTGCAACCGATGCGATCTCCAGACAGGATTACGATATTCTCGTGCCGCCTGCCGAACTGAATCCGCAGGTGCCGGAGAATGTCTCTGACGGCATCATGCAGGGCTTGCGGCTCGACAGCAATGCACGCATCCGCACGATCACCGATCTGGTGACGCTGCTGTTTGAGGAAGAAATTCCCGAACAGCCGGAGCAGTCCGATCTGCCCGCCGGCGATCCCGATAAGGGGACAACAGCGGTCTTTCAGGCGCATCATTCGCAGCCGAAGCAGCATACCGGCAGTCAGCAGAAGCGTCCGACCAATACTGCGGCACAGGTCGCAGCGGCAAAAGCCCGCGCAAACGGTCAGCGCCGTCCCGCGCAGAGCGGCGGCAGCCAGCAGCACAGACGTCCTTCCGGAAACGGCACACAGGCGCACCGCAATCCGCAGCACAGAAACGGCACCGCAAACCGCAGCGCTGCATCCTCTGCAAGCCGTGCGCATCAGCAGAACCGCAATGCGTCCAATGCAAGACGGCGTTCGTCCGGCGGCAGTTCGGGCAAGGCGCGTGAGCTGACAGTCTTTGAACGCATCCGCGCACCGCTGATGATCGCATTCCTGTTCATCACGATCATCACGATCGTTGTGCTCGCGCTCATCAAGATCTCCAAACTCTTAGACAGAAACAATCCGACCGCTGATACGGAAACAAATACCAGCTCTGTCTCCGACAATGTGCTGGCGCCTGTTGAGGATTCTGACGCAGCGATCCGCTATGACGCGTTTATTCCGGATATCGTCGGCATGAATTTCCAGATCAAGCGCGATGAATATGCCGGCTGGCTCACACTCGAACCGGAATATGAGTTCAGCGAAAAATATGTCAAGGATCAGATCTTCTGGCAGGAATTTGAGGAGAATACCGAGTTTGCCAGCGGCGTGACCACGATGAAGGTCAAGGTCAGCCTCGGCTCCTCGATCATCACGATCCCGAATTTCAAGGGACTGCGCCTGCAATCCTATCTGAAAAAGCTTGAGGAAATGGGACTGGTCAAGGCTGTTGACGGCGGCGGCAATAACAATATGGGCACTGCCAACAACCTGCAGGGCGGCACAACGCCGAACAACAAGCAGAACGAAGCCAAGACCACGACCACCACATCCAAGAACGGCAAGATCCAGAGCGTCATCTATAAGGCAACGGTCAATTATGAGTATCAGAACGGCTATGTCTGCGGCGTAGAACCGGCAGTCGGCGATGTGCTCGACGCGCTGGACGATTACGAGATCATTGTGTATTACGCGTACAATCCGGTCTTTGAGACAGTCGCAAATGAGAGCGTCACGACGAAGTCCGGCACGACCGCAAAGGGCAAGACCACTTCGACCAAGACCACGGCGAAATCCACCGCAACCGAAGCGAATACCACAGAGGAGCCGCAGCAGACGCTTCCGCCTGCAACACTCCCGCCGGCAACGCTTCCGCCTGCGACACTCCCGCCGACGACTGATCCGCCTGTCACACAGGCGCCGCCTGCGACAGAGGTGCAGCCGCCTCCGCAGAATACGGATCCGCCGGCAAATGTCACACCGCCTGATGTGGGCGGCGATCCGCCGGCAGAATAAGAAACACAAAGCAGCCTGCATGATTTGCGGGCTGCTTTTTTGTTGTTAAAATGTATCGCTGCGCGTTGATTTTGAATAGGCTCCGCCCAAGGGCTATTAGCCCTTAAGAATCCCATTTTGCGCACCGCATGTCATCAGTTCCGCGGATCGTGAGCCGATCTGAAATGACAAAACCGTTCCGCAGATACAAACGGACTGCATTCTGATTCCATTCCGCCGCATGCAGCGTGATCGGCGCATCGGTCTGTGTGCGGATCCGGTGAATCGCCCAGCGCAGCAATGCCCCGCCGTACCCCTGCCGCTGATACGCAGGATTGACAATCAGATCGTCAATCTCTGTCCCGCAGCACGCAACGCTGCCGATCAGCGTCCCCTGCGCAGTCAGCAGAAAAATATGCGCCTTTTTATCCTGCATCTGCCCGATCTCTGCATACACATCATACGGTGTGATGCCGAGGGCTTTGCGCATTTCGCGGAAACATGCATTGTAAATCTGCGCATATGCCGGAAAATCAGCATTCCGAAACGGGATCAGCGACAGATGCGGTTCTGCAATATCCCCGCCGGTATAGCGCATCTCATAGACCGTAAAGCCGTTCATAATCCCCTCTTTTCGCAAAACAGCGCCGCAGCATCCGACATGCCGTCAGAGATGCTGTGGCGCTGTTTGTGACAGATGATACGATCAGCCGAGCGTGATCGCGATTTCATTCTCATCGGAAAGCTGATCTGCCGGCAGAAAATTGCCCGCGATCTGCTTGCCGTTGACGGTCATGCCCTGCACGCCGCACTGGACATGCTTCGGGTTGCTGATCGTAATGTTCAGCTTTTTGCCGCGGAACAGCTTGTGGATCTTGAAGCCGTCCCACTCCGCCGGAATCGACGGATCAATGCGCAGACCGTTCAGCTCGGTGCGCATGCCGCAGATGCCTTCCACGCAGCCGACCATAACCGTCGAAGCGGTACCGGTCAGCCAGTGCACATGGGAGCGTCCTTCAAACGGCGAGCGCTTGCTCTCGGTGAACTGACCGTGCACATACGGCTCCATGACACGGATCTCCGCCTTGTCGTTCATCGCTGCCGGCGAGCTCTCCATGAAGTACTCGAATGCGCGGTTGCCGTGACCGAGCAGCGCCTCTGCGAGGATCAGCCAGCCCTGCGACTGAGAGAAGATGCCGCCGTTTTCCTTGGTATCCGGATTGAAGATGTGCATGAGCGCACCCTCGAAATAGTGGTCGATATAGGGCGGCTCCAGCAGCTTTGCGCCGTAGGGCGTATTCAGGATACGGTGGACGCTTTCCATTGCGGTCTCTGCCTGCTCCGGCGATGCGAAGCCGGAAATGACCGACCAGCTCTGCGGATTCAGCCACATGTTCGCTTCCGGATCGTGCTTTGCACCGACGATCGTGCCGTTCTCGCGGATGCCGCGAATGAAGCGGTCCTCATCCCAGCATGCAGCCAGCGCCTCGGAGAGCGCCTTCTGCGTCGTTTCGAGATAGCTGAGGTATTCGGTATCCTGCTTTGCCTTTGCCATGTCCATCATCACGCGGATCGCGTAATAGAGCTGGAATGCAACGAATGTGGACTCGCCCTTTGCACCGAGACGCAGGCAGTCGTTCCAGTCTGCATGCAGACCGGCAGGCATATGATGTGCGCCGAGACGCTCCATAGAGAAGCGGATCGCACGCTTGAGATGATCGTAGACGGTATCCTCGCCGCCGTTCGCATAGACGATGACCTCAT
The DNA here is from genome assembly GCA_001603005.1 of Clostridiales bacterium Firm_04. Taxonomy (GTDB): domain Bacteria; phylum Bacillota; class Clostridia; order Oscillospirales; family Ruminococcaceae; genus Firm-04. The sequence continues at coordinate 33,968 of LVAJ01000043.1, forward strand.
CGAGGAACGCCTGATTGCCGCTCTCGCCGATATACTTAACGATCGTCGGGAACAGCCAGAGCGCATCGTCCGCGCGGTAGGAAGGATGTCCGGTCTCCTTGACATATTCCGGATCGTCCGGCGTATTCTCGTGACCGGCGTTATGCGTGAACTTGACGAGCGGCAGACCGCCGCCGTTGTCAACCTGTGCAGACAGCATGAAGCGGATCTTTTCGAGCGCCATTTCCGGATTCAGGTGAATAATGCCCTGAATATCCTGCACGGTATCGCGGTAGCCGTAGCCGTTGCGCTCGCCGCAGTAGATCAGCGATGCCGCACGGCTCCAGATCGACGTAATGAAGCACTGATATGCATTCCAGACGTTGATCATGTTGTTGAACTCGTCCGAAGGCGTTTCGACCTCGAAATGCGAGAGCTGCTCATGCCAGTAATCGCGCAGATCCGCGATTTCATGATCGGCAGTGCCGGCTTTTTCATAGTGTGCGAGGATCTCCGCTGCCTCTGCGGAATTTTTCTGACCGAAGACAAATGTCAGCACCTTGGTCTCACCCGGCTGCAGCACGAGATCGGACTGCAGTGCGCCGCAGGAATTGCTGTTGTAGTTCATCTGATTGTCGCAGACACCGCGCTCGACCGCGATCGGGTTCGAGTAGGTGCGGTACGGACCGATGAACGCAGAAAGGTCGCCGTTTGCGGAATTGACCGGCGCACCGACCATACCGAAGAAACGCTCCATATGATTCGAGCCGGTTTCATCTCTGCCGCTGTTCTCGTTGATATGCTGAATGATGCGGTTGCCGCCCTCAAAGTTGGTGCGGGAGATGAACAGCGTGTACTGCAAATTGACCTGATCCTGCTGATAATTGCTCTCATTCGTGAACTCGATGAAGCCGGTCACGGAAAGCCTGCGCGGGCGGTCAGAGGTATTTGTGATCTTGCACTGCCAGACCTCATACTGCGCCGGAACATAGTAGGTCGTTTCGGTCGTAATGCCGGCATATTCCGACGTAATGACCGTATAAGCCGTGCCGTGGCGGCAGACAGACTTGTACTGATCGAGCGGCTTGCCGACCGGCTGCCACGATGCAGACCAGTAGTCCCTGCTCTCCTGATCGGTCAGGTAGATATATCTGCCGGGCAGCGCCATCATCGAGTTGAAGCGGAATCTGCCGATTCTGCCGTTTGCACCGCTCTTGACAAAGCTGTAACCGGCTGCATTGTTCGTGATGATCGCACCGTATTCCGGATCGCCGAGGTAGTTTGACCAGGGCGCAGGGGTGTCCGGTCTTGTAATCACATATTCTTTCTTTTCGAGATCAAAGTAGCCGTATTTCATTTTTTTCCTCCTAAAATCAAGGCATCCGTCTGTATCCCAGATACTTCCATTTTATCATATATCCTGTAAGAATGCAAGGGGAAACGCCGCTTTTTTTCAGTTTGTTCATATTTAAGCAGGAATCTGTAAAATTAAGTACAAAAATGAAAAATGAAACTGTACGGACAGCCGGATCCCGCCGACCGTCCGCACCGTACATGCGCGCATTTACTTTTCTTTTGCGCGAAAAAAGACCGCAGAAAGCAGTCCGAACAGCATTGCAGCGGTAATGCCGCCGGCAGCAGAAGTCAGCCCGCCGGTCAGAACGCCGAGCAGACCGTGCGCATCCACATCCTGCCGGATGCCCTTTGCCAGCAGATTGCCGAAGCCGCAGAGCGGGACGGTCGCGCCGGCGCCCGCTAGCTCGACAAGCGCCGGATAAACGCCGACCGCGCCGAGGATCACACCCGCAACAACATAGCCCACCAGAATCCGCGCCGGCGTCAGCTTCGTATCGTCGATCAAAAGCTGACCGATCACGCAGAGCAGCCCGCCGATCACAAACGCAAACAGATAATTCATGCGTCGTTCTCCTTTCCGGATTCGTGCGAAAAATGCACGAGATGACAGATGCCGGGAATGCTCTCCCCCTGCTGACAGATCATCGGCGAGAGCAGCGCGCCGGTCGCCGCATAGAGCACATTGCGCATCTCGCCGCTTTGCAGCTTCGGGAGAAAATACCCGCAGATGATGCTTGCAGAGCATCCGCATCCGGAGCCGCCTGCATGCGTATCCTGCGTTTTCCCGTCGAACATCATAACGCCGCAGTCCCGATGCACGCCGCGCAGATCGTAGCCGTTCTGCTCCATGAGCTGCATCAGCAGGCGGCTGCCGACCAGTCCGAGATCGCCCGTCACGATCGCATCATAATCAGCGGGACGGCTGCGCGTCGCAGACAGATATCGCGCGATCGTATCCGCAGCAGCCGGCGCCATTGCCGCTCCCATATTGCTCGCATCGGTGATCCCCTGATCGCGGATCCTGCCTGCACAAACGCCGCGGATATAGGGCGGCTGATCGGTCGGCGAGAGCATGACAGCACCCGCAGCCGTGCAGGTCCACTGCGCATTCGGTGTGCGCTGCCCGCCATAGGAAAGCGGGAACCGGAATTGCCGTTCCGCGCTGGAATAATGCGATGAAGTGAGAACAGCACAGCGCGGCAGCGACATGCCGCTCTGCATGACAGACGCCAGCAGAATCCCCTCGGCAAAGGTCGCGCACGCACCGAAAATACCGAGATACGGGATATCGAGATGCCGGAGCGCATAGGTAGAGCTGGTACACTGATTGACGAGATCGCCCGCGAAAATGCAGCTGATTTCCGCCGGCTGGATGCGGCTTTTCTCCGTCAGCAGTGCCAAAGTCCGATGCTGTAATTCACTTTCCGCCTGCTCCCATGTTTCTTTTCCAAAATAGGCATCCTGCTCCACCGCATCAAAGCAGGCACCGAGCGGACCTTCCCCCTCTTTCTTTCCGACAACGCTGCTCCATGCCGCGACCGTGGGGGGATTTTGTAGGCGAACCAGATTTGCATACTCAATCATTTGCATATCTCCTTTTTCATTTGCAATTATTTTGCGCTGATTCAGAAGAATTATGCAAATAAAAACAGCGCTCCGCAAGCGCGAAACGCTGTCTGAGTGGGCCATCGGGGACTCGAACCCGGGACCGACCGGTTATGAGCCGGGAGCTCTAACCAACTGAGCTAATGGCCCGTAGATATGACAAAACCCAGAGCAAAAACTCTGGGTTTGGTGCCGGCATCGATCTATTTTCCCGGGCCGTCTCCAGCCAAGTATCTTCGACGTGAATGAGCTTAACTTCCGTGTTCGGAATGGGAACGGGTGGATCCTCATTGCCATTAACACCG
>LVAJ01000044.1 GCA_001603005.1 Clostridiales bacterium Firm_04
GGGATAGGGGGAATGCGAGCTTGCGAGTTTCCCCCTGTCCCCTTGGGTTGTCACCCCCGTTCCGCGGGGAGAAGTGCGCCTTGATTTTTTTGGGGCGTTGATTGGGTGTGGTTTCTGCCGGCAAATTCTGATTTATCATATTACGACTGTGAAAACAATCGGCTCTTCTGTTTTTACAAACGCAACCGGAAAGCTTTAGAATAACGGCTGTCGGCACTGCCGACAAATTCCGATTTACAGCAATCAGCTGCCGGAAACAAGCATACTGAAAGATACGCATAACGCATCCGGAAACCTTTAGAATAACGGCAGCGGGTACTGCCCGCAAATTCTGATTTACCGCAGTACGACTGTGGGCACAAGCATACTGAACGCTTCAGAATCACGGCTGACGTCTTGATTTCCGGACGGTTTTGTGCTACAATAAACATAACCGGCAGAATCTGCCGCATGACAGCATTGGTATCCGCAAAAAAACGGGCTGCTTCCGCGCAGCTGAACCATTTCAGTTTCAGGAGGGATTTCCATGTTTGAACAAGCACTTACCTACCGCAATGTCGCAGCAGGCAGAAAAATCGCCTGCAAAACCCTTGTCTCTGCGGGGCTCATCGCGCTTGCCGTTGTCCTGCCGCAGCTTGTGCATCTCGCACTCGGACAGCCCGGCGGCGTCAAGTGGCTGCCGATGTATCTGCCGGTGCTGATCGGCGGATGCCTGCTCGGCGCGAAATGGGGGCTTGCCGTCGGTGTGCTCTCGCCGGTCGTGAGCTTTCTGCTGACCTCGGCAATCGGCAATCCGATGCCGCCGGCTGCACGCCTGCCGTTTATGGCTGCGGAGCTCGCGGTCTTTGCGCTCGTTTCGGGACTGTTCACAAAGAAGATCGCGGAGAACGGTCTCTGGGCGTTTCCGGCAGTCATTCTCGCGCAGATCATCGGCAGAGGCGCATTCCTCGGACTGGCTGCGCTGACGCAGCATGCCGCCGCATTCACGCCCGCGATGATCTGGGGACAGATCAAGACCGGTTTCGCCGGCATCGCAGTGCAGGCGGTTCTCGTGCCGCTCATCATCATCGCACTGCGCACCGTCCTGATGCGGGATGAACAGCATGACTGATCTCGAAACGGCGATCCGGCATCTGGAAGGGCATTCGGTCTGCCTGTGCCGGAACGGGGAGATCATCGCAAGGGACGGCAGAGGCATTGCACCGGTCATGCAGCTGCTCGCGGAACAGACGGATCTGCGCGGATTTTCTGCGGCGGATCTGATCGTCGGAAAGGCTGCCGCGATGCTGTTCGTAAAGGCGGGCGTGGTCAGCGTACACGGAAAAACGATGTCCGAGAGCGGCAGGGCGTATCTGACCGCGCACGGCATCCCCTGCACCTGCGATGTGCTGACCGAAAAGATCATCAACCGCAAAGGCGACGGCATCTGCCCGATGGAGCAGACGGTTCTGGAGATCGACGATCCGGAAGCGGGCTATGCGGCGCTCCGGCAGAAGATCGCCGCGCTTGCAGCAGCGTCAAAATGATATACGGAAACAGAAAATGCCCGCACATTGCTGTGCAGGCATTTTTTTGTGAATGCCGGCGGCGGGGGTCGAACCCGCACGGTATCGCTACCAACGGATTTTGAGTCCGTCACGTCTGCCAATTCCATCACGCCGGCTTACCGTAACAGTATAGCATATTTCGGCTGTTTTGTCAATCCCCGTGCATCCGAAAAAGACCGGCAGAAATGCCATAGTATCTCTGAACGCAAATCAGAAATACTATGGCATAAAGCATCTGTATCTGCGGTTTGCGCAGCCGGTTCGGCGCCTGTCCGCTTATGCGGCTTCGTGTTCTTCCGCATCATCGCTCTGCGCCGGTTCATCGGTCTGCCGGTATGCGCGGATCGTCACGCGGCTCTGTCCGCTGAGCGTACAGGTGAACAGCGTCAGATCCCAGTCAGTCGCCTGCCCGCTGAACATCTGATCCACATCCGTGCCCGCGATCACTTCCGCGAACGCGACCGTGTAGTTGTAGACCTGCCCGGACGTATCCGTGAAAATGATGCTGTCGCCGGTTTCCAGATCGCCGATCCTGCCGAAATGCGCCGAATAATTGTGCGCTGCAATGATGAGGTCGTTGTCCTGCGCGGTCCCGCTGTACCGGCAGGGCGCACGCTTTAACGCCGGATAGCTCCAGCCGCTCATGACCGGCAGCTCCAGCCCCAGCGCGGGCAGCTCCAGATAGCCGCAGTATGCGTCATTTCCGATCCGGATATCCTGCGGCGGTTCGCTCTGCGCCGGTTCTGCTTCCGCATAGGGCGCAAACAGATCCTCCTGCGCCGGCTCTGTATCCGGCTCCTGCACCGGTGCTTCCGCGGGCGCGGGGATATCCTGCTTCAGCGACTGCACGACCTGATCGGAAAATGCGGCAGCCTGCCGGCTTTCCCGCACATTGTATACGCACAGTCCGCCCGCTGCGCAGATCATCAGCACACCGAGCAGGACTGTCAGCTTCCATGCATTATGTTTCATCTTTCTTCTTTCCCGACCGCATGGAGATGCCTGCGCCGATCAGGACGACGCCGCCGAGCGAGAGCGGCAGCACGGGCCACCAGAGCTGACCGGTCTGCACGAGCTTTTCCGGTGCAGTGGTCGTGATCTGCGGCGGGGGTGTTGTTGCGGTCGTAGCGGTTGTGACGGCAGGCGGCGTGGTCGTGACCTCGGTCTCCTGCGAATGGTGATAGGTATTGCGGATCAGGAACTGCGACTGGTTATAGTCGATCATGACCTCATAATCCACGGGGATCTCGCGCTCTGCGACCAGCCATTCCGACTGCACGTCGAGCGTATCCCAGCGGTATTCCCAGTCATTCTCTGCGCTGAGCGTGACGGTATCAGCGATCGCGCCGTCCTTGTAGAGATCCACGGTGACATTCTGCGGACGCGCATGCGCGCTGTCGTCGTCATCCACCCAGACCTTCCGGACGGTATAGCGTCTGGATTCGCTGCTGACATCGGTATAATAAAATTTCGGATATGCGTCATAATTCAGTCCGGTGCCGGCATTGTTGACCTCCAGCAGCAGCGTTGTCGGATAATACATCGTATTCCCGACCTGCAGCGTTTTGCCCGCTGCGAGATAGAGCCCGTTGCCGAGCCCGCTGAATGTCAGTTCACCGGAAGCATCGGTCTGCCCCTGTGCAGCCGGCGGGAGATTCACCGCTGCGATATAGCTTTCGATCGTTTTTGCCGCGGTATCGACCGCGTCCGCGGAGAGATCGCCGAGATCCATGCTGTAAGCGGAGAGTTCCGGCACAAATTCGATCTCTGCGCCGTGCCGCGTACCGATCCGGTAGAGCGTCCACTCCATTCCGGTGAGGATCGTGTCATCCTGCCGGCAGGTCAGCGTAATCGTCTTGTCATCCGCGGCGGCTGCCGGCTGTGCGGCGGTCAGCGGGAGCATGAGCAGTGCGCCGGCAAATCCTGCAAAAGCAAATCCTGCAAGTCTATTCTTTTTCTGCATGGTTATCACGTTTCCTTTCTGTTTCGCCGGTTGCCTTTCGGACTGTATAGGCTGAAACAAACTTCTTATGTCTTCCGCTCTTGCTGCATGTCCAGTAGATCAGCAGCAGCGCGGCGATCGGCAGAAGCAATACAGGCAGGATATCTGCATCATCCAGCAGAACGGCATCTGCGGGGATGCGGACCTTGCGCACGACTTCCTCCTCTGTCATCGTGTCGATGCGGTGTGCCTGCACGAGCAGTCTGTGCGTGTTGATGCCGTAGGGCGTGCAGGTCATCAGCGTGACGAGATCCCTGCCTGCAACGGGGCGGAGCCCGCTCATTTCAAACGGACGCACCACGCTGATCGTCTCCACCTCATAGGTGAGCACCTCATCGAGCACGGAGATCGTGAAACGGTCGTCCTCGGTGAGCCGGTCGAGGTCGGTGAACAGCTTGGCGCTGGGCAGACCTCTGTGCGCGGAGATCACGGAATGGCAGTTCACGCCGCCGACCGGAAAGGCAGTGCCTTCGAGATGCCCGACGGCATCGTTCAGGACTTCCTGGCTTGTGCCGTGATAGATCGGCAGATGGACGCTGATTTTCGGGATGTCGATATAGCCAATGATGCCGGTTCCCGTGACGTCGAGGATCGTGTCATAATCCGCGAGCTGCCTGTAATCGTTCAGCGGATCCGGCAATGCAGAGAGCGCCGTGTTATAGGCATGCGCCTGTTCGAGCATATCGACTTTACTGGAATCATCGAGGCTGCCGACTGCGCGGTTGTAACTGTCGATGACGTGCGTCTGGACACGGGCGTTCCACCAGCTGCTGAATGCCGGATAGCAGAACACTGCAACGCCGGTCAGCATGGCGAAGATCAGCAGCGCCGTGATCAGAATGTCGGAGCGCTTCTTTTTTTTCTGTTTCTGTTCAGGCATCTGGATTCTCCAGCAAATGCGGCAGTCCGAACGGATACAGGCGGACACGCACAACGCCGAGGATATTCTCGTCCGCCGCGCATCCGAATGCGGAATACCGGCTGTCTATGGATGTTTCGCGGTTGTCGCCCATGACGAACCAGCGGTTTTCTTTGACGGTATAGGGAAATTCGATATCGCATTCCCCGCGCGCATCCGCACGGACATAGGGCTCATCGAGCGGCTTGCCGTTCAGTGTGACGGCGCCGTTTTCGTCGATGTCCACGGTATCGCCGGCAACGGCAATGACGCGCTTCAAAAGGATCTTTTTATTATAGTACATTGCGATGATGTCCCCGCGGGACGGTGTTTTCAGTTTGCTGCAAAGCACGATGTGGTCATTTGCGAGCGTCGGCTCCATGCTGGTGCCGGTCACATGGACGACCGGAAGCACGATCCAGCAGATCAGCACCGCAGCCGCGGCAGCGACTGCGAGCGAGGATACCGTATTTTTCAGCGCGGCGCGGAAGCCTTTTTTATAGCGCCGGCGGTTCAGCTCGCGCTTGAGCTGTTCCGCGGTCGGCAGCTCGGAGAGGTCGTTGAATTTACGCATCGGCATCACCTGCGCCGTCTGCGGGCGGCTCCGCACCGACCTCGCCGGAGAGCAGGAGCAGCTTTGCGCGCAGGCGGTCATTTTCCGCTTTCAGCTCGTCCGCTTCTGTCCGGAGATAGTAGAGCATTTCGATCAGCTCGTCTTTTTTTGCTTTCCGCAGTTCTTTGTCCGTCATTGTGGTACCCTTTCATCTTGCGTTTGCAGGTCATTCTTACTCCTATTATACAACGAACGGGAAAGCAAGTCAACCAAAGGCGCGAAATTTCTATGCTGAAAAACGAAAAACTGTCATATCTTATAATTTGCAAATCGGAAATTCGTGCACAATGCCGCCTTGAATTTTTACACATCTGGAAAAAGCTTTAATATTACTACAAATAGTATAAAACAGATCGGCGCGGTTTTGGTACATTTTTGCGTGCGATAACCTTCCGTATAGTTTGATGAAATTGAACTTTTTGTAAAATATGCTACTGCCGTATTTCTATTTGTCAACTGTCTGAATACACAAGATTTCAGGCGCCGGATTGTACAGGTTGCAAAAACATCACAGAAATTCTGACAAAATCATGAAAAAACGATTGACAAACGGAAACAATGGTGATATAATAAAATCACAAAATTGAAACGGAACCGGAATCAAAACGGTTTTTTGAATGCAAGATATTACAAGATGACATATCGGAAAATGCAGCGAAACGTGATTTGGAAACGGCGCTGCGTTTTATACATTCTGTATTTAGAAAGCGGCGAAAGATCCGCATGCAGGCGGTAATTTATGACTGATAAAGAGTTTAAAAAACTGCATCGCGCTGATCTGATTGAAATAATTTATGAATATCAGCGGCGCGAAAAGGCAATGCAGGAGGAGATCGCATCGCTCAGGGCGCAGCTCGGGGAGCGGTCGCTGAAGCTGAAGGATGCGGGCTCGATCGCAGAAGCTGTGATCCGTTTGAATGCACTGTTTGAAACGGCGCAGAAAACAGCCGATGATTATGTTGAACAGGTGCGGCTGCAATGCGAAGCGGCAAAGCAGGCGGCGGGCGGCGCGGAAAATGCGGGCAGCAGGGATGCGGAACGCACGGACAGCGCAGACCGTTCAGACGCGGAACAGGCAAATGCAGGCAAAGCGGATGCGGAACCGGCGGATGCAGATTCCGGCACGGCAGCTGATCCGGCACACTCCTGAAAGGATTATATAGTATGGCAGAACAAGCAGCGGAAAAACCGGTTGCAGTCGAGATCCCCTCGCCCGAACAGGTCGAAGCGGAGCTCGAAAAGATCCGGTACCGTCGGAGATTCGGACGCACGCTGCTGCAAACCGCCGCGGTGCTCGTCGTCGTAGCGGCAGCGGCTGTTCTGATCTCAACTATTTTTATGCCGGTGATCCAGGTCTCCGGCGGCAGCATGAGCCCGACGCTGAATGACGGCGACGTGCTCGTGACGCTCAATACCAAGCGAATTTCATACGGCGATCTGTGCTGTGTGTCATGGCAAAACAAAATGCTGCTGAAACGTGTGATCGGGCTTTCCGGTGACACGGTCTCCATTGCGGAGGACGGCAGCGTCACCGTCAATGGCGTCCTGCTCGATGAGCCGTATGTGATCGAAAAAAGTCTCGGACAGTGCGACATTACATTCCCGTATGTCGTACCGGAGGACAAGATCTTCCTGCTCGGTGACAACCGCCTGCTTTCGGCAGACAGCCGGAGCGCAGATATCGGGTGCATCGGGCATGACCAGATCATCGGAAAGGTGTTATTCCGCATCTGGGAGAAGAAAAGCTAACGGAAAGGAGGAGCAGACAGCAAATGAAACATGAAAACGCAGAGTTTCTGACAGCGCTGAACCGGCGTAAAGCTGCAAGACGGCGCACGGTATCTCTGCTCCTTGTTCTTTCAATGCTTGTTTCGTCCGGCGTCTCATGGGCGCTGCACGGCATCGGTATGACAATGGCAAATGAGCCGGAGACAGAAGCCGAATCGCCGCCGGCGGACGGAACAGAGACAGAAGAATCTGCGGAAGGCGGGGAGGATACCGGCGCAGACAGTGCAGAGCCGGACGAGGCAGAAGCGCCCGATGAAACGGAGACCGCGGATGCGGAACCTGCTGAAACGGATGCAGAATCCGCTGAGGAGGACGCGCCCGATGAGGAGGAATCCGAGATCATCTATGAATCGGTTGACGGATACTTCGCAGCCGGCGACGGCGAAAGCGGCACGACTTCCGGCAGCGGAGCGCCGCAGACCATTGAGACGATTGATAACATCGCAGAGGGCATCCACTTCACGCTGTTCGATTACGGCGACGATAATGTGGAATCCCAGCTGAACAATTACTACTATCAATGGGACAGCGACAACGACTACTATACGCATCCGAATGTCCGTGATGTCGGTATCAATGCAGGCAAAAATGCAACGGACGATATTCTGTTCCTTGCATACGGTACAGCAGTTCCGTTCGACATTCGGGAAAGATTGTCCAATCAGGACGGCGAAACCGTATACAATTATATTGAGAACGGCATTCATTATTATAAGGCGGATAAAAACAGCTATGCGGGCGATTACAACGCCGATTCCTATTATTCCGGAAACCGTCCGGTTTCGGGCATTGTGGAAAAAGATCTCGGCGCCGACGGCTATCCGCATATCGCGCAGTCCCGCAAAGAGGACAATTCGCTGGCGTATCTGTTCGATCCGAGCACAAGCGCTTACAAATCCGTTTATTCAGATGTCAACCACCTGCTGAAAGAACGGTACAGCGAAAAAGGTACCCGGTATCTGACCTACGACAGTAATACGAATTATGCGTATTACGATGAAACGACCGGCAATTTTGAGGTCTACGACAGAACATTCGACATCATAAACGATAACCACCACGCGGACGGTGATGTGAACAATATCAGATTCGATTCCGAAGAAAATCCGATCAAATATTCCGGAGACAAGGACAAGGGATTCAAGATCGGCTTCTTCCCGTTCGATGAATACGACGAGAACCGGAGAGATCCGAACTACGACGGAAACGGCTACAATCACCACTTCGGCATGACGATGAACGCCGTGTTCCAGAATCCGAACTATGACGGCGTGAATGTCAAGGAGCCGATTACGTTCAAGTACAGCGGCGACGATGACATGTGGGTTTATGTGGACGGCAGACTGGTGCTCGATATCGGCGGTATCCATGAACCGACAAGCGGCATGATCGACTTCTCGAACGGGCTTGTCTGGGTGCAGGATAACGGCGAGGGCAAGGAAGGTCAGGCACTGATCGACCAGATGATCGAGGACGGACTGCTCCAGAACGCAGATGACTACAAGGATCTGCCGAAGCCGATCGGTATCAATACCGCGAGCAACAGTGTGGACGGTACAAACCGCTGGAAGGTTTCTTCGATCGCGTCGCTTTATAATGATCCGGCGAAAAACATTGAGTGGCAGTCGGAAGGCAAGCATGAGATCAAGCTGTTCTATCTGGAGCGAGGCGGCTGTTATTCCAACCTCGCAATGGAAATGAACCTGCCGACACTCAAGCCGCTGAGCGTCATTAAGAATGTGGACTATCAGGATCATCTCGTCAAGGACGAGCAGATCGACAACAAAGAGTATCGGTTCTGTGTCTATGAATGGGACGAAGCAAGCAGCGTCTGGGTGAAGTGTACCAACGATCCGGGAACGAAGGAGAATCCCAATCCCTTCTATCTGAAAGAACTGGACGGCGACCACTTCGTTCTGAAAGCCGGAGAGCGCAAGACGTTTCCGGAGCTCAGTCAGACCAGAAGGCTGAAAGTCGTCGAGGAAGGCATTGATCCGAATGTGTACGATCAGGTTTCGGTGACTGCCGCAAACAATACAACGGTAACGGCAGTACCGGACGGCGCAGAGGCGGATCCCGACCACGAGGGCATGGTGAATGTCAGCACGCCTGTGGTGCTCGATGCGGACAGCCTGCCGCTGACGCTGAAAGACGTCAATTCCTATACCTTTGACAACAGAGTGATTCAGGAACCGGCTGAAGTGACTGTGAAAAAGGTCTGGGACTGCGATCCGGAAATGCAGCCGGAGAATTACGAGATCAAATACCGCATCAAGCGAATCGACCTGAAAAACGGCGAGGAAAAGATCGTCGCACTCAGAGATCCGGAGACCGGCAAAAAGCAGCGTGTCTTTACGCTGAATACCGGAGAGGCGGATAACGGCTCTGTAACGATCACAGGACTGGCCGGCAGATACGGTGACCACGAGTTCAAATACAAGATCGAGGAGCTCAATACGCCGGACGGCTTCAAGGTTTCGTACAGCGATGACGGCGCTGGCGGTCTGACGATGACCAACACCGATATCTCAAAGGTTGAGCTCCATGTCAGAAAAGACTGGAATCACGTTCCGGAAGCGGAGCGTCCGGAGATCCGGATGGTGCTGAAACGGAAGAAGATCGCGAAGCTGGGTAATCCCCAGACAAAGCTGACGGTCAATATTCTGGATGAAGCAGGCAATTTGATTCAGTCAAAGCTGTTTAACCAGGTGTACACAGGCGGCGGCGTGGAAGTGGAATATATTCTTCCGCAGGGCTGCGAGCTGTATCATTACGAAGGCATGACGGATACCGCGGGAATTGATACGGCTTATCCGGATACGTATCCGCAGAAAAATCCGACATCCCCGCTCAATGTCAAATTCGAGACGGATGAAAATATCGTCGTTGTCTCGAATCTTGCGCAGAACAGCAACACCGTTTCGTTCAAGGTGACAACCGGAAGCGAAAAGGACGAGCTGCTGCTGATGCACCATTCCTTCACAAGAAGTATCAACGGATGGAGCGTGCAGAACGATCCGAGCAAGGGAACGGATGCAAAGATCCAGCCGCTGAGCGAGGTTCCGGCTTCCGGACTTGCGCCTTATGCCAAGGGCGATGCGCTGCTGGTCTCCAACAGAACCAAATCGTTCAACGGTCCGATCATCAAGCTGGATCCCGCAAAGTTCAAGATGAACAAGACGTATACGTTCAGTACCTACGTCTATTACAACGATCCGGCTGCACCGGAGACGATCGACTTCAAGTTTACGTTCGATGACGGTCTGCAGAAAGCCAATAACGGCAGCTTCCACGAGATCTCCAATGTGACCGTGAGAAAAGGCGAATGGACACAGCTCGTCGGAACGGTCACGTTCCCGGAGGACATTGATCCGTATAATCTGAAGCTTCTGGTTGAGACGATTCCGGACAGCTATAATGCAAGTGACGGAGACCGTTACGAAAACCCGAAGACATCTTCGTTCCTGATGGACGAGCTCACTGCGGTTGAGAACAGAACACCGATCTCGGTCGGTACTGACGGCAAGGTTTCAGTCAGCGGAAGCTATTTCCCGCTGAACACCGAGGAATATTACATCTCGTTCAACAACACGACCGGTGACTGGGTGGCAAACGGCAATGCAAGACTGGTGGCAAATGGTCACGATACGGACAATCATCTTGATTATGTGACCGTTGCGGGAAGACGTTCTGACGGCGACGGCATGAAGCTGGAGGCAAGTCATCTTACATTCCTGCAGAAAGGGCATACCTACCGCTTTGAATCGACGGTTCAGGGCGACGGCGCAAACAATATCAATTCTGTGCAGCTGTCGCTGGATACCATCAACGGCGGAAACTGGCAAAGATATCAGCATGTCGGTCCTGTTTCAATTGTGGACGGAACGAATCGCTGGCATGTCAACCACCTTGACGGAACCATGACGATTCCGCAGAATGCAGATCTGAATAACATGTATCTGTATTACGAAACGGAGTATAACAGCAATCAGCCGGGTAATTTCAGAGTCCTTGACCTCAAGATCACGGATATCACCCCGCTCCGGTATGTGCCGATCGACACGGATGAAGCGGCGATTCCGGACGGCTATAAGGTTGACGGCGACCATTACCTGACCGATTACAGCAATTATGTGCTCTCGCAGGTTCCGAACACGGTAACCAATCCGCTGCACCTTGCAACGGACGATGATCCGAGTGCTTATACAGTCGAAGAAGTCGAGACATTCACGCTGAATGCCGGCGATGACTGGAAAAAGGACTGGGAGAAAAGCGATCTTATTGCGCTGGGCAAGGCGGAGGAAACCGGCTACATCTACGAATACTGGATCGAGGAACTGAAAGTCGGTAATTCCGCTGTTCAGAACCCTGCGGATTTCGAGAAAGCAGCTTCGTATGCGGATATCCGCACGGCTGACGACGAATATCTCGTCACATATGACGGAAACTTCGTCGCAACCAATACGGCGGAAAGTCCCTTCAAAGTTACAAACACTGCGATCTGGTACAGACTGCCGGATACAGGCGGCGTCGGTACCGATACGGTGTACGGAGCAGGCGTACTGCTCATTGTCACAGGTTTGATGGGCGGATGCGCCTTGAGAAAACGCGAAAGGAGGTACAGGTGATGTAACCTCTTGATCGCGAAAATCAAATGAAAATCACTGACTATGATGAATATGGAGGATTTTATTATGAAAAAGAAGCAAACAATGTCTGTCATCCTGACAGCAGGTATTCTCGCACTGGCTCCGTGCGCCGCAGCTATGACTGCATTTGCAGATGCTACCACCGAGTATACGATCACCGTCAATGAGAGTACTGCGGGCTACACCTACACCGCATACCAGATCTTCAAGGGCGATGTCTCTGAAAAGGACGGACAGAAGGTTCTTGCCAATCTGGACTGGGCAGAGGGTGTTGACGGCGCTGCAATTCTGACGGCAGCAAAGGCTGACGACGACCTCAAAACATACTTTACGGCTGATGTTACCGATGCAGCCGGTGTTGCAAATGCACTGAAAGAAATCGGCAAACAAACAGGCAAGGACAAGCTGCTTGCAAAGTTTGCGAGCATCGCAAAGAAGAATGCGGGCGCTGCTGACGGCACGATCGCTGCACAGACAGACAGCAAGTATCCGCTCAAGGTAACCGGAAGCGGCTACTACCTCGTTGAGGAAACCGGCAAGCCTTCTAATAAGGAAGCTTTCTCCCGCTTCATGCTGGATGTTGTCGGACCGACCACTGTGGATCCGAAGAGAACATATCCGACGCTGGATAAGAAGATCACCGGACCGAATGCAAAGGATAGCGGCAAGGCAAACGGCGTCAGCATCGGCGATACGGTCAATTATGAGATCAAAACCACCATGCCTGACCTGACCGGCTATGAAAAGTATTACTATGTCATCAATGATACGATGGCTGCCGGTCTGACCTTTGATCCGTCTTCTGTTGCTGTCACGATTGCAGGTGAAGATGTTGCTAAAGATACCGATTATGAAGTGCAGATTGGCACTGAGGCAGACGGCTATACATTCCAGATCGTCTTTAAGGATTTTGTGAACAGAACTGAGCCGAAGGATTCTGAAATCGTTGTGACTTACAATGCGGTTCTGAATGAGAATGCAGACCGTACAACGGCAGGTAACCTGAACACTGCAGATCTGACCTACTCCAACAATCCGAATGTGGACAGCAAGGACAAGGACAACGATCATCCGGATGAACCGAAGGAACCGGAGGAAGGCGAAGAAAGCGTGACTGGCAAGACGCCGCAGAAGCAGACAAAGACCTACACCGCGAACATCAAGCTGACGAAGAAGGACAAAGACGGCAACACGCTGACCGGCGCGAAGTTCCGCCTGACCGGTACTGCGGCAAAGGTCGTTCTGATCAACGGCACTGCATTCAAGTATTCTGCAGATGATTCCGGAACATACTACAAGCTGACGGACGGCACCTTTACGGAGACTGCTCCGACTGATGCGACCGCAGATAAGTATGTTGATTCCACAAAATATGCGCTTGTGGAAACGGATGCAACGGAAACTTCCTATGAAGATATCTGCATGGAAGCATATGTGAAGTCTGACGGAACCCTCGAGTTCGGCGGTCTGGCAGCAGGTACCTACACCCTGACGGAGCTTGTTGCACCGGAAGGCTTCAACAAGCTGGAAAACCCGATCACGGTCGTTATCAGCGATGACGGCATCAAGTTTGCAAAGGGCGCAGAGGATCCGGATCTGTGGAGCGCAACTGTGGATTTGGACGGCGAAGGCGGCGAGGATCCCAAAGCTGTCACAATGGGCGACACTGCAACGGCTGCATTCGATGTGGTCAACAACCCCGGCGATACCCTGCCTTCCACCGGCGGCATCGGCACCAAGCTGTTCTATCTGTTCGGCGGCATGCTGGCAGTCGGCTCGGGCGTTCTGCTCGTCACCAAGAAGAGAATGGGCAAGGCGGAGCAGTAAGATCTGATCGCCTGACACCACTCAACGCATAAACAAATGCAGCGGGGGAGCCTTCTCTCCCGCTGCATGCTTATCCGGAAAAAAGGATGCTGCAATGAAGCGAAACGGTTTGAAATATCTGCTTGTTTTCACGTTTTTTCTCGGGATCGCACTGCTGCTCTATCCGCCTGTCAGCGATTATATCAATTCGCGGAATCAGTCCAGAGTCGTGCAGCAGTATCAGAAAACGGTCGGCAATATGCAGGAACGATTGAAACAGCAGATGATCGCAGATGCGAAGGACTACAACAAACGGCTTGCCGAAACACCGGAGGCGTTTTTCCATCCGGAGCGCGTCGAGGGCTATGCCGAAACGCTCGATATCACAGGCACCGGCATCATGGGCTATCTGGATATCGACAAGATCCAGCTGGAGCTGCCGATCTATCACGATGTCTCAAAGGAGGTGCTGCAGGAGGCGATCGGGCATCTGCCCGGCACCAGCCTGCCGGTCGGCGGCATCGGAACGCATACGGTGCTCTCCGGACACAGAGGGCTGCCGAGCGCCAAGCTGTTCACCGACCTCGATAAGCTGGAGCCCGGCGACCGCTTTACGATCACGGTGCTCTCCGAGGTCTTCACCTATCAGGTGGAGCGGACGAAAACGGTCGAGCCGTATCAGGTGGATGATCTGCAGCTCGATCCGGAGCAGGATCTCTGCACGCTGTTCACCTGCACGCCCTACGGCGTCAATACGCAGCGGCTGTTCGTGATGGCAAAGCGCGTGCCGACCGATAAGATCGAGGAGCGGCGCGTTTTCTACACGAATGAAGCCTACCGCATCACGCCCGCGATCGTAGCGCCTGTGATCGGTCTGCCGGTTCTGCTGATCGTCTATCTTGTGATGATGTTCGGCGGCAAAAAGCGGAGCAGACAGCAGGAAACCGGCGGGGACGACAAGCCACCGCAGCCGTAATGTTCACGGCAGCATTTTGGGGATACAAACAAAAAAGCACGGGCTATCGCTTGGATAGTCCGTGCTTTTTTATTACTGGTTCAAAATCTTCTGATTCAATTTGTTCAGGTCAAATGTTGTAACGCTGCCGTCAAAGTCCATGTCTGCAAGATAAAGCCTTGCATTCGGAATCTGATTGCTGTAGCCGAGCAGATGCCGGCGGAGCAACTGCGCATCCGTGCTGTTGATGAGATGATCTCCGTTCAGATCGCCCATTCTTGTCGTGCAGAGACCGTAGTTATTCCACTGCGAATACTGCGTCGAGGCGGCTCTCTCTGCATCGGATTCCATGAAGTACCGATAAGAATTGGTATTGTCGTTCCATGTTGTGTCAATATTGAACCACGTGCCGTTCAGCTTTGCCTGATTCCAGACATGCTTTGCCTGAGAAATAGTCCGGTTCTCGATTCCGGCAGCCGTCAGGAGTCTATTATATGCACCCGCATAGCCGGCACAGACCGATTCACCCAGAAGGAATACAGTCGCCGCCGACTGATAATCGGCAACAGGTCCGTCAGAGTTATAGGATGCATTGTCGCAGATCCAGTCATTCAGCTTCACTGCGAGCTGCACATCGCCGATTCCGGGATTTTGCTGCCGGATGCTTCTGACGATATAAGCAGCCTTGCAGTTCATATAATCAGAAACCCACTTGATTTCATCGCTGTGTCCGAACAGGGCAGTGATGATCGTGCCGAGCGACGGATTCAATGTCGGTTCGGTCGTGTTTCTGTCAATGACATACGGATTATCATAGTTGATGCGCTCCAGATAATTGCAGCCCGAAAATGCATCTTCGTCGAAGCCCGCAAGATCCTGCGCCTGATAATCAGACGGGATGATGATATTGGTCAGCTTGCTTCCCTCAAATGCCCGCGCTTTCACGACAGAGCCTCTCGGGAACCGGAAATTATACAACGTCATGCAGTTTTTGAATGCATACGATTCAATGACGGTGCCGCCGGTCAGTGTGATGTTTCGGAGCGCGGTGCAGTTTTCAAAGGCATGCTCTCCGATTTTCTGCAAAGAACCGGTCAGATTGACCGTTGTCAGGTTTGTGCACCCGTAAAATGCATTCTCTTTGATTTCCGTGCAGTTGGAAGGCAGCGTAATTGTTTTCAGCCCTTCCATATTCGCAATGCCCGGAAATTCGCCGTTTAAGCAGATCTGCGAATCACTTGCAAACGAGATCGTTTCAACCGGTGTATCTGCAAAGGCGGAACCGCGAATGCCTGTAACATATTTTCCGCCCAGCTTCGATGGGATCACGAGGGAGGATGCACTGCCGTAATAGTTTGTGATAATGACAAGGAATCTGTTTCCCTGATCGGTGACCATATATTGAAAGTCGCCCTCACGGTAATACGATGCTGCCGAAGCGGTAATGCCGGAAATCAGTCCGTTTTTTCCGAAAATGCTCTCCTGTGAGAAAACCGGTGCAGCCGCAAGACAAAATGCCAAAACAGAGGCTGCAAGCTTTGTGTGTTTTCTGTTCATAATGAAAATCTCCTTATTCGATTCGTTGATTTCTTCAAAGATTATGATGTCAGCTGAACGATCAGAGGGACAGACAGCGTCCGCTGCCGTTGCTGCTGCAGATACGGTGCCTGCTTCTTCACCGTATGAAGCAGCTGCAGCCGCTCCGGCATGCAGGGCTTTTTTGCCCCTCAACTTATACGACAGAATCCCTGTGCGAATCGTCACACATAATTCCGAGTTTTGTCATCAGGATCATTTTAATCCGCGTTTCACACAAAAAACGGATGCGTTTCCTTGTTGAAGATTTGATAAGTTTATTTCATTTTTGTCACTTCCGGTTGACAAAAGCAAAAATTTGTGTTAGGATAGATTCGGGATACTTTTCAGCACGTTCCGCAAGGATCAAATTTCACATTTTCAGTACACAAATTTTACGAAATAACGAGGAAAACAGAATATGAAAATTGCAATCTGCGACGATGAATTACCGATGCACGACCTTCTGAAAAAGCAATTGAACCGCTATGCGCAAAAGCGGAATCTGGTCATGTCCTACACGGATTTTACGGGCGGAAATGAACTGCTCATCAATCCCTATGACTATGACCTGATCTTCATGGATTATCAGATGAAGGTTCTGGACGGATTGGAAACTGCAAAGAAACTGCGCAAGCTCGGGATCGAAACGCCGGTCATTTTCCTGACCAGCTTTCCGCATATCGTGTTCGATACATTTTCCGTCCATGCATACCGCTTTCTGGTCAAGCCGATTGATCCGGAAAAGCTCTCCGCAGCGCTCGACGATTTCCTCGCCGAGCAGGAGACCGATCAGTATATCGTCATCAAGGACGGCGACTGCACGAAGCGCGTGAACATCGACGACATTATTTATGCGGAGGCATCCGACAAATACTGCTATATCCGCACGACCGAGGAAGGCTTTGTCTACAAAAAAACACTCGCCGAGCTGGAGAGCCAGCTGCCCGAAGACCGCTTTTTCCGGAGCCACCGCACCTATCTGGTCGGCTTCCGGCATGTGACGTCGCACACGGAAACGACGATCATGCTGGATAATCAGGAAAAGGCGCTCCTGAGCAAGCTGAAGCGCACGCCGTTCCGCAAGGCGTTTCAGGATTACATCAAGCGCTATCACTTCGCGGCGGGGTGATCTGCATGGTGTACGGAGCATTCTATCTTCTCGCACTGATCCAGAATGCCGCATTTCTCCGGCTTGTCCGCACCGCCTGCGGATTTGAACGCAGCGAGAGCAGGATCGTCCTGTTCCTTGCAGCTGCGCTGAGCGCTGTTCCGCAGCTTGTTCTGCTGTTCCCGAGCGCCGGTCTGCCGAAGCTTCTGATCCTGCTGGTGCCGGTGCTGCTGATGCTGCTGCGCGCAGGCTGCTATGCGGCTGCGTTCCGCTGCAAAAAGCTTTCCATGCTGTATATCAGCATTCTGTCCTTTGCGCTGAATGCGAACTATTCCAATATCGTAAAGCTGTTCACGACCGACTGGCTGCCGCTGAATTTTGCCGCATGTGCCGCGGAGCTGGTGCTCACGGCGGCGGCGCTGCTGTATATCCGGCGGAAAAACAATGCAGAGGTCATCGCGGAAAGCCTTTCGCAGATCCCGCGGAAACTTTGCATGCTCATTCTCGGCTTTTTGTATTTCATGAGCGTGTTTGAATATTCGATCGTCAATCCGGCGATGAATACGGTCTCCCGCGCGCTGCTGCTGCCGGTCATCCTGATGACGGCGTACATTATCACGCGCATCATGAAGATCAATGCAAAGGCGCGGGAGCAGGAGCGGATCTCGGCGATCCTTTCCGAGCAGCTGGAAAATCAGGTTTCGTATTATCAGAAGATCAATGATATTTACACGGAATTTCGTGCATTCCGGCATGATTACCGGAATCATCTGCTCTGCCTGCGCGGACTGCTCGCAGAGAATGAAGTGGCGCGCGCATGCGAATACATGGATCAGATCGCGCAGATGAGCCGCTCGCACCGGAAGACCTTTGATACGGGAAATATCATTGTCGATTCGCTGCTGAATGACAAGAACGAGAAAGCCGCGCAGTCTCATGCGCAGATCCTGTTCAGCGGGTTTGCGCCGACGACCGGCATCACGAATGCGGATCTCTGCACAGTGTTTGCAAATGCGCTCGACAATGCGATCGAAGCCTGTGCAAAAGACAGCAGCAGCGACGAAAAAGAGATCGCGGTGCATTCGGATTTCCGGCAGGGATATTTTACATTGCGGATCACGAATCCGGTATTTGAAAAGGTGGAGATCCGCAGTCACAATCAGGTGGAGACCTCGAAGGCGGATAAGGGCATGCACGGATTCGGCGTTGCGAACATTGTCCGGACGGCGAAAAAGTACGGCGGCGATGCGGCGCTTTCCGCAGAAAACGGCGTTTTCACGCTTGAAGTCGGGCTCTGGCTGAATCCGGAGCTCTGACGGCGTTCGGTATCTCCGATGGATCTATAATGAGGGCTCCGCCCTCAAACTCCTGCTTAAGGGCTGCTAGCCCTTAAGAATCCCATTATAATGCGTAAAAAGCCCCGAAGCGTTTCATGTGCATGGCGCTTCGGGGCGATATTGTGTAAAAGTAAACCGTGAAAAATCCTCACACTCCCGCACAGCCCATTTCAAATCATCGCGCAGCGATACCTTAAAAACGCGAACCGGCGTATCATGAAGATACGCCGGTTCTGTGTCTTTATGATCAGGGGGATGTCAGGCGGTCAGTTCAGGAATGTGCAGTGTACGTTTTCCTTGGAAAGGATCGCGCGGGACTGATCACTGCACTGTTTTTCCATCTTGAGCAGGAGCAGCGGTGCAAAATGATCTGCCGGCTGCAGGATCGGAGCTTCGATATCCTTCTCTGTCAGCTGCTTGTCAGCAGACTGTGCGAACATCTCAAACTTGTCGTTGTTGCTGACGCACATATTGCCGCCGATTCCGGTCAGCAGATTGCGCGCGTTCAGATCGTCCGGATCTGCCTGACTGTTGCCGGACATATCGTAGCTGAACCAGTAGCCGTTCGCACGCACGACGTTCAGCGCATGCTGCGGCGCACCGCAGTAGTAGTTCTCGATGTCGAGCTTGTCGAGCAGCAGGGAGCTTGCAAGTGCAAAGCCCACGCAGTCGGTGTATGCATCATGCTCCTCGTCTTTCAGCATGTAGACCGCAGTCGCGGAATAGGTTGTGTTGCGCAGGAGATCATTATAATAGTACTCCTCGTTCTGATAAAGCTCATAGCCGCCGGAGAACGACCAGAGATTATCCGGAGTTGCCGGCTTATCGTTATCTGCGCGGTTCAGCGAATAGTAATCGGAATACTCCGCGCGCTCTGCGATCAGTTTGCCGGCGAGCACGGCTGCGGCGATTTCATCCGTTTCCGGATCGCACTCTGCTTTGATCTGACGCTCCAGCTCGCTGATGATCCGCTGGGTTTCCTCGGTGGTATACAGCGTGCTGTCAAATGCGGACAGATAGCGGCGCGTCAGCTTCTGGATCTCAGGGGTATTGCTGCGGAAGGTCTCGCTGTTGACCGTTCTCAGCTTTTTGAACTGATCGAATGCGGAATCCTGAATAAATGTGACGGAATCCGGAATATCGACATTGTAAATGTCATC
Source organism: Clostridiales bacterium Firm_04 (assembly GCA_001603005.1). GTDB lineage: Bacteria > Bacillota > Clostridia > Oscillospirales > Ruminococcaceae > Firm-04. The sequence continues at coordinate 19,442 of LVAJ01000044.1, forward strand.
ATAGGGCAGTGCCCATGTCATCGTCAGATTGATGCTTGTTGTATCCTCTGCGAACGAAACGCTGTGTGCTGCTTTCGCAGTATCATATAAGCTGCTTTCCACATAAAATGCAATCACAGTGTTGTTGTTCACATCGGGATCTCTGAAATAAAGAATGCCGTTTTCCGGTTTCACATACTTATTCCTGATCGCCGGAACAGCATTGAAAACAGAAACGTCATTGATGACGGTGTGCTGCGGCAGCGTGAGCGTTTTGAGATTGGAGCAGCCGTCAAACACCTGCGAATCGAGGCGCAGGCAGGTGCTTGCAGTGACCGTTCCGGCAGTCGGGATCTGCACAGAGGTGCTGTTTTTGATATGCCAGTCCGGCTGCACATAATTCTGGAACCTGATGCTTTTCAGCTCGGTATGTCCTGCAAATGCACGGTTTCCGATCTCCATGACCGGGAAAATTCTGCCCTTGAAAAAGACCTCACGCGGGACTTCGATCTCGGATGCACCCGTGCCGTTGTATTTCGTGATCTTTGCATACAGTTCATCGCCGCTGATGATCTCAAATTCATAGTCGCGCTGCACATATTTCAGCAGAACGCAGTAATCCTCCGGCGTGATGTGGCTGTCCTTGTTGACGTCATATCGTGTCGTGTTTGCATCTGCAACAATATCACCATAGTTGTTTTCACGCAGGAGCTTGTTGACCTCGGATTCCAGTGTATAGAAATCATTCGGCTCTGCGTCAGTATTCTTTCCGTCAAAGTTGCAGTTCTCGATGCCGAATTTTGCGAGCGTTTCGGCATAGTTATCCAGATCTGTCTTGATCAGTCTGTCGTCATCCAGCGCGTAGAAATCGGAATCGTACTTCGGCTGGTCGGTTTCTGCTGCCGCAGCGGACAGCATGCTGACAGGCATCATCAGTGCGGAGAGCACAGCTGCCGTCAGGCTAAGAACGCATTTTCTTTGTTTCATAATCTTCTCCCCCAATCACACCGCTATGCGATGTCATTGGTTTCCTTCTCTTTTTTTGGATTTCGTTTGCGCAAACAAGTCCATTATAAGCAAAAGTCCGAAAATGTCAAGGCAATATCATACAATCTTAAACTGTTTCTGCAATATTTTACAGAATTTGAGAGTCTGATTCCGGAATAACTGGTCATGGTATCCCTGAATATTTAATAAAATATAGATCGCATTTCTGCACATCGCAGCGGCGGGCGCAGATGCCTGAAACTGCGTAAAATCATACAAATCGCAGCATCGTCATGCTTTGCGGCACAAAAAATCCCGCGGATACCGTGCTCTGCATCCGTGGGATTTTCGGTTTTGGTGTGCAGCTCCGTGTTCCGGAACCGCCCGTCTGTCCTGCTCTATAAAATGTTATAATTCACCCCGATATACAGGTCAATGATGCAGTTTTCCGGATTGCCCGCATCCATGCGCACAATGCTGTAATAGACCTCTGTGATGACCTGATATGCCTTTTCCTGCGCATACTGCAAAAGCTGCTGCTCTGTCTTGGCGAGTGCCGAAAAGCTGCCCTCGTGCCGTGCCGAGACCGCGTTGATCAGCTTGAACACCGGCTTTTTTTCATACTGCGCGCAGGACGCAAACTCGCCCCTGACCGGTATCAGGATCTCAATATTCCGCTCCTGCGCCGGATCCTCGGTGAACAGGATCCTGCCGTTCTGCTGCAATCCGAGCGCGCCGAGCTGTTCCGGGATCCGCGGCAGCATTTCCGGCAGCCGTGCGCGCGGCATCTGTATCCTGCACGAGAGCAGATCATACAGGTACAATGCCTGTTGTTCCAAAATTTGCATTTGAATACCTCATTCTCCTTGCGGATATTTTTAAAACAATTATATCAGCGGCGCAGCGGAAAGTCCAGCGCTGTGCAGTCAGCGGGCGTTTTTGCGGAGTGAACAGTCAGGGGCATCCCGTTCACTCCGATTTTCCGCCCGTTCACTCCGCGGCGCTCCGGCTTCTGCCCGCGATCAGCCTGCCCGCAAATCTTTTTGGATCAGAACAGCCTGCGGGCTTGCATAATCCGGAAAAAAGTAGTATAATAGGAAAGGCAAAAATCCATTCCCGCCACACAGGAGGCAAGCATATGTGCGGAATCATTGGCTTTTCCAGCCGCATTGAAAACGCGGACGCCGTTCTTGAGAAAATGATGGAACGCATCCGCCACCGCGGACCGGATGCAGGCGGCAAGTATCTCAATGGGGAGATCGCGCTCGGACACCGCCGGCTCTCGATCATCGACATTACGGAACAGGGCGACCAGCCCATTTTCAACGAAGACCGATCAATGGTGCTCGTCTTCAACGGTGAGATCTATAACTATAAAGAGATTCGGGAGGAGCTGACCGCAGCCGGTCACACCTTCCGGACGGAGACAGATTCGGAGGTGCTGATCCACGGCTATGAGGAATACGGTGCGGAGCTGCTGAACAGGCTGCGCGGCATGTTTTCCTTTGTGATCTGGGATGAACGGAACAAGGAGCTGTTCGGCGCACGCGATTTCTTCGGCATCAAGCCGATGTACTACGCGCAGATGGGCGAAAGCTTCCTGTTCGGCAGCGAGATCAAGGCATTCCTGCCGCATCCGGATTTCAAAAAGGAGCTGAATCATGAGGTGCTGGAGCAGTATCTCACCTTTCAGTATTCCCCGACCGAGGATACCTTTTTCAAGGGTGTCAAGAAGCTGCCCGCGGCACATTATTTCCGCTGGAAGAACGGCAAACTGACCGTTCAGCGGTACTGGGATGTGCATTTCGAGGCGGACGACGCCCCGCTGCTCGGCGACTGGGTAAAGACCATTTCCGAGACCTTCCGCGGCTCGATCGCGGCGCATAAGATCGCGGATGTCGAGGTCGGCAGTTTCCTGTCATCCGGCGTCGATTCGAGCTATGTCGCAGCAGTTGCGAATGTGGACAAGACCTTTACGGTCGGATTCGGCTCGGATGAGAAGTACAACGAGATCGGCTGGGCAAAGCGCTTTTCCCGCGCGATCGGCAAGGAGAATTTCAGCCATGTCATCACGCAGCAGGAATACTGGGATGTGCTGCCGAAGATCCAGTATCAGATGGACGAGCCGCTCGCGGATCCGTCCTGCATCGCGCTGTATTTCGTCTGCAAGCTGGCAGCAGAGCAGGTCAAGGTCGTGCTCTCCGGCGAGGGCGCGGACGAGCTGTTCGGCGGCTACAATGTTTACAGCGAGCCGGATGCGACATGGTACGACCGGTTGCCCATGGGACTGCGGCGCGGCATTGCGAATGCAGCGAGCGTGCTCCCCGCAAAGCGCGGCAGAAACTTCCTTGTCCGCAAGGGCAGAACGCTTGAGGAGCGCTTCATCGGCAATGCTTATATGTTCACGCCGGCAGAGCGCAAGGCGCTGCTGAAAGAGCCGACCGGCGCGCCCGATCCGACCGCGGTGACAAAGCCGTTCTACGACAAGGTCACCGATCAGGATGCCGTCACGAAGATGCAGTATCTCGATCTGCACCTCTGGATGACCGGCGATATCCTGCTGAAAGCGGATAAGATGAGCATGGCGCATTCGCTGGAACTGCGCGTGCCGTTCCTCGACAAAGAGCTGATGCATGTTGCGGAGCAGATCCCGACAAAATTCCGCGTGACGCACCGCGTTGCGACGGATGACAAAACACCCTATACGACAAAATATGCGATGCGGCTTGCGGCAAAGCGCGATACTCCGCCGGAGACTGCGGATACCGCGGCGAAAAAGAAGCTCGGCTTCCCCGTGCCGATCCGCGTGTGGCTGAAACAGGATGACTGCTACAACACGGTGCGGACAGCCTTTGTCTCGCCGGATGCAGAGCAGTTTTTCCATACGGAGCAGCTTGTGAAGCTTCTCGATAACCATAAGAACGGCAAGGGCGATTACAGCCGCAAGATCTGGACGGTGTACATGTTCCTTGTGTGGTATAAGGTCTATTTCGGAGAAGGCGCTGTTTGAGCGTTTTGTTCCGTCTTTGAGAGGTGTTGAAGATGAGCAGTTTGATTAAACATGAACAGGAACTTATAAAGAAATATAATTTTGAATTGGATATGCAGGTGGAGACTGTTCCAAATTCCGATTCTCCATTGTGTTTTCCTTTGCTCACGCCCCGTAATGTTGCATTTGTGGAAGCAATTATTAAAATTGATTCTACATATCGCAAGGCGGGAGATGAAAAACAAGAGCGTACACCCCGATATTGCGGTTCACCTGCATATTGGTTGGTGCAGTTAAGAGAACTATTATCTTCTGCAAATCCAAAAGATGACGACTTTAAGTCTAAAATTGAAGGGGCAGTAAAGGCACTGGATACCGCAAACAGTACGCACCTTAATTCGGACAACGTAGGATTGGAACAAATAACGACAAGAATATATGAGTACTACAAAAACAATCCCCAAAAGCTGAAAGAAGATTTGAAAACAAGAGAGTCTGCCAAAGAAATTTTTTGCAAGATTGCCCAAAAAACAGTTCTTTCTGAGACGCAAGGAAATTCAGAGAAAAAATATCATGCGCGAGAAAATTTTTCTTTTGCCAGTAAATTTTGTCGTAATGCAAGCTATTATTTATTTGAGGGCGAAGGACAAAATGATACTTTCTCAATTTATGATAGTGTTCTTGCGAAAGCAGTCCGGATATATGCTTGGTATTATTTGGGAGAGGATTGCACTCTTGAATACAAAGGGAAAGATGCGGAAACAATGTGGAGCGAATATTGTAGATATTGCAATACTATAGATAAGATTAGGGAAAAGTGCGGAGAAGAACAGATCAGCCGAAATGGGTTTGATCATATTTTGTGGTATTACTTTAAGGGAAGAGAGCGCGCAGAAATAGGAAAAATGCGAGAACAAGCTGAAGCTGCATGGGAGCGGAGGTATAAAATATGAGCGAGAAACAATATTCGCATCTGATCGACCTGAATGATTATCCCGTGGAATGGTGGAACAAGGTCATTTCGCTGGGCGCATCCATGTACGCGCATCCGCAGCGTTATGTGCAGGCATGTGCGGGCAAGATCATGGCGACGCTGTTCTATGAGCCGTCCACGCGCACGCAGATGAGCTTTCAGTCCGCGATGATCCGTCTGGGCGGCAGCATCATCGGCTTTGACAACCCGATGAGCAGCTCGGTCTCCAAGGGCGAGAACATCAAGGATACCACAAAGGTCGTCAGCACCTATTCGGATATTCTCATCATCCGGCATCCTATGGCTGGTACGGCGAAGGCGGCTGCGCTGACCGCGGAATGTCCGGTCGTCAATGCAGGCGACGGCGGGCATCTGCACCCGACGCAGACACTGACCGATCTGCTGACGCTGAAAATGGAAAAGGGCAGGCTCGATCATCTGACGGTCGGTCTGTGCGGCGACCTGCTCTACGGCAGAACCGTACACTCGCTCTGCAAGGCGCTCTCCTGCTATGAGGGCAACAAATTCATTCTGATCTCGACGCCGGAGCTTCAGGTTCCGGAGTATATCACGAAGCTGCTGCGCGATTCCGGCTGCGAATACCGCACGGAGTCCTCGCTCGATGACGCGATCGGCGAGCTGGATGTGCTCTATATGACGCGGATCCAGCGGGAGCGGTTCCTTTCCGAGGCGGATTACCTCGCGCAGAAGGACGTCTACCGCCTGACCACGGACAAGATGAAGCGCGCCAAGAAAGACCTTGCCGTGCTGCATCCGCTGCCGCGCGTCGATGAGATCGAGATCGCCGTGGACGATGATCCGCGCGCGCTGTATTTCAAGCAGGCGCAGTACGGCATGTATGTCCGCATGGCGCTGATCCTGCGGCTGCTGGAAAGCGAAAATCCGGTGCCGCTGCTGCGCGGCAGACGGGATGATTCCATGCGCTGCGTCAATCCGAAGTGCATCACGGCGCAGGAGCACTATCTCCCGCACCAGTTCACCGAGATCGGCGGCAGGACTGTCTGCGAATTTTGCGAGGAGCGTGCGCTGCAGGCGTGACGGCTCGAAATATGAATCCGACAGAAAGAGCAGTTCCGGAAACGGGGCTGCTTTTTTTGTGCTTTGGAGCAGAAGCGCATCCGGACGGCGCTGCTTAACAGCAGAACAGCAAAAGTTTGTTTTTAATTTATCCATTTAAAGCGGATAGCACGGCGCGGATTTTTGTCTGATTTTGCGTGGAACATGTTGCGAATATATACAGATTGTATATAGATTAAGAACATTTACAGAAAAATGGTACAATTTGTTCACGAATTATTGTTATCATTAACCGTTCATTAAAAACTAAATATCAAAACGCGCGCAAATGCGTTATTTATGCAAAGTTGTACGCATTCTCGGCGAATTGTGCAAAACATATCACATAAATTTGTGTCAATTGTAGAAATCTGAAAAGATGCATATAAATAGGAGAAACGCTATTGACTTTTTAGCGGAATCAGACTATAATTAAGAAAAGTGGTCGATATTGACATGTTTGAACGTTATACAGAATGGCATATTTCAACGGCGAATATGTAAAATAGAATGACCGGAACCGATGCCGGACATGCAGCACAGCATGTGCCGGATATCGTGTTCTATACGGCAGGGAATCGGATGCACCCCGCCGTATGCAGTGCGATGCATCCGCTACTGAATCAGCGGAGCCGGACGGCGGACAGCCGGAAACGCTCCGAACCATATCGGAAATTGACAGAAAGGGAGGGCAAACACTATGAGTAAATCGTTAAAGCAGCGCATTCTCAGTGCCCTGACATCCGGTGCTTTGACGGCATCCTGTCTGTTCGGCAGCACAGGCGGATTTTCCCGCATTGCGGGCGCGGCTGACAGCCTCGCGTATCCGCTGCGTCCGGGCAGCCGGGATGAGATGATCGAAAGCAGCACGATTCTGGATGAACAGGGCGGCAGAGATCCGGCAGTACTGCTCGCCGGCATCAACGCGGAAGGCCCGAACGGGCGCTCACTGCTTGTGGCAGGCGATCTGGAAAAGACGCTTGACAATTACACGCAGGCTTATGCGCTCGGCATCGCATCGCAGTTTTGTGTGTTCCTGAAGGACGGCATGGAAGTGCAGGAATCCGACGCAGAGGGCAGAATCGCAGTCGGCGGCGATGTCAAGGTCGCAACGCCGTGGGGCTCGTATTCGTTCGCAAAGGGCGATTACGCGCACCAGATCCCGCTGAGTGACCTGTTGAACGACCACGGCTATGCGCACATGATCGTCGGCGGCAACCTGACTGGCGGCGAGGCAGGCGGCAAGGCGAACGACGGCTACTACGACACTTCTTATCCGTTTGAAAATGCGGAGCATCTGCCGTCTTCCGGCGACCTTCGTGCATGGAGCTTCGAGAAGAAGGACAAGATCCTTGTTCTGAACCATGACGAGGACGATCCGCTCGATGACAGCTGTCTGGTCGATGAGGCACGCGCCGGCGAAATGGACCGCGGCATCGACAAGACGCAGACCTATGTCACCAAGCTGTTTGATTTTGAGGAGCAGTTTGCAATGCTCCGTTCGAGAAGCGAAGCGATCAACATCGCGGCGCAGGATTCCCCGCTCGGCGACGACGCGGTGGATACCTCGAACGGGCCGGCAGTGTTCGATGCAGGTCTGAACGGCAAGGTGCAGGACGTTGTCGTGTTCAACATCTCGGCTGAAAAGTGGGCGGAGATCCAGCAGAAGGGCGAGTTCCAGTTCGTGAACATCCCGAAGCTGCTGGTGCCGCGCAAGGTCGTGCATGCAGATGACAACACCTGCGAAGTGACCTACGAATATTGGAATTATGCCTACATCGTCATCAACGTCAGCGATCCGGACGGCAGTACGACTGCGTATTCCCTGCCGGGCAGCGACGTCTGCACGACGATCAACGGCGTGAACATTTCCAATACCGGCAGTTATATGAGCAACAACAACCCCGGCGTTACCAGCATCCTCTATAACTTCAGCGATGCACAGAGCATGAAGCTCTCCAAGAACTTTCAGGGTACGATCTTTGCGCCGAAGGCATCGGTCAGAGACGGCGACAGCGGACGCGGACATCTCTCCGGCGCGCTGATCGCGAAGGATTTCGTCGGCAAGACGGAGTTCGGTTACAGACCGTATACCGGTCCGGCATCCGTGCTCGGCGTCAACATGAAATATGTTGTCAGAGCGCTCAAGACGGACACGACCGGCAATGAAAAGATCGAAGGTGCGACCTTTACGCTTTACCGCATTGAGAACGGAAACGAAGTCGCGGTTTCGACCGGCGTTTCCGATGAGGACGGTATCGCACTGCTGAATGTGCCGACCGAGGGAGAATATGTGCTCCGTGAGACCAGACCGGCTCCGGGCTATGCGCTCAGCGATACGGCATATCACTTCACGCTTGCGAAGGACGGCGAAAAGCAGATGGTCTGCTTCCCGCAGGGCGAGGTGCAGGTCGCAGGCGATGCGATCGTGATGAATCTCGATCAGGTCGCCGCAAGAGAAGAAGTCGATAAGGACAGCCTGACATTTGAAATGCTCGAAGACATGGGCTATCTGGTCATCGGCAATCCGGCAGCGGATTCCGACGTCGGCAAGGTGCTGACGCAGCTCGGTCCGAACAAGGATCAGAAGTTCGGCATGAGTGAGGACTTCACGGTTCCGGCGGGCACAAAGATCAATTCGGTCACCCTCTGGATGACGGATCCGGTCACGAAGAATGTCAAGGCAAAATCGCCGTCGATCAGCTTCATGACAGCGAAAAACGGCGATCAGTATGACCTCACGGGCGAAAAATACCGCATCGGCAATCAGCCGGCATCGCAGCATATCATCAAGATCACGGCGGATGTGACTGTGGCGAATGATGCGACCGGTACGATCTCCGTGACGGAGGAAGGCAGCCCGATCGGTGCAGCAGTCGATCACGGCAGCGGCACCTATACGCTCTTTGAGAGTGCAGAACCGCTCCCGAATTATAATGCATACAATATCTATTATAAGACGGACAGCGAAGACATCACGATCGACAGAGTGACCTTCACAACAGATCTTACGGACGCATTTGAGATCGAAAGCTCGCAGGAATTTTCCAAGGTCACATTTGAAATGGACGGCACCAGACCGAAGAACACCGATACGTCCGGCGCGTTCTTCAACTATGAGTTCAGCAATGATGACAATCTGCTCCGGAATATCTACAAGATCACGCTGGATGTGACGGTGGAATCCGGTTCCGGCGGACAGATCGGTCAGGGCAACAGGCTCAGCAAAGAGATCACGGAGAGCGATCCGGAATTTGTCCTGTTTGACAATTCTAAGGAGCCTTCTCCGGACGCATACAACTACCATTATAAGGTCCCGGCAGACAAGATCGGCGAGCCGGGCTATGACACGGATCTGAACGGCTGGCTCAGCGAGCCGGCGCATCCGGTCAGCATCTTCTCGCAGGGCATGTCCGTTTCCAAGGTCAAGGCGACCTATACGGACGGTCCGGACGCAGGAACCGAACAGATCTTTGATCCGCTCGCATCGGAGGAGAATATCTATCAGATCGGCGATGACCGCTATCAGTTCACGGCACAGAAGGTCGATGACGAGACAGCGGAGATCACAAAGATCCTGAAAAACGGCGAGGATGTGACGGAAGCCGAAAAGGATAACTTCCGCGCACAGCTGATCCTCGACAGCGCGACCAAGGAGCCGGTGACCAACAACGGCAAGGACTGCTACTGGATCACCAGCCCCGACAATCTGGCGTATGAGCCGCTGGTGGACATCACACCGGCACACGGCTACCCCGTGGAAAATGCAAAGGCGCTGCGCCTGATGAAGACGGATGCGGATGCAGACAATGCACCGCTTGCAAATGCAAAGCTCGTGATCGAAAAGGTCACGATCGAAAGCAGCGGCAAGGCTTCGGAGCCCGAGGAGACACGCGAATGGACGTCCGCGGCGGACGGTCTGACGCTGCCTGCGGTGCGAACCGGAGCATCGCTCGAAAAGCACACGATCGCAAACATGCTGCTCGATGACGGCGAGGCGCTCAATGTCTACCGCCTGCGCGAGACGCAAGCACCTGCCGGCTATGATACGGCAGCGCACGACCTGTACTTCTTTGTCAGAGCCAATACGGTCTATTATAAGGAAGTCACGGCGGGCACCGATCCCGGCGCGGTGAATGCGGAGTATGCTGGCTGGACAGCGGTTCCGCTGGAAAGCAGCACGCTGGATGCGAGAACATTGAAGCTCGGCAACGAGAAGCAGAGTCAGTTCGAGCTGCGCAAGCTGGATTCCTCGACCGGTTCGATCCTGACCGGCGCGGAGCTGCGGCTGATCGAAATTCTGACAGACAAGGCAACAGCCGGTGCGGAACCGGTGCAGCTGCGGACACTGGAAGAAGGCACGGACTACAAGGCTGTGACGGATGCTTCCGGCGCACCTGCTGCGATCCGCGCGGACGGCGTATTCAAGCTCAAGGAGCTGCCCGCAGGCAAATATGCCGTTGTGGAGACCAGAGTTCCGATGGGCTATGCGGATACCGCACTGAACCGTTTGAACGTGTTCGAGTGGAAGGCAGACGGAACCGTTTCCGTCCTGAAAGCCGTCAGCGGTTTCAACGCACATGCCGACAGCGGCAAGCTGACCGTTGAACTCAGCAATGTGCAGCGCGGCGCGAAGTTCACCTTTGAAAAGGTCAACGAAAACGGCGAGCGGTTCAGCACAGATCCCGAAACCGGCAACATCGAAAGCCTGAACGGCTTGCAGATCAAGGTGTTCGAGTACGATGCGGCAGCCGGCGAATGGACAGAGCGTTCCAGCAGAGACAAGACTCCGTTCTTTGAGTCGGCGCTGCAAAATGTGACGGCAAACCGGATCTACAAGATTCAGGAGACCAGTGCACCGGACGGCTATCAGATCGCAGAGCCGGTCTACTTCTACCGCACCGGCGCCGGTACACCGTGGGATCCCGCAAGATTCTATCAGCTTGACATGAATCAGGCGGAGAACGCCGGCAAGGATTTCACCGACACAAGCAATTATTCCGAGGTAACAGGCGTCAATGAGGACCGCACAACTGTATTCAAGCTGCAAATGGCGGATCAGGTCAGCAGCAACAAGCTGTCGCTGAAGAAGATCGACGACAAGAAGTCGCTCACCGAAGCCGGTCTGACGGATAAGCCCGATGCAGTCGCCGGCGCAAAGCTGAAGCTGGAGCTGGTGAAGCCTTTTGCAAAGAGCAGCACCCTCACAGACGCAAAAGCCAATCAGGAGCTTGCCGCACAGACGGCAGACGCACTGGAATGGATCACGACGACCGAAGACATCGAGCTCGAAGGTCTGCCGGACGGCGAATATCTCCTCACGGAGACCGAAACGCCCGCCGGATACTACACCTTCAAGCCGTACAGCTTCAAGCTGGTCAGCGGTGTTGTGACAGAACTCTCGACCGACAGCGTGACCGGTGCCGTCACGGAGATTCCGGCAGGCGATCCGCTTGCACGCACCGACATGCACGCTGCAAATCAGACCGCAGCCGCAAATGCCCGTATCGACGCAGTGGATCAGATCTTCACGCTGCTGCTGCGCAAGATCACCGATACGCCGAACGGTCAGGAAGACGTGCATCTTCCGGGCGCAAGAATGCAGCTGACCGGTACGGATACGGCAGGCGATCCGGTCGATTTCACCGGCATTCCGCTCCGCAGCAACCGGTATATGGATCAGCGCGGCGCGCTCATCATTGAAAATGATCTGCGAACCGTGCCGGAGATCGCGTATACGCTTGCGGATGAAGGAAAGACCGTCGAGTGGACGACATTTAATCACGGCGTTCTCTTTGAAGGACTGCCGGACGGTACCTATGTGCTGACCGAGCTGCATGCACCGCTCGGCTTCGTCAAGGCAGAGCCGATCACATTCGTTGTGGAAAATCAGGATGTGATCTCTGTGAACGGCGAACCGACTTCGTTCAAGAAGCAGGTGAATGTGGTCGATGCAACAGCACCGAAGTACCTCATCACGATCAATAAGAAGGACAAGGAGGACTATGCAATCGCCGGTGCGACATTTACCATGACGGGCACCGACGAAAACGGCAATCAGATCATCTTCGACGATGACTCCGTGCTGGTGGACGGCGGCGAGGTCATCAACGGCAGCGGCAGAGTCCTGATGTGGGAGAGCGGCATTACGCCGGCTGTCATTCAGGGGCTTTACAACGGCACTTATGTGCTGAAGGAAATCACGCCGCCGAAGGGCTATGAGGCAAATCCGGAGCCGATCACGATCGTGCTCAAGGACGGAAAGATCGACAGCGTGACCGGAAAGAACGCATCGCGTTCCGAGGAGCATGCAATGCAGGTCGATGTCCTCAATCTGAAAACCGTGACAAAGGTTCAGATCAATAAGACAGATGCGGCAAATCAGGGACTCGCAGAAGCAGATCTTGTGCTTGTGCTGCTGACAACGGATCCGGAAACCGGTGAGATCACCGGCGAACAGGAGCTTACGGACGGCGCATGGAGCTCGAACGGCGACCTGACGCAGCCGAAGGTCTTTGAAGATCTGAAAGCAGGCAAATATGCAGTGAAGGAAGTCAAGGCGCCGGAAGGCTATGAAGCAGGCGGCACCCTGATCCTTGACAAGTATCTTGCAGTATTTGATATGTATGCAGACGGCTCGCTGGAAAACTTCGAGGCGGCTGACGGCAATATCAATGTGAACGGCAAGACCGTGACGATCACCCTGCGCAACAAGAAGTCCGGTCCGTCTGTGAGCGTCTCCAAGAAGGCGGCGGCAGCGGACGGCGAGGAGCTTGCAGGTGCACAGATCACGCTGACCGGCAAGGACAAGGACGGCAATGTCATTACGTTCAAGCCCGGACAGCTTGCACTCGGCACCAAGGCAGCGCTCGTGAACGGCTCCGGCGATGCACTGAGCTGGATCTCCGGCACAGAGGAAACGATCATCAGCGATCTTGCGGACGGCACCTACACCCTGCACGAGGTCGCAGCGCCGGACGGCTATGCTGTGACAACCGATCTCACCTTTACGGTGCAGGACGGCAAGGCATCCAAGTCCGATCTGGTTCTGGTGGATCAGATGACGAAGGTGACGATCTCGAAGACGAACATCACCGGCGATAAGGAGATCGCAGGCGCGAAGCTTCAGGTGATCGAAAAAGCGACAGGCAAGGTCGTGGACGAATGGACATCGGTCGAGGGCGAATCGCATGAGATCGAGGGCATTCTGAAAGCGGATACAGCGTACATTCTCCATGAGGAAGGCGCTCCGGACGGCTATGCATATGCCGCAGACATCGAGTTCAAGGTCAACAAGGACGGCAAGGTCGTTGACGATGACGGCAACGAAACCGTTGTGGTCATGAAGGACGAAGCCACGAAGGTGACGATCTCGAAGACGAACATCACCGGCGATAAGGAGATCGCGGGAGCAAAGCTTCAGGTGATCGAAAAGGCGACAGGCAAGGTCGTGGACGAATGGACATCGGTCGAGGGCGAATCGCATGAGATCGAGGGCATTCTGAAAGCGGATACAGCGTATATTCTCCATGAGGAAGGCGCTCCGGACGGCTATGCATATGCCGCAGACATCGAGTTCAAGGTCAACAAGGACGGCAAGGTCGTTGACGATGACGGCAACGAAACCGTTGTGGTCATGAAGGACGCCAACGCCGCAGATGTAAAGATCAACAAGGCAGACCAGTTCGGCGCAGAGGTCAAGGGCGCAATGCTCACGCTGACCGGCGAGGACAAGGACGGCAAGGCGATCACATTTGCAGCGGGCAGCGTGGAAGTCGGCGAAGGCGCACAGCTGATCAACGGCAGCGGCGATGCGCTGGTATGGATCTCGGGCGATGCTCCGACGAATGTCAAGAATCTCGGCGACGGCAAGTATACGCTCCATGAGCAGGTCACGCCGGATGATTACGAGACAGCGAGCGACATGACGTTCGAGATCGAGAACGGCAAGCTGACGAAGATCAACGGCGAGGAAGTCGCGGACGGTACGATGATCGAAATGGTCGATGAGAAGATCGAAACGACCACGACGACTACCACTACTACGACAACCACAACCACGACGACTACTACCACCACAACAACCGCGACCACTACTACGGAAGCGGTGACGACAACAACCACAACGGCACCGACCGCAGATGTAAAGATCAACAAGGCAGACCAGTTCGGCGCAGAGGTCAAGGGCGCAATGCTCACGCTGACCGGCGAGGACAAGGTCGGCAAAGCGATCACATTTGCAGCGGGCAGCGTGGAAGTCGGCGAAGGCGCGCAGCTGATCAACGGCAGCGGCGATGCGCTGGTATGGATTTCGGGCGACGCTCCGACGAATGTCAAGAATCTGGGCGACGGCAAGTATACGCTCCATGAGCAGGTCACGCCGGATGATTACGAGACGGCAAGCGACATGACGTTCGAGATCGAGAACGGCAAGCTGACGAAGATCAACGGCGAGGAAGTCGCAGACGGTACGATGATCGAAATGGTCGATGAGAAGATCGAAACGACCACGACGACCACTACCACTACGACGACTACCACAACCACAACAACCGCAACCACCACCACGGAAGCGGTGACGACGACAACGACAACGGCACCGACCGCAGATGTAAAGATCAACAAGGCAGACCAGTTCGGCGCAGAGGTCAAGGGTGCAATGCTTACCCTGACCGGCGAGGACAAGGACGGCAAGGCTGTCACATTTGCAGCGGGCAGTGTGGAAGTCGGCGAGGGCGCACAGCTGATCAACGGCAGCGGCGACGCACTGGTATGGATCTCGGGCGATGCTCCGACGAACGTGAAGAATCTCGGCGACGGCAAGTACACATTGCACGAGCAGGTCACACCGGATGATTACGAAACGGCGAGCGACATGACGTTCGAGATCGAAAACGGCAAGCTGACGAAGATCAACGGCGAGGAAGTCACAGACGGTACGATGATCGAAATGGTCGATGAGAAGATCGAAACGACCACGACGACCACTACGACAACCACAACCACGACTACAACAACGACAACAACGACAACCACCACAACAACCGCAACCACCACTACGGAAGCGGTGACGACGACAACGACAACGGCTCCGACCGCAGATGTAAAGATCAACAAGGCGGATCAGTTCGGCGCAGAGGTCAAGGGCGCAATGCTTACCCTGACCGGCGAGGACAAGGACGGCAAAGCGATCACATTTGCAGCGGGCAGCGTGGAAGTCGGCGAGGGCGCACAGCTGATCAACGGCAGCGGCGACGCACTGGTATGGATCTCGGGCGATGCTCCGACGAACGTGAAGAATCTCGGCGACGGCAAGTATACGCTTCACGAGCAGGTCACACCGGATGATTACGAGACAGCAAGCGACATGACGTTCGAGATCGAAAACGGCAAGCTGACGAAGATCAACGGCGAGGAAGTCGCAGAGGGCACGATGATCGAAATGGTCGATGAGAAGATCGAAACGACCACAACGACCACTACTACGACAACCACAACCACGACGACTACTACGACAACTACGACCACGACTACCACAACCGCAACCACTACCACGGAAGCGGTGACGACGACAACGACAACGGCTCCGACCGCAGATGTAAAGATCAACAAGGCAGACCAGTTCGGCGCAGAGGTCAAGGGCGCAATGCTTACCCTGACCGGCGAGGACAAGGACGGCAAGGCGATCACATTTGCAGCGGGCAGCGTGGAAGTCGGCGAAGGCGCACAGCTGATCAACGGCAGCGGCGATGCGCTGGTATGGATCTCGGGCGACGCTCCGACGAATGTCAAGAATCTGGGCGACGGCAAGTATACGCTCCATGAGCAGGTCACGCCGGATGATTACGAGACAGCGAGCGACATGACGTTCGAGATCGAAAACGGCAAGCTGACGAAGATCAACGGCGAGGAAGTCGCAGAGGGTACAATGATCGAAATGGTCGATGAGAAGATCGAAACGACCACAACGACCACTACTACGACAACCACAACCACGACGACTACTACGACAACTACGACCACGACTACCACAACCGCAACCACTACCACGGAAGCGGTGACGACGACAACGACAACGGCCCCGACCGCAGATGTGAAGATCAACAAGGCGGATCAGTTCGGCGCAGAGGTCAAGGGCGCAATGCTCACGCTGACCGG
>LVAJ01000045.1 GCA_001603005.1 Clostridiales bacterium Firm_04
GCCCGAAGCCAGCACATAAACTGCATTTTCGGATTCCTGAAGGTACCGCAGCCGTGATGGGTCACACGCGGCTGACGACTCAGGGCGATCAGAAAAAGAATTATAATAACCACCCGTTCCGAGGTTTTGCTAGAACTGATTTCGCTTTGGCGCACAACGGTGTGCTCTATAATGATGACATCCTACGCAAGAAGCTGCTCCTGCCCGATACGCAGATTGAAACCGACAGCTATATCGCCGTGCAGCTCATCGAGTCTCAGCATGAGCTGACTTTTGATTCCCTGCAGTATGCTGCGGAACAAGTGCGCGGTTATTTTACCTTCACACTCCTTGATACTGCAAATAATCTGTATATTGTGAAAGGCGAAAGTCCCCTCTACCTGATACACTTTCCGTCCCTCGGTCTGTATGTCTACTCGTCTACGAAAGAAATCATGATGGCGGCGTTCAAGCAGATTCCGGCGCAGTTTCCGAAATACGAGGTGATTGAAGTCAAGGAAGGTGAGCTGCTACGGATTTCGCCGGACGGCAAGATCACCCGCAGCAGCTACACCGTGCAGTCCGATTACTATATAAATAGTCACCGTTGGTTCGGCAACTATCTCTGCGGATGGGATCAGCCGTCAAAGGACTGCTGCGATGAGGATGACCAAATGCTCCTGCTTGAGCTCTGCGGTTATTACGGTGCAGACCCGGAGACGGTTCAATACCTGCGTGACCTCGGATATTCCTATACTGAGATTGAGGACTTCCTCATGTACCCAGAGAGCTACGGTGCAGAGCTCGCACTTGCAGAATTATAATAGGAAAGCCCTGCCGGTACTGAAATCGGCAGGGCATTACAGTATCAAATAGTATACAATTCGGAACACCCGAAAAACAGTCAAAATAGTGTGCCAAAAAACCGTGATTTGACTTCTGGGACGTCCCGAAAGTCGGCATAACTTTTTGGCACAGAAAGGAGCTTTCATGGAGAATAGAACATACGGTTACGCACGGGTATCTACCCGTGAGCAAAATACTGACCGGCAGATCGAAGCGCTGATGAAGTTCGGTGTACCGGAGCAGCAAATCATTATAGATCGGGCATCTGGCAAAGACACGGAGCGCGAAGGCTACCAGTATCTCAAATGTCAGATACTCCGCAGCGGTGATACGCTGGTCATCAAGGAACTGGACCGCTTGAGCCGCAGCAAGGCGGATATCAAGCGGGAACTTGAATTCTTCAAAAAGATGGGTGTCCGCGTCAAGATTCTTGACCTGCCGACAACACTCACGGATTTCCCTCTGGAGCAGCTGTGGATTCAGGAGATGGTCACCGCAATTCTCATTGAGGTCCTCGGTGCTATCGCGGAGAACGAGCGCATGAAGATCCGTGCACGTCAGCAAGAGGGGATTGCAGCCGCGAAACGAAAGAATGTTCGCTTCGGGCGTCCTCCGAAAACGCTGCCGGCGAATTGGCGCGAGGTCATGGAAGCGGTGAAGCGCGGGGAGATGCGCCCAGTGGATGCGATGCGGGAGCTGGGCGTTTCGCATTCCAGATTTTATCGCCTATACAATAGTATGTTATGAGCTGATGCCTGCCCCGTAATGGGGCGGGTTCAGTCTATCGATTAAGAATGAATTAATTGAAGGGTCACCAACTATCGCAGGAAGATTCCATTCACTTCTTTGCGTCAATCTTGCCCTTACTGGCACGCCGCAAGTTGTCCCTCGAGCTCTTTATTACTTTTGCTCGCCGCATATTTCTAAACGAGCTGCTGCTACTTATTCTTGTTTTTCTGATATCGTTTTTTATCATAGTCTATGCGTTGAGTTTTCTTTGCCTGCGTACCTTTGTCAACTGAGATAAAATGATTAATCAGTTTAGTTATTTTATCGGCGTAAGGAAGTGCATTTATAAAAGAGTCATATTCGACTAGTAATTCGCAGACACATTTCATTTGCATTAGTTCAACCGGTGGAACTGTATCGTACTTAAGCAGTTTTTCAAAATCTACATTCTCCAGATAATGATATATTACTTGGTATAGTTCAGATTGTGTCTTTTGACCATGCATATCAAACTGTTTTTGCAGCGAACGATAAACATCGGTTTGACAGACAGCAGCTGCGGCATCTAAAGGTACCTCCTGATGCTCGACCCGAAAAGGCAATGTGTACGAAAATATTTGCTTGATCATGAATTCCGACTCAATGATTGCATTTGCGAGCTCGGTACGAAGGGCTAACCTTAGTGCTGTCATCCAGCGTTCTTTCACCTCACAGGGTGTATTAGTGAGATCGCTGATGATTTCATACAAACGCTCACTGAGTTCGGACAACTCGTAATAGGAATTATCAGCGACCTGACCGTTCAGCCATTTGCCTATAATCAGATCCTGCTCCTTCTGTGAGATAGACCTGAGCAATATTTCCTTTATAATTGGATAATCTGTTTCGGAAACAAAATAGGTGCGTCGTTTCTTGAACTTTTTCATTTCCAGGTAAAATACATCTTTCAATAGATACAAAAAATGTGCAGAAAGATAACTCCGTAATGTTTCCAGCCGCGTTTCCTTCTGATCTTCCGATTCAAAAATGTAGTATGCCTCGTCCTGGAAGAAAAGCGCTTCTGCTTCATCCGGAGGTGAGAGCAGCCGTGTTTCCCCGTTGATCGTTATAGCGTCCTGATCGTCCAGAGCATCAAAGATGAGTGCTTTGTAATTCAGATCTCGGTAATAGGTTATGATTTCGTCGTAAATCTCAGTTACAAGCATCTCACTCATGATATCCTCCGCTCCAAATGAAGCAGAACGAAAACCCGTTTTTCGTTCTTTTACATTTCATCAATTTTTTGCTAGAATAAAACATATCGATATTGTCCCGCAGCGGTTTCATCCCGGGAGAAGCCGCAAAAACCGAAAATTTTTTCAGTTTACGATTTTTGAAAAAGTATCTGCTTGCAAACAGCAAATTCCCCCAGCAAATTTGCATTTTGACGGCAGTGCTTCACTCAAAAAACGTAATCAAAGAATTTTTCTATTTTTTCAGGAGGTATTTTTATGCTTGAAAACAGATGTTCTCCACAAAACAACGATCCGGATTATCCGGTCATCGGAAAAAACTCGTATTTCGGGGTGCCGTACAGCTGCGATACAAGCAGCTGTTGGCACGAACCTTCGCAGGTCATCTACAACATTATTTTTCCACCTGCCAAGGAGTATCAAGCTCGACAGTTGTACCAGCAAGGCGGTCGCTATTATGTGAAAGAAAGGAATGGACGAATTGTCTGCATCGGAAAACTCAACATGAAACGGCAGATTATCGTCGATCCTTGTGAGGATGGCACATTTATGGCAGGGCTGTACACGCTCGAGATGAACGAGGACCTGGAGCAATTCACCATTGCTATCCCTTTTCATGATATCAAGACGCGGAATATCACACCATATCTGTTTATGTTTCGACAAAACCTGGATTGTCCGCGGGAGTACATCACTGCTGCTTTCTTGCAGGAGATGCAAACTTGCCAGCCGGAATTGATGCAGCTTCCAACACGTCCGGGTTGGCAGATGACAGCGGACAGCCCCTTCTTTGCTTCTGCCGAGACAATCATTCCTCAACTGTTGCCATATTACAGTCTGGATGTCAGAAACCGTGAATTGGTGCACACGATGAGAGATCTTCGGGGTGCGGCTATGCAGCTTGCTGCGTGCCTGCCAGCTTCATGGAAGTATAAACTGTTGCTCTGTATTAGTGCCGCATCCATTTTGCTTCCATTTTTGGCGGCAAGTGGGCTTATCCCAGACCACGTTTTCGTGGTGATTCCAGCCAATCCTCAAAATGCAGGAAATCTGATTCGACTTGTGAAGAATCAGGAGTTCCGCACAACGGCGATCTGCCCGCTTACGGAACCAAGGACCAAACTGCAGGCCGAACTCGATTCGGTGAACGACGGAACTTTTGTAATCCGCGACAACACGTTCATCGAGAACAAGAGGAAACGAACTGAGAGCTTGGAACTCTTACTGCAAGACCTGTATCATGAACGACCGGACACACGGCGCCATCTCATTGTGGTTATCACGGATAAACCGTCCATTATTCCACCAGAACTGCCGGCACTTTATCTGGATTTTCGTGATGCACCGGAGCTGGTTGATGCTCCTCGGCTTCAAGAGCTTGTGG
Source organism: Clostridiales bacterium Firm_04 (assembly GCA_001603005.1). Lineage (GTDB taxonomy): Bacteria > Bacillota > Clostridia > Oscillospirales > Ruminococcaceae > Firm-04. The sequence continues at coordinate 4,171 of LVAJ01000045.1, forward strand.
GGGAGTTTACCTCTGCATTTATCAAGGCTCTCAGCGCAATGGATGAACATGAGAACATGCTCTCGAGGGCTTTAAAGATTTCGTCGGTAATAACAAAAACAGTCCGTAATGCGGACTCCTGGATGATGCAGCGAATACTGATCACCACAGCGGAAATCCTCCGCGAGGTTGGATTGATTTCTGACAATGAAATGCGTGATATCAGGACGTTTTTCAAGCGATACCTGCATGAAAAATGCGATGTAAATCTCAGCCTGACAAACGAATTTTTGTCGGTGCTGTCTTCCCAGATTGAAGAGGGGAAAATCTCCGTTTTCAATCAGGAAGGACCTCCATATTACAATCCGAATCGGCATATGGTGTTCCTCAGTAAGGATGGTTACATCAATTTCAACGAAGGCACACTGAACTATCTGGTGTTTATGCACATGAACTCAACCAAGCGGCGCAACAAGGTTCTGTCAGCGCTGAACGATTCCGGCGTGCTGCATGCAAACAACGGATACCAACGGAACCTTAGAGTTGAGGTGGGAACAAATAAAACAGAAAGCTTCAGCTTCTATAGCATTTCGCGAACTTGCCTTATGCCAGACTGTCAGGACAAGCTGAACCTGACTGCATTCTCAGATTACCTGTTTGCTGCCGGCGATACACCAACTGATTTCATTCCGATTGTTGAGACCATCGGTGGCGTGGCAGGCAGAGTTGTCACAGAGGATACTGACGAGGCGGAGGCGATTTTCATAACTGGTCAAACCCGTTCTGGAAAGACCTTCCTTGAGGTCGCACAATCTCTTATCCGGCATGACGCAGGTCAGTTCGTCTATGTTTTCGATCAGACAGATGCTTTTTGCCGTGAAGAACTACTGAAATTCGTTCCGGAGACCGTGGTCAATAAGCGATTTCTGTTCTGGGATATCGGAACAATGGGACTTCCGGTTGATGTTCTTAACCTCGACTACTGCAACAGCCTTCGAGAGAAAAAGGATAGGTTGGAAGGAATATTGATGGTAGCCGCGGCTCTGACAGGCGATGTCCAGCAGATCACATTGCGGAGGCAACTGACCCAGATTATAAAAGCAATCGAGGTAGGAAAGGTTCGCTGTTTTAGAGATATTCTGCAGTATTTTGACCAAAATGAGCCGGAACAGGCGGAAATTCGTGCTCGGCTTGAAGCGGTTGCGGGCGATCTGGATGGGCTGCCGCGCACAGTTCAAAGATGGTCGGATCTTCCTAAGGATAGGATCATTGTGCTTTCAGTTGGCGAAGATGGAATCCGCAAATCCAGCCGGATGTTCGACATTCTGCTTGCGAGTCTCTACGCATACAAACAGCATCATAGAAAGGAGCGAATGACCGTAATTCTCGACGAGTTAACTGATCTGAATCTCGGCCGCAATGGCCCGATTGATATAATCCTTCGGAAGGCCGGTAAACTTCGCCTTTCGATGATCCTCGCATCCCAGCGCTTTTCTGCGGAAAATGACTACCTCGGCAAGATAATCGGGAACTGCGCAATCAAAGTCTTCTTCCACCCTATGGATTGCGACCTGGCCGTAATAGCTAAAAACTACAAGCTCGACAAATCTCAGCTGGCCAATCTGGAACAGGGTTTCTGCTATGCTGTCGGACCTTTTTTCAACAATCAGCGGCAGAAAAACTGCTGGGCTATCATTAAAGGGCGTACATATGCAGCACATCGCCTATTATCCGATTAACTATTTTGGAGAACTGGCACGCGCCCTTCGGGGCGCTGCCATCCCATATGTTTATTACTCATCAAGTGCATTTTCATCGAATACAACCGGTCTATTTGACCATACTACTAAAAAAGGAGGGACGAACAATGCAGAGGGCTGACTCACAGGAGCTTACCATGAAGAAGCTAACCCTTACCGCATGGGCGCGGATTCTCTACCACAAGGGCATGATTGATGCGGCGCGGCTCAACCGCATGATTGCGCTGATTGATAATTTGAAGGAAACGAAGCCGAGAGATTCTGCGGCGGACAGCGCATAACCTTATAATTTATGATACCACACTCCGCGTCGATTGTCAAGGAAAACTGTTTTCCCCTTGCGATTTGCGGCAGAGTGTGGTATAATATTTGTAAACGATCATATTGACTTAGTAAAGGAGGACAGTGCTATGCAGGAAAAACTGAAACTGCCGATCGGTATGGAAGACTTCCAGAAGCTGCGTACCGGCGACTTTTACTATGTTGACAAGTCCTTATTTGTCTATAATTTGCTTCAATATCGCGGCGCTGTGAATCTGTTTACGCGCCCGCGCAGATTCGGAAAAACACTGAATATGGATATGCTGCGCTGCTTTTTTGAGATCGGCAGTGATCCGGAGCTGTTTGACGGTCTGCAAATAACTGAGTATACTGATCTGTGCAAAGATTACATGGGAAAGTATCCTGTAATCTCGATTAGCCTGAAAGGTGCTGCAGGTTCTTCATTTTCAGAAGCTGAACAAATGATGCGGACGATTCTTGCTGCTGAGTTCAAACGTCACTTGTATGTCTTGGATAGTGACCGGATTAGCAGTGAGGACAAATCCACCTTCCGGCAATATACACAGCTAGACACGCAGAATGTTGCACTTGGAGACAGTATCAGATTTTTGTCCTCAGTACTTCAGCAGCATTACAGCAAATATGTCATTATCCTGATTGATGAGTATGATGTTCCGCTTGATAAGGCATACCAGTACGGCTATTATGAAGAAATGATCGCGCTGATCCGCAATCTGCTCGGACAGGCGCTGAAAACCAATCACAGCCTGTTCTTCGGTGTTCTGACCGGCTGCCTGCGCATTTCAAAAGAAAGCATCTTCACAGGACTGAACAACCTCAAGGTCTTTTCCGTTGCGGATGTGCAGTTTTCGCAGTATTTCGGGTTCACCGAGAGCGAAGTGCATAAGATGCTCGAATACTACGGCAAATCCGATCACTGCGAGGAAACGCGCTTATGGTATGACGGGTATCAGTTCGGCTTGACGGAGATCTATAATCCGTGGGATGTGCTGAACCATTGCTTTGAGCTGATTACGAATCCTAATGCGCAGCCGAAAGCCTATTGGATCAACACCAGCGGCAACGATATTGTCCGCAGCCTGATTACCAAAGCCAAAGCGACGACTAAAGGTGAAATTGAACGCCTGATCGCGGGCGAATCTATCCGCAAGAAGCTGAATCTGGAGCTGACCTACCGTGAGCTTGAAGACTCCGTCGAGAACATCTGGAGCGTGCTGTATACGACCGGTTATCTGACGAAAAACGGCATCCCCGACGGCGACTGGTTCAATCTGGTGATCCCGAACGAGGGTATCCGCAAAATATTCAAAGACCAGATCTATGAATGGTTCCGCGAGTATGCCGGACAGGACACCTCCCTGCTTGACCGGTTCTGCCTTGCATTCCGGAACGGTGATGCCGCTGAAGCGGAAAAGCTGTTTACTGATTATCTCAAGCGCGTCATCAGTATTCGTGACAACAATGCGCCGACCGCGAAGAAGGAGAACTTCTATCACGGCATTCTGCTCGGTCTGTTCAGCCATATGGAAGACTGGTATGTGCGCTCCAACGTGGAATCCGGCGACGGATACAGCGATATTCTGATCGAGATTCCGGAGGAGGAGATCGGCATCGTGATCGAGGTCAAGTTCGGTGAGGATGCCGATATGGAGACTGGCTGCCGCAATGCGCTTGCACAGATCGAACGGCTGCATTATGAGGATACCCTACTCGATGACGGCATGACAGCCGTACTGAAATATGGTATATCCTGTTACAAAAAGAAATGCCGCATCCAAAAAGCATGATGTACAACAGCCATTCCGGTTCGCCGGAGTGGCTGTTGTATATTTCACCGACTTGTTGAGAGGGAGCAGCTGATTTATGCTTTTTTTACTGATTGCAGCAACGAACCGGAAATGACAAATATCCTCTTGACAAATCATATTCGGTATGGTATCATAATATTAAATCAGAACTCCGATCAGAACAGGAGGGTTTTAGTTGGACATTTACCAGATCGCAAATCAGATGAAAGCCGAGCGCAAAACGATCTTCGATATCCCGATGCGCGTGACCTTCTATGCCCGCGTCTCGACGACACGCGAGGAGCAGGAAAATTCCATTGAAAACCAGATCGCGTTCTTTACGGACATGATTCAGAAGAACGAGAACTGGGAGTATATCGAGGGCTATGTAGACCGCATCCGCGGCGAGGCGGCGGAGAACCGCGTCAATTTTATGCGCATGATCGAGGACGGCAAGGCGGGAATGTTCGATCTCGTGCTGACGAAAGAGGTCAGCCGATTCGCCCGCAACACCATTGACAGCCTGACCTATACCCGCGATCTGCTCCGCGCCGGTGTCGGCGTGTTCTTCCAGAATGACAACATCTGCACGATCGACACAGACAGCGAGCTGCGCCTGACGATCATGTCAAGTATTGCGGCGGACGAGGTGCGCAAGCTCTCGGAGCGTGTGCGCTGGGGGCATAAGCGTTCGATCGAGAGCGGCAATGTCATGGGCAACAGCCGTATTTTCGGCTACGACAAAAAAGACTGTAAGCTGACGATCAACGAATCCGAAGCCGAAATGGTGCGCCTGATTTTCGAGCTTTACAGCACCGGCGATTACAGTACGCGCAAGATCGAGCGTATCCTCTGGGACAAGGGCTACCGCGGACGAAACGGCACGCGCATTCATCACAACACGATCACCGGCATCATCCAGAACCCGAAATACAAGGGCTATTTCTGCGGCAACAAGGTCAAAATCGTCGATTACCGTACCCGCGAGCAGCGCTTTCTGCCGGAGGAGGAATGGGTACTGTATAAGGATGAAACCGGCGAGACCGTTCCTGCAATCGTCAGCGAGGAGATTTGGGACAAGTGCAACGAGATCTTCCGCGAACGCAGCACCGCGATCAAAAGCCGGGAGCGCTCATTCAAAGACAAGAGCGTTTTTACCGGCAAGATCTGGTGCAAGGCGCATGACGTTCCCTATTGGCGCACAAGCTACTCCAACAGCGTTTCGCAGGGCAAACCGATCTATCAGTGGATATGCAGTGAGAAGAAGCGCTCCGGCGCGAAATCCTGCGCATCGTTTTCGATTATGGAGAAAGACCTCTACGAAATGCTCTCAGCGCATTTTCAGTCAATCGCCGGCAACATCGAGGAATATGTGCGCGATTTCCTGCGTATCTACCGCGAAAGCGACCGCGAAGCAAATGCGCAGAAGCAGATCAACGAACTGCGGACGCAGCTTACAAGAGAGAAAGCGAAACGCGAAAAGCTGCTTGACCTCTACACTGAGGGCGACATCTCCCGTGACGAATTCCGCGAGCGCAACGGCAATTCCAATGTGCTGATCGCGCAGCTTGAGGAGGACATTTTTCAGCTTGAAGCAAAGGCTTCGCAGACGGCGGACTATGCCGCCGAAATGCAAAAGATCGAGGAATATTTCAGGACGCTGTACCGTCCCGGTCACATCATGTCAAAAGAGGAAGTCGATGAAATGGCGAAAACGATGATCGACCGCATTGATGTTGTTCCGGTCAACCGCACGGAGATGAAGCTGGAAGTGAAGCTGAAAACAAGTGCCTCTGCCGATATTTCGTATATTCGCAGCGGCGATCGGTACGGTCGTCGTTCCGGACACATCACCAAGAAAATGATCGACGCCTATAAGATGCAGTAATTGCAGCTCCATGAAAAAGGCTCCGCTTTCGGGCGGAGTCTTTTTTGCGCAGATGAGATCAGAACAGCCGCTCCATTCAGCTGAACGAAGCGGCTTTCGGTATTGATATGCGAGTGCGCGCAGGCAGTTCCGCTGCGGCGCATCGGCGGCTTCTCATTTCTTCGCATTGATGCGGTCGGCTTCTTCTTTGATGATCGAGCTGAATGTCTGTTCGTCGATCCCGCCGCTTTCGAGCGCCGCCTCGGACTGATCCGCAAACGCATCGAAAATGACCTGCTTGTCTTCGAGCATGCCGATGAGCCTTTCATCGACGGAATCCTCGCACAGCAGACGGTAGACCAGCACATTGCGCGTCTGTCCCATGCGGTATGCGCGCGCGATCGCCTGATTCTCGATCGACGGCTTGAACTGCGGCTCACAGAGGATCACGACGCTGGCGGACTGAATATTCAGCCCCGTGCCGCCGGATTGGATCTGCGCGGCAAGTACGGTTCCTGCCGGCGCCTGATCGAATGTATCGACGATCTCCTGCCGCCGCTGCGGGGATACATTGCCGCTGATCGGCTCCATGCAGCGCTCGCCGAGCAGGAGCGTGATTTTGCGGATCGTATCGAGGAAAAAGGAAAAGACGATCACCTTGCGCCCGTCCGCGGCGGCTTCTTCGACAAGCTCCAGCAGACGCGCGGCTTTTGAGGAATCTTTGAGGTCGGGCACATTCCATGAAACGCGCCGTGCCTCGGTATAGTTTCCGGAGAGCACCGCCTGTTCATAGAGCGCTTCCTCTGCCGGATTCATCGAACACCATTCGCGGTTTTCGATCAGATCCGGCAGCTCCGTCAGGACATCCTCGCGCTTTCTGCGGTAATAGACCGGTGCAATGATCTTCCGGAACTGCGGCGCAGAGGAAAGATACGTCATATTGCGGATCTCCGCAGCGATCTCCGGCTGCAGAATCCGGATCAGCGCGACCATTTCATCGACCTTGTTTTCCAGTGCCGTGCCGGTCATGAACAGCAGACGGTCCGCATGTTCGCCGATTTCCCTGACATTGACCGTGCGCTTTGCCTCTGGATTTTTGATGTAGTGCGCTTCATCGACAACGAGCATTGCAAACCGGAAACTGTCCGGCATTTTGCAGTAGACGGTCGTTTCATAGGTTGTGACGGCGACGCCGCCGGAATCGCACCACGCAAGGAATGCTTCCTGCCTTGTCGCGCCGTGGATCTTCACGACCGGCAGTTCGCTCATTTTCCGGATCTCCCTGCACCAGTTTGTCAGGACGCTCGCCGGACAGACCACCATGAAATGTGTAGCGCCTGCATTTCTGATCGAGACCATTGCCGCGATCGCCTGCACGGTTTTGCCGAGTCCCATTTCATCGCCGAGCAGCACGCATTTCTGATGCAGGATGTATTTCACGCCCCATTCCTGATAGCGGCGCAATTCGCAGCGCAGTCCTTCGGGATTGTAGATTTCCTCCTGGATCTCATGCGCAAGCTCCTCGGGCAGACCGTACAGCGCATCGTCATTGCCGAGCACGCCCGGATTGATCTCCTCAAGAATATTGATGAACTGAATGGAATTTGCGGTGAAATCATTCCACGCATCGGTGTTTGTGCAGCTTTGGATCGCCGTGATTTCGGAGACAAGCGCCTCGGCATCTGTCCCGTAGGGATCGTCGATTTTCAGCTCTGTCAGGCGGCAGAAGGCTTCCATTGCCTTTTGCTTTTTGATTTTGGATGCGAACAGCCATTTGAGCTTTCCGCGCACGGCTTCGAGATCGGTGACCGCTGCTGTGATATCCGCGCGGTGCAGATCTGCAAGCTGTGCGGCAGGCGAAACCAGCGGCTGCAATTGCCTGTACCGGCTGATCTCGGTCACAAGCGCAGAGTTTTCCGGCGTCTGATTGTCCGTGCTGAGCCGGATCTTGCAGCCCTGTCTGACCTTCACGGACATTTCATTGACAATGCGCCGGATCGCATAGGCTGCATCCTCGCTGACGCCGTATACAGCGGTCAATGCCGCGACAGATGCGGGCATGAGGTCTGCGATGGTGTTGTAGCCGCTGTCGTGCAGCGCTTTGAGGCGGAAGATGCGTGTTCCGCGGTTGTTGAGCTCCTCAACCGGAACATTCCGGAGAATATTCAGAATGCTCTGTTCGATCATCTGATCGGAAAATGCTTTGATATTATCGCGGCAGCTTTGCAGCGCGGCGGGCACGGCATCGAGCTGACCGAGCAGCTGCCGGTGTTCTTCCGTCAGCAGCTTTGCAGCTTTGACGTCATACGGTCTTGCCATGATATTCCTCCTTCCGATCCTGTGATCTGAATATTATTATAGCATATTGAGCCGAAAAGTGCAATGGGGGAGCAAGGAAATAACATTATGGGAGTACGCACGCAGCAGAAGCCGCGACCAGCGGCGTGCAGTAACGAAACATGGGAGAGCCGCGCCGCCGCACTCCGGATGGAAATGCCGGCGCGGGCTCCGCGCTTATAGCATATTATCCGGAAAAGTACAATGGGAGCGGATGCAGAAATTTTGCGGCGTTGCTTCCGGGGATTGAAAAGACACTTGACTTCCGTCCGGTTTGGCGGTATACTAAAATGAAAACGAGTCCCGCGAGAAGGAGCGTACTTTGAAATATGAAAAAAATACTGATTATTGAAGATGACCGCGTGCTCAGCGAAGAACTCGCCAGACTGCTGCAAAGTGCGGGCTATGAAGCCGAACGCATCACGGAATTTTCCGGCGTGGCTGCGCAGATGCAGAAAGCAGACGCAGATCTGATCCTGCTGGACATCAATCTGCCGGAGATCAGCGGGGAAACGCTGCTGCAGGAATTTCGCCGCAAAAGCAATACGCCCGTCATCATGCTGACGAGCCGCACGACAGAGATCGACGAGGTGCTCTCCATGAGCTGCGGCGCAGATGACTACATCACAAAGCCCTATAACCCGACGATTCTGCTGCTGCGGATCTCTGCCGTTCTGAAACGCAGCGGATCGTCCGGCAGCGGCGTGCAGCAGTACGGCGAAATTGTCGTCAGCACGGTGCGCGGCAGCCTGACATGCGGGAAAAGAGAGCAGATCCTCACCAAAAATGAAATGATCATCTTTCAGCTTTTGCTGGAGCGCAGAGGTGAGATTGTCACGCGCGACGATCTGATGACTGCGCTGTGGGACAACGATGAATTTGTCAATGACAATGCGCTTTCTGTCAATATCAGCAGACTGCGCGGAAAGCTCGCAGAACTGGGCTTTCCGGATGCCATTGAAACGCGGAAGAAACAGGGGTATCTGCTGAAATGAGATTGCGGGATTATCTGAAAGACCGTCTGCCGGCGTTTTTGACCGGCGCGGTGACATGGCTTCTGGTTCTGATCTTTTTGTATACATTCCATGTCTCTGCGGAAGCCTGCGTGATCGTCACCGGCATTGCGCTTGCCGGTGCGTGCATTGCAGAGAGCTGGGAATTTCTGCGGAAAAAGCCGTTTTATGACAATCTTTTGCAGCAGACGGAGCAGCTCGACCGGAAATATCTGCTGCATGAAATGATCGAGGAACCGGCATTCTTTGAGGGAAAGGTTCTGTGCGACGTGCTGCGGGAATCGGACAAATCCATGTGTGAGCAGATCGCGCAGTACCGCCGCGAGACAGAGGCGTTCCGTGACTACATTGAACTGTGGGTGCATGAGATCAAGCTGCCGGTCGCGAGTTTGCAGCTCATTTCCCACAACGACGGCAATGCGAAATATGCAGAGCAGATCAACCGGATCGACGCCTATATTGAAAATGTGCTCTATTACACGCGCAGCGAGACTGCGGAAAAGGATTACATCATCAAGCCGGTTCCGCTGCAGCGCGTGTTTACGGATACGGCGCTGAAACACCGCACTGAGCTGCAGGAACGGAACATCACGCTGCACACGGAAAATCTGAATGTGCAGGTCATGACCGACAGCAAATGGCTGGGGTTTATCTTCGGACAGCTCATCAGCAACAGCATCAAATATCAGGCATCGGAGATCACGGTTTCCGCAGAGGATACGCCGGAGCAGACTGTGCTGCGTTTCCGCGACAACGGCATCGGCATTCCGCCGCACGATCTGCCAAGTATCTTTGAAAAATCGTTCACGGGCGAAAACGGCAGGACACATGCAAAATCGACCGGCATGGGGCTGTATATCGTGAAAAAGCTCTGCGATAAGCTGGGGCACAGCATTTCCGCCGAATCCGAGCAGGGGAACTATACGGAGATCCGGATCGTATTCGGGAAAAATGACCTCTATGCCGGCAACCTTTCAAAAATGTAATGTTCCGTAAGATTAAAACTGCGACACCGTCCGCAAAATGTGATATACTCAGATCATCGGCGGGGGGATCCCCGCGAAATCAGAAACAGGGTGGTCTGTTATGGAAAACAATACAGGTGTACAGATGAAGGGAGCGGACAGGCAGATGGAATTACTTCGGATTCAGCAGATCGAAAAATACTACGGCAGCAAATCCAGCCTGACAAAAGCGATCGACGATATCTCGTTCAATGTGGAAAAGGGCGAGTTTGTTGCGATCATGGGTGCATCCGGCAGCGGAAAGACCACGCTGCTCAACTGTATCTCGACCATTGACCGCGTGACAGCAGGGCATATTTTTCTCGAAGATACGGATATTACCGCGCTCAAAGGCAAGGCGCTGAACCGCTTCCGCAGAGAGAAGCTCGGCTTTATCTTTCAGGATTTCAACCTGCTGGATACGCTGACAGCCTACGAAAATATTGCGCTGGCACTGTCCATTCAGAAGCGTCCTGCAAAGGAGATCGACACGGCAGTCAAAACGGTTGCGGAGCAGCTCGGCATTACCGAAGTGCTGCAAAAATATCCCTATCAGATGTCCGGCGGTCAGAAGCAGCGTGTCGCCTCTGCCCGCGCGATCGTCACGGATCCCAGACTGGTGCTTGCCGACGAACCGACCGGCGCTCTGGATTCCAAAGCAGCGAAAATGCTGCTGGAGCGCTTCCGCTATCTCAATCAGGAGCGCGGCGCAACGATCATGATGGTCACGCACGACAGCTTTACCGCCAGCTACGCCGGACGCGTTATCTTCATCAAGGACGGCAAAATCTTCCATGAGCTGCGCAGGGGCGATGACAGCCGCAAGCAGTTCTTTGACCGGATCATTGATGTCGTGACGCTGCTGGGAGGTGACGTCAGCGATGCTCTGTAAACTCTCTGTCAGCAATATCCGACGCAGTCTGCGCGATTACGCGATCTACTTTTTCACGCTGCTCATCGGCGTGTCGGTCTTTTATGTGTTCAACGCGATCGGCGGGCAGGCGACCATGATGCAGCTCGGCGAATCGAAAAACGAAATTGTCGGTCTGATCTCGTCCGCGCTGTCGTATATCAGCGTATTTGTCGCGGGTGTGCTCGGTCTGCTGATCGTCTATGCCAGTCGCTTTCTGATGAAGCGCCGGCACAGGGAATTTGCGCTGTATATGACGCTCGGCATGAGCAAGGGCGGCATTTCCGCGATCCTGCTGCTGGAAACGGTCATCATCGGCATGCTGTCGCTCGGCGCCGGTCTGCTGCTCGGCATCGGGCTGTCCCAGCTGATGAGCGCATTGGTCGCGCACCTGTTTGAAGCGGATATGTCCGCATACCGCTTCATGGTTTCCGGTGAAGCGGCGGTCAAGACGGTGCTGTTCTTTGCGGTGATGTATCTGGTCGTCATGGTGTTCAACAGCATCATGATCAGCCGGTTCAGGCTCATCGACCTGATGCAGTCCGGTCAGAAGGCGGAAACGATCAAGCTGAAAAATCCGGTGCTCTGTGTCATTGTGTTTCTGGTCTCCGCGGCGGTGCTCGGCTATACCTATTATCAGGTCGGCTGGAATTATGACGGGCTGAACCGCACAAAGTTCGTGCTGAGCTTTGTTGCCGGAACCGTCACGACATTCCTGATCTTCTGGTCGGTTGCGGGCATGCTGCTGCGTGTTGTAATGTCCGCGAAAAATACGTATTTCCGCAGCCTGAATGCATTTACCTTCCGGCAGATCAGCAGCAAGATCAACACGGCGGTCTGTTCCATGAGCATCATCTGTCTGATGCTGTTCATCACGATCTGCACGCTGACATCGGCGTTTTCGATCCGCAATTCGATGAATGCGAACCTCAGAGCGCTCTGTCCGGCGGATTTCGAGATCGAATGGGCAGTTTATGACGATCCGGAAAATGACCGGATCGTGTTTGAGGACGTTGCAGAGAAATATGCGGATGCCGGCATGGATATCCGTGAACATTTCCGCGATTCCGTGCATTTTCATTCCTACATTGATCCGGCGCTGACGCTCGGTACATTTCTGGGCAGTCAGCTGGAATCCATCCGGTCAGATTATCAGTTCTTGAATTATGATGCGCATGAGGAAATCGTCCGGCTGAGCGATTATAACAGGCTGATGCAGCTTTACGGCAGGGAGCAGCTTGCACTGAACGATGACGAATTTCTTGTTGCGGCAAACTTTTCCTCTATGATCGAGATCCGGAACCGGATCCTTGCGGAGAAGCCGGCGGTCGAGGTGTTCGGACATACGCTGCATGCGCGCCTCGACAAATGCACGGACGGCTTCATTTCGCTCTCGTCCAACCGCGTCAACACCGGCATTCTCATTGTGCCGGATGATGTGCCGGATGAAAGCGGCGCCGGAGCGGACTATTTCATCGGAACCTATGCAGCCGATACAAAAGAAGCATGCGCGCAGACGGAGCAGACAGTCAAAGAACAGTTTGACCGGATGAGCCGCAGTCTTGCAGACGACGCTGCCCGCAGCGTCATGACAACATCGAAAATCGAGATCTATGAGAACAGCATCGGCATTGCGGCGCTGGTCACATTCCTCGGACTGTATATCGGGCTGATCTTCCTGCTTGCCTGCGGCGCGGTTCTCGCGCTCAAGGAGCTTTCGGAGAGTGTGGACAGCATTCCGCGCTATGTGATGCTGCGCAAGCTCGGCGCAGAAGAACAGGATATCACCAAATCGCTGCTGATCCAGACGGGCGTGTTCTTCCTGCTCCCGCTGCTGCTTGCGGGGATCCATTCTGTCGTCGGCATGAAGTTTGCGGCATATGTGCTGAGCGTATTCGGAACGGAAAACATCGGCGCGTCGATCCTTTCGACATCGCTGATCCTGCTTGCGATCTACGGCGGATATTTCCTGATCACGTTCCTGAGCAGCAAACGCATCACCCACGCTGCGCAGAATATCCGCACACAGTAACCGGCAGATCTGCGGATCAAGCGGTATGGGGAAGCCGTCCCCGAACCTCAATATCAAGGATGTGTATGCATCATTTTTCGGCAGATGAAGGCTCCGCTCCCGGGCGGAGTCTTTTTCTGCGTTCATGCCGGACTTTTTTGCAGAACATGATTTGCGCGCAAATACGTACATTTTGCAGCAAAAATTCGCCGCACCGCTTTCCTGCGATTTACAGTTTACGACAAAAACTGTACCGTTCGCGACCGATTTTCCCGTTTCCGGAAAAAGTGTGCTATACTTAGGTCAATCCCGCTGAGAACGGCGGCGACAAACTCTCATTTCATTTTACAGGAGGAAACAGAAATGTTTTTCAAAAAATCCATTGCAGGAATTTCCGCACTGCTCATTACAGCATCCATGCCGGGCTTTACTGCTTTTGCCGCTGAGATCGCTGACAACACAAACGGTTACCGTCAGGACACGATGAACGCGGTCGTCTATGAGGATGACAATGTGCAGACGATCGAATGCCGTTTCTACGATGAGATGCCGAATGTGCCGTATATCGCGTTTTCGGATTATTATCAGCTCTGGACCGGTCAGAAGCCGGAAGTTACCCGCAATGCGGACGGCACCTACACCGTCAAGGTCCCTTACGGTACAAAGGGTACGGTCAATATTGATACGGACGTTCTCAATGCAGAGGATGCAGGCACGTTCTTCTATCCGGAAGCCGTTATAAGCGGCGAGGATCCTTACAGCAATCTCTTTGTCAGAGATCCGGAAACCGAAGAATCCGATGAAAAAGAACCGGTTGAGCTCGACTTTTCGGAGTACCACATCGACCTACGCGGCGATGAGACCGATCTCTGGATGCCTGTGACAACGCTCTGCGATATTTTTACACTGGATACCCAGAAGGGATTCTACCTCTTTGATACACTGTTTTTCCGTCCGGTAGCGATTAGCTGGGATTCAGTCCTGATGGCGCTCACAATGGATAGCTGCAATTATTATGTGGAAAAGTTCAAGGACGGACGCCCGCAGGATCTTGCGGATTACAATTATAATGAGCTCTGCATGACATTCGACCGCATTTACGGTCTGCCGGGAAGACCGTATTATACGGATCTGATCAAGGAAAAGGGCTTCGACGGATTCCTCTCCGAGGGCAGCGAGACAACACAGCGCGTCCGGGAAATGCTGCGCTCCACGGATGTTGCAGAATACATGGCCGGACTGGAGCTTCTGGGCATGTACCTTACGGACGGCGGACATACCAATTTCTTCCCGACGGCGGATAATAATGAGGATGTTCTGGCACGGGTGGTCGAGATTTTCCAGAATCTGAAGCCGGATCCGACCGGTTTGCAGAATCCTGCGGTTCTGGATGATTATGTTGAAAAGAGCGACAAAGCAGTCGAGGCGGCAAGAAATGCGCTGTATGAATCGGCTGATTATGTGGAGAAGCTGAACACCTCTGTTTACTGCGAAACGGGCGATACCGCGATCTTCTCCTTTGATACCTTCATGACCGAACTGGAGCCGTGGGTGGATTATTATTCCGGCGAAGGCGAACTGCCGCAGGATATGGTCTCGGAATTGATCGCCTGCCTGAAAAAAGCAGACGAAAATTCGAAGATCAAGCGCTTTGTGCTGGACGTTGCCAGAAATCAGGGCGGCTACACGGTCATCGTACAGTATATGATGAATGTGCTGGCAGATGTAACCAGCACCTATGATCTCGACAATTCTACCGGTGAGCAGATCGAAACGAAGTTTATCTGCGACAAGAATCTGGACAAGCAGATTGATGAGAAGGACAAGGATGTGAAATACGATCTGCAGTTTGGCGTTCTGACCTCGATGCGTTCCTTCTCCAGCGGCAATATGCTGCCCGGCATCGCGCGTGACAACGGCATGCTGCTGCTCGGCGAAACCAGCGGCGGCGGCGCCTGCACGGTGCAGTATTTCGTTTCGGCTGACGGCATGTGCTATTCGCTTTCCAACGGTACCGTCATGGCAAACCAGAAGTATGAGAGCATCGACAACGGCATTCAGCCGGACTACACGCTCTTTACGCAGAATGAGGACGGCACGAAGGATTTCTCCGCATCGTATGATGTTTCGGTCCTCGACAAGTGCTTCGATGACTTCTACGCAGCAGGTTCGATCATGCGCGGCGATGTGACGCTGGACAGAAAGATCGGTGCAGATGACGCACAGCGCGCACTGGTCGCCTATACGGAGAAGTTTGCAGGCAATGACATGGGACTGACAGCGGATCAGATCAAGGCGGCAGACGTCAACGGCGACGGCGAGATCGGCGCAGAGGATGCACAGACGATCCTGTGCTACTACACCGAGAAGCAGGTCGCAGGCAACTTCATCACATGGAGCGATCTGACTGCGCCGAAGCAGGATACGCCTGCACAGAAGTAATCGCGCGGGATCGCGGTGACAGATCCGAATAAACAGGAACGATCAGCTCTCTGCGGGGAGCTGATTGTTTTTCGGAGCGAAAAAACGGCGCTTTGCAGACTGATGTATGATTTTTTTGAACAGAAAACAGATTTTTTGTGCGCTGTGTATTGACTTTCGGTCTGTTATCAATTATAATATATTTATCAGCGGCAGCTGTTATTGAACGGCAATATGCTGTGCGGATGCAGCCGGAATGCATTCTGCAAATTCCGCAATGGGATCGAATGCGCAGAAAGGTGGGGGATCATCATGAAAAAAGAAACAGCAGTGCTTTGGGCGGTACTGACATTGCTGCTCGCAGTCGGGGCATTTTTGATCGGATATCATTTGATGAAAACACCGGACAGCGGCAATCCGCAGATACAGATCATGGAACCGGCAGTCGAAAGCGTATCGGAAACGCCGCCTGCCGTGCCGGAATCGACAACGGTCTCCGTTGAAGCGGTCGTGCAGACAGAGCCGCCGGTTACGGCAGCGACGGAAAGCGAACCGGAAGTGACGACAACAACGACCGCGGAGAATGCGCTTGTCTATCCGGATGACTATTCGTTTGTGATGAGCGGCTATGTCAGCACGAAGAAGTCGAATCTGATGATGCGCGTGCGCCCCGATGCGGATGCTGCATGTGTATTCAGCGAGGGGATCGAGCGCGGAAAACCGGTCGAGGTGTTCGGATCCGGCATGGGCACTGACGGTACGATGTGGTATTTTGTAAAGTACAACGGCAACGAGGGCTGGTGCAAAGCGGTGTATATTACAAAAGAAGCACCGGAGCCGTTGCCTGCGGATCCCCCGAAAACAGAAAATTTCCGGACGGACTATCTGACGCCGGACTACTATGTGGAATATCCGAACCACTGCGAGACTATTGTCGGAGAACTGAATCTGCGGAGCGGACCGGGAGAAGGCTATTCCTCGTATTTACAGCTCCCGCGGGGCGCGCAGCTGGAGGAGATCGGCTATAACTACAACAACAGCGACTGGATCTTTACCTGCTATAACGGGCAGTACGGATGGGCAAAAACGAACAACAACGGCAAAATCTACATTCAGTTTTCCGGCGGAATCGAGAAACCGGTCATATACATCTATCCGTTGCAGGATACGATCGTGAATGTGCATCTTTCTCTGAAAACGAGTACGCTTGCAACAACATATCCGGATTACGGGGACGGCTGGCGCGTGCTTGCAAAGCCGGACGGCTCGCTGATCAATCTGGCAGACGGATCGCATCATTCCTATCTGTTCTGGGACAGCTGCAATGACCGCACACACTACGATCTTTCAAAGGGATTCTGTGTGCGCGGAACGGATACGGAAGCGTTCCTGAAAGAGAAGCTGCGCTTTATGGGGCTGACAGAACCGGAAATGAATGACTTCATTGTGTACTGGCTGCCGAAAATGGAGCACAACAATTTCAATCTGATCTCGTTCCAGACGGATACCTATGAAGAAGCGGTCGGGCTGACCGTGACGCCGGAGCCGGACAGCATGCTGCGGCTGTTCATGGCATATGTTCCGCTGGAGGAAAAGGTCAGCGCCGCACCGCAAAAACTGGAGCCGTTCACACGCCGCGGTTATACGGTGGTCGAATGGGGCGGCACAGAATTGCAATGATCATTCGGAGATACAAAAACAGCGCCGCGTTCACAATGAACTGCGGCGCTGCCTGCTTCGCCGGATACTTATTTATATTAAGCATTGCGAAATCGCGCGAATCCGGCTGTATGCTCCCGCATTCTCCGGATTTCTCCGAAATGCTCTTGACAAGCAGCGAAAAATATGCTATAATATCATCCAACGGGTGCATAACCGGCAGGCTGCCGGTTTGTGTCCGAATTTTTGTATCATGTTGCAGACGTAAAGAAAGGATGTGTTTGTTATGCTGTCAACATTGTTTTTCGCGTTCCTGCCCAATCTCCCGCTCGATCCGATCACGCTGATTATCATTGCTGTCGCAGTGATTCTCCTCATTGTGATCCTTGCGTCCGGTTATCTGAAGGCACCGCCGGATACTGCGTATATCATCTCCGGTCTGCGGAAAAAGATCATCATTGGCAAGGCGAGCGTCCGCATCCCGTTCTTTGAGCGTGTCGATAAGCTGAAGCTGCAGCTGATCGCAGTCGATGTCAAGACGTCCAGTGCCGTGCCGACTGCCGATTACATCAATATCAATGTCGATGCGAACGTCAATATCAAGGTCAGCAGCGATCCGCAGCTCATCAAGCTGGGCGCGGAGAACTTCCTGAACCGCGATACCGAGTATATCGCAAAGATCGCCCGCGAAGTGCTCGAGGGCAATATGCGTGAGATCGTCGGTCAGATGACGCTCGAAGCTATGGTCAATGACCGCAAGGCGTTTGCGGAAAAGGTGCAGGAGAATGCCGCACCGGACCTCAACCGCATGGGCTTGGAAATTGTTTCGTTCAATGTCCAGAACTTCACCGATGATCAGAACCTGATCGAAAACCTCGGTATCGACAACACCACGAAAATCCAGAAGAAGGCTGCGATCGCAAGAGCAGATTCCGAAAAGGAGATCGAGATCGCAAAGGCAAAGGCGAAGAAGGAAGCAAATGATGCAAGAATCCTTGCGGAAACTGAAATCGCCCAGAAGAACAACGATCTTGCGATCCGTCAGGCAGAGCTCAAGCGCGAAGCGGATACCCAGCTCGCAATTGCGGATGCTGCCTATGAGATCCAGAAGGAAGAACAGCGCCGCAGCATCGAAATTTCCAGAGCAAACGCAAACATCGCGGCATCTGAAAAGGATGTTGAGCTGAAAGCAAAGGAAGCCGAGGTCAAGGAAAAGGCGCTCGATGCAGACGTCAAGAAAATGGCAGAAGCTGCGCGCTATAAGGCACAGCAGGAAGCCGATGCAAAGCTCTATCAGCTGAAAAAGGAAGCCGAGGCAGACCGTTTCCAGCGCGAGCAGGAAGCAGAGGCGCAGAAGGCGGAAGCAGAGGCTGCAAAATTCGCGAAGATCCAGGAAGCAGAAGGTATCGCTGCGGTCGGTCAGGCAGAGGCGGATGCGATCCGTGCAAAAGGTCTGGCAGAGGCAGAGGGTATCAATGCAAAGGCAGAGGCAATGAAGAAGTACGGCGAGGCGGCTGTCCTCGAAATGTACTTCAAGGCGCTGCCGGATGTCGTCAAGAATGCGGCGCTCCCGCTCGCAAATGTGGATAAGATCACCATGTACGGCGAGGGCAATTCGAGCAAGCTGGTCGGCGATATCATCGGTTCGACTACGAAGATCACCGACGGTCTGACCGAAGCGACCGGCATCGACCTGCGCGCGCTGCTGGCAGGATTCCTCGGCGGCAAGCTTGCGGATAAGGCACCGGCTGCGGCGGATCTGCCGTCCGAGAGCGAGGCGTTTGCGGACTATCATCCCGAGGATGATCCGAACAACCGCCTGTCGGATATGTAAGGCATGGAAAAAGTATTCTGGAACGGCGGGGCGATGCTTGCACCGGTCCCGCCGGTTCTTGTCACCTGCGGCACAATGGAGCATGCAAATGTCCTGACAGTCGCATGGACGGGCATTTGCTGCACGCATCCGCCGATGACCTATATCTCGGTGCGCCCGACGCGCCATTCCTATCAGATCATTCAGGAAAGCGGCGAATTTGCGATCAATCTGACAACGACGGCAATGGTGAAGGCAGTGGATTTCTGCGGGGTGCGCTCCGGCAGGGATCTCGACAAAATTGCCGCATGCGGGCTGCATCTGACGGAAGCAGCGCAGGGCAGCGTCCCGATCCTCGAAGAATCGCCGGTCAGCCTGACCTGCAAGGTCACGCAGATCATCCCGCTCGGTTCCCATGACCTGTTTCTTGCGGAGATCACCGGAACGGCGGTCGATGCGCGCTATGTGGACAGCAAGGGCAAGCTGAATCTGCAGCAGAGCGGTCTGCTCGCCTATGCGCACGGCGAATACTTTGCGCTCGGCAGAAAATGCGGCGCATTCGGCTATTCGGTCAAAAAGAAGAAAAAACGGTAATGCGGGGAGTCTCCCGCCGGCAGTCCTTTCCGGATCGCGGCGGTGAGGCTCTCTTTTTGCGGTCATACAGAAACAGCATCACCGGCGTCCGTTTATACAAATACAATACCCGTTCCGGCGCGAATTGTCATGTCCCACAAAAAAACGGCGCAGATCGCCGACTGCATGGGGGATATGGGAGAAAGCTGTCAATTTGTGCGGAAACACTTGCTTTTTTCCCGATTTTATATTACAATATAAAGTGGATTTTTACCGGAAAATAGAAAACCGCAAAAGGATGGGACTGAAATCATGGCAAGTACAAAACGTCGGAACAATGCATATATCACGCTTGGAATACGGGTACTCATCATCGTGATCGTGACGCTCATACTGCTCGGCGCGGCAAGGCGGAGCCTGGAAAAAGCAGTGCAGGATGATGCGGTTCCGACAGCAAAGGCACAATATGAACAGCTCGAAGCGGAAAAAGGCAGCTGGCGCGCACTCTATGCGATCTTCAAGGGTACGGGCGACGATGCCGATATCGCTTCCGAGAGCAGATATCTGAAACGCGGGAGCAAACCGGCGGCAGAGGTGCTTGCACCGGAACAGCCGGCTGCCGGTGAACAGGATGCGGAGCAGCCCGCAACCGAACTGATCGACGTCCACAAGGGCGTGTTCCGCGGCAAGCTGCTGCGCATCTCCGATCCGTCCCGCGTCTATGTCGGCGTTTCGGGCAAGCTCGGCGGCGAGGAACCAGGCAAGCAGCTCTCTGCAATGGTCAAGTCCTACGGCGCGATTGCGGGCGTCAATGCAAGCGGCTTTGACGATCCGAACGGGCTCGGTACCGGCGGGACACCGCTCGGTCTCGTGATCTCGCAGGGCGAATTTGCATACGGCTATGACTGGATGAACTACGAGGTCATCGGCTTTGACAAGAAAAATAAGCTGCACTGCGGCTATATGACCGGAAAACAGGCAAAGGATCTCGGCATGCGGGATGCGGTCTGCTTCGGGCCGATCCTGATCTCCGACGGCAAAAAGGTGAACAACAACGGTCAGTGGAGCGGCTATAATCCGCGCACGGTCATCGCGCAGACCGAGGACGGCACCGTGCTGATCCTGCTGATCGAGGGCAGACAGATCAGCAGCATCGGCGCGACCTATAACGATGTTGCAGACCTGCTGCTGGAATACGGCGCAGTCAATGCCGGCAATATGGACGGCGGCGCTTCCTCTGCAATGGTGTATAACGGCGAGCAGATCACGATCAGCTCATCGCTGAACGGTTCGCGGGATATCCCGAGCTGCTGGCTTGTGGCACCGGAAAACTAAGAGGGGAGGGGCATGTCAATGGAACAGCAGCACAACGGAACCGGAAACCGTCAGCGCAGCAGCGGACAGTCCCGCCCGCAGCGCAGACCTTCACAGCAGCGTCAGCCGCAGCGCAGCGGGGGCGCACATGCAGCACCGCAGCGGACAAGACGTCCCGCGCAGCAGCAGGAGCCGTATATCGGCGCACATGCCGCACCGCCGCGCAGCAGCAGCGGACAGGCGCCGCGCCGCAGACCGCCGGCTGACGGTCAGCGCAGACCGCAGCAGCGTCCCGTGCAGAACCGCTCTGCACAGCGTCCGGCACAGAACCGTCCGGCACAGCGCACACAGAATCCGCAGCGCAGTGCCGCATACCGCAGCAGCCGTCCGAATCCGCAGCGGCGCCCTGTACAGGGGCAGTACCGCGGCGGCAATGCGCGTTCGCGGGCGCGGGCACAGGCAGTCCCGACGCGCGGCAGCCGGAATGCAATGTTTGTGATCTTCCTGATCCTGTATATCATCGTCGGCATTCTCGTGATCCGCAGCGTGATGAAAAAAGCGCGCGTCTATCTCGCGGAGTATGAGGCATCGCGGCCGCAGTACAAGATCGGGGAGTATGTCTCGAATCTCGACAGCGATTTTTACAGCAAAATGATCCAGCAGGCAGTGGAGCATCTGGAGATCAATGAATACGAAACGCCCGCCGGCATCATGAAGGCGCTGGCACCGGATGACCTGAACCGTCCTGCGGAATACACCTATGTCAAGGCGGAGAATTTTTCAGATTCCAAGCCGTCCTATTATCTGCTGCGGAATGAAAAGGCAGTGGCGACGCTCGGGCTTGACCGCTCCGGCTGGACGGCAAAGTACAGCTTTCCGGAGTGGTCCGTCGAGGATCCGGTCTCGGTCATGCAGATCGACGCGCAGCCGGTCTACAAGCTTTCGGTGACCATGCCGAAGGGTTCTTATCTGTATGTCAACGGTAAGCGCGTGCAGAATGAGATGCTGACTGAAACGGAATCCGAATTGCAGCTGACCAATACCGAGCTGAACTTTATGAAGCAGCCGGTCTCTGTCAAATGCGTGATCGAGGGGCTCTATGCGCCGCCGGTCGTCGAAGTGACCGATGCGGGCGGCATTGCACTGGCGCCGGAGACCGTTCCGAAGCCGGATGAACCGGAGCAGATCTATCTGTTTGCGCAGGCGGATGAACGCGATCCGGATCCGGATCTGCTCGCGCGCGCAGAGGAACTGACCAAAGCGTATATTGAATATGTTGCAAATAAGGATACCGACCGCTTCAACAATCTTGCAAAGCTGAATAACTATTTGCTGCCGGGTTCGGACGCGGCGAATCTGATGCAGATGATCGTCAATGACGTCTACTGGAACAATCCGTATTCCATGCGCACAGACAAGGTGCTCAAGGCAGAGCATCTGAAAATGTATTCCGAAAAGCTCTGCACCTGCGATGTCCGGTTTGATATCTCGCTGACCAAGCAGGTCACGAATGAGTATATCGCGTCGGCGCGCTGGGTCATGGTCAACAACGGCTACGGCTGGTATGCGACCAGACTGGAGCTGCTGCCTGTCCACGATGAAGCGGAGCAGACGAAAGAAACAGCGGATGAAACCTGATTCCAAAAATGCATACAAACACAATGCAGCCCCGAAGCGATCCTGCGATCACTTCGGGGCTGCATTGTTATCGGAGATCAGATACGGAGCCTGTGCGCATTGCTCACTGTGCCTTTTTTCTGCGGCTGCATGCTGCTGCGGCGCCTGCTGCTGCGATGCCTGCGATCAGGAGTGCGATCGGGGCGGAATCGCCGGTTGCGAGGCTGCGCTCCTTGACCGTGCCGTTTGCGGAAGACTTCTTCGCAGCGGTTGTGGAAGAAGCGGCGGTCGAAGATGCAGAAGCAGAGGTCGCGGTGACTGCGGCTGCGGATGTGGTCAGTGTCGGAACGGTCGTGCTGACGGGCGCTGCGGCGGTCAGTGCCGGAGCGGTCGTGCTGACGGGCGCTGCGGTGGTCATTGCCGGAACAGTTGTGCTGACGGGTGCTGCGGTCGTTGCTGCCGGAGCAGTCGTTGCTGCGGGTTCATCCTTTGCGCCGACGGATGCGATCTTTGCGCCGCGTGTGCTGCTGCTCTGACCTGCTTTTTCAACGGTGTATCCGAAGCCGTCACTGAGAACGTCCTTGCCGGCAGCGGTGCGGAACTTTGCATTGATCGCGTGGAAGCCGATGCCGTTGAGCGTGATCGCTGCATTGCCGTATTCATCGGTCATCATGCCGGTCGGCTGATCGTCGATGTAGATCTCGGTGAACGGCATCGTGACTGCTTCAAAGCCGCCTGCGGGATACTTGACGGTGCGGAGATGCACAACGCTGTTTTCCGGATAGGCGTGCTTGAGGTCGTAGGTATTCCAGCCGTTGAACAGTAGCGTGTAGGTGTCCTGCTTGACAATCTCCGGCTGAACGGTGACAGTCTCACCGCCGTGCAGCTCGCAGAGCGGAATGTTGGTGTCCTCGAACAGTCCCGCGATATACGGCGTACCGTTCGGACCGTCAATTTTGACCGAATAGTTGCCGTGATGCTCCCAGACACAGCCGGCTCCGTAAGCTTCGGTGAGGATCTTCGTCTGATACTTTACCATGTAGGCAGCGAACACTGCATCCGTCTCTGTGATATAGCCGTCGCCGTTGATGTCGCTGACGGAAACGGTCTGATCGAAGCTGGGCGTGCCGGTCAGTTCCTCGGCAGTCAGCCGGACGGTGACATGCACATCGACGCTCTTTGCAGCGGCAGAAGCGTTCAGCGGGGCGGAAGCGGCTGCGAGTGCAGCAGCGGTCAGAATCATCATAACAGTCTTTTTCATAGCAATTTCTCCTTATCCGGTTATCGGTTTGATTTTTCATGATATTTGATACGATCGTATGGGGCTTTGTATTTTGCCCTTCACTTATAACGACCGCAAACAGATGCGATGCGTCACACTTTTCCGAAAAAATTTTTTGCGGCACGGATCAGGACGGCGCGGCATCTGCGATATGCATGCAGGAGCACGCGTTTCCGGATATGAAGATTTCTGAAAGATTCTTGACAAACGGGGCGGATTGTGCTATAATCTCAATCATAAACAGGCGGCTGCAAATTTGCCGCGGGCTTTCTGAAAGAAAGGAAGGTTTCTTATGATCGGACGCAAGGTTGCAAAATCATTTGCACGCAGAGTCGGACGGCAGGTCGTCAGACGCGTGACGGCAGAAGCCGCAGACCGCATCGCGGAAAAGGCGGTCGATGCGATCTTAAAGCGCGGCGCGCGCAGAGTGCTCCGGCGCGGGGCGGGCAGCGTCATCCGCAAGCTGGTCTGAACAGATATTCCGAATACAAAAGCAGCATCCCATTGTGCAGAACGGGATGCTGCTTTTTCTATTATATTGTACAGATGCGCTGCGGTCAGCCGCCGTATGCGAGCATCTCGTCGATGCAGTGCCGTGCATCCGCGATCAGCTTGTCGTCCATGACGATTTCCTTGCCGCCTCTGCCGCAGACACAGTCGTAGACATCGCCGAGCGTGGTCAGGCGCATGTTGTGGCAGATGCAGTCCTTCGAGAGCGGATAGAACCGCTTTTCCGGACATGCAAACTGCAAATGCTGCACGATGCTGTTCTCCGTGCCGATGATAAACTCCTTTGCATCGCTCTTTTTCGCATAGTCCATGATGCCGGTCGTGCTGCCTGCGTAATCGGCAAGCGCGGTCACTTCCGGACGGCATTCCGGATGCACCAGCAGCAGCGCATCGGGATGCAGCGCCTTTGCCTTCTGCGCTTCCTGCTCCGTGATGCGCGCATGCGTCGGGCAGCCGCCCTGCAGCAGCTTGATCTCCTTTTCCGGCACCTGCTGCTTCACCCAGCTGCCGAGGTTGCAGTCGGGGATGAACAGGATCTTGTCATAGGGGAGCGCACGGATGATCTTCACCGCAGAGGACGATGTGACGCAGACATCGCAGACCGTTTTCAGCTCGGCGGTGGTATTGATATACGCGACGACCTTGTAATCGGGCATCATCTCGCGCATCTGCCTGATCATGATGCGGTCCATCTGCTCCGCCATCGGACATCCGGCGTCCGGCGCAGAGAGCAGCACACGCTTCTGCGGCGAGAGCATCTTGACGGTCTCTGCCATGAACTGCACGCCGCACATGATGACGGTATCCGCATCGGATTTTGCAGCCTGCTGCGTCAGACCGAACGAGTCGCCGATGTAATCCGCGACTTCCCAGATATCGTGCGTCTGATAGGCATGCACGAGAATGCAGATGTTCTTTTCCTTTTTCAGCCGGATGATCTCCTGCTGCATTTCATATGTAGTCATAGCGCTACGCTCCTTCCGGATGTCTGGCATCCGCATCTATTATAACATATTGCAGCGGAAAGTGCAATGGGAACGGGTAAATAAATGCTGTATGAGCGGGAAAATAAATGCAGTATGATGCTGCGCTGCACTCATATCGGCTGCGGGCACTGCCTGCTTATAGCATATTCTTTTTCAAAGTGCAATAGGAGTGAAAAAATAAATGCTGTATGAGCGGGAAAATAAATGCTGCGGGTACTATATATAAAACAGAGCATGCAATGCGCGAAAACGCAATTTTGTCGCTGTGAGGGCAAAATCACGCATCTTCTCAAATATTGCGCTTTCAGGATCCGAAATCCGCGAGTTTTGCGGTTTTGCACGAAATTGCGAAAAAATTCGACAGATAGTAATGCAAATGTGCGAAAAACAGCTCGAAATATTACAGAAAGTATTATATTTTAGCTCCTGTACCCCATGTTTTACTTATGCCCCCTATCAGGAAAAACCTATTTGCTTTTTTCATAAAAATGTGTTATCATTGAGATAAAGGATTCAACACTCCGTTGAAGTCTGTCTGCACGCAAAAGCACCCTGCCGTCCGGCGGCATGCGAAAGTCAGACCGGCGCCCCCTTCACTTTGCCGGCAGTACCTTCCGCAGCTCCGCCCGTATGTCAGGCACAGCATGCAGGATCAATTTGGAAAACGATGGATGCAGCAGACAGGTGGGATCTGCGCTGCATACCTGCATACAGCGTGCGCTCCGGCGCTGCGCTGCAATCCCGTTCCGGCGGCACAGTCTCCGAACTGAACCGCGCCGCCGCGATTTCAATCAGTTCCCCCTAAGTGGCAGCGTCGGGACGAGATTTATCCCGACTCGGCGCTCCACTCTCTTTTTTCCTTTACCTTATGAGGAAGAGGTTTTTTGTACGGATACCGGCGAAAGCCGGATGCAGAACAGAAAAATAGCTGCAAAGAGATCAAAATCAAAAACATAGGCAACCGAGGCAAATGAATCTTATTTTTTCAAAAGGGGTATTGTTATGAAAGCAAGAAAAGTGATTGCGCAGGCATTGACTGCATCAATGCTTGCTATGACATTGACTGCGACCGGTCTTCCGGCACAGGCATCGACGATGCTGGACGCTTCCTTCGAGAGCGGCTACGATGGCTTCGATGCAAGATCGACTGAGACCGTTGAGCGCGTCGATACGATCGCAAAGGACGGCAGCTACTGCCTGAAGGTCTCGAACAGAACCGCTGAATGGAACGGTCCGGTGTTCTCTCTCGGCAGAGGCGACTGGGCTGCGGGTGAGAGCTACAGCTTCTCCTGCCAGGTCTATCAGGACTCCGGCGCGGCAGTTGCGATGAAGTTCTCTCTTGAATACACCGATTCCGCCAATGAAACCAATTACGCACAGATCGCGACCGGTACGGTTGCAAGCGGCGAATGGACATCGCTTTCCAACGATTCCTACACGCTGCCGGCAGGCGCGACCGGCATGAAGATCTATGTCGAGACCGACTCTGATCTCTGCGATTTCTATGTTGACTCCGTATTCTCCGGCAGCTCCGGCGAAACCCCGAAGCAGCCTGATCCGCCTGCACCGAAATTCCGCATGGGCGATGTGAACCATGATGACAAGATCGACTCCACCGACCGTGAGAAGATCCTGAACTTCGTCCTCGCAAAGGATGAGGGCGCAGATATCAACATGGATACTGCGGATATCAATAAGGATGGAAGGATTGATTCTGTGGATCTCTCGATGGTGAGACAGTACTTTATCTATCCGGAACTGACCACCACCACGACGACCACTACAACAACTACCACCACTACTACGACGACCACCACGACGACCAAGACGCAGACGCAGCAGAGAATCCCCGGTCAGTTCACGAACGTGGCTGATGTTTCGTGGATTAGCTCCGGCGGCTACAAGAAGGTCGTTGCACTGAGCTTCGATGACGGCCCGTTCAACAACGGCAACCCGACTCGTATCCAGAATGCACTGACCAAGAACGGATTCCATGCAACGTTCTTCTACTGGGGCCAGCATATCGCAGGCAACGAGAACGAGATCAGAGAAGCAGAAAAGCGCGGCTTCGAGGTCGCAAACCACACATGGTCGCATCCGCAGAACTGGGGCTCGATGGATCCGAACTCCGTCCGCAGCGAGTATGACCGCTGCAAGCAGGCGCTCGATCAGATCGTCGGCGAGGATCGTGTCTATCTGCTCCGTAACCCGTATCTGGCATTCAGCAGCAACATCGCTTCCGCTCTGAAGGAAGTCCCGATGCCGAACTCCGGTGTTGACTCTCAGGACTGGAACGGCAACTCCTCCGGCGGTATCATCCAGACCATTCAGCAGAAGGCGAATATGGGACAGCTCGACGGTCAGGTCGTCCTGATGCACGAGAACTATGATTCCACTGCAACCGCAGTTGAGCAGCTCTGCCCGTGGCTCGCACAGAACGGCTACGCAGTCGTTACCGTTTCCGAGATGTTCAAGTTTCACAACAAGGAACTGAAGGGCGCAAAGGTCTACAACAGCTGCTGGGACTAATTAGATTTGTATTTCACGAATCCCGTTTTACTCTTTCATTCATTTCTTTCTGAACCGTTGTGAGGCGAAAGCTACACACGCAAAAGAGCACCTGTTGACCGCAGGTGCTCTCTTGTTTTGATACGAAAAATCCCGGCCGGCTGCTGCATGCAAAACCGGTCGGGATCGTTTTTTTGATTCAGTCGTAGCGCTCGTCGATGACGCGGGCGGTTTTCTTCATGCTGCGCGGGAGCACGCCGATCTCCACGACCTTGACGATCGGGGTGAAGCCGATGCGGCTCTTGACCTTTTCCGCGATGCGGCGGCTCAGGTCGTTGAAGTCCACATGACCGTTCGTTTCGACATAGATGCGCATGGTGTCCTTGCCGTCGAGATGCGAAATGCGGATCTGGTATTCGCTGGAGATCTCGGAGAACTGCGCGAGCACTTCCTCGATCTGCTTCGGGAACACATTGACGCCCTTGATCTTCATCATGTCGTCGGTGCGCCCCTGAATGACGTCGATGCGCGGGTAATGCCGTCCGCAGGGACATGTGCCGGGGATGATGCGGGAGAGGTCATGCGTGCGGTAGCGGATGAGCGGTGCGCCTTCCTTGACCAGCGTGGTAATGACGATCTCGCCGAATTCGCCGTCCGGAACCGGCTCGCCGGTCTTCGGATCAATGATCTCCAGATAGATGAAATCATCCCAGATGTGCATGCCGGTGTTATGCTCGCAGTTGATGCCGATGCCCGGTCCGTAGATCTCGGTCAGACCGTAGATGTCGTACAGCTCGATGCCGAGGCCTTCCGCGATGCGCGCACGCATTTTGTCGCTCCAGCGCTCCGAACCGATGACGCCCTTTTTCAGCTTGATCTTGTCCTTGATGCCGCGCTTTTCGATCTCCTCGGTCAGCAGCAGCGCATAAGAGGATGTCGAGCAGAGCACGGTGCTGCCGAGCGACTGCATCATTTCGAGCTGCTTGTCGGTGTTGCCCGGTCCCATCGGGATCGCCATTGCGCCGAGCTTTTCGCAGCCGAGCTGGAAGCCGATGCCTGCCGTCCAGAGACCGTAGCCGGGGGTGATGTGGATGCGGTCTTTCTTCGTGATGCCGGCGACCTCATAACAGCGCGCGAACATCGTCGCCCAGTCGTCCACGTCCTTCTGGGTATAGGGGATGATGACCGGTGTGCCGGTCGTGCCGGATGACGAATGAATGCGGACGATCTGATCTTCCGGCGCAGTCATCAGTCCGAGCGGATAGGCTTCGCGCAGATCGTTCTTTTCGGAGAACGGCAGCTTCAGGAAGTCCTCTGTCGATCTGACCTCGGAGATGCCTGCTTCACGCAGCTTTTTGCCGTAGAAGCTGTCGGCATCGAGCAGTGCCTTGATGCGGTCATTGACCTGTGCGAGCTGTTTTTCGGAGATTTGCATAGTGTTTCATTCCTTTCATGATATGCCGGAAGCCGGCGGAATTGTGAGAAAGCGGGAAGATTCAGCGGATTTGCATGTACGTATCCGGCGAGCACCGGCATTAAAGTTTTTGGTCGAGCTTTTTTCAAAAAGGTCGCAGGTCGAGGGCAGCGCCCTCGTCGCTCTCCGCAGAGAGCGAAACTCCCCTGCGTTCTGTTTCGGGAAGAAAGAGGCTTGGAGAAAGTCCACCTTTTCAAAGGGGCAACTTTCTCCATTCTAAATCGCATCCGCGCAGCGGATACCGCTGTAACCCCTAAACCCGTCCCCGCTGATTGCTGCGGAAGTCAGTTGCAGATCAGTCGGATCAATTGTCATTCAAAGCGCAGAGCCTTGCTGTTCAGCTCGACAAACTGCGGCTTGACGGTCGCTTTCATGGTTGCTTCGATCTCGTCGATCGTGAACGGAATGACATTCTGCCGGATCGCAAGCCCCAGCATGATCATGTTCAGCACCTTCGGGGAGCCGAGCGCTCTGCATGCCGCATCGCCGTCAATCGTCATGAGATGCTGCACATGCTGTTCGAGGTACTGCACCATTTCCCTGCCGGTGTAATCGGTTCCGGAGAGCGCTGCCGTCACGGGCATGATCGCGTGTGTATTGAGCACCACGGTGCCGTCCGGCTTCAGATACGGCAGCATGCGGACTGCCTCTGCCGGCTCAAATCCGATGATGATATCGGCGGTCTTTTCGGGGAACATCGGGCAGTGGAGATCATCTCCGAGGCGCAGGAAGCTGAATACGCTGCCGCCCTTCTGTGCCATGCCGATCGTTTCCGCGCTCATCACGGGGATCTGCTGTGCCATTGCGGTCGCAGCGATCAGCTTGGACGTCAGCACAATGCCCTGTCCGCCGACGCCGCAGATCAGAATATTCGTCTGCATCAGTCTGCACCCCCTGTCGTAATCGCATGGAACGGACATACCTGCTCGCAGAGCCCGCAGCCCGTGCAGAGGGAATGTTCGATCGTCACAACGCCGTCCTGCACCACAATGCCCGGACATCCGAGCTGCCTGATGCAATGCTTGCACTGCGTACAGATCTCCGGATCAATCGCAGCGGGCTTTTCCGGTTTGATGAGCACTGCGCACGGCGATTTGAAGATGATCGCCTTGACGCCGTCCTCTGCCGCGACGCGCTTCACAGTCGCGATCGCCTCATCGAGATGCAGCGGATCAACGGTCTCGACGGTCTTGACGCCGACGCCGTGCAGCACAGCCTCGATGCTGACCTTGTCCACGATCTGCCCCATCATCGTTCTGCCGGTGCCGGGATGCGGCTGGTGACCGGTCATTGCGGTGGTGGAATTGTCGAGCACAACGAGCGTCATATTTGCCTGATTGTAAACGGCATTGACCGCACCGGTGATCGCCGATGCAAAGAAGGTCGAATCGCCGACGAATGCAAAGCAGGTCGTGTCCGGCTCGATCTTGCCGATGCCCTGTGTGATGTTCACGCCGGCACCCATGCAAAGGCAGGTATCGACCATGTCCAGCGGCATCGCGTTGCCGAGCGTATAGCAGCCGATATCGCCGCAGAATACAGCCTTTTTGCCCTTCATTGCCTGCTTGACCGCATAGAACGACGCTCTGTGCGGACATCCTGCGCAGAGCACCGGCGGACGCACCGGCAGGGCAGGGGGCGGATCCATTGCCGCGGCAGCGGGCTTCTCCCAGCCGAGGAATGCGGCGAGATTGTCCGCGACGGATGCACAGGTGTTTTCGCCTGCGTTTTTGACATCATGCGTCAGCTTGCCGCGGATCGTGACATTGAGATGATGCTTGCCGCAGAGGTATGTCAGCTCCCGCTCGATGACGGGATCCAGCTCCTCGATGCAGAGCACCTCATCGACAGACGAGAGGAACCGGAGCGCGAGCTGTTCCGGAAAGGGGAACGGCGTCGCGATTTTCAGCAGATGCGGCGCGGATTTGCCGACGAGCGCTTCCTGCACATAGGTCGCACTGATGCCGTGCACGGCGATGCCCCTGCGGCAGTCCGGTGCCTGCGCGGGCGTCAGGACATTGTGCGCGTAATCCGAGAAAACGCTCTGCAATTCGACATTCCGCGCTTCGATGTTCATATGCGCCTGATAAGACAGCCGCGGGAAGATCACCCATTTTGCGGGATCGCGGACAAAGCCTTCGGGCTGATTGACCGCAAATTCGTCCGGATCCTTGACGGTGACGGATGCGTAGCCGTGGCAGACGCGCGTGGTTGGGCGGAACAGAACCGGCGTGCGGTACTGCTCGGAAAAGCGGAACGCATCCTGGATCATGTCGTAGGCTTCCTGCACCGAGGACGGATCGAAGCAGGGGAGCTTGGAATAGGCTGCGAAGCTGCGGGTATCCTGCTCGGTCTGCGAGGAAATGGGACCGGGATCGTCCGCGACGAGAATGACCATGCCGCCCTTGACGCCGATATAGGCAAGGCTCATGAGCGGATCGGACGCGACGTTCAGACCGACCTGTTTCATGGTGACCATGCTTCTTGCGCCGCAGTAGGCGGCACCAGCGCCGAGTTCGAGCGCGGCTTTTTCGTTGACCGACCACTCGACATAGAGGCTGCCGTCATTGGATTTGGCTGCGGTTTCGAGCACCTCGGTCGAGGGGGTGCCGGGATAGCCGCAGACGAGGTTCAGCCCTGCCGCGATTGCGCCGCGTGCGATCGCAGCATTGCCCATCAGAAATTCCTGATGCATGTAAGTATCACTCCTTTCCGCGCGGTGCGCAGAAATATTCACTTTATTATAGCATATTATGCGGGAAAGTGCAATGGGCGTGTGTACATAATTTTTCGTGCGGGGAGCCCGCGGTATGTGCATGGCGATTTGTGATATTGCACAAAAACCGGAGTGGAATCAAGGTACCATTTGAAAGGTTTCAGTTTCTTATAATGAGAAAGTGAAACTTTGAAACCTTTCAGACTTGTGTTATAAAATGTATGTAATGCAGTTTGATGTACATGCAATTCATTGAATATGCTTCTATATCATGTATATGACATGCGCATTAAAATATATAACAATTTATTGTATCGGGCAGACACTGCCGCATCGCAGGCAAAAGCAGGCGAATGCAGGCGGATGCAAAGACCGGCAGTTCAAGCGGGACAGGATGTATGGACAGTGCCCTGAACGGCAGATCGTTCGGGGCGTTTGTCATTTGCGGGGATGCTGCGTCAGAGCAGGAATGATGTTCCGTTGCGGGGTACGTGACATGTGTACGCATTATTTGTTATAAGTAATACGTTTCAACATTTCACTTTCTCATTATTAGAGAAGTGGTACGTATCTGATTTAATAAATGCGATAATGCCGCATCTGCGTCGATTCTGAATGTTTCATTATTACGATATTGCGCATAAAAGTTGCATATCGTCATAAGAATTTGAATGCGAATTGCGTTGATGTTGCTGTGATGTGTATAATATTGTTCTGTTATGTGCAATATTCTCCGTCATTTTAGCATGATGATATGTTATGAAATCTTACTTTCTGTGCGTGTGAAGCGGCTTTCGTCGTACTCTCTTGATCTTATGTCCGACGTTGGATTTGTCTGGGCGCGGGGCGCGAATGCGAGAGGGACAACCCAAGAAAGAGGGAAGTCGTCGCTGCGCTCCGGTCTCCCCTCTCCCTAAGGTTCTCCCCCTCGCGCTCCCTCTCTCCTTACCCTCTCCTCTCTATGTGTGCGCCGCAGTCGCGGATTGTTCTTGGGGGTTAAGTGCCCTTGTGCGCTTTCGCCGTCCGCGTCCGCCTGCGTATGCTCCCGATGCGTTCCGTTTTTCACTATTCATTCTTCACTATTCACCATTCACTCTATCTATCGGGAGCGGCTACGCCACAGAAGCCGCGTCTAGCGGCGTGTGCTTCGCATGTGAGGATAGTCCGCGAAACC
>LVAJ01000046.1 GCA_001603005.1 Clostridiales bacterium Firm_04
CTCCCTAAGGTTTTCCCTCTCGCGCTCTCTCTTTCCTTATCTTCTCCTCTCTGGTGCGCGCCGCTATCGCACTGTTTTCTTTGAGCATAGCCGCTTGTTTCGCTTTTGCCGTGTGCGCCCGCCTGCGTATGCTCCCGATGTGCTTTTTCACGATTCATTCTTCACCATTCACTATTCACTTTATCCGCTGGGAGCAGTCACGCCGCAGAAGCCGCGTCTAGCGGCGTGAGCCGTCGAAACATGGGCGAGCCACGCTGCCGGCTCCCGGAGGAAATCGGCAGCGGGCACTGCCCGCCCCGCCGCGCATGCAAAACAGCCCCGCAATCGCAGGGCTGTCGGTATGTATTCAGTTAAGTGTCCGGCTTATTCCGTTCATCGGGATTCTGCGCGATGTCTTCCAGCAGGATCAGATGCTGGAGATACGGGCTGTCGGATTCGCCATCGCTGAACAGACCGGAATCCTGGATCGCTTCCGTCACGCCGAGCGTATCGCGGAGAAATTCCGGCGTCAGTTCATCATCCCGCACACGGTCATTCAGCCGCTCCGAGACCATCTGCTTGACCAGCGTATACACAACGGCAAATGCCGGCACGCCGATGATCAGCCCGATGATGCCGAACAGTCCGCCGCCGAGCATACAGGCGAACAGCTCCCAGAACGCCGGCAGACCGATGGATTTGCCGACGATTCGCGGATCGAGAATATTCGCGTCAAACTGCTGGAGCGCGACGATGAAAATGAGAAAATAGAGCGCTTTCGGCGGGCTTTCCATGAGGATCAGCAGCACACTCGGGATCGCACCGAAGATCGGGCCGAAATACGGGATCATATTCGTGACGCCGATGA
Organism: Clostridiales bacterium Firm_04; assembly: GCA_001603005.1. Lineage (GTDB taxonomy): Bacteria > Bacillota > Clostridia > Oscillospirales > Ruminococcaceae > Firm-04. The sequence continues at coordinate 848 of LVAJ01000046.1, forward strand.
TGACCGCGATCAGCGTGCTGTAAGGCGTGCGGATGATCGAGCAGCCGATGAAGCAGAGCATGCCGATGATGACCGAGTCGATCAGCTTGCCGATCGCCGCCGTGCCGAAGGTCTGGTTTGCGATCGAAAACTGCCCGTCGATCCATGCGGCGGTCTTCGGCTTGAATGCGGCATAGAGGATCTGCTTCCATTGCTTGAGGAAGCGGTCGCGGCTGATGAGCAGGTAGACCGCGATCACAAAGCCGACGATCACATCATAGAGGAACCCGAGCGTTCCTGCCGCGCCGGATGCGGCGACCGAGAGGATCCGCTGGGTAATGTCCATCGTATCGACCTGCCCCATGCCGAGCTCTGTCGCGGAGAATTTTTCGCTCAGCTGCGTGAGGTACTGCACGATGTTGCTGTTCGATGAAAAGATTTTTTCGATGTGCGCCGTGATGAGATCGAAGTAGTGCGGCAGCCGGTCGAGCGCGCGCGATACGCCGTCCACGACCTGCGAAAAGGTCGCGATGACCAGCAGCACGATCGAGCCGACAAACACCAGCACGACCAGAAACGAGCTCAGTCCGCGCGGCAGCGATTTCAGGCGCGGATGCTTTTCAATGGGCTTTGCGAGCCATTTGGCGATGCGCTTTTCGGTCATCTGCTCTGCCGGTGCAAGCAGAAACGCGAAGATCAAGCCGGCGAAGACCGGTCCGATCGCGGAGAAAATGCGTCTGAAAAAGCCGGCTACATTGTCAATGTGGATCATCGCAAAGGTCAGGATGATGCAGCCGCTCAGCACGAGAAAGAGCGTAAACGGGTGCATCTGGGAGAGCACGATCGGCTCGCGGCGTTTCTTTTTCACAGGGCGGATCTCCTTTCCTGCGGATCGTCGCACGGTGCGAATAACCCGCATTTTTTCGATTATTTTTTATTATATCACAATTTCGGCGTGCAAATCAAGGACAGGGTGCACAAAATGCGCATCACTTCTTTGTGAGCACTGCACAAAAGCCGGACGAACGGCGGACGAAGCCGCTCGTGCGCGACGAACTGCCGCTGCTTCTGCCCGTTCGTCAGGCGACCGGCATTTCGTCCGCAAATCCGGCATTTCGTCGCCAAATACGGCATTTTATCGCGAAAAACGGCATTCTGTCGGATTTCGTTGACTGTTTTCCGGACGCTGTGCTATAATCTAGGCATGCGCAGCAATGCGTAAATATTATAAACGAGGTGGAATCAACATGAAACACATCCCCGCACGAATCGCAGCGACACTTTGCGCAGCCGCAGCAGCACTTTGCACGGCAGCCGCAATGCCCGCATCTGCGATCAACTCCGTACATCCCCACACAGAGCAGACACAGGAAGCGACAGAATTTGGCTTCAATTTCTCGCACAGCCTTTACTGGCTGCAGTATCACAATCCGCAGAATATGCTGTGGAACGAGACTGTCAAAGCAGGTCTGGTGCTCGGACAGGGCTATGTGTCGCAGAACATCAGCGGCACTCAGCAGGGCGCGACACTGACCGGCTCCGCAGCTTGGGCAAGAAAGCTTGCTTACAGCTATTACGGCGAGTACACGGTCTTCACGGAGCAGCCGGTCGGCGGAAACATCGGTCAGTACCTTGATATTACCGCGATGAAGCAGGGCGATCAGATCGTCACGCACCGCAACGGCATCACGACCACGTACTTTGTGACGGGTGTGGTTCCGGATACCGGCAAGTTCTACTGCAGCGAGCTCAGCGGCGGCAGAGTCAAGTGGAACATCGAGTTCACCAGAACCGAAAGCACCATGACGCGCACGGACAACGGCAGAACCTATGTCATGGATTACTTCATCCGTCCGGTCAAGGAAGGCGATGTCAACGGTGATTCGGTCGTGAATTTCTCGGATTTCGCAACGCTGGATATGGCGACGCACACCTCGCAGAATCTGTTCCCGGGCGCAGATTACAATGTCTTGATGGGCGCTGCGGATCTGGACGGCGACTGGCAGATCACAGCGGCGGACGTCTGGGAGATCTATCAGAACTACGGTGAGGACAGAATGAACGGCGACTATCGTTACGTCACAGTTTATCATTGATTTGCTGTTTTCTTCATTTTCACTTCATGGCGGGCAGCCTTCTCCATTCCGGAGGGGGCTGCTTTGCTTTGCGGGCAGGTTATAACTCCCATGATGCAAAACTGCAAAATTAGCGTTTTCTCTCTCATTGCACTTTTCGCAGATATATGGTATAAGCGGGCAGTGCCCGCCGCCGTTATAACTCCCATGAAGCGAAATTGTAAAATTAGCGCTTTCTCTTCCATTGCACTTTTCGCAGATATATGGTATAATATGCGCATGCGGACGGACTGTTCCTTCCGCATGCATTCATACACCGGTGCACCCGCTCCGGACGCACCGTCTGACGCATGAACCCGAAAAGGAGCATTATCATGGCAATTCAGGATTATCAGAAAGCACAAAAGCTTGCAGAAAAACAGTCCCGCGATCTTCCGTCACTGGAGCGGATCCTGCGGGAGACCGGCGCAGAGGTCGAAGGTCAGCTGCCGATGGGACAAATGGAGATCCCGCTTTCGCTGATCAAAGGCACGGTGCAGGACGAGCGTTCCAACGCATTCTCCGCGGAATTTATGCCGCTGCTGGATCTGGATACAGAATTTTGCAGCAAATGGTCGGCGCTTTGCGATTCGGTCAGAGAGGTCGGCGTCAATGAGCCGATCGTCGTGCAGGAATACATGCAGCGCTTTTATATCGTCGAGGGCAATAAGCGCGTCAGCGTGTCGAAGTATTTCGGCGCTGTCAGCATCGAAGCCGTTGTCACGCGGATCGTGCCGCGCAAAACGGATACCGCAGCATACAAGGTTTACAGCGAGTTCGTCGAGTTCCACCGCATTTCCGGCATCTACGAGATCGAGATGCAGCAGCCGGGTGAATTTCTGCGGCTGATTCAGGCGGTCACGCCGGTGGAGCAGCCGGATGATCCCGATGATCCGCCCGCGCTGCCCGAACCGTGGGACGAGGATCTGCGGCGGGACGTCAAATTCATGTATTCGGTATTCGCCGCATATTACGCCAACAAAATGAACCTGCATCTGAATATCACGGCAGGCGAGGCGTTCCTGCATTTTCTGGAGATCTACGGCTTTGCGCAGCTGCGGGAGCTATCCTCTGTGGAGCTGCAGCGCCGGATGGAGCGCATCCGCGGCGAGTTCCGCGTGCTCGGCAATGACAACCCGACCTCGCATATTCTCAACCCGACCGAGGCGTCGCAGAAGGTCGCGCTGACGAAGCGCATCCCGCTGCCGATCGGACAGAGCACGCTGAAGATCGCGTTCCTGTATCCGAAGAAGCCGGATGAATCCGCGTGGGTTTACAATCACGACAAGGGCAGAGAGGATATTGAAAAGATCTTCGGCGATGCGATCCGCACGGAATATCATGTCTGTTCCGCGGAGGATGCAGAGGCATATATTGAAAAGTCGATCGCGAACGGCTGCAAGCTGATCTTCACGACGTCGCCTGTGTATCACGCATGCAGCATGCGTATGGCGGTCGCGCATCCGGAGGTCATCATCCTCAACTGTTCGATGAACACCGCCTATCAGCAGCTCCGCACCTATTATCTGCGGATCTACGAGGCAAAGTTCATCATCGGCGTGCTCGCGGGCGCAATGACCGAGAGCAACCATATCGGCTATATCGCGGACTATCCGGTCTACGGCACGCCGGCTTCGATCGCGGCATTTGCGCTCGGCGTTGAGATGGTCAAGCCCTGCGCGTCGGTCTTTCTGGAATGGTCCACGCTGGAGAATCACAATCCGCGGGAAAGCTTCCGTCAGAAGCAGATCGACCTGATCTCCGGCAGGGATACCTATGTGCCGGGCTCCTCGGATAAGGACGAGAGCTACGGGCTGTATATTTACGATTACAACAGGGAAAAACCGAAGCGTCTGGCACATCCGGTCTGGAACTGGGGAAGCCTTTATGAGGATCTGGTGCGCTCGGTGCTGATCGGCGCATGGAAAAACGATGCGAACCAGAATGAAAAGCAGGCGCTGAACTATTACTGGGGCATGTCGTCCGGTGCGATCGACGTCGAATGCTCGGATGAGCTGCCGGGCGGTGTCCGGAAGCTTGTCGAGCTGATAAAGGAGCGCATCACGCTGGGCAAGCTGGATCCGTTCAGCGGTGCCGGCGCGATCTACACGATGACGGGTAAATGCGTCGTGCAGGAGGGACAGAAGCTGACGCCGGATGAGATCATCCGTGCGGACTGGCTGCCGGCGAACGTGATCGGCAAGCTGCCGGAGATCAGCGATCTGGCGCCGCAGTTCCGCGAATTTGCAAAATGGCACCATATCCACGGACAGAACGGTGCAGGACTGCTCAAATAAAAACGGGTACAGAAAAATAAGGGGATTGGAACATGAAAATTTTGGTTTTGGCAGATGAGGAGTCCAAGCTTTACTGGGATCATTATAAAAAAGGCATGTTTGACGGGGTTGATCTGATCATCTCGGCGGGCGATCTGAAATCGGAGTATCTGACGTATATGGTGAGCCTTGCCAATGTGCCGCTGCTCTATGTCCACGGCAATCACGACGAAAACTACGCGGTGAAGCCGCCGGAGGGCTGCGAATGCATCGACGATCAGATCTATGTCCATGACGGCATCCGGATCCTCGGACTGGGCGGCTCCATGCGCTATCGCAAAGGGGAATGGCAGTATACGGAAAAGGCGATGAAATGGCGCATTCAGAAGCTGAAGCTGAAGCTTGCGATCTACGGCGGGTTTGACATTCTGGTGACGCATGCGCCGCTTGCAGGCTTTCATGACGGCGACGACCTCTGCCACAAGGGCTTTGAAGCATTCCGTGAGCTGCTGGAAAAATATCAGCCGAAATACTTCATTCACGGGCATATGCACATGAATTACGGTGCAAGAGCGCCGCGTCTTTCCGTTTACGAAAACACGGTGGTCATCAATGCATACGATCATTATGATTTTGAATATGGCGATGCAGCCCTGCTGGAAAAGGCGCAGCATGCAAAGCCTGTCAGAAAATAAGCAGAAAGAGAACCCCCGAAGCACTTTGGAAAATGCTTCGGGGGCTGTTTTATGCGGAAATATCAGATCATGCCTTCGGCTCCAGACCGGATGCCGGAATGATTCTTGCAATATACTGCAAAATGAGCGAAACGTCATCCGAAGTGACATTGCCGTCATGCGTGACGTCCGAATTGCGCAGACCGGCATCGGTGATCTTCACGGATTTGTCCTCGACAGCGAATTTGCTGATGAGCACGCAGTCCGAAACATCGACGCTTCCGTCGCAGGTTGCATCGCCCCAGTGCACATCCGGATCAGCCATGATCTTTGTCGTGGACTTCGCAGAGGAAGTCGTTGCAGCCGTTGTACCGGTCGTTTTCGCGGTGGTCGTTGTTCCCGCGGTCGTTTTCGTGGTCTGTGCGGGCGTGGTCGCGGTCACAGGGGGCTTTGTGCTGTCTGCGAGCGTGCCGTAGACAATGCCGCAGCCGACCGTGGACATATACACCTTGCCGAACTCCTGCATGTCGCCGACGAGGAAATTGCCGTTTCCGGTGCCGCCGTAGAGATGCTCGGTATTGATGCAGAGCCATGTTTTGCCGGCGTCGGTCGAACGGTAGATGCCTTCCGGATCGCTTTCGAGCGGCTTGCCGTACATATAGAGCGTATTCACGCCGCCGGACTTTTCCGGTGCGCCGTAGCCGACGGTCTTGCAGTAGCTGACGCCGTCGATCTTTGTGATTGTCGCCTTGCCGCTCTTGACGGATGCGCGGTACATGCCGTACCAGCCGCCGCCGAGCACGAGCTCGCCCTTGCCGAGATACGCGATTCTGCCGGCGCTGTCGCACTGGTCATACATGCAGACGTCGGTTGCGGTGAAGGTCTTGCCGCCGTCCGTGCTGACGCAGAATTTATACTGCGCATCCTCTGCGGTCGGCTCATCCTTGGAATAATGCCACGAGGAGTTGAAATAGGTCGCGTAGGCATAGACCGTTTCCGGATCATCCGGCTCCACGAGCAGCATGGTCGGCTTGGAGCCGTACTGCGACGGGATGCCGCTGCACTTGTTCCACGTCTTGCCGAAGTCATCGCTGTAGGAGACATCGCCGCTGTCCTTCGCGGTATTGAAAATGCGGTATTTGCCGGCGCCGATCTGTGTGATCGCAGCCTTTCCGCCCTTTGCGGCAGGCGTCATGCCGGTCCATGTTTTGCCTCTGTCGGTGGTGTAGTAGGCAGAAGCGGTATTATTGGTATCGCCCTCTGCGATGCGCACCCAGACGTCGGTGTTCTGCGGGCAGACCGCAATTGCAGAGGTGCTGCCCATATTCGGCTGATACTGTTCGCCGACGGTATCCGGATCGGTGTGGCGGAAGCCGTCATAGTCGCCGATCGCGGAGAGGTTCAGACCGTCCGGTGTCGAGGCAAAATCGAGTGCCACGACTTCCTCGATGCCGTTCGGGTGGAAGGTGAAGACCGGCAGCTTTTCGGAATCGGTGCTCCAGACATTGTCGCAGACGAACACGCCGTTTCCGGATGTGATGAAGATGCGGTCGGAATTGCGCGGATCGGTCACGACGGTTCCGGACCAGTGGATCGCCTTTTCGCGGATCCACGAGAAGCCGCCGTCCTGCAAGTATTCGGAGATCAGCGGGCCGCCCCAGCCGTCCTGCTTGCCGGGGGTGATATTCTGCCATGTTTTGCCGCCGTCCATGGAGCGGTAATACTGGTCGCCCCAGCACGCGCCGTGCTCATCGGTCCATGCCTGCCAGAGCTGGTCTTCCCATTTGCCGCAGGTGCCTGCAAAGAGGTGATCGGGGTTTGCGGGATCCGCCCAGACGGAGCCGAAGCCGCGTGCGCTTTCGAGCAGCTGCGTGACGTTTCCGGTTTTGGGCGAATAGCGGTAGGCGCCGCCGGATGCGCCGTTGAAGGCGAGTCCTGCGATATAGGAGATGAGCAGATCGCCGTTCGCATCGAGATTGATGCGGGACGGGAATACGTCGGTCGGCAGATCGGCAGAGAGCGCCGTGAACTTGTCGTCCTTGACGCTTGCCGCATGCACATTGACCGTGCCCTTTGCAGAGGTCGCCACATAGACCTTTCCGCCGGTCACGGCGATCGCCGCAACACCGTTCTGGTTGTTGTAGGCGTCATCGGTGACCGAGCGCGCGATGTTCTCCGTCCATGTCGGCCATTTGGTCGTCTGCTTGAACAGACCGAGCGCATCGTAGCCCTCGACCGGCTTCCATGTCTCGCCGCCGTCGGTGGACTTGATCAGCGCGGATCTGCCGCATGCGACGTCGCCGCCGGCATAGATGATCTTCGGGTTGTCGGGATCGACCGCAATGGATTCGCCGCACTGTCTGCCGTCGCCGTTGCCCATGACCTTGATCTCATCGGAGACATTGTATTCCTTAAAGGTCTTTCCGCCGTCCGTCGTCTTGAAAATGACGGTTTTTTCGTTGGAAAAATAGGCACAGCCGCAGAGGAAATACACCGTATCGTCGTCTGTCGGATCGACCGCCATTGCGTCCACGGAGAGCAGACCGCGGTCGGCATCGTTGATGAAGCCGAGCAGCTGCACCCATTCCTCTTTGTCATAGTCATACTTGTAGGCGCCGCCGACGTCCGTCCGTGCATACATGACCTTTTTTCCGGTCACAATACCGGAGACGAAACCGCCGCCGCCGATGCGAAGTGTTCCCCAGTTCATAGCATTTGAAATGTCTGCCGTTGCAGCCGTCACCTGAAAACCGGAAAGCGGGACCGCCGTTCCGAGCATTGCAAGTGCCGACAGCAGCGCGAGACTGTGTCGGAGTTTGTTGGTTTTCATTTTGAATGCCCCCTTATATATGTTGCAAACTGTAAATTTACCCGTAAAGACGCGGCGCTCCACTTCCGCATCCACCCGTATTATAGCATACGGGAACCCGAAAAACAATGTCCGATTCCGCCCGCGTGATGTAGGATTCTCACATGTTTTGCCCATATTTTTCCGCTTTGTGATGAAACGGACAGATGAGCTTTAACGCCCTTTTTTGTCAGTTTTCATATGATTTTCACATTGCGGGGTATAATGAAAGCATAGGGCAAAGGAATGACGGACCGCGCCGGTGTGACGGCGGTTCTGATACAGAATGAAAGAGGTGCTTACAATGTTTGAGAACGGTCATGATGATCTGAGCCGGACACAGGAGATCGGCAGCACAGGCGTTGAGCCGGTTTCTACGGTTGAAAATGTATTTTCGCAGCAGGAGCCGCAGCAGGCGGCAGGCGGCAGTTATTATTCCCCGCGCAGCGGCGGTACTGGCGGTTATCCCCCGGTCGGCGGCTACCCGAACGGCGGCAGTCCGGACGGCGGCAATGAGCCCCCGAAGAAGCGCTCCCACAAGGGACTGAAAGCGCTGGCGCTGTTTGCAGGTGTTGCATTTGTCGCATATGCGTCGATCCAGTGCTATCAGTATGCGACGGAAAATGAGAAGATCAGCTCGTTCCTCGGCAGACAGAACAGCGAGATCAGCGAGGAGCAGAGCAGCGAGTCTTCCTCGGAGCAGGAAAGCTCCAAGGCGGAAAGCAGCACAAAGAAAAACAGCAGCGACGCGTCTTCCAAGGCAGAGCCGCTGAGCGTCTTTGATCTGGCGGCGCCGGAGGATGCCATGAGCATTCCGGAGATCGTCAAGAAGATCACGCCGGCAACGGTCGGCGTCGCATCGACCTTCGTGATGAAGGGACAGACCACCTACAACCCGTTCTCGTTCTGGGGCTTTGAGCAGAGCCAGTCGCCGGACCGCGACGTTCCTGCGACCGGCACGGGCATCATCATGCGGGATAATCAGGACGGCTCCTATTATATCGTCACGAACGCGCATGTCATCAACGACACGAGCGAATACAACATGGGCGAGGCAAAAGAGGTTCAGGTCGTTCTGAACGAGGATTACTACGACGGCGAGACCACAATGGAAGCGGAGATCGTTGCGTTTGAAGCTTCCGAGGATATCGCAGTGCTGAAAGTCAAGACCGACCGGAAGCTGACGGTTGCAGAGTTCGGCAACAGCGATGATCTGCAGGTCGGCGAAGCGGTTGTTGCAATCGGCAACCCGCTCGGCTTTGAGCTGTTCGGCTCCGTCACGACCGGTATCGTCTCCGCGCTCGACCGCGAGGTGACGATCAATGACCAGAAAATGCGCCTGATCCAGACCGATACCGCGATCAACGCCGGCAACTCCGGCGGTCCGCTCATCAACTGCTACGGTCAGGTCATCGGCATCAATTCCTCGAAGATCAGCAGCAGCTATTACGGCAATGAAGCATCCGTCGAAGGTCTTTGCTTCGCGATCCCGATGACGCATGCACAGAAGGTCATCAACGACCTCATCAACTACGGCTATGTCACCGGCAAGCCGCAGATCGGCATTGTGCCGAAGGATGTGGATGAGCTCACGTCGCAGCGGCTCGGACTGCCGGTCGGCGTTCTTGTCCGTGCGGTCTCGGAAGGCAGCCCTGCAGAGGAAGCCGGCATCAAGGTGTTTGATGTCATCATCGCAGTGGACGGCAAGACCGTGACGAACTACGAGGAGCTGAAAGCGGAAAAGGATCAGCATGAAGCAGGCGATACCATTACGCTGACCGTCAGCCGCGACGGCATTGATCTGGAAATTCCGCTGACACTTGCGGAAAGAGGACCGGAAAATCAGTAAAACAGCATTTTGATTTCCTTTCTGTAAATAGGCACAGGCGCTCCGTGCAGGAATGTGCGGGGCGCCTGTGCTTTTTGTTTGATTCGCTCTTGCATTTTCGGGTATAATATGGTATAATAACTTTGTATATTTACTGGGAGTACCCGAAAGGCGGTGAACAGGCTTGGGCTGGACGATCCTGCTCATTATTTTGCTGATCCTCGGCATTCTTCTGCTCCTGCCTGTACGCGTCAAGGGGTATTTTGCGGACGGAAAATGGGGCGTTTCGGTCTATTACGCCTTTATCCGGCTGTTTCATAAGGAAGCAGCGGAAAAGGAGCCGCCGGTCACGCCGCCGAAGCCGGAAGATATTGCGGACGGCGGTACGCCGACTGCGGAGCAGATGCCGGAACCCGCGCCGCCGTCTGACCATACAGCGCAGGAAACGGATAAGCCGCCGGCTGCTGCGGCACCGAAGCCGGATACGGTCACGGAAATGCCGGAGCCCGCGGAAGCAGAACCCGAAGCATTTGCGGATCCGCCCGCTGATCCTGCGGACGACCTGACCGCGCATGGATCGAAACGGAAAAAGCGCCGCCGGAAAAAGAAGCCGGCAGCGGATCCCCCCGCGGAGCCTGATGCTGCCGCAGCGGAAGAACCGGAAAAGCCGAAGAAAAAACGCGGCATCCGCGCATTCATTGACCGCGTGATCCCGCATTCGCTTTCCGATGTGCTGGGGCTTGTGCGGGACGGCTTTGCATCCCTTTCGCCGGCGCTGCGCTTTCTCGCAAAGCATCTGCATTTCCGGCATATCAGACTCTATGCTGCGGTCGGCACGGACGACGCCGCGAAAACGGCAAAGCTCTACGGCACGATCACGGCGTCGGCATACAACCTGATCGGGCAGCTGCAATGCCTGTTCGATTTTCAGGCGGATGAATGCCGCATCCTCGCGGACTTTTTCAATGACAAGATCACGTTCCGCGCATCCGGCGAGCTGCGTGTCTCACCGCTGGCAGCGATTTTGCTGGCGCTGATCCTCGGCGGCAGATTCCTGATCCGGACGATCAAGCGGTTCCGCCGCGAGGACAAAGAGGCAAAGCTGCGCGAAAAGGAGACCGCGCCGCTTTCCGCAGAGGCGTGAATCTGATATTTGTTTGCATTTATATCATATATAGTACAGAGATCCGGCGCATGCCGTGAATCAATACACAGGAGGTATTTACAATGAGCGAACGCAGCAATGAGCATCCGGTGCATGAGACCATGCGCGTCACAATGGATGAGATCCGCGGCATGGTCGATGCGAACACGATCGTCGGGCAGCCGATCCAGTGCGAAAACAATACGACCGTCATCCCGATCTCGAAGGTATCCTTCGGCTTTGCATCGGGCGGCTCCGATCTGCCGACCAAGGTTGCAAAGGATATGTTCGGCGGCGGCGGCGGTGCCGGCGTTACGATCACCCCGATCGCGTTTCTGGTCATCATGCCGAATGACGTCAAGCTGCTTCAGCTTTCCGTCAATGCATCGACGCCGAATGCGATCGTCAACATGGTGCCGGATGTCATGGACAAGCTGACAGGGTTCCTCGCGGGCAGACAGGCGAAAAACGAGGGGACTGTCGAGGTCGTCGAGTGAAAAAGCGGATATTCGCGGCAGCCGCGGCGCTGCTGATGCTCTGCGGATGCAGCAGCGATCCGGAATCGGAAAACGGCATGCAGTGGTTTTCGGCGGAGTTTCCGGAGACCGTGCAGCCGTCCGGAGAGCAGGGCTATGCCTATCATGACGGCGAGATTTTGCTGGATTACTGGGAGAGCGAGCTGCACTGTTCGGCAGCGGCTTTTCTGGAACAGTATACGGACAAAGCGGAGAACGTCGAAAAGCAGCAGTTCAGCGGGCTGGACGGCGGCTATCTTGCGCTGGAGACCGATCCGGAGGGCTGGCAGATCCAGTACTGTGCGGCAGGGCGCGACGGACGGGTATTCTCCGTCGGCACAAAGGCGAACGGCAAGGAGAATATTGAACGCGCAAAGGATCTGATGCAGGAGATCATGCAGACGGTGACCTATCAGGGCAAGCCGCTGCAAGCCGGTACATTCAAATCGGATCTGATGAAAGTGGAATATCCGGCGGCGCTTGCAGAGGAAACACAGCAGAAGGGCGACCGCTATGCGTCTGTGCATCTGGTCTTTGCGGACGCGCAGACAACGGATGCGCGCAGCTGTACGCTGGAGATCAGTGCAGATCTGGACGGCGCGGATCCCGAAGATGCTGCAAGGCGGCAGCAAAAAGGACTGGAAGATTCCGGTCTGTATGCAAATTTTGCATCGGGCAGCACGACTGTGCTCGGCAGAGAGGCGAATATGCTGACCTATACCAGCGCGGACGGCAAGGCGGTGCATTCCGCGGCACTGTTCACGGAGAACGGCAAGCTGATCTCCGTGAAGGCATGCGTGCCGGCGGATTCCGATGCGGCAAATGATTTCAGCGCCCTGACCGATCAGGTGCAGCTGCATATTTCCTGAGAACGGAGACAAAATGGAAAAAATCAGAGTACAGAAAATTCTTTCGGATGCGGGCTACTGCTCCCGCCGCAAAGCCGAGGCGCTGATCTCGGCGGGCAAGGTGAAGTGCAACGGGCATCCGGTGAAGCTCGGGGACAAGGCGCTCCCGACCGATCATTTCACGGTCGGCGGCGAGTTGGTCTATATCCCGCGGAAAAAGGAATACCGTTATATCATGATGAACAAGCCGCGAGGCTATGTCACAACGCTTTCGGATGAGCAGGGGCGCCGCTGCGTGACCGACCTGCTGGAAGGCATCGACACGCGCGTGTATCCCGTCGGGCGGCTCGACCGCAATTCCGAGGGACTGCTGCTGTTCACCAATGACGGCGCATTCGCAAACGGCATCATGCATCCGTCGCGAGAGGTCGCGAAGACCTATCGCGTGACGGTGCGCCCGCCGGTCTCCGAGGAGCAGCTTGCGCAGATGTCAGCAGGCGTGACGCTCGATGACGGCTTCAAAACAGCGCCGGCAAACATCGTCACGCAGGTGACGGAGCCGACGCGCGTGGTGCTGCTCGTGACGATCCATGAGGGCAAAAAGCGCGAGGTGCGCCGGATGTGCGATGCGGTCGGGCTGGAAGTTGCCCGTCTGCGCCGGATCTCGATCGGACCGGTGAAGCTCGGCATGCTGAAACCGGGCGAGTGGCGCGATCTTTCCACAGAGGAGCTGCGCGCACTCCGCAACGCGATCGGAAAATAACCGCAAAAACAGAAAAGGGAGAGCCGGAAAGCTCTCCCCCTCATGTTCACATCATGTGACTGTGCTGTTTAATAGCAGCGCGTGCCTTGTTGACAATGGTCTTATCGTTTTCATAAGTAAGCATGCGGGTAGCACGAACAATGTCTACCCAGCGGATCTCTGCGATTTCCTCCTCCTGCGGCACGAAATCGTAATTCCGCGCCAGCGCAAGAAAATAGACGACGACCTTCTGCGTATCCCGCTTCGGCGAATAGGAAACAGTCTCCCGAAATGTTTGATCTAAAATGACATCCAGTCCGGTTTCCTCCTTGATTTCGCGTCTTGCGGTTTCCAGTTCCGTCTCATCACCCTCCACATGCCCCTTGGGAAACGACCAGTGGCCGCTGTTGACATGTTTGATCAGCAGGATCTCGACATTTCCGTGAAACCGCCGATAAACAATCGCGCCGCAGGATTTTTCATGCAGCATACCAAGGTTCCTTTCATTTTGGTTTTGCAACGGGTTGTTGTTACCTACTATTATAGCACAATCCGTTCAATTTGTAAACACCTTTTGACGCATTTTCTCATTTCGGGAGAGAAAAATTCAGTTCTTCCGGCTTTTCGGAGCCAAAGCATTTTCTAGCAGAAAGGATAAATTTTATGAACCAGATCACCGCATTCAGCGCAGCAGACATTCTGCTGCCGGAGAAAAACAGCATGTCGGACGCATGGGCAGTCTGCGCCTGCGACCAGTACACCGGAGAGCCCGCATACTGGGCTGAAACCGAGCGCCTTGTCGGCGAAAAGCCCTCTACGCTCCGTCTGATCCTTCCGGAAGTCTATCTGGAAGATGCAGATGTGACCGAGCGCATCGCAAAGATCCAGCAGTCCATGCAGGATTATCTGAAACAGGGCGTGTTCAAGGTCTATCCGGACGCAATGGTCTATGTGGAGCGCATCCAGAGCGACGGCAAAATGCGTGCAGGTCTGGTCGGAAAGATTGATCTGGAGCAGTATGATTACAACAAGGGCTCCGTTTCGCCGGTGCGCGCAACAGAAGCGACGGTTCCGGAGCGCATCCCGCCGCGTGTGCGCATCCGCAGAGGCGCAGCACTGGAGCTGCCGCATATCATGATCCTGCTGGACGATGTGCAGAAGACGGTCATTGAGCCGCTTGCAGCACAGAAGGACAGCATGGAGCCGCTCTACGATACCGCTCTGATGCAGGGCGGCGGCTCGATCAAGGGCTGGCTGGTGCCCGCAGCGGAGCAGACGCGCATCCTTGCGGCGCTGACCGCGCTCGGCACCGGATCCGGCGAGGAGCATCCGCTGGTCTATGCAATGGGCGACGGCAACCATTCGCTCGCGACCGCAAAGGCATTCTATGAGGAATGGAAGGCGGCAAATCCGGGCGCAGATACCGCAAACTGCCCGATGCGCTATGCACTGGTCGAGCTCGTGAACCTGCACAGCCCCGCACTCGAATTTGAAGCGATCCACCGCATCCTCAATCAGATCGACGCGGAAAAGCTGCTGAAGGACATGACCGCAGCGCTGGATCTGCGCAGCGATGAAGTCGCACAGCAGGCATTCACGGTTCTGTGCGGCGGCAAAAAGATGGTGTTCTACATCCACCGCCCGACCTCGAACCTGACCGTCGGCAGCGTGCAGAGCTTCCTCGACGGCTGGCTGAAAGCAAACGGCGGCAAGATCGACTATATCCACGGCGCGGACGTCGTCGAAAAGCTCGCGGCGGAGCCGGACAGCCTCGGCATTCTTCTGCCGGATATGCAGAAGGCGGAGCTGTTCCCGACCGTCATCAAGGACGGCGCACTCCCGCGCAAGACCTTCTCTATGGGACATGCAGCGGATAAACGCTTCTATATGGAATGCCGGAAAATCACGGCAGAATAAGAAACGCACGCAGAAATTCTGATTTTTGCTTGCATTTTCATGCGAGATATGCTATAATATCTTCGTGTATCTGTATGAAGCACCGTGTGAAAAGCGAGAACGAAGCAGCGGGAAACGGCTGCTTCCGTCATAGAAAGGAAAACGAAATAATATGTGTGGAATTGTCGGCTATGTAGGAAAGCGCGACTGCGCTGAGGTTCTGATCGCTGCACTTTCCAAGCTGGAATACCGCGGCTATGATTCCGCGGGCATTGCGGTTTTTGAGCAGGATCAGATTCATATGAGCAAATCGAAGGGCCGCCTTGCAGATCTTTCTGCGAAAATGGAGCGCGAGGGTACGCCGAAGGGCTTTGCCGGTGTCGGACATACCCGCTGGGCAACACACGGCGAGCCTTCCGATATCAACTCGCATCCGCATAAGGGCGGCGAGCATGTCACGCTGGTACATAACGGCATCATCGAAAATTACAAGGAGCTGAAGCAGCGCCTGATCGACGCGGGCAGAACCTTTGTGTCCGAAACGGATACCGAGGTCGTTGCACAGCTGCTCGACAGCAATTATGCGGGCGATCCGCTTGCGGCGATCGCAAAGACCCTGCAGGAGGTGCGCGGCAGCTTTGCGCTCGGCATCCTGTTCAATGATTTCCCGAATCAGGTCTAT
The DNA here is from genome assembly GCA_001603005.1 of Clostridiales bacterium Firm_04. Classification (GTDB taxonomy): domain Bacteria; phylum Bacillota; class Clostridia; order Oscillospirales; family Ruminococcaceae; genus Firm-04. Next base: position 16,394 of record LVAJ01000046.1, read on the forward strand.
GCTGTCCGCCGCGAAAGCCCGCTGATCGTCGGCGTCGGTGAAGGCGAAAGCTTCATCGCATCCGATGTGCCGGCAATTCTCCGCTATACCAGAGACTACTATCTGCTGGAGCATGACGAGATCGCCGTGCTCGGCGAAAACGGCGTCAAATTCTTCAATATGCAGTTCCAGCCGCTCGAAAAGAAGCTGATGACTGCGGACTGGGATATGGATGCAGCGGAAAAGCAGGGCTACGATCATTTCATGCTCAAGGAGATCTATGAGCAGCCGGAAGCGATCAAGAAGACGGTTCTGCCGCGCATCGAAAACGGTCTGCCGGATCTCAGCGAATGCGGCATCACGCCGGAAAATATCCGCGATTTCCGCAATATCTATATCGTTGCATGCGGCACCGCGATGCATGCGGGCATGGTCGGCAAATATGTCATTGAGAAGCTGGCGCGCGTGCCGGTCATCGTGGACATTGCGTCCGAGTTCCGCTATCGCAGCCCGCTGATCGGCGAGGGCGACCTCATCATCATCATTTCGCAGTCCGGCGAGACCGCCGACAGCCTTGCGGCAATGCGTCTGGCAAAGCAGCTCGGCGCAAAGACGCTTGCAGTCGTCAATGCAAAGGGCTCGTCGATCGCACGCGAAGCGGATATGCTGATCTATACGCATGCCGGTCCGGAAATTGCAGTTGCATCGACAAAGGCGTATATGGTGCAGATCGCAGTGATGTATCTGTTTGCATTTGAGCTGGCACTCTCCAAGGGGCAGATCTCCGAGGACGAATGCCGCAGACTGACCGCGCAGCTTCTCAAAACACCGGAGCTGATCGCGGCGATCCTGGAGCGTAAGGAGGAGCTGAAAACGATCTCCGAAGCGCTGCTGGAAGCAGAGTCGCTGCTCTATATCGGCAGAGGACTCGACTATGCACTTTCTATGGAGGGTTCGCTGAAGCTGAAAGAGATCAGCTATATCCACAGCGAAGCCTATGCTGCCGGCGAGCTCAAGCACGGCACGATCTCCCTGATCTACGAGGGCATGCCGGTCATCGCTGTCGATACGCAGAAGGCGCTTCATGAGAAGACCATTTCCAATATCAAAGAGGTCAAGGCAAGAGGCGCAAAGACGATCCTTGTCTGCGGCGATTCCTATCAGCCGGACGGCGATATTGCAGATTTCTGCTTCCGCCTGCCCGAAATGGAGGATGATCAGCTGATGCCGATGCCTGCTGTTGTGCCGCTCCAGCTGCTTGCGTACTATACCGCAGTGCTGCGCGGAAATGATGTTGACAAGCCGAGAAATCTTGCAAAATCGGTCACAGTGGAATAATCAGAATCAAACTGACAGGATCACCTCGTACAAGCAGATTGTACGGCGAGGGCGGAAACAGGGGATGCCCCCGTTTTCGCCCTTTTTACGCATGTTCCATTGATTTATTTCGGAGGGGTTAAGGAATGAAAAATCAGAAATTGAGCCGCGGCGGTGCGCTGCTGGCAGCCTGTCTGCTTGCAGTATCCGCGGTGACGGTGCCGGTCTTTGCGGAGGAGGAATCCGAAACGACAGCTGCCGTGACCGAAAGCATCGAAACGACAGACAGTGCGGAGTCAGCAGACAGCGCAGAAAGCTCTGACGCAACGGATGAACCGGATGCTGCGGAAGAAGCAGCCGATGCAGAGGACACAGAGGATGCAGCGGCGGATCCGGACAGCGAGGAGCCGGAAACCTTTGAGAGCGGCGAATATTCCTACTCGCTCCATAAAAATGCGGAAGACGAGGAGGACGGGTCGATCGTTCTGGAAACCTACTGGGGAACGGAATCCGTTCTGGAGCTTCCGTCAGAGCTGGACGGCAAAACGGTCTCGGCGCTCGGCGAATCCTTCATGACGGAATCGCACAGCCTGACGGAGGTCACGCTGCCGGCAACGGTGACGGAGCTGGGTGCATTTACCTTTGCAAGCTGTCAGGGACTGACGGATTATCATGTTGCAGAGGGGAATCCTGTTTTCGAGAGCCGTGACGGTGTGCTCTATGCCGGCGACGGCACATTGCTGATGCGCTATCCGGCAGGACGGCAGCCGACCGAGATGGAAGTGCCGGAGGGCGTAACGGAGATCGGCAGTGTGGCGTTTGCAGGCTGCACGCAGCTGAAATCGGTCAAGCTGCCGGAATCGCTTGTGTATATCGGCGTTGCGGCGTTCACGGAATGCAGCAGCCTGACGGAGTTCACGGTTCCGTCCGGCGTGACGGAGATCGAAGCGTTCACGTTCAACAGCTGCACCGCGCTGAAAACGGTAAACCTGCCGGAGACCATTACGCGGATCGGCAATGCGGCATTTGCGGCAACGGCGCTCGATTCATTCGAGTTCCCCGCGAGCTGCGTGTCGGTCGGACAGCAGGCGTTTGCGGCAACGAACATCAAGGAGATTACGATCCCGAACACAGTGGTCTCGCTGAGCTATGCAGCATTCGGCTTCATTGTCAATGACGGGGGCATGCTCGTCATGGATCCGGATTTTGTGATCTACGGCGAGTACGGTTCGGAGGCTGCGCGGTATGCGCAGGAGGGCGATGAGGACGAGTCGTTCAAGTTCGTGAACATCGGCACGACCATGTCGCGGGCGACGACAGCCACGACCGAAAGCGGTTTGTCTTCCGGCACAAAGAAGATCATCAAGATCGCCGGCATAATTGCCTGCGCGCTGCTGCTTGCTGTGATCCTGCTGATCGCGCTGCTGTCCGGCAAAAAGCGCGGCGCAGCGCAGGATCAGAAAGCCGCAGATGCGGATGATACCGATACAAATGAAACAGCGGAAATGACAGACGCAGCGGCGGAATCCGCTGCGGAAGCGGAACCGGATGCCGCAGATGCAGCAGAACCGGATCCCGCATCGACAGAAAAGGAGGAGAGCGGCGATGAATAAGCTGATCCGCGGCTTTTGCAGCATCGGCAGCAGTCTGCTGCTGCTCGGCGCAGGGCTCGGCATGTTCCCTGCTGCTGCCGAGTCGGAGACCTATACCGAAAACGGCATCACCTATTCGGTGATCTCAAACGGTGCAGAGATCGTCGGCGCGGAAGCGGATTCCAAAAAGCTGACGATCCCCACGGAGACCGATGCGGGCGATAAAGTGCGCAGCATCGCGGAAAATGCATTCAGCGGGTGCAGCGCGCTCGAGGAGCTGAAAATCGAAAAGGGCATCGAGAACATCGGCGACGGCGCATTCAGTCAGTGCGGCGCGCTGAAAACCGTCAACATTCCGGATTCCGTGACCAAGATCGGACAGGGCGCGTTTTACTACTGTCTGGCGCTGGAATCGCTGAAAATTCCGGATTCCGTGACGGAGATCGGCGATTATGCGTTCTCGAACTGCTACGCGCTGCGGGAAATCGAACTGCCGCGCGGACTCCGGACGCTGCCGGCATATGCACTGTCCTATGACATCGGGCTGGAATCGCTGAAGCTGCCGGACGGCATGCAGACGGTCAGCGATATGAGCCTTGTCAACTGCATGTCGCTGAAAACGCTGGAGCTGCCGGCTTCGCTGGTCGAGATCTCGTCCTATGCGGTGCTTTCCTGCATGGGACTTGAGGAGATCGTTGTGGACAGCGCCAATAAGATGTACCGCACCAATGATGACGGCTGTCTGGTCACAAAGGATGCCAAAACCTTTGTGCTTTATCCCGCCGGACGGAACGAGGAGACCGCCGTGGTGCCGGAGGGCATCGAAACGGTGCAGCCCTATGCATTTTCCGGTGCGCTCTCGCTGAAAGAGGTGCGCTTTGCGAACAGCGTCAAAACGATCGGCGACGGCTGCTTTGCGGACTGCCGCATACTGGAGCTTGTCAGTCTGCCGAACAATCTGGAGCAGATCCCGCCGAGCATGTTCGCGAACTGCGAAACGCTGAAAACGGTTTCGATGCCGGAAACGGTCAAGTCGCTCGGCGATTACGCATTCTACTGCTCCGGTCTGACCGAGATCACGCTGCCCGCAGTCCTGCAAACGGTCGGCAGCTATGCCTTCTGCGGCTGCAATGCGCTGCCTGCCGTCAATGTGCCGAAGACGGTGACGTCGATCGGCGATATGGCGTTCGGCTATCGTGTGGAACAGCGCGAGGACGGCAGTTCGACACCGGCGGTCGATCCGGCATTCGTGCTGCACGGAACGCCTTCCTCTGCTGCAAAGTCCTACGCGCAGAGCGCCGGCATCAAATTCAAGCAGCACGGTCTGGACTGGCAGACAGTGCTGATCATCCTTGCTGCGGCTGCTGTTCTGCTGATCGCCGTGTTTGCGGTCAGGGGCAGAAAGCACAAGCAGAAGCCGGCAGAATCCGAAGTACCGGCGCCGGAGGAGACCGATCCGAATTACACCAGCATGTTCGATGATGCGGACGGTGAGGACGGCGATCCCTATGACAGAAGCTACGGCTTCGGCGCGGACGAGGATGACGAGGATGCGGCCGACGATGAAACCGCGGACGAAACCGGTGCAGATGCAGATACAGAATAAACAGGAGATGCTCCAATGAGTCAACAGGAAAATAAACTTGCGAAAACGACAGAAAAACTCGGTTTATATGTCGTCAGCGTCCTGACGCTGCTGATCTCTTTCTTTCTGTTCGCGGTCAGTATGCTGCATACGACTGCGGTGGAAGTGGTCAGAGAGGGCGAGGGCGTCAACAATGTGGTCTGGCAGATCGCCGAACGGCTGGAATCCGTCATCTATTACAATGACAGCTTCCTGATGAACCTGCTGATGCTCGGCGTCGGGATCCTGCTGATCGTGCTGCTGGTCGCAAAGGTGAAGCGGGTACCGTTCCGGACGCTGCGCATCGTGCTGTTTGTCTGGACATTCTTGCTGGGAACGGTCTGGGTGCTGTCCTCGCAGGTCTGCCCGTCAGAGGATTCCATGACCGTCACAAGCGCGGGCATGGACTTTGCCGCGAACAATTTCGACCGGCTGACGAGCACGAACTATTTCAAGCAGTATCCGTTCCAGCTCGGCTATGTGCTGTTCAATGAATGCGTATTCCGCGTGATCTCGCTGTTCCGTCATCCGGAGACTGTCATGGTGCTGGAAGTGATGAACGCGGGCTTTCTCGCAATGATCCATGTGATGCTGCTGTCGATCATGGAAAAGCTGTTCCGTGATGACCGCGTCAGTCTGGTGACGGCAGTGCTGCTCGGCATCAGCGCCGCACCGGTCATCGACTGCACCTTCACCTACGGCATCTATCCCGGCATGGCGTTTGCCGCGCTTGCCATGTACCTGTTCCTGCGCTATCTGACAGAGGATAAGGCAGCATTCGGCGTCGGCGCTGCGGTCAGCATCGCAGTCGCGATTTTGCTGAAATCGAATTATCTGATCTGGATGATCGCAATGGTGCTGATCTGGCTGGTCAAGGTTCCGGCACGCAAAAAGTATCTCATGGACGGACTGCTGATCGCAGGCACGGTCGTGCTTTCAATGGTCGTGCAGCCGACGGTCAAGAGCTTCTACGAATCCCGCTCCGGCGTGGATCTCGGCGAGGCGATCCCGTATTCCTCGTGGATCGCAATGGGACTCAGCGAGACCGATCTCGCGCCGGGCTGGTATAATATCTATATCACCGTCGGCAATTTCGAGCAGAGCGACTTCAATGCAGAGGAAGCAGACAGACGCTCGAAGGAACTGATCGGCGAGCGCCTGAAGTATTTCATCGAAAATCCGCAGTATACAAACGATTTCTTCTATAAGAAAACCGTTTCGCAGTGGAATGAAACGAGCTATCAAAGCATCTGGAACAATACCGTCCGCTTCCAGTATAAGGACAAAAACGCGTTCGCAGACTGGGTTTGCAATGCCGGCGAGCGGAAGGTCAAGCGGGCAATGGATATGTTTGCACAGCTTGTGTTCGCGGGATTTTTCCTCGGCGCAGTCTATCTGTTCAAGCGGAAGCAGTTCCTCTTTACGGCATTGCCGGTCGTGTTCCTCGGCGGCTTCTTCTATCAGTCGCTCTCCGAGGGCAAGGCACAGTATATCATCCCGTATTTCATCCTGATGACGGCATTTGCTGCATTCGGTCTGGTCAGCCTGACCGATACGCTGCGGGCATATGTCAAGCCGGAGAGCCGGTTCGGCAAGCTTCTTGCGGCAACAGTACCGCAGCCGGCAGCCGGGGCGGCGGCATCTGCGAAACCGGAGCCGGTCAGGGAAAAGGCTGCGGACAGCGCGAAGTCCGATCCGGAAAAAACTGCCGCGGATGCGAAAACGGAACCGGATCAGAAATCTGAAACGCCTGCAGCGGCACAGAAACCTGCTGCCGCTCCGAAACAGACAGGATCGAAGAAAAAGCAGACGAAAAAGAAAAAAGGAGCAGCGAAATGAAAAAGCCTGAAATTTTGTATATGGTCGTGCCGTGCTATAATGAGGAAGAAGTGCTGCACGAGACCGCAAAGCGCCTGAAGGAGAAGTATGAGTCGCTGATGTCGCGGGATCTGATCTCCGAAAAGAGCCGCGTGGTCTTTGTCAATGACGGCTCGAAGGACAAGACATGGGAGATCATTCAGGAGCTGCACGAAGCGGAGCCGGCATTTTTCTCCGGCGTCAACCTCGCGCACAATGCCGGACACCAGAATGCCGTGCTTGCCGGACTGATGAGCGTGAAAACACTCTGCGACATGGCGATCACAATGGACGCCGACCTGCAGGACGACATCAACACGATCGACGCAATGGTCGAGAAGTATTACGAGGGCAATCAGGTGGTCTACGGCGTGCGCAGCGCGAGAGATACGGATACCTTCTTCAAGCGCTTCACCGCAGAGGGCTTCTACAAGTTCATGAAGGTCATGGGCGCGGATGTGGTCTATAATCACGCGGATTTCCGCCTGATGAGCAGACGCGTGCTGGAAGAACTGGCGAATTTCAAGGAAGTCAACCTGTTCCTGCGCGGCATGGTGCCGCTGATCGGCTTCCAGAGCTGCAGCGTGTACTATGAGCGCGCGGAGCGTTTTGCCGGCGAGAGCAAGTATCCGCTCAAGAAAATGCTTGCGTTCGCGATCAACGGCATTACGTCGTTCAGCACGAAGCCGCTCAAGCTCATCACGACCGTCGGCATGCTGATGTTCGTCATCAGTATCATCGCGTTCATCTGGGCGTTCATCGCGAAGATCGCGGGACACTCCGAGCTGGGGTGGTCCAGCACCATGTGTTCGATCTGGCTGATCGGCGGCTTGCAGCTGCTCGGTCTTGGCATCATCGGCGAGTATGTCGGCAAGATCTATGCCGAGGTCAAACAGCGTCCGCGGTATATCATCGCCGATTTCATCAACGATGAGGATGCGGACATCTGAACAAAAAATATTCGCCGTGAACAAAAAATATTCGCCGGCGCTTGACCTGTGCCGGCGAATGTGTTATAATAAGTGAGTGATCTGCCCTGATAGCTCAGTAGGATAGAGCGGCTGCCTCCTAACCCATTCTGCGAAGAGCCGCCTTTTCTGAGCCAAATTTGAATATGCCCCGGTACCTCAGTAGGATAGAGGGTTCGCCTCCTAAGCGAAACGCCGCTGGTTCGATTCCAGTCCGGGGCGCTCTGCATCAGCGGAAATGCGCGAATTTTCGCGTATTTCTGCTGATTTGCCATATCATAACAAAAATAAAAATCGAGATGAGCTGTTGATCTGATTTTACTCCGATAGTCTTTCGGTACAAGCGGATATCGGTCAGTCATCCGCTAACATAACCGCTGTTTGACCGTTAGGCAGAGTAGAATCCGCTAACATCCGCTAACATTTACCTTTTTCCATCAATCGTTCTTTGCATCCGTCTCAGGATCGACGGGTTCATTTGATGTTGAATCTGCATACAGATTGCTCTCCATATGTGCAGCCAGCTTCTGCCGTTCCTCATCAACGATATCTGCGTAGACATTCAGCAGCATGTCGGTCGAACTGTGTCCCATGTCGCCCTGCACTGCTTTAATATCCCGTGAGGCACGGAGCTTTGCTGTCGCGCCGGAATGCCGGAGCGAATACGGATCGACTTGGCGGAGACCGTGTTCCCGTAAAAGCTTCTTAAAGCGTTTCAGCATGGTATCATCACTGATTGGTCTGCCGTTATCGTGGCAAAAGACCATATCATAACGCGGATAGTCGCTCATTGACAGCAGTTCGTCCTGCGCTTTCTTGTGTTCCCGCAGCTTCTCTGCCAGCGAAAACGGGATATAGACCTTTCGGATACTGCTCTCGGTCTTAGGCTTTTTCAAAACGAGCAAAGTTTTCTGGTTCGGACTGATTGCCGGAAACGTGAAATATACAACAGTATCTGTTGATTCAATGCTTCCTTTGTCGAGCCGTGCTAGCTCTTTGTCGATAAAGATATAAGGACATTCTGCATCTTTTCCGAAGATATGGACGCATTTCCATTGCAGTCCGAGCAGTTCTCCGCTGCGGGCAGTGGCACAGTACATAATCTGCATCATCAGCCATAAATCGGGATCATCACATAATGAAATAGCTTTCTTCACTTCTTCCTCCGTCCATTGCGCACGTTTTTTCGCTTCCAGTTTCGGCTGTTCCAGATCATTCGCCGGATTGTATTTGATGTAGCCGAGATTGACAGCATAAGCAAATGCAGGCCGGATAATCTTGTGGATTTCCCGCACGGTACGTTTGGTGACCTTTGTGATCGAATCCTTTTTACGCTGCCGCACGGCCTCGTGATTCGGCAGGTCATCGTAGAAAAGCTGAAGATCACGCGCTTGCACCTTAACAATCAGGTAATCCCCAATATATGGGTAGATGTAGTTGTTACTGAGTGACTCATTGTATCTGCAAGTCGCTGCTTCCCAGAATCCGTTCTTGCAGCGGTGTTCCATATATTCCGTAATCAGCTGCCTTACAGTAATCCCGGCGCCGATTTCGGCGGGTGCTTTTTTCGCCTTGGCTGCAATCCGATACTGTCGGTTTTCCTGGGGAATCGGATAGATCAGGTTCCGGCGTTCATAGTCTTCGACTTCCGGCAGCAGCAAACGGGCATCATGTAAAGAGTTACAGCGGATCCATTTCTGTTTTCGGCTCCCGTCCTCTTCTGTATGGTTATATACTATATAATACACCAATCCATTTGCCCGCTGTTTTGATGTGATCGTAGCCATCTCGATCAGCCTCCTGTATTACCGTATACAAGAGTCAGGATAGATTTCGTGACAATCCGGTAGGTTGTCCCGAAGCGCAGAACCCGCAGCGGCTGTTTTTCTCTGTACGACTGCTCAACCAGACGGTAGGTGCTACGCAGTCCTAATCCCAGCATCTGCGCACAGGTTTTGACATCGACGGTCAGACAGTCGGTGCTCGGGAATTCGTTATTTGTGGTTTTCATAACACTGAACCTCCTTTTAGTGTTTGGCTGCGGATGCAGCATTTAAGAGTAGGTGCAAATTCGGTCTCGCTTGCGACAATGCCCCCCAAATTTGTTCCTGCTGTTCATTATAACATTAAAATGCTCATTTGTCAAGGGAGAATAATCATGGCGGAGAAAAAATATTCTAAAGCAATCCATGCAGTTCAATCCAAAGGAGACAAAATACGATGCATTCGGAAACGAAAAGGCATCACAATCAAGCTTCTGGCAGCATCCCTTAATGTTTCTTCAAAATCTATTCAGCATTATGAAGCGGGAGATCGCCAGGTCAACGATGAGATGTTGAATCTGATAGCGGAGAAGCTGCAAGTCAATCCCGCTGCGTTGTTTGAATATCCGTTTAATAGCATCTCTGATATCATGCATGTATTGTTTGATCTTGAGCGAGGCGGATTCATTGTTCCAATAGAGTGCGAGCCAGATTCAGACAAGCAACTTGCTTCGTTTAGCCTTCGGACAGGCAATGAAGACTTGAGCAAAGCTCTCAATGAATGGTATGAAATACGGCAAATGTTGGAAAATGGACGTATTTCAAATGATGAATATCTCAATTGGCAGGATGCTTTTCCTGATCTTGAACAGTATTCTGAATCTGAGAAAGACAACACCAGCAACACAGCATCAGCTACGGAACGGAATTCGGTACCATCACAAAAATCCGCATCAATTTATAGACGAAATGGCGTTTTGGGTTTGCGTGCACATGCAGACCATGCGCTATATGGAATGAACGGCACCCTTGTGCCCAATAACATTCAGAATCAGATCTGCCGGTATACAAATTGTACTGTGGAATTCTTGAATGATGAGAGCCAAGTTCACTTTATTCCGCAGAAAGCTCATATTTCCGGAGCCCCTCAAGATGAAAATACGCTGTTCGAGATTCTCAGCATCCTGGATAAAAACGCAGATACAGAGCATTACCGTGTCATTCAAATACAGCTCTCACGTATTGCTATTCATAATATAGTAAAGAAAGGTTTTGACAGGGATGCATTTTATATGAAAGAATTGATTCAGGAGAGCATAGATTATCTTTTTACAGGTAAGAAAGCGAGACGTCACGGAACCTACTTTGGATTCAACTTCTCGCAGCTTGACCTGCTCCGTGAACGGACAGGTGTTTCGATTCCAGAAATGTTTATGGGTACTGATTGATAAAAAGATAGCTTAGTGAGGAAAAGACATGAGCCCTAAGAGTAGTAAAGCAGATAGAAGCCAAGAAACAACGGCAAATCGCCTCTACAATCATCTTTTTGAGGCTTGCAATATTCTACGCGGGCCGATAGATCAGGATGATTATAAATCCTATGTGATTCCGATATTGTTTTTTAAGCGGATTTCCGATGTTTACGATGAAGAGGTTATAGAAAACCAGCAGACCTACGGAGAGGATATATCGCTCTTTCCGGAAGACGAGATATATGATCTGGTGATTCCGGCAGGCTGTCATTGGAATGATGTACGCCAGACGAGTGAGGATGTCGGCAAGGCTATCGTTGACGCTATGATGGGCATTGAGCGAGCGAATCCTTCCAAGCTGGCTGGGCTTTTCTCCTCTTTTGATGATGCCAACTGGACAGATAAAACCAAACTGGATGATGAGCGTCTCAGAAATCTTGTTGAGCATATGTCCTCTCTGCCAGTCGGAAATCAGAATTATTCTGCTGATGTTATGGGCGATGCCTATGAATACCTGATCAAAAAGTTCGCTGATATGAGCAAAAAGAATGCAGGTGAGTTTTATACACCACGTTCTGTGGTCAAGCTCATGGTGCAACTGTTGCAGCCGAAATCCGGCGAATCTGTATACGATCCGGCTTGCGGCACCGGCGGTATGCTCATCGAAGCGATACGCAATATGGACGATGAAAGAGCTTCTTACGGCAAAATCTATGGTCAGGAAAAGAATCTGTCTACATCTGCGATCGCTCGTATGAATCTGTTCCTGCACGGAGCGCAGGAATTCAAGATTGAGCGTGAGGATACGCTGCGTAAGCCGGTATTTATCAAAAACGGCAGATTGCAGCAGTTCGACTGTGTCTTGGCGAATCCTCCGTTTGGCCTTGATAAATGGGGCGCGGAGATCTTTGAAAGTGATCAGTGGGGACGCAACATCTGGGGCAGCCCGACGGATTCCAACGCTGATTTTGCCTGGCTCCAGCATATGTACTGCTCAATGGATCCGAAAACAGGCCGCTGCGCCGTTGTCATGCCGCAGGGAGTTCTGTTCCACGGTGGCCGTGAGGGTACGATCCGCCAGAAGATGATCGAGACTGATTGTGTCGAGTGTGTGATCACGCTGGTCGGAAACCTGTTCTATGGTGCAGGCGTCTCTGCTTGTATCCTGTTCCTGAACAACAATAAGCCTGCTGCACACCGAAATAAAGTCTGCATGATTGACGCAACGAACATTTACACGGCCCAGAGAGCCAAGAATATCATGACAGAAGATGATATCAAGCAGGTATTCGACCTCTGGACCGACTATAAGAGCGTCATTGATAAGTGTGCAATCGTTGAGCTGGATACAATCCGGGAGAAGGATTTCACGCTTGCTGTCAATTCATATATTGAAAAAACGCCCGCTGAGACGGTTGATCCTAAGCAGGTTCGCCGTGAATTCATGGAAGCCTTGCAGGAAGTGAAAGACAGCGAGGCTGCGTTAATGGAACTGCTGCGGGAAGGAGGATATATTGATGGCTGAACGGCTGACACTGGACGAGCTCAAAAGTTATTTATGGCAATCGGCTGTCCTTCTGCGCACCAATATTGACGCAGGCGCGTACAAGCAGTATATCTTCCCGCTGATGTTTTTCAAGCGTATCTGCGATGTTTACGACGAAGAAACCGTCAAAGCGGAAGAAGAATACGGTGATGATATCGCATTATATCCGGAGGATGAGCTGCATACATTTCTTGTTCCGAAAGGGCATCATTGGAAAGATGTCCGTCAGGTAACGGAAGATGTTGGTGCTGCGATCGTGGCGGCATTTCGTGCGATCGAGAAAGCAAACGGCGAAAAAATGACCGGTATCTTCGGTGACGGCGCATGGACCAACAAGAATCGCTTGCCGGACCGGCTTCTGCGTGATTTGCTGGAGCATTTCTCTTCCAAGGTGCTTTCTCTTGCAAATTGCCCGGAAGATGAGCTGGGACAGGGATACGAGTATCTGATCAAGAAATTCGCGGATGACAGCGGCCATACTGCGCAGGAATTCTATACCAACCGGACCGTCGTACACCTGATGACAGAGATTTTGCAGCCGCAGAGCGGCGAATCGGTGTATGATCCGACCTGCGGCAGCGCTGGCATGCTCATTTCCTGCATTGCGCACCTGAAAGCGCACGGCAAGGAGTGGCGTAATCTGCAAATCTACGGGCAGGAAATCAACCAGCTGACCAGTGCGATCGGCAGAATGAATCTCTTCCTGCACGGTGTAGAGGATTTTCATATCGTCAATGATGACACCCTGAAAAACCCGGCATTTATTGAAAAAGGCAAGCTCCAGCAGTTCGATCTGGTGCTCGCCAATCCGCCGTACTCCATAAAGCAATGGGATCGCGGTGCATTTGAAAACGATAAGTACGGACGCAATTTTCTCGGTACACCTCCACAAGGGCGAGCGGATTATGCGTTCTTTCAGCATATCCTCATGAGCTTGAAGCCGGACACCGGCAGATGCGCGATTCTTTTCCCGCATGGTATTCTGTTCCGAAATGAAGAATGTGATATGCGGAAAAAGCTGGTTGAGGCTGATTTGGTCGATTGCGTCATCGGCATCGGTAAGAATCTATTCTTTAACAGCCCGATGGATGCCTGCATCGTCATCTGCCGACGCAATAAGCCTGCTGAACGGCGCGGAAAAGTGTTGTTCATCAATGCAAGAGATGAAGTCACCCGTAAAAATACTGAAAGCTATCTGGAAGACAGCCATATTGACAAGATTTCAAGCGTTTACGCTTCTTTCAAAGTGGTGGAAGGTTTTTCAGCTATTGCTACCACAGAAGAAATTCTAAGCAATAACGCCAAATTAAGTATCGCCTTGTATGTTCATGACACTACTTCTGTCATGGATGATGAAATGTCTATAGACGATACTCTTTCAGATTGGATTGCGAGCTCCGGAGCAGTACAAGACTGCTATGAGGAGATACTGACGATGCTTTCGGAGGTGTCTTATGAGTAAAGTAAAATTAAAGGAGCTTGTATCTATTATCAACGAGCGCGAAGATAACCCAGCAAGTTCTCAGTACGATCGCTTTGTAGGATTGGAACACTACGATTCAGGTTCAGTGAAAATCACCAGATGGGGAAACACGCAAAAGCTTGCTTCTGCTATGAAAGTGTTTCATAGCGGTGATATATTAGTTGCTCGAAGAAATGTATATCTGAAAAGAGCTTCTTGTGTAGATTTTGACGGTCTGACATCAGGTGATTCCATCGTATTGCGTATAAATGACGATCAGCTCCGCGCAATTATTCCATTTGTCTTGAACACTGATGCTTTTTGGGATTATGCTAACCGATACGCAGACGGCTCTATGTCCAAAAGACTGTCACCGGCAATTTTGCAGGATTACGAGTTCACTCTGCCCGATGAAGCCAAGATAACGGAACTGTCAGAGCTTCTTTGGGCTATGGAGCGCACCAAAACAGCCTACCAAAAGCTGAATCGCAATTTATCGAGATGTTTGGGGATCCTCTAAGCGCTATCAATAACGCAACCCACACAATTGCAGACATTGCTGATGTTCAAGTCGGATTAGTCATTAAGCCCACGCGCTTTTATTCCAATGACGGCACCGGTGTTCCAGCATTCAGATCATTGAATGTTGGTTCCATGCACGTAAATGACAGTGACTGGGTGTATTTTACGGAAAAAGGAATGTCTGAGAATCAAAGGACTATTGCACATACTGGCGATGTTCTTGTTGTTCGTAGCGGATATCCCGGAACAAGTTGCGTTGTTACCCCTGAATACGATGGTCGAAATGTTATCGATCTGATTATTGCTCATCCCAAAACAGATTTGATACTCCCTGAATACCTATGTGCATATACTAATTTTCCACATGGAAAGATACAAATTGATGCAATGCAGCATGGAGTTGCTCAAAAGCATTTCAATGTTTCGATGTATAATGAAATGAGGATAGTTGTTCCCAGGATAGAAAAGCAAAGGGAATTTATCCATTTTCTACACCAGACCGATAAATCAAAATT
>LVAJ01000047.1 GCA_001603005.1 Clostridiales bacterium Firm_04
GAATTTGTCGGTTAGCTTGTTTGTGTCATCCTCTCTTTATCGTATGTCCGATGAAGATTTTCACTGGGCGCGGGGCGCGAATGCGAGAGGGACAACCCAAGAAAGAGGGGAGGCGCTCCTTCGTCGCTTATCTCCCCTCTCTCTTAGGTTTTCCCTCTCGCGCTCTCTCTTTCCTTACTCTCTCCTCTCTATTGGGTTCCGCATACGCTTTTGGTTCGCGGAGCATAGGGGGTTAAGGGATCAGGAAAGCGGGGGCTCGGGGGCGAAAACCTAAGGGGATAGGGGGAATGCGAGCTTGCGAGTTTCCCCCTGTCCCCTTGGGTTGTCACCCCCGTTTCGTGGGGAGAAATGACACATGGGATTAAATGGAGTAAACCGAGAGAAGTTATGCCCGCAAATTCTGATTTACAGCAATAGGCTTCCGAAAACCAGTGCACTGAAAGATGCGCATAACGCTTCCGGAAAGCATTATGAACTCTTTTTATTATAGATTATGTCTATATGGAATCATCATCTTTCTGTATTGGACAAATGCAGATCGGTATGGTATGATAAACGTATCAGAAATACAGGGAGTGATTTTGATGCGAAACATCCGGCTTGATCTTGGATTTTCGGAACGAATGCGATGTTGTAACCCGCATGCATTCTGAAAAAACGAAAACCAAAAAGATGAAAGGTGAATGATCTATATGAAAAATCAGGCAAAGTTGATCGCAGTTTTCGCGTCGCTGGCACTTCTGACCGGCTGCGGCGCATTCAATACACCCGCACAGACCGCGGACAGTTCCGCGGCGCAGTCCTCGTCGGAATCTTCCGAACAGCCGCAGAGCAGTGCGGAATCCGCAGCGGAAAACAGCGCTGAACCGGAATCCGCGGCGGATACCGCAGCGCCGGAAAAATCCGATTTCAACCTCGGCTACCTCAATTCGACCGCGCATCTGCTCGCATTTGTCGCGCAGGAAGAAGGCTATTTCAAGGATGAGGGGCTGAACGTCACGCTGACGCAGTTTTCCAGCGCAGGCGAGCTGGTCAACGGTCTGGAATCCGGCAAGCTCGATCTTGCGTTCATCGGCTCCGTTCCGACGCTGACCTTCCAGAGTCAGGGACATGACGTCACGATCGTCGGCGGCGCGATGACGAACGGTCACGGCTATGTCATCAAGCCGGAATTTGCGGAAAAGGATGAGGAAGGCGTTGAGATCCTCAAGGGCAGAAATGTGGCATCGGTCAAGAACAGCGTGCAGGATGCCGAATTGCAGATCCTGCTGAAAAACGCCGGCATAGAGATCGGCGAGGGCGAGGACAAGGTGAACATCGTCTATTTCGACAGCCAGAAGGATGCTTACGCGGCGCTTTCCAATGCGACGATCGACGCGGCATCGGTCTATTCGCCGTATGCCTCGCTTGCAAAATCGCAGGGCTATCGCGTTGTTTACTACTGCGCACATGAGGAAGCGCTGCAGAATCAGCCGTGCTGCCGTCAGGTCGCGGCGACGGCATCCGTCAACGCGAATCCGAATACCTACATCGCATTGGAACGCGCGCTGCTGAAAGCGTATCATCTGACGCAGACCGACCACGAAAAGACGATCGCGGACGTCAAAACCTACATCGACATTGAAGAAGATCTGATCGACACCGAAGTATACGGCGGATACAGCGTTTCGAGTCCGGATCCGGATAAGCAGGGCACGGTCGAGCTGAAAAAGACGATCGTGGAGCTCGGATATACCGAGGATTACGATATCGAGCCGCTTTATAATACGGCACTCTACAAGCAGGCGCTGGACAGCATTCTTGCAGAGCAGTCCGATGATATTTACAAGTCATTAGAGGAGCATTTCAATGACTACGAATAAAATCGAGATCAAGCATCTCACAGTCGATTACACAGAGCGCGGACGAAGCTTCAATGCGCTGCACGATGTTTCATTCGGTGTCGGAGCAGGCGAATTTGTCAGCGTGATCGGTGCGAGCGGCTGCGGAAAATCCACGCTGCTCAGCGTGCTGGAAGGCATCTATCAGGCAGCGGACGGCAGCGTGGAGATCGACGGCAAGGCACTGCACGGCACGGGAAAGGAACGCGGCGTTGTGTTCCAGCATTATTCGCTGTTCCCGTGGATGACGACACGCACCAATATTGCGTTCGGCATCAAGCAGGCGCGGCATGATATCAGCCGCAGGGAGTGCCTGAAGATCGCAGATGAATTTCTCGGCAAGGTCGGGCTTGAGGGCTTCGGCAAAAAGTATCCCTCGCAGCTTTCGGGCGGTATGCAGCAGCGCGCTGCGATCGCCCGCGCCCTTGCGATGAATACGGAGATCCTGCTCATGGATGAGCCGTTCAGCGCAATTGATGCGAAAAACCGCGTGGTTTTGCAGGAGCTGCTGCTCTCGCTCTGGGAAGGGGACAGCAAGGAGCACCGCAAGACCGTCGTATTTGTGACGCATGATATTGATGAAGCGATTCTGCTTTCGGATAAGATCGTGGTGCTGACGGCGCATCCGGGCACGGTCAATGAGATCGTGCAGGTGCCGTTTGACCGCCCGCGCAGACGGGAATCGCTCACGCAGACCGCGGAATACGGTCAGTTCCGGAACCGGCTGCTTTCGCTGCTCTATCATGATGTTGCGGAGCGGATCGGCGGAGAGGAGGTCGTGATATGACCGTCCGGAAGCGCCTGCTGCATGTGACGCATCTGCTGTTCGCAGTTCTGCTGCTGATCCAGCTTCTGCCGGATCGCGCGGCGTCCGATGTCCATACCGGCGCACTGATCGCATTTGCCTGCGGGCTGGAAGCGGTCACGCTGCTCGGCACATTTCTCGTGAAGAAAGAGGAGAGCTTAGCGCTGCTCGTGGATATCGTCGGGTTTATTTTCGTGCTGCTGGCATTGTGGTCGCTTGTGACCGCAAAGTTCAATCTGCTGAATCCGATGCTGTTCCCGCCGCCCGGAAAAGTGCTCGCGCAGTTTGCAGAGGATCGCAGCAAGATCCTCGTGAACATCCGCAGCTCGCTCGGCATCACGCTGAAAGGCTTTCTGCTTGCAGCAGTCGCTGCAATTCCGCTGGGGCTGTTCCTCGGCTGGAATGCGCGGCTCGGCGGTGCAGCGGCATACATCTCCAAGTTTTTCAGCTCGATCCCGCCGATCGTTTACATTCCCTACGGCATCGCACTGCTGCCGACCTTCCGTTCGGTATCGGTCTTTGTTATTTTTCTTGCGACCTTCTGGCCGGTATTTGCCGGCACGATGAGCGGGGTGCTGAATGTGGACCGCCGCATCATTGATTCCGCAAAGGTGCTGAATGTCCGCGGACCGGAGATGCTGTTCTCGGTGATCCTGCCCGCCTCGCTGCCGCAGATCTTCCTCGGCTGCAATCAGGGACTCAGCGTATCATTTATTCTGCTGACTTCTGCGGAGATGATCGGTGCGCGCGACGGCATGGGCTATTATGTCAAGTATTACTCCGATTTCGGCGACTACACCAGAACGATCACCGGACTGCTTGTCATCGGCATTGTGGTCATCGGCGTGACGTTTTTGTTTAACCGTCTGCAGCAATATCTGCTGCGCTGGAAAAAGTAAGGGAATCCCTTGGACTAGCTGTTCAAGGGATTTTTTGCGGAAACATGTTCTGACAACACCGTTATTTTTTATGCAGATCGCCGAATATAGATGAAACCTATTGACATAGTATGCGATCTGTGCTATAATGCATACAGTTCCGATAGGAATAAAGGTTAATGAAAGGATGTGTCCCGCGTGAAGTTCATGTGCTGTATGATGTGTTGTCGTATGTCTCAAAACAGAATACGTCCGGCTTGTCATACACACGCGAATGCGCAGCGATGTTGTCCTTCTGCTGCAATCAGAAAAACAGGGGAAACCTGCTGAAGCGCGGAGTGCGGTATGCATTCTGCGCATTTTTTATGCATTCAGGAGGATTTATGGTTGATGCAAGAGAAAGCGTCACGGCAAAGCTCTGCGCATTTGCAAGAGCATGGCATGCGACGCGTGCGCGGGAGAAGATCTTTGACGACGACCTTGCCTTTGATCTGATCGGCAGGGCGGAATTTGAAGCGATGTATGACATGGTCAGCCGCGGGTTTACCGGTCAGCCGGTGCCCTTTTCGCGTGCGGATACCGAACAGCTCATCATCGAATATATCGCGCCGATCCCGCTTTCGCGCATTCATTTTACGGAAAGCCGTCTGGAACGGTTTGCGGCGGCGCACGGCAAGATCCAGTATGTGATCTGCGGTGCCGGTTCGGATACATTTTCGTTCCGCAATCCGGATCCGGACATTGAAATCTTCGAGGTCGATCATCCGGATACGCAGCGCAGCAAACTGGAACGCATCCGGAATCTGGAATGGAATGTGCCGGAAAACGTCCATTTTGTTTCAGTGGATTTCGAGCGCGAGCAGATGACGGAGCGCTTGCTGCATGCGGGATTTGATCCGCAAAAGAAAACCTTTTTCAGCATCCTCGGCGTGACGTATTATCTGACGCTGGATGTGTTTGCGGATACGCTTTCGCAGATCGCGGCGCTGTCCGTTCCGGAGAGCGTGCTTGTGTTTGACTATCCGATGAAGGGAACGCAGTTTCCCGCAAGAGTCGCGCGGCTGGAGCAGATCACGGAATCGCTCGGCGAAACAATGCGCGGCGGCTACGATTATAATGATGTATCGCGTGCGCTGTATGCGCTCGGCTTTCAGATCGACACGTATCTGACGCCGGAGAAGGTGCAGGAAGCCTATTTTGCCGGCAGGCAGGATCGCATGCACGCGTTTGAAAATGTGAGCCTGATCTCGGCGGTTTATACCGCGGGATACAGCTTTGAATAGTGAATAAGGAGAATTGTGATGAGCAGATTTGCATATGATGAGACCGCCCTGATCCACGGCGGCATTTCGACAGACGCGCGCACAGGCGCCGTCAACATTCCGATCTACCAGACCTCGACCTATCAGCAGGACGGTCTTGGAAAAATGCGCGGATACGAATATTCCCGCACAGGCAACCCCACCAGAGAAGCGCTGGAAGCACTGATCGCGGAGCTGGAAGGCGGCTATGCAGGCTTTGCGTTCGGCTCCGGCATGGCGGCGATCACCGCGGTTCTGAGCCTGCTGCACAGCGGCGACCGCGTGCTGATTTCCAGCAATGTCTACGGCGGCACATTCCGCGTGCTGGATAAAGTGTTCAATCATTTCGGCATCGTGTACACGATCGCGGACACCGCGCATCCGGATGTCTTTGCATCGCAGATCACGCCGGACATCAGAGCGGTAATGCTGGAAAGCCCCGCGAATCCGCTGATGACGGTCACGGATATCCGTGCGATCGCAGAGATCTCGCATGCGCACGGCTTGCTCGTCATCGTCGATAACACGTTCATGACGCCGTATCTGCAAAAGCCGCTGGCGCTCGGCGCGGACATTGTGGTACACAGCGCAACGAAATATCTCGGCGGACACAGCGATGTGGTCGCGGGACTGGCGGTCGTCAGCACAAAGGAACTCGCGGAGCAGATCGCGTTCATTCAAAATTCCACGGGCGGCGTGCTCGGCCCGTTCGATTCGTTTTTGCTGATCCGCGGCATCAAGACGCTTGCCGTCCGCATGGACCGCCATGTGGAAAATGCGCAGAAAGCAGCGGAATATCTCAAAAATCACACTGCGGTCAAGACCGTTTATTACCCCGGTCTGCCGGACAGTCCGGACTATGCGGTGAATCAGAAGCAGGCGAAAAACGGCGGCGTCATGATCTCGTTTGAGCTGCATGAAGATTATGATATCCGCGTCTTTTTCGAGGCATTGAAGCTGGTCATGCTGGCGGAAAGTCTCGGCGGCGTGGAATCGCTGGTCTGCCACCCCGCAACGATGACGCATGCATCCATTCCGGCAGAGATCCGGAAGCAGGTCGGCATCACGGACGGTCTGATCCGTCTTTCTGTCGGCATTGAAAATATTGCAGATATTCTTGCGGATCTGGAACAGGCGATCGCGCAGGCGAAAACCGGAAAGTGAGGGCGGACGATGAACTATTATGATTCGATGCAGGCGCTGATCGGCAATACGCCGCTGGTGCGCCTCGGCAATCTGGTACAGAAAAGCGGCGTGACGGCATTTGCAAAGCTGGAGCTCTGGAATCCGTCGGGCAGCGTCAAGGACAGAACCGGACTTTACATGCTCAACGATGCCGAACGGCGCGGCATCCTGAAACCGGGCGGCACGATCGTCGAAGCGACCGCCGGCAATACGGGGCTCGGCATTGCATTTGCGGCGCTGAACCGCGGTTACCGCATTATTTTTGTGGTGCCGACCAAGTTTTCTGCGGAAAAACAGGCGCTGCTGCGCGCGCTCGGCGCAGAGGTGGTCAATACGCCGCGTGAAAAGGGGATGCTCGGTGCGGTGGAAAAGGCGGAGCAGATCAAGGCGGGGATCCCCGGTTCCGTTTCGCTGGAGCAGTTCAAAAATCAGAGCAATCCGCTTGCACATTATGAAACGACCGGCAGAGAGATCTATGAAGCGCTTGACGGCAGGATCGACTATGTTGTCGCAGGCGCCGGCAGCGGCGGAACCTATACGGGCATTCTGCGCTATCTCAAGGAGAAGAATCCGCAGATCCGCGGCATTCTGGCAGATCCGGTCGGCTCGACAATGGGCGGCGGCGAACACGGCGATTACAACATCGAGGGCATCGGCAACGACTTCATTGCGGAGACAATGGACATGTCGCTGGTAGACGATGTCATTAAGGTGACGGACGATGAAGCCTTTGCAGCATCCAAAGCGCTTGCAAAGCACGAGGGCATTTTTGCGGGATCATCGTCCGGCGCGGCGCTGGCTGCGGTGCTGAAACTGACAGAGCGCATCGAACGCGGCAATGTCGTGACCGTTTTCCCCGACCGCGGCGACCGTTATTTCAGCACGGGGCTTTACGATTAACCAATAGAAACGAGGTACAGCAATGACTTTGCAGCAGTTAAAATACGCACTTGCGATCGCGGAAACCGGCTCGATGAACAAGGCGGCGGAGCGGCTCTATGTGTCGCAGCCGTCGCTGACTGCATCCGTTCAGGAGCTCGAAAAGGAAGCAGGCATTCAGATCTTCAACCGCAGCGGACGCGGCGTGACGCTGACCAATGACGGCACGGAGTTTCTGCGGTATGCGCAGCAGGTCGTCGGGCAGTTTGATGTGCTTGCGGAAAAATATATCAGCAGGGGCAATGTCAAAAAGAAATTCGGTGTCTCCGCGCAGCATTATTCCTTTGCGGTCAAAGCGTTTGTGGAAATGGTCAAGCGCTTTGATACGGCAAAGTATGAGTTCGCGATCCGCGAGACAAAGACTGCCGAGGTCATCAGCGACGTCGCCAATCTGCGCAGCGAGATCGGCATTCTGTATCTCAATGCATTCAACCGCAAGGCGATCACGAAGATCCTGAACAGCAGCGGTCTGGTCTTTACGCCGCTGACGGTCTGTCAGCCCTATGTCTATCTCTGGAAGGGGCATCCGCTCGCAAAGGAACCGGCGATCAGCTTTGCGCAGCTTGCGGAATATCCCTGCCTGTCGTTTGAGCAGGGGGAGCACAGTTCGTTTTATTATGCCGAGGAGATCCTCAGCACGAATGAATATCCGCGGACGATCAAGGCAAATGACCGCGCCACGATGCTGAATCTGATGATCGGGCTGAACGGCTATACGCTCTGCTCCGGCATCATCTGCGAGGAGCTGAACGGCAGCGATTATATCGCAGTGCCGTTTGTCGATGAGGAAAAGGACGAATCTATGGAAATCGGCTATATTACGCTGAAAAACACGATCCGGAGCAAGACCGCAGCGATCTATCTGGAAGAACTGAAACGCTATTTGCAGGTATGATCTGTTATCGGATTATCCTATAACAGATGATAGCGCATTGGTATTGGACAGCAGGCAGGATTCGGCGTATAATGAATGATATCAATTCGATAGGAGATCGCGATATGAAAGAGATTCTTTGGCTCGGACGCGGCGGGCAGGGGGCTTTTACCGCCGCAAAGCTGCTCGGTGCAGCGTATACCGCGGCGGATGATGCGCGGTATGCACTGGCATTTCCGTCCTTCGGTCCCGAACGGCGCGGCGCACCGGTCAGAGCATTTACAAAGCTTGACACAAAGCCGGTGCGCGACCGCAGTCAGACCGAGCATGCGGATTTTATCGTGGTGCTGGATGATACACTGTACAGTCCGGAGCTGCTGAAGCTGAAAAAGCCGGACGGCAGGATCATTGTCAATTCCAAAAAACAGATCGACGGTGCGGAGAGCTTCGATGCAGCGGCGATTGCAGCAGAATACCGGCTCCCGACTGTCAATACCGTGATGCTCGGCATTGCGGCGGCGCTCTCCGGCATCGTGACAGAGGATGAAGCGGTGCAGGCGATCAACGGCTATATGCCGCAGAAGATCCGGGAGCGGAATATCGGTGCGCTGCGCAGCGCAGGGAAGGCGGTGCAGAAATGAAACCGTATCTGCGGGAGAAAACAACCTTTTCCGCGTCAGAGGTGCCGCAGGCGACGGCATTTGAAGCGGGTTATCTGGTGTCGGTGAACAGCGGCTGGCGGAGCATCCGTCCGGTGATCGAGCCGGCGCGATGTATCGGATGCGAGCAGTGCTATCTGTACTGTCCGGACGGCGTGATCGCCGTGCAGAACGGCAAAGCGGTCATTGATTATGACTTCTGCAAGGGCTGCGGCATCTGTGCAAAGATCTGCAAGACCGGTGCGGTCAGAATGGAGGCGGAGCGCGAATGAGCAAACGGTTTTTATCCGGAAATGAGACTTTTGCGGAGGGCATCCGCCTTGCAAAGCCCGATGTGATCTCCGCATATCCGATCACACCGCAGACGATCGTGGTGGAGCGGCTTTCGGAAATGGTCGAGGACGGCAGTCTGCATTCGGAGTTCATTCATGTGGAGTCCGAGCACTCGGCGCTGTCCTGCGCGATCGGCGCGAGCGCTGCCGGTGCAAGAGCATTCACCGCGACATCCTCGCAGGGCTTGCTCTACATGGCGGAATGTCTGTATTACGCATCCGGCGGACGGTTTCCGATCGTGATGATGAACGCAGACCGCTCGACGGCACTGCCGTGGAACATCTACGGCGACCAGCGCGACAGCCTTTCGCAGCTGGACAGCGGCTGGATCCAGGTCTATGCGGAGAATGCGCAGGAAGCGCTGGATCTTGCGCTGATGAGCTGGCGCATCGCGGAGGACAGCCGTGTTTCGACGCCGGTCATGGTCAATCTGGACGGCTTTGTGCTGACGCATACCTATGAAACGGTGGACATTCCGGAGCAGGCGCAGGCAGATGCATTTCTGCCGCCGTATGAAACGGAAAACCGCGTGGATTTTGACGATCCGAAGAATCTGGCATTTTCCGCCGGACCGGATACCAATTACATCTTCAAATACAACGCGCACCGTGCAATGCTTGCGGCAGTTCCGGTCATTGCGGAGACCGAGCAGGCATTTGCGGCGATCTTCGGCAGACGCTATCCCGGCGTGCTCGAAGCTTACCGCACGGACGATGCGGATTATGTGCTCGTGACGCTCGGCAGCATTGCAGGGCTCTGCCGCGAGACAGCCGACCGGCTCCGCGAACAGGGCATCAGGGCGGGCGTCATCCGCATCCGGTATATGCGCCCGTTCCCGCATACGGAGATCGCAGCGGCGCTGAAAGGCGCAAAAGCATTTGCCGTTCTGGAAAAGGATATTTCGTTCGGCAGCGAGGGCACAGTCTATACCAATGTCAATTCCGCGCTGCAAAAGGCAGGCGTACAGCTCCGCGGCGCAAACTATATCGGCGGACTCGGCGGCAGAAATATCTCCGCAGGGGATATCGAACAGATCTTTGCCGATCTGGAAGCCGGCGCGGACGGCGTTCATTTCATCGGGATCGGGGGTGACGGCAATGGGTAATCCGACAGCGGAACGCATTTCCAGAGACGAATATTTCTATGGGCACAAGGCATGTGCCGGATGCGGCGGAAGCCTTGCTGTCAGGGCAGCGCTGAAAGTGCTTGGACAGAATGCGGTATCGGTTCTGCCGGCAGGATGTATGTCGGCGGTCGGCTTCAATTTCCCGCAGCTCTGTTTTTCCAATAATTCGATCATTTCCACATTCGCCGGCACTGCGTCCATGCTGACCGGCATCGAGGCGGGACTCCGCGCAAAGGGGCATACGGACTTCACCGCAGTCGGCTTTGCAGGGGACGGCGGAACCGCGGATATCGGCATTCAGGCGCTTTCCGGCGCGATCGACCGCAATGACAATATCATCTACATCTGCTACGACAACGAAGCCTATATGAACACCGGCATCCAGAAAAGCGGTCTGACGCCGTTCGGCGCGCGTACCACCACAACGCCCGCCGGCGAGCATATTCACGGCAATCTGCGCCCGAAGAAGAATATGTTTGAGATCGCGGCGGCACACGGCATTCCCTATGCGGCGACCGCGAGCATCGGCTATCTGCCGGACTTCATCAAAAAGGTGGAGAAGGCTGCAAAGATCAGGGGCACAAAATATATTCATGTGATCGCACCCTGTCCGACCGGCTGGGGCATTGCGCCGGATCAGACCGTTGAGATCGCGAAAGAGGTCGTGGACTGCGGGCTGTGGTATCTGGCGGAATATGAAAACGACAGCTTTACGCTGAACCATAAGCCGAAGACATTTTCCAGTGTGGAAGACTATCTGAAAAAGCAGGGACGCTTCAGGCATCTGGATGCAGCGGATCTGGAAACGATCATTCAGTCCCGCGACAAAAAGTGGGCATTTATAGAAAAGAATTTCAGTTATAGATAAAGCCTATTGCGCATGATAAAATGCAGGTATTGGACAAATGCAGCAGAATCGTGTATAATAAAAGCATACCAAACCGATAGGCTAACAAGGAGGATCACACCAATGAGCAGAGATATCAACAGCAAATACTGGGATGAGGAGCTTGAAACGCTCCCCCGTGCAGAACTGGAAAAGCGGCAGCTTGCCGATCTTCAGGAGATTGTCAAATTTGCATATGACAATGCACCGTACTATCATCGTTCGTTCGATGAGGCAGGCGTCAAGCCGGAGGACATCAAGTCCCTGAAGGATCTTGAGAAGTTCCCGTTCATCAATAAGAAAACGCAGCGCGATACACAGGGCGTCGGATCGTTCCTCGGTGAGCTCGCGGCTGTGCCGGAGGAGGATGTCGTGTTCATTTCGACGTCTTCCGGATCGACCGGCGTGCCGACGATGAGCCCGTTCACCAAGAAGGATTTCGATGAGTTTCAGGAGACCGAGAGCCGGTGGTTCTGGCAGATCGGCATGAGACCGAACGACCGCTATGTGCATGCGCTGAATTTTTCGCTGTATGTCGGCGGCCCGGACGTCATCGGCGCACAGAACCTCGGTGCACTGTGCATCTGGGGCGGTACGCTGCCGAGCGAACGCCTGCTGTTCATCCTGAAAACCTACAAGCCGACGATCATCTGGACTTCGCCGTCCTATGCATGGCAGCTCGGCGAAAAGGCGCTGAAATCCGGCTACGATCCGAAGAAGGATTTCAACATCAAGAAGATCATCGTTGCCGGCGAGCTCGGCGGTTCGATCGACGCGACCAGAAAGGCGATCGAGGATATCTGGGGCGCAGAGGTCTTTGATTTCTACGGTCTGTCCGATATTTTCGGTGCATGCGCGGCACAGTGCGAATACCACGACGGTCTGCACATCGCAGAGAACCACATCCTCGTCGAGACCGTGGATATCCACACCGGCGAGATCCTGCCGCCCGGTGAGACCGGTGAGCTGGTCTTCACCACGCTCCGCAAGCATGCCCGTCCGCTGATCCGGTTCCGTACCGGCGATATCGGCAGAATCGACCAGACACCGTGCAAGTGCGGCAGAACACACGGCAGGATCCATATTCTCGGCAGAAAGGACGATATGTTCATCGTTTCTGCGGTCAATGTGTTCCCGAGCGATATCGAAGCGGTCATCCGTGAGCAGAGCGGCATCACCGGCGAGTATCTGATCCGCATTTTCGAGAAGGATTTCACCAGCAAATATGCGGTCGAGATCGAGAAGAATGCGGACAATCCGAAGGATGATGACACCGTTGCAGCAGAGATCTCCGCAGCATTGAAGGCGCGCATCGGCGTCAAGCCGGCAAGAGTTGTCGTACATCCGGACGGCGGCCTGAATACCCGCTCCGAGCACAAATCCAAGCGCATCATTGACGAGCGCAATCCGGAATATTCTATCTGAAAAAACAGGGGAGCAGTCCGATCGGATCGCTCCCCCTTTTGTGATATTCAGTCAAATTTGCGGTCGTAGAGCAGCGCGGCGATCAGCACCACAAAGCAGGATCCCGCATTGTGTACCAGCGCGCCCGTTGTCGGATTCAGAATGCCGAGCACGGACAACGTGACCGCGACAAAATTGATGCACATGGAAATGGTGATCGCGGTTTTGATCGTGTTTCTGGTCGCGACCGACAGCCGTTTCAGATACGGCAGCTTGGCAAGATCATCGGTCGTCAGGGCAATATCAGCCGATTCCACGGCGATATCACTGCCCATGCTGCCCATTGCGACGCCGACATCTGCCGTTTTCAGCGCGGGCGCATCGTTCACGCCGTCGCCGATCATGCAGACCGTTCCGTGCTTCTGCATCTGCGCGATCGCGGACACCTTTTCTTCCGGCAGCAGATCCGCGCGGATCTCGCGGATGCCGACCTGTTTTGCAAAGTATTCTGCGGTTTTCCGGTGATCGCCGGTCAGCAGGACGGTTTTTGTGCCGAGTGCATGCAACTTTTCCACCATTTCCGCCGTTTCCGGACGGAGCACATCGGACAGCGCAAGCATGCCGATGACCGCGCCGTTTTCAGCGACCAGAACAGATGCCTTGCCCTCATTCCGGAACTGCGCAGCCTTTTCCGCAGCTTTCTCAGAAAGCGCAATGCCGTTTTCGCTGAGGAATTTCTCATTGCCGCAGCAGAGCGCATGCCCTTCCGTTTCTGCGCAGATACCCTTGCCCGCCTGCATCCGGAAGTGATCGCAGGGCGGGAGGGGAATCTGCTTTTGTTTTGCATATTCGGTGATCGCTTTGCCGAGCGGATGCTCGCTTTTCGATTCCGCAGATGCCGCAAGCCGCAGGAGCGTGTCGGGATCCATGCCGCCGAATGCTGCGACCTCGCTGACTTCCAGCTTGCCGCATGTCAGCGTACCGGTTTTGTCAAATGCAATGGTATCGGTTTTGCCCATGATTTCCAGCGCCTCGCCGGATTTGATGATGACGCCGTGCTTGGCTGCCTGCCCGATCGCCGCCATGATCGCAGTCGGTGTAGAGAGCACCAGCGCGCAGGGGCAGAATACCACCATGACCGTCACGGCGCGCACGATATCACCTGTGATGACGAATGCAAGAATCGCGATCAGGAGCGCTGCGGGAACGAGCCAGCTTGCCCATTTGTCCGCGATGCGCTGTGTCGGCGCCTGCTTCTGCTCGGCTTCCTCGACCATGCGGATCAGCTTTTGCAGCGAGCTGTCCGAACCGACCTTTGTCGCGGTCAGATCGACGGTGCCGAAGCGGTTGATCGTGCCGCAGAATACGCTGTCGCCGACCGTTTTGTCCACCGGCAGGCTCTCGCCCGTTACGATCGACTGATCGACCGAGGTCTCGCCGCTGACGATCTTGCCGTCCGCAGGAATCGTTTCACCCGGCAGCACGCGCAGCAGATCGCCTGCTTTGATCTCCGCAGCAGGGATCATCGTTTCTGTGCCGCCGCGGATCACGCGTCCCTGTGTCGGGGCAAGGCTGATGAGCTTTTTCAAGCCCTTTTTCGCGCGTTCGGTCGTCATATCTTCGAGGATAGCGCCGATCTCCATGATGAATGCGACCTCGCCCGCTGCGAACAGATCGCCGATGCAGATTGCCGCGATCATGGCTGCGGTGATCAGCAGCGCCGAGGAGATCTTGCTGATGCCCTTGTTGTGGATGATGCGCCAAACGGAAAGGTACAGCAGCGGAATGCCGCAGATGATGACCGTCACCCATGCGGGATCCGCGGGGAGCTTTGTGTCCGTATGCCGGAACACAAGGCTGAGGATCAGGAAGACGCCGCCGACAACCGTCATCGGCAGTCCCGCGAGAAAATCGTTGATTTTTTTGATGTAACTGCTCATTTTTCGCTCCGTTCCAGACAGATGCACTGTGCATACGCATCCGATTTTGCAAATACCTGCTGAAATCCGTGTGCGGCAAAGCGCTTTCCGATCTCATCTGCTGTATAGACTCTGCCGTTGATCCTGTGGATTGTCAGCGCGGTGTTCAGCACCTGCCGCGCCGGAAACGGCAGCTTCGGATCGGCGAGATACAGCCTGCCGCCGCGTTTCAGCAGCCTTGCGCATTCCTTTGCAAAGCCTTCCGGATCCGGAAAATGATGATACGCCATGCATGCGATCAGCACATCGAATCTGCCGTCCGGAAAGGGCGTCCGGTCGCACGGACAGTTCTGAAACTGCATGTCGGGGCACTTGCGCCTAGCCTGCTCCAGCATGCGTTCCTCAATGTCAATGCCGTATCCGGAGAAGCGGTGCTGCTCCGAGAGGCGGTGCAGGACGGTTCCGGTTCCGCAGCCCAGATCAAGGACCTGCATGCCGTCTGCAATGTCGGCGTGATCCGCGATCAGATCGTAGAATTTTCGGGACGATCTGCCCTCAAATCCCTCGTCGTAATGCTCCGCGCGCTGATCGAATCGGAAATCTTTTTTCGTTTTCATGCAAATGTACTCCTTGACATTTTGATGATTTTATGGTATGCTTTGTATGATAACAAACAAGTTGTTCTGTAAAGATCATACCACGATCCGGACTGCATTGCAAGAACCACTTCATGCAGAATGTCAGTTACCGGACAAAAACAGGAAACTGTACCGGAAAGGAGCAGGCATGGACAGACGGCAGCGGAAAACAAGAACCGCGATTTTTCAGGCATTTACGGATCTTCTGGAGCAGAAGACCTATTCGGCGCTGACCGTGCAGGATATCATTGATGCGGCGGATATCGGCAGGAGCACATTCTATGCGCATTTTGAGACAAAGGATGAGCTGCTGAAAGCGATGTGTACGGAGATTTTTGCGCATGTGTTCTCAGAGGAGATCATGCAGGAAGCGCATCACGATTTTTCGGACAGGGACAGCTTCAAAGACCGGCTCACGCATATTCTGTGTCATTTGCAGGAGAAGCAGCAGAGCATCAGGGGGATCTTTTCCGGCGAATGCGGCGAGATTTTCATGCGGTATTTCCGGGAATATCTGTTTCAGGTGTTCGACCGGCATCTTCCGGATGACGGCGAAGTGCCGCGGGCTTACCGTCTGAATCATGCAGTCAGCAGCTTTGCGGAGACCGTGCGCTGGTGGTTCCGTGAACATAACAATGCGTATACGCCGGAAGAAGTCAGCGCGTTTTATTTTGCATGCGTTCCGCTCTGAAACGGGCGCGCTGCATCACAGAAAGGAGCATGAAAATGCATGATTTATACGAGATGAAGCTGACCGATGCGCAGTGGTGGGCATGCGATATTCCGGGGAATATCGGCTGGATCATCTGGATCGTCTGCACGGTTCTCTGTCTGCGGGACGAGGTGAGCGGTTATGCGCTGCTCTCGCTGATCCCGGCGGCTCTGATGCTGACCGGTGTGGCGGAGCTTATCAGCGAGCGGATCGCAAAGCTCGGCAGAATACTCCCGAAAATCCGTGTGCTGCGCGGATTCGGTGCGCTGACGCTCGGCGGGCTCGCCGGAATCGTGACGGCAGCAGGCGGCATGCTGCTGCATGTGCACGGAAAGCAGCCGTTTTGGATGCTTGCCGGCGCATTGCTTTGCACGGTATTTGCGTGCATCTGTTATCTGGGCTACCGGAAAAAAGCGTGATTCTCACACAGCAAAAAAATCCCAAAACCGGATGTGAACGGCTTTGGGATTTTTGTTATGCTTATGAAATTGCGGTGAGCAGCGCATGCAGGTCGCCGTTGATGCAGATGCTCTGTTTCAGGATCGGGGCGGGCGCCTTTGCCTCGCCGAAGTTCAGGCAGGCATAGACCGCTTTCGGGTTCTGCGCGGTCATCTGCCAGAACGGATATTTGATGATGACCGGTGTATTGTAACCGACGCCGAGCTCCAGAAACAGGATGTGCAGCCCCTCATGCCGGCGCAGAAATTCTTCGTAGCGCTCGGCTGCCCGATGCCAGCCTTCATCCTCGACAAAGGTGTCGTCCGACCGCAGATTCATCGTCATCGGTCTGCCGCATTTCGGGCATTTCGGGATCAGCGCCGCGGGAATTTTCATATCCTGCTGCTGCGCGATCATGTCTTTGATGACCGCTTCATTGTCATAGGTCTGATCGTGGCAGGGCTCGCTGCACTGGAACAGTCCGTAATCGCCCTGCGTGTAGAACAGGCGGTGCTTGTCAAATCCGGCTTTCTGGAACTGGTGATCGACATTCGTGGTGATGACAAAATAGTCCTTGTTCTGCACCAGCCGGTACAGCGCTTTGTATGTGCCGTTGTCCACGTCCGTGTAGCGGTTGCACCAGATGTATCGCGACCAGTATGCCCAGAAAATCTCCGGCGATTCAAACGGATAGAAGCCGCCGCTGTACATATCGCGGAAGCCGTATTTTGCAGCAAAATCGGAGAAATATTGTTCAAACCGTTCGCCGGAATAGGTGAAGCCCGCAGCGGTGGAAAGACCTGCGCCCGCACCGATGACAATAGCATCCGCGGATTCAATTTCCGCTTTCAGACGGTTCAGCTCCGCCGAGTAATCTTCTGTAAATCGCATAATCTTCCTCCTTGAACACATTGAAAATCACCTGAATATCGTGCGTTCTGCGGAACGCCCTGACTGTTCTGACCGCGATCTCCGCGGCTTCCTGCTGCGGAAATCCGAAGACGCCCGTGGAAATACAGCAGAATGCAATGCTTGCGATCCCGTTCTGCACGGCGGTTTCCAGACAGCTTTGATAGGCGCTCTCCAGCAGCCGGCAGTGCGTCTGCGTGAGCCTGCCCTGCACGATCGGCCCGACGGTGTGGATGACGTAATCACAGGGGAGATTGTAGGCGGGCGTGATCTTAGCCCTGCCGGTCGGCTCCTCATGCCCCTGCGCCTGCATGATCTCATTGCATTTGTACCGCAGCCGCACGCCCGCAAAGGTATGGATGCAGTTGTCGATGCAGCTGTGACAGGGCTGCCAGCAGCCGGTCATGCCGGAGTTTGCGGCATTGACGATCGCGCCGCATTTCAGCGTGGTGATATCGCCCCGCCAGAGGTAAATACCGGCTTCGACCGGCGTCAGATCTGTCAGCGACGTGATGCCCTTCTGCGCGGTCATCGCCTGCAGGAATGCGTCCTCTGCCTGCAAAAAGGATGCATCCGCTCTGACGGCGGGGCGGATGTTCACGAGACTGCGGTAGAGCCGGAATTTGTCCGCTTCCGCTTCGGGAACCGCAATGTCTTTGAGATCCCTGCGCTCCGACAATAGATATTGAATCAGAAAATCAAGATCCTTCATTTTTTGCACCGCCTTTCAGAATAATGTGAGCTGATTGTCCGCCCAGCTTTCCTGCTTTGCCGGATGAATCACCTCATCCGGCTGAACATTGCCGATCAGCAGCGGGGATGCGGGATCGTGCAGGCGCAGATTCCGCCGGACGTTTTCATAATTGGAATTGGCGTAGCAATATTTGCAGAAATGTGCGCAGGTATCGTATGCGCCGATATCCGAGCCGAGCACGCAGGCGCATTCCGGACGCTGCGATTTTTTCTTCGGGATATCCAGCCTGCCGCCGATTGCCGCTTCAAAGGTCTCTCTGGTCATGCAGCCTGTGCAGTCCACGCCGTAGGGCGCAAGCTCGCTGCCCTCGGCGCAGGCTTTGAGCGTGATGCCGTAACGCCTGCCGGTCTCTGCGAACGCCTTGCCGAGCGCGATGCGCGTCTGCTGCGGGACGGCCTGCACCTGCGGAAAATTGCGCTTCACCTTTTCATAGAGGTCAATGAAGCTGATGACGCAGACCGATGTATAACCGGAGAGCGTGCGGCACATCGTTTCAAAATCGCGGAGATGCCGCGCAAATGTGTAGGTTTCGTTCAGAAAGACCGGATCGTACCGCCAGCCGGTACATGCCGTGCCGAGCGACTTTGACAGCGCGATGAGATCCTGCATGACCTGTTCCTTCGGCGGGACATGCGGCTCGATCTCTCTGCCGTAGGGCGTGATCGTGACGAACCAGAACTGATGAAAGCGCTTGAGCTCGTCAATGTGCGGGAGCATCGGCGCGGGATTCTTCGTGCAGAAGGCGATGCAGTCGATGACATCGGGGTTCAGCTCATAGCGTGTGATCCAGTCGGGACGGTACGGATTGCGCACCAGTACATAGCCTGCGCGGATCCGGTTCATGAACCATTTGGAATAAAATGCGGGGATATCCGTCCGCATGCCGGTATTAAGAATCATGCTGCTGCACATCCTTTCGCTGTATGTACGTGACTGCCCGTTTTCTGCTTCTGCAAACAGTATAACACAGGATCCGCAAAAGCGCAAGTACGCACTTTTTTGTAACCCGGTTACCGGAAGGTGACCGCTGCGGGGAGCCCCCGCGGGCATTTCCCTCCGGGCGGGGAGCCCCCGCTGGCATATCCCTCCGGAGTGCGGTAGCGTGGCTCTCCCAACATTCGCAGCACACGCCGCGGGGCGGCTTCTGTGACGTAACTGCTCCTATCGGATAAAGTGAATGGTGAAGAATGAAAAGTGAAAAACGGCGGTATCGCTGCGCGATAATTTGCAGGGATCATCACTGAATCACGCACTACGCAACCGGCGTGCACCAGTATTAAAGTTTTGATCGAACTTTTTCAAAAGTTCGCGGGTCGAGGGCAGCGCCCTCGTCGCGATCCGCAGATCGCGAAACTCCCCCAGCGTTCTGTTTCGGGAAGAAAAGGGCTTGGGAAAAGCCCCCCTTTCTGAAAGGGGCAGCTTTTCCCATTCCAAATAGCATCCGCGAAGCGGATTCCTCTTTTTTATGACTTCCTGTTTCGACCACTCCCAAGCGGGGAGCCCCGCGGGCATTTCCCTTCGGGAGCCGCTGCGTGACTCTCCCAACATTCGCAGTGCACGCCGCAGGACGCGGCTTCTCAATCGTCCGTGCTCTCCAAAACTACGTTTTTCATGTTATCCCGTTGCACTTTTTGTCGTAATATGCTATAATAAATGTAACATTCATTTTGAAACCATTGGGAGCGTGACTGTGATGCTGAAAAAAGAACAACTGCCCGAATGCCCCGTCGCCACGACGGTTCAGCTGATCGGAAACAAATGGAAACTGCTGATCCTGCGGAATCTGCAAACGCGTCCGTGGCGGTTCAATGAGCTGCGCAGATCGCTGGACGGCATCAGTCAGAAGGTTCTGACGGAGAGCCTGCGGGCGCTGGAGCAGGACGGGCTTGTCAACCGGACGGTCTTTGCCGAGGTGCCGCCGCGCGTGGAGTATTCCCTGAGCGAACTCGGCGAAACGCTCCGCCCGATTCTGGATGCGATGCAGGCATGGGGCATCGCATACAAAGAACAGGCGGACGATTGAAACGCTATTGCAAGAACATGAAAAGAGGCATCTTATGGCGAAAATTCTCTATCTGACAGACTTGTATTATCCAGCAAAGGGACGCAATTATTATGAGGAGGATCTGTTCATAGCCGGCAGACTGAAGGAGCATTTTGATGTGGCGCTGTGTCACCCGAAAAATGCGGAAGCCTTTGAGCAGTCCGCCGATCTGATCCTGTTCCGGAATACCGGCAGCGTGCTCGGATATCCCGATGTATACGCGGCATTTCTGGATCGCGTGGAAAAGCTGCATCTGCGTACATTCAATACATTCACCAGCAAGGCGGATATGCGCGGGAAGGATTATCTGACGGAGCTCTCTGCGCTGGGCTATCCGGTCATTCCGACGGTTGACAGGCTCGATGCGTGTCCGGAACTGCCGGACGTACAGCGCTATGTCATCAAACCGAAAAACGGCGCGGATTCGATCGGGCTGGAGTTCCTGACAAAGGCGCAGTTGATGACGAGAACGGACATCGGCAATGCATACCTGATTCAGCCGGCGGTTGATTTTGTGTATGAGGTTTCGTTTTATTTTATCAATGACTGTTTTGCGTATGCAATGTATGCGCCGGATCCCGCAAAACGCTGGGCGCTGACAGAGTATCAGCCGACGGACGCGGATCTGGAATTTGCCCGCCGGTTCATTGCGTGGAATACGATCCGGCACGGGATCCAGCGAGTGGATGCCTGCCGCACCGCAGACGGCAGGCTGCTTCTGGTGGAGCTGGAGGATCTGAACCCTTATCTGTCGCTGCTGCAAACGGCGCCGCAAACGCAGGAACGCTTTCTGCGCGATCTCATTGCGGCGCTGGAACATGCGCTGTGAGATGTGACGCGGCAGAATATGCAAAAAAGTCCGCTGTATGATCCGGTAACCGGAAATACAGCGGGCAATCTGTTCCTGATCCTGCAAAAATAAAAATCCGGAAACTGTGCTGTTTCCGGATTTTTGTGGTGACCCGTACGGGAATCGAACCCATGATTACGCCGTGAAAGGGCGTCGTCTTAGCCGCTTGACCAACGGGCCATATGGTGGCTGCGACAGGATTTGAACCAGTGACCGATCGGGTATGAACCGATTGCTCTAGCCAGCTGAGCTACGCAGCCATATCTTGCAAAATCTGCAAGCGACTATGCTATTATAGCGCAAAACGAAGAAAAAGTCAAGCGGATTTCAAAACTTTGTCGATTTGAACAATATCGGCTGATATGTGATTGCAAAACAAAGCAAAACTGCTATTATCGTCATTCGGTGAACAGGAACACCCACAGCGTTTCATCCTCTGTGCAGGCGTATCCGAACTGCGTATAGCTGCTGCACAGGAGCGGCTTCGACTGCTGCTCACTAATGATCATGGAACAGATCGCAGTATTGAGATCCGCTCTGCCGCGGATGACGGTCTCGCAGGCATGCGCCGATTCGAGCGCGTCAACGTCCGCATTTCCGTTGTTTTCCGAGAGCTTTGCAACACGCTCGGCAGCCTTTTCCATGAGCGCGTCGGTCTGTGTCAGGGCAGGCGCATCGCTGCCGCTGCGCAGATTGTTGATGACATCGCAAAGCCCGCTGCCGGATCCGGAGCGGCTTGCCCGCGTGTCGGTATAGAGCATCACAACATCATCTTCTGCCGGATCGTTTTCCTCGGTTTCTGCGAACGCCGGAGCCGCCGCGCACAGCAGTACCGCACACGCTCCTGCAAGCAGATTCGCAATTTTCTTCATGATAATCCTCCCCGTTTTGCCGCGACTGAACTGTGAATCCTGATAGCTTCCCCGATTTTGTTTTCTCTGTCTGCGTATATTATACCATAAGGATGCGGGAAAGTCAATCGGGAAAATATTTTGAATTGTGCCGAAATGACTTGCTTTTTCCGGAGAAATATGCTAAAATAATAGAGTTTGGATGTGCCGGATTGCGTCCGGCGCAGAATTGTCAGAAAGGAAGCGAAATTCATGAAGGTTGCAAATATGCTCGGAGAGCGCTTCAAGAATGCGCCGAAGGATTGTGTGATTGAGAGCCATGCGCTGATGATGCGCGGCGGCTACATGAAATACATGGCAAACGGCATTTTCTCGCTCTATACACCGGCAAAGCGCATCATGCGCAAGATCGAACAGATTATCCGTGAGGAAATGGATGCAGTGGACGGACAGGAGGTCATGTTCCCGGTTGTCATGCCGGCGTCGCTCTGGGAGGAGTCCGGCAGATATACCAGCATCGGCAGCGAAATGGCACGCTGGAAGGATCGCTCCGGCAATCCGATGGTGCTTGGCATGACGCATGAGGAGGCGGCAGTGCATCTCGCACGCGATACCGCGTCTTCCTATGCGGATTACCCGTTCATGATCTATCAGATCCAGACCAAGTTCCGCGATGAGCCGCGTGCAAGAGGCGGTCTGATCCGCGTCCGCGAATTTACGATGAAGGACGCCTATTCGTTCCACACCTCGCAGGCGGATCTCGAACGCTATTATGCGCGTGTTTACGATGCATATAACCGCATTTTCGAGCGCTGCGGCTGCAAAAACTTCATCTCGGTGCAGTCCGATTCCGGCATGATGGGCGGCAGCATCTCGCATGAGTTCATGCTGCTGACAGAGGTCGGCGAGGATACGCTCGCGATCTGCGACTGCGGCTACCGCGCAAACATGGAAGCGGCGGTCGTCAGCATTCAGAATGAGGCAGGCACGGCAGAGCCGCTGACCGAGGTCTCTACGCCGGGCACCAAGACGATCGAGGATCTGCGGAAGTTCCTGAATATGGATGAGAAGCGGCTTGCAAAGGCGGTCGTCTATCAGAAGAATGAGGATGACAGCTATATCATCGTGTTTATCCGCGGCGATCTTGAGGTCAATGAGACCAAGCTGCGCAATTATCTGGGCTATGAGATCCATCCGGCAGTTGAGATCACGCCGGAGAGCGGCATCGTTGCGGGCTTTATCGGACCGGTCGGTCTGCCGGAGAAGATCAAGGTCGTGTACGATGCATCCCTCAAGGGCATCGAGTCGCTGGTCTGCGGCGCGAACAAAGAGGATGCGCATTTCACGGGACTGAATATTCAGCGCGACCTCGGCGATGTGAAGTATGCCGATGTTGCTAAGACCTTTGCGGGCGCAGTCTGTCCGGAGTGCGGCAAACCGAACATCCGCATTGAAAAGGGCATTGAGATCGGCAATATCTTCCAGCTCGGCAAGAAATATACCGAGTCGATGGGCATGACCTATCTTGATGAAAACGGCGACCGTCAGACGCCGATCATGGGCTGCTACGGCATCGGCGTCGGCAGACTGTGTGCATCGGTCTGTCAGGAGAGCCATGACGATTACGGTCCGATCTGGCCGATGACCATTTCACCGTGGCAGGTCGAGATCTGCAATCTCCGCGTGGACGATCCACAGGTCAAGGAGACCGCCGACAGACTGTATGCAGAGCTGCTGTCCTACGGCGTTGAGGTGCTGTATGATGACCGCGATATCCGTCCGGGCGCAATGTTCGCGGATGCTGACCTGTTCGGCATTCCGCTGCGTGCGGTCGTCAGCCCGAAGGCACTTGCGAACGGCTGCATCGAGATCTCTGCGCGCGACAAGTCCTTCCGCGAGAACATTCCGGTTGCAGAGGCATCGGTCTGGCTGCGCGACAAGGTCGTGGAGATGCTGAAGGTCTGAACGGTCTGCAACAGAAAGGATTATGTATGCGCAGTGTGAAGAATCGCGTACATGCTGCAATTGCTGCGCTTCTGCTGTGCATGCCGGTTCTGACTGGCTGTGCAGACAGCAGCAGCGCTCCCGCATCGCAGGCAGATTCCGAACCGGCAGTGACGGAAACCGTGACAACGGCTGCGGAATCAGAGCCGGCTGCGGAATCCGAAGCGCCGTCTGATCTTTCGCAGTATGAGATTACGGATCCGTTTCAGTATACAGTGGGCGAGCCGGAGATCAGCGGCGATCTGGAGCAGCGCAAGAATGTTTTCTTTGACCGCGACGGGCTGAAAATTTACGGGCAGCTGCATCTGCCGGAAGGCGAAGGACCGTTTCCGACGGTCATCATCGTGTCCGGACAGACCGCGTCCTATGACTACTATACCGATGAAGCGGAGACCTTTGCGGAAAACGGCATCGCGGCGCTGACCTTTGACTGCATCGGCGCAGTCGGCAGGAGCCAGAGCAGCGGCGAGATCACGGATTATTCCGTGCTGACCGAGGCGAAGGATCTCAATGCGGTGCTGGATTCCATGGGAAAGCTGCCGAAGGTCGATACCGGAAAGCTGTTTCTCTGGGGACACAGCCTCGGCGGATTGGTCAGCACCTATATCGGCTGCAGCCGTCCGGACGATATCTGCGGGCTGATGCTTGCGGAACCGAGCTTTGTGTATCCCGATGCGGCAAGAGCGCTCTGTCCGGATCTTTCCGAAGTGCCGGATGTTGTCACGGATACAAGAATGTTCGGCTCGGTTGTCGGCAAAATCTTTGTCACGGATATGGCATCGCTCGATATCTTTTCGATGATGCCGGACTGCGATCGGGATGCGGAGATCTATCTCGGCACAGTGGATTGTCTCGGTTCCGGTTATCACGAATATTTTGAGCGCGCGGTGACGCTGTTCCCGTCCGCGAAGATCGTTGATCTGGAAGGTGCCGACCATTATTTCCAGCATGAGGACGGCGAACG
This sequence comes from Clostridiales bacterium Firm_04, assembly GCA_001603005.1. Taxonomy (GTDB): domain Bacteria; phylum Bacillota; class Clostridia; order Oscillospirales; family Ruminococcaceae; genus Firm-04. Next base: position 24,354 of record LVAJ01000047.1, read on the forward strand.
GCTCATGGAAAAGTCGCTTGCATTTGTCAAAGCGCATCTGGACACTCCGGAATAATGCTGCCCATTCCGGATCATCGCGAAGCGATACTTTAATCCACCAACACAGGACGGTGCTGATGCGCCGTCTTTTGTTTTTCCATTGACAAAGTACGGAAAATCTGGTATCATATAAGATAGCAGATTCTGCGAATTTTCGGGAAGGCAGGCGGCAGTATGGCAGACAGTATTCATCAGGGGCACCGCAAGCGGATGCGCGAACGGTTCCTGAAAACATCCCTGAACGGCTATCAGCCGCATGAACTGCTGGAGATCCTGCTCTATTACGGGATCCCGCGCGTGGATACGAACCCGATCGCGCATGAACTGCTCAATACCTTCGGCAGCCTGCGCGGGGTGCTTTCGGCGGAGCCCGATCAGTTGAAGCGCGTGCGCGGCATGACCGAGCCGGCAGTCTGCCTGATTACGCTGCTGCGTGCGATGTATGAATACGACATTGCGGAGCAGAATACCGGCAAAGAGCTTGCGTCCTTTGCGACGATCTGTGACTATTTTGCGGAGCTTTACCGCTTTGAACAGCGCGAGGTCGTGCGGGCGGCATTTCTCGACGAGCATCTGCATCTGCTGGAATGCGCCGTGATCGGCGAAGGGCATCCGAGCGCGGCGGAGCTTTCCGTGCGCCGCCTGACGGAGCGCGCCTATGCAGCCGGCAGCAATGTCGTGGTGCTCGCGCACAATCATCCGCAGGGCAGCGCGGCGCCGTCCGATACCGATATCGCGGTGACGCGGCAGCTTGCGGGTGTGCTTCAGGCATGCGGCATTTCTCTGGTCGATCATATCATCATCGGCGGCGGTGAAGCAGCGTCCCTGCGGGAAGCCGGCGTGTTTATGGGCTTGGATATCAAATAAGGGGGAAACATGGAACAGCGCAATTTTCAGCTGCATGCGCCGTATGAACCGGCGGGCGATCAGCCGAAAGCGATCCGTCAGCTGGTCGAGGGCTTCGAGACCGGCAAGCAGAAGCAGATTCTGCTCGGCGTGACCGGCTCCGGCAAGACCTTTACCATGGCGAATGTCATTGCGGCGCGGAACAAGCCGACGCTTGTGCTGGCGCATAACAAGATTCTCGCGGCACAGCTCTGTTCGGAGTTCAAGGAGTTCTTTCCGGAGAATGCCGTCGAGTATTTTGTCTCATATTACGATTATTACCAGCCGGAAGCTTATATTCCGAGCACGGACAGCTATATTGAAAAGGATTCCTCGATCAATGACGAGATCGACCGGCTGCGGCACAGCGCGACGATGGCGCTTGCGGAGCGCTCCGATGTGATCATCGTGTCGTCGGTCTCGTGCATCTATTCGCTCGGTTCGCCGGAGGAGTACCGCGGCATGTCGGTCTCGATGCGCCCCGGCATGGAAATGTCCCGCGAAACGCTGATCGAGGAGCTGGTGCGGATCCAGTATCAGCGCAACGACCTTGCACTGGACCGCGGCAAATTCCGCGTGCACGGCGATGTCGTGGACATCTGTCCGGTGAACACGGTGGAGAACGTCATCCGCGTGGAATTTTTCGGCGACGAGATCGACCGGATCATGGAGATCGCGCTGATGACCGGCGAGCCGATCGCACAGTTAAAGCATGCGGTCATTTTTCCGGCGAGTCATTATGTGGTGTCGGGCGATCAGCTCGAAGATGCGATTGCAGATCTGGAAAACGAGCTGGAAGAACGCGTGGCATTCTATGAAGCGAATCACCGTCCGCTGGAAGCCGAGCGCATCGCACAGCGCACGCATTACGACATCGAAATGCTGCGCGAGATCGGCTTTTGCAGCGGCATCGAGAACTATTCGCGCGTGCTGGCAAGACGGGAACCGGGTTCGCGTCCCTGCACGCTGCTCGATCATTTTCCGGATGATTTCCTGCTGATCGTGGACGAATCGCATGTGACGCTGCCGCAGGTCGGGAGCATGTATGCAGGCGACCGCGCCCGCAAGGAAACGCTCGTGGAATACGGCTTCCGTCTGCCGAGCGCATTTGATAACCGTCCGCTGAATTTCAACGAATTTACGGAGAAAATCGGCGAAGCACTGTTCGTTTCCGCGACGCCCGGCAAGCTCGAAAAGGAATTTGCCGCGCAGACCGTCGAGCAGGTCATCCGTCCGACGGGACTGGTCGATCCGGTCGTCAAGGTGAAGCCGGTCGTCGGGCAGATCGAGGATCTGCTTTCGGAGATCCACCTGCGGACAGACAAAAACGAGCGCGTGCTCATCACCACGCTGACCAAGAAAATGGCAGAGGATCTGACCGCTTATCTTGCGAATATGGAAGTCCGCGTGCGCTATATGCACCATGACATTGACACAGTGGAGCGCATGGAGATCATCCGCGATCTGCGGCTCGGCGAATTTGATGTGCTCGTCGGCATCAATCTGCTGCGCGAGGGACTGGATCTGCCGGAAGTCTCGCTGGTCGCGATCCTCGATGCGGACAAGGAAGGCTTCCTGCGTTCGGAGACATCGCTGATCCAGACGATCGGCAGAGCGGCGCGCAATGCGCACGGCGAGGTCATCATGTACGCGGATGAAATCACGGGCAGCATGGAGCGTGCGCTGCGGGAGACCGAGCGCCGCCGTGAGCTGCAAATTGCCTATAACGAGGCGCATGGCATCGTCCCGCAGACGATCGTCAAGGATGTGCGCGAGGTGCTCGAAATCTCCACGAAGGAGAAGACCGAGAAGAAGGTGCACAAGCAGATGAACCGTCAGGAGCGCGAAGCCCTGATCGCGGAGCTGACCGCACAGATGAAGGAAGCGGCGCGTCTGCTTGAATTTGAGCATGCGGCGTTCCTGCGCGACAAGATCCGCGAGCTGCAAAAATAAGCCGCTGCGGCAGAAAAGAACGGGGAATTGCAATGCACAAATGGACGCAGATCCGGCAGAAGCTGGAACAGGAATATCTGGCGGAATCGCTGCGCGGCAGGCTGACCTATTATGCGGTGACCTACCGCGAAAGCCATGACCGCGAGGGCAGATTCGCGCTGCGGCTGGACGGCGCAGAGATTTTCAGCAGCAGTTATTTTGACCGCTGGCAGGCAAGATGCGATGCCGAGCGGGAGATGATTGCGGCAGGCGATACCGCCGATCTCTGGCGCAGATCGTGGGAGCAGGCGACCGAAAACGGCGGCTTCGATCAGAAGACGTTTTACCGCGCATTTGCGGAATTTGACAGCCAGTCTGTCGCAGAGAGCCTTGCCTCGGAGAACGCCGCCGTGCGGATGCTGGCGCTGCTTGACCGCCGCACCGGAAAGCGCACGCTCGAAAAGCTGCGCACGCCGATGCAGCAGGCACCGCAATGGCTGCAAATGATCTATTTTATCAGGCTGGAAGCGGAGCATATGCCGCTTTCCATAGAAAGGAAACCAATGAAGAAAGGCATTTTATTCGATCTGGACGGAACGCTCTGGGATTCGTCCGCCGAGTGCACGCAGGCATGGAACAAGTGCATTCGGGAGCAGACCGACCGGACAGAACAGTTTACGCTTGCGGACATGCATAATTTCATGGGCAGGCAGATGGGCGCGATCGCGGCACTGATGTTCCCGACGCTTCCCGAAGCGGAGCGGCTGCGGATCCTTGATCTCTGCACCGATTCCGAGCATGTCTATCTGCGGGCGCATCCCGCGCAGCTTTATGCAGGGGAACGCAGCGTTATGGAGACACTTGCGAAGGACTACGCGCTCGGCGTTGTGAGCAACTGTCAGGACGGCTACATCGAAATTTACATGGAACAGTGCGGCTTTCAGGAGCTGTTCTGCGATTATGAATCCGCCGGCAGGACTGGTCTTTCCAAGGGACAGAACATCCGCCTTGTCATGGAACGGCAGGGCATAACCGACTGCATCTATGTCGGCGATACACAGGGAGATGCGGATGCCGCAAAGGAAGCCGGCATTCCGTTTGTTCACGCGGCTTACGGTTTCGGCACACCGGATGCGTGTGCGGCTGCGATCCGCGATATCCGCGAGCTGCCCGAAGCGGCAGCCAAGATCATGAAATGAAAAAGGAGATTGTTACAATGGCACAGCATAAGGTATCTTTTCTGGAGAATAATTACAAGAATCAGAACGGTGAATCCGCACGCGGCGTCACCGTCATTCTGGACGGCAAATTCGCCGAGGTCATCGAGCAGCTGAAGGCAGGCAATCCGAATTACACGAACAATATTTCGGTCATTCAGGATGCGCTGTTCCGCGGCATCAATGCGATCATCGAGGAGCAGACTGCTGCGGGCAATCAGCCGGAATTTGCAAAAGAGGATCAGTGAACCGCTGACCTGAATATTCAGAAGGGGGTGCGGCAATGGAGTCGTTTGTGCATCTGCATGTTCATACGGAATATTCGCTGCTGGACGGTGCCTGCCGCATCGACCGGCTGATGCAGAAGGTGCGCGAGAACGGTCAGATGGCGGTCGCCATTACGGATAACTGCGCGATGTACGGCGTGATCCCGTTTTATCAGGCGGCGATCGCTGCCGGGATCCATCCGGTCATCGGCTGCGAGATCTATCTGGCAAAGCCGAAAACCGGATACTCCACTGCGGAAAGCGGGCGGAGTCCCGACCGGCTGGTGCTGCTCTGCAAGAACAATACCGGCTATCAGAATCTGATCCGGATCGTCACGGAAGCGCAGCTGAAAAGCAGGCGCGAGGATGCGCGGAACAAACCGACCGTGGATATGCTTCTGTTGGAGCAGTTCCATGAGGGGCTGATCGCGCTTTCGGGCGGCAAAAACGGCAGGATCGACCGGTTCGTGCAGAATTTCCGGCTGAATGAAGCGCGGGATACGGCATTGGAGCTGGCGGGCATCTTCGGAGAGGGCAATTTCTATCTCGAAGTGCAGAATCACGGGCGTCCGGACGAAAAGCGCATGCTGAACGAGATGCGGTCGATCTCCATTGAGACCGGCATTCCGCTTGCCGCGACGAATGATGCGCGGTATCTGACGCCGGCGGAATCGCGGACGCACAAGCTGCTCAAATGCATCCGCGACGGCAAACTGATGCCGCTCGGCATGCCCGATCCGGAAAATGAGCAGGACTACGATCTGAAATCGACCGTGAGCATGAACGAGCTGTTCCTGAACGATCCGGAAGCGATCCGCAATACAGAGGAGATCGCAAGGCGCTGCGATGTGCATTTTACGTTCGGGACGCTGCGGCTGCCGAAATATCAGGTCTACGGCATCTCGGATACCACTGTTTATTTCCGGCTGCTCTGCGAACAGGGCTTGCGGGAGCGCTACGGCGACAACCCGCCCGAGGGCGCGGCGGAGCGGCTGGAATACGAATACAATGTCATCCGGCGGATGGGCTTTGTGGACTATTTCCTGATCGTCTGGGATTTCGTGCATTATGCGAAAATGAACGATATTCCGGTCGGACCGGGGCGCGGCTCCGGCGCGGGCAGCCTTTGCGCATACTGCATCGGCATCACGGAGATTGATCCGCTGAAAAACGGGCTGCTGTTTGAGCGTTTCCTGAATCCGGAGCGCGTCAGCATGCCGGATTTCGATATCGACTTCTGTATCGAGGGTAGGCAGCGCGTCATTGACTATGTGACCAAAAAATACGGCGCGGATCATGTCGCGCAGATCATCGCGTTTGATACGATGAAGGCGCGCGCCGCAGTACGGGATGTCAGCCGCATCATGAATCTGCGGAACGATCTTGCCGATCAGGTCGCGCGGGCGATCCCCGATGACCTGAACATCACCATTGAAACGGCGCTGGAGCAGTCCGCGGAGCTGCGCCGTCTGCGGGATGAAGAACCGTCGGTCAAGCTGCTGCTCGAACAGGCACAGCTGATCGAGGGCATGCCGCGGCATACGACGATCCATGCGGCGGGCGTTGTGATCTCCGCAGAGCCGGTCATGCAGCTTGTCCCGCTGCAGCGGAGCGATTCCGCTGTTGTGACGCAGTATACGATGGGCATTCTGGAACGGCTCGGCATGCTCAAAATGGATTTTCTGGGGCTGCGCAATCTGACGGTGATCCGTGAAGCGGAGCGGCAGATCCAGAAGCGTCTGCCGGCGTTTTCGGTCGCAAAGATCCCGCAGGACGATGCGGCGGTCTATACGATGCTTTCGAGAGGCGACAGCATCGGCGTGTTCCAGATGGAATCGGAAGGACTGCGGCGCGTGCTGATGCAGATGAAGCCGACCTGCATGTCGGATCTGACCGCGGTGATCTCGCTTTACCGCCCCGGCCCGATGGAGTCGATCCCGCAGTATCTTGCGGCGCGTGTCGATCCGGAGAAGGTACACTATGACCACCCGCTGCTGGAGCCGATCCTGAAAGAGACCTTCGGCTGCATCGTGTATCAGGAGCAGGTCATGGAGATCTGCCGGTCGCTCGCGGGGTATTCCTACGGCAGAGCGGATCTGGTGCGCAGAGCAATGGCGAAGAAAAAGCATGATGTCATGGAGCAGGAGCGCGAGGTGTTCCTGCACGGCAATGAGAACTGCTGCGGCGCGGTCGCAAACGGCGTGCCGGAAGAAACGGCAAATGCGATCTTCGACCGGATGGCAGCCTTTGCAAGCTATGCGTTCAACAAATCGCATGCGGCATCCTATGCGTATCTGGCATATCAGACGGCATATCTCAAATGCCGATATCCCTATGAATATCTGGCAGCGCTGATGACCTCGGTGATGCAGAATACAGCAAAGCTGACCGGTTATGTGCAGGTTGCAGCGGCAAACGGCATCCGCATTCTCCCGCCGGATATCAACAAAAGCGAAGCCGGCTTTACGGCGGCGGGTGAGGGGATCCGGTTCGGACTGCTGGGCATCCGCGGACTGGGCAGCGGCGTCATTGAAAAATATTTGCAGGAACGTGCCGCACACGGCGCATACCGCAGCTTGCAGGATTTCTGCGAGCGCAATACCGCCGGCGAACTGAACAAGCGCGTTGTCGAAGCGCTGATCCGCTCCGGCGCCTTTGACGGGCTCGGCTGGAACCGCCGCGAGATGCTGGAAAATTATGAGAACATGATCACCGTGATGAAGCTGCAGCATCGCAGTGTCATCAGCGGTCAGCTTACGCTGTTTGGCGGCGAGCAGTCCGGCATGGACAACGCGCAGATCATGCAGCCCTATGCCGTGCCGGAATATCCGGAGCGCGTGCTGCTCGAAATGGAAAAGGACTACACCGGCATGTATCTGTCCGGTCATCCGCTGGATCGCTGGAAGGAATATCTGCAGCTTCTGCATACGCAGGAGATCGCGGACATCATCCGGATGAAGGACGGCGCAAAGGTGCGGCTGTTCTGCATGATCACGAATCTCCGTTCGCATATCACGAAAAAAGGCGCAGAGATGTGCTATCTGACGATCGAGGATTTCACCGGCTCTATGGAATGCATGGTATTCCCGAGCCTGTATGAGGAGATCCGGAATGTGCTGCAAAATCAGGCAATTATCTGCATTCGGGGCACGCTCTCCAAAAAGGAGAACGAGACAAAGCTTGTCTGCGATTACGCATTCAGCGAGGAGCAGATGACGACTTATATTCAGCAGAGCTGCTTCTTCTGCATCAAGATCGACGACAATGACAGGGAGCGTCTGACGCAGATCTTAGAGCTGCTGCGCTGGAATACCGGCGCGATGCCCTGCTGCTTCTGGCTGAATCAGAAACGCATGTATCTGCAATTGAAGCAGCAGACGGGTGTGCGGCTGAACAGGCAGTTTTTGAAGCGGCTTTCAGAGATCATCCCGCTTTCGCAGTGCGGACTGATCGAGAAAACGAGGTGATCCGATGCGGTATTACGAATCTCTTTCGCCGGAGCTGGAACGCGAGATCGCAGCGCGGCAGCAGGCGGGCTGGGTATCGCCGTATGCATGCAGAAACAGCGATGTCATCCGCCGGTACGACCGTCCGAGCGATGTGCCGAAGATCTACCGGCAGCCGTTTTCCAAGGATGCGGACAAGATCCTGAACAGCGCATTTTATAACCGCTATGCGGACAAGACGCAGGTGTTTTCCTTTTACCGCAATGACGATCTGTCGCGGCGCGCGCTGCATGTGCAGCTTGTGTCGCGGATCGCGCGGAATATCGGCGCGGTGCTTGGGCTGAATACCGATCTGATCGAAGCGATCGCGATCGGGCATGACATGGGGCATACGCCGTTCGGACATGCGGGGGAACATGCGCTGCATAATCTCTACCATGCCGCGACCGGACGCTGCTTCCGGCACAATCTGCACAGCGTCCGCGTGCTTGATACGATGATCCCGTATAACATCTCGCTGCAAACGCTGGACGGCATCGTCTGTCACAACGGCGAGCTGCCGCTTGCGGAGTATTACCCGAAGCCGCTTTCCGGATTTGCGGAGTTTGATGCGCGCATGGCAGCGTGCATTCTCGATGAGGACGGCGACCGCAAGCTGATCCCGGGGACGCTGGAAGGCTGTCTGGTGCGCATCTGCGATATGCTTGCCTATCTCGGCAAGGACCGGCAGGATGCGGTGCGGGCACATCTGATCCCGGCGGAATCGGTCTTTCCGCAGACATCGGTCGGCAGAACGAATGCCGAGCTCATCAACAATCTCGAAGTCAATCTGATCGAGCACAGCTTCGGCAAACCGTATCTGAAATTTGACGAGGAGCATTTCCGTGCGCTGAAACAGCTGAAAACGGATAATTACGAGCGGATCTATTTACAAGAAGCCGTGCAGAAGCAGGTGCGGGACAGCGTCGTGCCGATGATGGAGCAGATGTATGCGCAGATCTACCGCGACGCGGTGACGCGCAACCGGAACTCCTGCCTCTACCGTCACCACATCCTGACGGTGCTAGAAAAGCAGAAGTGGTACCCTGCGGAGATGCCGTATACCGAAACGGATCCGCATGACCTGACGGTCGATTTCATTGCCGCGATGACGGATGATTATTTCGTGGATTACTACCATGAACTGTTTCCGGACAGCCGCTGCCGCATCTCGTATGTGGGCTATTTTGACGATGCGCAGCAGGCGTGAAAGGCTTCATAAAATCTTTCGGATTACCGGCTTGCAATCTGCCGGAATCCATGCTATAATATAGGATGCCGGCAATGCGATGAGACCGGCGCAGTTTACAATCGGAGGAAGCGAAAAAACATGACGGACTATCAGAAAATCTTGGTGGTGATCCCGTCTCTGGATCCGGATGACCGTCTGCTGGAAGTGATCCGCGGCGTACAGGAAAAAGGGTTTACGGACATTCTGCTGGTGGATGACGGTTCTGCACCGGAGAATCAGCATTATTTTGATGAGGGTGCAGCGCTCGGCTGCGAGGTGCTGCATCACGGTGTCAACAAGGGCAAGGGCAGAGCGCTCAAAACGGCATTTGAATGGTTCATGCAGAACCGTCCGGATGCTGCGGGCGTCGTGACGATCGACGGTGACAATCAGCATCTTCCGAAGGATATTGCAGCATGCGTCGATGTGATGTTTGCGCAGAAAAAGGATGTGCTGGTGCTCGGCGTCCGCGACTTCAATCTGCCGCATGTGCCGCCGAAAAGCCGCTTCGGCAACAAGCTGACTTCCTCTGTATTCCGGCTGTTCTGCGGTCTGAAGGTCAGCGATACGCAGACCGGACTGCGCGTGTTCCCGCGCGGCATCATCCCGAAGATGATCGAGGTTTCTGGCGAGCGGTTCGAGTATGAAACAAACATGCTGCTGGTCTGCAAGCAGGCAGATATCCCGCTGGTCGAGCAAACGATCGAAACCGTCTATATCAATGCAAATGAGACGACGCATTTTCATCCGGTCAAGGATTCTCTGCGTGTTTACGGCATTATCATCAAATTTTTCCTCAGCTCGCTGCTGTCGTTCCTGCTGGATTACGGTCTGTTCAATCTGTTTTATGCGCTGTTCAAAAAAGGCGCGCTCGCAAGCCACAGACTGTTCTTTGCAACGGCACTGGCGCGCATTCTCAGCTCGCTGTTCAATTTCACGGTGAACCGCAAGGCGGTCTTCCGCAGCGATGCGCCGCTTGCAACGACAATGGCGCGGTACTACATCCTCTGGGGCTTCCAGCTGCTTGCATCGTTCGGGCTGGTCAAGCTGCTTTCCGGCATCTTCGGAGAGGGCGGCGCTGTCGTCGCGATCCTGAAGCTGATCGTCGATATGTTCCTTTATTTTGTCAGCTTCCGCGTGCAGCAGGCATGGGTATTCAAGCCGGCGCCCGATCAGGCAAAATCTGCGGAAAAATAAGCCTTGCCGATGCAAAAAAACTGCGCCTCGCTGCTGTACGCTGCGGGACGCGACATCAAATCAGTAGGGTGTTAGGAGAACACAATGTCGATCTGACAAAAAGAGTATAGCACAAACCGTCTGCGGAATCTGTCGAAAGGGCAGCGCTGATAGAGAAGTTTTTCGCCATCGTATTTCTGATGCAAGTTCAGAAGTACGATGGCGTTTTTACAGACACGGCAGCAATGGTGTGCAATAATTGTTACTAACATAAATCGGAATTTGCAGAGGTAACATATTATGACGATAGAATACAGGCAGGCTGTTTTAGAA
>LVAJ01000048.1 GCA_001603005.1 Clostridiales bacterium Firm_04
CCTTTCTCACGACTATCTCCTGAAAGTCTTTTTGGGGACTGATTCGTAAGCGATTGCCGTGGGCTCCCCGCCCGCCCGCTTGACAGAAAATGTGGTTTGTGGTACAATAAGCACAGCATACAGCTTGTTCGCTGCACGCGTCTGCTGTCAGATCCGCCGGAATGCTCCGGTCAAATATACAACTTTCAGGAGGAATCATCATCCATGAAACTCGGAATGGTCGGTCTGCCGAATGTCGGCAAAAGCACCCTGTTCAATGCACTGACAAATGCCGGTGCGGAATCCGCAAACTATCCGTTCTGCACCATCGACAAAAACGTCGGTATCGTCTCCGTGCCGGATGCGCGGCTCGAAAAACTCGCTGAGATCTATCAGCCGAAAAAATTCACGCCCGCAACCCTGCAGTTCGTCGATATCGCCGGTCTGGTCAAGGGCGCATCCAAGGGCGAGGGACTCGGCAACCGCTTCCTTGCCGATATCCGCGAGGTCGATGCGATCATCCATGTCGTCCGCTGCTTTGAGGATGACAATATCGTGCATGTGGACGGTTCGATTGATCCGAAGCGCGATATCGAGGTCATCAATCTGGAGCTGGTCTTCTCCGATATCGAACTGATCGAGCGCCGCATCGACAAGACCGCAAAGCTTGCCAAGGGCGATAAGAAATATCAGGCGGACGTCGATCTGCTGAAGCGCCTGCTCGAACACCTGACCGACGGTCAGCCCGCACGCAGCTTCGACTGCTCCGAGGATGAATGGGCAGTGATCCTTGAAACGCCGCTGCTGACCGCAAAGCCGGTCATCTACGCCGCAAACCTTTCCGAAGCGGATTTTTCCGGCGACCTGAACAGCAATCCGCATTTTCAGGCGGTCAAGGCGATCGCCGATGCAGAGCGCGCCGCTGTGTTCCCGATCTGTGCGCAGATCGAAGCAGAGATCTCCGATATGGATGAGGACGAACAGAAAATGTTCCTTGCCGATCTCGGTCTGGAAGAATCCGGTCTGACGCGCATCATCCATGCAGGCTATGCGCTGCTGGGACTGATCTCCTTCCTGACAGGCGGCTCCGATGAGTGCCGCGCGTGGACGATCAAAAAGGGTACCAAAGCGCCGCAGGCTGCCGGCAAGATCCATACGGATTTTGAAAAGGGCTTCATCCGCGCAGAGGTCATCTCCTTTGAGGACTTCATGGCAAACGGCGGCAATATGGTCGCAGCAAAGGAAAAAGGCGTCGTGCGCATGGAAGGCAAGACCTACGAAGTCGCGGACGGCGATATCATCACTTTCCATTTCACAAGCTGATACAAAACAAACCCGAAAACAGTTCTTTTGCGGAACGGTTTTCGGGTTTTCTGTATCCTGCGGCTATCAGGTGAGCGGGATCTCCGGCAGGTGAATGACGCCGTCCTCGGTCTCGTCAAAGAGCGCGTCCGGAATGCTGACATCATCGGGGATCTCCGGCTTGCTGTCGCCGTCAGGATCCGCGGGGGGATCCTGCTGTGCAGGCGATGCAGTCGTTTTCGGCGCAGATGCATCGTTTTTGTCGGGCTTTGCGGTCGTTTTTTCTGTATCTGCGGAAGATTCGGCTTTATCCGCCTTTTCGGGAGCCGCGGATTCGTCATCGGACGGCGCGGGCTGTTCGGTTGTGACGGCTGTGGTGACCGCCGGTTCCTTGCTGCTGCTTTCCTGTGCCTGACCGCCGCAGCTTGTCAGCAGCAGTCCGGCGCAGAACAGGATGATTGTTTGCTTCATGGAATGCCTCCGGAATTATGATTTTCGGTTCATGGGAATGCCGCACCGCGCGGAAAATGCAGCGGTGCGGCATATCATTCAGGTGCAGATCATTCAGTGTAGATCGGCAGACCGTTTTCGTCAACGAGCGGAGATCCGGTAATGACATCCTCTGCGGAAAACTGCGTGATCTCTAACTCTGCGGGTGTGTATACTTCTTTCATAGCAATGTCCTTTCTGTGCGGTTATTTCGGGAACTGCACGTTTCCGGAAGCGGGCTTCTTTTCCGTGATCTCCGTTCCGCTGATCGGAAGCTTGACGTTTTCATCCACAACGACCTGACCGAAGATATCCGTGATGCGGAATGTGACGGTATCTGTCTGTGTACCGTCTTCGATACGGAAGTAGCCGGGGCATCTGGGATCCCGTTCGAGCGTCTGGAAACCGGTGCCGTCGGCAGACCATTCCAGCTTTGCGACCGGATATGTCGTGTTGCGCACCTGAACAGCGCCCCAGTAGATCGAGCTGCCTTCCTTGACCATGTAGCTAATCGGGCTTTCGGCAGCAGTCGGCAGAGGGATCAGATTCCATGTGACATCGACCTTGCCCTCAGCCTTTTCCGCGATGCCCGCAAATGCGCTCTCGTTCAGATCAACGTCACCGGCATTCGCATTCGGATTGTTATCAAAGGACATGATATCGCCGACCAGTGCGCAGACAGTCTTGCCGCCTCTCTGAACCTCAATGTATCCGCCGATATACTTGGCAAATTCGTCATCGGTCAGCGCGGCGATGTTCAGGTTGTTGTCTAAAATGAAATCGTCATACAGCGCAAATCCCGTCGGATAAGTTTTGCCCGGACCGTAATCATAGAAGGTCGCCTTGCCGCTGTAGCTGCTTTCTTCCTGCCATTTTTCGCCGGACGGATCCCCCGATTCCGGATCCTCGAAATTCTTTACAGCCTCACCATAGGCATAGATCGCCTTGCAGACTGCTGTCAGTCCGGCGTCATCGCCTGCTGCGGCTGCCGCAAGATACTGCACGGGGCTGAAATCGACCGGATCGGCAGGCATAATATTGAGCGCAAAGGTCTCGGTCAGCTTGGCTGCGGGGACAGTCATCGCGATTCTGGTGTAGCCTTCGCCGGCAGCTTCCACATAATCCTCTGTGGGATTGCCGCCGAATGTGCCATCGGTAAGATAGTGTTCACCGTCTTCTCCGTCTGTCTCAAAATACAGCGAGAATCTGACCTGATCGAGCAGCGAGAGGTTCATGCCGTAATAGCGGAACGGCATTTCCTTCGCTTCCAGATCCGCATTGAACGCAGCCTTGCCGCCGAATTTGCTGCCGGAGATCGTAACGCCGCTGAGATCCGGCGCGGCGCTCATGCCGTAATCGGCAGGCGAAGCGCTGTCAAAATAATCTGCCGCTGCATAGCCGTAATTCAGCATGGAAGTCGCAAGCTCCTCATAGCCTTCCTTCGTCTGAATAGATTGCAGATAGCTGCTGACGGAAACTTCCAGCTCATCAACTACAACAGCCGAACCCTTCTTCACGCTGACGGTGTGCGTTTTTGCGATATCCTTTGCATTTTCCGGCATGATGTAGGTGCCGGCTGTGGAAAGCGTCTGTTCCGCGCCGTCGATCACAAGCTGATAGTCGGCGACAGAGGCACCGTCCGCAGGCGCCACCCGGAATGAAATGCCGATCTGCGAGCCGCCTGCCAGAACCGACATGAGCAGTTCCGCGTCCGCAGCCGCAGCCGATGCACCGAGCGGGAGCATCCCGCCGCTGCACGCAGCCGCCGCAAGAACTGCCGATGCAGCCGCTGCACTGATCTTCTTAGAAAAAGTTCGCATAATTACCTTCCTTTCTGTTTCTGTAGATATTTGACCGCCTGTTATGCGGCAATTCGCACACAAATTCGCAAAACAGGAAACGATCTTTATTTATTATACTATAATTTGATTGAAAAATCAAGTGCTAAACCGCCGATTTGTATTATTTCATAAAGAAATATACTGCAAAACAAAATGCTTGTTGCCGGATTCCGGAATGCAGGCATCCGCCGCGGAATTTGCCGGAAAATGCCCCGACCGGCTGCGCGGTTTTGCGCATAGTGCCAAAACTGCGGAAAATTCGCGCGGGGACTTGACAAACGGGCGAAAAGCTGTTATAATAGGAAAGCTGGTGTAAAGGTCTTCACCATGACAGCGGAAAGGCAGGCGGTCATCCCGATGAAAAATCTCGATTTTGTGCTCCTGCTTGACTGCTACGGCAGCCTGCTGACCGACCGGCAGCGCGCGCTGCTGGAAGGGTATTACGACGAGGATCTTTCGCTTGCGGAGCTCGCAGAGCCGCTGGGCATCTCCAGACAGGCTGTGCACGACAGCATCCGCCGCGGCGAGCGCCAGCTGGAACAGCTCGAAGCGCAAATGGGCATCGCAGCAAGACTGAAAGCTGCCCGCGTGCTGTTTCATGAGATCGAACAGCTCAGCGAAGCCGCACCTGAACCGGTGCGCTCGCAGATCGCCGATGCCGCGCGAAAAGGCATCGCACTGTTCTGAATCAAAAAATCACGATTATAACCGCAATTACACGGAAATCATAGGGAGAGGAGCAGGACCGCATGGCATTTGAAGGATTGCAGGATAAGCTCGGTCAGGTGTTCAAAAAGCTGAAAGCACGCGGAAAACTGACGGAAGCGGATGTCAAGGAAGCAATGCGCGAGGTGCGGCTTGCACTCCTTGAAGCAGACGTCAGCTATAAGGTCGTCAAGGACTTTGTCAGCAAGGTCTCCGAGCGCGCAGTCGGTGAGGAAGTGCTCACCAGCCTGACGCCCGCACAGCAGGTCGTCAAGATCGTCAACGATGAACTGATCGCCCTCATGGGCAACGGCAATTCGCGCCTCAACATCGCGCCGAAGCCGCCGACTGTGATCATGTTCTGCGGTCTGCAGGGCTCCGGTAAGACCACGCACTGCGCAAAGCTTGCGAAGCTGCTGAAAAAAGAAGGGCATCACCCGCTGCTCGTTGCCTGCGACATTTACCGTCCGGCGGCAATCGACCAGCTGCGGATCGTCGGCGGACAGGCGGATGTCAAGGTCTTTGAACTCGGTCAGATTGATCCGGTCGAGATCGCAAAGCAGGGCGTCAGCTACGCAAAGAACAACAACCACGATATCGTCATTCTCGATACCGCAGGTCGTCTGCATATCGACGAAAAGCTCATGGATGAGCTGAAAAATATCAAGGCAGAAACCGCGCCGGACGAGATCATGCTCGTCGTGGACGCGATGACCGGTCAGGACGCGGTCAATGTCGCAAAGGCATTTGACGATGCACTCGGCATCACCGGCGTACTGATGTCCAAGCTGGATTCCGACACCAGAGGCGGCGCGGCACTCTCCGTGCTCTCCGTCACTGGCAAGCCGATCAAATTCGTCGGTATGGGCGAAAAGCTCGATGATTTCGAGCAGTTCCACCCCGACCGCATGGCGTCCAGAATCCTCGGCATGGGCGATGTGCTCTCGCTGATCGAAAAGGCAGAGGACGTCTATTCCAAGCAGGAAGCGGAGCGCCTGAGCCAGAAGCTGCAAAAGAGCCAGTTCGATATGGACGATCTGCTCGATCAGCTGCGTCAGATCCAGAAAATGGGCGACCTGAAAAAGCTCGTCAGCATGCTGCCGGGCGTTGCAAACAAGATCGACCAGCTCGATATCGACGACAGCGCATTCGGCAAGGTCGAGGCGATGATCACCTCGATGACGCCCGCAGAACGCGCAAAGCCTTCGATCATCAATCCGTCGCGCAAGCGCAGGATCGCAAAGGGCTCCGGCACGCAGGTGCAGGACGTCAACCGTCTGCTGAAGCAGTTTGAGCAGATGCAGCAGATGATGAAAAAGCTCGGCGGTGTCTCCGGCAAGAAAGGTCTGTTCGGCAGACGCAAGATGCCGAAGATTGATCCGAAAATGCTCGACGGCATGGGCGGCGGCTTCCCGAAATTCTGAGGCTGCGTCATGAGCAGGCAGAATGATCCGGTGATGCGCTGGCTGTCGCTGGCATTTCCGGTGCTGATCTTATTCAGCGGCTTGATGTTGCTGGTCACCGCGCTGATCGGCAGTCCGAAGCAGTATGAAAACAGCAAATACCTGCAGATGCGCGACCAGATCGCGCGCTGGGGCAAGACCAAAACGCGCATCATCCACGCGGTCGCATCGCTTCCGCTGCTGGCATTCGGCGGCTGGCTGCTTTACTGCTGGCTGTTCGGACCGGTACAGCGCTGAAAAACCGTTTTCATTGCAAACATATCTATTTGCATGAATATATATTTTGTTATCAATATTTGGAGGTGAAATACAAATGGCAGTTAAGATTCGTCTGAGAAGAATGGGCGCAAAGAAGGCTCCGTTCTACAGAATCGTCGTCGCTGACGGCAGATATCCGAGAGACGGCCGCTTCATCGAGGAGATCGGTTACTACGATCCGACCAAGGAGCCGAGCGTCGTGCAGGTTGATGCTGAGAAGGCAAAGACATGGATCCAGAACGGCGCACAGCCGACCGATACCGTTCGCGATATCCTGAAGAAGCAGGGCGTTCTGTAATCACAGAAAACCCGTCCACCGTTGTTTTGGGAGAACATCATGAAAGAGCTGTTATATGCAATCGTTGAAGGTCTGGTCACGGATAAAGCCGCTATTCAGATCACCGAGGACGAGGTGAATGAAGAAGGCGTGACCGTACTGCATCTCTCCGTGGCACCGGATGACATGGGCCGAGTGATCGGCAAGCAGGGCAGAATCGCGAAGGCGATCCGCACGCTGATGCGCGCCGGCGCAGCCCGTGAAAACCGGAAGGTTGCTGTGGAGATCGACTGATTGCCGCAGAACAATGAAAAAATTAAGGGACAAGAAGCAGACTGCTTCCTGTCCCTGATTTTTTGCGGCGGGCGGGCAGTGCCCGCTGCCGATTCCCTCCGGGAGCCGGTTTCGCGGACTGTCCCCGCATTTGCAGTACACGCCGCTGATCGCGGCTTCTCATTCGTAACTGCTCCCAACAATTGCGCCCCTCATACGTTACCGAGCGCACAACTGTGTTCCCGCAAACGCATCCGGCGCGCACAGGATTAAAGTTTTGATCGAACTTTTTCAAAAGTTCGCGGAGTCCAGAGGCAGAGCCTCTGGTCGCTCTCCGCAGAGAGCGAAACTCCCCCGGCGTTCAAGAGCTTGGCGGGCTTGGGGACTTGCGATAGAAGTCCCCATTCTAAAATAGCATCCGCGAAGCGGATACTTCTTTGGAGACATACAAACGGACATTCAAACGCGACAAGCATCATTACATTCATATTGACATGCAAACGGACATGCAAACGGACATGCATTCTGACATGCACAAATCGGGCATACAAACGCAGCATGCCGCCCCGCAAATCCGGACTACGGTTCCGCAATCTCCGGATAGAGGATCTCGTCGATGCAGCTGCGGAAATCTATCAGCCTGCATACGACCGCGATCGCGATGCAGCCGGTCACGATCCCGACCGCATTCCGCAGCAGCAGACTGCCGGAGAATGACGCCAGCCAGCCTGCGCCGTTCACGAAAATATGCAGCAGAATCGCGAAAATCAGTCCGCGCTTTTCGTCGCAGTCCTTGTGCATCTTATAGAAGATCAGAAGCGACAGCGCGATCTGCACGCCGAAAATGACGGCGCTGTGCACGCATGTCAGCAGGCTGATCGGGAGCGACTGCACGGGAACGTCCCGCAGCGCTCCGGCTTGCACGATCCGGAAGCTCTGAATCCCGCGGATCAGGCATTCCAGCCCGCCGTGACCGATGCCGTAACAAAATGCGGCAGATGTTTTCCGGATATCCGTCAGCGGATATTTTATCGCGAGAAAGCGTCCCGCTTCTTCCAGAAAACAGACCAGCTCCGCCGCAATGACGACCTTGTTCCCGACCGACTGCGTAAAGCCTGCGAAATGCGCAATGAGGTCGCTGAACCGCACCGCAAGAAAATAGACAATGGCGCCGACGATGACCGGATAGATCTTCGCGGCGCCGTATTTTTTGAGCATGAGAAATGCGGCGGCAGGGAGCAGGAAATAAACGATGCCGGAGAGAAAATAGCCAAACTGTGCGCTGCCGGAAAGCAGCACTTCCTGCGGCTCTGAAAGCAGGGCGATCATACGGCTGATGACTCCTTTCGCGCCGGATCGGACTTGCCGGACGCCGTTATTTGCAGGCGATGCAGCCGTTCCATGTCAGATAGGTTCTGTGCTTTTTGCAGCGCGGAAATCCGTTCAGCACCGGATCATCCCCGTCCATTTCGTCAAGCCAGTGCGGGAGCGCCGCCGCGTTGATATCCGCCGCCCTGAGCCGCACAAATCCCTTGCGGAACCAGCCGAGCATCGGCATCAGCGCCTTTGCATTCGGCCAGTAATTGAGCGACTGCCAGCCCGTTCTCTGCGATGCGGCATCCGCCGTGCGCACCATGAACTGCCGGTCTGCCTCGAAGCTTTCCGCCTCCCACGGCATCTCCGAAAGGCTGAATCCGCTGCAAACGCCCTCATTGAGCTTCTGTTCCGCCAGCCAGACGATCAGCCGCCGCTGACTGTCGGTCTCCGCGAGCGCCGAGCCCGCAAGCACCAGCACCGTCAGCAGGACATTCGTGCCGGTATCGGAAATACTGATCTGTTCTTCCGCGGGATCGCTCCGGCGGATACTGAAAATGCCTGCCATACGGTTTCTCCTGTCATTTTATGTAAAATATTGCTGCCATTCCCGTGTCTCGTCAGCGTTTCGCCGCAGCGCATCACGCCTTCTTCTTCGTCTGCTTTTCCAGAACGGCAAATGCCTCGCGCAGATTCGACACGCCTTCCAGCTGAATCGCAAAGCGGTCTTTTTGCAGCGTGCGGAGCGTCTGCTTCGGCAGCAGGCAGAGCGTGAAGCCGAGCCGTTCCGCTTCCTGAATGCGCTGTGCGGCATTCGAGACCGAACGCAGCTCACCGCCCAGACCGATTTCACCGAACGCAATGACCGTTTCGGGGATCGGCTTGTCCATGAGCGCGGAATAGAGCGCGAGTGCGACTGCAAGATCGCCCGCCGGTTCATCGAGCCGGAAGCCGCCGACGATATTCAGATAGACGTCGAGCGCACCGAAAAACAGTCCCATGCGCTTTTCCAGCACCGCCAGCAAAATATACACGCGGTTATAGTCGAAGCCGGTCGCAGTGCGGCGCGGCGCAGAGAGCGTACTCTTTGAAACAAGCGCCTGAATCTCAGCGAGGATCGGTCTGCTGCCTTCCATCATGCAGCAGACGCATGTGCCGGAGACACCGAGCGGTCTGCCGTCGAGCAGCATTGCAGAGGGATTTTCCACCTCGGAAAGTCCCGTATCGTTCATCTCAAAAACGCCGATCTCATTGGTCGAGCCGAAGCGGTTCTTGACCGCGCGCAGGATCCGGATGCTCTGATAGCGGTCGCCCTCGAAGATCAGCACGGCATCGACAATGTGCTCCATGACCTTCGGACCGGCGATCGAGCCTTCCTTCGTCACATGTCCGACAAGGAAAATCGGGATCTCCTTTGCCTTTGCGGTCTGCATGAACAGCGTGGTGCATTCGCGCACCTGCGGAACCGAGCCGGAGCCGGATGCCAGACCGGCGATGTGCATGGTCTGGATCGAGTCGATGATGACGACGTCCGGTTCGCTCTCCATGATCGTATCGCACACGGCTTCCGCATCGCTGACGGTCAGCAGATAAAGGCTTTCGGTATCGACGCCGAGCCGCTGCGCCCGCAGCTTGATCTGCCTTGCAGATTCCTCTCCGGAGACATACAGCACGGAATGCGATTCGCCGAGAAACTGACAGATTTGCAGCAGAAGCGTACTTTTTCCGATACCCGGTTCACCGCCGAGCAGCACGACCGAGCCCTTGACCAATCCGCCGCCGAGCACACGGTTCAGCTCTGCGATGCCCGTGTCATAGCGGATATCTTCATTCGTACCGATGTCGGCAAGCTCGCGGATCTGCGCAGAGAGATCGACCGTGCGCCTTGCATTGCCGTGCCCGCTGCTGCTGCGGGCAGGCGTTTTGATCTCCGGCAGCGCTTCCTCGATCGTGTTCCACGCGCCGCAGTTGGTGCACTGTCCGTTCCATTTGAGGTATTCCGCGCCGCATGCCGTACATTCGTATCTGGTTCTGGACTTTGCCATATCCGGTTACCGCAGCAGCGGGGCGAGGAAGAAGCCGATGATCAGAACGGCGATGAGCGCAACGATCAGAATGCGCAGCCATGTCGGCTTGCTGGATTTCTGGGGACGGGGATTCCGTACCTGTTCGCGGCGCTGCTGACGGTTTGCGCCGGAGTTCGGTGCTTTGGCGGTTTGCTTGCTCATTTCGGGAAGCTCCTTTCGCATCATGCATGAATTTTACTTTATTATATCACAATGCCGCAAAAAAAGCAACTGCGGCGGGGCGGGCAGTCACGGCAATCGCTTACGAATCAGTCCCCAAAAAGACTTTCAGGAGATAGTCGTGAGAAAGG
>LVAJ01000049.1 GCA_001603005.1 Clostridiales bacterium Firm_04
CTCTCCCTAAGGTTTTCCCTCTCGCGCTCTCTCTTTCCTTACTCTCTCCCCTCTTGCTCCGCATTTCATCAGGGTTCACGTTCTAAGGGGGTTAAGGGATCAGGAAAGCGGGGGCTCGGGGGCGAAAACCTAAGGGGATAGGGGGAATGCGAGCTTGCGAGTTTCCCCCTGTCCCCTTGGGTTGTCACCCCCGTTTCGTGGGGAGAAATGACACATGGGATCGAATAGCGTAAATTGGGAGAAGTTATACCCACAAATTCCGATTTATCTTAGCAGCAAAATAATACAATGCACCGTACTTATTAGGTATGGCTCAAAAAGTGAATCGTGAAGCATGAAGAATGAAAAATACACCTTAATAGAACCGGATCGTAAAGACCGCGCCGTGCGGCTTCCTGTTTTCCGCTCTGAGACTGCCTTCCTGCGCATGAATGACCTTTTTCGCGAACGCAAGCCCGATGCCAAATCCGTTTTTGGTGTATTCGGAAGCACGGTGAAACCGCGTGAAAATATGGGGCAATTCTTCTTCGGGAATACCGGAGCCGGTGTCCGCAATCGTGATGCCGGCGGCAAGATTGCCGTCCTTGCGCTCCGCCCTGACCGTGACCGTCCCGCCGGCAGGTGTATGCTCGATCGCGTTTTTCAGCAGATTGATGACCGCCTCGGAAGTATAATGCAGATCGCCGCAAAAAAACGGATCGCCTTCGATCTCCGTTACAATTTCCACGCCTTTGAGCTCCGCCGTGACGGACACCGCGTCGATCGACTGTCCGATCAGCGTGCGGCAGGAAACCCGCTCCTTTGCGAAACGTACCGCATCCGCTTCAATGCGCGAAAGGCTCAGCATGGTCTCGATCAGCCACTTCATGCGTCCCACCAGCTCGTAGAGGTCGCGCAGATACGACATGCGGCTGCTTTCGGAAAGCTCCGGCGCACGCATCAGTCCGAGGATCATCATAACCGAGGTCAGCGGCGTCCGCAGCTGGTGCGAGATATCCTCAAGCGCTTCCTTCGAGAACTGTTTTTCCCGCAAAAGCGCGGCATTCTGCTCCCGCAGCCGGATCGTCATTTTGTGGATCTCCGCGGCGAGCACACTCAGCTCGCCCTCTTTGTATTCGTCGAACGAGATGCGGTCTTCCCCACGCAGAATGCTGTCGATCTCGTCGCAGAGCCGCATGACATGATCCCGCCGCTGCGCGAGCATCCGCTCATAGAGCACGAACAGCGCCGCAGAAAGCAGCACGACCGCAGCCGCACACGGTATGCTGAAATACAGGCACACCGCCGATGCAGCCGCGGTCAGCAGGATATGCAGCAGGCGTCTTTTCTTGTCGCTCATCCGTCCACCGCCTTATAGCCGAGCCCTCTGACCGTCACAATGATCCGCGGCGCCTGCGGATCATCCTCGATCTTCTCGCGCAGCCGCCGGATATAGACGCTCAGCGTGTTGTCGGAGACAAATTCCTTTGTCAGCGACCAGAGCTCCTCTGCGAGCCGGTCGCGGGAGAGCATCTGATTTTTGTTCGAGAAAAAGACGAGCAGCAGGCGGTATTCGAGCGCCGAAAGCGTGAGCTCGCTGCCGTTTTTGCGAACGATGCCCTTGATCGGATCAACTGTGACCGCGCCGCATTGCAGCATCGGTGAGGAGCGCTGATGCCGCCGCATGACATTCTTCATGCGCGCGAGCAGCTCCCGCGTCCCGAACGGCTTGCCGATGTAATCATCCGCGCCGATCTCGAATCCGGCGACGGTGCATGCTTCATCCGCCGAAGCAGTAATGAAAATGACGGGCGTATCGTCGATCGCCTTGATCGCGGCGCAGACGGAATAGCCGCTGCCGTCTTTGAGGGAGATGTCGAGCAGCACGCAGTCATAGCGGTCTGCGGAAAAGAGCCGCATTCCGTCCTTCTGCCCGTTCGCATACGCGGTGGAATAGCCCTCGGAATTGAGAAAGCGCATCAGAAAGCGCGCCAGTTCTTCGTCATCTTCGATCAGCAGGATCTTCGGCATGCTGCATCCCTCCTTTTTTGTTTTATTATATCATGATTTTCCCGTGAATGCAAGCGGACGGCATCAAAACCGTCCGCTTTGTGTTATCCGGTTGTCTCTGCAAGGAAATCAAGTATCGTATCAGCTACTTCATCCGACTTCTGCGCAAAGAAAATCCCGTGGTCACCGCCGACGGAGACAAGTCTGCAATTCCCGCACTGCTCCAGAAACGGCGACAGTCTGTTTTCGTACATATCCTGATATGACCAAGCATCGCGCCGCCACTCGTATTTTGCCGCAGTTTCGATATTCATTTTGTATTCCAGTCCGGATGCTTCGTAATCCGCTTTCTGAAATTCCATATATTCGCGAACATCTTCTTCACAGGTATACATTGTTGAGAAGTAGAGCTTCGGCGTATCGGTCGGGTGCAGATTTTTTCGCAGCTCGCGGGTTGCTTCCGGCTCATTCTTCAATTCAGAAAGAAATGCTGCGCTCCATTCAGGGTAATCTGTCATATCCCAGAGCGCGAGCTGCTCCTCGGAAAAGAGCGCTTTGCCGTATCTGCATTCTGGTTGTGCGTCGTCAGCGGGCAGCCTGTCAAGCCCGAACCATGACCGCAGGAAGGCTCTGCGAAATGCGGCATATGCATCAGATTCCGAAGGAAATTCGTTGATCGTTGATGAATCCCAGCATTCATTTTTCTCAAGCCATGTGCCGTCTAAAAAGATAATTGCTTCGATCTCGTCGGGGTATTTCATCTGCCACCACAGCGCATAGTAGCTGCCGTAGGAATGTCCCATCAGCACATAGGGCGCTTCAAAGCCTGCGTTTTTCAGCCCTGTGCGGTAATCTTCCACAACCTGTTCCAGCGACTGGCTTTTGTAGGAATCATCGCTGAATCCGTAGCCTGCACGGTCGGGGTAGACCAGCGTATTCTCTTTGCCGAGCCGTGCATTCAGCTCCGCTGTGACGATCGGGTAACTGTTGACGCCCATGCCCGCAAGCCCGACAATGGTATGCTTGCCGTGTTCAGCTCCCGTACTGTAAACATTCATTTTGAAACCGTTTGAATCCACAAGGTTGAGATAGCCTGCCTTTTCATATTCCTTCCGGTCATGCCGGTAGGCGGCAACGGTGTAGATTCGCAGTCCCGCAGCGATCAGAAAAACTGCGCCTGCGGCCGCGATGAGACTGTTGCGGAGCAGATGCGATTTTTTCAGATCCGGCTGCATTTCCGTGCCGCGGATCCGGTCGGAGAGGCTTTCGGTATTCTGCCGCCGCAGCATGACGCGCGATGTGATGCAGCCCGCCGCCAGCGCCGTCAGCGCAGCCGCCGCAATGCGGAGCATCGGCTTCACGCGATCAACATTCGTCATGTTCCGCAGCATCCAGACCGTCTGTTCGGATTCGCTGCCCGTCAGAAAGATCCCGTCAATCATCGCCCGCAGCACCTTCTCCGTTCCGAGCAGGATCAGCAGGCAGATCACAGCCGCAATGACCGCAGCCGCACCGGTAAATTGCAGGCATTCGATCACCGCCATACGGTTCAGCTGCCGGTCTGTCATGCCGATGCTCTCCAGAGATGCCAGCTCACTGCGCCGGTTTGCGATGCCCGTGGAGACAATATTGAGCAGGTTGATGAGCGCCGCAAGCGCGATCAGCACATTCAGGAACAGTACACCCGCGCGCAGCGATGCGAGCGTCCGGTTCGTTTTCCATTTCGTTTCGTAAATATTGTCCGAGAGCATGCAGGATTCCATATTGGAATAGAACCAGTCCTTTGCCGTTTTGAGATCCGCCGCATTGTAATTCGCATTCACCGCGGAGATACATTCAAAATTCCAATCGACATCGAAATCGCAGAACCATTCGTCCTTGACCGCTTCAAAGGTTTCGAGCGCGCCGATCACCGGATACCGCTGCGCACCTTCCGGCAGCTGATCCTTCGCAGCTGCTGCAATTTTGAGCGTCACTTCGCGGTCTTCGGCTTCCGCATACTTTTCCATTACGACCGACTCCATGCCCGGCTTGATCTGATCCTTCGGGAAAGAGCGGTATTTTGTGACGGCTTGCAGTTCATCCTGCACGCCTGCAAGATCCGCCTGCGCATACAGGGGACTTGCCGGATCCAGCACATAGCTGCCGGAGCGCACCAGTTCATCATAGCTGACCGGCATATCGGCGCCGAACATCGCTTCGTACTGTTCGCGGTTGACGTATCCGACCGTCAGCATTTTCCGCTGCTTTCCGCGGGTAACGAAGACTGTCTGCGGCACATTCAGCCGGATCTCCCGGAACAGTCCGCTGTCTGCAAGCATCTGTGCCGATTCCGCCGCCTGCCTGCCCGTGGAATTGTTGCAGAGGCAGTACCCGAAGAAATCGGTATCGCCTGTGAAATATTCCGTCATGCCGATCACGCACCGTTCGACCGACTCTGTCAGCGTCGTGAACAGCGCGAACACCGTGATCGAAACCGTCAGCGCCAGAACCGTGATGACAAAGCGCTTCTTCTGCCGCCGCGCATTGCGGGAGGCGATGCTGCCAGAGATACCGAACAGCAGACCGGAAAGCGTGTGCTTTCTGACTTTTTTCACATCATTTGCACGCGTGATGATCGCTTCCATCGGCGCCTTTTTGACGATGCGCATGCCGACGCCGTAAGCGGAAAGGAACACCCAGACCGTGCCGACTGCCGCCGCAACGAGCAGCATCTTCGGATCGACCGTAAACGGCAGCGCGACTTTCGCCTTGCTCACGCCGCGGAAAAGATCGGCAAGGCCCGCTTTCAGCACCGCTTCATAGATCGCATAGGCAAACACGATTCCCGCGCCCAGCCCCAGCGGCACCGCGATCAGACAGAGCCGCATTGCTTCTGCGGTAATGATCCGGACGATCTGCTCCGGCGTTGCACCGATCGACTGCAATACGCCGTAATGCCGTTCGCGCTCCTTTGAGGAGATCTCGAATGCCGTGTCAATGATGAGCCGCAGCGAAAATGCCGCCAGCACTGCAGCGACAAAGAAGATGCAGAATATTTGCAGCTTCGACCGTTTTCCTTCATTGCCGATGCCGTCGAGCATCATCAGCGTATTGTTCCAGTGGTACCTGTTCCATAAAAACTGTTTATAAGCACCGATCTGCTCCGCCGCATGCTGCATCCAGATCTCGCGGTCGCCGATGTCGTCTTCAAACAGCAGATATGCCGTCACCGTGCCGTCCTTTGCGCGGTCAAGCCAGCCGTATCTGACATGCTCCGCTGAAACCAGCGCCTCGCCCTGTTCATCGGTCAGCCCTTCCACGGCGAGATGAAACGGCTCCGATGCATAGGACGCGTTTTTCACGCAGTTCATGCACACGCCGTAAAGCAGGAAGAACATCGTGATGATTGCGACTGCAACGAGAATGCTGATGACCGTGAATGCAGACTGCCGTTTCTGCGCCCTGATATAGCGGGATGCCAGCAGTTGTTCATAACGCATCTTGCTCATCCCCCTCGCCGCGGTCGTCAGACGGCACAGCCTGCGCTTCATCGGCAATGATCTTTCCGTCCTTCAGCACGAGAATGCGGTCACACTGCTCTGCGATATTCTCGTCATGCGTGATAATGAGAATGGTCTGCTTCATCTCGCGGTTCGATTTGCGGAACAGCTCCATGATCTCGGCGCTGTTTTTGCTGTCGAGATTGCCGGTCGGCTCGTCCGCGAGAATGATCTGCGGCGCGGTAAAGAGCGCTCTGCCGATCGAAACACGCTGCTGCTGACCGCCCGAAAGCTGCGACGGCAGATGATGCCTGCGCGCCGTCAGACCGAGCATTTCGAGGATCCGTTCGAGATGCGCCGGATCGGGCTTTCTGCCGTCCATGAGCAGCGGCAGCGTGATATTCTCCTCTGCCGTGAGCACAGGGATGAGGTTGTAGAACTGATAGATCAGCCCGACCTGTCTTCTGCGGAAGATCGCGAGCTCGCGGTTATTCTGCTGAAAGACGTCCTGCCCGTCGATCAGGATTTTGCCGGAAGTCGGACGATCGACCGCGCCGATCATGTGCAGCAGCGTCGATTTGCCGGAGCCGCTCGCACCGATGATCGCGACCATCTGTCCGCGCTCGACGCTGAACGAAACGCCGTCCACGGCTCTGACTTCATTTTCGCCTTTTCCGTAGACCTTGCACAGGTTTTCTACTTTCAATAGTTCCATGACGATCCCTCCCGTCTTTGATGTTCTCATTATAGCATATCAGTCTGACATTTTCATTATCTGAACCTTACAGTTTTGTCATCTTCTGTATAAAGTATCTCCGATGGATCTATAATGAGGGCTCCGCCCTCAAACTTCCGCTTAAGGGACAGATGTCCCTTAAGAATCCCGTTATACAGAAAAATGGGATCCCAGATCTTCCTGCAAATTATTTTCCAATAAAAAAAACTGCGCACCTCTGATCGGTTGCGCAGTCTTCTGTGGTATTCTGTTGTTATACCGGAGCGAGCGCGCCCTGTGACGCATCCTCTTTGACGGTCGCATTCTGCGGATCCGCCGCATGCTGATGCTTTTCGAGCTCCTGCTTGTTAAATTCCTCCGGCGTGACGAAGGTCGGCACCATTTCGTGCAGCGCCGCAACAGCAAGCGCCTCATTGTTTTTCAGTGCGGAATCGCGCAGGATGCGCAGCTTCATCGCAAAGGTATTGGTGTCGATCTGGATCTGCTTGCCGATGTAAATGAGCTTGTTCGCGGTCTTCTGGAGACCTTCCTCATTCATCAGCAGCTCCTCCTTGATCTTCTCGCCCGGACGCAGACCGACAAACTTGATCTCGACATCCTTATACGGCACCTTGCCGTACATGCGGATCAGGTTCTCTGCGAGTGCGACGATGCGGACCGGCTTGCCCATGTCGAGCACGAAGATCTCGCCGCCCTTTGCGATCGCCGCCGCTTCCATGACGAGGCTGACGGCTTCCGGAATGGTCATGAAGTAGCGGATGACGTCCGGATGCGTGACGGTGACAGGTTTGCCCTGCTCGATCTGCTTTTTGAACAGCGGGATGACCGAACCGTTCGAGCCGAGCACATTGCCGAAGCGCGTGGTGACGAACTCGGTTCTGCCGTCGTTCTGCTGTGCGAGGTACTGCACGATCATTTCGCAGCAGCGCTTGGAAGCGCCCATGACATTCGTCGGGTTGACCGCCTTATCGGTCGAGATCATGACGAATTTCTCAACGAGGTGGAACTGTGCGAGCGTCGCAACATTGAATGTACCGACAATGTTGTTCTTGATCGCTTCCATCGGAGAGACTTCCATGAGCGGCACATGCTTATGCGCGGCGGCATGGAACACGACCTGCGGCTTATACTTTTTGAAGATCTGGTTGATGCGGTAATAGTCGCGCACAGACGCGATCAGCGTGACGAGATTCAGCTTGTCGCCGTACTCCATAACGAGCTCCTGCTGGATCTCGTAGGCATTGTTCTCGTAGATATCGACGATGATGACCTGCTTCGGATGATACTTTGCGATCTGTCTGACAAGCTCCGATCCGATCGAACCGCCGCCGCCCGTGACCATACAGACCTTGCCGCTGATGAAGTTGCGGATATCCTCATTGTCGAACTTGATCGGATCTCTGCCGAGCAGATCCTCGACCTTGATATCGCGCACCTGCGACAGAAGCGGGGTTTTTTCATCGAAGATCAGGTTGCCGATGAACGGCACGATCTTGACCGGAACGCCGGTCTTGGAGCAGATCTCCATGACGCGTGCGCGCTCGTCCTCAACGGCAGAGGGCACTGCGAAGATGATCTGTTCGATCTCTTTTTCCTTTGCAAAGCGCTCGATATCCGCCGTGGTACCGACGATCTCGACGCCCATGACGTCGGAGCCGACCTTGTTGCGGTCGTCGTCGATGATGCAGATCGGCGTGAACTGTGCAGAGATCTTGTCGCCGTCATAGGGCGATTTTTTCGCATTCTTGATCTCGGTCAGGAGCATCCGGCATGCGGTGCCGCCGCCGATGATCATGGTGCGCTTGAACTGACTGGACTGATGACCGATCTCGGTCATTTCAATGAATGTTCTGCGGAAGATCAGACGGAACAGGCAGATGCCGGCAAGTCCGATCAGCATGTGCGTGAACAGGAACACGAACGGAATGCGCCGTTCGAGGATATACGAAAACAGCCATGTTGCGGAGATACCGCAGACCACGCCGAATACACAGGATAAATAGTCTCTGCTGCGGAAATACCGCCACATTTTGCTGTATGCGCCCCAGATGAACAGGAATGCGAAGCAGCAGATCGTGCCGATGACGATCGGGATGATCAGATCTTCAGCAGGGATCCCGCATCCGACCAGCGAGAGCAGAAAGTTTGTGATCAGCGACGCAGCAATGAGAATAAAACCGTCTGCAACCGCAAGCAGCATCTTCCGTGTGGAAAACGAACTTACGTATTTTTTGAATTTCAGTTTCATATTCAACAGACCTCTTAATCATGCAGTTGCCCGTTCCGGCGCGCAGCCGTCCGCAGCGAACCGAAAAACGGGAATACAGAAATCATCCGTACCGACACGCTTTTGCACGCAAAAGCAGCCGGTACGAAGGACTGATACAAGCTTACTTTTCTTTGGCTTCCTTGACCGTTTCGCGCACGATCCATTCGAGCTCTGCCTGCTTGCGCATGATATCTTTTGCGAGTGCAAGCTGACAGCGTGTCCGGACGAGATTGTGCTGCGGATAATTGATCTTGAAGTACTTATCTCCGGTGATATAGTCATCGAGGAAGCGCGCCGCCAGCTCGACGGTGATCGAGAAGGAGGCGAGCACAAGGCTGTCGATCTCCGGCTGCGTCAGTCCCTGACTGACCTCACCGATAAAGCCCTTGCAGAAGGCACGGAACTTCGCGGTATCGAAGTAGACACGCTGGATCTCCGGTTCATCCTCTGCCGCGGTATTGGCGATAAAGCGCACAGCATCGCCGAAATCGTACATTGCCATGCCGGGCATGACGGTGTCGAGGTCGATGACGACGATCGGCATTTTGGTCATGCGGTCAAAGAGGACATTGTTCGATTTCGTATCATTATGTGTGACGCGCACAGGAAATTCGCCGTTTGCGTAGCGCACAGAGAGCTCCCCTGCCTTCCAGCGGACGGACGAGATATATTCGATCTCATCCATAACACCGGAAACTCTGCCGCAGGGATCCTGCGCGACATGCTCAAACAGCGTATCGAGGCGTTTTTTTGTATTGTGGAAATCCGGAATGGTTTCATAGAGCTGCGAGCCGTCGAAATCCGAAAGCTGATTCTGAAATCTGCCGAATGCCTCGCCGGTCGCTGCGATGACGGAAAGATCATCACAGGTATCAAAGGTGATGGATTCCACCCAGTTCATCACGCGCCAGAAGCAGTTCTGATCGTCGAAGACATAGTTCTTGCCGTCGCCGGTGTGATGGAAATGCAGCGTGCGCTCATTCGGATACTTCTCGCGGATATGCGAGGTCACAAGGTCGATATTGTGCATGATCTGCACAGGATTCTGAAACACGACGGTATTGATGCGCTGGAAGATATATGCTTTGGTATTGCCGTTGTCATCGCGGTAGGTGACACGGTAGGTCGTGTTGATATTGCCGTTGGTGATGATATCGAACGTGTAGAGCGTACCGGGCAGGCGAAATGCCTCGCCGATTTTTCTGATGGTTTCAAACATAGATTTTTTACTCCACTGTCATGAGATATAGGATCGCCGATGTACGCAGCCCTCTGTCCCGCTGCGTCCCCAAATACTTAAAGATATTCTTATAATTTAGTATACCATGAATGCGGGAGGTTGTCAAGCTATTTTTGCAGTTGGTGGATTTTTCATACAGATTTACGTGGGTTTCCGGTGCGTTTTCATGCTGATTTGCAAAAAACGAAAACCCGCATATCACCCGTTTCGGGCACAGTCCGTGCATTCGCAGAAAAAATTACATGATTTTCCGGTTCAGGCGTGGTATACTGGGCACATGAACAGGAGATACAGAAAACACAAACAGCGGAAGCGCAGGGCTTCCGGAAAACGATGCGAAAGGAGCTGAAAGAGATGTTTGTGATTTCGGAAAAGCAGGCAGTGCCGGTAAAGATCTGGCAGGAAGGCAAGGAGGTGCTTGATGCAAAATGCATCGAGCAGGCGCAGCATCTCTCGAAGCTGCCTTTTGCGCACAAGTGGATCGCGCTGATGCCGGACACGCATGCAGGCAAGGGCATGCCGATCGGCGGCGTGATCGCCTGTGAGGAAGCAGTCATCCCGAATGCAGTCGGCGTGGATATCGGCTGCGGCATGGGATTTGTGCAGACGGACATTCCGGTCGCGCTCCTGCGGGAGACCGTGACCGGCAGCGGCAATCTGGTGCAGGCGATCTGCGGCGACATTCTGCGGAATATCCCGACCGGCTTCGGCAGATACCGTCAGGCGCAGCAGTCGGCAGTGCTCGACCGCGCAAAGGCGGAGATGCAGAAATATGAAGCAGATGCGGCACTGCTCCCGCAGCTGGACGAGGGGTATTTTCAGGCAGGCACGCTCGGCGGCGGCAATCACTTCATCGAACTGCAGGAGGATGAAAACGGACTTTGCTGCATCATGCTGCATTCGGGCAGCCGGCATTTCGGCAACATTGTCGGGCAGTATTTCAACAAGATCGCGGCGGCGCTGAATGAAAAGTGGCATTCCGCAGTCGATCCCGCATGGAATCTGCCGTTCCTGCCGGTGGATTCGGATGAGGGGCGGCGGTATCTGGAATGGATGCAGCTTTCGATGGATTTCGCGTATGAAAACCGCGGGATCATGCTGCAAAAGGTGCGGGAGATCTTCACGAAGTATGTGCTGAAGTACACCGGCATCGAGCCGACCTATTCGGACGAGATCAACTGCCACCACAACTACGCGGCACTGGAACACCATTATAACAGAGATGTCTGGGTGCACCGGAAGGGCGCGATCCGTGCGCGAGAGGGCGAGCTTGCGATCATACCGGGCGCAATGGGTTCGTACAGCTACATTGTCCGCGGCAAGGGCAATCCGGAGAGCTTCATGTCCTCGTCGCACGGTGCAGGGAGAAGCTGTTCGAGAACGGCAGCGGTGCAGCAGTATCCCGTGCAGGACGTCATGACCGATCTGCATGAAAAGCAGGTGGTACTGGCGAAGCACAGCAAGCAGGATGTTGCAGAGGAATACCGGCTTGCGTATAAGGACATCAATCAGGTCATGGCGCAGCAGGCGGATCTGACGGAACCGGTAAAGCGTCTGTTCACAGTCGGCGTCGTCAAAGGCTAAGCGGCGGGCGGGCACTGCCCGCTGCCGTTTCTGCACCGAAGTTTGTACCGCGAAAACAGAAATACGAATCTCGTCTTTATTACGCTGTCAACCGTCCTGCTGTGATGCAGGAAGGGGCTGCGCCATAAGAACGGTACGTATAAAGAAGTTTTACGCCATAGTATTTCTGGTGTAAGATCAGAAGTACTATGGCGTTTCTATTGACAGTACAGAGATGGTGTGCTATAATTGTTACTGACAAAAATCGGAATTTACAGGAGAAATGAACATGAAAGTGAAATCAAAGAAGAAAATCATATTATGCTGTTGTATTTCTTTGATACTGCTGTTGTTGCTGGCGGCTGTCTGTTTTTTTCAATTTACGGATTTAGGCTATCGAATGTCAGTTCCGTACCGCAGTTCCTTTGAAAAGGTAGCAGATCATATCTATGCGAATAAAAACTATTCCGGTAATATCAAAGAAGCGATCAGGCTCACGGAAGATGCATTGGAACGGGACAGAGCATTTTTCGGAGAATTGCAGTGTACCGATACAACTAAAACAATCGTAATCATCTGTGATGATGATAATCTGCTTTCAAAGCTCGGCGGAGATCATGATACGAAAACCTCAATATTTGATCCGAAGAAAAACTACATTTCTGTTTCAGATGAATACCTTAATATTGACATTTTAGCACATGAACTCACTCATGCGGAGCTGCATACCCGCCTGAATACAAATGCTCTGAAAGGGATTCCTACATGGTTTGATGAGGGACTTGCCACGCAAAATGATTATCGGGAGCAATATGGGCTGGATGCATGGATTGAACAGACTGATAACGGAAAAAACGCACTTCCTCTCGAAGATATGGATACAGGTTCTGAATTTTATGCTGGAACGGTAGAAGACAGGCGTTTCCGTTACCTGAATGCGAAACATGAGGTCGGTGTTTGGATGGAGACTCATCAGCAGAAAGGGTTGTTAGAATTATTTGATAAGCTAAACAACGGCGAGGAGTTTGATACCGCTTATTTCAAATAAATTCCGATTTACAGCAATAAGCTGCCGGAAACAAGTGCACTGAAAGACGCGCATAACGCTTCCGGAAAGCTTTAGAATAACGGCTGTCGGCACTGCCGACAAATTCCGATTTAGCTTAGCAACATAAATATTCACAATGCCCCTGAGTGCTTTGTAACACTCAGGGGCAAAACTTCTATATAGGTATCTGTCTTACCGGGCAGGCGCAAAAGAAATGGATCGTGAAAAACAGCGGTATCGCTGCGCGATCATGAAAAAGGCACGTAATCCAATCATGCATGACGTATCCTGTGCGCGCCGGTTGCGTAAATCGGCGCGCTTTCCTTTTCACTTTTCGTCCTGCACGATTCACTATTCACTTTTGGGAGCAGTCACGCCGCAGAAGCCGCGTCCAGCGGCGTGTGCTCGGAAAGCGGGGACAGTCCGCGAAACCGGCTCCCGAAGGAATATGCCCGCGGGGGCTCCCCGCCCGCCCGCGCGCGCGCTTGACAAATCAGCGGGAATCCCTTATAATAGTACAGGAAGATGCGTTCGCCCCGTTGCTTCGGGCGGACGCTTGTTATCGTAAACCGGCAGCAGCCGGAAAGGAGTACCGCATGTATCAGCCGAAAAAAATCATCGTCGTGACCGGACATTTCGGCTCCGGCAAAACGAATTTTTCTGCGTCACTGGCGCTTGCACTCGCCGCAAAAGGCGAAAAAGTCACCGTTGTCGATTTCGACCTCGTGAACCCCTACTTCCGGACAGCGGATTTCAAGGACGCATTTGAAAAGCGCGGCATCACGCTGCGTGCGCCGGATTATGCCAATACAAACGTGGATATCCCGAGCGTGCAGTTCGACCTCGGCGGTCTGGCTGCTGCGGAGGGCTATCTGATCATCGACGTCGGCGGCGATGAGGACGGCGCAGTCGCACTGGGACGCTATTCGCATGTGCTGAACAGCTACGCGGAAACCGGCGAGCTGGATATGCTCGCAGTGGTGTCGTTCCGGCGCTACCTGACGCGCACAGCCGAGGAAGCGGAGCAGTATCTCCGCGGCATCGAGCGCGCATCCCGCATGAAGCTGACGCATCTCATCAACAACACAAACCTCGGCATGGAAACGACCGCGGAGATGATCGCGGAGAGCATTCCGCTCTGCGAGGCGCTATCCGCGCGCATGGATCTGCCGGTCGCCTGCGTGACGGTACCGGATTTTATCGAACCGCCCGCTGAGATCCCCGCGAATCAGGTCATGCGCGTGTCGGTCGTGGTGCGGCTGCCGTGGCTGCCGAAATCCGAAGCGGTGGAATAAACGAACGACAACATTTCAATACACAGGGAGGATCATATGGGACGCGCATCTGTCAGACCGAACAAGAATCAGTTTCAGCTCGCGCGGGAATCGCTGGGACTGACACGCGAAAAAGCAAGCGCCATGCTGCAAACGATCTCGCCGGAACGCCTGCTGAAAATCGAAACCGAAAAAGTCACACCGTATCCGGAGGAGATCCTCACGCTGGCGAAGACCTATCAGATGCCGGAGCTGTGCAATTGCTACTGCGCGCGCTTCTGCCCGATCGGACAAATCTATGTGCCGGAAGTGAAGATGAAGGATCTTTCGCACATCGTTCTAGAGCTGCTCGCTTCGCTGAACCGCATGACCGTGAAGAAAGAGCAGCTGATCGAGATCGCGACCGACGACGGCATCACAAATGACGAGATCGACGATTTCATTGACATTCAGGATGAGCTCGGCAAGGTCTCGCTCGCGATCGAATCGCTGAAGCTGTGGTCGGAGAAAATGCTCTCATCCGGCGTGATCGACATGGAAGCATACCTCGCGCGGCGCGAAAACAGAACATGACACAGACAGCCGTCCGGCTTTTTCGGGCGGCTGTTTTCTATTCTGCGGAATCGCACTGAATAGCATAGGTTATTCTGTCAAATCGGCGCTTTATTTTGTGATAGAACGGTGATATAATATTTTTAGAAACTAATCCAGAGCGTATAATTCAGATGCGCGTATCCCGAAGAAAGGCGGGAATGCGACATACAGAACTGCGATTGGTTTTGAAAGGAAGTACTGAATTTTTATGATTTGGAGGTATGACATGACCAGAAAAGCAATCAGCAGAATCCTGTTCGCGTTTGCATGCATGTTCGTCATGGTATTCGCGCTTGGCATGCAGGAACCGAAAACAGTTGCACATGCATTGGTGAACCAAACCGAGCGCCCGACTTATGTTGAACAGGATATTGTGTGGACCAACTTTCCCGCGAATTATAGTTACACAATTGACAGCAATTGCAGGGATTGGGTAAAAGCGGGTTCATCAACACCTTATAGCAAATCCAATAGAACATTGTCTTTGTACGTGACAACGAATACAAGCACCTCATCCAGAACCGGATATGTCTATGCCACACTGAACGGAAAGAAGCTGTACACACTGACGATTGTTCAGGGCGGTCATTCGCATATATACGGCGGATGGACAATCACCAGAAATGCGACCTGTACGTATGACGGCTCGAAATATTGTACTTGTCACATTTGCGGTCAGCGCTGGACACAATCAATTCCGCATCTTGGTCATTCCAATACCCCGTGGAAAGTTGAACAGCAGCCGACCTGCGGTGCTGCCGGCGTTGAGGCATATACCTGCACCAGATGCGGTTATAGAGAAACGCGCTCCTATGGTTCTCCGACCGGAAAGCATACTTATGGTGACTGGTTCGTATCCAAGAAGCCTACCTGTACTGCACAGGGCATTGAAACCCGCAAATGCACCGGATGCTCCGCAACACAAAACAGAAGCATTTCTTCGCTTGGCGGACATGTTTATATTCAGACTGCGGCAAGCGGAGCAGATGAGAATTTATCAATCACGCTGAAATGCAAACGCTGCAACACGCAGTGCGTTTGTAACAAAACATCTCAACCTGTGAAAAACTGGAGTGACGTAATCCTGTGTTATCAGCGTCCGGATGGAACAGCCGGCTTCAGATCGCAAACAGAGTCTCTTCTTGATTATAAAATGTACTATGGAAATTACGGACATGACGCATATTTATTCTTCTATTCTACTTATGCAGAATACAACAGGATTTGGAATGCATTCATTCCCACTAATACACGAAACATATATGATTACGGTCATGCTTCCAGAGCGATGGTTCACGAATTTTATGGAGAAACAGTTTCTATCACAGATATTATTATGGCAAAGAAAAAATATTTGAGCAGAAAAAATCTCAGCGGCAACATCTATATTTTCACTTGTCGTGCCGGAAATTACATGACCACAGACTTGCTGGCTCCGGTTGCACATCTGTATGATGGAACATACAGCATTCTAAGATATTATGCATATCTTTGCCCTGATGCGTACGCAATTGGCATCAAGGACGATTCCTTAGATTATGATGAGTACGACAACGAGCTTGATGTTTGGCTGCCGACACCGCATATTCACAATGAGAATGGCGGAAAATTTGTGGCAGAACGGTTTGATTCTGCAACAAGTAAGTGCGATCCGACAGTGACAGTGGGTAGGAACATCAAAGCGACATTCTTCCTCGATAACTACCTCTAATCCCCCATATTCCCCCTCTCATGACATATCAACCCTCTTATTCCTTTGGAAATGCCCTTCGGTTCCCGCCGAAGGGCATTTTTTGCGCTTGAAAACCGGAATTTTGCATAGATTGCGGAGTTTTGGAAATCGCAAATTTGATGGAAAAAGGTATTGACATTCCGCAGTCACTATGCTATAATATGTTCGATTTCAGCGGATGAAAGAGAATACAGGCGGTTCGGATAAAACGATATTGACCGCCGCAAAAGAAACGGAATACCGCAAAAATCCGTTTCCGATCCGATACGGAATCGAATGAACTTGCGAAACAGGATCCTGATAGTTTCAATCTCGAAAGTATAGGATATGTTAATATTATGCTAGGATATGTTCAGAAAGGGGCTGCGGTGTATGCGTACATCAGCGATCGACATGACAACAGGCAGTGAAACAGGGCATGTGATCCGGTTTTCGCTGCCGCTGCTGGCGGGCAATCTGCTCCAGCAGGTCTATAATCTTGCGGATACGGTGATCGTCGGCAAAAAGCTCGGCGATGACGCGCTGGCGGCGGTCGGCGCGACCGGTTCTGTCACGTATCTGTTCTATACGCTCTGCCTCGGGCTCGCGACCGGCGCGGGCATCCTGACGGCGCAGTTTTTCGGCGCGGGCATGATGAAGCGGATGCGTTCGGCGGTCTGGAACTCCGCGCTTGTGACGGCGGTGTTCGGCATCATCATCAGCATCATCTCGGTGCTGCTGACGGAACCGGTGCTCCGGCTCATGGACACCGATCCGGAGCTGATCGGCATGTCGGTGCGCTATATGCGCATTGCGTGCGCGGGAACGGTCGCAGTCGCGGCGTATAACTGGATCAATGCGATCATGCGGGCGCTCGGCGACTCCAAAACGCCGCTGAAATTTCTGGGGCTGTCGTGCGTGCTGAATATCGCGCTCGACCTGCTCTTTGTCATGGTGCTGCATACCGGCGTGCAGGGCGCGGCGATCGCGACGGTCATTGCGCAGTGCATTTCCGCGGCGGCTTGTACGGTCTATGCGTTCCGGACAATGCCGGAACTGAAAATGGCAGCAGAGGATCTGCGGACGGATGCCGGCATGATGCGGCTCTGCGTCCGGACGGGACTTCCGATCGCGATGCAGAGCGCACTGATCGCGGTATCTATGGTCGCGCTGCAGCGTGTGACAAACGGCTTCGGCAAAACCGCGATGACGGCTTATACCGCATCCATGCGCGTCGAGCAGCTGGTGCAGCAGCCGTTTTTCTCGCTGAATGCATCGCTCGCGACATTCGCCGGACAGAACATCGGCGCGGGCAAAACCGAGCGTGCAGAGCGCGGTCTGCGTGCCGGACTGCGGACGTCCTCGGTGCTGGCGCTCATTATGATGACGGTGTTCTGGATCGCAGGCGAACCGATCATCCGCTGCTTTATCTCGGGTGCGGCGCCGATCGCGCTGGGTGCATTTGCGCTGCGGACGACCTCGCTGTGCTATGTGCCGCTCGGCTCGATCCATGTGGTGCGCGGCTTCCTGAACGGCGCGGGCGACACGGGTTATGCGATGCTGAACGGCATGGCAGAGGTGGTCTGCCGGATCTTCGGCGCCCTGATCATGATTCGGGTGCTCGGCATGGACTGCCGCGCGATCTGGTACACCACATGCCTGACATGGTTCGTCACCGGACTGGTCGGCTGGCTGCGCTATAAGGGCGGCGCGTGGCGGAACAAGGCGGTCACGGAGCAGCAGACAGCTGCGGAGCCGGCAGTCCCGATGCGCAAGCGGCAGGGCTCGCGGGTATAACACAGACAGAAACAGACATTCCGGCAGCTGCGGGAATGTCTGTTTTTTGATCTGAACAGCAGGTTTCGCAGGACGTCTGATGCGTTCTGATTGACTTTTCCCGCCTGCTGTGCTATAATTCCGGTGAAGGAAGGAGATGGAAAACTGGCTATGATCATACTGATAACAGGTGCTTCCCACACGGGTAAAACATTACTTGCACAAAAACTGCTTGAAAAATACAAGTTTCCTTATCTATCCATAGATCACTTGAAAATGGGACTGATCAGAAGCGGGCAAACAGACCTGACGCCCTACGATGACGATCAGATGACGGTTTATCTATGGCCGATCATAACGGAAATCATGAAAACAGCAATCGAAAACGGTCAAAACCTTATCATAGAGGGCTGCTATATTCCTTTCGACTGGCAGAACAGTTTCGATACAGAATACCGGTCTCAAATCAAATTTATTTGCTTGATTATGAGCGAAACCTACATCAGCCGTCATTTTGCTGATATTGTCAGAAATGAGAATGTGATTGAAAAAAGGCTGCACGATGCTGACTTCACGATCGAATCTGTAAAAGAAGAAAACCAGTATACCCTTCAGCAATGTAAGCAATTCGGACTTGATTATGCTCTGATTGATGATGAATATGACATCGACCAATACTGCGAATTGTAATTCATCACATGCACTGAATCCCCGCAAAGCAGTCCCTCGGGGCTGCTTTTTTATGTCCCCGCGAAGCAGCAAGCAGGGCGGAGACACTGTTTCCGGATCGTTTCCCGCACGATCCGGATCGTTTTCCGCCTGATCGCTTGACAAACCGTACAGAAAGCGGTATAATGACTGCAGAGGAACCGTTTGATCCCCGCACCGATCATCTCAACAACCCAACTCACCACCGATATCAGAAAGGATCTTCATTATGAAAAAGCGTTTCTTCAAAACTGTTCTCAGCATGACACTTGCATTCGCAGCAGTCGCAGGCGTTCCGCAGATGCTCGCCAAGAACGGCAGTCTTTCGCTGACGGCAGAAGCATCCGGCTATGCACGGACTGCCGGCGCTTACAGAGTCAGACAGGGCTTCTATATCCCGTTTGCATCGGAATCCACCTATTATTTGTGGGGCAAAAATTATAATCAGGGCGACATCATTGTGCTGGACGACGCCGGCTGGGATCAGTACGGCATCAACCTGCTGTCCCGCGGCTATGTTGACAGCTACTATCTGACCAAGATGTACTGATCGCCCGAAACCGGAATCCGCCGCATGAATCTACGCGGTGCGGGATACCGTTGTTCCTCTGAAATTGCAGATACGGCAGGCGCCGGAGATGTGATGTCTCCGGCGCTTTTTGTGTGCATCTGCTTGCAATGCATTGCAGACTATGTTATAATATTGATGCCCCAACTATCTCTTGAAGTTATCTGCTTGTCTTTTTGCCGTGATACTGCGTTAGAAATCCTTGCCTTGTGCACGTTTCGCAAAGCGAAACTGCGCAGTTTGCCCGCAAACGTGCGTCAGCAAGGCGGCGGCTTTCTGCCTTGTCTCACGACAAAAATCCTGCGCATCTATTCTTCAAGATTTAATTGGAACATCAATAGAAACACAAAATACAACAGAGAGAGGTGCATTTTTTGCTGAAAGGCATATCCGTCAAGACACTTCCGCGGGATATCTTCACCGGCATCATCATTGCGCTGGTGTCGATCCCGATCTCTATGGGCTATGCACAGATCGCGGGACTGCCCGCCGCTTACGGGCTGTACGGTTCGATCTTCCCGATCCTGATTTTCTCGCTGTGCTCGAGTTCGCCGCAGTTCATTTTCGGCGTCGATGCGGCACCGGCGGCGCTGGTCGGCGCATTTCTGACAGCGCAGGGCATTGCACTCGGCTCGGATAAAGCGATTGCGATTGTGCCGGCGGTCACATTGCTGGTCGGGCTGTGGCTGCTGCTCTTTGCGCTGCTGAAAGCGGGGCGGCTGGTCGCGTACATCTCCACGCCGGTCATGGGCGGCTTTATCAGCGGCATCTGCACGACGATCATCCTCATGCAGATCCCGAAGCTGCTCGGCGGCGGGAGCGGCACCGGAGAACTGCCGGAGCTGCTGCTGCATATCGCGGAAGTCTGCCGGACATCGTTTCATCCGATGTCGCTGACAGTCGGCGCGGCGGCGCTGGCAGTGCTGCTGCTCGGCAAAAAGCTGCTGCCGAAGCTGCCGATGGCGGTGTTTGTCATGGCGGGCGGCGCATTGCTCGGCAAAAGCGGCTTTGCGGCGCAGCACGGCATCCGCATGCTGGATGCCGTCGGGCGCGGACTGCCGCCGATCGCGCTGCCGCATCTGCATGCAGATCAGCTTTCCGGTCTGCTGACGACCAGCCTGACGGTCGCGATCGTGATCATGGCGGAAACGCTGCTTGCGGCGAATAATTTTGCGAACAA
The DNA here is from genome assembly GCA_001603005.1 of Clostridiales bacterium Firm_04. Lineage (GTDB taxonomy): Bacteria > Bacillota > Clostridia > Oscillospirales > Ruminococcaceae > Firm-04. Next base: position 20,139 of record LVAJ01000049.1, read on the forward strand.
AAACGGATATAAAATCAAGGATAACCGCGAAATTCTGACCTACGGGCTGTGCAATCTCGCGGCATGTCTGACGGGCTGCTGTCCGGTGAACGGATCGGTCTCCCGCACGGCAATGGGCGAGCAGTACGGCGGAAAATCGCAGGTGATGTCGCTTGCGGCATCGGTCACAATGGCGCTGCTGCTGTTGTTCTGCACGGGGTTCATCGGCTTTCTGCCGGTTCCGGTGCTGACCGCGATCGTGATCTCGGCGCTGCTCGGTGCAGTGGAATTTGACCTCGCGCACCGGCTTTTCAAGCAGGATAAGCAGGAGCTGCTGATTTTCCTCGGCGCATTTCTCGGTGTGCTGCTGCTCGGAACGGTCGCGGGCGTGGTGATCGGCGTGCTGCTGTCGTTTGTATCACTGATCCTGCGCACGGCTAATCCGAAGCGCTCGTTCCTCGGCGTGATCCCCGGTCATGAAGGCTTTCACAGTCTGGAGCGCAACACCTTTGCCGTGCCGATCGCGCATGTGCTGCTCTACCGCTTTGCGAGCAATCTGCATTTTGCGAATGTGCAACTGTTCATCGGCGATCTGGAGCAGGCGATTCAGCCGGAAACGCGCTGCATTGTTGTGGATTCCGGCGCAGTCTGCAATCTGGATGTGACGGCGGCAGACCGGATCGAATCGTTCCGGAAATCGCTGAACGACCGCGGCATTGCGCTGTATTTTGCATCGCATATCGGCACGCTGAATGACCGGTTCCGAGCGCTGGGGCTGGCAGGCTGGGTAGAGAACGGCTATGTGCGCCGGACGATTCCCGCGGCGCTGAAAAATGCGGGCTATGAGCCGCCGTATACGCTGGAATCCGGCGAAGAAAAGGCGGCACATCCGGCGGCTGGCAATCCGGCGCGGCTGGAATTTGAATGGGCATTCGGCACGCATGCCGAAGAAGAACTGGAGCAGTACACCGAAGCGCTGCTGAAAAATATCGACGAGAGTGCCGAACCGGAGGAACAGCTTTCCGGCATTCTGCGGGCGCGCGGCGTCTGGCGGGATGTCAGCGACAGCGATCAGGAGGAGCTGCTGACGCATCTGCAAACGCATATCCATGAGCTTGCGGCGCGGCTGCATCTGTCGGAGAGCGAGATCGAGGAAGCGATCGAAGCGCGGCGCATGAAGCTGGCGATGCGCCTGATGCAGCAGAATCCGCGCGCGGCAGAAGCGATCCGGACGTATAACCGGAATTATGAGGCGTCGCTGCGGGAGCAGGATCCGGCGCTGTACGGAAGCCTGATGCAGTACCGCGAGCAATCGCTGGCGCATCTTTCGCAGACGCATCCGGAATACGCGGAGATCATCCGTAAATTCTACGAGGGACAGTAACGCTAACGCAAGCGGCGCCCCAATCACGCACGACGCAACCGGCGCGCCCTGCGAATGATGGGAGAGTCATGCCGCCGGCTCCCGGAGGAAATTGCCCGCGGGGGCTCCCCGCAAGCCGCCCCGCGAGGGCTCCCCGCCGCTGCCCGCAGAAAAGCCCGCAGCAGACATCCTGTCACACTGCGGGCGATTGCTGACTGTTCAATTACCACCAGAATGTGAACCCTTCCGGTGCATCATGCGGCATGTCGTGCTGTCTGCCGCCCTCTGTCTGCGGCGGCTCCATGAACGGATTGAACCAGTAAACCGGCTCTGTTTCCGTCGTCGTTGTCACCGCCTCCGTTTCCGTGACAGTCGTTTCCGTCACGGACGGCTCGGTTGCCGGCAGCGTGCCCTCCTCCTGCACATCTGCCGGTTCCGTCTCCGCCTCGCTGACTGCGAATACGACCTTATAATCCTGCGTCGTCTCGAAGCCGGACAGCCAGCTGCGTATGACTGTCTCTGCATTCTCGGTCGTCAGGCGGTCAAATCCGCGGTCGTTCACGACTTTTTTGCATACGTCCTGCTTGATCTCCCGAATCAGCGCGGTATAATCCGCAATGGAAGACGACCGGAAAATCGAGCTCTTGACGTCGTAATATCGAATCGAATCCTCATCGAGGTCATGGGACAGCAGTTCCGGCTGCGGCAGCGTCACGGTGATCTGCTTCTGCGACGGATCCACCGCATAGCCGATCTGCGCGGTGTCAATTCCCATGCAGATCGTCCCGTCATAGGTCAGCACAACCGATTCCGTTGTGAACGGCACCTTTTTGCCGAACATCTCGTTATGCGTTTCATAGCTGTCCGAATCGGTGTAGCAATAGGTCTGTGTAAAAAGCGGTTCTGCCGGCTTCAGCATCTCGCGCACCGCATCCGCATCGGGCGGAAGCGGCTCTGCGACCGGCTCCGGTTCCGGCACGGTCTCGGCAGGAAGCGCCTCCGGCAGCGGCACCGGCACCTCCTCCGCGGAAGATTCCGCCGCGGTCTGCCGGTGTTCCGGAAGGGCTTTCCCCTCCACGACAATTTTCATGAGCAATGCGCCGCCGACTGCACAGCCGACAATCAGGCTGCACATGGAATACAGCACAATACGGGCAAGCTCACTTTTCTGTTCTTTCCGCATGTTATATTCCTTTCCCGCAGGGTACCCCATTTCTCTTGTTTTCATCAGTATAGCACAGTTTTCCGGTTCCGTCAAGAGAAATCGCCGCTTTGTGACCATTCTGCAACAAACAGGGGCGAATGGATTACAAAATTGTGACAGCGCGCCGCGATCGCTGCAATAACAGTTCAATATCCTACAAAAAAGCCATATCACCTGACTGCTGATCAGACGATACGGCTTTTTCGATTTCATATCCAGATTATTTCTTCTTTGCAGATTGTTTTGCCGGTATTTCAGGCTTTTCATCCGGAATCTGATCGGATCCCGCAGCTGCCGGAACCGCCGCCGGAGTTTCCTGCGGGATCGTCAGCAGCCGATAGGTGAGATACACGAGAAATGCCAGATTGCAGATCGCGAGATGATCGAGCCGCACCTCATTCTGCTGGAACAGATACGGTTTGAAGCTGATCAGGCAGACCAGACTGATGCCGGCAGACACGCCGATATCAAGCTTTCGCATCGTCATCGCCGCCCAGACCATCGAGAGCACGCAGCACAGATAGACATAGCGCTCGTGCATTTCCGGCAGGAAGAAGATGCAGACCATCGACGTCCAGACAGCAAGCGTCATATAGGCATATTTGGAGGTATACTGCCGCTTGATGAACAGGCATGCGCTGAGTCCGAGGATACTGAGCGTCAGCAGGATGCCCATTTTCCGGAACGGTTCATAATCGCCGCTGATGATCCAGTAGAGATTCGGGCAGCTGAGCGTCAGTGCCTTAAAAAGTCCCGCCTGCCGCAGATAGATCGTCAGGGTATTCCGGATCCCTCTGCCCGCAAAGATCGCAGGCAGCGCTGCAACGAGAAAGACGAACACGGCATAGCCGGCGCGGAGAATGCTGATGCGCTTTGTAGTGAGATAGTAGATCAGCAGAACCGGCAGCAGAAAGACCGTTTGCAGCTTCAATGCCAGACCGATGCCGAAGAAGATCCATGCAAGCCGGTCGCTGCCGCGGAACAGAAAGTACAGGCAGCAGATCAGCGCGGTGATATAGATGCTGTCGCACTGTCCCCAGAATGCCGAATCAACGAAGATGATCGGTGACAGCAGCACAGCGGAAAACAGCGCAAGACCTTTTCCGGTGAGGATTTTTTTCCGCCCGCAGACCATCAATACGGCAGAGACCGCGAGCAGATAATCGAACAGGATCGAGAACAGCTTGATCTCGTGCAGATCATTGAACGGCGTGCGCGCGACGATGTTCAGGAACAGCATATACGGCACATAATATTCGCCGATCTCCTGTCCGATGCCGGAGATGCCGTCGTATTTTTTCAGATCGTTGATCCAGAGGGAGAGGTAGCAAAGCCAGTCGCCGGTTTCGTGATCCAGAAGTGCCCAGCGCACCGTCAGCGCCAGCGCAGCAATTGCAAAAAAGCCGATCAGGATAATGTTTTTCCGGATAAAATCCGCGATCATGCTTTCGATTTTTGTCAAGAAAAGACCTCCTTTTCCATATTCTGTTACAGGACTATTATACGTTGTTTCGACGATTTTGTCAAGGCAGCAAAAAAAGAAAGCGCTCACACATTTCTGCATGAGCGCTTTCGGCTTGGCTCCCCCAACTGGACTTGAACCAGTGACACCCTGATTAACAGTCAGGTGCTCTACCGACTGAGCTATGGAGGAATATTTGTGCAGTGCCGGCATCGATCTATTTTCCCGGGTCGTCTCCAGCCAAGTATCTTCGACGCGAATGAGCTTAACTTCCGTGTTCGGAATGGGAACGGGTGGATCCTCATTGCCATTAACACCGGCTCTGCATATATATTTCAGAAGCAATGCTTCTTGAAATCAAGTTATGACCCGTACGGGAATCGAACCCATGATTACGCCGTGAGAGGGCGTCGTCTTAGCCGCTTGACCAACGGGCCATTGGATGCACCATCAGGGACTCGAACCCGGGACCCACTGATTAAGAGTCAGTTGCTCTACCATCTGAGCTAATGGTGCATTTGCAAGATCTATTATACCATAGATTTTTGCATTTGTCAAGCCCTGATACCCTGAAAACTGAAAGCAAGTGATCGCAGAAAGAATCATGCGAAGGAAAAGCCCTCGAC
>LVAJ01000050.1 GCA_001603005.1 Clostridiales bacterium Firm_04
CCGCCCGCCCGCCCGCTCTTGTGCAATATAGATAAATTGAACCGGAGAACTGTCACACAAGTTTTACGCAAAATCCGCTGAAAAGATATTGACCTTTTTCCCGCAAACGGATATACTATAAACGATGTGACCTGCAGAACAAGCTGCATGTGTGCACAGAACATCACATAACAGAGAGGAGCAGATTACATGGTATTTGAAAAGCTCAAGGACATCATTCTCGACCAGCTCGATGTGGACGAGGACGAGGTTACAATGGACGCCGATTTCATCGACGATCTTCAGGCAGATTCCCTCGATATTACCCTGCTGATGAAGACCATTTCCGAGGAGTTTGACATTGCCGTCGAGGATGACGCTGTGGATAAGATCAGCACCGTCGGCGATGCTGTGGAGTTTATTGAAGCTTATATCAATGAATGAAAAGAAAGGACATATCCGGCTGCCGGATATGTCCTTTCATCTTGCAGGAGAGGTGTTTGCTTCATTGGTTCTGCGGCGCGGTCAGCTCGCGGAGAGCATATAGCCCTTTCTGCGCACCGTCCGCAGCAGCTTTAACGAAAAGCCGTCATCCACCTTTTTCCGCAGATAGTGGATGTACACCGGTACGATCGCCGAATCCGAAGCGGACTGCGTCACGTTCGTTTCCAGCTCCGCACGCGTGACGGTGCTCTCCGCGCGTGCAGCAAAGTATTCGAGAATCGCACATTCCTTCGCAGAAAGCGGGATCCGCTTTCCGCCGCGCGTCACGACATGGCGGTTGGTATCAACGGTCAGATCGGCAATGCAGTGCAGTCCTGTCTGCACTGCCGTTGATCGCCGGCGGTAGGTTCGTACCATGCGCCGCACCCGTGCCATGCACTCATCCATGTGGAACGGCCGGAGCAGATAATCATCCGCACCGCTGTCCAGTGCAAGCACTCTGTCCGCAACAGATCCGCGCGTGCTGATCATCATGACCGGCGTATCCAGCGTGCGCGTGCGCATCTCCCGCAAAACTGCGACGCCGTCCATATCCGGCAGATTCCATTCCAGCAGCACGGTCTCAAACCGCGGCGATGTCAGCAGCCGCAGCGCATCCGTTCCGCAGGCGACCGCAACCGGCGAGAAGCCTTCTGCACACAGCCGCTCACACAGCAGCGAACGCAGAGACTCGTTCGGTTCTATCAGCAATATTTCCATCATAATTCGTACCCCCCACTTCATAGGACGGAATTGCCTTTACAGATACTATACTCCACAAACTTGAAATGAACCTGAAATAAACTGAAATAATCAATTTACATTTTGCGGTGCATTGCGGTATATCCCGCCGGATCCGGCACATAATACATTTGCAGCAGCGGCATCCGCGCCGGACAGCCGTTCCGCTTCCGGTGCCGCCGAAGCTGCAGAAATCCACGAAATGAGGAACTGTATCATGTGGGATAAGCTTGCGTTGATTCTGCTGGTCATCGGCGGCATCAACTGGGGGCTTGTCGGCATCTTCGAGCTGGATCTCGTCGCATGGATGTTCGGCGGTGCCGCATCCGTTGTGAGCAGACTGGTCTATATTCTGGTGGCGCTTTCCGCTGTCTGGTGTATTTCCTTCCTGTTCCGCGACCGTTCTCCGGTTCGCTCGGAAGCCTGATCCGCCCCCGCAGGATCGCCCCGTCCGCGCTTTTCTGCGGACGGGGTTTTCCTTGTTTCTGCGCGGATGCGATTTGGAATAGAGAAATCTGCCCCTTGAAAGGTCGGTACTGATATAGAAGTTTTGCCCCGAAGCATTTCAAAAGGCTTCGAGGCATTGTATTTTATACGGTTCATAAGATAAATCAGAATTTGTCGGCAGAAACCACACCCAATAAACGCCCCAAAAAATCAAGGCGCACTTCTCCCCACGAAACGGGGGTGACAACCCAAGGGGACAGGGGGAAACTCGCAAGCTCGCATTCCCCCTATCCCCTTAGGTTTTCGCCCCCGAGCCCCCGCTTTCCTGATCCCTTAACCCCCTATGCTCCGCTAAACTTCAGTTGAACGCATTTAGAGAGGGTGAGAGATAAGGAAAGAGAGCGCGAGAGAAAACCTTAAGAGGGAGGGGGAGACCTGAGCGCAGCGAAGACTTCCCCTTCCTCTTGTGGTTGTCTCTCGCATTTGCGCCCCGCGCCCAGCGAAAATAAACGATAGGACACCAGATAAAGAGAAGATGACAAAAACAATCTGCTTCTAAATTCCGATTTACAGCAATAAGCTGCCGGAAACAAGTGCACTGAAAGACGTGCATAACGCTTCCAGAAAGCTTTAGATCAATGGAGGCGGGCACTGCCCGCTGCCCGCAAATTCCGATTTATGTTCGTAACAATTATAGCATAAATTATCGCATAACATTGCTGCACTGTCAATAGAAACGCCATAGTACTTCTGACTGAATATCAGAAATACTATGGCGAAAAACTTCTATATCAGCGCAGTACTAAAAAGGGGGGCTCTTTCTCCAAGCCTCTTTCAGCCCGATATTGAACGCCGGGGTGTTCCGCTCACTGCGTTGAGCGGCTTAGGGCTCCGTCCTAAGAACCCGCGAACTTTTGGAAAAGTTCGATCAAAACTTTATTACCTGTACGCGCCGGATGCGTTCGGTGACAGGATACGACAAAATCTCTTTTACGATATGCCCAAATTTTAAGACAAGATTCGTACACATTGCCAAAAAGTGACTTGACACTTGCGTTTTTCAGCAAAATATGGTATACTAAATTGAATGAATTTCTAGGATTTTGTTCCGCACGGAACAGTCAAAAGGGAGGATATCTGTATCATGAATACGACACAGCAGACAGTTTTGAACGGAACGCCCTGCATTATGCTTTCTGCCGGCGGCTATGAGGCTTATATCGCCTACGAGATCGGCTCCAATGTCATCCGGCTGCGCGACGTGAAAAACAATATTGATGTCTTCCGCTTCTCTCCGGATAATACGCCGGAAACGCTGATGCAGTCGCCGGAAGTCTGGGGACTCCCGACACTCTATCTCCCGAACCGCTTTGCTGACGGCGTCCTCAGAACCTCCGATGCTGTCTATCAGCTGCCGGTCAATGAAGCGGCACCCTATCACAACCATATCCACGGATTCCTGCACAAGCGCGTCCATACCGTCATCTCGCACCATGCCGACGAAAACTGCGCTGTGCTCCGTACATCCTATGACTACGACGAGAAGGATCCGTTCTTCCAGTATCTCCCGCTGCGCTTCCGCGTCGAACTGACCTTTACGCTCAGCGAATACGGGCTCGAGCACAAGATCGCTCTCATCAATCTTTCCGAAAAGGCACTGCCCGTTTCCGTCGCGACGCACACCACCATTCAGGCGCCGTTCCTCGACGGTGCAAAGCCCGAAGATATGCGGCTGACCGTGCCGATCGGCAAGCGCTGCGAGCTCAATGAGCGCTGCCTGCCGACAGAGCGTCTGCTTGACCTCAAGCTCTCCGATCTGGAATACAAAAACGGCACCAAATGCCCTGTGCTCCAGAACCTCGATAACGACATGTATCAGGCGGAATCCGGCAAGCTGGACGGACAGGACTTCTACGGCGCGATCGTTGAGGACGAGCCTTCCGGCAGAAAGATCTGCTATGAGGTCTCGCCGGAATACAAGTTCTGGATCATCTGGAACGACAAGGGCTTCAACGGCTACTTCTGCCCCGAGCCCATGACCGCGATGATCGACGCGCCGAACCTCGGACTGCCTGCCGATGTCACCGGCTATCAGGAATTGAAGCCGCACGGCGTCTTTGAGGCGAATCAGCGGTTCTTTACCGTGTAAAAAATCATCATAACAGCAAAAGACCTGACACCGAACGTGTCAGGTCTTTCTTGATCTGTTGAATCAGCGTTACGGAATCACGACGATATCCAAAGGAATGAAGTTCTGAATCGTCTGATCCGGAAGATTGCCGGGCTCATCCTGCGCACCGCCGCCAAGCTGTCCGTCATACGGGTAGATCCGATAAGTGCCGCATTCCTCCGGCATATCAAAGTAGAGCGTGCAGAGTACGCCTTCTTCTGCGATGACGGCATCTGTCTGCGTTTCTCCGTTATGGAAGACCGTCGGAAGTCCGTCACTGTCGTATCCGAAGCTGCGGTAGTTATTGAAGATCACATACATCTTACTGCCGATCGAAACAGAGCTTTTCAGCAGCGGCGCATTTTCCAGCAGCGTGCCCTCCACACTGATGCCGAGTCGGTCATCTTCTGATGCGGTCGTGTTGTCCATCGTATCACGATTGAACAGCAGCGGCTGCAATGCAGGATCGTAGTCGAATGACAAGAATCCGGAAATGAACGGATCATTGCCCTTGACGCGCAGTTTGACCGGCACATGTTTCTCGCCGGCGTGTGCAGTGACCGGCTCGAAATAAACGGTCGGACCGTCCAGCGTCTCCGGATCAACCAGATATCCGGACGATGCTGTTTCATCCGCATCTACAATGATCTCTGCTCCGCGTACCGTACAGGCACAATCTTCTCCGTTTTTTTCTGCAAAAGAAGCACGGCTGGGGAGCACGGTTGTGGTACCGTCCTCATTCACCACATAAGAAGAATCCCGGTTGCTGTAAGGACAAATCTCATAGGTGCCCGGCGTCGAGGGTGCAATCAGCGTGAACTCTGCCAGTGCTGCACCGTCCGGAGCCTTTGTGCTGCCGTCACCGTTTCCGGAGATCACAAGGATCTGGTCATCATTGTTTACAGCATCAAACTGACCGTATGCATGCACGCTGCCCTCGTAATGCTGCAAATTTGTCCGGGACAGTAAATCGTTCTTCGAGATGTTATATTCGACCATGAATCCGGAAACGCCCGGATCGTTCTGTACCGTCAGCCGCACATTGTATTGCTCGCCGGGTTTGACATGCCAGACTGACTTTCCGCCGGTCGTTTCATACGGTTTATCTGCCGGAACAAGCGCATACTCGATCACACTGCTTTTCGGCGCGGGGGATGTGGTCTGCGCAGATGTCCCTGTTCCGGTACCGGCATCATTCTGTGCGGCAGATGCCGTCTGTCCGGCTGCCGGCTTTTCTGCTGTCTGCTTTTCTGCTGTCTGCGATACTGCCGCCGTTTTCGTTGTCTTCTGCGTGCTGCTCTGCGCCGCTGCGGATGTCGTCTTTGCGGTTGTTGCGGTCAGCCTAACGGTCTCTGCCGCCGCGGAAAGCGATGTTCCGGTCACGGCAGCAGTCGTTTCCGGCAGGTCATCCGCCTCGGCGACCGACAGCTCGTCGTTCGCTGCGGAAAGCAGCTCCTCACGCGCTTTGTTTTGCGCATACAGATAACCGCCGATACCGATGTTCAGCGCAAGCAATGCCGCTGCGACTGCGGAGCCTGTGATCATGCCGCGTTTTGTCATATGAATTTTTGGCTGCAATGCCATTTTCAGCACCTCCTCTTTGCAGGCGGGATCCTGCTCCAGCCGATCCGTCACGCTGCAATACTGCTGTATCCGTTTCATATTTCAAACTCCTCTCCAAGCACTTTTTTCAGCATCGCCCTTGCGCGGGAAAGCTGCGTCCGCACCGCCGTTTCCGAACGTCCGGTGATCTGCGCGATCTCCGCGGTCGAATAGCCCTCGTAATAAAACAGATGAATCACTGAACGGTATTTCGCGGGCAGATCCATGACGGCATGATAGACCTCATGCTCCTCCGGCGATTCAAAGACCAGTGCGGCTTCCTCCAGCGGAACCTCGTTCCGGCGCCGGAAGATCCGCAGCAGATCCTTCGCCTGATTGATCGTCACCCGCATCATCCATGCGGTCTCATGCCGCTCGCTCTCAAAGGTCTTGCTGCATCCAAAGCGTTTGAGAAAAACCTCCGAGGTGATATCCTCCGCGTCCGCGCGGTTTTTGCAGTATGCAAATGCCATTCGGTAGACTGATGCATGAAATTTGTCGTAGATCTGCTCCATTTCCCTCGCTTCCACGGATTCCTGTTCACCTCCGGTATCATAATTGCGCGCGTTCTCATCAGCTGATCGGAAATGCTTTTTCGCATTTCACTCTGTATACGTTTCAGGCAGGCGGATTGTTGCAGCATGGCGCAAAAATTTTTGTTGTCTCTATTTTACCGCGAGTTCAGGGCGTTGTCAAATGCTTTGCGCGGTCACGATCTGCGTTTCGCTTTCAGTGGGGTTGTCTGCTTGTATGTTATATTTGTATGTCCGATTTGTGTATGTCCGAGTGCATATCGGGATGCATGTCCTGAAAGAAGTATCCGCTTCGCAGATGCTATTGAGAATGGGACAAGCTGCCCCTTTGTTTTTCACTATTCATTCTTCACTATTCACCATTCACTTGATTTCTTGGGCGCAGTTGCCTATGAGAAGCCGCCCCGCGGCGTGTACTGCGAATGCTGGGTGAGCCACGCTGCCGCACTCCGGAGGAAATCGGCAGCGGGCACTGCCCGCCGGGGGCTCCCCGCAACTATTCACGATTCACTTTATGGTCATGCAGGGCGCTTTCGTTGCTTGTTCTTGATCTTGTGTCCGACGTTCAATTTGGCTGGGCGCGGGGCGCGAATGCGAGAGGGACAACCCAAGAAAGAGGGAAGTCGTCGCTGCGCTCCGGTCTCCCCTCTCTCTTAGGTTTTCCCTCTCGCGCTCTCTCTTTCCTCACTCTCTCCTCTCTATGTGCGCGCCGCTGTCGTTGTGTGTTCTTTGGGCTAAGCCGCTTGTTTCGCTTTCGTTTCATGTAGCCGCCTGCGTATGCTCCCGATGCGCGCAACTATTCACTATTCATTCTTCACCATTCATTGTTCACTTTATCCGCTAGGAGCAGTCACGAATGAGAAGCCGCGAATAGCGGCGTGTGCCGCGAATGCTGGGAGAGTCCGCGAAACCGGCTCCCGGAGGAAAACGGCAGCGGGCACTGCCCGCCCGCCCGCCGCAAGGATTGGGGAGTGCGGAATCCTGAACATTCGGTGAATATTCACGAAAAGACTTGACATAAGGTGCCATTCGTGCTATGATATAAATGGTAGATTGTGCGTAGAGGGCGCAAAATTACCGCAATTTTTGAGAGGGGGTATCACCTATGAAATCCAAAAAGCTTGCCGCACTCATGTCTGCGGCAGTGCTGACCGTTACCGCGATGCCGTTCAGCTCCGTCGGTAATGTCTCCGCAGCCGGAAGCTATAATTATGCCGAAGCGCTGCAGAAATCCATGTTCTTCTATGAGGTGCAGCAGTCCGGAAAGCTGCCGGACTGGAACAACGTTCAGTGGAGAGCAGATTCTATGGTCGATGAAAGCGGTAAGGAGACCGATGCCGTTCCCGGCGGCTGGTTCGATGCCGGCGACCACTTCAAATTCACCCTGACGAATGCGTATTCCGCTTCGATCATGGCGTGGGGCTATCTCGAATATAAGGATGCGATCGAGAAAGCAGGCCTTGAGGAGCTCTACCGCAAGAACATCGTCTGGGGACTTGACTATGTCCTCGGCTGCGATCAGGGCGGCGGCTCCATGATCGGTACGATCGGCGACTTCAAGGGCGGCGCGACCGACCATAACATCTGGTGCTCGCCGGAAGTCTATCTCCGCAGACACCATAAGGATACCGGCAACTGGACTCGCCCGAATGACGTCATCAAGAACGCTTCCGTTGCAGGTCTTTCCGCAGCAGCACTCGCAGAGGGCTACCTCATGCTGAAAGATACCGAGCCCGATAAGGCTGCAAACTATCTCAAGCACGCAAAAGACCTCTTTGCAGGTGCGGACAAGATCCGCGACACCAAAGACCGCGGCGGCATGGGCGACATGTACCCGACCAGCACCTGGATCGAGGACTGCATGTATGCTGCGCTCTGGCTCTATAAGGCAACCGGCGATCAGTCCTATCTCGATAAGGTCGAAAAGGACTATATCCCGCAGTTCCCGACCGAAAGCCAGTCCACCGACTGGAAATATACATGGGGACTTTGCTGGGACGATACCACACAGGCGGCGGCGCTGCTCTATGCGCAGATCACCGGCAAGGATGAGTGGATCAACCACATTGACAAGCATATCCGCTACTGGATGGGCGGTTCCTCTGATCTGAAGCCGTTCGAGGGCAAGATCACCGCTGACGGTCTCTCCCACCTGACAAACTGGGGCTGCCTGCGCCATGCGACAAACACCGCATGGATCGCAAAGCTCGCATGCGACACCATTTTCAAGGATGACAGCGCAAAGGTCAGCAAGTATAATGCATGGGCTGACAGCCAGATGAACTACTGCTTCGGCGACAACAAGCTGAAAATGAGCTATGTCCTCGGCATGGGCGACAAGCAGCCGACCGCGATCCACCACAGAGGCGCTTCCGGTATCCACGATGACCACTGGAATGAGCTCGGTCAGGCATCCGGCAGCACCGGCGGCGAAAACTGGCAGACCGAATATGCACACACGCTCTACGGCGCACTGATCGGCGGTCCGGACAGCACCGGCAATTACGGCAGCTATAAGGTCTCCGATTACCAGTACACCGAGGTCGCGATCGACTACAACGCGGGCTATACCGCCTGCCTCTGCGCGATGATCGACGAGAACGGCGGCAAGCCGCTCGCAGACTTCCCGCAGGATGAAACGCCGAAGTGGGACGAGTGGGAAGTCGCTGCAACGCTCAACGGCTCCGGCAACTCCTATACCGAGATCAAGGCGTGGGCGATGAACCACACCGCCTGGCCGGCAAGAGTCCAGAAGGACATCGAGCTGCGCTACTACTTCGATATCTCCGAGGTGCTCGAATCCGGTCTGACCGTTGACGATATCACGGTTCTGAGCAACGCACAGCAGTACAGTGCGGGCGATCCGGGCTACGCAACCTTCTCCGGCCCTCACCAGTATGACGGCAATATCTACTATGCAAGCATCAAGTTCGAGGACGGCAGACAGATCTGCCCGATCGGACAGTCCGAGCACCGCGATGAGGTGCAGTTCCGCATCACCATTCCGGACGGCAAGGGCGGCACTTGGGATCCTTCCAATGACTGGTCCTATGAGGGCGTCGATAAGCTCGACCTCAAGAAGCCGGAATCCCTCAACAAGCATATCACCATGTATGCAAACGGCAAGCTCGTCTGGGGCGAGGAGCCGGACGGCACAAAGGCTACGCCGCTTGCGGATATCGGCGGCGCACAGCAGACCGTGACGACGGAGCCGACCTCCGCTGAGACCACCACGACCACGACCATGACCACCGGCGGATTCAAGTATTCGCTGGAGCTCCGCAACGAGCCGACCAAGACGACCTATGCGATCGGCGAGGAACTCGACCTCGACGGCGGCTATGCGGAAGGCTGGATCACAGGACCTGATTTCAACGGCGATACGTTCAAGCAGCCGCTTACCTACGAAGGATTCACCATTGACGCTTCCGAGTTCGACAACACAAAGCCCGGAACCTACAAGATCTATGTGAAGTACGGTACCGCAACTGCTTCGTTTGAGGTGAAGGTCGTCAGCACGCCTTCTTCGGATACGACACCCTCCTCGAAGAACAGCGAGAGCCCAGACAGCAAGTTTCTCTACGGCGACGCTGACTGCAGCGGTGCTGTGGATGTTTCCGATGCTGTTCTTGTCGCTCGGTTTGTTAATTCGGACAAGGGCGCGAAAATTACGGAGCAGGGACTGACCAATGCAGACTGCGACGGCGTCAAGGGCGTCTCGACAGATGATATCACCCGCATTCTGATGCTCGTTGCAAGAATGATCTCCGCAGACGACATGGGCAAAAAGCTCGACTTCTGATCCGATCCTAAAACAGTGTCTCCGACGGATCCAAAATGGATCATATTCCTTTGGCGGAGTATGGGGCAGCGCCCCATTACAAAGCATCGCGCAGCAATACCTTTATCAACAAGCAGACGGCACCTCCGGTCATCCGATCAGAGGTGCCGCGCTTTTTGCTGTTCAGACAGTACCGCTTCGATTTCAGCGCATTCCGCCTGCGATTCGGCTATTTTTGTTCAAAATGTCCCTTGAGGTTGCACGGGTTTTGTGCTATAATAATAGTAGGGCAATTTTGCTTTTTGCAGAATCGGTATATCGGGTATGCGTTCCGCACCGGTGAACCGGCTTTTCCGGATGCATCCCGCGAGAAGGAGGACAGTACCATGAGTCAGCAATACGAACCCGGCATGCATGTCCGGTACGGGGGCACCGGCATCTGCCTGATCGACCGCGTGGAAGAAGTACCGTATCCCGGCCCGCAGCCGATGCGGCTTTGCTATGTTCTGAAACCGCTCCGGAATGTCGGCATGGAGGTTTCCGTTCCGCTCGACAACGAAACGCTCTGCGCAAAAATGCAGCCGCTCCGCTCCAGAGAGGAGATCGACAGCATGCTGGACGCGGCGCTGCAGGACACCGAAATGCCGTGGAATGAAGAACGCAAGCTCCGCGGCGCAGAGTTCCGGAAGATCCTTGCCGGCGGCGATGCGCACGAGCTGCTCCGCATGATCCGCTGCATTTTGCGTCAGAGCAAGATACTCCGTGCAGCAGGCAAGCATCTCTCCGCAATGGACGACAATGCGCGGAAGGATGCCGCGAGAATGCTGGATGAGGAATTTGCGTTCTCGCTGAACATGACGCCCGAAGAAGCCAGCAATTATATCTGCGAAAAGCTGAATCAGGAATAAATAATTGACCTTTTTATGGAAAATGCAGAAAAATGATTGACAAATCGTTGGAACTTATGTATAATGAAAACACAGTACCACAATCCGTTCATTCCGTAAAAGGAGTTCCTGTCATGAAGCGAATCATTCAGAAGATGCTCGCCGTGCTCTGCGCCGGCTGCATGCTGACCGCTTTTTCCGCGCCGCAGATCACGCGCGCCGCGGACGCACAGAGCAGCATTTCCGCTGCAGCCAGTGCGGTCACCGAACAATCCGCCTATCAGGCGATCACCGCGATGAAATCCCGCTATCCCGAAGGCACAAGCTATAATAACAACAGGTATTACGCATGGAAAGGCGGCATTTTCTCCGGCGGCTACGGCTGCGCGGGCTTTGCCTTTGAAATGAGCGATGCGGCATTCGGCTCGCTCCCCGCACGCTATTTCTACGATTACAGCAAGATCCGCGTCGGCGATATCCTGCGCGTGGAAAACAACTCGCATTCTGTCATCGTGCTGGAGATCCGCAGCAGTGAGATCGTGGTCGCAGAGGGCAATTACAACGGAAAAGTACACTGGGGCAGAACGATCCCGCTTTCCGAGATCCGCAGCAGCAAGACCGCTTACGGTCTGACGCGCTATCCGGAGCTGCTCCGCGGCGATCTCGACGGCAGCAGCAGTGTCTCCGCGAAGGACGCACAGCTTGCGCTGATCGCCTATACCAAGCTGTTCTCGCAGCAGGGCAGCGGACTTTCCGATCTCCAGTTTTCCGCAGCAGATGCCAACCGGAACGGCAAACTCGATGCGCGCGATCCGCAACTGATCCTCATGTACTACGTCAGCAATTCCGTCAGCGGCAAGTCGCGCACATGGGAACAGCTGATCGGGTAAAACCGTATACCAGAACAGCCGGACAATCATCCGGCTGTTTTTTTGTGATGCTGTAACGAAACAGCATCCCCGTTCGTCTAATCAGTAAAGGAGGTGAACGCGATGAGAGATCCGCAGCCGGAATTTGATGAGATCTACCGGCGCTATGCCGCAGACATTTACCGCTACCTGCTGCGCCTGACCGAAAATGAGACACTCGCAATGGATCTGCTGCAGGACACAATGCTGAAAGCCTTCACGGAAATCGACCGCTTTCGCGGGGAATGTGCGCTGAAAACATGGCTCTGCACGATCGCACGGAATCTCTGGCGCGATCACCTCAAAAAAGCCGAAACCCGCAATCTGCCGCTGGAGGAATCGTGGAATATCCCCGACAGCGACAGCTTTTCGCAGCGGCTCGAAGATCAGGCGCAGGCCATGCAAATCCATGCGCTGCTGCACCGCATGGAGGAACCCTACAAGGAGGTCTTCTCCCTGCGGATCTTCGCGGAGCTGCGCTTTCAGGAGATCGGCGCGGTCTTCGGCAAAACCGAAAGCTGGGCGCGCGTGACATTCTACCGCGCCAAGAAAAAACTGATCGGAATGCTGGAACAGGAGGATGCATATGAACAGTCAGAATGAAACCTGCGGGATCATTGAGGATCTGATCCCGCTTTACGCCGAAAATCTTTGCAGCGAGGAATCCCGCGCTGCCGTCGAGACGCATTTGCAGCACTGCGAACGCTGCCGCAAGCTCGCCGATGCGCTGCCCGCTGCACCGCCCGTCCCCGCAGAAGCGGTTCCCGATGAGGCGAAAACCTTCCGCAAGGTCAACCGCTTCATGACGAAAAACAGGCGGCTCAATCTCGTTCTGATTCTGCTGCTTGCGCTGATCCTGCTCGGACTGGGGCTGCTGACGGTCGGGCAGATCGACAAATCACTCGGCATCCCGAGCTTTGAGAGCATTGTCGATCATTTCCGGATCCGCAGACTGGTGCGCATGATCGCAGAGGGCGATGCCGAAGGCTTTCTCCCGCAGCTCACCGGCGACAACTACACCGGTTTCAGCAGCTTATCGCAGATCAGCAGTGCTTATGCCGATACCGCAAAGCAATACAGCGCACTGCTGCCGGACGCATATCAGGCTGCCTACGGCAGCGAAAAAGTGCAGCGCATCAAACTGGAAACAGAATATGTACCGTTCATCTATTCGAGTGAAGGCGGCAAACTGGGAAACGTTCAGGTCCAATCGGAAGCGGAGGTCACCTTCCAAAGCGGAAAAACCATGACCGTCGATCTCTCCAAATCTGCACTGGACGGCAAATTTGACATTCATGTGACAGACGATCAGGCGGAATCCGATATAATGTCATTCCTGCTGCAAGGAACAGGCAATGACTATTGCAATCTCATCAATCTGATTGCGAATCCTTCTTTTGAGCGGCTCCCCGGCATACTGGTCAACCGGATGTCCAAAAAGTCGGCGAACGAAGAAGCAGAAAAGCGGCATTGCGCATATATCGCAAACTGCTTTGATACGGAAAGCCGCGCCGCGATCCTCGAACGGATCCGGTCGTTCCGTGAATCCTATACCGTCACGAACTGCATCCTCTCGCAAATGCATTACGATGCCGAAACAAAGACGATCTTCTGGGATCTCGCACTCGAAGCCGAAGACGGGAGCGGAAAAGCGCTGCTGGAAACGCGTTTTACCCGCGTACTCTCCGGTCTCTGCCCGCAGGATCCCGCACAGAACAAGGTCTACCCCGACGGCTGCTCCGAAGCGCTCGCCGATGACCTGTGCAATCTGTTCTGAATATCAAAAACGCCGGCTCCCCTTTCCGATCGGGAGCCGGCGCTTGCTGTTCAGAAATTGTGGCAATACTGCGTGCAGAGCTTGTCCGTGCAGTTTGCGCATTTGAGCGCGGCATTCGTATTTTCCCAGAAGCGCTCCGGATACATCATGATGCAGAGCTCCCAGATCAGCCAGTCCGCCGCCGCCATGAGCAGAAGCGTCCGCGAAAAGAATCCGCTGACCGTGATCATCGGGGAAAACATCATCAGATGATCCCAGTTGAAGATCCGGCAGGTCGTGCAGCATTTCGCTTTCAGGATCAGCCGGAACGGACACCAGACCAGCACGCAGATCAGGTCGCAGACATAAAACACAATTGTGATCATGAACAGCGCCTCATCATGCAGCACATCAAATACACGCAGCAGCGAGACAATTCCCACAACTGCCGCCCAGATGCCGAAGACCTTGTATGCCGCCTTCGTGGTCTCGATGATATGCCGCCGCAATGCCTGATAATTGAACGCTTCCTTGATCGGCTGGAACCGGAATCTGAAATGCTTCTGCGAACCGAGCGCGATCACGAGCCGCTTTTTGACCGGTACCAGCTGCCAGAGCATATCCAGCATCCATGTCAGCCAGAGCAGATGCAGCGGCGTGAACCGCCGGAAGAAATTCCAGCCTTCCAGCACCGCGATCTGCTGCCGGTCAAAAATCAGAATCAGAATGCACGCTGCCAGAATCAGGCAGCGGATCACAAGCTGTGCCGTATACAGCTTTCTGGTTTTGGATGCACCATGCGGCGCACGGCTGCCGGCAATTGCCTTTTGCATGAAAAATCCCGCCTTTTCGGTATCGGGCGCGCGCCTTACGGACTGACCTTCGGCTGCCGCGCGTTTGCAAGCATCAGCTTCACACGGTTTTCCTGATTGACGCGCGTCGCGCCGGGATCATAGTCGATCGCCGTGATATTGGCATCGGGATAGGCATTCTTGATGACGCGCATCATGCCCTTTGCCACGATATGATTCGGCAGACAGCCGAACGGCTGCGTGCAGATGATGTTCTCTGTGCCGGATTCGACCAGCGCAGCCATTTCCGCAGTGATGAGCCAGCCCTCGCCCATGCTCACGCCCTGACTGATATACTTGTCGGCGCGGTCGCGCAGATGCTCAAAATCATGCGGCGGATCAAAGACACCGTGCTTCTTCACTGCATTGATCTGCTGCTTCTGCATCGCGTAGATCGCCTTGTAGCCGATGCCGTTATACAGCACTTTCTTGTCGATAAAATGGTAGAGCTTGCCGTCCACCGCCGTGCTGATCGCGCAGTACATGACAAATTCCAGCAGCGACGGGATCACCGGCTCGCAGCCCTCGGAGAGCAGATAATCTTCCAGATGATTGTTCGCAAGCGGCGAATATTTGACATAGATCTCGCCGACAATGCCGACGCGCACCTTGTTTCTCGCCGTGCGCGGGATCGCCGCAAAATCATCGAGAATGCGCTTGTAAAGCCTGCCGGTATGCAGAAATTCCTTCGACTGGAACGCCTTTTCCAGCCGGCGCTGCCATTTGAGCAGCAGCTTATCCGTTGCACCGCGCTGCAATTCGTAGGGGCGGCACTGGTTCGCGACCAGCATCAGCAGATCGCCGTACAGCACCGCATAGAGGAATTTCAGGAAGATCGCAGGCGTCATCTGCCAGCCGGATTTCGGATCCTTTTCGAGTCCGGAGAAATTCAGCGAAATGACCGGAACCTGCGGGAACTGCTCGGCCAGCGCCTTGCGCAGCAGGTGGATATAATTCGAGGCACGGCAGCCGCCGCCGGTCTGCGTGATCAGCAGTGCGGTGCGGTTCGGATCATAGCGCCCCGATTTCAGCGCTTCCATGAACTGCCCGATGACCAGCAGCGCCGGATAACAGGTATCGTTGTGCACATTCTTGAGCCCCTCGTCCACGACCGCGCGGCTAGCCGTCCGCAGCAGCTCGCAGTGATAGCCGTAGGGCTTGAGAATGCTGATCAGAAGCTGAAAATGCACCGGCAGCATATCCGGCACAAGAATGGTGTGGGTTTTCTTCATTTCCGGTGTAAACCGTGCTGACATTTGTATCCTCCGCTCTCACTCATAACCTCTGCGTATCAGAACCGGATCTGATACGGAAATCCGACCGCTGCCACATATTCCGGCAGAACAGTCTCGACAGGGAACTGCCGCTGCTCCAGCTTGCCGTCCTTTGTCCGGACGAGCGCGCAGAGCTGCCCGAGCGTGATCTGCTCGTCCCTGCAAAACGCTGCAAAGCTCGTGCAGAACGCCTCGAACAGGTCGCTTTTCTGCTGCCGCAGCGTAACAGTCTCATGCCACTGCGCCGTCCAGAAGCTCTGTTTGCGCACCGTTTCCAGCAGCGGCACATCGAAATGCTGCTCCTCGATGCGGCAGAACCCGCTGACAACCGAACAGTCGCCCTCCTGCGCGAATCTGCCGGACTGTGCGTCCAGCCGCGCATAGCTTTTCATCATGCTGACATAGGTCTGCGCGATCTCCCGCCCCTGCTGAAAATGAATGCTTTGCAGGTCGATCTGCTTGGCGGTGTGGGACTTTGCATCCTGCCGCAGTGTTTCTGTCAGCGCAAGCTGTATCTCCATACCGGCATCTCCTTTCGGCGTCAGAACTCGATCTGATACGGAAAGCCGAACGCCTGTATCTTTTCCTTTTTCGGCTTTTGCAGCGTCATCGGCAGCGTGTGATAGAAGGTTTTCCCCTCCTTGTCCACGATCTGCGCCTGAAACGGATGCAGCGTGATCTGCTCCTCGATGCAGAGCTGCCTGAGTGCCGAAAGGAACACCTCGAACAGCTCATTTTCCGGATTCAGCTCGATGAGCTTCTGCTTGCCGTGCATGAAGCGCTTTTTCTTTTCGGTATGCAGGATCGGCTGCTCGAAATCCGTTTCGCTGATCGTAATGAATCCGCTGATGACCGCTTTCTGCTCGACGCGTTCATAGTTTCCGCTGCGGGCTGCAATGCGGGCATTTTCCTCGATCTGATCCACATACTTCGCCGCAATATTCCGCGCCTGATGATAGCGTCTGCTGCGGAAATCGGTCTCCATGTCGCCGTGGATCCGCACCTCTGCTTTCAGCTGCTCTATGAATTTCATTTGTATCATCCTTTTTCGCTGTTGGCTTTTCTTTTGCTTTGTTCTCTGTTTTCGCCTGCCGCCTTCCGCAGCAGCGCATATATACTTTATTATAACACATTATCCGCAGGATTTCAACCCTCACATGAAAATGAAAGCGGACTATTTCGCCCATGATGCGAAACATGAAAATTCTGCATTCTCTCCCATTGCACTTTTCAGTAGAATATGCTATAATAGAAATATCTATATCTCAAAGCAAGGACTGTGAATTATGAGAATCCGATTCAAAAAATGGGCAAGACCGGAGCTTGCCGCCTCACCGTTCTGCATGGACGATGCCTTTGCACTCGCCGGAAACTGGCGCGCGCAGTTCGCAAAGCCGGAGCAGCCGTTCTATGTCGAGCTCGGCTGCGGAAAAGGCGGCTGGGTATCGCAGGCGGCAGTGCTGCATCCCGAATGCAATTATCTCGCGCTGGACATCAAAAGCGAAATGCTCGGCATGGCAAAGCGCAAAACCGAAAAAGCCTTCGCCGAAGCCGGCAGAGAACCCGATAATATCCGGCTGTCCATTCTCAATATCGAGCGCTTTTCCGAGGTGCTCACCCCCGCCGACGCCGCGGACCGCATCTATATCAACTTCTGCAATCCGTGGCCGAAGGAAGGGCACAAAAAGCGCCGCCTGACGCATCCCCGCCAGCTCCGGCAGTATGCCGCCGTGCTCCGCGGAGAGCTGCATTTCAAGACCGATGACCGCGATCTCTTTGAGGAGTCGCTGGAATATTTCACCGGATCCGGCTGGGAGATCCTGTATCAGACCTTCGATCTGCATGCCGATGAGCCCGCCGACAACATCCGCACCGAGCATGAGAACATGTTCACGGAAATGGGCAAAAAGATCAACTTCCTGATCGCAAAGCCCCCTGCGGATGCCTTCGGAAAGCCCGTGCCCAATCTTCATGCGCCGGAGACCGTCAAGCTGCTCCGCGCGCTCGAAAAGCAGCACGGCATCGGCATTCTCACCGACGAGGAATTTGAACGTCAGAAGCAGTTCATTCTGAACAATGCACAGGCACAGGAGGCAGCGCATGAAGAAGGAATGGAAGTGGAGGAAACCTGACGGCAGCGCTTTTTTCAGCGCAGGCGTATTTCAGGAGGACGCCGTCGGTGCGGAAAAACCGAGCGACGCGATCCCGCTGCAGGAGGGCGCAAGACTGCTCTTTTCCAAGGGCATCGACCGCATCTGGCTCTTTGCGCTGACAGCGGGCGTGCTCCGTCTGCTGACGCACCGCAGACGCAATCGGCGCAGAAAGCTGAAACGCAGGATCGCCGGAATCCGCCGGCTGTTCTGATCGTTCCGCACGGATACTGCAAACGAGAATCGTCCTGACGGCTGAAAACGAATCCGGCAGGATCAAATAAGAGGAAATACGCATGATTTTATCTGACAGAACCATATCAGAGATGCTGAAACGCAAAACGCTGGTCATTGAGCCTGCGGAAGCCGGTCAGATCCAGCCCGCAAGCGTGGATATCCGGCTCGGAAACACATTCAGCGTGGTTGACGATACCCCGTCCGGCATCATCACCATGAACAGTCAGATCGCGTATAAAACGATCACCGCTGACAGATATCTGCTCCTGCCGGGGCAGTTTGTGCTTGCGACCACAATGGAATATATTGAACTGCCGGATGATCTGACCGCATTTGTCGAGGGCAGAAGCTCCCTCGGACGAATGGGGCTGTTTATCCAAAACGCAGGCTGGGTTGATCCGGGCTTTCACGGAGAGATCACGCTGGAACTGTTCAATGCAAACCGCTGCGCGATCGAACTGCAAAGCGGGCGGAGAGTCGGGCAGCTCGTGTTCGCAAAAATGGATGCCGCTGCACAGAACCCATACCGCGGAAAATATCAGGGACAGAAAGGCGCAACCGGTTCCAGAGTATTTCTGGATGCGGACGCAATGAAAGCGCAGGAAGCGCAGAAAGCTGAACCGTATCGGAATATGCGAAAAAACAACAATATCGTGCAAGGAGAAAAATGATGAATCTGAACGATTTCAAGCGCGGTGATACCCGCTATACGGATTATGTTGCGGACTATGCACTGCACGGACAGAAGCTCGCCCTCGATGTCTCCTTTGAGGAAAAGGTCGGCAAGGGCGAGAATACGCTTGCGGATGCACTGCCCGCGATCAACAGCAAGCTTGCGTTCATCGAGGAACATTATGCTGCAGTCACGCAGGCTGCTGTCGATGACGCACATCTGGACGAGCTTGCAGAGGACTGGCTCTCGGAGCTGCTGGAAAACGAGGACGATGAGACCGTCACGCTGGAGGACGACAAGGTCGTTCCGGTCAAGGTGACGCCGGAAAGCTTTCTGGCAAGCCTCTTTCCCGTGGCACTCGGTCTGGAGTTCAACGAAAGCACCGACTGCTGTGCGGCATATCTCGAACTGTGCTGTGATCCGGACTATTTTGACGGACACCGCGTCCATATCGAAGTCAACGAGGAAAACGAGATCAGCTGCGACGGCATCTGACCGCATTTCTGCGTTATATTCTAATCTATAAAGGAGGCTGGTTTCTTTGGAGACCGTACTCATCCGCAATGTCCGCGCGGCTGACAGCCTGCGGGACGCAGTCTGCGATATTCTCCTGAAAGACGGCAGAATCGCCGCGATCGGGGAACATATCGCAGCAGAGACAGACCGCGTGATCGACGGCACGGGGCTCGCTGCCCTGCCCGGACTGTTCGATATGCATGTGCATTTCCGTGATCCCGGTCAGACGCATAAGGAAGATGTGTATACCGGTACGGCGGCAGCGCTGGCAGGCGGCGTCACGGGCGTGCTCTGCATGCCGAACACGACTCCGCCAATGGACAATCCCGCGCAGGTACGTGAATTTCTCGCAAGAGCAAAAACGACCGGCGTCGATGTTCACCAGACCGGTACGCTGACCGTCGGGCTGAAAGGCGAGCAGCTCGCCGACTATGAAGCGCTCAGGGAAGCCGGCGTCACAGCGCTGTCCGATGACGGCAGACCTGTCCCGACCGCGGAGATGATGAAAGCCGCGCTCGCAAAGGCAAAGGCAGCCGGTCTGCCCGTTGTGTCGCACTGCGAGGATCTCGCGATCATCAACGGCGGCATCATCAACAAGGGCGCTGTCTCCGAAGCACTCGGCGTCAAGGGCATGGACCGCCGCTCCGAGGATTCGATCACGGAGCGCGACCTGCAAATGGCGCTCGAAACCGGCGCGCAGCTGCATATCTGCCATGTCTCCACCCGCGGCAGCACCGATGCCGTCCGCAGAGCAAAGGCAGCCGGCGGCAATGTCTCCTGCGAGACCGCGCCGCACTATTTCCTGCTGACCGATGAGCTGCTGCTGAAGCGCGATGCCGATTACCGCATGAACCCGCCGCTTCGTACACCGGATGACGTCGAAGCGATCAAAGAGGGCATCCTCGACGGCACGATCGACTGCATCATCACCGATCATGCGCCGCATACCGCCGAGGAAAAAGCCGATTTTGAAAAGGCGCCGAACGGCGTCGTCGGGCTCGAAACCTCGCTTGCCGCGACACTGACCGCGTTCTATCACACCGGACTGCTCACTTTGCAGGATATCGTCCGGCTGATGAGCGATAATCCGCGCCGGCTGCTGCATCTTCCGGAGCGGACGCTCTCCGAGGGCGCGCCCGCTGACCTGATCCTCGTCGATCTCGACCGGAAATGGACAGTCGATCCCGCAAAACTGCATTCCAGATCGCATAATACCGTGTTCAAGGGCATGACCTTCACCGGAAAAGTCTGCATGACGATCACCGGCGGCATTGTGCGCTATGAAGCAGAATAACCCCGAAACCGATTTTGATACGAAAGGATGAGTCTTATGCCGATCAGTAAACCTGCGTTCCCGCCGCTGTTCCCGCCCCCGCCGCGCCGCAGACGCAAGCGGAGACAAAGCCCGACAGAAAAGCTGAAACGGTAATTCGCAAAGGTCACGGGCATCCCGACGACCTCTGCCGGACGCAAACGGAAGGCGGAGCGCCTTGTCTGCGATTTCCTGATCGACAAGCTCGACCGGTTCGATAAAAAATAACCCGCGGAATGATCCGCAGGCATTTCAAATGCATATACAAAAGGAGCGATTAGCAATGAAAGAGCTGTTACAGCTTTTGAAGCAGAATGCACGACTTTCCAACGCAGAACTTGCCGCTATGCTCGGCAGAGATGAAGCGACCGTTGCACGGCAGATCACCGAGCTGGAAGAAACCGGCGTTATCCGCGGTTACAGCGTCATCGTAGACGAGGAGCTTGCGGATAAGGACGAGGTCTCTGCCTACATTGAACTGAAAGTCACCCCGCAGCCCGACTGCGGCTTTGATGAGCTTGCACGGATGATCTCCACGTTTGAATCCGTCGAATCCGTGACGCTGATGTCCGGCGGCTATGACCTCGGCATCACGATCACCGGCACCGGACTGCGTGATATCGCAAGCTTTGTCGCACAGCGCCTTGCGACGCTCAACGGCGTCCTCTCGACCAGAACGCACTTCGTGCTCAAACGCTACAAGGAGAAAGGCATCCTCATTCAGGATGAGATCAGCGATGAAAGAGGTGTTTACCTGTGAACTATGAACAGCTGATGTCCCAGCGTGCACAGGCAATCGCACCCTCTCCGATCCGCCGCTTCTTCGATATGGCGGAGAGCATGCAGGGCGTCATCTCGCTGGGCGTCGGTGAGCCGGATTTCCGGACACCGTGGACGATCCGCTCCGCTGCGATCTCAACACTGGAACGGCAGGCGATTTTTTACGGCGCCAATTCCGGACTGCTGGAGCTGCGGCAGGAGATCGCCCGTTTCATGGAGCGAAAATATAAACTCACATATTGCGCGGAAAATGAGATGCTCGTCACGATCGGCGGCTCGGAAGCAGTCGATCTGACCTTCCGCACGCTCATCAATCCCGGCGACGAGGTGCTCATCACAGAGCCGTGCTTTGTCTGCTATGCGCCGCTTGTTTCTATGGCAGACGGCGTGCCGGTCTCGCTGCCGACCAAAGAGGAAAACGAGTTCCGCCTGACCGCAGAGGAGCTGAAAGCCAAGATCACCCCGAAAACGAAGCTGCTGATGCTCTCCTACCCGAACAATCCGACCGGCGCGATCATGCGGCGCGAGGACTATGAGGCGATCGCAGAGGTGCTGCGCGGCACGGACATTTTCGTGCTCTCCGACGAGATCTACTCCGAGATGACCTACGGCACAAAGCATGTTTCGATCGCGGAGCTCGACGGCATGCGCGAGCGCACGGTCGTGGTCAACGGCTTCTCCAAGACCTTTGCAATGACTGGCTGGCGGCTCGGCTGGATGTGCGCGCCGCCCGAGATCATCGCACAGGCGCGGAAGATCCACCAGTACGCGATCATGTGCGCCCCGATGGTCAGCCAGCGCGCGGCGATCGAAGCGCTCCGGCACTGCGACGCGGACTGCGCGCATATGATCGAGGAATATGACCACCGCCGCCGCTTCCTGCTGGAGCGGTTCGCGCAGATGGGACTCCCATGTTTCCCTGCGCAGGGCGCGTTCTATCTGTTCCCGAGCATCGAATCCAGCGGCATGTCCAGCGAGGATTTCTGCGAACAGCTCCTGAAAGAGGAGAAGGTCGCAGTCGTGCCCGGCTCCGCATTCGGCGAGAGCGGAAAGAACAATATCCGCATTTCCTATGCATATTCGCTCAAGCATCTCGCAGAGGCGGCAAACCGCATGGAGCGCTTCCTCGAACGGCACCGGAAGTGAATGCGGTTCCCGAAACCCTACACAGCAGATCCCCCGAAGCTGATTCGGGGGATCTTTTTAGAAACGTGTCAGATTTTTCTGCTCCGGCTTGATTGTATTCATTGAAGGGATCTTCCGGCAAATCCCAGCATCAAATGAAAAAGGAGGCGCTCCACATGACAGATGAACAACTGCTGCAGCTGCTGCGCGATGAACCGGAACGCGGCTTTTCCGCTCTGGTTTTCACATACAGCGGCTATGTCAGCACAATTGCCAGAAGCAAACTCGGAGGCTGCGGAACAGAAGCGGATATTGAGGATGCTGTCAGCGATGTTTTCGTGCAGTTTTATCAATGGATGCAGGCACATCCGGACGCAGATCCGCAGATCCGCGCGCTGCTCGCGGTCATTGCAAAGCGGCACTGCATCAACCGGTATTACGCACTGACACGCCAGCCGATCATTGATTCCTTTGAACATCTGCTCACGGAACCGGCGGATCAGAGTACGGCTCCCGATGAATCCGTTCTGCTGATGCAGGCTGTTCTTTCGCTTGGAAAGCCGGACAGCGAAATCATCCTGCGGCGGTATTATTTCGGACAGTCCAGCAAAGAAATCGGAGATGCACTCGGCATCAAACCGAATACTGTTGACAAAAAAATCTCCCGCAGTCTGAAAAAGCTGCGGGAAAAACTGGACGGCATCGCGCCGGAACATGCAGAAAGGAGGATCCGATATGGATCATGTGCAGAATCTGTTTAACGACTTGGATGTTCAGGCGCTCGGACTTGCCGACAGCGCGCTCTCACATATTGCGAAGACGACTTCCTGTTCCGGCACTGAAACCTGCCGGATCCTGCGCCGCACACTGCAAAAGGCAAATATTCCACATACGCAGGTTGATTCGCTTCCGGAGCCGCCCAAAGCCGCACTGAATCCGCGCAAAAAGCGCAGGGTCCGGCTCCTTGCGGCTGCCGGCGCTGCAATCGCGACTGCAATGATCGGTGCGATCGGCGTGTCCGGCAGACTGCTCTATAATAAGCCTTTCACAGAGCGGACACTCGGACTGCTCGGAACGGCGCGGCTCGAAGAACTGGATCTGCCGGATCCGGTCACCTACACAAACGGCATTGTCAATGCGACTGTAGATGCAGCGCTGTTTGACGGTTACAATGCGTTTGTTCTGCTGACCTTTGAAGCGACCGATCCGGAGCAGAAAATCGACTGGAAAAAAGAATTGCATGGCTGGGAACCGGAATGCAGTTCTCCGGACTGCGGATTTCCTGCCTGCGTCGAAGAAATGAGTATGCCCGTCGTTGTCGGCGACCAGTGCTGGGTGCGCATGATTCTCCGCAAAATCTCAGATGCCCCCAGCGTCACGCTGACGCTGCATCAAAACGAACTGGACATGCCGGATCCGGAACTGATCGAACAGTATGAAGGAGATCCTTCGGATCTCTATCCGGATCCTGCTCTGCTCAATGATCCCGATCCGGTGCGGAACCGTTATACAGACGGATTGTCCATTGAGATCCCGCTGACTGTCAACACACCGGTTCTCACGCTGACCGCCGATGACGGCAGCGGATATACGATTTATCTCTCCGGATTTGAAATGTATACCCGCGATCCTGTCTTCGACTGCGAAGGAACATTGGAACTGAAAGCCTTCAAAAACGACGGAACAGAAATGAATTTATTCGCGCCGGTATACAGTTCGCATATTTTCTCAAGCCCGGAGTCCGGCGGGGAATATTCTTATGCCAAATTATACGAAATGATTGACGGAAAGCACCGCAAACCGCGCGATCCGTCCGGCTATAACGGCTTTTTTGATATCAGCAGTATCACAGGCTTCGAGCTGAACGGCATCCGCTATTCCCCCGTCGCAAATCCCGATCCGTCATCAGACTTTCCCGCAGACATCGCGGATCTGACACAGAATGCCCACAATCCTGCGCTATAATAGCATCATCAGAGATACACAAAACCGAATGCGCTGCATGCAGGAGCAGCGTGCAGTGCATTCTTCCCCTCTCTGAATCCTCCCATTCATATGTCAACATCAACCCTTTCAAGACCATTCCATACAACAAAGGATCAGCAGCATTCCGATCGGTTCCGGAATGCTGCTGATTCGTTTTGTATTGTTTTCGGTTATTGTTCCGTGTCGGACAGGGTAACCTCTGCCGGCACATGCGAGAGCACGTAGTTCAGCAGTGCCATGCCGCCTTCAAGGCTCAGGTGTTTGCCGTCCTCGGTCGCAAGATGACCGTCCAGCTTGCCCTCATTGTTTTTCAGTGCGGTGTTGACGTCCACAAAGTAGATGTTCTTCTCCTTGCAGATCTCCAGCAGGCGCGAATTGTAATCGTCGATGACGCTGTTCAGGATCGGATTCTCCTCTGCACGCTCGGCATCTGCGGTGACCGGCGGGATCGACATGACGAACACGGTCGATTCCGGCGCCGTCGCGACGACCGAATCCAGCATGACGCTGAAATAGTCCGCAGTCTGATCGGCAGGCAGCGTAGAAAGGCTCTCCGTTCCGAACATGAGATAGATCGGGCATTTTGCAGCGCGCAGTGCGCTCAGGATGCGAATGGTCGTGCCGTTCAGCAGCACATATTCCTTCGTGTAATTTTCCAGATTCAGCGTTTCGCTCGCGTAAACGCTGTACGGCTGGAGCAGGTTATCCTCGCCGAGATTAAAGATGTTCGTCTCACCGACGAATGCGCATCTTGCAAGGTAATCCTGCGGTCTCGGCTCCGCTTCCGGAACCGGATTGACCTTCTGGCTGCCTTCGGGGACAGCCTCCTCACCGGTCTCCTCACCGGTCTCCTCGCCGGTCTCCTCACCGGTCTCCTCACCGGTTCCCTCGCTGCTCTCCTCGGCAGCTTCATCCGGCGTGCTTTCAGCGGGCTCCTCCGGAACGATCTCCTCTGCAGCAGCAGAGCTTTCCTCGCCGGGGGCGGGCTTCACGAACACATCCTTTTCCGGATGGAAATTCCGGTTAAAGAGGTAGGCGCCGAAACAAAGAATCAAACTGAATATCCAGATCAGAATCAATCTGCTGAAACGGAACCGCATCACAGGGCCGCGGCGCACTTTCTTTCTGCTGGCTCTCCGGCGCTTGGAGCGGGTAAGCGGTGCTTTTCTGTATGACGATCTTTTTCCGCTGGGCATGTCGTTTCTCCTTCCTGTGCATACAATGCTACTCTATATTATAGCGGATTTCGCGCATTTTTGCAAGTGCTTTTCGCGATTTTCTGCCTGAAATCCGGAAAATTTCATAATTGAAGCCCCTCTCCGGAAGGATCGCACCGGAAAGGGACTTGTTTTTTATTGCAGATCGGGGATCTCCGCCGCGGAATACTGTTCCCTGACGGCAGCGATTTTCCCGCAGGAGAGCCGCCCTTCCGGACATGCTCCGGTCACATAGCAGCTCGGGCCGTAGCCGAGGAACAGCTCCGGCGATTTTTCGCGCAGCTGCCGCAGCAGGCTGACCGCGCAGGCACGGATCTCCCACTGCGCGCGCGTGCAGGTACGCAGCTTCATGAAATGCAGCAGTTCTCTGCCGTTCATCGCGCATTCGACGTCCAGCTGATTGCCGGCGAGCGCGAAATATTGCAGCACATTGCCCGCAAGTCCTTCCGCGAGCAAAGCGCGGGCGGTCTCGGTATTCCGACTGAATGCGCCGCGGTAAAGCGTTTCCGCTTCGGGATTCGCCTTGACCGATTCCGGCAGCAGATACGAATTTTTCAGCACCGCCTCGGTGATATGCGGCACGAGAACGGTCTGGATGCGGTGGCGGACAAGATGTGTCACCGCCGCGAGCGACAGATCGCGGATGCCGAACTGCACATGCACGAGTTCCAGCTCCCGCGGACGCTCCCCGCAGATGATGTCCGCGACGGGACATGCAGTTTCGCCCTCGCAGCTGACAGCCCAGTTTGCGCCGGCTGCCGCCTGCAGCATCGGGACAGGGTTCTCCGGCGCCAGAGTCCGGAGCTGTACCGCAGCAGTCTCCGTGTGCGGATCGCGCAGCGCAGGAAATGCGTCCGGCACAGCATAGCGATCCGGTGTGCGGCTGCCTGCGGGCGGATAGTGCTTTGCGAGCAGATCGGGCACATTCGGGAAATAGTCCCGCAGCTGCTCCTTGAGAGATTCGCCGAGCATCCGCAGTTCCGGATAGCCGCTGCCGCGCCCCTTGGTCATCACGAGCACCATGTAGATCAGCTCGCGCGCATTCATCGTGCAGTAGAAATTGCTCCGGAAGCAGTAGGGCAGCACAAAGCGCGCATCCTCTTTCGGGATGCCCAGTTCCAGCAGCTTTGCGTAGTCATCGAACAGCGACTGCATATGCGCCGTAAAGCGCGGGCGCATCGCCTCATCCAGCGGCGGAACATAGAATCCGACATTGGTATAATCCACGTATCTGCGCGACTGCACGGTATAGGATCCGAGCCGGAACTCGATTACAAACTCCTCTGTGAACACGCTGACGCTGTCGAATGCGACGGTAAAAAACTGGTGCTCCAGCGTCGAGGTATGACCGGAGCCGACGACCTTTTCGATCAGCGAGGCGTTGTTCTCCTTTTCGCAGGAGCGCGCATAGATTTCGAGCGCCGTGCCCTGCGTGGTGGAGATTCTTCCGCCGGAAGCCGCAACGGTATCGCCGGCAGTGGACGATGCAATGATTTTCGCTTTTGCTTGATTCATAATGCTCCCCTTTCTGTTTCGCATAACAGAACATCGGCACTCCGTTGAGAACTGCGGAGTGCCGTGTCATTTCAATAGAACAGAAGCGGATTATTTCACCGGAACAACCCAGCCGAACGGATCTTCCAGCTTGCCCCACTGGATACCGGTCATGGTATCGTAGATCTTCTGGGAGATCGGTCCGATCTTGTTGTCGTTGATCGTCATGACCTTGTCGCCCCACTTCAGGTGGCCGACCGGCGAGATGACAGCAGCGGTACCGGTGCCGAAGACCTCATCCAGCTTGCCGTTGTCGTAAGCATCGGCGATCTCCTGAATGGTGATTCTGCGCTCGGAAACCTTCATGCCCCAGCTCTTGGTCAGCTCCAGAACGGACTTTCTGGTGATGCCCGGCAGGATCGAGCCCTGCAGCTCCGGTGTCACGATCTCGCCGTCGATGACGAACATGATGTTCATTGCGCCGACTTCCTCGATGTACTTCTGCTCAACGCCGTCGAGCCAGAGCACCTGGGAATAGCCTTCCTTATGCGCCTCATCCTGACCGATCAGAGATGCAGCGTAGTTACCGCCGGTCTTGGTGTAACCCATACCGCCGCGGACCGCACGGACATACTTGGATTCGACATAGATCTTGACCGGATCCAGACCGGAAGCATAGTATGCGCCGGACGGCGACAGGATGATGATGAACTGATACATATCGCCGGGCTTGACGCCGAGGAACGGATCAACCGCGATGATAAACGGACGGATGTAGAGAGAAGCGCCCTCTGCGGACGGAACCCAGTCCTTCTCGACCTTCAGCAGCGCCATCAGAGCTTCCATTGCGTCCTCGACCGGCAGCTCCGGAATGACCAGACGGTTGTTGGAGCTGTTCAGTCTCTTGAAGTTCTCCTCCGGACGGAACAGCTGGATCTCACCGTCAGCGCGGCGATAAGCTTTCAGTCCCTCGAAAACCTCCTGACCGTAATGCAGGCAGAGTGCTGCCGGACTCAGAGACAGATTGCCGTAGGGGACGATTCTTGCATCGTGCCAGCCCTTGCCGGTCTCATAGTCCATGATGAACATGTAGTCGGTGAAGATGTGACCGAAACCGAGCTTGGTTTCGTCAGCCGGCTTTGCCTTCAGGCTTGCAGCCTTCTCAAAACGAATGTCCATTGCTTTTTCCTCTTTTCTTCAAACAGATTCTTGAATTTTCCGCCGAACCGCTTTCGGTACGCGCGGTTATGTCATACCGAACACTTAGGCTCAGCAGGCATTGCCTTTCAGATAGCGCGGGGTATACTTGTTGCGGTAGAGGTCGATCGCATACCGCACGGAAATCGCCGCACTGCAAATAATGATGAGCAGGAATAAGATCCGAATCACATTTTTCATATTGTCACGCTCCGTTCTGCCGCCATGCGGCTTCTGTGGTCTTGCAGCGTTGCAGGGGAAATGCCCTGTGCCTTTTATTATAGCACATCTTTTTTGAGATATCAAGTAGAAGTGTCAAATTCTTTTCTGAAAACTGTATGAAAACGGCGGGGATCTCAGCGGAACCGCGCCGCGAATGCCGCGATCCAGTCCGCGAAAAAGCCGTTTTCGCAGGTTTTCTCCGAGCGGAAGCCGTCCTTTTCTCTGACCGCATCCAGCACCGACTGCTGCGAATTTGCCGGACAGCCGCAGTAATCGGCGGCAAGCAGCATCGCGATGTCATTGTCAAAATCGCCCGCCGCACCGATGACCGTGCCTTCCGGCAGAAAGCGCCGCAGCTTTGTCAGCGCCGTGCCCTTGCTCGTATCATGCGGCAGGATCTCGAGGAACCATTGATGCGAGCGCGTGAAATTGACCAGCTGAAAGCGCTCCTGCTTCACAAATTCCAGCATCTCCGAGATGCGCTCCGGCGCGCCCGCAAACAGCGATTTGTAGCACTGCTCCGGCGGGATCTCATCGAGTGTTTTCATCACAAACGGGATGTGCGTGATTTCGAGATGTCTGCGCTCATAGGGGTTATCCTGCAAAACGAACACCCCTTCCGGCGCGAGCACCTCTGCGCCGACATCGGGAAATTCCCGCATCAGCTCCAGCAGGATCTCCTTTGTCCCTGCCGGCAGATGCGCCGCCCCGACGGTCTGCTGCGCCGCGGGATCATAGAGCAGCGCCCCGTTATACATCACGGCGGGGAAATCGGGTTTCAGCAGATCGAGAAATTCCTGTGTTGCCTGTGTGCCGCGTCCCGTCGCGATACTGAACAGCCCGCCCTTTCTCCGGAACGCCGCGATCGCGGCAGCGTCTTCCGGCGAGAGTTTTTTCTCCGGCGTCAGCAGCGTGCCGTCCAGATCGGTCAGCAGTGCAAGTCCGGCGTAGGGCTTTTCAGAATGATTCATCGGTCTTTTTGCTCCTTTGTTCCGGGGTTTTCTTCCCAGAGATGTTTCAGTCTTTTGATATCTTCCGGCATGACCGGGAACAAGCCGCTCTGATCCAGACAGATCTTGCAGCCGAAGCATCCGTACAGAACGCCGTGCCTGCGGCATTTCGGAAAGCTGTTCAGCGTCGGATCGTCCGGCTTGTGCCACTTGAACCAGTTCGATTCCGCCTCCGGCACAATCAGGTCTGCCGTCATGCAGCGGAACAGTGCGATGAACTCGTCCATATTCTCGTTCATGCGCTCCGGCTCCACGCTGTACCCCAGCATCCGCTCCGTTTCCGGTCTCTGCATCACTTCTTTTGCATGCTCCGCAGTCCGGATCAGAAATGCGCGGTCAGCTTCAAAGGTTTCCGCTTTCCACGGCATGTCCGGAAGTTCAAATCCGGCAACGCCGAGCCCGAGCGTCGATGTGTTCCGCTCACTGAGAAATACGATCATCCGCTTTTCCGAATCGGTTTTTGCCAGTTCGGAGCCGCTGACAACCAGGCAGTCGATTGACCAGTCCAGCCCGCCGTTTGACAGCTTGAAATCCGCATTGCAGTTCATGCCGTGTTTCAGCACAATCCAGTTCCCCATATCAGGCATCTCCTTTCAGGCGGCTGGGCAAATCCTGCGATCAGCCCTCGCTCTGCCCGCCGCCGGACGGCTTCTCTCCGCCCTGCGGACGGTTTCCGCCGCGGTTCTGATGATTCCCGCCGCGGTGATTCGGGTAGCGGCGGTTATTCGGGCGGTGATAGCGGCGGTTTCCGTTATTCTCGCCCGTCTGCTTCTCTGCATTGCGGCGCTCCTGCCTCTGTTCCGCAGCGCGCTCGGGATGCTCCACGACAGCGCGGTGCTCGGTAAAGTCCATATCGTCAAATGTAGGTGCCGCGCGGTGTACAGGCTTCTGCGCAGGCTGCTGCGGCTCCGCCTTCTGACGGTTCTCGCCAAATTCCGGATGCAGTGCAGCGGAAGCATTTTCACGCTTCTGCTCTGCAAACCGCTGCGGGCGCGGCGCTCTCTGCGGACGCTCCTGCGTGCGCTCTGCTGTACGTTCCTGCGCACCGCTCTGTTCCGCAGACTGCTCCTGCTTCGACGCAGATCGCTGCGGTCTCGGACGCTCCGTGCGCTCTGTGCGCTCTGCACGTTCCGGTCTTTCCGGACGCTCCGCGCGCTCTGTTCTCTCCGGTCTCTCCGGTTTCTCCGGCTTCTCCTGCTTGTCCGGCTTCTGTGCAGCCCGCTGCTGCGGTGCATCCGGCTTCGCAGGGATTGTCCGTTTTTCGCGCAGATCCTCGCGCGTCATGCGGCGGCTTGTATCCTGCAAACGCTCGACCGCATCGCGGCTGACCGTGATCGGCATATCCGAATTTTCCGGCTTGACGCGCAGCATGCCGGTCACGAGGTTCGCTTCCATGACATATGCGCGCACCGGGATCTCGCCCGGCAGAATGACCGTCGAGCCGACCTTCGGCGTCAGCTTAATCAGCTCCTCATAGACCGGACTTTCATAGCGCAGGCAGCACATCAGTCTGCCGCAGGCGCCGGAGATCTTGGTCGGATTGAGTGCAAGCCCCTGTTCCTTTGCCATTTTGATTGAGATCGGCTGGAAATTATTGAGATATCCCTTGCAGCAGAACTCTCTGCCGCAGATGCCGAGACCGCCGAGCAGCTTTGCCTCATCGCGGTCGCCGATCTGCCGCAGCTCGATCCTGACGTGGAATGCGAGCGCCAGATCCTTGACCAGCTCGCGGAAATCCACGCGGGATTCTGCCGTAAAATAAAAAATCAGCTTATTGCTGTCAAAACCGCATTCCACATCGACCAGATGCATCGGCAGATTCCGTGCTTCGATGCGCTCCTGACAAACGCGGAACGCCTCTGCCATATAGGCGCGGTTCTTTTCGAGGATCTGCATATCCTCTGCGGTTGCAAGCCGCAGGATCGGCTTGAGCGGTGCGGTGATGCTCTCATCCTGCACGGCATGCCGTCTTGCAGCGACCTCTCCGCACTCCGGACCGCGCGCCGTTTCCACAACGACATAGCTGCCCTCGGCGGGATTCAGATTCCCCGGCGCAAAATAGTACATTTTGCCGCCGCTTTTGAATTTGACTCCGATTACTTCGATCATATATCTATCCTATCCTATCAATCGTACATGCAGCACCTCTGCCGCATCACGCATCGCACAGTGCCGTGCAGAGCGCCGTCACGGTCAGCACCGTTCCGACATTGCCGTCGAGATCGCCGAACGCCTCGCGGATCGCTCCGTGCATGCGCATTGCCCTGCGCGGTGTCAGTCCGGACGAAAGCTTCTCCGCCGATGCGCGGTCACAGCCGAGCCGCGGGAATGTGCCTTCCAGCGTCAGCACAGTCGCATCGCGCACCTGTGCATCCAGCAGCTCCAGCGTCCGCAGCAGCTGCTCCTTGTCCGCTGCCGCCGCCGTCAGCAGCCGCAGCATATCATATTCATTGCGCGCAGCCAGTGCCGCGGTCAGTTCCGCCGCACAGTCCGCCGCCTTCCGCAGCGTTTCATCGCCGAGATACGCAATGCATTTGCCGATGTTCCCGCCGAAGCGTGAAACAGCAGCCTGAATCTCCGCATCCGGATACCCCCGCCGCAACAGCACCTCGCTGCATTCGCCCGCCGTCACCTGAAAGACCGTTTTCGCGGTCATACGGGAAAGCAGCGTCGGGAGCAGAACGCCGACCGACTCCGCCGTGAAGACAAAGCAGGAGTGTGCAGGCGGTTCCTCGACCGATTTCAGCAGCGCATTCTGTGCCTGAATGCTCATGCCGTCCGCATCCGGAAAAATGAACACGCGCATATCGCCGTTATTCGGCAGCACGGATGCCTCGCGCCGGATCTCGCGCACCGTTTCAACAGAAAAGCCCATGCGCTTGCCGGAATGCTCCGCCGTTGTCACATCGGGATGCGCGTCCTCTGCGATCAGCCGGCAGCTTTTGCAGCAGCCGCAGGGCGCATCATCGCCGTTTTCGCAGAGCACAAGCGCCGCAAACCACTTTGCAAGCGCTTTCTTTCCGCAGCCGCGTTCGCCGTGCAGCAGCAGCGCATGCGGCAGATGATTCTGCCTTCGCATGGTGCGCAGTTCACCGAGCAGCTGCGTATTGCCCGCGATCACAGGAAGCCCCTGTGCAGCGGTCGTCTCCGTGCTCACAGCTTTTCAAACCGCTCGATATTCGTGACAAACACCGTCGCGCCGCCGACAGGAACTTCCAGCGGCATCGAGGGCACCTGACCGGTCAGCGGGGAGCCGTATGTCGGCGTAGAGGGCACGAACTGCTTTCTGTGGTGGCATTTCTGCTGCACGATGCCGATGACAGCTTCCACCTCATTTTCCTCTACGCAAATCAGAAAGGTCGTATTGCCGGAGCTCAGAAAGCTGCCGGACGAAGCGAGCTTCGTTGCGCGGAAGCCGCCTTTAGCAAGTGCTTTTGCAACAGCGGCGCTGTCATCGCCGTTGACAATCGCGAAAATCAGTTTCATGAATGGATCGACCTCATTTCTGCATATTCAATATGTAGCCGGATCCTGCGAACAGGATTCCCCATAATCAGTATACCACAAAAATGCCAAGAACGCAAGTCTATTGCAAAAAAATAAACGCAAAGAGCCCCCTGAAACTGCATTTTTCCGAAGACAAACGCGCCCGCCTGCGTATGCTCCCGATGTGCCGCTCACTATTCTCTATTCATTCTTCACCATTCACTATTCACTTCTATGGATGTAGCGTTCTGTGCCCCATGTTTCGCCGCAGTTCCTCTCATGCGTTTCGGCCCCCCGCGGCGGGGGTGACAACCCAAGAGAGCGGGGAGTCGTCGCTCCGCTCCGGTCTCCCCCTCTCTTAGGTTTTCGCCCCCGGAACCCCCGCTTTCCTCACTCTCTCCCCTCTGGTACGCACCACTGTCGCTGCGTGTTTTTCGGGCAGAGCCGCTTGCTTCGCTTTCGCCGTTCGCGCCCGCCTGCGTATGCTCCCGATGCGCGCAACTATTCACTTTTCACTATTCACTCTTCACCATTCACTGTTCACTTTATCCACTGGGGAGCAGTAACCTTTGAGAAGCCGCGAATAGCGGCGTGAACTGCGATTGCGGGGACAGTCTGCGAAACCGACTCCCGGAGGGAAATGGAGGCGGGCACTGCCCGCCGGGGGCTCCCCGCCCGCACGGCAATCGCTTACGAAAAATAAAGGTGTACAAAAAGAGAGAAATATGGTATGATAGAAC
>LVAJ01000051.1 GCA_001603005.1 Clostridiales bacterium Firm_04
TTTCGCAAAAATGGGATTCCAAAGGGACAGTGTCCCTTTGGCGGGTTTGGGCGGAGCCCATTATCAATCATCGCGTTAGCGATACCTTTCCCGACAGACTGAGGGGAGATGTTTCAGGCATCTCCCCTCTTTTTTTGCATGAACAATTTTTTTTATAACAAGCACAATTGCCCCGACGCACCAGAAATAGCACATCGGAGCAATTCCTATCCACATTGCGGGATTCTTAAGGGCTAATAGCCCTTAAGCGGGAGTTTGAGGGCAGAGCCCTCATTTCTGATCCGTCGGAGACACCTCATTCATCGGAGACACCTCATTCATCGGAGGCACCTCATCATTTGCGCAGCAGCATCCGCTTCATCATCGCAAAATCAACGGTATCGAGCAGCAGGTCTTTGTTGACGTCGCCGCATTTCCAGTTCGGAACAGAGCCGTTGTCATTCCGGATCCATTTCTGGAGCATGGTCAGATCCGCGACATCGAAACCGCCGTCGCCGTTGATATCGCCCTTGACCGCCGTACCGGAACCCGCAGCGATCTCCACGCATTCCTTCGTCTCAAAGTTATATTTCCAGATGCTGCCGTCGGTGCGCAGGAAGTAGAGGCAGCACTGCGACTGCCCGTTGAGATCCGCGCCGAGCACAGTCTCGACATTCGTCACGGAGAACTGCTTGCTCCCGTAGGTACCGCTCAGCGCGCGGTTTCTGCCGATCGTGCAGCTGACGGTCTTGCCGGTATCCTGCCCTGTCGCCGTGCTCACCACGCTGACCGTTTTCTGTTCGATCGGCTTGGAGCTGTCCTCCGCCGGCACAGCGGAAAGCACCTCATATGACCGGTTATTCGTCTGCACATAGCGATAGAGCTTATAGCCGTCGCGATCGCCGATGTATTCGATAGATTTCACGTAATCATTGATCCGCCGGACTTCGATCGCCGGCTCACGGATCAGCTGCAGCAGCGCCTTGGAATAGTCGATATAGAAATCATCCCCCATCGCGATCGGCGACCGGATCCCCATATCCGATACGGTCATATGAATCGTCCCGCCATTATAGCCGACCGTGACCGAGTAGACAGAATTGTTCTTCGTATAATAAAGATACGGTGTCTCCTGATCCGGCAGGAACCGCACAAAATTATCCGTCGCCTGATTCACATAAAACCGCGTCTTATAGGGCATGATCGTAAAGAGCAAATTGCCGTCCGCCACGCCGAACTCATTGTGCAGCTCCTTGATCCCGTGGCTGTTTTTCTGCTGTTCGCCGTTGATAAAGAGCGTCCCGTTTGTTTTCAGCAGCGCGTCCGCACTGACGTTTTTGCCACTTTCATCCTGCTTTGTAAAATGGGAAAAATCTGCAACATCGGTCGCAACGACCTTCGCCGCCCCGTCGCCGACCGCATAGAGCGTATTGTCCAGCAGCACGGCGCAGCATTTGCTGTAATAGGTGCTGACCGAGACCTTCGCGCCGTCCACCCACGCACTGTGCAGTGTCGGATTAAAGGCAGAAACCGCAGCCGGCTCCGCCATAATCTCCATTTGCAGATAGCTCTCGTCAGATGCAGCCGCTTCGGAGAGGTCATCCGCAGCAGCATCAAATTCCTCTGCGCCCTGTACATCCGCAGGAATCACATCTTCCGCGGAGACAGAATAGCAGGGCATGGACATTCCGCCTGCAATCACAGCAAGCGCAGCAGTGACAGTGAATACAGAAAAACGGCGGTGTTTCATGGATCGAATCCCCTTTCAAAGAATCAATACGGCAGAAAAACCGGATGCGAAAGCTGGTATTTTACGTGGTCAGCAGGGAGTCGCATCCGGTAGTATAATTTGCACATATCATTCCGATTTGTATAGAATAGTTTTAGACCTCTTCCAAATTTATAATACCACATATTTTGAAAAATGTCAAGGTTTCACAAGAATTTTTTCCAAAAATTTGAATAGATTATGAAGTTGTACGGTCGGGAGAATTGCGAGATTCTTTACAAAAAGTGTATGATATGATAAAAAACCGTACCGGCGCGCAGTCCGGTACGGTTTCATGTGCATTTCCGGATTTTGGTGCGTCTGTTTGTACATATAAATAGTATGACAGAAGAATGTGACTGTGAGTGTGAAGACAGAGAGAAAGAATGGGGTTCGCGGATCAGAACCGGATGCCCTCGGCGGTCGTCCGGCAGACGGTTACGAACGGAATGCCGGCGGCTTTGAGTGCATCGGCGCAGGTCTGCGCACGCGCAGGATTGGCACAGCCGGCAAAGACCGCCGCGCCGCTTCCGGAGAGCACCGGCTTCAGACCGTGCTCCCGCATGACCTGCCGGATGCGGAGCACTTCCGGCAGATCGGTGATCGCATCGAAATGGTTTCCGCAGCAGGAAAACAGCGCATCAGCGCCATTTTGAAGCTGTCCGAGCACCGAATCGGTGTCCGCAGGGAGCGCCTTTCCGAGCGCATCGAGCCGCCGGTAGGCTTCCGGCGTCGGGATGCCCTCTGCGCCCTTTGCAATGACGAGCGGATACGCAGGGATCGGTTCCAGCGGCGTCAGCTTTTCGCCGATGCCCTCTGCAAGCACGGTGCCGCCGCGCAGAAAGAACGGCACATCCGCGCCGAGCGATCCCGCCGTTTCATGCAGCTGCGCATCGGTCACAGGGAGCGCAAGCAGCTTCCGGATCCCGAGCAGTGCCGCAGCACAATCCGCGCTGCCGCCGCCCATGCCCGCCTGCGAGGGGATGCGCTTTTCGAGGTGCATCGCGATGCCGCAGGGATCCTCGCCGAGCAGCTTCACAGCCGCCTTCCAGACGAGATTCCGCGCATCGCAGGGCACAGCCGGTTCATCGCAGGTCAGCATCATCGGCTGATCCGGCGCGGTCTTCGAGATCGTAAGCGTATCGAAAATGCCGACCGTCTGAAAGACGCTGCGCAGCGTGTGGTAGCCGTTCGGCAGCTTTCCGGTAATATCGAGCGAAAGATTGATTTTCGCGGGGATTTTCAGGGTTACGGTTTCATTCATGAGCGGATCCTCGCCTGTCATTTGTGGTATTTGCCGCCGGTGCTGATCTGGAATGCGCGGTAAAGCTGTTCCATAAGCAGCACGCGGGCGATCTGATGCGTAAAGGTCATCGGCGACATCGAAAATCGCAGATCTGCGCGGTTTTTGACTTCCGGAGCAAGCCCGAAGCTCGAACCGATCACAAAGCTGACCGTACTGTCGCCGGAAAGCGCCGTCTGGTCGAGCATTGCC
Source organism: Clostridiales bacterium Firm_04 (assembly GCA_001603005.1). Classification (GTDB taxonomy): domain Bacteria; phylum Bacillota; class Clostridia; order Oscillospirales; family Ruminococcaceae; genus Firm-04. The sequence goes on from LVAJ01000051.1 coordinate 3,243, forward strand.
GCAAATTCTTCGCTGCTACGCATTTTTCCTTCAATGCACATCGCGATGATCTTCCCGCGGCATGCATTCAGGATCGCCTTGCCTTCCTGCGAAAGCGCAGCCGCAATTTCCGCATCCGCCGGCGATTCGGAGAGCCTTGCCTCCGGCAACTCGGTCAGCGTCAGCCGGCAGTAGCGCGAGAGTCGTTTTTCGTATTCGGCGTAGGCATCGCGGAGCCATTGCTCCTTGAGCCTGCCGACCGTGATCAGATGAATCTGCATCAAAACACGATCATCCTTCCGTCGGTTTCAGGCGCGGCGGTGCGCAGGGTGTAGTCCTGACCGCGCGTCAGCCCGCTGAGTGTTTGTTCGACCGTCCGCTCCGCGAGCGCCGGCAGATTGTTATGCTGGCTGAGATGCCCCAGCACAAAATGCGCCGTGCCGTTTTCAGCGAGCCTGCGGATCTCGGCAGCGCTGTCGTCGTTGGAGAGATGCCCGACCTGCGATGCGATCCGCATTTTCAGCTGCGCGGGATACGGTCCGGTCCGCAGCATATTGACGTCATAATTCGCTTCGAGCAGCACGAGGTCGCAGCCGTCGAGCGACGCGGAGACTGTCTCCGAAACATAGCCGAGGTCGGTGCAGACCGCACACACTCTGCCGTCCGGCATCTCCATGCGAAATCCGCAGCTCTGCGCTGTATCGTGCGAGGTTTCAAACGGCGTGATACGGATATCCGCGCAGGTGACCGTGCCGTCGAGCACATTGCAGGTCTGCTCCGGTTCGAGCCAGCCGCAGCTGTAAAGGCACTGTCTCGTCACGCTCTGCGCATAGACAGGGATCCCGAATTTCTTCGTAAATACGCGCAATCCTTTGACATGATCGGAATGGTCATGCGTAATGAAGACGCCCTGCACCGCTTCCGGCGAAATGCCGCAGCGGTCGAGCGCCTGCGTCAGTCTGCGGGCAGAAACGCCGCAGTCGATCAGAATGCCGCCGTCCGGTGTCCCGATAAATTCGGCATTGCCGCTGCTGGAACTGAACAGCGGATAGATTCTCGCCAAGCGATCACGCGCCTTTCCGAAAATGGTCAAACGATCCGGCAGCACACGGTCTGCCGTGCAAGATGATTATAACAAAATGCGAAACGCTGTGATAGAATTGCCCGGTATGCGGGGAGCAGATCTTTGATCTGATCCGCAAGCGCATTCCGATCATTTATAATCATTCTTCTGCATTCATTATATCACATTACGATCGGAATTGCAATGGATTTCATGGAAAAAGTTTGATGTTTTCAGCAGGAAAAATGATGCATACTGCTTGAGCCGGAGCAAAGGAACGCTCCGGCTCATTTCATCAAAAATCAAGCTGATACTGCTTTTCCTGCACCACAGGCGGTGCCGGCTCTGTTGCATCCTCGCGCCAGCTGATGCCCTCAGCAAATCCGCCGGTATCGAACCGCACGGTCACGGAATCGCCGTCCGATTCCCATGTATACTGCCCGTTCGTGACCATGTTCGCATTTGCATAGAGAGACTCTTTGAGATTGTCAATTTCACGGATCAGGCAGCCTTTTTTGCAATAGACCGTAATGCGTTCGCCTTTCGGATCCTCGCAGAGCAAGATACTCCGATTTTCGTCTGCTTTCAGCTCTGCAAAGCTGTTGTCGCCGCGATCCAGAAGCAACAGCGCGACAAGCAGACTCCAGATCACAGCAATGATTCCGTTGATGCGCAGCGAACGGTTCAGCTTTTTCCGCTCCTCTGCATCGGTCGTTTTGCGGCGTTTCAGGATGAGCGCGATGACCGAGCCGAGATACAGCAAGGCGAGCAGAACATAGTTGATGTCCACGAGCTTCCAGATACAGCCCGCAAAATATGCCATTGTTTTTGTGCGGCTCATCCAGATGACAATTACCAGATAAACTGCCAGAAATAGAATACAGCCGACGATTCCGATGATGTCTTTTGTAGTGCGTTGTTTGCTTTGTTTCATATGAGATTCCTCCTTCGTCTGATACTGAAAAAACCGCAGTACCTCCGAAAAACCGGAAGCACTGCGGTATCGAATCCATCGTTTCGTGTTGCGCGTATGAAATCACACCGCATCCTGATCCGGCTGTGTCACCGTCTCATTCTGCGTAATTGCTTTCTTTTCGATGTTTGCACCAAGCGCACGCAGCTTGCCTTCCATGTCCGCATAGCCGCGCTCAATGTGATAGATATCCTCGATCGTGGTGACGCCCTGCGCCGCAAGTCCGGCGATCATCAGTGCAGCACCCGCGCGCAGATCGCACGCCTTGACCGGCGCACCGGTCAGTCTGCCCGTGCCCTCGATGACTGCAACCTTGCCGTCCACCTGAATATCCGCGCCCATTCTGCGCAGCTCATCCACATACTGGAACCGCTGCTCGGAGACGCCTTCCTTGATCATGCTCGTACCCTCTGCCAGACAGAGCAGCGCGGAGATCTGCGGCTGCATGTCCGTCGGGAAGCCGGGGTGCGGGCGTGTTTTGATGCTGGTCTTGACGAGCGGGCCGTCCACGGAAACGCGCACAGCATCGTCATACTGCTCGATCTTCACGCCGATTTTTTCCATGACGCTGATAATGGATTCCAGATGCTTCGGGATCACATTTTTCACGAGCACATTGCCGCCGGTCGCGGCTGCTGCGACCATATAGGTTCCGGCTTCGATCTGATCCGGAATGACCGCATAGCTTGTGCCGCGGAGATACTTGACGCCGCGGATCTTGATCGTGTCGGTGCCGGCGCCCATGATCTCGGCGCCCATCGAATTGAGGAAGCTCGCCAGATCGACGATATGCGGCTCTTTTGCGGCATTTTCGATGACTGTCAAGCCGTCAGCCTTGACAGCTGCGAGGATCGCATTCATCGTCGCGCCGACTGTCACGCAGTCAAAGAAGATCTGATTGCCCTTGAGCCCGTCCTGCGTGGTAATATCGACCATACCGCGGTCAACCTTACATGCAGCACCCAGCTTGCCGAATGCCTTCAGGTGCTGGTCGATCGGGCGGTCTCCGAGCGGACAGCCGCCGGGCATGGAGACACGGCAATGCCCGAATTTGCCGAGCAATGCGCCCATAAAGTAGTAGGAAGCGCGCATTCTTCTTGCGCTCTCATACGGCACGCAGTAGCTTTCGATGCCGCGCGTGTCGATCTCATAGGTATGCGGTGCGAGATATTTGACGGTCGCGCCCAGTTCCCGCAGGATCCGGAAGCTGATCTCAACGTCGCTGATGTCCGGCACGTTTTCCACAATGCAGGGCTCGTCTGCAAGAATCGTCGCAGGCAGAATTGCCACGACCGCATTCTTTGCGCCGCTGATCTCGACCTCTCCGCGCAGTGCCCGTCCGCCTCTGATGACGAATTTTTTCGGTGTGCTCACGGCTTGTTCTCCTTGTTCCTCACATTGTATTTTTATGGATTCATGCAGTGTTCCGATTTCTGTATTTGTTGCGGACACTGCGGTCTTTTCAGTTTCCAAAATGACTCCATCATCCTTCGTCGTTTAATCCGGCGGCAGCGTCCAGACTGATCGCTCCGCCCTCCGCATCCACATAATGCGGTGCTGCGCCGTCATACTCCGTGACGACCGCTTTTTCGATCCGAACCGCAGACTTCGGTTTGTTTTGCTCGTTGACTGCGACCTTCTGGATCTCGAGAATATAGTCCATGCCGTCGAAGACCTGTCCGAAGACTTCAAATCTGCCGTCGAGATCCGGATCTCCGCCGAACGATTCATACATGCTTTGGATCATCGGGGTAAAGGATATGCCGTAACCGTCACGCAGCGCGGAAAAGTACTTGCTGTCGTGCTTTTCGCCGGTGACAAAATAGAACTGGCATTTGTTCATCTGATCTTCCGCCGTCGCATATCCGACCGCACCGGTCACATGATTCAGCTTGCCGGAGATCGTCTGCGCAAAGCCCTCGCTGCTTCCCCATGCATCGACACCGCCGGTGCCGTCGCCCTTGGGATCGCCGCCCTGCACGACAAATTTGTCCACAACACGGTGGAACAGCAGCTCATCATAGAAGCCGCTCTTTACCAGCTCTTTGAAATTTTCAACGCCCTTTTCCGATTCCTCCGGAAAGAGCTTGATCTTGACATCGCCGTAATTTTCGATCGTCATGACGACGATCTCCTCACCCTTTTCAGGGAGCGTAAAATTCACATTTCCGTCTCCGCCGAGTGTCTCCGCCGTGACCGGCTGGGACGATCCGGCAGCTCCGGATTCCAGAACGACCTGCTTGGTCTTGCAGCCGGAAAGCAGGCTGCCTGCTGCGATACAGCAGAGAACAAGAGATGCCGTCCGGATTTGAAGCTGTTTTCGCATCACCAGAATAACTCCTTGCTTTGCGTCGGCAGACCTGCTTCAGGGCGCACTTGTGCACTGCCGAACATAATAAGTATATTATAGCACGTTTTTTGCTATTTGTAAAGTCAAAATTTACAATTCTGTCATCTTTTTCTAAGAAAAAATCAATCTTCTGCGTGTAACCTTCCGCAAATCCTTGCAGATACGTTATTTCCGCGCTTTAATTTTTTGATAGAATTATTTCTGCACTGTCTGTCGGGAGCGGTCGGAAGATGCCGGAAAGGCAGTCCGGAACGCGCCCGAATACCGCAAATCGCACGTATCTCCGTGCGATTTGTGAATTTATAACAAAAGTATGACAGCCCGCTGTCAGGGCAGCGAGATGATCTCCACGGAATCAATCGTGATATTTTCCTTCGGGCGTGTCGCGTCCTGCTCGCCGGTCACCTCAACCGAAGTGATCGCGTCCAGCACCTCAAAGCCCTCGGTCATCTGACCGAAAACCGTCAGCTGCTGCGCGTAATTCGGGATGCCGCCGCGCTCAAGGAACACCTGTCCGACCTCATGCAGCGCCTCGTTCTGCACATCTTCCAGACCTTTTTTGATATCCTTGGTCATTTCGATCGAATTACAGACCAGAAACCGGCTGCCCGTGAAGGTCTCCTGCGTTTTGGTCAGAATCTTCCAGAAGCCGCCCTCGGTCTTTGTCTGCATCGCGCAGAGTGCGCCGCGGAACGGCCAGAGCTTCGGGGAAGTCTCCTGCGGGACGCGCTCCTGCGGGGTATCCGCCTGATTTGCCGGAAGCGCACCGTCCGGACTGGCTGCGCCTGCCGCGAAAAAGACCGACGGCGCAAGCTCAAAGACATAGGTGCCGTCGTAATAGCCGCTTTCCGCCAGATCGCAGAAGTTTTTGACCGTCTGCGGGCACTGCTCCGGATACAGCGTGAACTGCATGTCGCCCATGGAAGTATGCACGATCGCTGCCGGACTGCCCGAAGGCGCCGGATCCAGCTGCATCAGCGAGATCTCGTCAAAATCCAGCACCACCGAATAATTATTCGTCAGGCTCGACCAGAGCCCGAGTGCAAACGAACAAAGCAGCGTAACGGTCGCGGCGATCAGCAGTCCCTTGACAATTTTTGTCCGCTGCGTTCCGCCGCCAGCCTGATTCAGTCTCATTTCATCATCCTTTTTTCTGTCTGCCGCATGTTCCGTGCAGCAGCCCTGTTTTCCGATTGGTGATACTTCTCTATTATACCACTTTTTCCACGATTGTCAAGACTTTCGCTGCGCATTCGGGATGATTCAGTGCCGCAGCTCTGCGGTTCTGCCGGCGGGCTGGGTGCTCCGGCGCGGACGCGGGATCAGTCCGAAGCTGATCTCCAGCGCATTGTCCACCTGCTTCATCACCTCATGCGGGATCCCGCCCATGCATTCGCGCAGACGTTGTTTATCTATCGTACGGATCTGCTCCAGCAGGATCACGCTGTCCTTTGTCAGACCGCAGCCCGATGCATACAGCGGGATATGCGTCGGGAGCTTCGCTTTGTCGCGCTGGCTCGTGATCGCCGCCGCGATGACCGTCGGGCTGAACCGGTTGCCGACATCATTCTGTATGATCAGAACCGGACGCACGCCGCCCTGTTCGGAGCCGACGACCGGACTGAGATCTGCATAATAAATTTCTCCGCGTTTCACTGTTTGCATTTGTATCCGCTTCCTTTCGGTTTGCAGCAGCCGGATCTGTTCACGCTGCTGCACATGATCTGCTCTTAGTTTGTCCGGATCCGCTGCCGATAATCAGCGGCGTTACTGCATGATATGTCGGAATCTGTCGAACGGTGAAAAGCGGCATTTTCTTCATTCATATAGCATTATGATGTGCAGAAACTTGTACCTATTATTATTTACAAATAAATTTATCTCGTTTAGTTGCACGCAAACGTGCAACTTTTGGCGATTTCGGCACTGTTTATAGATGGCATTGCTGCTCCCTCGGCATTCCGTCTGAAATCATTCCGAAAGGAGACGATGTGATTTTTGAAGCAGAAAAAGGATCCCTATAAGGGCATGCGGATCCCGTTTTGCAGGTGGTATCTCACGCTGGGCAATCCCACGGAAGCCGCCCGCAGAGCCGGATGTCCGCCCGAAACTGCCGAGCAGGACGGGCTCGAACTGCTCCATTCTGCCTATTGCAGAAGCTATCTCAAGCGGCTCGATGCCCAGCCTGCCCTGCCCCTGCGCAGCCTCGTCATTGCGGGGCTCGCAAGGCTTGCCTTCGGCGCGGCGAATGATGCGGCAAGACTCGCCTTCGCGGAGACCTGCGATGACGAGACGCTCCGTTCGCTCGATCTGTTCCATGTCGCAAGCATCCGGCATGACCGGAACGGCTTTGAGGTCAAACTCGCAGACCGGCAGCGCGCGATGGAAAAGCTGCTCGAATGCGCCGATGATGCCGATTCCCGCAGTGCGGCGGTCTCGCTGCTCGCGGCACTGCAAGGGGGTGTGAACGATGATGCAGCTGACAGCGCCGTTCTCGCCGAAGCAGCGCCTTGCGATGAGCTGGTGGAAGGATCCGAAGTATGAACGGCTCGATGCGGTGATCTGTGACGGGGCGGTGCGCTCCGGCAAGACGACCGCGCTCGCGATCGGATTCATGCTCTGGGCAAGCCACGCGTTTCATCAGCAGAGCTTCGCACTCTGCGGCAAGACGCGCTCCGCCCTGCGGCGCAATCTTCTCACACCGATTTTTCCGCATCTCAAAGCACTCGGCTTTCACATCGACGACAAGCCGAGCGCGGGTTACGCTGACATCTCGTTCGGCGGACACTCCAACCGCTTCTACTGCTTCGGCGGCAAGGATGAAGCCTCTGCTTCGCTGATCCAGGGAATTACGCTTGCGGGTGTGCTGCTCGATGAGGTCGCGCTGATGCCGCGGTCGTTCGTCGATCAGGCACTCGCAAGATGCTCCGTCCCGCGCTCGAAGATCTGGTTCTCCTGCAATCCCGATAAGCCTTCGCACTGGTTCTACCGCGAATGGATCACGAGAGCGAAGGAGAAACGCGCGCTCTACATCCACTTTACAATGGACGACAATTTCTCGCTGCGTCCGGAGATCCGCGCGCGCTATGAACGGCTCTATCAGGGCGCGTTCTATGACCGCTATGTGCTCGGAAAATGGGTTGCCGCACAGGGGCTTGTCTATCCGATGTTCTCCGAACGCACGCATGTCGCGGAGCCGGACGGTCTGCCGGAACGCTACGTCATTTCCTGCGATTACGGCACGGTCAATCCCAGTTCCTTCGGGCTCTGGGGGCTCTGCCGCGGCTGCTGGTACCGGATCCGCGAAAGCTACTACGATTCGCACATCACCGGCATCCAGCGCACCGATGAGGAGCACTACGCCGCGCTCGAACAGCTCGCCGGAGATCTGCCCGTTGAGCAGGTCATTGTCGATCCCTCTGCCGCAAGCTTCATCGCATGCATCCGCAAACACGGGAAATATCCCGTTGTGCCTGCGAAAAATGATGTGCTTGCCGGTATCCGCAGAACCACGGACGCGCTCCGGAACGGCGAGATCCGCATCGGGGCTGCATGCAAAGACGCGATCCGCGAATTTTCGCTCTATGTCTGGGACGAAAAATCGCTGAAGGATGCGCCCGTCAAGGAGCACGATCATGCAATGGACGATATCCGGTATTTCGTTGCGACCGTGCTCGACCAGTCCGGCGGCGATGCGTTCTTCGCAGCATCGCTCAGCCGCAGAAAACCGCAGAACCGAAGCAATTCTGCTCCATGAAGAAAGGTGGTGATGATTTGGCAATCCGGCTTTTTCCCCGCAAATCCGACAAAACTGCGGCGCTTCGCAGTACCGCGCCGCGCAAAGACAGCACCATGCAGCTCATGCGCACACAGCCGCCGTGCCCGAATCAGGAATGGCAGCTCTACGACGCGCTGCGCTATGCCGTGCCGGTCGTTGATGCGGCGCTGCGCAAGATCGTCCGGCTGACCGGCGGATTTCACCTCGAAACGGATGATCCCGCTGCGCAGAAGCTGCTCGACCGGTTCGCGGACAATGTGCCCGTCAACGGCGCAGGCATTTCCCTGCAATTGTTCGCTGACCAGATGCTCGACAGCCTGCTGACCTACGGCAATGCGGTCGGCGAAATGCTCACCGATGCAAACGGCATGCCGCATGCGCTGCTCACCGCGCATCCCGACGTCATCCGCATCCGCCCGCAGGCTGACGGTTCCTGCGTCATGCTGCGGCATATGCAGGACGGTTCGGAACGTCCGATGACGGCGCCCGAACGCATCCTCTTTGCGGCGCTCGATCCCCCTGCCGGCGCGGTCTACGGCGTATCCGTGCTGCGCGGGCTGCCTGCGGTCGCGGATATCCTGCTGCGCATCTATGACTGCATCGGCAAGAATTATACCCGCGCGGGCAATGTGCGCTATGCCGTGACCTATCAGCCGGACGGCAATGCGGCGGCATTCGCAAAGGAACACGCACGAGAAATCGCCGACGCATGGCAGGACGGCATCCGCGCTGCCGAATACGGCGAGGTGCAGGACTTTGTTGCGGTCGGCAATGTCGATATCAAGGTCATCGGCGCGGAAAATCAGCTGTTCGATACGAACGTACCCGTCCGGCAGCTGCTCGAACAGATCGTTTCCAAGCTCTCGATCCCGCCGTTCCTGCTCGGATTTTCGTGGGCGACAACCGAGAGAATGTCCGCACAGCAGGCGGATATCCTGACCTCGGAGCTCGACTACTTCCGCAGGATCCTGACACCGGTGCTCCGGAGAATCGGCGGCGCACTGCTCCGCGGCGCAGGCTTCGACTGTACGCCCGATGTGGTCTGGGACACGATCAATTTGCAGGATGAAACAGAGCTTGCAGACGCAAGACTCAAATCTGCACAGGCAGCGGCGATCGAACAGGAGATCGCTGCAAAGGACGCCGTGCAGCCCGAATGAACCTGACAGCACTTTGCTGTCACAACCGAAAGGATGGTTTTATGTACGATTCTGTGAAACTCGAAAAAGGCATGTATCACCTCGCAAACCGCAGCTTTACGCAGGCGCTCGAAGCTGCCGATCCCTCTGCGCAGTATGCGGGCACTGAGCTCGCGGCACTCGATGCGTTTGAACGTCAGCTCAAGCGCTTCGATATCCATGTGTCCGGCGATTGCTGCGACAAGGTCGAGAAGTTCTTCACCACGACCGAAAGCGCCGTGCTGTTCCCCGAATTTGTCCGCAGAGCGATCATGCGCGGCATGGAAGAATCCATTCTGCCGGAGTTGACCGCTGCTGCTTCCGGCGTCAACGCGACATCCTGCAAGGGCTTCGCGGTCGATGAAAGCGACGGGGCGTATTCCGTCACGACCGATGAAGGCGCGGTCATGAAGCAGACCATTATCTCCGAATCCGATGCGATCCCGCTGCCCAAATATGCAAGACTGATCTCGGCGTCCTATGAGACCGTTCGTCAGCAGCGCATTGATGTGTTCACGGTCATGCTCCGCGCGGTCGGTCATAAGCTCGCAGGTGCGGCAGCCGGCGCGGCGCTCAAGGTCATCAAGGATTCTGTCACGGCGTTCAATTCCGCTGGTACGACGATCGCTTATGCCGATCTCGCGGCGCTGTTCGGCAAGTTCTCCGACTACGACCTCACGACCGTCATCGCGTCGCCGGCGAATGTCGCGAAGATCCTTGCCATGACCGAGATGCGCGACCGTACCCTCGACAGCAGCGGTCAGGTGCATCTGCCGTTCGGCGCTAAGCTCCTCAAGGACGCGTCCCTCAATGAGCAGACTGTCATCGGCATTTCCAGAGAGTTCGCGCTCGCCTGCTTTAAGGGTACCGACGTCGTGCTCGAATCCGACCGGCTCATCGACTGCCAGCTCGACCGCATCGCCGTTTCCGTGCGCCTCGGCTTCCAGCCCCTCATGTCCGGCGCCGCCGCTGTCCTCAACATCAGGACATCATAAGGTATCGCTTCGCGATGATTTGAAATGGGCTCCGCCCAAACCCGCTTAAGGGACATTGTCCCTTAAGAATCCCGTTTTGAATGGGAGAGAATAAGGCGTCCTCTTTGAACGGCGTTCCTGCGAATCATTGGCAGGAGCGCGGCGGGGATTGGGAACGCGGAATTAGCGGTATCGCTTCGTATGATTTGAAATAGGCTCCGACCATAACCGCTTAAAGAACAGTATCCCTTTGGAATCCCATTGTACATAAAAATGATGCAAATACATTCTTTTTTCTTACAATGGGGTTCGGGGATACTGTCCCCGACAGGGGCTTGGGGACAGCGTCCCCATTCTGAATGCATCGCAGATACCGCATTGCTTCTCAGAAAGGAGAATCTATGGAACAGAATCAGGATGTGCTGCTCCGGCAGCTCAATGCGTTTACAAGACGCAATCACACGCTCGATGAAGTCTACCTCTTTGACCTCATCCTCTGCGACAACGAGATCGACCGTGACGGCGACTGCTTCTCCGATGCCGCGCTCGCGGAATTGCAGAAGCGCTTCGTCGGTGTCACCGGCATCTTTGACCATAACCCGCAGTCACACAATCAGACGGCGCGGATCTTCCGGACAGAGGTGATGACCGATCCCGACAGGACGACAAAAACCGGTCTCCCCTACCGTTTCCTCAAAGCCAATGCCTATATGGTACGCACGGACAGCAATGCCGATCTGATCCGCGAGATCGACGCCGGTATCAAAAAGGAAGTCAGCATCTCCTGCGCGGTCGGCAGACAGATCTGCTCCGTCTGCGGCGCCGACCGGCTCAAATCCCCCTGCACGCACATCAAGGGCAGACGCTACGGCGGAACGCTCTGCTATACCACGCTCGATGATGTCAATGACGTCTACGAATGGAGCTTTGTCGCTGTCCCCGCACAGCGCAGCGCAGGCGTCACCAAGACGCTCGGCGGGGTGCATACCGATCCCGAAACAGAGCTGCTCCGCAATGCTTATGCAGAAACCGCGCAGATGCTCGATCAGCTGACCGATGATCTCCGCAAAGACGTCATCCGGCTGTGCTACCGCTACGGCGAAAATGCCTGCGCAAAGGCACTCGCGGATTCCACGATCCATATGGATGCGGCGGCGCTTTGCAGGCTGAAGCAATCGCTGATGACCGGCATCCGTGCGGCGGATCCTGCGGCGCAGAAGCCCCAGCTTTTGCAGGAATCCGCTGCATCGCCGGCGCAGTCGCTGACCGGATACCGCATCGGCGGAAAACCGAAAGAAGGGGTGTAACCATGCGCAAGGCAAAGGTCATGCAGCTGTTTCAGATGTTCACGCGCCTGCCGGATGTGATGCCGTGGGAAGATCTCGCGGATGCGGCGATGTGTACCGTCCGGAGACAGCTGCGCGAGGATGCGGATGCGGACGATGAACGGCTTTGCCGCTATGCTGCGGCGCTTGCGAATTTGCAGTACCGCAGGCTGATCGCTGCGGAGACCGTTTCGCCGACCTATGCCGGAACAGTCGCCGGACAGCGAAGCGATGTGCAGCAGTGTACGCTCGCGGAACAGCTCATGCTGCAATACCGCGCGGATGCTGCCGATCTGCTGCGCGATGATGCATTTGTATTTGCGGCGGTCTGATCCGGAGAAAGGATGCTGCATGACGATGAATGAAACGATCTGTGAACGCGTGATCGCGGCGCTGCAAAGCGCGGGGATCCCTGCGTTCCCCGAATTTCCCGAACGGCTCCCGCCGGTGCCCGAAAACCGCTGGTTCGTGACCGTCAGCACAGAGCAGGCGGAAACCGGTGCGGCGATCCCGCTGCCGGACGGAACTGCCGCGGTACCGGTCGTCATCCGGCTGCGCGTCCGCACACACAGCTGCACCGGCGACGATCTGCGCAGGCTCTCAACGCAGACAGAGGAATGCCTGCGCGCATACATGAAACAGACGGGCTGCGACATCCGGAAGGCAAGCCGCAGCGCCGTCACCTATCAGAAAACGATCGACCGCCTGCAGCAGGAATTTCTTGCGGAGATCAGCGGTCTGATGCTGCCGGACGAGGGGGATGACAATGGGAATGACAGTTGACACGACAAGACGCGATGCCGTTTTGCAGCTCGGCTCGCTGCGCCTGCCGGTCAGCAGCTACGAAACGGACTGCAATGTCCCGACCGTGCGGAAAACTTGCATTGACGGCGAACCGCATACCACGCTGCTTTCGGAGATCCCCTGCACGCTGACGGTCACGGGCACGCTGCTCCGTGACGGGCTTTCGGATGCGGCAGAAGTGCTCCATGCGGCGCTGCAAACGCATACGGCATTTGATTTTCTGCTGGATGCGATGCAGTTCTCCGGCATGCAGCTGACCGGCTTCAAACTGAAATGCCGCTGTCCGGACCGGACTGCCGACTTCACATTGACCATGATCGGAGGGATGCTGCTTGCCGATCCGGTGTGAATGCTTTTTCGCGGACGGCAGCGCCGCGTCCTTCACCGACTGCCTGCGCTTTACGCTCATCCGCGACCGCTATCTGGCGTATGCGTCCATGCAGATCCAGCTGCTTGTGCATGAAACCGTCCCCGTGCCGGTCAATGTGCGGCTCTGGATCAATGAAAAGCTCGTGCATGAGGGCATGGTCAAAAAATGCAGCTGCGATCTGGAACAGAATATGCGCATTTTCCGGCTCACGACACAGAGCTATTCCGTCATTCTGACAAAGAATCAGCTCGTACCGGGGCTATATACGCAGGTGACGCTGGAACAGCTCATGCAGACCTATGCGCTGCCGCATATCACATATGACGATGTGGAAAGCATCCGCTATGTCTATGTCAAGGAGAATGCGAACATGTGGGAGACCATTGTCGCGTACAATTACAAGCTCTGCGAGGGGTATCCCTATATCCGCGTGCCGAATCTGCTCTGCATGCTGCCGCAGACCGGTACCGAGGCGGTCGTGCTGCCGGCTGACAGACTGCTGAAAGCGTCCGAGGGCGGCGAGATCGGCGAGATGATCAGCCGCATCGACATGGCAAATCTGGTCGGCGAATACGGCTCCTATACGATGGAGAATCGCGAAGCCGCTGTCCGCGGGATCGTCAAGGTGCGGCAGATCCAGTTTGACCGGCAGTATGCGTATGATCCCGAAGATGCACTGCGGTTCCGCATTGCCGTCAGCAACCGGAAAATGTTCAGCAAGACCGTGCGCTATATCGGATACTGCGGCGAGGATCTCGAAGATCTGGCGGTCTGCGGCGATTTTGTCCGCGGGCGCGTCAGCCGGATCGTCGTGACCGGCGACAGCAGCGGCATCGTCACCGAGGATACCTTCTATTTCGATCCGTTCTGTAACAGCGGCTAAGGTATCGCTGCGCGATGTTTTTGAATGGGCTCCGCCCAAACCCGCCAAAGGGACACTGTCCCTTTGGAATCCCATTTTTGCGAAA
>LVAJ01000052.1 GCA_001603005.1 Clostridiales bacterium Firm_04
TCTGAAACGCAAGAAGTGCCTCCTTTCTCACGACTATCTCCTGAAAGTCTTTTTGGGGACTGCTTCGTAAGCGATTGCCGTGGGGAGCCCCCGCGCCCGCTTGCTTTTTTTGTGTATTTATGGTATGATATAGGGGAATTATAAAAAAAGGAGAATCTCCGCATGTTTGAACTGCTGAAAACGGAACAGACCGCCCGCCGCGGCATCTTCCGTACCGTGCACGGTGACTTCCAGACACCCTGCTTCATGAACGTCGCAACCGCCGGCGCGATCAAGGGCGCTCTCTCCGCGCGCGATCTCGAAGCCGTCCGCTGTCAGGTCATGCTCTGCAATACCTATCATCTCCATGTGCGCCCCGGCGACGGCATCGTGCGCACCATGGGCGGCTTGCAGGGCTTCACCGGCTGGCGCGGTCCCACACTCACCGACTCCGGCGGATTTCAGGTCTTCTCTCTCGCAAAGCTCCGCAAAATCAAAGAGGAAGGCGTCACGTTCCAGTCGCATGTGGACGGCAGACGCATCTTCATGGGACCGGAAGAAAGCATGCGCATCCAGTCAAATCTCGGCTCGACGATCGCAATGGCGTTTGACGAATGCGTAGAGAACCCCGCGCCCTACAAATACGCCGCACAGAGCTGCGACCGCACAACACGCTGGCTCAAACGCTGCCGCGAGGAGATGAACCGGCTCAACAGCCTCGAAGATACGATCAATCCGCATCAGCTGCTGTTCGGCATCAATCAGGGCTGCACCTTTGCCGATCTGCGTGAACGGCATATGGATGAGATCGCAGCGCTCGACCTCGACGGCTACGCGATCGGCGGGCTTGCCGTCGGCGAACCGACTGAGGTCATGTACGACATCATCGAGCATGTCGAGCCGCACATGCCGAAGCACAAGATCCGCTATCTCATGGGCGTCGGCACACCGCAGAACATCGTCGAGGGCGTGGCACGCGGCATTGACCTGTTCGACTGCGTCATGCCCTCGCGCAATGCACGGCACGCAACTGTCTTCACCATGCGCGGCATCATGCATGTGACAAATCAGTGCTTCGCGACCGATCCGCGTCCGATCGAGGAAGGCTGCCAGTGCCCGACCTGCAAAAACTTCTCCCGCGCCTATATCCGGCATCTGTTCAAGGCGGGCGAGCAGCTCGCGGGACGCCTTGCCGTGCAGCACAATCTCTGGTTCTATAACAACCTGATGACGCAGATCCGCGACAATCTCGATGCAGGCACATTTGCGGATTTCCGCGCAAAATATTCCGATCAGCTCGGAAAGCTCTATGACGGCGCGTAAGCTGCTCCAAAAGGACAGTCCCCTGCGCGTTCTGAACCGCGATGCGCTGAAATGGATCGCGCTCGTTCTGATGACAGCCGGGCACTTCTGGAGTGTCTACCGGCACCATATCCCCAGACAGCTGAATCTGCCGGCGCTGGTCTTGCAGTATTTTGCACCGCCCGTCTTTTTCTTCTTTATCGCAGAGGGCTTTCACTATACGCGCTCGCGCAAAAAGTATGCGCTGCGGCTGCTGATCTTTGCGGTCATCACGCAGATCCCGCATGCACTCGGCGAAAACGGCATTGTGCTGCATGATGTGTTTCTGTTCTGGAGCGTGCTGCTGGTGCTGTTTCTGGGGCTGATCTCGCTGATGATCCTGCACAGCAGCCGGAAGCTGCCGCTGCGTCTTGCGGAGATCGCGGCGCTCTGCGGCGTCAGCATCCTGCTGCATGCGGAATGGGGCGCGACCGGCATTCTCGCGATCCTCTGCATGGATCTGCTGCGGGAACGTCCGCTGATCCGGCTCTGCGTGATCCCGCTGCTTGTCGTCATCCATAACATCGTCCTTGCCGGCGGACTCATACTCACGCGGCTCGTGGCAGGGATGATCCTGATGTGGGTGCTGGCGATGCTGCTCATCACGTTCTGCTATAACGGCAAAAAAGGACATTTTCCGCGCTTCTCTCAATACGCGTTCTATGTCTGGTATCCGCTGCATCTGCTGATCCGCTGGGTGCTGCAATCTGTCATATCCGGTTGAGGAAAAAGCAGTTTGATTTGCTGTGTTTCTTCTTTTCTATTTCTTTTCTTTTTTCTTTTATATAGTATACCGGAAATATATTTCCGAACTGAACGGAAAAATATTTCCTGTAGAACGGAAAAATACTTCCGGACTGAACGGAAATATATTTCCGGACTGGAAAACTTTCAACATTGGTATTTGAGGTGATTTTATGTATTACTGCTGCGGCATCACCGAGGTCGGCAACCGCCCGCACAATGAGGACGCCTTTCTGCTGGAAGGCAAGGTGCGCACGGAAGGCAGCATCGTCACGGCGCTTGCGGAGCCGTTCCTCATGGCGGTCTGTGACGGCGTTTCCGGCGAACAGGCGGGCGAGCTCGCTTCGCAGACCTGCCTCAAGCTGCTCTCCGAGCTCGAATACTCCTCGCGCGTGAACCTCAAGCGCAAGATCCTGGAGATCCACACGGCGATCGCCGAGCAGAGCGTCATGCAGAAAAGCACCGCCAATATGCAGACCACCCTCTGCGGCATCGCGCTGGACGAAGCAGGCGGTCTGCACTGCTTCAATGTCGGCGACTCCCGCATCTACCGCTACCGCGGCGGCACGCTCGAACAGATCAGCCGCGACCAGACGCTCGTGCAGATGCTCTATGAGGAAGGCTCGATTTCCGTCGAGGAAAAAAAGGTACACGCGCACCGGCACATTGTCATGCCGGTCATCGGCAACCTCGATGCGGAGCCGAAGCCGGAAGTTATTGTCTATCCGGACGGCATGCGCAACGGCGACATGATGCTGCTGTGCTCGGACGGACTGAGCGACTATGTGACCGCATTTGAAATGGAAGAAGTGCTCGCAAAGCCCAAGCCCATGCCCATGCGCATGCAGGAGCTTGTCGCGCTGGCACTGGCAAACGGCAGCCGCGACAACATCACGATCGCTGCCGCCGTGCATTATCCCGATGCAGTGCCGATCCCCGGCATGCACGATGAGGCACCTGCCCCCGCGGAAGAACCGCGCACCTGAACCGAATCCTTGCAAAAAATGCCCCGAAATGATCCGCAGCGATCACTTCGGGGCTTCTGTTTTTATTCTGCATGCTCATGCCTGCGCCGAAAGGCATTCTGCACGCTTCTGCACTTCCGCTGTCAGCATCTTCTGCGTTTTCACATCGCCCGCCGGTGCATCGCTTTGCAGCCGCAGCATCGCTTCATATTCCTGCTTTGCTGCGTCCGCATCTTTGCAGAAAAGCAGCTGATACGCATACATGATGCATCGTTTGTCGATCTGTCTCTGCTTTGCCAGCTCCAGATATTGCTGAAGATTGCTGTCATAGACCTGCCCGATCTCATCGGCATCCGCACCGCGCAGAAGCATGCACAGCAGCAGCGAAGATGCGGCTTCCGACTGATACAGATCGCGCTGATCCGTCCGCTTTCTGCCGCAGCATCTGACGAACAGCGCCTCCGCCTCCTGAAAGTTTCCGCAGTCCAGCATGTACTGCCCGCGCAGCATTTCCGCGATATACGCATATGCACAGGTGTCATCCGGAATCGCAAAATATGCTTCCGGCATCTCCGAGAAGGACAACTCCGAATGCCCGCTGATACGCAGCGAATTGCAGACGACCGCTCTGTCGGCAGGACTGTTCCGAAGCTGCCGGATCTGATAGCCGTCATTCAGCACAAACAGTCCGGACGGGATCAGGTTCAGGAGCGCCTGTGCCGCGCTGATGAACCCCAGCAGGATCAGAACGGCTTTCACGTACCGGTTCTCCGCCGCAAATCCGGCTGGAACCGCAAGCAGCGCCGTCAGCAGATTGAATAAGCCGCCGCCGAGAAAATAGGGCACGACCGGAACCGTTTCCGCAGGACGGTTTTCCGGCGGCAGCATGATGCACTGCCCGCCCGTGCCTTTGATCCAGCCTGTATTTCGGAGTTTCAGCTTTCCGCGCTCCCTGACAAGCGTCAGCGGTCCGATGCGGAATGACACAAAGCGGTATCCGGTCAGCTTTGCCATGACCAGATGCCCGCTCTCATGGATGATGACCGTGAGCTGGTACATGAGCCAGACTGCCGCGATGATCGCTGCCGCCCGCAGCAGTTTTTCGGCAAATTCCATTTGATTGCCCTGCCTTTCCTTTGGATTCGCAATATTCCTATTATACATCAAATCCGTAAAAAAGTAAATATATTTCCGCATAAAAACATGACAGCGCATCCCTGCACTGTCATGTTCTTCGTATTCTGCGGCAGCTGCCGAAACAGGCGCGGACTTATAAAGCATGCTTTCTGACAGCAGCAAAGATGAAAAAGCAGACCGCATAGACCGCCGCTGCTGCGCCGCAAGCCAGTAATACGCCGCCGGTCACAGCAAAAAGCGTTTCGTTTTCCATGCGCCTGCCGGCGGAAAGCCACAATCCGAATCCGGTCAGGCTGACCGCTGCGGCTGCAAGGCTCACCAAGCCCGCTTTCGCCATGCCGTTTTTCTGCATGTCCTTTGTCAGCCGGAAAGCTGAATAAATGATCGCAAACGGTGCAAGGATCATCGCTGCCAGGATCGCTGCAAACAGGACGGGAGACATGGTCTCGTTTCCGATATGGATCCAGAAGCCTGCTGCCCCGCAGATCGCCAGACATAGTGCAAAAATTGTTGCTGCAAATTTGTTCATCGTTCGTTCCTCGTTTATTTGTAGAATATTGTTGTTCGTATCTTGCCGTTCTGACCGCACCGCAGATCTGCGATGCTGCCGACTGTTCCTATCATAGCATACTTTGTAAGAAATGTCAATATCGTCTTATCATTAAAATATAAAGCTATGCAATTGAACGAATTGCGGCGCAGCCGCAAATCTGCCGCAGAACAGTTGCGTTTTCCACCGGGCGGGGAGCGGGCAGTGCCCGCCTCCATTTCCCTCCGGGCGGGGAGTCCCCGCGGGCATATCCCTCCGGGCGGGGAGCCCCCGCGGGCATTTTCCTCCGGGAGCCGGTTTCGCGGACTGTCCCCGCTTTCCGAGTACACGCCGCTATTCGCGGCTTCTCAAAGGTTATTGCTCCCAATAGATAAAGTGAACAGTGAATGGTGAAGAACGAATAGTGAATAGTGAAAAACGCAGCACTCGGGAGCATACGCAGGCAGACGCGCACGGCAAAAGCGTTCAGGGCAACTGAACCCCAAAGAACACGCAGCGACAGTGGCGCGCATTTTAGAGAGGAGAGGATAAGGAGAGAGGGAGCGCACGTTTGCCGTTGGCAAACTGCGCAGTTTCGCTTGCGAAACGTGCGCGAGGGGGAGAACCTTAGGGAGAGGGGAGATAAGCGACGCAGGAGCGATTCTTCCCTCTTCCTATGGTGCTTCCCCTCGCATTCGCGCCCCGCGCCCAACTAAATCCAACGTCGGACATAGGATCAAGAACAGGCAGCGAAAGCGCTCTGTATTTTCAAAAAGTGAATGGTGAATCGTGAAGAATCAATCGCGAGAATCGTGAAGAATAAATCGCAAAAAACAATTGCACTTTTCTGCAATTTGTGGTATAATGATAACCGGCAGTTCGCATATGCTAACCGAAAGAATGCGGACTGACATACTGTTATCAAGTGCAGAGGTGTGAAAATGAAGCAATTCAATGATATCGGCATCGGCGGACAGCTCGACCGGAACCGCATCCGGAAGCTTTTTTTCATCGGACTGTCCGGCGCGATCCTGACATTCGCCGGCGACTGGATCCTCGGTTACGGCGTCTGCGATGAACGCCTGACGGGGCTCGAAAAAAAGCTGATGCAGTTTTCGGCACTGTCTGACACGGCGCTGTTCTGGTCGGCGTTTCTCGGATTGATCGGCATTTCGCTGGAAGGGCTCTGCTATTTCGGCATCTACCGGCTGATCGCGTCCGGCAGCGAAAAACACGCGCATATCTTCCGCAGCGGCGTCTTCGGCTACATGCTGTTTGCCGCATGCGGCGTGCATGTGCCGTGCCTGTCCAGCGTCTATTTCTACAAGCATATGCTGCTTGAAAATCCAGAAGCAGCGTACAAAATGACGATTCAGTTCGGCATGTATTTCCTGCTGCCCGCGATGATCCTGTTCCTGATCTTCCTTTTCATCATGAGCGCGGCGCAGATCAGCGCATTTGCAAAAGGACTGACGCCCTATCCGAAATGGTGCTGGATCTTCTCGCTGCCGGTCGGCATGGGCGCAGCCATCATGCTGAAATTTGCCGGCAATCATGCGGTCACAAACGCGCTGACCGCCGCATGGATCAGCATCGGCAATATCTGGATGTTCGGCGGGCTGCTGCTGACCATGAACCGCGTGCGGAAAGGCTGGGAAACGCAATGAAGGATCCTGCAAAAAAATACGCGCGGATGTTCGCGAAGGCGATGAAAAAAGCCGGCAGAAGCGATTACAGCGAACTGGAATCGGCGTTTTACCGTCGTTTTCGGGCGCATCAGCAATCAGAGATCTACCGGGAATATCTTGCGAAATATCCGTCGATCGGCGTGGAAAAGGTCTATATCGGCATTACATTTGCGCAGGTGCTCATGCAGCGCGGCTGCTCGCTCGATGAAGCGCTGGAGCTCTGGGAAACCCGCATGATCGCGGGCAAAAGACGGGTGCTCGAACGGTTCATCCGGCTGATCGACCGGCTCGGCATGGGCTATGACACCGTCGGGAAATGGCTCGACAGGGACAAGCAGGCGCGCGACCGCGACGGCTCGATCCTCTATTCGCAATATCATTATAACAACAGAGAGCTCGAATACAAGATCCACACCTGCATGTACGTGGAATTGTTTGAGCACTACGGGATCCGGCGGTTCTGCAAGGCGTTCTGCAACAATGATCTCTGCATGTGCGTCCTGCAAAAAAGTGCAAAATTCATCCGCTATTCGGACAGAGTGGACGGCGACTTCTGCCACGATAAGCTCATCAATCTGACGCGAAAGGAGCGTTCTCATGAAATTTGACAAACAGGACAAAGTGGTCAAGGCGCCGGATGCGCTGCAAAATCCGCTCTACAAGCTGACCAAAATTGCCGTGAAAGCAGCGAATATGAAGCAGCTTCTGATCGGAAGCAGAGAGGAAGTGCTTGCGAAAGCCGCGCAGATGAATGCAAAAAACCGGCATTTCTCGCTCCCGCAGGACAGCAAAGCGCACTACACCGATCACCTGATCGGCGGGCAGTATCACTGCCTTGAGATCGACGCGCAGATCAAGCGGCGGAAGCATGCCGTGCTGTTTGTGTTCGGCGGCGGCATGATCCTCGGCTCGGACAAGGGCGACGTCGGGCTCTCGCGGAAGATCGGCGCGATCACCGGCGCGGACGTCTGGTTCCCCTACTACCCGATGTGCCACACGCATGATATGCTGGAAAATGTGCAGATGCTCTTTGCGTGCTATCAGAAGATGCTGCGGTTTTATAAACCGGAAAACATCGTATTTCTGGGCTTTTCATCGGGTGCGGCGCTCCTGCTTGACCTCATCACCTATCTCAACGAACAGCGTGACAGCGGCAATCCCGTGCCGATGCCCGGACTGCTGATCCCGATTTCCCCCGGCAGCGTTCCGGTGAACGATGCGGAGCGCGCCGCGATCCAATCGCTCGACAAAACGGACATCATGATTCCGGCGGCGTTTATGGAAACCGCCCGCGAGATCATGTGCTGCGGCAGGGAGATTCCGGAGCAGTACCTCGCAACCGCGCACGGCGACTTCCGCAATGCCCCGATGACGCATTTCTATTACGGCAGCGCCGAAACGCTGTTTGCTTTCGCGCCGGTCTATGCGCAGAGCTACCGGAAAGCCGGTGCAAAATGCATGATCCATGTCGGCAAAGGCATGCATCACTGCTATGCGCTGCAATATTTCATTCCCGGATGCAAGCCGGCTTTCAACGAGATCATGGGGATCATTTGCAGGTATTTTGCAAAGCACTGAGCCCTTCGCCGCAGGAAAAATGCGCGCAGCAGCAGCCTGTCTGTGCGCAGGATCCTGCGGCTTCTGCATATGAATTGAATAAAACGCAAAAACAAATCCGCGATTTTTTCGTGCGATACACAGAATCTCAACTTTTTCGCATAAAAGACTAGTATTCCTATCGGTATTGTGATATAATATAGAAACCAAACGGAGCCAATCCCGTTTCACATATGAAAAGGAGAGATTCTTATGAACACGAAACCGTTATCCATTGCCGGTGCGGTCATTTCCGCTGCCGCTGCCGTCGCCGTCAATACGGCACTCCATCCCTGCCGCGGTGAAATGGCAATGAAATGTGTCCATACCACGCAGATCGGAACCGTGCTGCTCGGTGCGCTGGCAGTCATCAGCATTGCGGCGCTCTTTGCCAAGCAGAAAGCCTTGCGCACGGTGCTCGCCGTCCTGTCCGCGATCGTATCGGCAGGCGTATTCTTCGTTCCGCTGCTCGGACACTGCGGCGGCGCGATGATGCACTGCAATACGCACACCATGCCCGCATTCCGCATCGCCGGTGCAATTCTGTTTGTTGCTGCAATTCTGACAGCTGCGGCGGAACTGCTCCGGAAAGAGAAAGCAGCAGCCGCATGAACACCGGAAAATATGCGCTGCAGGTGATCTCGCACAGCAGATTCCGCAGCCTGACTGTTTTTCTGCTCGTGTTCGTCACGACGGTCTGCGTATTCGGCAGCGCACTGTTCACGGACAATATCCGGAACGGCGCCGACCGCATCTACGGCAACACCGGCACCGATCTGTACATCGTGCCGCAGGAATATCTCGAATCGACAAAGGATCTGCTGTTCAAAGGCAAGGCTTGCATGCTGCCGTTCAAAACGGATGTGTCCGACAGCATCCGCGCGCTGGAAGGCGTCGGTGCGGTCAGCCGGCAGCTCTATCTCGAAACGCTGGAAATGGACTGCTGCGATGCGGGCGGTCTGCAAATCGTCGCGTATGAGCCGGAAACGGATTTCGCTGTCCGCAAATGGACGGACAAAGCGCAAAATCTCGGCGCGGACGAGATCCTCGCGGGCTCGGCGGCATGCTTTACGACCGGCGAAACGGTCGATGTGTTCGGCAGAACATTCACGGTCGCAGGCGTTCTCGATGAGACCGGCATGGGCTATGACCAAAGCCTGTTTCTGTCCTATGAAGCCGCGGACGGCATCACAGGCGACGCGGATTATGCCTATATGTTCGGGCAGAAAGCCGGACTGCTCTCGATGCTGCTCATTCAGCAGGCGGACGGCTCGGACATTTCCGCGCTGACCGAATCCGTCCGCAGCACGCTGGAAGGCTCCGGTCTTTCGGTGTATGCGATCGGCGATCTGGCAGCGGGCATGAAAAGCAGCATCCGCATGATGACTGCGGCTGTCCGGATCATGAATGTCTTTGCAGTCGTGATCGCGTCTGTTTCGCTGTTCGCAATGGTCACGCTGACCTTTCATCAGCGGCGCAAGACCGCCGGCAGCCTGCTCTCGGTCGGCTGCACAAAGGGGCGCATTCTCCGGCTGTTCGCCGCGGAATACCTCTGGCTGTTTGCCGCCGGAGCGCTCGCGGGCATTCTGCTCGTCTGCATCATTCTGCTGCCGCTGCACAATGTCATCAAGACCGCGCTGGAGCTGCCCTATAAGCTGATCTCTGCGGGCGGCGCGGCGGCGATCACCGCAAAAACACTGCTGACAGTGCTCGTCATGCTGGCGGCGGCGCTGTCGTTTACCTTTGTCAGGATCATGAAGATCGAGCCTGCACTGCTCACGGAGGAGAACCTATGATTACCGGAACGAACCTCGCAAAGCACTTCGGCGCAAACGGCTTCGGCGGCGTCAGCTTTTCCGTCGGGCGCGGGCAGTTTGCCGGTGTGACCGGTGCGTCCGGCTGCGGCAAGACCACGCTGCTCAATATCCTGACGGGCATGCTCAAACCGGACAGCGGGACGGTCTGCGTGGACGGCACCGACCTGCGGACGCTCCGCGGGAAGGCGCTTTCGGCACTGCGCGCACAGAAGATCGGCTACATGATGCAGGGCAATGTGCTGCTGCCCGATCTGACGGTCATGCAGAATCTGCTGTTTCCGGCGCAGCTCGCGGGGAAAAAGGTCACGGAAGCGCAGGCAGAGGCGCTCGCGGAACAGCTGCGGATCAGCAGCATTCTCGGCTCCTACCCTGCCGGAATCTCCGGCGGCGAATACCGCAGGGTGATGCTTGCGCGCATTCTGCTGCTGGATACGCCTGTGCTCGCAGCGGATGAACCGACCTCGAATCTCGACAGCGTCAGCGCGCAGATCGTGCGGGAGATCCTGCATGCACGAAAGGAATCCGGCGTCACGCTGCTCGTCGCAACGCATGACAGAGAACTGCTGCAAGGTGCCGACACGGTCATCTGCATGGACAGGTAATGCAGTACATCACGCATGGTGATTGATTTTTTCATCCTCTCCCATTGCACTTTCCCGGATAATATGTTATAATATGGGAAACCGGAATGAAAGGAAAGAATAGAATGACACAACTGAATGATCCTGCAATCAAATACCGAACCCTGTTTACAGTCCGCTCGAATCATCATGTACTTTCATCCTATCCTGAAATATATGTCGGCATTTCTGAAAATGGTGACCTGCTGTATATTACAGAAACCGTCGTATGCTTTTCTGCTGCTATGGGATGCGAAACAACGGTCTATAAAATCAGCAAGCAGGAATATCGCGAACAACTTGAGATCGCAAAGAATAACGGTCTTTTGCAGGAAGCCATTGAGAAAGGAAAGACCACACTCAAAGAAGCCGTGATGCTGGGGGAAGAATAACTTTCAGGGAAACACCGGATGTCACTGCAAACGGGAAAACGGCGTGCGCTGCTTTTTGCCGTATCCGCACAACTTGATCGTAAACCAATACCCCGAAGCGTAAGACAGATACCTATATAGAAGTTTTGCCCCTGAGTGTTACAAAGCACTCAGGGGCATTGTGAATATTTATGTTGCTAAGCTAAATCAGAATTTGCGGGCAGTGCCCGCCTCCATTGATCTAAAGCTTTCCGGTTGCGTTTGTAAAAGCAGAAAAGCCGATTGTTTTCACAGTCGTAATATGATAAATCAGAATTTGTCGGTTAGATTGTTTGTGTCATCCTCTCTTTATCGTATGTCCTTCAGAAAGATTTGGTTGGGCGCGGGGCGCGAATGCGAGAGGGACAACCACAGGGAAAGGGGAGTCGTCGCTTCGCTC
>LVAJ01000053.1 GCA_001603005.1 Clostridiales bacterium Firm_04
TCTATCATACCATATTTCTCTCTTTTTGTACACCTTTATTTTTCGTAAGCGATTGCCGTGGCGGGGAGCCCCCGCTGGCGATTTCCTCCGGGAGCCATTTTCGCGGACTGTCCCCGCAGTCTGGGTTCACGCCGCTGATCGCGGCTTCTCATTCGTGACTGCTCCCAATAGATAAAGTGAATGGTGAATAGTGAAGAACGAATAGTGAAAAACAGTGGTATCGCTGCGCGATGATTTGAAAAGGTGCGCATAAGTCCCGCAAATGCAACCGGCGCGCACAGTATTAAAGTTTTGATCCAACTTTTTCAAAAGTTGGCAGGTCGAGGGCAGCGCCCTCGTCGCGATCCGCAGATCGCGAAACTCCCCCAGCGTTCAAGAGCTTGGTGGGCTTGGGGACTCCAGTTTGCCTTTGGCAAACTGAGCCGTTTTGCTTGCAAAACGTGTGCGATCAAGAAGTCCCCATTCTAAAATAGCATCCGCGAAGCGGATACTTCTTTGGGGACATACAAACGGACATGCACAGATCAGACATACAAAACGTGACATGTAATCGAACATGCACCATAGAAGTGAAAAGTGAAAAGTGAATAGTGAAAAGTGAATGGTGAATGGTGAATGGTGAATGATGAATCGTGAAGAATGAAAGCGGGAAGGAACAGGACACGCTGCTTGCGGCTCCTGTCCGCGAATGGATCAGAAATGACCGCAATACTATATATAAAGATCCGTATTCCGGCATTCATGCATTCTTCATGAAAATGCTACTTGACAAGGAGAAAAATCTCTGTTATAATATATGGTATCAGCGGTACGGTCGCCGTACTGCCGTCCTATGTCAAATTAACATGAAACAGGAGGGTACATCAATGGGAATTTTCTCCAGACTCAGTGATATTCTGAAAGCAAATATCAATGATATGCTCGATAAGGCGGAGGATCCGGAAAAGCTTGTCAAACAGATCATTCTTGACATGCAGAAGGAGCTGACAAAATCGACGCAGGCTCTCGGCAAGGCAGTTGCCAGCGAGCGCATGGTCGAAAAGCAGTACCGCAATGCCTGCGCTGTATCCGCAAGCTGGGAATCCCGTGCCAAGGCTGCCCTGAAGGCAGGCGATGCCGAGCTTGCCAAGAAGGCACTCGCAAGCAAGGTCAAGGCAGACGAGGATGTCACCAATTACCGTGAAATGTATGAGACCATCTCGAACCAGACCGAAGCGATCCGCTCACAGGTCGAGGTGCTCAAGTCCAAGATGCAGGAAGCAAAGTCCCGCGAGGCAATGCTGATCGCACGCTCCCAGATGGCTGATACCACCAAGGAGCTCGCACAGTCGCTCAGCGGCATCGACACCAACAGCTCGTTCGATAAGCTCTCCAAGATGGAGGAGAAGATCACCCGCAAGGAAGCAGAGGCTGCTGCATTCAGCGAGATCCTCGGCAACGGCAAGCCCGAGGAGGTCGCAACCTTCGAGGAGCTGGAGCGCAATGCGAAGGTCGATACCGAGCTGGAGCGCCTGATGGCAGAAATGGGCATGACGCCCGCTGCTGCTGCGGATACCGGTTCTGTCAACGATGAGCTTGCAGCTGCGATCAGTGCACTGGAAACGGATTCCGCTCCTGCCGGCATGCCGATGGAAGCGCCGCTTGAGTAATTTCCCGCACTGAAATCGAACACACTGATCTGAAACTTGCGGCACAGTCTCACGCTCCGTGAGGCTGTGCCTTTTTCCAGACCGCGCCTACTTAGGAAGGAGAGGTTCTCTCAATGTCGAATAAACGCAGGGTTCGCTGGGACCGTATTGCGGCGGCAGTCATTCTGCTGGTCGTTCTGATCTTTCTGCTCGGCTCGTGTGTCTCACGCTGCTCGAAGGAGGACGATGATCCGCTGACGACCGCAAGCAGCAATGCCGAGGTCGCAGAGCAGTCCGGTGAACCTGTCACGGCGGAGACAACTGCGCCCCCGCCCGTCAATGCAGCAGAAGCCAAAACGAATAATGTGCCGGTCGTGATCACGGATCCCCCTCCCGCAAAAACGTCTGAGGAAAGCTCCGCTTCGGATTCGTCCTCGACAGAGCCGGTCTTTACGCTGCCGGCAGGCTACCAGATGGTGCCGGTGAAGCTAAGCGCTCTGCATGCCGGTACGCTCGTGCTCGTGAACAAGGATAATCCGAGCCACCTTGCTGCGGAGGAACTGGATCTGGAGCAGGTCTATTACGCGGAGGATAAGCCGGAGACCTATGAGATCTCCTATCCGGGGCATACGTCCCTCAACCGCACCGCGCTTTCACAGTTCAACCGGCTGATGAAGGCGTATTACAGTGCGACGAGCAATGAGGAGATCATGTTCAATTACGGTTATCTGGAAACCGGAAAGGAAAAGAGCAATCCGGATTCCCCGACCGCACTGGACATTCAGCTCCATATCAAGCGCAATGACGGCGGCTATGAGTACATCTCCAATATTTCGCCGTATTCGTGGCTGTTTGAACATATGGCAAGCTACGGCTTTGTGCTGCGCTATCCGTCCGATAAGGCGGATGTGACCGGCGAACGCGGCGGCTATACCGCGATCCGTTACGTCGGCGTGCCGCATGCAGCCTACATGAACGAGAATAACCTCTGTCTGGAGGAATATCTCACCGAGCTGAAAACCAAGTACAATTTTTACAGCGGTCCTGTGCTGCGGTATACCGCAAACAACACGACCTATCACATCTACTATGTGCCGATCGACAGCACGACGGACGGCGATCCGGAAATTCCGGTGCCGACCGGCGGTGCGGGCAAATATGAGATCTCCGGCAACAATTCCGACGGCTTCATCGTGACGGCGATTGTTGCGGACAACGGAATCACCTGAATCAGAAGGGGAGTGCGCAATGCGCCTTGCGGGATGCAGCACGCATCCTGCGGCAGTGCACTTCCCTTGTTTTGCTGATGCATGAAAGGGAGGCGAATGCATGGCTGAAAAGAACCCGAAGCAGGAGAAGCGCTTCTTTGAACGTGCGGCGGAACTGCTCCGCACGGAGATCCCGCTCCGGCGAAAGGCGGAATCCGTTGTGATCCTGCCGAAAAGAGCGGTCTGCTTTCATGAGGCGCTGACATTTTCCATTCCGGCGGATTTCAGACCGGAAAACAGAAAGCGGGATCTGCTGGTCTTTTCCGGTGAGAAATCCGGCGTGCAGCTGACTGCGATGCGCCTGCCGTTCAGCCGTCCGCTGCATGGGGTGACGGCTGCGGATCTGCAAATCTCCTTCCGCAAGCTGGTTCCGCCGACGCTGCTGCCGGAGATCCGGTACGGCTATCTGCGGCATTCCCCGACGCTCACGGCAAACTGGGTGCATCCGCCCGCAAAGCAGAAGCTGAAGCGCGGCAATGTCAATGTCACGCTGGAAAAGGGCGAAGAAAAAACCGTCCTGCACCTGATCCAGGTGCGGCAGACGGCGTTTCTCCTGTTATTCAGACATGTGACCGCGGAAAACGGCGCGATGGTCAATGCGATGATCTATTCCATATCGGTTGATCCGGAAAAGCTGAATCAGTAACCGCTGCTGAGTTCTTCCGCCAGCGAATCGTCCAGCTCGATCCATGTCGCGGTGTCGATCGCGAAATGTGTGTCGGCATCCTGCCGGATGATGACCTGCGCGATGCCGGCATTCAGGATCAGGCGCTTGCACATGGAGCATGGCTCGACAGCGCCGTCCAGACGGTCGGTCTTGGCATCGTGACATGCGAGGTAGAGCGTGGAGCCGAGCAGATCGGCACGGCTTGCACTGATGATTGCGTTGGCTTCGGCATGCACGCTCCGGCAGAGCTCATAGCGCTGACCGCGGGGCACCTGCATCCGTTCGCGGTAGCAGAAATCGAGGTCGCTGCAGTTCTTTCTGCCGCGCGGCGCGCCGTTATAGCCGGTCGAAATGATCTCGTCGTTCTTGACGATGATCGCGCCGAATTTGCGCCGCAGACATGTGCTGCGCTCGGATACCGCCTCGGCAATATCCAGATAGTAGTTGGTCTTGTCTCTGCGCTCCATGGGGGATACACTCCTTTTTTCATGCGATTGCGGCAGCCGCCGCAGATCTTTCTGTATCTGATATTATAGCATATTATGCTGAAAAGGGCAATGGGGCGGACGAAAAATCGCCGTTTCACTTCTTGGGCGCACGCTTGAATGAAGAAGCTGCGTTCAGCGGCGCGCAGGAATGAAACATGGGCGAGCCGGATTCAGGCTGCCTGTTTGCTTTTCCGGAGCGATTTAACACCGGATAAAAACAGCCTGATGCCGATGTATGCGGAGAGCAGCAGCAAAGCCCAGTGCAGACCTGCCCACATGCCGTACATGTCGGTCTGCTGATACGGCTCCGAACCGCTGCGGTAAAGGCGGAGCGTAATGTCGTCCTCATTGTAGGTCGGCTCATTTTCACGGACATACGTGAAAACCTGATCGCCGATGCTGTATTCATATGTCAGATCGTAGGTCGTGTCATGCGTTTCCTCGTCGATGCCGTTTGCGTTTTTGACTGTTTTGGAGTTGCTGTTGCTGACTTCATACGAGACAAGCTTTGCAGGAACCTCGATCTTGTCATCGGCGGTCAGATAGGCGAGATGTCCGGCAACACCGCGCAGGAACAGTGTGCCGAGCCCGAAAAAGATCGCCAGACCGATGATGATGAATGCGATATCGAGCTTTCTGGCAGCAGAACGGTCTGCTTCCGATAACTGTTTATGCTGTTTTGCCATGAAGATCCCTCCTTTTTCCTCATTATAATATCTAAAACAGGAAAAGTCAATACTTTTGCAGGCTTTTGTGCCGGAATGCCGCGGATCGGCGATTCCGGCAGGTATGCGATAATCCGAAGGAGCTGAACATATGCTTGAACTGACTGATATGCAGGTGATCCGGATGCTTGCGAAAAAGCACCGGTTCTCCTTTGCGAAGGGGCTGGGGCAGAATTTTCTGATTGATCCGGAAGTCTGCCCCGCGATCGCGGAATACGGCATTCCGTCGCCGGACTGCGGCGTGCTGGAGATCGGCACGGGCTTCGGCGTGCTGACACAGCAGCTTGCGCTGAAATCGGAGCAGGTCGTCGCGGTGGAGCTGGACCGCCGTTTGCAGCCGGTGCTCGCGGAAACGCTTGCGGATTTTGACAATATCTCCGTCGTCTGGCAGGATATCATGAAGGTCGATCCGGCGGCGTTTTTGCAGGAGCATTTCGGCAGCCGTGACGTGGCAGTCTGCGCAAATCTGCCGTATTACATCACATCGCCGATCCTGATGCATCTGCTGGAATCCGGCGCGAAATTCCGGAGCATTACCGTCATGGTGCAGAAGGAAGCCGCAGAGCGCCTCTGCGCCGAGATCGGCAGCAGACAGGCGGGCGCCGTGACCGCTGCGGTGCGGCTCCGCGGACATGCCGAGCAGCTGTTCGGTGTCCCGCGGGATTCGTTCTATCCGGCACCGAAGGTCGATTCGGCGGTCATCCGCATCACGCCCTTTGATACGCCGCTCTGTACGCCGGAGCAGCTGCACAGCGTTCTGAAAACGGTCAGGGCAGGCTTTGCGCAGCGCCGGAAAACGGCGGTCAACGGGCTTTCCTCGGGGCTGGAGCTCCCGAAGGAACAGGTCGCGGCGGCACTCGCTGCCTGCGGGCTGGATGCGAATGTGCGGTTTGAACAGATCGGTCAGGATACGCTGCTGGCGCTGACGGAAGCGCTGGGCGTCTGATGAAAGGATCTTGACATGAAAGAAAAGGATATTGCTTCGACGCGTTATCTCTGGGGATTGATCGGCATTACGGTCATGGAACTCATCATGACACATGGAATGTATGGCGCGGAAAGCGGCACGGACGGTCAGCTTGTTGCGGACGGCACCGACTTTTCGCCGTGGCTCTCGCTGATCGGCAGCGCTTCGAGAGGCTTTGTGTCACTCGTCAGCGCGGTCGGCGCGGCGTTCTTCGGAACGCTTGCTGCTGCTGCCGTGATGCTTCTGCTGCGCATGATCTTCCGCGATCCGTTTCTCCGCGAGACTGCAAAGCGCGACCTGAAAATGACGGGGATCGCTGCGGCGGTCTGCTATGCCGGATGTCTGGTATTCAGCGGATTTTCCGATCTGTTCGGCGCGGTCATGATGCTGCTGCCGGTCTATGCTGCCGCGTGGATCGTCTATCATGCCGGCAGAGTGCCCGCTGATCCGGAGGAGAATGACCGGCAGATCAGCGAGGATCTATGCTGCTGATATCCGCAGGATCGTCAAGTGCGGCGGGCGGAATCCGCTGCAATCTGGTCAGAATCCCCAAAACGTGCAAAAATGCCGTATACAAGCGAAAAAATGCTTGACAAAAATGCCGTTTTGTGGTATGATTATCTTACCTCTTTGCGGAGGTGCTTTTGTTGTGCCCGCAATTTTTGCGGCGCGTTCCGGTGCTTCGGCGCCCCGCAATGCTTGCAGACCGCAGAGAGGGAGGCAAACTTTCTTTCGCAGACTTGCCGCTGCGGCGGCAGACCGCGGAAAATTTTTTACAGGAGGTGCCGACAATGCGCGTGAAAATCACACTTGCTTGCACGGAGTGCAAGAACAGAAACTATGTTTCTAAGAAGAACAAGAAGAACGATCCCGACAGAATCGAAATGATGAAGCACTGCAGACATTGCAACAAGCATACACTGCATAAGGAAACGAAGTAAGAATCCGACCGGCGTTCCGTTCGGGTTTTGAGCCTGCGGAACAGAAAGGAACAAACCATGGCGAAGGACAAGGAGCTTGCTGTTTCCGAAAAGGAAAAGAAAACAGCAAAAAGCAAAGAATCGTCCAAGAAGCAGGGCGGGATCTCCAAGTGGTTCAAGGATCTCAAGCTTGAACTCAAGAAGGTCGTCTGGCCCGATAAGAAGACGGTGATCAACAACAGCATCGTCGTTTTCGCTGCCATGCTCGGATTCGCCGCTTATACTTTCCTGCTGGACAAGGGCTTCCTTTGGCTCTTCCAGTTCGCAATCAGCGGCAAATCATAAGATGATGCGATATGCAATGCATACAGCACCGCGCAAATTTGACATGGAAAGCAGGGAATTGAGATGAATGAGAATAATACCCAGAAACCAGAGTGGTATGTGATTCATACCTATTCCGGCTACGAAAACAAGGTTGCGCAGAGCATTGTCAAGAAAGCGGAGAATCAGCAGCTCACGGACAAGATCCTTGAGGTGATGATCCCCACTGAGCAGGTGCGCGAGATCACAGACGGCAAGGAGAAGGAGATCACCAGAAAGATCTTCCCCGGCTATGTGCTCGTGCGGATGATTCACAATGACGAGGTCGCTTACCTGATCCGCAGCATCCGCGGCGTGACAGGCTTCCTCGGAGCAGATCCCAATCAGCCGATCCCGCTGACAGCAAGCGAGATCGCAGCAATGGGCGTCGATCTCGGCGAGACCGTTGAGATCAATCTCAGTGTCGGCGATACCGTCCGGATCGTCGGTACTGCAATGGACGGCTTCACCGGCGTTGTGCAGAGCATCGACACCGATGAGGGTACCTGTATGGTGCTCGTTTCGATGTTCGGTCAGGAGACACCGACAAAGCTTTCGCTGACGGATGTCACACGCGACAACTGAACATAAAGTTCAGCACGCAGCCGTTCCCTTTTTTGCAGACGGCGGAACCGTTCCGCTGTCGTGGGAGAGATGTCCGGTTCTCCGGATATCCCGCCAATCACCACATTATTTGGAGGTAAAATTACCATGGCACAGAAAGTAGTTGGCTTTATTAAGCTTCAGATCGCCGCAGGCAAGGCAACTCCTGCTCCGCCTGTCGGTCCGGCGCTCGGTCAGCACGGCGTGAATATCATGGGCTTCTGCAAGGAGTTCAATGAGCGTACAAAGAACGATGCCGGCATGATCATTCCGGTTATTATCACCGTTTACGCAGACCGTTCCTTCACCTTTATCACGAAGACTCCGCCTGCAGCAGTCCTCATCAAGAAGGCTTGCGGCATCGAGAAGGCTTCCGGTGTTCCGAACAAGAATAAGGTCGCAACTATCACCAAGGAGCAGATCCAGAAGATCGCAGAGACCAAGATGCCTGACCTCAATGCAGCTTCCCTCGAGGCAGCAATGAGCATGATCGCAGGTACCGCTCGCTCCATGGGCGTTGTCGTTGCAGACTGAGTCCGGAATACTCTCCTCGTGGGAGGATTGATCCGTCAGCCGGAGCAGAGACTCCGGTATACCACAGATTGATGATAAAGGAGTTTTTCATAAATGAAACACGGTAAGAAGTATGTCGAGAGCGCAAAGGCGCTCGAAGCGGCAAAGCTCTATGAGCCGAATGATGCTCTGAGCACCGTTTGCCAGCTCGCAAAGGCAAAGTTTGATGAGACCGTTGAGGCACATATCCGCCTCGGCGTTGACTCCCGTCACGCAGACCAGCAGGTCCGCGGCGCTGTCGTTCTGCCGAACGGCACCGGTAAGACGGTTCGCGCACTCGTCTTCTGCAAAGAGGATAAGTACGATGCTGCAAAGGAAGCAGGCGCTGACTATGTCGGCGGTCTGGATCTCGTTGAGAAGATCCAGAAGGAAGGCTGGATGGAGTTCGATGTCGTCATCGCTTCTCCGGACATGATGGGCGTTGTCGGCCGTCTCGGTAAGGTTCTCGGTCCGCGCGGACTCATGCCGAACCCGAAGGCCGGTACGGTTTCTCCGGACGTCGCAAAGGCTGTTCAGGAGGCAAAAGCCGGTAAGATCGAGTACAGACTCGATAAGTCCAACATTATCCACTGCCCGATCGGTAAGGTTTCTTTCGGCGCTGAGAAGCTCGAGGAGAACTTCAACACTTTGCTTGAGGCAGTCGTGAAGGCAAAGCCGGCAGCAGCAAAGGGTACCTACCTGCGCTCTGTGACCGTCGCTTCTACAATGGGCGTCGGCGTTCCGGTTCTCACCACAAAGTTTGGTGTGTAATTTACGTGATTTGCTGCGGCAATGGAAACAGCCTCTGTGCTGTTTCCATGCTGACCGCAGAAATTCTGCGTAACCTCTTGACAAATCGTTCCTTTTGTGCTATAATGTTATAGTTGCATATGAGAAATTAGCTCAGTTGGCAGAGCATCTCCCTTTTAAGGAGAGGGTCGAGGGTTCGAACCCCTCATTTCTCACTGAAAATAAAACCGCGTGTTTGCTTAAAAAGATCGCAAATACGCGGTTTTTGATTTTGGTAAAATGCAGTTCAAACTGCGCGTGTGACATTTTAACTGCAAAAAATCACACGAAACTGCCCCGGAAATCACACGAAAATCACACGAAATCACACGCAGGAATACCGCCTGTGCCATGTCAAAGGGGAACGAAGTGCAGTAGCATCCACTATTTCCTTTGTGATTTTCAAGTCAATAAAATCGCATATTCTCACTCAGAGCCCTGCGTTCAAACGATCGCAGGGCTTTTTGCGTCTATAAAAGGGGGATGCCATGAGTCTGTTTCGTTTGAGCAATCAGATCTTCTCTCTCGGTCTCAACACCAGAGAATTGACGGTCTACGCCTATCTGAGCAGTCTGCCAAGCGACACTCTGACCGTTGAAGGCGCGGCTATCATCAAAGTTAAGCAGACGACCATCGGACGATGCTGCGGGATCCGTTCCGTCCAGACAGTAGCCAAAGTGCTTGCGGAGCTGACGATACGCGGTCTGATCCTGCCGTTGGAGCGCAGCACCAAACCGAACGGTCACAAAGGCACCTACAGCTATGCGGTCACACGGCAGCCGACGGATTCCGGCTATTTCATGGTTGAGCGGCGTGTGTTCGGGATGCTGGTTCCACGTCAGATGTTTGTATATCTGTTTCTCTGCAAAAGCTATTCGCCTACACGGCGCGACTGCTGGAACAGCTACAACGACATTACAGCACAGACCGGTATGAAGCGGGAAACTGTAATTCAGACCATTCAGGAACTGGTCGATGCTAGGCTGATCGTACGAATGAAGCGCCGCTCTCGCAGGAACCGGCGTGTCTATACAGACAATCACTATCAAATTGTTCGGTTTGAGCGCGGACATATTCGAAGAAAGTTGCGGCTGCTTTATAATAGTAATATTGTTTACGCTCCGTACAGAAAGAAACCTATCCCGGATGATATTCCTGCCGAAAACCGTATCAGGGGTAGTCCGAAATTTGAGTGTCTATATTCAGTACCCATATATACTTACAATACTGAAAAAGAAGTATAGAGCATTATACGGAAAGTTATGCATTATACTTTTGCGGAGTTTTCAACTATGCGGCGGTGCAGATCAGTGTGGGCGGCTTTTCTTTTTTCAATTTGGTCGCGGCTTAATTGTGGCAGGTCAATGAAGTGAACGGCTTGCATCCCTGCGTGTTCGAAAGGGTGTAACGAAATGTTCATCGCCCTTGCATTTCTCAGCGAAACATGGTATACTGAGAATATCACAGAACAGCGCACGAATCATTTTTCCACCAGTACGAAAAACATCAAAGCGGATGCGCAGGCCGACATTTCAGGGAGGCAATCAAAATGAAACTGTATTATATTGATCAAAGAAAAGTATTTCCGTTCCTTAAGCCGGTTGAGGTGTGGGACGAACAGGGTAATGTCCGGTACTGGGTGAAAAGCAAGTGCACTGTCGGGTTACAACTGCTTCTTCTGACGCCTTATGATGAAGAAGCG
>LVAJ01000001.1 GCA_001603005.1 Clostridiales bacterium Firm_04
TCTTCGCCGCAGGTCTCGCAGTAAACAACAAGGTCATAGGAACCGTCTGTGGTGCAGGTTGCCTCGACGCGGTTCTCCTCGGCAGCCTCAGCCGGAGTGTGACCAAGTGCATTCAGTGTCTCGGTCTGGCTGTCCGTATAGGTCTCGCCGTCAAACACGACCGTAGCAGTGTAGATGCACTGTCCTGCTTCGGTGCAGGTCGGCTCGGTTCTGTTTTCGGTGATGGTCGCATCAACCTGAACCGTGCTGTCATTCTGCTCGCAGGTGAAGGATGCCGCTGCGCCGGTAAAGCCGTCCCAATTCCAGACAGGCTCGCCGTAGTTGTGACCGGTTGCCGCCAGTACTTCGGTTTTGGTCGCTGTATAGGTTTCGCCGTCATAGACTGCTGTTGCAGTATAGGTGCGCACACCGTCCGCCTCACAGGTCGGCTCTGCTGTGATCTCACTCGTCACGGTGACTTCCGGCTCGACCGTTTCTTCGCAGCCGTCATTGGTGCAGGAGAGCGTCAGGGAAGCGGTGTAGCCGTTCCAGCTCCATGCTTCTGCCCATGCATGACCGAGTGCAGTGCCCTCATGTACAATTGTCTGCGTATCTTCGCGATCGCCGCAGACGGCGGTGTAAACAGTATATGCGTCCTCGGTGCATGTTGCAGGATAATCAACATGTGTAACAGTTGCGGGGGTGCGTTTCACATCCAGGCATCTGCTGCATTCTTCAACCATTTCGGCTGATGTGCAATCTGCACTCCATTCAAAGTCCTTTACCTGATAGACATGACCAAGTGCGTCAATTTCGATCGTTTTGATTTCATCGGTATTGGTATATGTAACATTCGGTGTTACTTCTTCATTTGTCCATTTTGCAATGAACTTTTTGGTGCCCTTGCTTGTACAAGTCGGCTCCGGATCAACCGAAGTCGTCACATCACAAGGCAGACCGTATTGCGTTTCATACTTGTTTTTCTTGACTTTCTTTCTGACGTCTACTGTACAAGTATAAGTATCTCCGTCCTTTTTCCAGTGCCAAGCGACCGGCTTCCACTGCATATCATCCTGAACTGCATTATAATACGCATTGAACCGAGCTGTCAGTTCGTTGAGGATATCCTGTTTGTTCGGACTGTTATTGTCAGCGAGCATCTGATTCAGGATACTGCTGATTGAAGTACCGCTCTGCTTGGAATTGACATTTTCATAAAGGTTGTAAAGAAACTCACCGGTCAGATTCAATTCTTCGAGCTGATCACAGCCGGCAACTGCACGGCGAATATGGTCTACTGCCGGATGATAACCGGAAGCCTGGCTGCCCCATGTTCTTAAACCAACATTCTCACCGCCCAGCATCGAAAGATCAATGGAGGTCAGAGATGTGCATCCGGCAAACATATTTTCCAGATAGTCAACCGTTGAGGTGTTTTTCAGACCGGAGAAATCGACTTCCCTCAGCTTCGTCAGTCCGGCGAAAGCGTATCCGAAATCGTAAACATTGGATGCGTCAACTTCTTCTTCAACCTTGAATGTTTCCAGATTTGTAAAGTTCTCAAAGAGATGATACCATGACTTCGGTACTGATGCACCGTTTGCGATCACGATATTTTTGACTTTTTCATAATCAATCTTGCTGAAAATTCCGCTGTACAGATTTCCGGTAATCTGATCCGGATAATCCATGCCAACTGCATCTGATACATTTGTAATACCGTCTTTAATAGTCAGTGTTCCGGTCTCGGAATCCCAACTGATACCGCTGTTATCCCAACGGCTCGAATTGTCGATAGTCGCCGCCTCTGCCACGATCGCATTTTCAGCTGCAAACGGCAGCCGCATCTGCGAGGGTGCGATCAGATTTCCCGTGACGGTCAGCACCGCGAGGACTCCCGCGACTGTCCGCCGAATTGAGTGTTTTTTGCTCATTCTTCAAACCTCCTGCATTCTCCAAAAAAATAGGTATTCCCAATCATTCAGCCGCAGCAATTTGCAACCAAAATGCCCACATCATTTCAGCAGCAATTTTGAAAGCTGACGACTTAATTTGTATTATATCATTCCTAACAAAAACTGTCAACACCCCAATCAGACAAGATTGGGCGTGCAGGCACTTATTTTTGAATTTCTCTGAATCTGTCACAAATTGGCGCGGTTCAAAAGGAGTTTTTGTCCAAAACCACATGTATTATTTTGCGGTTTTGCAGTGCAGTTTTACCGTTTTACTCGTGCGCAAGAATGTCCTGAATTTCCTGTACTCTGCTGCCGGTATCGACGATATGCAGCGGTTTCAGCTGATTTTCCGAGGCGCCCTGCGCTTTCCGTTTTTCCTTGTAGCGCACATTGAACGGCACATCCGTGAACTGCAGTTTCAGCGCACCGAGACCGCCGGTTTTCCGCTCATATCCGTAGGCGTGATTCTCTTTTGCGAGATAGCGGTCGAGACATTCGGCGCAGGTTTCCGGATCGAATCCGCCGGTGCCGGCATGCTGTTCGATGATGACCGAATAGCACGGGGCATTTCCGCTGTTGTCCAGATAGAAGCAGTAGTCATCGACCGGACAGCCGGTTTCTTCGGTAAATGCATGGATCGCTTTCTGCGCCTCTGACTCGCTGGTCTTCTCGCCGACCGCGTTCAGCAGCTGGTTGCGCCGGTAGCAGAACTCCACGACCGGACATTGCCCGCGGTATTCGACCACGCGGATGACATCCTTGATGCAGTAGCGGCAGAAGCCGGATTCGTTTGTCACGACCAGCTCATATTCCTTGCCGGGCGTCAGCTCATCTATCAGATACACGCGGTCGTCGTCCGGATCGACCGGCAGGAACTCGTAGAATGCGCCGTCCGGCAGCATGAGAAACTGATCCCTGTCCGCCTCAAAGCAGACCGCAAACAGTCCTTCCGATGCGCCGAAAACAGCATAATCGAAGGGGAGATCCCCCGCATATTTCCGCATTTCGTCCGCATAGATCGAAAAGCCCGCCGAACCGATCCCGCTGATAAAGCTGAACGATTTCCAGATGCGCGGGATGATCGGCGTATCAAATCCCTTTTCAAATTCCCGCTGCAATTCGTCCGCACGCGCGGGATCTGCATGCAGCCGCTTTTCCAGCTTTGCACGCATCTTGTCGGAGACTTTCACCGAAGGATTGATCGTGCCGCTGCGGATATCCGCGACGAACATTTCCCATTTGTCGCGGATCAGCCGGAAGATCTCGACATAGGCGGACATAAATGTGCCCGCGATGAACAGCAGGTCATGCTCCGCAAGCGCAAACAGCGTTTTCAGATACTTGGTGTCCATTTCCTCGGTGTATTCCACAACTTCCGGCGGCGTGGAAAGACCGATGCTGGAAAATGTCAGCAGCCGTTTCAGCGGCAGTGCGGAGATCGAACCGATATTGTTCCATTTCCTGCGCTTTTTGATTTCCAGCGTGATAAAGCCTTTTTCGACAGGGTAGGGCTTGCCGGTTTTCTGCCGGTAATAGCGGTCCATGACCGCCAGCGCGCGGTATGCAGCCAGATCATTGAAGCGCTTCCGCGTGCTTTTGGAGATCGGCACTCTCTTGGAAATGCCGGTCGTGCCGGATGTGACCGCGAAGAAGATGATCGGGAAATTGGTGATCAGACCGGTCTCGCCGTCATCGACCATGCGCTGCAGCCGGTCATAGTAAAAATCAAATTCGGTAAACGGGATCTTCTCCTGAAACGTCCGGACATCGCGGATCGTGTCCATATGCCATTCCCGTCCCAGCTCTGTTGTTTCATTGCACCGCAGGATCCGCATGAGCGTTTCCTCATTGATCCGGCGGGCGTCAGCGGTCTGCTTTTCCAGCCGCCGCAGCATCATCAACCCTCTGGCAGTTCCCGCGCGCAGAACGAGCCGGTACAAGCCTTTGCCGATGATCTTATTCACAGTCATACAATCTCTCCGCTTCTTCTTTCAGCATTGCAAGCCGCTCGATCAGCTCACCGGTCTCCATGGAAAAGCTGACGCGCGCGACGATCCGCTCCGGATTCTGCATGCCTATGGAACATCCCGGCAGCAGCTTCAGCCGGTAGCGGTGATACAGATACCGGATCAGCGAAAGATCGTCCGTGACGGTGATGCCGTCGCAGCTTTTCCCTGCTAACTGATGAAAGTCGAGCAGCACAAAAAAGCCCGCTTCCGGTACGCAGCCCGGCAGGATCTGCACGCCTTTTGTTCC
Organism: Clostridiales bacterium Firm_04; assembly: GCA_001603005.1. Taxonomy (GTDB): domain Bacteria; phylum Bacillota; class Clostridia; order Oscillospirales; family Ruminococcaceae; genus Firm-04. Next base: position 4,194 of record LVAJ01000001.1, read on the forward strand.
CTGCATCAGCTTTTCGGCAGCTTCCGGCGAACCGGCAGCCGAGGAGATCATCCGGCGGGTTTTCTCCCGTTCCGGTTCCGGGATCGTCCGGAGCCCGTCGATGATACATCGGACGAGATTCAGCCTGTCCTGATATTCCCGCATGACATGCGAAAAATAATATGCATAGGCGCGCTCTGCTGCCGGCGTATTGCTGTAAACCGCAGCGAGCACCTTCATGTTCAGATAAGACGTGGAATCGGTATCCCACGCGATGTAATTGCGCACGCCGGCAATGATGATCTCATCCGCAACGAGAATGCCGGCACGCAGCCCTGCCGCGCCGTATGCCTTGGAGATGCCGAGCAGTGAGACCACATTGGAATGGTCGCCGTCGAGCGACGCCATCGGCACCGCGGGATTCTCTCTGTCATAGCCGAGATCGCGGTAGATCAGATCGTCGATATACAGCACGCCTTCCGCGCGGCAGACATTGAGGATCTCCTGCATGCGCGGGCGGTCGGCGTTGCCCATGACTCTGCCGGTCGGGTTGCAGGGATTCGACTGAAAGAACGCGACCACACAGGGCGTATGCGCATCGGTTTTCTCCGGCGCATGTGCCAGTTCGCGGTTGAGTTCGCGGATCCGTTCCCGCAGTGCAGCGGGATTGACCTGCCAGCCGTCCGATTCGGAAAGCTGCAAAAATTCGGTTCTGCCGCCCTCGCGCTCCGGAATAAACGCAAAAATGCCGTAGGTCGGTGCTGCGAACAGCACCACATCCCCCGGCTGCACGATCAGCTTCATGAGCGCTGCAAAGGCATGCGTGGTCGAAAAGGCAAATCCGACATTCTCCTCATGCAGCGCTTCGCTGAATCCGATGCCTTTCAGGTACGACAGGATGCCGTCCTTGCATGCCGGATCGCCGTTCCGCAGCGGATATTTCGACATTTCCCGTGTATCGCAGGTATTGCGGATCGCTTCCCGCGCCGGCGGATACATCGGCAGATACAGCGGATTGCCGGTTGCCAGTGAATTTTCGTTTTCCGTCAGATAGACGTCTGACGGATCCTTGATGCCGTTTTCAAAAAAGTCATAGCCGGTTTTCACGCGGAGCAGATCCGGATGAAACGGTGCGCCCCCCGGACGGCATCCGCAGTCCGTGAACGTCACCGCATTTTCCAGCAGCTCCTTATGAAAGCGGCAGATCCGCTCTGTTGCGGCAGAACGGTGCTCCTCTCTGTACATTGTAAGTCCCCTCATGCATGTTTCTTTCGGAAAAGAAACCCACATTTCTGTTGTACAATGCAGATCGCACCGCCGCACAGGCGTGCACGTCCACTGCCGTCAGCGGCAGTTATCTAAGATCGCTGAAATGCGAGTATATTCGGTTATTTCAGGTATTGCCATCCGCAGTCCGGGCGCAGCGCTTCGAGAAAATCAAACGGAACGCGCAGCGTGCCTTTTCCTGTGCCGATGGAAATATCCGGCTTCACAGCGCCGTGGAAATCGGATCCGCCGCTCTGCTTCAGCCCGAAGTGCTCTGCAAGCGCCGCCGCTTTTTCCGTGGTTTCCGCGTCAAATTCGCTGTAATGCGTTTCCATCGCCGCAAGTCCGTGCAGCTTTGCTTCCGGCAGAAATTCACGGAGCTCTGCCTCTGTCAGATTCAGGAACGGATGCGCCAGCACTGCGGTTCCGCCGATCTGCTGAATGAACGAGATCGTTTCAAACGCATCCGGCCGCGCAGGCGGAGTGTAGAATCCGTTGCCCTCTTTCAGAATGGTCGCGAATGCTTCCGTTCTGTCCCTGACATATCCCTTTTTCTGCAAAATGCCTGCCACATGTGCGCGGTTGAACGCCGCGGCATCGGTTTCGGCAGCCGTTTCCGCATAGGTGATCTCATAGCCCGCCTGCTGCAGGCGCTCGATCAGCAGCTGATTGCTCTGCTGCTTGAACGCCAGAAGCTGCGCGACGTAGCACTCGACCGTTTCCCACTTTTCTTCCGGCAGGAACAGCCCGACGATGTGCAGCTCCTTGCTGCGGTAATCTGTCGAAAATTCGCAGCCTGCAACGGTCATGATCCTGCTTTCCGCACCGGCTTCGAGAAATTCCCGCAGCCCCTTTGTCGTGTTGTGGTCGGTCAGCGCGATCGCAGAAAGCCCTGCGGATTCCGCCGCTCTGACCAGTTCGGCAGGCGTAAATGTCCCGTCCGAAAACGTCGAATGCATGTGCAGGTCACAAAGCCTCATTGCAGCACCTCCGGTCGATTCTTCCACCCGATGCAGCCGGGATCCGGCAGCTTGCGGGCGATACTTTTTTATTATAACACAGATCCGTGATTTTTGCAACCCCTTTCCGCACCCTGCAAATCGCACGTATCGGCGTGCAAAGAAAAAATCGGGCGGCAGATATGCAGAAAAACAGGTATTTTATGTTAAATGATTAGAAGATATCGAAAAAGACTTGACATCTTATTGCTTTTTTGTTATTATCATATCAGAAATAACAAAGGAGGCGCACGGAATGGAAACTGAAAAAGAATTTCTTTCCGCTTACCGGCTGGAAGATTACGAACGTCCGTCTGTGACAGCAGACGTCGCCGCGTTCATGATCCGCGCCGGCGAACAGACCAGCTACCGCAAAAATCCCGAAAACAGACTGCAATTGCTGCTCATCAAGCGCGGCGGGCATCCGTTCAAGGGCATGTGGGCGCTGCCGGGCGGCTTCCTGCAGCCGGATGAAACGATCGAAGAATGCGCATTGCGCGAGACCTTCGAGGAGACCAATGTGCAGCCGGTCTCGATCATGCCGGTCGGCGTGTTCAGTCAGCCGAAGCGCGATCCCCGCGGCTGGATCATCTCACATGCATTTGTGTCGGTCATCAGTGCGGAATCCGTGGAGCAGGCAGGCTGCGATGACGCAGACGATGCGCAGTGGTTCGATGTGGCATTTTCTGAAGCGGAGGACGGCAGATTCCTGCTGACGCTGACCTATGCGGACACCGCGCTGCGTGCCGTGCTCGAAAAGGTCTCGACGCGGTTCGGCAGGACATTCTTCCGGATCGCGGACAGCGGCGGGCTTGCCTTCGACCACGCGGCGATCATAGCGACGGCGCTGACAGCACTGCGCAGACAGGCGAAAAATTTCGATACGATCTTTGATTTTCTCCCCGAAACATTCACGCTGACCGCACTGCAAAAGGTGCAGGAAACGATCATGAATGTGACCGTTCTGCCGGCGAATTTCCGGCGCATGATCAGCAGCTATGTCGAGGAGACCGACGAATTTGTGCGCGGCAGCGGACACCGTCCGGCAAAGCTCTACCGCCGGAAGCAGTCCCCGCTGTGAGAAAGGATCGACTGTATGGAAATCAAGAAATACGTCAGCGAAGGCAGCGGCAGGAGCCCCGGTTACAGCGCATGGTACTGCTGCAAGGCAGATGACGGAAAATACTACGCAGTCATTTCTGCATCCTCGCCGATGATCTGCTATAAAAATTATTACGTCATCACCAAGGCGATCTATGATGCCTGCGATCCGTCCGATCCGGATGCTGCGCGGAAAATGATCGGGAAAGGCATCCTCGTTTCCGAATACTCCGACGGGCCGATGGGCAGCCTTGAACCGCATAAGATCCATCACCCTGAATACATGGATGCGTTTGGCTGGTACGGTTCCCGATAAGATCTGCTGACCGTACCGATGATTGGAGGCGATTTGCATGACGAAACAGCAGCACCGGACGGTCTGCGGCTTTTTCGGCGGGAAATTCCTGCCGATGCACAAAGGGCATCTCTACTGCATTGATACGGCGGCGCGGCAGTGCGATCATGTCACCGTGCTGATGTTTGTCGGCGGCGACGATGAGCTTCGCATCTGCGCGGAGCGGAAGGACAGTATCCTCTCCGCTGCATTCCGGCAGGCACAGCTTGAACGGGTATGCGCACTGTATCCGAATGTCGAATGTCACACCGTCGATGTCACCGCACTGAAGCTGCCCGACGGCACCGAGGACTGGGATGCGGAAACGCCGCTCGTCCGGCAGTATGTCCCGCATATGGACTTTGTGTATTCGAGCGAGCCTTCCTACGGCGCCTATTTCGCACGCGCCTATCCGGAAGCACGGCATATCATTGTGGATGCCGAGCGGAAAACCTATCCGATCAGCAGCACGCTGATCCGGGCAATGCAGGAAATGGAGGAACAGAAAAAATGGATGGTCTGAAGAAAATCGGAAAAGCCTTTGCCTCTCTGAAATGGTATGAGATCGCCATGTGCATCATCATGTTTGCAATCGCGATCTACTACGCGATCCTGCCGCAGGAGGGCACCCCGCAGTGGCTTGCGGTCATCAATTTCATTTCCGGACTCTGCGGCATCATCTGCGTATTCTTCACCGCGAAGGCAAACCGCATGAACTTTCCGTTCGCCGTGATCAATACGACGGTATTCATCATCTATCTCGGCTACTTCGGCATCTGGGCGACCTTCTGGCTGGAAACGCTGGTCTATTTCCCGATGAACATTATCTCTTGGGTGAAATGGTATCAGCACAAGGACGAGGATGACGCGCTGCTTGCAAAATCGAAGAAATTCAAGTGGTGGCAGCATCTTCTGGTCACGGCGCTGATCGCCGCACTGACCGTTGTGGTATACTTCACGCTCTCGAAGCTCGCAGGCGACACATGGATGAAATTCGCCGTGCAGTTCGGCTGGAATACGACCGTGATGAAGTGGCTCGATTCCGCGATCTTCGCGATCGGCATTGTTTCGATCGTGCTGGAAGCCCTGCGGTACAGAGAGCAGTACATCTGGTGGCTGGTCACGGATGTGTTCGCGGTCACACAGTATGTGCTCAAGCGCGATCCGGTCTATACGACCAAAAAGGCAATTTATCTGATTGAAGCAATTGTGGGGCTGCGCAACTGGCACAGACTCTCGCAGAAAAACAAAACCAATGAATAAAGAGGAGGATCACCATGAAAAAGTTTCTGATTGTTGTGGATATGCAGAAGGATTTTGTGGACGGCGCACTCGGCTCGAAGGAAGCATGTGCGATCGTTCCGGCAGCCGCGGAGAAGATCCGGAATTTCGACGGCGAGATCTTCGCGACCTTTGATACGCACTTTGCAAATTACATGGATACCGCAGAGGGCAAAAAGCTGCCGGTTCCGCACTGCATCAAGAATACAGACGGCTGGCAGCTGGATGCGCAGATCGCTGCGGCGCTCGGCGAAAAGGGCTATACGCCGGTCGAAAAGCACACATTCGGTTCGAGCGACCTGCCGCGGATCCTGTTCCGTGCTGCGGACGGCGAGGATTTCAGCATTGAGCTGATCGGTCTGTGCACCGACATCTGCGTTGTCAGCAATGCGCTGCTGCTCAAAGCGATCTTCCCGGAGGTCCCGATCGCCGTGGATGCGGCATGCTGCGCCGGCGTCACACCGGAAAAGCACGAAGCTGCGCTGGAAACCATGAGAAGCTGCCAGATCGACGTCAACTGAAAAACAGGAGGAATCACAAATGAAACTTGAACCGATCGTGGTATCCCTGCTGGATACCGACCTGTATAAATTCAACATGGATCAGGTCATTTTCCATAAGCACACCGACCTCTGCGGTCAGTACTACTTCAAATGCCGCACAAAGGGCGTCGTCTTCACGCCGGAAATGGTGCAGGAGATCAACGACCAGATCGACCACCTCTGCACGCTGCACTTTCAGAAAGAGGAGCTCGACTATCTGCGCTCGATCCGCTTCATCAAGGATGACTACGTGGAATTTCTGCGCCTGTGGCATCCGATCCGCGACTATGTGACCGCAGAGCTTGACGAAAACGGCGAGCTGCGCATCGTGGTGGACGGTCCGCTGTTCTCGGCAATGCAGTTTGAGATCTACCTGCTGGAGATCGTCAACGAGGTCTATTTCCGGATGCAGTTCGATTACGAAGCGCTGCGCAGATCCGCAGAGGAACGTCTGGATGCCAAGATCAGAAAGCTGAACGACGGCACCTACACCTTCAAATTTGCCGAGTTCGGCTGCCGCAGAAGACTTTCCCGCGAATGGGAGGACGTTGTGGTGCGCAGACTGTGCCAGGAGACCGACAAATGCGTCGGCACCTCGAATGTCTATCTCGCAATGAAGTACAATGTCACGCCGATCGGCACCTATGCGCACGAATTTGTGCAGATGTATCAGGGCATCGACTCCATTCCGCTCGCCTACACGAACCACTACGCGATGCAGGACTGGTATGACGAATATCAGGGTGACAACGGCACGGCGCTGACCGATACCGTCACGACCGACCTGTTCCTGCTCGACTTCAACCGCTCGATGGTCAACAACTATACCGGCGTCCGCCACGACAGCGGCGATCCCTATGCATGGGGCGAAAAGATCATCGCGCACTACAAAAAATATGGCGTCGATCCGAAGACCAAGCTGCTGCTGTTCAGCGACAGCCTCGATTTCGACCGCGCCCAGAAGCTCTATGACTACTTCTGCGGCAAGACGAAGGTTTCGTTCGGCATCGGCACATTCTGCTCGAACGATACCGAGGAAAATGCGCTCAACATCGTCATCAAGCTGCAGTTCGTCAACGGCAGACCGGTCGCAAAGCTCTCCGATGACATCGGCAAGGCAATGTGCCGCGATGCGGAATATCTCGAATATCTCAAAAATGCAGTCGATTTCAGACTGAATCGTGAAGCAGACCGCAGCTGATCCGTAATCAGCCGAAAAAAAGAGCATCCCCTCTCCGGCATGTTCCGAAAGAGGGGATGTTTTGTTGTTTCGGGTTCATTACTCGCCCATCACCTGAATGACGCCGTTTTCCGCCAGCCATTTCATGAATGTGAACCGTGCGCGGTCCCTGCATTCCGGCTTGACCATGTAGTACATATAGTGTTCGATCAGGTTGAGCGTGCCGGAGGTTCTGCCCTCGATTTTGAACTGCTCAAAGCCCATAGGAATGTACTTTTCCCAGATCTCGTCCGGCGTGATATGATTTTTCAGACCGGTGATATCAAACAGCGTTCTCTTGGCGCATTTGCATTCGATGAACTTTCTGTACTGGGGATATCCCGCCTGAAATTTTTCCGCATCGAACGGGATGCCGCGGTTTTTTTTGATGTGGTTCGCGTAGGCGATCTGCTGGATGCCGAGTGCCTCATAATGCTCCGAACGGATCGGACATCCGGGGTTGCAGCAGGCATTGACCAGCAGCTCGCATTTTTTCTTGTCGGGGATCTTTTCGAGAATGTCAAATTCATGGTTCAGGTCATAGTCGATCACGACGATGTGATAATCCTTGTTGACCTCGTCGATCAGCGCATCGCCGTCCGTGATGCGTTTGCAGGTCGAGCTGGTGATCTTGTAATTCGGATAATTCTTCCGGATATATTCTTCCAGCAGCGGCGAGAACACGATGACTTCATTGAGCCCGTTGTCCGCCAGATGCATGACCATATTGCAGAAATCATCGCTGAGATGCTTTTTTTCGATCATCGGATTGGTGAATGTGAACCGGAGCGGGATGCCGCGTTCGTTATAAGCCTGGATCACCGATTTGACAAACGGTTTCTGGCAGAATCCGTCCTGCGTGCGTCCGCCGTTCCAGATCGACTGCGGGAACGCGCCGTAGACCGATGCGATCTCCACGCCCTCGCGGAAAAATTCCGGACATTTTGCGAGAAATTCCGCAAACACGAGGTTGAATTTGTATTTGGCAGCAAAATCGGGAAGATGAAAACGAGCTTTCATCACGGATCATCCTTTCTGTTCAGAATCGGTACGAACTGTCTTTTTCTTATTATAGCACATTATGCGGAAAAGTGCAATGGGAGAGAACGCATAATATTTACAGTTTCGCTTCATGGGTGTAAAAATGGATGCGGGCACTGCCCGCTGCTGAAAAGTGCAATGGATTTCCATATAAAAAAGCATTGCGCTCCGGTATCAGAACGCAATGCTTTCCGATCATTGATTCGGATTGATGTCTTTCCAGTAATGCACGAGATATTCCGCGCCCGACCAGACCGTGAGACCTGCCGCGATCCAGAACAGCAGCGAGAGGAATACTTCCGCGCCGGTAAAGACGCCTGCCGGAATGTTCAGTCCGAATGCGTTGAAATCGAGCCGGAACGACCAGTAGACCATTGCCGCGATCAGCGCGACCATAGTGAATGCGGTTTTGAGCTTGCCGGCAAATCCAGCCGGAACGACCGTGCCCTTTCCCGCAACGACCAGCCGCAGCGCCGAGACCATAAATTCGCGCGCAACGATCAGCAGGAACGCCGCGATATTGAGCTTCTGCTGCTGCAAAAAGCATGAGAGCGCCGCAACGACCAGCACCTTATCCGCAAGCGGATCGAGGAATTTGCCGAAATCGGTGATCTGGTGATTTTTGCGCGCCAGATGCCCGTCAAACGCATCGGTAATCGCAGCGGCGACAAAGATCAGCGTCGCGATCAGATAATGCGCGGGGATTTTCCAGTAAAAGAACAGAACAAACGCAGGTACGAGAATTACACGCAGCAGCGTCAGTTTATTGGGGGTATTCAACGTGCAGTCACCTCTCCGGTTAAATCATAGTCATCAACGGTATCTGTAATATGCACCGAAACAAACTGTCCGATCTGAAATCCGTCCTTCGTGCTGCCGGGCAGATAGAGCCTGCCGTCGATATCGGGCGCATCCGCAGCCGTGCGCGCGATCCATGCCGCTGCCTGCGCATCGTAGCCCTCGATGACCGCCTCGGTATCGCTGCCGACACGGGCAGCATTCAGCTCTGCCGCGATCTGCATCTGCTGTTCCATGAGCAGCTCCGCGCGGTGCTGACGGGTTTCCTCGTCCACCTGATCGGGCATGCGGGCAGCGACTGTGCCTTCTTCCTCGGAATAGGCAAAGCAGCCCATGCGGTCGAAGCGCATCTCCTGCACAAATTCCGCAAGTTCATTGAACTGCTCCTCTGTTTCGCCGGGGAATCCGACGAGCAGCGTGGTGCGCAGCGTGATATCAGGGATCCGCTTCCGCAGCTTAGCAAAGAGTGTCCGCAGCATGTCCGCATCGCATTTCCGGTGCATGTTTTTCAGTACGTCTGCATTGCAGTGCTGGATCGGAATATCAAGATATTTCACGATTTTCGGCTCATCCGCAATGACGCCGATCAGCTCGTCGGAGAGCCGCTCCGGATAGCAGTAGAGCACGCGGATCCAGCGGAAGCCTTCGATTTTGCAGAGTTCATGCAGCAGCTCCGGCAGTCTGGATTCGCCGTAGAGATCCTCGCCGTAGCGCGTGGTATCCTGCGCAATGACAATCAGCTCCTGCACGCCGGATTCTGCGAGCGTGCGGGCTTCCGCGAGCACATCTTCCATCGGCACAGAGCGGAATTTTCCGCGGATCTGCGGGATCGCGCAGTAGGTGCAGCCGTTGGAGCAGCCCTCTGCGACCTTGAGATACGCGAAAAAGGGGAGCGTTGCAATGATGCGCTTGCCGGTCAGCGGCATGTTGCATTTCGGTGCAAAATGCGTCACGCGTTCGCCGGCAGTGATCTCATTGAGCACGCGGATGATCTCCGGCTGATCGCCGATGCCGACGACCGCATCGACTTCCGGAAACTGTTCCGCGACCTCGTCCTTATAGCGTTCGGCAAGACATCCGGTCACGACGATCTTTTTCAGCGAGCCGGATGCTTTCAGCGCACCGAGCTCTAAGATCGTGTCGATCGCTTCTTCCTTTGCCGCCTGAATAAATCCGCAGGTATTCACAATCGCAATATCTGCCTCATTCGGTTTGACCGTGAGCACATAGCCGTTCTGCCGCAGCAGCGCGAGCATGCGCTCCGAGTCCACAAGATTCTTGGCACAGCCAAGTGATACCATGCTGACGATCATTCTTTTACTCCTGTTTATTTCCGTTTCCGGCAGTTTTCGCATAGCCGTTCTCGAAGTCTCTGCCTGCATCGAACGCCGCGAGCTCTGCCGATGTGAGCGTGCCTTTTCCGTCATAGCGGTAGAATCTGCCGCTTTCCGCAACAAATTCCGTCACGCAGTAATCCGGATCGCCGATCCCGTCCGGATAATATTTCTCGTCGCCGTCATTCCAGAGCAGCTCCTTGAATGCCCGTTCCGTATGGATGACGGCACGCCCGCAGAGGCAGAGCCCCTCGAACGCCGCATCATCGGAAAAATACAGGCAGGCATTGCCGTTCCGGAGCAGACTTTGCACATGCGCAGAGCTTGTATTGGTGGAGATCAGGTGTCTGCCGAGCCCCTTGTGCCAGACGCAGAACACCCTGCGGATATTCTGTCTGCCGTCCTCGTCCGTATAGCCAAGATCTGCAAACAGCGAGCGGTTGACGAGCGCCGCCAGTTCTTCGTAGGTCATGTATGCTCCTTTGTTCAGCTTTCCTGTTCTTCCAGCCATGCGTAGTAATCTTCGATCGCATATCGGATTTCCTGATATGTGTATCCGCGCCGGACAAGTGCCGCCGTGACCTTTTCGGTCGCCTTGCGGTCATCCGGATCGGTCAGATACCGCGCGTATTTCTTTTGCAGGATTTCCAGAAGCTGCGCGGAGATCTTCTCGGCATCGTCATATTCCGCAAGCGCATCGTCGATGTCCTCCTGCGAAAGTCCGCGGTGCCGCATTTCGTATTCCGCGCGCCGGATGCCGAATTTTTTGACCTCGACAAAATGCCGCGCAAGCTGTTCGGCATAGACCGCATCATTGAGAAAGCCGTATCGCATGAGCTTTTCGAGTGCGGCAAGCACCGCATCTTCCTGCGCATGGGGCGCTGCGATCAGCTTGCCGTAAAGCTCGCGATAGGAATAGCCGCGCTTTTCGAGCAGATAGAGCCCGTATTCATAGGCGCGGTGCTCTGCCGCCTGCCGTTTCAGATCCGCAATGCGTTCTTCGTCCAGATCGTCGCCTGTGCGCAGAAATTCTGACTGCACCAGATCTGCGTGCAGCCAGAGCTTCTGTTCATTTTCCAGTACGATCTCAAACAGCTTTCCCTTTGCGGGATTGATTTCCAGTATTTTCATGATGCATGCTGCACCGGCTTATTCTTCCGGTGCGAACTCCTCAAAATCCTCGTCCAGATCGGTCCCGGCAGCATCAAGCGCCGCACCGGTCGCCGCAACAGCCTGATCTGCTTTCGATTTTGCATCGGAGACCGCAGCAGCCTTCTTGTTCTTCTTGGATGCGAGCACGAGGGCTTCCTTCTGCTCCATGATCTTCTTTTCGACTTCCTTCTCGAAATCGGGCTCGTTTTCGAGGATCTCCTTGACAGCATCTCTGCCCTGACCGAGCTTGCGGTCGCCGTAGCTGAACCACGAGCCGCTCTTGTGGATGATATCGAGATCGGTCGCGAGGTCGAGCACCTCACCGACACGGGAGATGCCCTTGCCGTACATCATATCAAATTCGCACTCACGGAACGGCGGCGCGACCTTGTTCTTGACGACCTTGACTCTTGTGCGGTTGCCGATGACCTCGGCGCCGTTCTTGATCGCCTCGCCCTTGCGGACTTCCATACGGACAGAGGCATAGAATTTCAGCGCTCTGCCGCCGGTCGTGGTCTCCGGATTGCCGTACATGACACCGATCTTTTCGCGCACCTGATTGATAAAGATCGCGACGCAGTTTGATTTTGCGATGACAGGCGTCAGCTTGCGCATTGCCTGCGACATGAGTCTTGCGAGCATACCGACATGGGAATCGCCCATTTCGCCTTCGATCTCGGCGCGGGTGGTCATTGCCGCAACGGAGTCGATGACGATGACGTCGATCGCACCGGAGCGCACGAGTGCCTCTGCGATCTCAAGTGCCTGCTCGCCGCTGTCCGGCTGCGACACCAGCAGATCCTCGATGTTGACGCCGAGTGCCTGTGCGTAGGTCGGATCGAGCGCGTGCTCAACGTCCACGAATGCAGCCTCGCCGCCGAGCTTCTGTGCCTCTGCGATGATCTGCAGCGCGACTGTCGTTTTACCGGAGCTTTCCGGTCCGTAGATCTCGACGATTCTGCCGCGCGGCACACCGCCGATTCCGAGCGCCATATCCAGCGAGAGCGAGCCGGTCGAGATCGCCTGCACATTCTGCACGGTGTTCTGACCAAGACGCATGACGGCGCCGATTCCGTACTGCTTTTCGATCTGTGCGATCGCATTTTTCAGCGCTTTTTCGCGCTCCTCTTTGGTTGCCGGAATGACAACGCCGATATTCTTCTTTTTCAGCTCTGCTTTTGCCATAATCTCGATTCCTTTCTATCAGGTGTTTGCAGACGGATCCGTTTCCGCATCCGTGTATCTGTACAACAGAATTGCCCGTGCAGGGATCAGGTATGCGGCTGGACGTGATCCCAGTCCTCTGCGCCGTATGCAGAGACCAGCCAGTTGAAGCCCTTGTGCCGCTCCATGACGATATCATGGGAGAGTCCGCCGCTGATCGGCTCCTTTTTGACGGCAGCATCGACGCATGCCCAGTCCATGCGGAGAATGAGGTCCGCGTGGTCGAGGATCTCTGCGTCCGAATGCATCTGCACCTTTTCGCGCAGTGCATCAAAGTCCTTGCAGCTGTCGATCAGCCGGATCAGGGGGATGCAGTCTGCTTCGGTATCCGGATAGGACAGCTCGCCGACCAGTCCGCATGCCCAGAACAGCGGCATGCACATTTCAATGCGCCAGACCATCTGGATCGCATCCTGCTGCGGGACTTCGGGTGCCTGCGGTTCTTCCATTGCGATGAAGCGCTTCTCATCGGGCGTCAGTTCGTCTTCCAGCCCGAAGCGCTTCACATAGGTATGGAAAAACCGTGCCGAAACCGGCGGATCGTTGTTGTTTGCCGTGTCGATCGCGATCTGCGAGATCAGCAGTGCCGCGAGTGCGCGCCGGAGAATTTCGTCCGGCGATTTGATCGCGGTATCCGGCTCCAGATCCGGCAGATTCGGGTTTATTTTGATCTGATGTGCCTGCAAATAGGCTTCCGATTGTTCTTTTCTCGTCATAATATGACTCCTTTCAGGCGCGGTATCCGAGGACAACGCGTTCGATGCCGCTGAGATCGCGGACGGTTTCGATGCCGGTCAGACCGTTTTCCGCGAGGATCTCCGAGATGGGATCCGCCTGTCCGATGCCCGCTTCAAAGGCGAGCAGTCCGCCGGTTTTCAGCGTATTCTTCCAGATACGCGTGATATTGCGGTAAAAATGCAGACCGTCCGCGCCGCCGTCCAGTGCAAGTGCCGGCTCAAAGGTCACTTCGGTCTGTAAATGCTGCATGTCATCCGCGTTGAGATAGGGCGGGTTGCTGACGATGCAGTCAAGCGCCTGCATAGATGCTGCAAGCTGTTCGTCGAGCACATCGCCCGCAAGGATCTGCACGTCAAGCCGGAGCGCCTGCATATTGCGCACGGCGTATGTCCGCGCCTGTTCGCTGATCTCCACGCCGCAAACCTGCGCATCCTGCCGCTGCGATTTCAGTGCGGCGGCAATGCATCCGGTTCCGGTGCAGAGGTCTGCAATGCGCGGTGCAGAGATCTTCCGCAGCCGTTCCAGTGCGGCGTCCACGAGTGTTTCCGTATCGGCGCGCGGAATGAGCACGCCCGCTCCGACTGCAAACCGCAGCCCGTAAAATTCCCACTGTCCGAGCAGATATTGCAGCGGTTCATGTTTTGCGCGCCGCATTGCGATCTGACGGGCGGCATCTGCGGACGGTGCGTCTTCGAGGATCCACTTTGCTTCGAGCGCTGCATCCTCGACCGCGCCGGCTTGCAGAATACCGGTCAGCTCCCGCAGCAGCGCCGGTTCGATCCGGTTCATCATCAGTCGCAGTCCGCGTAGAGGAAATGCTTTCCGCAGTGCAGGCAGCGGAACAGATATCCCTGCAGGCTGCCGCCGTTGCACATATGCTGCCGGATATCTTCAAATTCAAATCCGCAGACATCCTGCCGGTAGGTCTCCCCGATCTCCTGCGCAAGTCCCATTTCCTCGATCTCCTGCCAGCCGACATAGCCCATGAACGCACAGAAATCATCGCAGTGCGCCATCCAGTATTCCTGCTGCCAGCCGTGATAACCGGGCGTGCGCTCGGTCAGCTCCCTGACCTTTTCCGGATCGGAGACTTTATCCGTGCAGGCACAGTCCTGAAATTCGCCGTTGAATTTTGCAGCAGCGGAGCCGTCCGCAATGCACTGCGGGCAGAGACATTCCACATCCTGCAACGAGTAAAACGGCGAGTCATACCAGACCTCTGTCTCCTTGCCGCAGCAGTCGCAGCGGTGCGGTTCGCCTTTATAAAACACCTTGCTCCCGAACGGATCGGGGTGATATCTGAATGTTGGAAGCATTTGCGTTCTCCTTATATATGTATGCACGCAAAAGCATGCACCATACAAAACATGTTTCAAAGCAGGTCAATTGAATCGTCTGATTCAAACGCCAGTGTTCGGGAAGCAGCATATAAAGATTTGTGTCAACTGTCATTCCCGTAACGGCAGCGGGCACTGCCCGCTTACCAGATGTCGTCTTCGAGGTTTTCGGGGATGCAGGGCGTCATTGCTGCGATCGCGCATTCGATCTGCGATGCATCCGGCTCCTTTGTCGTGATGCGCTGGATCCAGAGTCCCGGCGCAGAGAGGATCTTTGTGAAGATATTGTCATAGCGCCCCGCAATGCGGATCAGCTCATAGCTGACACCCATGATCAGCGGGAGCAGCACCAGTCCGAACAGCACGCGCTGCCAGACGACCGTGTACGGATTGAAGCAGCCGAAGAAAATGCTGATGAGCAGCACAAGGAAAATGAAGCTTGTGCCGCAGCGCGGATGAAACCGCACCTGCTTTTTGACGTTCTCGACCGTCAGCGGCAGGGCTGCCTCAAAGCAGGCGATCGTTTTGTGCTCCGCACCGTGATATTCGTAGGTGCGGCGGATGCTTTTCATCTGTCCGGTCAGCCACATGTAGCCGACAAAGAGCAGCATCTTGACCAGACCTTCCGCGCAGGATTTGACGACGCGGCTGTCGGTCAGCGGCTTGATGAACGACACGATCAGACGCGGCAGATAGAGGAACAGTCCGAAAGCGACCACAACACCGATGACCATGCCGATCACCATAATGATGTTGAAGATCTTGTCGCCGAGCTTGTCGTCAAGCCACTGTTCCAGCTTGGACGGCTCCTCGTAATCGTAGTTTTCGGACGCTTTTTTCAGATATTCCCAGCGCTTTTTTACCGTTTCGGCATCGGGTGCGCCGAGCGGCTGATAGTTCTTGTCCTCTTTTGCCTTCTCCGCGTCGATCTTCTCGCGCTCCGCCTTCAGCCACTCTGCGAATTTTTCATAGGCTTCCGATTCGGGCAGCTTGTCGATCTTCTCGTGCTTTTTCCATGCGCAGTAGTCGTCCACTTCCTCGTCGTACTGCTTCTCGGCTGCCTTCATCATGCAGCGGTAGCCGTCGATCATGGACATGACAAAATTGACGCAGCCGCGCACAAGCGGGATGCGGTTATACCACTTGCGCACGATGCGCTGTTTGCCGGTTTTCGGATCGGTTTCAAAGGATGCGGGGAGATCCCATGTTTCGATGTCGATCTCGCCGTTCGGGAGCCGGCATGCCATTGCGCCGCGGAACGCGCCCTTCATCATGACGCCTTCGATCAGTGCCTGACCGCCGATTTTCGATTTATGTGCATATTCCGCTTTGGCGGCTGCCTGCTGGGCTTCCGCGGAAAGCGGCTTATTGGTTTCCTGCAAAGAGATCATCCTTTCAACGATATTTAACGATATTTGAGATAGCGTCTGATGCCGAGGATTCCGATGAGCAGTCCGACCACCGGAAAGATCAGAATGACTGCGACGATTTTACGATCGCGCCGCGGATCAAAAAACTTCTCCGGCTGATCCGGATTGATGCGCAGCGTCACAGTGTCTCCGGGCACATAGGTGTCAATACCGGAATAGCCATGTCCGTAGACAACGTACTCCTGTCCGTTGTATGTGAACTGATAGACCGGACGGTATGTCGTGGTCGTTTTGCCGTTTTCGTCGCGGCTGACACTGGGTTCCATCTCCGTAATAAGGGTTTCGACTTCCACGCAGCAGCGTCTGGAAAGGACGATGTTGTAGAACACCTGTCGCGCCCAGAATCAGGGAACAGAGAACTGTCAGGAAGATATTGCCGATGAATTGTTTGACGGATCCCTGCATGCGCATTGTCCCTTTCCTGCATGATTGTACTGCATTATTATTGTATTGCTGTATTATTGTACCGCGTCCTTAGCCGGCAGCGTAATGGTGACGGTTGTGCCGACATTTTCCTCGCTGTCGATCTCCAGCGTGCCGTTGTGCATGCCGACGATCTCATCCGCGACGGCAAGTCCGATGCCGGAGCCGCGGCGGGTGTGATTGGGCTTATAGAACTTGATCTTGACCTTGTCGAGGTCGGATTTTTTGATGCCGCAGCCGTGGTCGCGGACCGTGATGCGTACGGCGCTGTCATTGTCTGCGGATTCCGCGGTGATCTCCACCAGTCCGCCCTCATCGGAATATTTGATCGCATTGTCGATGATATTGATAAAGACCTGCCGGATGCGGTTCTTGTCGCCGTAGACGAACGGCAGCATTTCCGGTTCATCGTAGGTCACGCGGATATTGTCCTTTTTGGCGCGCTCCATGTAAATGAGCACCGCGTCGCCGAGCTCGGCAAGGATATCCATTGTTGCCATCTGCAAGGAGAAGTGACCGCTCTGCATTCTCGAAAAATCGAGCAGCTCCTCGACCATTTCGGAAAGACGCTCTGTCTCGCCGACGATGATATGCAGTCCCTTCTGCATCATGACCGGATCGGGCGGGGTGCGCTCCGCAACGACGTCCGCGCTCATATCGCTCAGCGTTTCCGCCCAGCCCTTGATCGCGGTCAGCGGGGTGCGCAGCTCATGCGAGACCGAGCTGATGAACTCGTTTTTCATTGCTTCTGCGGCGGAAAGCTCGTCCGCCATATGGTTGATGCCGGCGCAGAGCTCGCCGATCTCGTCCTCGCTCTCCTGATTGATGCGCGCAGAGAAATCGCCCTGCGCGAATTTTTCCGTATTGGCATTGATCTCACGGATCGGGCGCAGGATCGAGCCGACGAAATACAGGTCGGAAAGTCCCAGCAGCAGCAGCACAGCAATTGCTGCCAGCGTGACGGCAAGCACAAAGCCGGAAACGGTGTTGTCGATGGTTTCCAGCGAGGCGACCATGCGGATCGCGCTGTATTCCTCGCTGATCTCGGTGATCGGGATGCTGACCGCCATGATGCGCTCGCCGTTTTCGGTGCGCATCGTTTTGGCGCCGTAGGACTGTGTGGGATTCCGCATCGCCTCATCGTAATCCGGCATGCTGATCGCATAATCCGGCGAGAATCCGGACGATGTCAGCACGATCATGCCGTCATAGTCGATCGCCATGAGCTCCATTTTGTCCTTGTCGGAGAAGCTTTCGAGCGTGCTGCGGATCTCCGCATTCAGGTTCGTGCCGGCGTCCGAGGCATAGCGCGTCAGCACGCCGTTGACAGCATTGATCTTGGACACCAGATATTGCCGCGCAGAGTTATAGAAATAGCTCTGCACCGCATAGATGACTGCCAGCTCAATGACCAGCAGAATCAGAACGATCACGCCGAGGTTGTTGGTGATCCAGCGGCGCGTAATGCTTTTTTTCGCCATTCGCAGTGCTTCCTTCTATCGGGATGCGGGTATCAGCGGTGTCCCTCTGCCTTTTCTTCCCATTTGTAGCCGTAGCCCCAGATGGTGATGATATAGCGCGGATCGGAAGGATCGTCCTCGATCTTCATGCGCAGGCGGCGGATATTGACATCCACGATCTTGTTGTCGCCGTAATAGCTGTCGCTCCAGACATTCGAGAGGATGCTGGCGCGGTCGAGCGCGGTGTTCTTGTTTTTGAGGAAATAGGTGAGGATCTTGTACTCCACATCGGTCAGCTCGATCGGCACGCCGTTCTTGGTGACGGTTCTGCCGTCGAGATTGATGACGAACGGACCGGATTCGAGCATCTTGATGCCTTCGGCATTCATCGAGTTCATCATGACGCGGCGGTAGAGCGCGTCCACGCGCACGGTCAGCTCAGAGGGTGCGAAAGGCTTTGTGATATAGTCGTCCGCTTCATTCATGAGCGCATTGACCTTGTCCATTTCCTGCGCCTTTGCAGAGAGCATGATGATGCCGAGCGTCTTGGATTTTTCGCGCAGACGCTTCAGCACGGTGATGCCGTCGATGCCGGGCATCATAATATCCAGCAGCGCGATATCAAAATTGCCGTTTTCCTGATCGAAAACACGCAGCGCGGCTTCTCCGCAGTCCACGTCCACAACCTCATATCCCGCGCGCTTCAGATTGATCACGACAAATTCGCGGATCGTATCTTCATCTTCACAAACGAGCACTCGCTTCATGGTTCAGTCTCCCTTCATGCTATGATTCTGATTTCAGTTGTATTCTGACCGGCTTCACAGGAAGCGCATTGCAAAGAGCAGTTCGCTGTCCGAAATGGAGAGCAGCCGGTTGCCGGATTCTGTTTTGCCGAGATAATATCTGCCGTTTTGCTGCCGCAGCAGCAGATAGCCGTTTGCCTGCATGCCGTCCGCCATGATCGGATCGGTCACAACGGAGAGCCGCAGCAGCGGTTCCAGCAGATTCGGGGTGCCGTCCGGATTGGGACGGTCAGCGTCGAATGTATAAAAGACAGTCTCGCCGTCCTCCTGCACCGCGGTGACGCGTTCCTCCCAGCGCTGCGGGAGCAGGAACACAAATCCGTCCTGCGCCGCATAATAGGAAGCGCGCTCGCGCATCAGGAGCCCGCCGCGGCAGACATACCAGTTTGTCAGCGGAATGGGCGGATTCTCCTCTGTCTTGTCCTTGTCGTAGCCGTAAAAGATCTTGTCAACAGGGATCTCAACTTCGCCGTCCCCGTCGATATCCATGGTCTGATAGACGCTGGAGCGTTCGGATTTCTGCCGGTCGGTGCTGTCGGTATAGACCTGACGCAGCCGGTTGTCCTTATAGGAAAGCACAATGGTCTGCACAGTCGTTGCACCGCTGAGGCAGTCCATATAGATCGCAGGCACGGTGCCGGGTGCGTGATCGGCAGGCAGTGTGCCGTAGATCAGGCGCGAGATCTCCGTGAAGGATTCCGGCAGATCGACCTGCGAGGGCGTATAATTGCCGTCCTTGTCGAGCGAATAGGTCAGCGCGGCAGCCGAAACGGTCGCCTTTGCCGCATTCGCGACGAACAGCTCATTGGTGCCGTCCTGATCGAGATCGCGCAGCGTCATGACCGAATACGGCACAGGCAGCGTGGAGATCAGCTCGCCGCTGTCATAATAGAGCACCTCGGCTTTGTGATCGGCGCCGTCCACTTTGCTGTAACTGATGACGAGATTTGTGCGCGGATTGGTGCCGAGCTTTGTGATGTCGATGCGCTCGACCTCGGCGCCCAGCGTGGAATACTCTTTCAGTGCCGTCCATTTGCCGTTCTGCTGACCGAGCAGGCAGTAGCGCAGGGGATTTTCCTCTGCAACGGTTCTGCCGCTCTCAAAAAAGACGATCGCCTCATCCGAGCCGTCGCCGTCGAGATCGGCAACGGTAAATGCAGAAAGATGCTCACCGGATTTCGGGTATTTCAGGCTGATCTGTGCGCCGCCGACATCGCTGAGCAGCGCCTGATAGATCTGCTCCTGCTCCGCGGTCAGGCGGGGCGGGCTGAGCATGGATTCCACATTCATATTGAAGCTGCATGCGGGCAGCTGCAAGGTCAGCAGAGAGAGCAGCATGCCGCACACAATGCGTCCGGTATTCATTTGCGGTCAGCCAGCGGGACGTAGGGCACAGCCTTTGTAATGGATTTGTATGCGGGGCGGATGATCCTGCCGCCGGTGAGCACTTCCTCGATGCGGTGTGCAGACCAGCCCGCGATCCGCGAGACTGCAAACATCGGTGTCAGCAGCTCCGGCGGAATGTGCAGCATCCGGTAGACGAGTCCGGAATAGAGATCGACATTCGCGCAGACGTTCTTTGCGGCAGCGCGCGGGGATTTTTCCGCAACGAGTGCCGGCGTCAGGCGCTCAATGGTTTCCAGCAGGCGGAAATCTTCCTCGATATCCTTGCCCTTTGCGAGTGCAAAGCCCTTTTCCTTGAGCAGCACCGCGCGCGGATCGGAGAGCGTATAGACCGCATGTCCCATACCGTAGATGAGCCCTGCGCCGTCGCCTTCCTCTCTGCGGAGCACCTTGCGGATGAAATCGGCGACCTCGCCGTCATTCTCCGGATTCTTGATCTTGCGCTTGAAATTGTCGAGCTGTTCCATGACCTTGATGTTCGCGCCGCCGTGACGGAAGCCCTTGAGCGCGCCGATCGCAGCGGAATAGGCTGCATAGGGATCGGTGCCGCTGGATGTCAGCACACGGCAGGCAAATGCAGAATTGTTTCCGCCGCCGTGCTCTGCGTGGAGCATCATGCAGATATCCAGCAGGAGCGCTTCGTCCTCGGTATACTTCCGGTCGAGCCGGAGCAGCGAGAGAATGGTCTGCGCATTGGTCTCCTCGGGGCGCAGCGGGTGCATGACAAGGCTTTCGCCGTCAAAATGCTGCCGCTTGACCTGATAGGCAGCCGACATGATGACCGGCAGGCGCGCGATCATGGAAATGGCGATGCGCACCTCGTTTTCGACGGATTTGTTTTCGCATTCGTCGTCATAGGAATACAGCGCGAGCACAGAGCGCGCCATTTTGTTCATGATGTTGTTGGACGGCGCCTTTGCGATCATGTCGATGATGAAGCCGTCCGGCAGCTCGCGAAATTCGGAGATCATCTGCTGGAACTGCACGAGCTCCTCGGCATTCGGCAGCTTGCCGAACAGCAGCAGATAGGCGGTCTCCTCGTAGCCGAACCGCCGCTCGTGCTCGACGGCGCGCACCAGATCGGTGATCTCGTAGCCGCGGTAGATCAGCTCGCCGGGGATCGCCTCGACCTCGCCCTCATTGATCATATAGCCGTGGACATTGCAGATCTTAGTGATGCCGGCGACGACACCTGTGCCGTCCGCTTTGCGCAGTCCGCGGTTGACCTGAAATTTCTGATACAGCGTCGGATCCAGCGCGGAATATTCCCGCAGTCCGATGCATAATTTGTTGATGTAATCCATACTGCTCATAAGACAGTTCCTTTCCGGAATATAAATATCCATTCTAAAATCTGCATTCTCTATTATTATACTGCTTTTTGCCCGTTCTGTCAAGCAGTTTGCAGACGTTCCGGAAACGTGCTGCGGCGGGCGGCTGACCGTTCAGGGAGGGATGATATGCGCCGTCAGATCCGATTCTTCATTCTGCTTGTGGCGGGGATGCTGCTGCTGCCCGCGGGACTGCTCTGCCGGACGGGTTCCGGTGCGCCGGACAGCTCCGGCGGTGCGCTGCCCGCGGCACCGCCTGCCGATACCTGCTACCGCGTGCTGCGGACGGAGAGCGGCACGGTCGAGGAGATCCCGCTGCGGGATTATCTGATCGGGGCGGTCGGCGCGGAGATGCCTGCGTCCTATGAACCGGAGGCGCTGAAGGCACAGGCGGTCGTTTCGCATACCTATGCCGAGCGCATGCACAGGCTGCACAGCGTCCGTCCGGATCCGGCGCTTTCGGGCGCGGATTTTTCCGATGACAGCCGGCATTATCAGGCATTTGTCTCTGCGGAGCAGCTCCGTGCGCGGTACGGCGATGCATTCGATGCGCAGTATGCAAAGCTTGCGGAGGCGGTCGATGCGGTCGGCGGGCTGCTGCTCTGCGAAAACGGCGAACCGATCGTTGCGGCGTTCCACGCGGTCTCATCCGGCATGACGGAATCTGCGGAAAATGTCTGGGGGACGGCGCTGCCGTATCTGGTTGCGGTGCGCTCCGATGCTGACCGTTCGGCGCCGCAGTTTGCCGCAGAGACCGCGCTGCCTGCGGATCAGGTGCGGCATGCGCTGCTTGCGGCGGAGGGTACCTGCACGCTGCCGGAGGACGATCCGGCGGCATGGTTTTCCGATGCCGTCTGCTCGGAGAGCGGGACTGTGCTGCAGATCGGCTGCGGCGGAGCGGTGCTTTCCGGAGAGCGCCTGCGGGAGATACTCGGACTGCGCTCCGCCTGCTTTACAGTCAGCTTTGCGGACGGGATCTTCACGTTCCGGACAAAGGGCAGCGGGCACGGCGTCGGCATGAGCCAGTACGGCGCAAACGCAATGGCAGCGCAGGGGAGCAGCTTTGAAACAATTTTGCAGCATTATTATCCGGAAACTGTGCTCTCGGATGCATCGGAGCCGTAACAGCCGCGCTGCCGCCTGCCGTCTGTTCGGAGCCGCATGGTATTCTGCATTTGTTTTGTTTTCGGTGTTTCTTGCCCGCGAATTAAATCTTTCTTAATTTTGAGGGATTCAGATTGACAGATACCGGAATGCGTATTATAATGGGTGTTGCATGAGGTGCGCAGAACCAGCACTAATTTTGTCCAATCAACAACAACGGAGGGAACACTATGGCGGCGAAAGGCATCGTCAAAGGAATCATCACAGCAGCAGTAATCTGCGGACTTGCGGCAGGCGGCTGGGGACTGTACCGGCATTTCGGCGGGCAGGTCTCACATTCGTCGGAGAAAGTCTTTGTACAGAAGGTCGCAACGCTCAATACGGTAGACGGCGCGAATTTGTTCGCGCACGATTTTGCCGGCGTCATCGTTGCGCAGAAGACCGTCGATGTCAAGTATGACACGCAGCAGACGATCGGCGAGATCCTCGTCAAGGACGGCGATGAGGTCAAAAAGGGAGACAAGCTCCTGACCTACGACGTCGAGCAGATGCAGGTCAGCATTGACACCGCAAAGCTTGAGATCGAGCGCCTGCAGAATGAGATCGAAAGCTGCAACAACGAGATCGCGCAGTATGAGCGCGACAAGCAGACTGCTGACGGCGACGCTGCGGTATCTCTGACCGCAAGCATCTTGCAGCAGCAGAGTCAGATCAAGAAAACGGAATTTGAGATCAAGAAGAAGAACCTCGAACTTTCCAAGCTGGAAAATTCGCTGGACAGCGCCTATGTTGTCGCACCGATTGACGGCACCGTGAAGGACGTCAAGGAGCCGGGCGGCAGCAATGAGGAGCAGATGATGATGATGTATGACGAGGGCGACAGCGCCGACGTCATCATGAAGATCGCTGCGGCGGGCGCATACCGCGTCAAGGGCGTGTTCAATGAGCAGAACAGCGGTCAGATCAAGAAGGGTGCAAAGGTCTATCTGCGCAGCCGCATTGACGAGTCGCTTGTGCTGCCGGGCACGATCTCCGAGATCGACTCCAGCCCGCAGAGCAACAATCAGGAAATGTATTACGGCATGAGCGATGAGCAGACGACCTCTGCAAAGTATGCGTTCTATGTCGAGCCGGAATCGCTGGACGGCTTCCTGCTCGGTCAGCATGTGCTGATCGAAATGGATAACGGTCAGCAGGATGCAGACAAGAAGGACGGTCTCTGGCTGTACAGCAGCTTCGTGCTCTGGGACGGCGACCGCAACTATGTCTGGGCAAAGAATGAGCACGATCAGATCGAAAAGCGCTATGTCGAGATCGGTGAGATCAACGACGAGGGCGGCGACTGTCAGATCCTTTCCGGTCTGACGATCGACGATTACATCGCATATCCGGCGGATTACATCGAGGCTGGTCTCGGCACGACCATGAACAAGTCTGATAAGAATATCCCTGACAATGTCATCATCGGCGATCCGAACGAGATGAACGGCATGGAAGGTATGGAAGACTTTGAAGGTATGGAAGACTTGGAAGGCATGGAAGACTTGGAAGGCATGGAAGGCTTGGAGGGCATGGAAGGCTTAGAGGGCATGGAAGGTCTGGAAGGCGAGCAGGACAAAATGCAGGCTGACGCGGACGGCAACATGACCTATACCGACGAGGACGGCGAGACCTACCAGTTCGATGCGGACGGCAATCTCATTTCGGGCGGCGAGCAGCTGTTCGATCAGGAGACGAGCGGGGCGGATCCCGCACCGGAAGCGGATGCGCAGCCGGAAACCGAAAACTGACAGGGAGTGTGTACAATGGTTTTTGATCTGAAAGGTATTTTTAAGGATTATATGCAGGGCAAAGAGGCTGTCCCTGTTCTGAAGGATATCACACTGTCAGTGGACGACGGCGAATATGTTGCGATCATGGGACCGTCCGGTTCCGGCAAATCCACACTGATGAATATTATCGGCTGCCTCGATAAGCAGACGAGCGGCGATTTCATGTTCGACGGCACGGACGTCATGCAGTGCACCGACAGACAGCTTTCCGAGATCCGGAATGCGAAGATCGGATTCGTGTTCCAGAACTTCAATCTGCTGCCGCGTCAGTCGGCGCTTGAAAATGTCGAGCTGCCGCTGCTCTACGCGGGTGTCTCCAAAAAGCAGCGCCGCGAGCGCGCGATCGAAGCCCTGAAGCGCGTCGGGCTTGAGGACAGAATGGAGTTCAAGCCGACACAGCTCTCCGGCGGTCAGAAGCAGCGCGTCGCAATTGCAAGAGCGATCGTCAACAAGCCGCGCCTGCTGCTCGCGGACGAGCCGACCGGTGCGCTGGATACCAAGTCCGGCGATCAGGTCATGGAGCTGTTCAAGGAGCTGAATGATGAGGGCGTGACCATTGTGATGATCACGCATGAGCCGGATATCGCAAAATGCGCAAAGCGTGTCATGTATATCCGCGACGGTCAGATCCATTCCGGCGCGTTCAATACGCGTGAGGCGGCTGCTGCACCGGAAAGCGCGAAGCAGGAGCCCGCGGCAGAAGCAGCACCGGCACAGGCGGCTGCTGAACAGCCCGCAGATGCAGAAGCACCGGCAGCAGATGTGCAGGCGGTACAGGAGGCAGCAGAAAAGGCATGAAAAAAGCGATTATTTTTCTGCTGTGCATTGCCCTGCTCGGCGGCGGCGGCTTTTTCGGTGTGAAGCAGTACCAGAAAAGCCGTGACGAAAAACGCGTCGTCGATGTCGTGCCGGTCAGCGCGATGGCGATGCCCTACTACGGATACTGGGGCAATGACAACAGCATGAACGGATACATCAATTCTGCAAATGCACAGCGCGTCAAGCTGAATGCGCAGAATCTGGTCAAAGAAGTGTTTGTGACGGAGGGGCAGCAGGTCAAAAAGGGCGATCCCATTCTGGAATATGACATGACGGTGGTCGAACTGGAACTCGCTGCAAAGGAAAACGATGTGCGGGTTCTGGAACAGAACATCAAAATGGCAAACAAAAAGCTGAACGAGATCCGGAACTATCAGCCCTCGGAAAATGCACCTGCACCGGTCGAACCGGATTACCCCGATTATCCCGATTTTCCGGATGAACCGGATATCCCCGATTTTCCGGAATTTGAGCCGCTGGAGCTTGAGGAGGAGGTGCCGCTGGCATTCCGCGCCGCATCCGGTGCAGGAACCGCGGAGGATCCCATTGTGATCAACTGCAGCACGCGTGCGACGGTCTATCAGCCGTTCATGCAGATGGTGATCGAGAGCAAGCGCTGCGTGGAGCTGCGCGTCTATACCGATGACCAGACCTTCCTTTACAAGTGGCTGCTCAACGGCGCCAAGCTCAAGACCGAGGATGTCACCGACTGGAAGGTGACGGACGGCGTGCTGATCGACGAGGAAACGGGCTCCGTTTCGATTGATCCGGAGGGCAGCATGCACGGTCAGCTTTCGTTCGGTATGCCGCCGGAGCTGCAGAATCAGCAGCAGACAGAACCGGAGATCCCCGATGAGATCCCGCAGGAGGAGCCGGAGCCTTACATCCCCGATTTTCCGGAGCCGGTAAACGAAGAACCGACAATGGACTACATGTACTCCCGCGCACAGATCGCACAGATGGTCAAGGAGCAGGAGACCGAGATCAAGGATCTCAATATCAACCTGAAACAGGCACAGCTGGAGCTCGAAACCGCCCGCAAGCAGAAGAATGACGGCAGAGTGCTCGCAGAGATCGACGGTGTTGTGAAGAAGATCGGTCAGGTGACGGACGGCGTTGCGGATGACCGGCAGGATATGAGCGAGACCGATCCGTTTGCAGAGCCGGATATCAATTCGGACTATTTCGCGGTCATTGAGGGCGAGGGCGACGTCGAAGTCATCTGCCGCGCAATGGAAATGAACCTCGATAAGATGCAGCCGGGCGCAAAGCTCGAAGTCACTTCTTTCAGCAGCAATGCGTTCTCGGAAGCGACCGTGACCTCGATTGATCCGGAACCGGTCTCCTACGGCTCCTACGGCTGGGGCGTGAATCCGAATAATTCGTATTACAAGGTGCATGCAAAGCTGGAAAATCCGGCGGACTTCACATTCGGATACGGCGTCAGTGTGAATCTTGTTTCAGACGGCAGCGATAATTCCGGCAGCAATTCGATCTATATCCCGCAGCATTATGTCCACAAAGAGGGCGGCGATTACTATGTGATGAAGGCGGACGAGAATGACCGCCTTGTCAAGCAGTATGTCAATGTCGGTCTGCTGGATGTCTATGTGGAGGTCACAGGCGGACTGAGCATGCGCGACCGGATCTGTTTCCCGTACGGCACCAATGTCAAGGAAGGCGCCCGGACGAACGATACCAATGAGCCGCTGCTTTCTGATAAGATGTACGATTATTACTAAACGGACGAATGACTGATTTTGCCGAATAAGAATTGGAGTAGCAGAAAATGTTTGAAAATATAAGACTCTCTTTGCAGGGCATTATATCGCACAAGATCCGGTCATTCCTGACGATGCTCGGTATCATCATCGGTATTGCCGCGATCATTGCGATCGTGTCCATCATTGAGGGAACGAACGAAATGATCAAGAAAAATCTGATCGGCGCCGGAAACAATACGGTGCAGATCAGGCTGATGCAGGGTGATTACCCGTATCAGTTCGCTTACAGCCCGCTGCCGGAGAACATCCGCGTCATTACGGATTCCTATAAGGAGCGGATCCTCGCACTGGACGAGGTGGAGCGCTGCACACTGTACCGTCAGCGCGAATATGTGGACAACTTCTATTACATGAACAAGATGCTCGACGGCATCTCGGTGGTCGGAATTGATCAGGATTATCTGGAGACTGCCGGTCTCGATATTTCAGAGGGCATCGCGTTCACGGATCAGATGTTCAAGGAATATGCAAAGGTCGCGCTTGTCGATGATTCGGTCGCGCGTTCGACCTTTGAGGGCGAGGATCCGATCGGAAAGACGCTGGATATCTCGGGCGAGCCGTTCAAGGTGATCGGCGTGGTCTCCAAGCGTTCGGGATTTGAGCCGACGATCAACTCGGTCGATGACTATTACACCTACAATCAGCGCACGGGCGGTCAGGTCTATATCCCGACCGGCGACTGGAGCATCTGCTTCCAGTATGACGAGCCGCAGCACTGCATCATTCAGGCGAAGGATACGGACAGCATGACGTCTGCCGGCAAGAAGGCTGCCGACATTCTCAATGAAAACATCCGCTCGACCGCAGCAGCCCCGGCTGAAGGCGAAGAAGGCGCCGGCGTTGAAATGAGTGCGACCAAAGCCGAGTACAGAAGCGAAAGCCTGCTGGAACAGGCAAAGGCGCTGCAGGATCTCTCGCAGTCCACGAACAAGATGCTGCTCTGGATCGCGAGCATCTCGCTGCTGGTCGGCGGTATCGGCGTCATGAACATCATGCTCGTGTCGGTCACGGAGCGTACCAGAGAGATCGGTCTGAAGAAGGCGCTCGGTGCAAGAAAGCGCCGCATCCTCGGTCAGTTCCTGACGGAAGCCGCAGTTCTGACCAGCATCGGCGGTCTGATCGGTGTGCTGACCGGTATCGGATTGTCAAGCATCATCGCGAACATCACGGAAATGCCTGTCTCGATCTCCGGAAAGGCGATCGCAGTTTCGGTCGTATTCTCCATGGTGGTCGGTGTGGTCTTCGGTCTGATCCCGTCGATCAAGGCATCGAACCTCAACCCGATCGACGCACTGCGCTACGAATAATACAAAAACCGCATACAGCAAAAGCACCGCCGGAACGGATTCCGGCGGTGCTTGTTTTTTTGTGCGAGGGGGAAGCTTATCCGTTCAGATAGTCAATCAGACCGTCCACGACAATGCTGCCGTCCTTGGCAGTCCGCGGGGTGAACTGCAGCAGCTCCTCCCATGTGATCGGATTCAGGGCGACGCTGTTCTCTGTGTAGTAGACGAGAATGTACTGCGCATCCTCGATGCCGAGCTTGCCGTCCTCGTTGACATCGGCAGCCTGCATCTGCGCATCGGTCAGTCCGGTATCATTTCCCGCCATTTGCTCGGTATAAGCGATCAGTGTCTGCTGTGCATCCAACGCATTCACAGCGCCGTTCTGCGTGACATCGCCCTTCCGGAGAATGTAGTTCTTGACATAGCCTGCCACGATCTCCGGCTCCGGAACTGCAAGGATCAGATTGTCGGACAAACCGAGCTGCTTTTTCACATCGCTGCGGAGCGCCAGATATTCCGCTGCCGGAACATCGTAGAACGCGCAGCCCTTTTTGCGGACAGCATAGGTTTCCTCAGCCCGAAACGGTATAGCTGCGCGCATCTCCCATTCCGGATATGCCTTTGCGAGCAGCGCCGACAGCTTTTCAGCGTCAGCCGGATCGCAGTCGTAGGTACAGAGCATCTCGATGCTGTCGAGCTGCCTGTAGCTCTCATTGCCAGTCTTGAAGCAGTAATCCAGAAGCTGATACGCCGGGTTCAGCTTCTCATAGAGCTGATCTGCTTTTTCTGCGGTATCTGCGCGGTTTTCTGCATCCTGAATGCTGACCGCCCAGACCTGCACCGCGGGCTGATGATCTGCCGAAAAAGCGGATTCAGAGCAGGCGATGCGGTAGCTTTCGTCAAAGACCGTTTTGCAGACCGCCAGCAGGTCTTCCTGTTTGGTGTCAGCTTCCGGCACACAGAATGCGATTTCTGCATACGGCGCCGTATCCGTTGCAAAGAGCGATTTGCCGTTCAGAGACCAGTTCGCGCGGTACAAAGTGCCGGTCTCCGGATCCGTCCAGACATCCGGATACAGTGCGCGAAATTCATTCGCATCATTCCATGTAGCGGCATAGACGGAAACGGATGCAGGCAGGGTGCAGATGATTGCAGCCGCTGCTGCCCAAATTTGAAGCATCTTCTTTCTTTTCATCATGTTCAACCACCTTTCAAATCGTTCGCGGGTTCGGACATCGGGGATGCAGCAGGCGTTTCTGCTTTCCCCCTTTACTTATATAGACCACATCCGCAGCAAAAGGTTACACC
The DNA here is from genome assembly GCA_001603005.1 of Clostridiales bacterium Firm_04. GTDB lineage: Bacteria > Bacillota > Clostridia > Oscillospirales > Ruminococcaceae > Firm-04. The sequence goes on from LVAJ01000001.1 coordinate 33,525, forward strand.
ATATATATTAACAATAATTGCCGATAAAATGGAGAAAACAGGCAGAACTGCGGTCGTTCTGCCTGCTTTGCGATTAGTAATATTTGATTTCCTCGGTCAGCAGCTCCTCGTATTCGTCGAGGTTTTCGAGGATCTTGCCGGTGCCCTCTGCCACACAGTCCAGCGGATATTCCGCGACATAGACCGGCATGCCGGTCTCGCGGTTGATGAGCTTGTCCATGCCGTGCAGGAGCGCGCCGCCGCCCGTCAGGGTGATGCCCTGCTCGATGACGTCCGCGGAAAGCTCCGGCGGGGTATGTGCGAGGGTTTCGCGGATCGCGTCCATGACATTGCACAGCGGCTCATAGAGCGCGTCGCGCACCTCATCCGAGGTGATCGTGATATTTTCCGGCAGACCGTTCAGCAGGTTTCTGCCGCGGACTTCCATTTCGGTGACGGTCGATTCCGGAAACGCCGAGCCGATGCCGATTTTGACGGCTTCTGCCGTGCGCTCACCGATCAGCAGGCTGTACTTTTTCCGGATGTAGTTGACGATCGCGAGGTCGAATGCATCGCCTGCGGTGCGCACTGAGCGGTAGGAGACAATGCCGCCGAGCGAGATCACGGCGATCTCACTGGTGCCGCCGCCGATATCGACGACCATTGTGCCGGTCGGCTCCATGATCGGGAGTCCGGCACCGAGCGCGGCAGCAAGCGGCTCCGCGACGAGCTGAACCGGTCTGGCGCCTGCTTTTTCGGCAGCTTCCTTGACGGCGCGGCGCTCCACAGCCGTCACGCCGGACGGGATGCAGATGATGACGCGCGCCTTAGTGAACATCGTGCCTTTCAGGGATTTTTTGATAAGCTCCTGCAGCATGGTCGCGGCGATATCGAAATCCGCGATGACGCCGTCCTTGAGCGGGTGTACGGCAATGATCGAGCCGGGCGTTCTGCCGATGATATCCTTTGCTTCCTTGCCGACCGAGCAAGCCTGATCGGTTCTGGTATTGACCGCGACAACGGACGGTTCCCGCATGATGATGCCCCTGCCGCGTGCATAGATCAGGGTATTGGCTGTGCCCAAATCAATCCCGATATATCTGGTAAACATGGTTTGCTCCTTTGTTTCTTTTGTTCTGATCTTGTTCTGTTGCTCCGCGCCGGACGCAGAGCCTTCCACTCTTTATTTTACCACAAAAACACGCATCCGACAACGATTTTTGTCGGATGCGGTCATTTTCAGCATTTTGCACAAAATCCATGTCGGTTGCTGCGCTTTGTACATCAGCAATTCCGTTATCGCTGCGCAGGATGCAGCGCCGTGCCGATGCGGGAGCCGTACCGGACAATGGTTTCGGCGCCGCTTTCGGAGTTTTTGCAGATCTGCGCGTCCAATTCCGCGGCGTCCTTTTCGAGCACCAGCACGATCGTTGAGCCGCCGAACTCGAAATAGCCCTTTTCAATGCCGCGCACGACCGAATCGCCGTGCGGATGATTGACGATTTTCCCGACCAGCATCGCACCGACTTCGATCTGCAGCACATGTCCGAAATGCGCGGTCGTCAGCATCGTGACGGTGCGCGTGTTGCGGTGATAGACCTTGACATCGTGCTCCGCTGCAACGGGATTGACCGTGTGCAGCTCGCCGTTGATCCGGCGCGTTTTGCCGATCCTGCAGTCATCCGGATAGCAGTAGCGGTGATAGTCGTCGGGCGTCAGGCGAAAGAGCAGCAGTGTGCCGCTCTGATAATGCTTTGCGAGGTGCCTGCATCCGAGGAATGCTGCGAGGCTGTAATCGGCGCCCTTGACCTGAAAATGCATGTCCTCTGTGATCGGCACGACGGTCAGCTTCGCGTCGCACGGGCTGATGAGCGCTTCGGGTGCGCGGTCAACGGGGCGCGCCGCCGGCTTGACCGGACGCGTAAAGAATGCATTGAAGCTGCGGTAGCCGCCGCCGGCATAATCGTCCATTTTGATGTGCTTTTTCAGGACAAACGGCGGGATCGCGACGGTCGAGAGCGGATGCTCCAGCACCATGCCTGCCGCCTTGGATACGACCGGCTTGGTCAGCAGCTTGAGTGCCGCTCTGCCAGGCGCCGTGCCGTAAAGCAGACCGAGCAGTTTTCCCTGAGAAGCACAGGAATCCGCGGTCGGATTGCCTGCACGGTCGCAAATCTGTGCACCGGACTGCGGTGCTGCTTCCTTCGGTTTCGACATCACGGATTCCCCCTTTTATTCAGATCAGGCTGCGTTTCGTCAGCGTGTATGATGCTTGTAGATCAGCAGGAGCAGTTCCAGCACGCCGATCACAATGAACAGCAGCATTGCGCGCATGCCGGGTTTTTTCAGCGTAAAGCGCGTGATGAATGCACATGCGATGACTGCGTAAACGATCGTCGCGACGACCGAAAACAGATCGCCGAGGTCTCTGCGGAAGGCAAAGAGCACGGGGATCAGCAGCGCGACCGATGTGACCGGCAGACCTTCATAGACCTTGCGGCGCTCGGTCGTGACCTGCTGGCGTTCTTCCTCTGTGACATTGAAATATGCCAGACGGATCAGTGCGGCGAGGCTGAAGCAGCTGAACACGGCAATGTGCAGCGGCTTCTGCAGTCCGGCGCTGAATGCGATCATCGGCGGCAGCAGACCGAAGCAGACCATATCGGATAGCGAGTCGATCTGGATGCCGAAGCGGCATTCTTCCGGCGTGCGGTTCTTTTTTGTCTTTGCAACTTTTCCGTCAAACATATCGCAGAAGCCTGCGAGCATCAGCATAATAATTGCGGCATTGGTGCTGCCGTGCGCTGCGAAATACAGCCCGACAGAGCCGCACACAAAGCCGGCAAATGTCAGAATCACTGTGTAGCTGTAAAAGCCGATCATGTATGTTTCATCCCTTTTGTTTCCGATTGGTTTGGTTTCACTTTATCTTATTATCTTATTATAGCAAATTTCAGACTGTTTTTCAAGTCCTTTTCTGTGATTTTCATATCTTCTTCATAGAATTGCGGCATGCACGAGCCGTTCGATGATACTGCCCGAACGGACTGCTTTGCAGGCATCTTCCGGCGCGAACCAGTGCGCTTCGGAGACTTCCTGCGAGAGCGTGAAATCTGCCGCATCGGATTCGGCGCAGAAGCAGAGCATGAGCTGATCGCGCTTTGCATGCCATGCGCTGAACAGGAACCGGATCCGCTCCGGTTTCAGCCCGATCTCCTCGGCGATTTCGCGCAGGGCAGCCTGCTCGGCGGTCTCGCCGCATTTCATATAGCCGGCGACGCCGACAAAGGTTTCCTGCTGCCCGTAGCTCTGCCGGATGAGCGCGATGCGCCCCGACGGATCCCTGACAACGGAAAGCACGCATGTACTGAACATATCGAACAGCGGCTTCTGACAGCGTTCGCAGTACGGCACCGCGCCGTCATCGCCCATCTGCCGCGGAACGGTTTTGCTGCCGCAGTCAGGACAGTATGTAAAATGCATGATGATTCACGCCCTTTATGAGAGTTTTCGCAGAATGCGGGTGAAATAGTCGGGCAGGGGACTGTCAAATTCGAGATATTCCCCCGTCACGGGATGCACAAATCCGATTTTTTTTGCATGGAGACACTGCCCTTCGATATCCTTTTCCGCTTTGCCGTAGACCGCATCACCGTAGACCGGATGCCCGATGTGCTTCATGTGTACGCGGATCTGATGCGTTCTGCCGGTTTCGAGTTTGCAGCGGATATGCGCATATTTTTCGTATTGCGTCAGCACGGCATAATGCGTAACGGCGTCTTTGGAATTGGCCGCAATGACGCACATTTTCTGCCGGTCACGCGGATCTCTGCCGATCGGCGCATGCACCGTGCCTTCTGTTTCTTTGAATCTGCCGCAGACGATTGCCTCGTATTCCCGCGTAAAGGAATGCACGGCGATCTGTTCGGCGAGCCCGAGATGCGCGCGGTCGGTCTTGGCAACGATCAGCAGCCCGCTTGTATCGCGGTCGATGCGGTGCACAATGCCCGGACGGATGACGCCGTTGATGCCGGAAAGCCGTCCGGCACAGTGAAAGAGCAGCGCATTGACCAGCGTGCCGTCTGGATGTCCCGGCGCGGGATGCACGACCATGCCCTTCGGCTTGTTGATGACCAGCAGATCGTCGTCCTCAAATACAATTTCCAGCGGGAGATCCTGCGGCAGAACCGTGAGCGGCTGCGGCTCCGGAACCGTCACCGTGACGGTATCGCCGGCTTGCAGCTTGTCATTTTTCTTCGCAGATCTGCCGTTTCGCGTGATCTGATCCTGTTCGAGAAGCTGCTGCACGGCAGAGCGCGTCAGACCGAGTGTCTCCTGCGCAGCAAGCCATGCATCCAGCCGCTTTCCGGTATCTTCCGGCGCAGCAGTCAGCAGCAGTTCACGCGCCGGCATGGTCGGTCTCCTCATCCGCATCGTGCAGAACCGGCAGCGTTTCGGCATCGGGCAGCATGCCGGCTTCCGGCAGCTCTCCGGCTTCGGATAATGCCGCAGCCGTGTGCGCATAGGGCACGCGTTTTGCCTGCTTTGCCTTTTTCGCGGCTTTCGCTTCCTGATCGAAGAACAGGATGCCGATGATCAGAATTGCCACGCCGACCGTCACAAGAATATCCGCAAAATTGAACACTGCAAAACGATGCAGCTGAAAATCAAAATAATCGACGACCTTGCCGCCGCGGAAAATGCGGTCATACATATTTCCGATGCCGCCCGCTGCGATCAGCGTGATCGCGGGATAGAGCCAACGGTATTCTCTGCCCTTGCGGTGCAGCACATACATGCCGACCAGCATTGCGATGACCGACAGCACGATCAGCAAGCCGCGGTTTCCGCTCAGGATGCTGAATGCAGCGCCGCTGTTTTCGAGATAGCGCAGGTGCATCCAGTCCAGCGAGCCGATCGGCAGAAACGATCGCTCCGGCTGCCCCTGCAAATTGGCAATCGCCCAGAGCTTGATCGCCTGATCGGCGCCGACGAGTGCTGCAATGACTGCGATGATGAGAACGAGAGTGATCAAGGGATCACACACCTTTCCGAGAAATAAAAAGGAGCCGTGCAGTGCACGGTTCCTTTGTTGAGATCACGTAACTGAAACGGACGCTTCAGAGAACCGGTGCCGCAGCTTATTGATCGTTGAATCTGCGGCGGGCAGCGCTGCCCGCATCATCGCGGCGGCTCCCGAAGGTGCTCTGTGCCACATCGTCGAATGCAGCAGCCGTTCCGGAAACGACCGGCTCCGCAGCAGAAGCAGCCGCTTCCGTGACCTCGGCAGCAGTTGTTTCCGCCGGCGCAGCAGATTCTTCGGCTTCTTCGACGACTTCCACTTCCTCGACATATTCGATGTCATCGGTGGATTCCGGCAGTCTGGAGATCAGCTCCAGATGCTCTTTGTACATATCGAACAGGGCGCGCTTGAAATCGGCGACCTGATGCTGAGTCTCCACGAGGGAAGCGTTTTCCGCTTCGAGCTGCGCGGTGATATTCTTCAGCTGGGTTTCGGAATCGACCAGCGCCTGCGACTTGACGGAATCGACCGAAGCCTTTGCCTCTGCGACGATCGCGTCAGCCTTCTGCTGTGCTTCCTCAACGACCTGCCGCGCCTGCTTCTGTGCAAGCAGCAGCGCATTTTTCAGGTCATCCTCTGTATCCTTGTATTCGCGCACCTTGTCCGCAAGCAGCTGAACCTTTTCGTTGGAATCATCCAGATCCTGCTGCATCAGGCGCAGATCATTCTCGATCTGTGCGAGGAAGGAATCGACTTCTTCGGGGCTGTATCCGAATTTGACCTTTTCAAACTTTTTCTTCTGAACATCCTTGGCGGTTATCATTGCGCTGTACTCCTTTCCGAACTTTCATCTCTATTTCTCGTTTGCAGCTTACAGGCGGGAAATTTACATGATGACGCCGTTTGTTTCGAGCTCATTGACGAGATCCTCGCCGATGAAGCCGACATTATACGGGGTAATGATATAGGTCAGGTTCGCGACCGGCTTGAGGCTGCCGCCGTTTGCGTATGCAACGCCGACGAGGAAGTCGATGATGCGGCGCTTGTTCTCGGCAGAAGCGGTCTCCAGATTGAGCACAACAGTCTTTTTGGAGATCAGATGATCGGCGATCTGCTTTGCGTCGGTGAACACCTCGGGCTTGACCAGCACGACCTGAAGCTGCGCTGTTGCCTGAATGTTGACCACCTTGTTATCGCGCTTGGACTGGTAGTCTGTTTCCGGCTTATAGCTGTCGCGCAGGGAAGCAGGCTCGCGCACCTCACGCGCAGAGGTATCCTGCAGCTCACGCACAGGCTCCCGCTCACGGATTGTTTCACGATATTCTCTGTGTTCACGGGGTTCTCTGGTTTCACGCACCGGTTCAGTCTCGTAGGAATCGTCATCCTGCGGTGCGAAGAAATCGCGGAGTGTGTCAAAAACTTTCATCTGGATTCTCCTTTTCTTTCTGGTGAAATGTATTTTCGTTCCATGTCCGGCTTGTACGCCGGCTGCATGTGCATTGAAATCCAATCAGCCTTCGTTCTTCGGGGGATAGGATCTCGCCCCGAACAGTGCACTTCCGATGCGGACGATCGTTGCGCCGCACCGTACAGCGGCTTCATAATCGCCCGACATGCCCATGGAGAGTACCTGCATCGGCACAGACTGCCGCAGGCTGTCGAACAGCTGCTTCATCTGTGTAAAGACGCGGATCTGCTCCGCTTCATCCGTCATGGGCGGCGGAATGGTCATCAGCCCGTCCGCACGCACGGCGGGGAGCTTCTGCACGGCATCGAGCAGCGCAGGGAGTTCATCGGGAGAAACGCCGGATTTGGAAGCTTCTCCGCCGATATTGACTTCCAGCAGCACAGGCATGACAATGCCCTGCTTTTCAGCCGCTTTACTGATCGCTTCGGCGAGGTGCAGGCTGTCCACGGAATGGATCAGCGTGACCTTGTCGATGATCTGTTTGACTTTGTTCGTTTGCAGATGTCCGATGAACTGGACTTCTGCATCTGCGCGGTAGGCATCGCGCTTGGAGAGATACTCCTGCACGCGGTTTTCGCCGAGTGTCGTGACGCCGGCATCGACTGCGAGGTTGATGAGCTCGGGGGAGACTGTTTTCGTCACCGCCATGAGCGTGACCTCGGATTCGCTTCTGCCGGAATCCTGACATGCTGCCGCGATCTTCTGCCGGATCGCTGCGAGCCGCTCCAGAACCGCCTGTTTTTGTGCTTCCGTGCAGGGGGCAAATTCATTCGCCATCTGCCATCACACCTTTCACGATAATATCGTCATAGAGCGCAACGAATCCGCTTCCGGCATCGAGTTTCGAGAGGTAATAGTTTTCATCCTCATAGACACGCTCGATCCTGCGGAACTCGGCGGTCTCGCCGACGAGCACATAGACGCCCATGCAGTCCTCGGTTTTTCTGGAGACATTGCCCTCCTCGTCCGTTTCCTCGATCTCCATGGTCTTGAACCGGATCGCGGAGCGCGGAACGCGGATGCCCTCGACGGTATCGCGCAGGATCTGCACACGTTCGGTGCGGTGCTGCAGGATCTCGCCGGTGAGCTGGTCGCAGCGGAATACGCCCTGTGTTTTAGTGACATCGCCTGCGGAGATCAGGGACACGACCTTGACGCGGAGTGTGGAAGGATAGGATTCCAGCCGCACCGACGCGGTATCGTCCTCTGAAAGGCGAAGCTTGGTATTGTCGAACACGCCGACGATATACCATGCATAATCCGCGATCAGCTTGCCGATGACACGGTTCTGATCGAGATTGCTGTCCGGATTGCCGTCGTCGGTCACGGCAGCGAGCTGCTCGGCAGTCAGCTGTCTGACATTATCCACGGTCAGGACATCCTCGTAGCCGTCCGCATGGCTGACGAAATAGGCACTCTGCTCTGCAGGGATCGTCTGATCCGCAGCCGTTTTGCGGCGGCTGAGTCTTGAGATCTCGTCCTCGAGCGCAACGATGCGGTCGTGATAATCGACGGTCGAATCGGTAATTTTCTCATATGTGCTCATCAGCACGGCAAGATCCTGTTTTGCGCTGCATACGCCGGAGATATCCCCGTTTTCGCGCATCCGGATCATGGATTTATACTGCTCGTCGATGAGCGCAGCGATCTTTGCCGGCTGGGCATTCTCGCTGGTGCCGGGGTTTTCGAGCTTGCTGAGCATCGCAAGCTCCGCTTCTTTTTCGGCGATCTGTGTGCGCAGGTCGATCTGCTCCTCATTGGAATAGACCTCTGCGACTACGCCGCCGACGCCGAGCTTTGCACCGTCATCGACGCAGTACCGGACGGCACCCTCGCCGTTATACAGCTTGACGGTCTCATCGCGCACATAAACGCCCTGAAAGGTTGAAACGAGACTGACTTCATCATAGATCGCATTTTCGGTCTCATAGTTCGTAAAGAACAGATGATAGAAGATCGAGGAAGCCAGCACAACAGCGAACACCAGCAGCAGGATCTTGAGGATTCGCGTTGTAATTTCGTTCATGGATCTTACTCGGCTTCCTCACGCTGCTCCATTGCATCGAGAATGGAGATCGGTCTTGCCGGTACGATCGTGGAGATCGCGTGCTTATAGACAAGCTGCTGCTTGCCGTCTGTTTCAAGGATGACAATAAACGAATCGAAGCCGCGGATGATGCCCTTGAACTGATAGCCGTTTGTCAGAAAAACGGTCAGCGGCAGGCGGTCCTTCCGAGCCTGATTCAGAAATACGTCCTGAAGATTGAGTCCCTTATTGGTCATGTTACTTGCCCCATTTCTTTTATTATAGCATAATTATGTGTATCTATGCAGAATACGCATGAGGGTATACCTCACCCGTCAACAACTACACATCATATATTATATCACAACGCGTCCCATTTCGCTATCATTTTTTGACACATTTCAAAAATTCGTGTTTCGGAACAAATCTCATCCCGCATGATCCATTCGATTTGTTGATTCCGACGGAACCACGTTCCCTGCCGTTTGGCATAGCGGCAGGTCTCCTGTTTGATGCGCAGCAGGCATGCTTCGGCGGTATCGGTGCCGGAAAGCCACGGCAGCAGCTCCTTGTAGCCGATCGCCATTGCAGCGGTCGCGCGGCGTCTGCCGGAGCTGTATTCGGCGCGCACCTCATCGAGCAGCCCTTCCTGCACCATGCTGTCCACGCGCAGGCGGATGCGCTGATAGAGCTTTTCGCGGTCGGCAAATCCGATGCCGAGCCGCAGGATGTTCCACGGCGCGGGGACGGCTCTGCTGCGCCTTGCGTGCTCGGAGAGCGGGATGCCGGTCAGCTCATAGACTTCCAGTGCGCGGATGATGCGCCGGAGATTGTTTTCGTGCAGGCGCGCTGCGGATTCCGGATCGCACTGCATGAGCCGTTCGCGCATCGCAGTCCTGCCGAGGGTTTCGGCTTCTGCATTGAGCCTTGCACGGAGCGCATCGTCTGCGGGAATATCGGGGAACTGAATGTTATCGAGCAGCGCGTCGATATAGAGTCCGGTGCCGCCGACAATGACCGGCAGCTTTCCGTTTGCGTGGATCTGCGCGATTTTCTCCCGCGCAAGCCCGACGTATTCCGCGACCGAGCATGCATGCTCCGGCGGGAGCACCGAGATCAGGTGATGCGGGATCCCGCGCATTTCGTCCGCTGTCGGCTTTGCGGTCGCGATATCCAGCCCCTCATAGAGCTGCATGGAGTCTGCCGAAATGACCTCTCCGTGATACTGTTCGGCGATTGCCGCGCCGAGGGCGGTTTTTCCGGTTGCCGTCGCGCCGACGACCGCGATGACCGGCAGCTGTTCGGTCACAGGCATGCTCCTTTCTGTACTTGCCGGATTCTGCGCTGCATCAGAGCGCTTTGTAATACGGGCAGATGTTGACGTATTCGCCGTTCTTCATGCGGAAGCCGCCCTCGATTGTGCCGAGCTGCCGAAAGCCCAGCCGTTCGTAGAGATGCCGCGCATGGACATTGCTTTCGACCACGGCATTGAACTGCAAAATGCGGAAGCCGTGTGCGCGTCCCTGCTCCAGACAGTCGAGCACGAGCTGTTCGCCGATATGTCTGCCGCGGGCTTCGCTGCTGACGGCATAGCTTGCATTGCAGATATGCCCGCATCTGCCGACATTGTTCGGGTGCAGGATATACAGCCCGAGAATGACGCCGTTTTCCTCTGCAACGGCGGTATAGGTCTGCTGTGCGAAGAATGCCGCGCCGGTCTCGGCGGTGAGGGGTTCTTCCTGCGGAAATGCGATGCCTTCCTCGACGATCTCATTCCAGATCGGGAGCATGAACGGCAGATCCGCTTCGGTATAGGCGCGCACGGTGATGCCGGTCGCCTTTGCGCGGAGCATCGAGGGCGGGCCGTAGATCACAGCCATCGGTGCGGGACCGTTCTGCTTTTTCATACGGTTTCCTCTTTCTGATAGATGACGCCGGCTGCTTTCAGTTCGGCGCGGGTGACGGCTTTCTTCCGTGCATCAAAGCGCGTCGCGGTGCCGTTTTCGAGGATGACGGCGCGCATGCCGGATGCAGCGGCAGTCTTTGCAGTCGCCGCAATGCAGGCGCACTCGTCGATGCCGCAGAAATGCAGCTCGTCATAGCCCTGTGCCGTCACAAATTCCTTGAACTTCGCATCTGCAAACAGATCGGAGACATTTTTCTCGAAGCAGTGCTCCGAAACGATGTGCAGATCTGCATGCAGTGCGGCGCCCTCTGTGCCGGTGATGCAGTAGCCGAAAATGATGTGATTCGACGGCGTATCCGGAAAGATCTGTGTCAGATAGAGCACATCGCCGCCGGCAGCATGCACGCGGTCGATCGCCGTATTGACGGCATCGAGCAGCGGCGCGGTGTCATACGGGAATTTGTCCTTTCGTTTTTCCCAGAGGTAATCATTCTGCATTTCGTTTACGATCAATGCGATTTTTGACATATTATCTCCTTCATTCTTTTCGTCACAAAGGTTCTTATGATCGCAGAAGCTTTTCTGCCGTTCCTTGCCGGAAGGATTCCTGCTGAACAGTTCAGGACGGAAATCTGCGATATTTTGCTTTAATCGCTGCGGCTTTGGCTGCTGCAAAAATCAGAATCATATTTTTCGTAACGCTTTTCGATCACATCAATGGATTCTTCCAGATCGGAAATCACCTGTGTATTGCGCATGCTGTTGTTCAGTATCCAGATCTTTGCCGCGAGCCTTAAACACTCGATAAACATTTTGAAGCTGATCAGGAAAACATGCTCATGTCCTGCATCTCCTGCCACCCACCATAATTCGATACAGCCGCTGAATTTCCATTCACAATCGTCATCTTCATTTTCCGGCAATTCATAACCGATCGTGTCACACAGCATGCTGCTGATCCCTTCTCTCATCCTGCGGAGCAGCGTTTGGAAATCCCGCCGAATCATATTGTCGAAGAATAAAATCACAGTATAGTATTCTTCTCTGTCATAAGGGAACCGATCTTCAAACCTGATTTGACAGGTGTTCTCATTGCTGTTCATCTTTTTTGCTGTTCTCCTTAATTCTGAATGCGCTTGAACTGCTTTTCGATCTGGTATTTCGAGAGCAGGAACATGACCGGTCTGCCGTGCGGGCAATGCCGGATCTGCTCATTCTCCCAGACCTGTACCGCAAGCGACTGCAATTCCTCTTTCGTGTTATGCGTCCCCGTGCGGATCGCCGCCTTGCACGCAAGATCGTGGAACATGTCGTCCAGCAGATGCAGATCGGGCTGCGCATGATGCTTCAGGCAGTTTGCCGCGAGATCGGCAGCGATCTGGTCAAGATCCAGCTCTGCGCAGGACAGCGGCACACCGGTCAGCAGAACCACCGGCGATTCACTGAAATCAAATGTGAATCCGCAGCCGAGCAGCGTTTCCTGCTGCTCCTGCAATGCGGAGATCTCGTCTGCCGTCAGCAGGATGCGCACCGGCGTGAGCAAGGTCTGCCGGTCGCGGCATTCGCGTGTGCGGAACCGCTCGAACAGAATGCGTTCATGTGCCGCATGCTTGTCGATCATGACAAACTGCTCACCCGCCTCTGCCAGCACATAATTTTCAAAGAGCTCGCCGATCACGGTGATGCGCTCGCGCTGGATCTCGGAGATCGCGGCATTGCGCGCTTCCGGTTCATCGGGCAGCTCCGACCGTGCAGGATCCGCAGGCGCAGCCGGTGCAGAGATCTGCGGTTCCGGCGGCGCAGTCACAGGCGCCTGTGCCGTCAGCTCCGGAAATGCTTTCAGGGCTTCCGGAATGACCGGCTTTGCAGGCGCGGTCTGCTGCGGGATGCTCACGGGTGCAGACGCGGGATTCTGCGGTGCCGGAGCGGTTTCCGGCGCTGCTGCCTGCACATGTACATCCGGCTGCATTGCAGATACCGGCGCAGGATTATCCGGAACGGGAACGGTCTGCGGCGCGGACTGCTTTTCAAAGAGCGGCGCCGGCGTATTGGAATCGGTTCCGGCGACCGGCGCATACCAGTCCCGCTGCGGACGGCGCGGCGTATAGAGCTCCGGCTTGACGGTGCGCGGCGGTACGGGCGGCGGCGGGATCGCACCGGCAGAAGCTTCCGCGGGTGCGGGATCCGGCTGCGGCAGCTGAAATTCATAGACCAGATGATTCTGCTCCAGCGCACCGAGCACCGCAAAATAGACCGCCTGATAAATGCGCTTTTCATCGGAGAAGCGCACTTCCGCTTTGGTCGGGTGCATATTGACATCGACAATGCGCGGCGAGACCTGCACGGTCAGCACGCATGCCGGATATTTTCCTGTCATGATGAGGGTTTTATAGGCTTCCTCGATCGCGGAGATCAGCGTGAACGAGCGCACCGATCTGCCGTTGACGAAGAACAGCTGATGCGAGCGGTTCGGGCGCGAATAAAGCGGCTTCATCACATAGCCCTCGACGGTGATGCCGCCCTGCTGCTCCTCTGCATAGTGTACCGGCAGCAGATCGCGCGCGAAATCCTTGCCGAAGATCGCGTAGATCGCAGAATAGAGCTGCCCGTCGCCGGGCGTGACAAATTCCGTGCGGTTTTCGCGGATCAGCCGGAACGAGATCTCCGGATGAGACAGCGCGATCTTCTGGAAGATATTCGCCGCGGCATTGCCCTCTGCGGTATCCTTTTTCAGAAAGCCCGCGCGCACCGGCACATTATAAAAGAGGTCGCGCACCACAACGGTCGTGCCTTCGGGACAGCCGCTCTGTTCAAAGGCGGTCTCCTCGCCGCCCTCGATCTGATAATGCGTGCCGTATTCCGCATCCTTCTGCCGTGTCAGCACCTCTGTCCGCGAGACCGCGCAGATCGAAGCGAGCGCCTCGCCGCGGAAGCCGAGCGTAAAGATCGTTTCGAGATCCTCTGCGGTGCTGATCTTGCTGGTCGCATGACGCAGAAACGCGGTGCGGACCTGCTCCGGCGCGATGCCGCAGCCGTCGTCGGTCACGCGCAGATAGAGCACACCGCCGCGCTTCATTTCCGCGGTGATGCGCTTTGCGCCTGCGTCGATCGCGTTTTCGGTCAGCTCCTTGAGCACCGAGGCGGGGCGTTCAATGACCTCGCCCGCAGCGATCAGCTCTGCAATATCCTTTGGTAAAACATGAATTTCGGGCACAGATTTTTCCTTTCTAAGTGAACCATCGTTCACCGGTTCTGCTGCGAATCGGAATCCTCGCCGGAAGCATCATCTTCATCATCTTCCGGCGGATCGTCACCGTGCCGCTCCGGATTCGTCAGCTTTTCGAGATCCTCCCGCCAGTTGCCGCCTGTGATCGCGTCCTGATAGGGCTTGAACTCCGGATTGTCCGTCGGCTCCTCGAATGTCCGCTTGATCATGAACTGATCCGAGACCGCAAGCACAAGGTCGATCGCGAGCATCGTCGCACCGAATACGATGAACGGGCGGCTGCGTGCGATCAGACCGATCACCAGCAGGATCAGCCCCGGGACGCAGAGGTAGAATTTGGCGATGAAATTGAACACGATGCCGACGAGAAACAGCTCCTTCGGGTATTTGCGGTTTTGATCGTCTTTCATATGGTACCTCTCTGTGTGCAGATGCGGCAGGGGACACGGCACGGAAGATCAGAGATATTCCTTTGTGCGCGCCATATCCGTTTCGAGATCGGGGTAGTCCTGCTTCATGCGTTCGAGCAGAACGGGGATCAGGGCGCGGTCGTTCATGACCGCTTTCAGCTCATTCGTGGTGATGCCGACAAGCTGCAGAAAGGCGAGCTCGCCGTAGAGCGTCTGTCTGGTCGGAATCTCCGTATCATTGATGATGAGCAGCGAGGTGATTTTGCTTTCGGGCTTGCCGAGATTGAGCGATTCCGGATTGTTCGCGGAGCCGACATACTGCTCCGGCTCGAACCAGCGCTCGCTCTGGAATGTATAGCGTGCGAGATTACCGAGCATATTCATTGCCCAGATGCAGTCCTGCGGCTGTTCGTTCCGGAGCTTGATCGTCATTTCGTAGCCCCATTTGCTGTACTGCTTGCCGAGGCGCTCCTCGTCTGCGTAGAGCTCGCTCATGCCGAATGTCACGATATGGCTGTAACCCTTTGCGGACTGATAGGCGCTGTATCCGTCGAGATATTCGTTCCCGCCGAACATCGCCCTGCTCGTGATGACGGTGCCGAAATGTGCCGGTTCCTGATCGCCGTAGACCGCTTTGAACGCGTCCTCGATCTCATCCCAGCCGGGCGCCCATTCCTTGTCCGCCTGCGCCTTTGCGCGAAATTCTTCCGGTGTCACTGCAGATCCCCCTTTTCATCATAATAGATACGTTAATGCAGCAGATTCGTCAGATCCAGCAGCAGCTCACGGCATTCCGCGTCGGAAAGCTCGTTGACATGCGTTTTTGAGAGCTGCGAGATGACCTGTGCATCTGCGTCTGCGGAAAAGCTCATTTGCCCTGCGGATTCCGCCGCAAGCTTTGCCTGATAGCTTTCCTTTTCTGCTTTGGACTGCGCTTCCATTTCGGAGAGCAGCGCGCGCGCACGGTTCGTGACCTGCGCGGGGAGCCCCGCGAGCTTTGCGACCTCGATGCCGTAGCTGTCATCGGCGGCTCCCTCGACGATCTTGCGCAGGAACCGGATCGTATCGCCGTGCTTTTTCACGGCAATGCTGAGATTCCGTACACCGTCGCACTGTCCCTCAAGCATGGTCAGCTCGTGGTAATGCGTGGCAAAGAGCGTCTTGCAGCCGATCTTTTTGCCGGAGATGAACTCCGCGACCGCCCTTGCAATGCTGATGCCGTCGAATGTGGAGGTGCCTCTGCCGACCTCATCGAGAATGACGAGGCTGTTTGCAGTTGCACGCTTCAGAATCGTCGAAACCTCGTGCATTTCCACCATGAAGGTCGATTCGCCTGCCGTCAGGTCATCCGATGCGCCGACGCGCGTGAAGATCTGATCGACCACGGAGATCTTCGCGTAGGAAGCGGGCACAAAGCTGCCCATCTGCGCCATCAGCACGATCAGTGCCGTCTGCCGCATGTAGGTCGATTTACCGCTCATGTTCGGGCCGGTGATGATCGCGAGGCGGTTTGCTTTCTGGTCCAGCAGCACATTGTTCGGCACAAAGACCGAATCGGTCAGCATCTGCTCGACGACCGGATGCCGCCCGTCATGGATCTCGATCCTGCCGTCTACGGCGATCTCCGGCTTGCAGTATTCGTTTTCCAGCGCGGTCAGCGCCAGCGAGCAGAGCACGTCCACCTGCGCGACTGCCGCGGCGGTCTCCTGCACGGTTTTGAGCTGCTGTGCGAGAAATTCCCGCAGCTCCGAGAAGATCACCGATTCCAGCGCGAGTGCCTTGTCCTTTGCGCCGACGATCGTGTTTTCGGCATCGCGCAGCTCCTGCGTGATAAAGCGTTCGCAGTTTGCGAGCGTCTGCTTGCGGATCCACTCCGGCGGCACCTGCTCGTAATACGACCGCGACACTTCGAGATAATAGCCGAACACACGGTTATAGCCCGTTTTGAGATTCTTGATGCCGGTGCGTTCGCGCTCGCGGTTCTCGATCTCCGCGATCAGCTCCGTGCCGTGGTTCATCGCATGGCGCAGCTGATCGAGCTCCTGATGAAAGCCGTCGCGGATGACGCCGCCGTCCTTGATCTGCACGGGCGGTTCATCGACCAGCGCGCGCTCGATCAGGTCGGAGATCTCATTGAGCGGAGAGATCTCGGATTCGAGCTTTGTCAGCAGCTTGGACTGCGTGAGCGTCTGCAGCTGTGCCTTGATCGCCGGCAGCTGCAAAGCCGTCTGCGAGAGCGATTTCATATCGCGGGGCGTCGCCTTCTGGAACATGACGCGCGACATCAGGCGTTCCAGATCGAACACCTTGTCCAGCAGGTCGCGCAGCTCGGTCATGGCAACGCTGTTCTTCATCAGCAGCTCGACCGCATTCAGCCTGTCCATGATGCGCACGGGCGTTGTGAGCGGCTGCTCCATCCATGTGCGGAGCATGCGCCTGCCCATTGCGGTCTCGGTCTGATCGAGCACGCCGAGCAGCGAGCCTTTTTTCTCGTGGGAGCGGAGCGTTTCGGTCAGCTCCAGATTGCGCCGCGCATTCGCATCCAGCCCCATGACGCCGTCCTTGCCGTGAATCGTGATCTCGGTGAAGCGTCCGACCAGCGCGCGCTGTGTCTCTGCGATATACTGGAACAGTCCGCATGCGACCGCGCTGTCGGCGCCGTCCGGCGAAAGTCCGAGCGCTTCAAAGGAATCCGCAGAGCACTGCTTCAATACGGTGTCGCGCTGCTTTGCCTGCGAGAAGCATTCGTCATCCCGCAGCGTGACCATGCAGGTCGTGCGGGTGCGCAGGAAGTCCGCGACGGGCTTGTAATCCAGAAAATCCTTTGTAATGAGCAGCTCCGAGGGATGATAGCGGTCGAGCAGGCTGATGAGGTCATCGGTGCGGGATTTCCCTTCCAGCCGGTGCAGATTGACTGCGCCCGTCGAGATATCCGCCGCACAGAATGCGATCTCCTCATCGCGGCTCCATACCGCCGCAAGATAATTGCAGTTTGATTCGTCCAGCATGCTCGATTCGATCAGCGTACCGGGCGTGACCACGCGGATGACACCGCGCTCCACGAGCCCCTTTGCGAGCGCGGGATCTTCCATCTGCTCGCAGATCGCCACGCGGTAACCGAGGTTCACGAGGCGCTTGAGGTACTGCTCCACGGAATGATACGGCACGCCGCACATCGGCGCCCGCGTCGGCAGACCGCAGTCTCTGCCGGTCAGTGTCAGCTCCAGCAGCTTTGAGACAAGGATCGCGTCGTCAAAGAACATCTCATAGAAATCTCCCAGACGGAAAAACACGATCGCATCGCCGGATGCATCCTTGACCGCGAGGTACTGCTGCATCATCGGCGAAAGCTTGGAGCGGTCGATCTCTACACTCATAGCGGCAGATCAGTGGCAGCCGGCACAGCCGGAGCAGTCTCCGCTGCACGATGCGGCAGCAGCGGGATCAAACGAATCCGGATCCTGACCTGCGGCGCTCATGGCGATGACGCGGTTGATGCCGTCGAGCAGCTGCTCAAACTCGGCTCTTGCAGCCTGATACTTGCGCATGCTCCCGTTCGACATGATCTGCGAATACATCGTGCGGACTTCCTCGCCGAGTGCGCGGACGCGGTCTGCATCCTGCTCCGGTGCGTCCTCCTCATTGCCGAGGTCGAGGCGCTTCTGATTGAACTGCGCGATCAGGTTCTGCAGCTCTGCATCATTGTCATTCTCCTCGGATGCCTTTCGGAATGCAAGATAGCGTTCGTCCTGCTGGAGCGCTCTGCCGAGCTGCTTTGCCATTTCCAGTAAATCTGCCATTGTGGTTCTCCTTATCTGAATAAAATCGGGTTATTTTGCGTGCAGACGGTGCGGCGGTGCGATCCGCGTCTGCTTATGCGAGTCCGCTGCCGAGAAGCTTCCAGCCTTCGGCTTCGGTATGAACAACGATCCATTTCCAGCCGTGCTGCGCAGCACCGCCAAGTTCGGGCTGGGATAATGATTTGCTGACCGTGAAATCGGAATCCAGAATGATGAGATCGTCAATATCCGGATCCTGCGCGTAATAGCCGTTCAGTTCTTCCTGTGTCTGCGCCTCGTCATAGGTGAGCCTTGTCATGACGCAGCCGTTGAATCTGCGGAAATCCTTCCGCACGAGTGAGACCGCCTGCTGCATTTCGGCATTGGTATGCGAATTGCCGGCGGGCTGGGTATCGACCTTTGCAAACAGCGAGATGCCGCAGCCCGCATGCCAGAGGAATGCGAGCAGAACAGCGCCTGCGCCGGAGAGTATGAGCGCGAGTGTTTTTCGTTTCATGATGATGACGTCCTTTCTGAAATGATGTGCTGTGTTGTTCTGTTCAGGCATAGCCGGCGGTTTTCAGCTCCCATTCGCCGCCGTTCTGCCGCGTGACGATCCACTGAAATCCCTGCTGCGCGCAGCCCTGATACACGATGCTGGAAAATGCCTTGCTGGTCGTGAAGTCGGATTCGAGCACGATGACCTCGTCGAAGTCATCGCCGAGCGGGCTGTGACCGGTCTGTGCAAGGGTATCGCGTTCCTGCTGCGTCTGTTCTGCGCTGTAACGGAGCGACTGCATCACACAGCCGTCAAAGCCGCGAAATTCCTTCCGTACAACGGAAACGGCATCGCGGAGATCCGCTTCGGTGCAGATGCCGTCATCCGCAGCGAGATCGACCTTTGCGAACATGGAGATGCCGTGCGTCGCGTGCCAGATGACCGCGAGCGCGCAGGCTGCGAGACCGGCGAGAATGCAGTTTGCTGTTTTTCTTGTCATGATGAAGCCCTCTTTTCTGAATGTAGTATGACGGAATGGTCGGATGAATGGGGATACGGTTACGCATCACCGCGGAGCAGTGCTCTTGCGGTATGGGTTTCGAGGTCTGCAAGTCTGGTCGGCAGGGGGATGCGGCTTTCCGGCTCGGTCAGCTGCATTGCGAGTGCCGTTGCTGTATCAAGGGAGATGTCATTGCCGGCGGATACAAATACCGGCTTGATGCCGTCATGGGTGCGCAGGGCGCGTCCGTATACCTTGCCGCCGATGACGATATCGGTATAGCTGCCGGCTTCGGGCGCGGGTTCGGTGTAATCGGTATCGAGCACGCGGTAATAGGTCTTTGCAACGCCGAATGCCGGTACATCCAGCAGAAGCGCAGCATGCGCCGCAATGCCCATGCGCCGCGGATGCAGCTGCCCGTTGCCGTCAAAGACGCAGAGCTCCGGCTTCTGCTGCAGCTTCCCGAACGCTTCCTGCACAAGCGGCAGCTCACGGAATGCGAGATAGCCGGAACAGTACGGCACTTTGATGATGCCGTCTGCCTGTGCTGTTTCGAGGATCTCATGCGTCTGCATGTCCAGCACCACAATGCAGCAGACCGCATGCTCCGTGCCGTCCGGCGCATTCCAGTAGGCGAGATCGACGCCCGCGATCCGGCGAACGGTCATGAAGTCGCGGCAGTCTGTCAGGCGGAGCTGTTCCGCGAGCTGATTCTGGATCGCAGCAAATTCGCGTTCCTGCTCCGGCGATAATGTACTTTGCATATTCATCGCTCCAATCTGCCGGAAAGTGCCCAGTTCTTGACGCCGGTGACCGTCACATGCAGCAGTCTGCCGACGTCTTCCGGCGTACCCGCTGCTTCCAGCACGAGCCCTTCGCGCGTCTTGCCGAGCAGCAGTCCCGTTTCCGGATCATGCTTTTCCGCAAGGAACCGGACAGTCTTGCCGAGGAAACGCTTGTTGAAGTCCTCGGAGATCTCCCGCTGACGGGCAAGCAGCCGGCTCATGCGCGCGGCAATCTGCTCCTGCGTGGAGACAAACGGCATTTCCGCGGCTTTTGTGCCGCTGCGCGGGCTGTAAATAAAGGTATAGAGATTGTCGTATTTCACATACTCAATGATCCGCATGGTGCCCTCGAAGTCCTCGTCTGTCTCGGTCGGGAACCCGACGATCAGGTCGCTGGAAAAGCCGAAATCCGGCGACTGCTGCCGCGCGTAATCGACGGTTTGCAGATAGCGTTCGAGCGTATAATGCCGGTTCATCTCCTTGAGGACGCGGTCGCTGCCGCACTGCACCGGCAGATGCAGGTGATGCTCGATGTGCTTGGATTGCAGCATGGTGTCGATCAGCTCCGGCGTGGCATCCTTCGGGTGCGAGCTCATGAACCGGATGAAATAATCGCCCTCGATCGCATCCAGACGGCGCAGCAGGGCGGGGAAACTGATCTCCTCATCGAGCCCTCTGCCGTAGGAATTGACGTTCTGACCGAGCAGCAGGATCTCCTTGTAGCCCTGTTCAATGAGCCCGCGGACTTCCTGCTCGATCGCTTCGGGACGGCGGCTGCGTTCTCTGCCGCGGACATAGGGCACGATGCAGTAGGTGCAGAAGTTGTTGCAGCCGTACATGACCGGCACGCTCGCCTGAAAACCGGATTCGCGCACGGTCGGGAGCGCTTCGTCCGGCAGCCCTGCAAATGCGAGCGTTTCGTAGTGCTTTTCACCGCGATAGACCGCGAGCAGGCTTTCCGGCAGGCGTTCCATTGCGCCGGCGCCGAGCACGAGCTTGACGAACGGATAGGACTTTTTGAGCAGCGCGCGGACTTCCGCTTCCTCTGCCATACATCCGCAGAGCCCGACGATCAGGCGCGGATTTTTCTCTTTGATCGCCTTGAGTGCGCCGAGCCGTCCGATGACGCGGGATTCCGCATGGGCGCGCACGGCGCAGGCATTGAACAGGATGACGTCGGCTTTTTCGGGGATATCGGTCAGCTCGTAGCCGAGATCCTGCAAAATGCCCTTGTATTTTTCACCGTCACAGAAATTGAGCTGACAGCCAAAGCTCTGCACATGTGCGCGCGGGGTATGGGAAAAGGTTTCCAGCACCGCACGGATCTCCTCTCTGGTCTGTGCGCCGGTTTCTGCCATTGCGATCTTCCTTTCTGATTCTGCTTCGCTTGTGGATAACAAGCCACTATATATTATAGCATAAAATGCAGGAAAGTGCAATGGGCGAAGATGCAAAAAATTGCCGTTTCGCTTCATGGGCGCGATCACGGCTGCGGGCACTGCCCGCTTATAGCATATTACGGCGAAAAGTGCAATGGGCGAAGACGCAAAAAATTGCTGTTTCGATTCATGGGCGCGATCACGGCTGCCTGTACATCGAAATTTGTGACATTGCACAAAAATCGGAGCGAAATCAAGGTGCCATTTGAAAGGTTTCAGTTTCTTATAATGAGAAAGTGAAACTTTGAAACCTTTCAGACTTGTGTTAGAAGAAACAAGCAATCTGACTTTTGGTATATACAATTCGCTGCAAATACATGCATATCAAGAATATTGACACATATTAAAACATATAACAATACATTGCATCGGGCAGAAGCCGCGGCATTGCAGGCAAGAGCAGGCGAATGCAGGCGGATGCAAAGACCGGCAGTTTAAGCGGGACAGGATCCATTGAAGCTTCCTGAACGGCAGATCGTTCGGGGCGTTTGTCATTTGCGGGGATGCTGCATCGGAGCGGGGGGCGATGTTCCGGCGCGGGGGACAGCACATGCGAATGCATCGTTTGTTAGAACAAATACGTTTCAATGTTTCACTTTCTCATATTGGCAAAGTGAAACGTATCTGATTTAATGAAAGTGATAATGCCGTATCTGCGCTGCTTTCAAAGGTTTCACTATTATGATATTGCGCGTAAAAGTTGCATATCGTCATAAGAATTTGAATGCGAATTACATTGATATTGCGTTGATATGTATAATATTGTTCTAATGTGTGCAATATTCTCCGTCTTTTCAGCATGATGATATGTTATTATATCTTACTTTCTGTGTGTATGAAGTGGCTTTCGTCGTACTCTCTTGATCTTATGTCCGACGTTGGATTTAGTTGGGCGCGGGGCGCGAATGCGAGGGGAAGCACCATAGGAAGAGGGAAGTCGTCGCTGCGCTCCGGTCTCCCCTCTCCCTAAGGTTCTCCCCCTCGCGCTCCCTCTCTCCTTACCCTCTCCTCTCTGGTGCGTGCCACTGTCGCTGCGTGTTGTTGGGGGCAGTTGCCCTGAACGCTTTCGCCGTGTGCGCCCGCCTGCGTATGCTCCCGAAAAAGAATTGTGTGCGCCGTGCAGATCTTCACTTTTCACTATTCATTATTCACCATTCACTCTATCCATTGGGGCAGTTACGCCACAGAAGCCGCCCCGCGGCGTGTACCGCGATTGTTGGGTGAGCAACGCCGCCGGCTCCCGGAGGGAAATGCCTGCGGGGGCTCCCCGCCTGCGCTCCGGTCTCCCCCTCTCTCTTATGGTTTTCTCTCGCGCTCTCTTTCCTTATCTCTCTCCCTCTCTATGTGCGCGCCGCAATCGCTGCGTGGTGTTGGGGGCAGTTGTCCTGAACGCTTTCGCCGTGTGCGCCCGCCTGCGTATGCTCCCGATGCGTTCCGTTTTTCACTATTCACTCTATCTATCGGGAGCAGTTACGCCACAGAAGCCGCGTCTAGCGGCGTGTGCTTCGCATGTGAGGATAGTCCGCGAAACCGGCTCCCGGAGGAATATGCCTGCGGGGGCTCCCCGCCCGGAGGGAAATGGAGGCGGGCACTGCCCGCTGGGAGATCCTTGCCGCGACTCCGGCAGATCCGCCGGAAGAAGCAGTCGCAGCATGCTATTGATTCTCAATTTGTAAAATCTGTTCCCGGTTTTGGGATTGACCGTAACAGACAAAATGCCGGCTGGATGGTGCTCGAAAATCAGGCAAAACGCAGAAGATTTTGCGGCGATATTGACAAATCGCATGAAAACTCGTAGAATAGCATTGAAACTGAAAATGATTCACATTTTCATATTGGGAGGCGGGGCACATGAAAAAGACAAGCAGAATCGTTATGATCGCGGCGGTAATCGTGCTTTGCCTCTCGGTGTTAGGCTCGGCTTCCTGCTTTGCGGTCCACAGCGGACATCACTGCACAGGCGCGGATTGTACGATCTGTGCAGTTCTCACGCAATGTGACCGGCGGCTTCGCAGTGCTGCTGTTTCGGGTTCCTCGGCGCTTTTGCTGCTCTGCTATGCAGCGTTGGCGGCATTCCTGACAGATGCGGAAACCCGCGAAGCGTCCTGTGAAACACTGGTATCTCTGAAAGTTGAGATGTTGGATTAAGCGTTCCTCCACACTTCTTTTGCTGCGTATCGGGTGCGCCGTGTCCCATAGCGCGGTGCATCCGGTATGCAAACATTCTGAATCATTGATTATGGAGGAAATAATATGAAAAACTTGAAAAAAACCGCTCTGATGCTCTGCGCAGTGATCGCTGCTTCTGCGCTGACCGCCTGCGGAGAGAGCAGCTCGCAGCAGGATACGGCAGAAAGCAGCGCAACAGAATCCAAAGCTGATCCTGTCACAGGGGAGCAGCTCAATATCGTCTGCACGATCTTCCCTGAATATGACTGGGTGAAGCAGATCCTCGGCGATCATGCATCCCACGCGGAGATCACCTGTCTGCTCGATTCCGGCGTCGATCTGCACAGCTATCAGCCGACCGCAGCGGACATGGCGAAGATCGCGGAATGCGACCTCTTTGTGTATGTCGGCGGCGAATCGGACGAATGGGTTGAGGATGCGCTTGCAGAGGCGGTCAATCCGGATATGCAGGTCATCAACCTCATGGAAGTCATGGGCGATGCCGCGAAGGAAGAAGTCAAGGAGGGCATGGAGCACGACCATGACCATGACCGCGATGAACATGACCACAGCAAAGAGGTCTCGACCTTTGAGGATGACGAGGTGCAGGACAGACCGCTTTCCGACTGGGAGGGCGACTGGCAGTCTGCCTATCCGCTGGTGCTGGACGGCTCTCTGGATGAAGCATGGGAGCACAAGTCTGAGGACGGCAGCATGACCGCGGAAGAATACAAGGACTACTATACAAAGGGCTACAAGTCGGATTACAACGCGATCAGCATTCACGACAATCACATCAAGTTCACCGATAAAGACGGCAAGGTCACGGAATCGGATTACAAGTATACGGGATATTACATCCAGAACTGGTCTACCGGCACAAAGGCGGCAATGTACCGCTTTGAAGCCGAGGACAAGGAAGCCGGTGCGCCGGTCTACATCGAGTTCAATGACCATATCATCGAGCCGGAAAAGGCAGAGCATTTCCATATCCGCATGAGCGATGAAAGCTATGATGCGATCGTCGATCCGGAGGGCAACTGGCCGACCTTCTTTGATGCGGCACTCACGCCGGACGAGGTTTGCGATGAGGTCATCGGTCACGGTCACAGCGATGAAGATGAGGACGAAGATCATGAGCATGAAGAAGACCACGACCATGAGCACGAAGAAGGCGAGGTCGAATATGACGAGCATGTCTGGCTCTCGCTGAAAAATGCAAAGACGCTCTGCGTGGAGATCGCCGACAGACTGAGCATTCTCGACAGCGCGAACAAGGATGCATACAAGGCAAATCTCGACACTTACACCGCACAGCTTGACAAGCTCGACGGCGACTTCAAAACGCTGATCGACGGCGCATCGCAGAAAACGCTGGTGTTCGGCGACCGCTTCCCGTTCCGCTATTTTGTCGATGACTACGGGCTTGATTACTTTGCAGCATTCGCCGGCTGCTCGGCAGAGACCGAAGCAAGCTTTGAAACGATCGTATTCCTTGCGGAGAAAATGGACGAACTCGGCTGCGGCACGATCTTCACGCTCGAAAATTCCGATCACAAGATCACGCAGACGATCCTTGACAACACCAAAGCAAAGAATCAGAACATTGCAGAAATGAACTCGCTGCAATCCGTTACCAAAGATCAGATCAGCAGCGGCGAGACCTACCTTTCTCTGATGCAGGCAAACTACGATACGCTGAAAGGAGCATTGCAGTGAGCACGGATTGGAGAGAGGGCAAAAAGCCCGTGATCCTGATTACCGGCTATCTCGGTTCAGGCAAAACCACGCTGATGCAGCATCTTCTTTCGCAGGAACAGCGGAAGATCGCGCTGATCGTCAATGATATGGGCAGCATCAATATTGATGCGGGGCTGCTCGGCAAAACCGGAAACAAGGTCGCGCAGGTGGAAATGGTCGAGCTGCAAAACGGCTGCATCTGCTGCACGCTGCGCGAGGAGTTCATCGCAGAGATCGAGCGCATTTCCAATGAACCGGATATCGAAGCGGTCTTTGTGGAAGCATCCGGCATCAGCGAGCCGTCCGCGATCGCCGCATCGTTCCTTGATTATGAGGATGAGAAGCCGGAAACGAATGTCTACCTCAGCTCGATCGTTTCGGTTGTGGATGCAGACCGCATCTACCGCGAATTTCTGCATGATCTGCAATCGGAGAAGGAAGCAGAGGACGGCGACGTCATCAACCTGATCATTGACCAGATCGAATTTTGCAATCTGATTTTGCTGAACAAGAGCGATCTGCTGACGGAATCGCAGCTTGACGAGGTCAAGACGGCGCTGCGCGACTTCCAGAGCCATGCGGAGATGATTCCCTGTGTACACGGAAATGTGGATCCGGCGGTCATTCTGGACGGCGAAGCCTTTGACTATGACGAGGTGCTTGCGTCCTCATCGGTGCAGCGTGCGCTGAACAGCAATGAGCCGGAGGCAAAGGAAGCCTGCATGGATGAATACGGCATCACCTCTTTTGTCTATGAGGAACGCCGCCCGTTCAACCGTGAACGCTTTACTGCACTCGTGGAGCACTATCCGAAAGCACTGATCCGCACAAAGGGTTATGTCTGGTTTTCGGATGATGACAAGCACATCCAGCTTTTTGAGCAGGCAGGACGAAATGCAAGCATCACCGAGCTTTCCGAATGGATGGCAGCGACGCCGAAGGAGGATCTCGACCTGATCCTGTCGGAGTTTCCGGAGATTCAGGATGACTGGGACAAGACCTACGGCGACCGCATCAATCAGCTTGTGTTTATCGGCAAGGGCTATCAGAAAGCGGAAATTGTCGGGCAGCTTGCGGGTTGTCTTGATGTTTGAATAAAATACGCGGTACTCCGGATACAGCCTGACAGTATCCGGAGTTTCCGGCGCAATAAGGAGGACGATGTTCATGAGCGCAGAGATCGTCTGCGAAAGGGTTTCGCTCGGCTATGAAACGGGTACGGTCGCGGAAGGGCTGCATTTCACGGTTCACCGCGGCGATTACCTCTGCATTCTCGGTGAAAACGGTTCGGGCAAAAGCACGCTCGTCAAGGCGCTGCTCGGGCTGCATCCGGCGCAGAGCGGCAGCATCACGCGGAATGTGAAAGGGATCGGCTATCTGCCGCAGCAGACGGTCGTGCAGAAGGATTTTCCGGCATCGGTGCGCGAGATCGTCCGTTCCGGCTGTCTCGGAAAAAGCGGATTCCGCCCGTTTTATACGAAAGCGGAGCGTGACCGTGCAGAACAGAATATGGAGCGGCTCGGCATCACGGCGCTTGCGCGGCGCTGTTATCGGGAGCTTTCCGGCGGACAGCAGCAGCGCGTATTGCTCGCGCGGGCGCTCTGTGCGGCGGATTCGATGCTGCTGCTCGATGAGCCTGTTACGGGACTGGATCCGAAAGCGCAGATCGACCTCTACGAACTGATCGCCGGACTGAACCGCGACGGCGTTACAATTATCATGGTCTCGCACGATGTTCACGCGGCGGTGCGCTATGCTTCGCACATTCTGCACATCGGCGGACAGACACAGCGCTTTTTCGGCACGGCTGCGGAATACTGCGGCAGCGAGATCGGCAGGATATTTTTAGCGGCGGGAGGTGCGGAATATGAATGAGCTGCAAAAGCTGATTGATTATTTTGTCACATATCCGTTTGTGCGGTATGCATTTGCGGTCGGGCTGCTGATCGCGCTTTGTGCATCGCTGCTCGGTGTGACGCTTGTGCTGAAGCGCTTTTCGTTCATCGGCGACGGGCTTTCCCATGTCGCATTCGGCGCAATGGCGGTCGCAGCGATCACCGGTCTGACGAACAAAATGGTGATCATTCTGCCGGTCACGCTGCTCTCGGCGATCCTGCTGCTGCGTACAGGACAGAATACGAAAATCAAAGGAGATGCGGCGATTGCGATGATCTCCGTCGGCGCGCTGGCAATCGGCTATATGCTGATGAATGTGTTTCCTTCCTCGGCAAATGTCACCGGCGATGTGTGCAGCACACTGTTCGGCTCTACATCCATCCTGACGCTGAAAAAATCGGATGTGACACTCTGCGTCATTATGGCGGTCATTGTGATCGCGGTGTTCCTGCTGTTTTACAACAAGATCTTCGCCGTGACCTTTGACGAGAGCTTCTGCAAGGCGTCCGGCGTCAACGCAAATGCCTACAATCTCATCATTGCGATGATCACGGCGACAATTATTGTGCTCGCGATGAATCTGGTCGGTTCGCTGCTGATCTCCGCGCTGATCATCTTTCCGGCACTCTCTGCGATGCGCGTATTCCGGAGCTTCCGCGGGGTGATCCTCTGCTCTGCGGTAATCTCGGTGCTTTGTGCGGCAGTCGGTATTGTCCTGTCGATTTTGTTCTCCACGCCCGTCGGTTCAACGATTGTCACGGCGGATATTGCGGTATTTCTGATCTTCTGCGGCATCTCCGCAGTCACGAAAAAGGGGTAAGTCATGAAACGGTTTGGATATCTTGCGGTTATTTCCGCACTGCTGCTGCACCGCTGTGCAGCTCAAGGATGCGGTGATCGAATCAGTCGCTGGGGAAAGGCGTCTGCATGAAACTGAAAAAAGCACGCAGCGATTGGTCAACCGGATTACGATAAATTGCATCGGGTTGAAAAGCAGAGATACATTCTCCATGTTCGGAGGGTGTATCCCTGCTCTTTTTGTATCGTAAGACTTGTATGTTTATTCCATTCCTTCACGCATCATCCCGGCACCGTCCTTGAAGCCGACCTTGCAGGCAGCTCTCATCTCAGCAGCGGCGGCATCGCTCACATAGTCCAGTATCCTGTCACGCCACAGAAGCCGCGTCTAGCGGCGTGTACTGCGATTGTTGGGCGAGCCACGCTGCCGCCGTCCGGAGGGAAATGGAGGCGGGCACTGCCCGCTGGGCGAGGGCACTGATCAGGGTTCTCTGTTCCATTTATGATGCAGAGCGCTTTCGCTGCCTGTTCTTCATCTTGTGTCCGACGTCAGATCTGTCTGGGCGCGGGGCGCGAATGCGAGAGACAACCACAAGAGCGAGGGGAAGTCGTCGCTGCGCTCCGGTCTCCCCCTCTCTCTTAAGGTTTTCTCTCGCGCTCTCTTTCCTTATCTCTCTCCCTCTCTATGTGCGCGCCACTGTCGCTGCGTGTTATTTTGGGGTTCAGTTGCCCTGAACGCTTTCGCCGTGTGCGCCCGCCTGCGTATGCTCCCGATGTGCCGCTTACTATTCACTATTCATTCTTCACCATTCACTTTTCACTCTATCTGTTGGGCGCAGTCACGCCACAGAAGCCGCGTCTAGCGGCGTGTACTGCAAATGATGGGAGAGCCACGCCACCGCACTCCGGAGGGAAATGCCCGCGGGGGCTCCCCGCCCGGAGGGAAATGCCAGCGCGGGCTCCGCGCCCCGCCCCGCCCGCTGCAAGTTGACTTTTTCGGAGGGAACTGGTATAATGGGATAGGACAATATGTGCAGCGCTGCAAGTCAGGCTGCCTTGCATCTGTGTCCCTGCGCCGGATAACCGAAATTCCGATCTGTGAGGTGTTATGATGACTTACGAAGAAATCAGAAACGTGGACGAGATCAAAGTCTACATCAGGCAGGCAGACGAGGCATTGAACGCACTCGGCTATACCGAGCACAGCTTTGCCCATGTGACCTGCGTTGCGGAACGCGCCGGATATATCCTTGAAACGCTCGGCTTTCCGGAACGAACAGTGGAGCTGGTGAAAATTGCAGGCTATCTGCACGACATCGGCAATCTGATCAACCGCGTCGATCACAGCCAGTCCGGCGCGATCATGGCGTACAGGATCCTCGATCACATGCAGTTCCCGCCGGAGGAGATCGGGCAGATCGTCTCCGCGATTGGCAATCATGACGAGGGCTTCGGCGTTCCGGTCAGCGCGCTCGCAGCAGCACTGATCCTCGCGGATAAAAGCGATGTGCGCCGCAACCGTGTCAGAAATCAGGATGTCGCCACATTCGATATCCATGACCGCGTCAATTATTCGGTCACGAAATCGGAGCTGAAGATCAACGAGGCGCACACGATCATCAAGCTCAAACTGCATGTTGATACGAGATACAGCTCTGTTATGGATTATTTTGAGATCTTTCTGCAGCGCATGATCCTCTGCAGAAAAGCGGCGGACAAGCTGGGGATGGAGTTTAAGCTGATCATCAACGAGCAGCAGCTGATCTGACAGAGCCGTACAACATTGCTTCATCTATCAATCTGCAATTCACAGAAAACAAAAACAGCTGAAGAAACATGTTTCAGCCCTGCAAACGGAGGATTCCATTATGAAAAAATCAATGATGATCGCTGCACTCCTTGCATCCGCGCTCGTTCTGGCATCCTGTGACACACCGGACGGCAGCCCGTCGGCATCCGTTCCGGATTCCGCTGCTGTGCAGACAACTGCACAGGCGGAAATCACAGCGGTATCCGAAACAACCGCAGCCGAAAGCACCGAAGCTGCATCCGAAACGACAACAGAATCGGCTTCTGAATCCGATGCGGCGCTGACCACGGCAGAGGACGGTTCGGAGACTACAACCGCCAAAACCGAAATGAGAGGCGCACCGGATCTCGATCTCACAGCGATTGCCGGCACATGGTATATTGACGGGGATCCGACAGCTGCTTCCATCAAAATTTCCGCAGACGGCAAATTCAAGACCTACTACGCATCCGGCAATCTGGAAAATGAGGGCACGATCCGCCGCGAGAGCGAGGAGATCGAAGGGACGACCGTTTACTGGTATAATCTCTATGACAAAGACGGCAAGTATGTCATGGGCTTTGCGGATACCGGCAGCAGCACCGATCTCTATGTCGGCAACGGCGCAAGTCCGCACTACCGGAAATTCGGCGAAGGCGGTCTTGCGGATGACGGACGCGGTCCGGGCGAAGAATTTATTGACACATGGAGCTGCGACCGTGCGACGCTCCGGATCATACAGCTTTCCGACGGCGATTTTTATGCGCAGATCCACCGGAGCTCTGACGCATTGTCCTATACTGACTGGGACTATCCGCTGGTTTATCAGGGCGGAAAACTCGTCTGTAACGGGAATGCGGCCAAGACCTCTGTGACGTATGCATCTGCGGATGCAGCGCCGGTTTTGAACGTGGAATACAAAAACGGAAGCGGTGAATTTGTCATGCAGGATTCAGGCGTTGTCTGGAACGACCTGACGGAGCACAGCGGCGACGGCATGGTATTCACAAGAGCGCTGCCGGAATAACCGAGTTTTTCCGAACGGGAGCCGGACGGCTCCTGCTTCGTTCTGTAACGATCAATCCTTTGAAATGAGAGGCAGACTGCATGTATTTCAAAATGCTGAAACACGATCTGAAACGGAAAAAAGGACTGAACATCATCCTGTTTCTGTTTATGACATTCGCGTCATTGCTGGTTTTTGTCGGAGCCGTACAGATCATCTCCAATCTGACATACCGCAAAACCGCCGAAACATTCTGCCGCACCTCGGATGTGCTGCTGATGCCGGGGGATTCCGATCTGACGTTCGGGCAGCAGGAGCAGGCTTTGGGCAGGCTGCTTGCGCCGAATGAAAATGTTGTGGACTGGAGCACCGAAAAAATGCTCCGCATCGGCTCTGCTGCAATGGATTATCCGGATCATGACGAAGAAGAACGTCCGGTGTACAATTACAAATACCAGTTTCTCTGTGCCATGCCGCGGGAGCATGATCTGGTCTATGATCTTGCGGATCAGCCGTTTTATGTGCCGAACGGCAGCATTGCGGTGCCGGTCGATGTCTGCAATGTCACGGGCGTCGGCATCGGCGATACGATCCGCTATACGTCCCCCTACGGCAACACCTACGAGCTGACGGTCAGCACAGTGTTCAAGGACAATTCCCTGCCGTTCGTCATGCGGTTTATTGTCTCGGATGCGGATTATGAAGTGCTTGCCGCCGATGCGGTCAGGAGCCCTGCCATGTTCTGCATCCGGATGCGGAACAGCACCAACGACGACATCGACAGCCTGATGCGCAGCATCGAAAACGAGGTGTCCGCCTATGTGCTCGCGGATGCCTATTCCGTCAGCGATGACGATGTGATGCGGAAGATCATTTCGTTATTTATCGTCATCATCAGCATCTTCCTCATTCTCATCATTCTGATGACGATCCGCTTCACGATGATCGCGGAGCTGAAAGAGGAAGAAAAAGAGATCGGCATGATGAAAGCGCTCGGCGTGGATTCGCTGTCATTCCGCTGGATGTTTGCGGCGCGGTATACTGCATTTGCGGTCATCGGCGGCATCATCGGCATTGCAGCGGGGATTCCGCTTTCCGGCACGGTGATCGGCATGCTCGGTCCGAACGCGATCCTGCCGCCGCGCTGGGTGATGGATCTGACCGGATTCCTCTGCGTCGCGGGCATCATCGCGGTGATGATCCTGTTCTCGCTGCTGGTCATGCGGCGCATTGAGAAGATCTCGGCAATTGCGGCGCTGCACGGCGAAAACAGCGGCGAGCGCTTCTCCGGCAATGCACCGTTCTTCCTGCATCAGCGGAAAAAGATGAGCGTGCCGCTGTTCCTTGCATTGCGCGACCTGTTCGTGCGGCTCAAACGCTATCTGTTCCTTGTGATCGCATACACGCTCGGCACGGTGATCATGCTGCTGCCGTTCAATGCCCGCAACAGCGTCGTGACGCCCGGATACGCAAGATTCTGGCTGCATCATACCTATGATTTCCGGCTCTCTCCCTCGGATGAACAGTGGGACGAGTTCGACAGGATCCGCGAGAAGACCGGCAAGGACTTCTACACGGTCGTGAACGAGCAGATGGCGGAAGCGGGCATCCCTGCGTATATCGACACCTGTCATTCCGGCAGCGGCTGTCTCATGCTGAACGATTCCCGCAAAACATACGATGTCTACTGGAAAGAGGGATTTGCGGAGAAGATCACCTATCAGAAGGGCGGACGCGCGCCGGTCAGCGAGAATGAAGCGGCACTCAGCGCATTCACTGCCAACCGGTACGGTATTGTGCCGGGCATGAAGGTCAAAGCGATCCTCTATGAGCAGAACGCCGAGAAGACCGGCGCCGAGGAGCATGAACGCGAGCTGACGGTCACGGGGCTCTATGACCATATGGAAGCGGGCATTCCGTCTATGATTCTCTGGGACGGCTATGCGGACGGCTATGTCTACGGTTCCAGAGAGACCGGCTATGTGATCGACGCGCCGGACAGCGAAAAGCCTGCCGTCATTGCGCAGATGCGTGATCTTTTCGGCGCGGAACAGGTCTGCGGCGCGCAGGAAGGCATTGAGCGGGAGCTCCGCGACTTTGAGAGTCTGTTCGGGACGCTCAAACTTGTTGTCGGCATTGCCGTGTTCTTCGTCCTCGCGCTGATCACCTATCTCTATGAGAATGTATTCATCTCGGAAGAAGTGCCGGAGATCGCGCTGCTCAAGAGCACGGGATTCCGGAACGGCGCGGTCAGGCGCTGGCATCTGCTGCGGATGCTCTGCATCACATTGCTCTCCGTTGTGCTCGGAGAGATCATCTTCTGGACATGCGGTACGCCGTTCTTCCGGTTCTTTATGCGGCAGTATGAGGTCACGGGCATCCGGTTCCTCTTTGAATTTCCGGTGAGCTTTCTTGTGATCCCGGCGGCAGTGATCCTCACGGTGCTGCTCGTTACCGGACTGACGCTCACAAAGATCCGCCGCATTGATATCCGCAGAATCAACGAAGAATAAGGGGGCATGAAGACGATGGAAACACTGATCACAGTCAAGGATCTTTGCAAAACATACAAGACCGGCAAGCAGGAAAACACCGTCCTGAACGGCGTCTGCTTCGAGATGCAGGCAGGGGAGTTTGTTTCGGTCATGGGGCCGTCCGGCAGCGGAAAATCCACGCTGCTTTACACCGTCAGCGGCATGGATACCGTCACATCCGGCACGGTATCGTTCCGCGGCAGAGAACTCTCCGGCATGCAGCAGAAGGAGCTTGCGCAGATTCGCCTGAAAGAAATGGGCTTTATCTTCCAGCAGATGTACATGATGAAAAAACTCTGTATTTTCGATAATATCGTGCTGCCTGCCTATCAGGCGGGCGCAGTGCGTGCAGAGGCGAACAGCCGTGCGGAGCAGCTGATGCAGCGGCTCGGCATCTCGGAGACCGCAAAGCATGAGGTCACAGAGGTCTCCGGCGGCGAATTGCAGCGTGCCTGCCTGTGCAGAGCGCTCATCAACGAACCGCAGATTCTCTTTGCGGATGAACCGACCGGCGCACTCAACTCCAAAGCGGCAGCGGACGTCATGCGCGAACTCGTCAATGTCTGGCGTACAGGCACCGGCATCCTCATGGTGACGCACAGCGTCCGCGTGGCAGCGATGAGCGAACGCGTACTCTATCTCATGGACGGCACGGTGCAGGGCGAGATCCGGCTCGGCAGGCTCGAAGAAGATGCCGATACCGCCGGACGGGAGCAGCGCCTCAGCGCATGGCTCATGGAACGCGGCTGGTGAGGTGTGTGCATGAAAAGACGATCTATTTGCGCTGCTGCTGCGATGCTGCTGCTCACCGGCTGCGGCAGTCCGCGCACCGGCTATGACGATTTCACTGCACCGGAGCAGGGTGCGAGTACGCTCAAACCCGTTTCGGATATCTACGCAGAGCGGCATTATGAGGGCGTTGCGCCGACCGTTGAGGAAACGCTGGAAACGGTCACGACCGGCGGCGGTGCCTGCGTGATCGCGCGCAAAAACAGCTATTATGACGTCACGCTCGATTACGGCAAGGGCAGCCATGAAGCAGTCGGCGCTGCATATGCCGAAGCGATCAAAAAGATCCGTCCGGATTACGGAAGCATTGTAGAGCCCTATCTCTATGAGAATATCCGTGCGGCATTCCCGAATCTTGCGGGCGATTATACCGCCGTACAGAACCGCACCGAGGCGATCTTCGGGACACTGCGCGCACCCTATCAGCAGGAGCTGCGCGGCTTTGCGGATACGATTGCCGGCGATACAGAGGGGTTCACCGAGGACGGGATTTTCTCCGCGGAAGAAGCGATCCTGATGCAGCTGATCCCGGACGTGCTGCGCGGAACGGCATGCAGCGGCATTACGGCATCCGGCAGTGCAACGGCATCCGGCGAACGCATCACCTGCCGCATGCTCGAATGGCAGCTCGGCAGCGAGAATCAGATCTGTGCCGCACATGCGCTCCTGCATATGAAGCAGGGGGACGAGAGCTTTACCTCGGTCAATCTGCTCGGCTTTCTGACGATCCTCACCGCGGTCAATGACGACGGCGTGATGCTGAGCATTCTCGATGTCGGCAGCAAATACGGCGTGCCGTATACGACCGCGGATAAATGCAGCTACACCTACGATATCCGCTATGCGCTCGAACAGTACGCCGCGGCGCCGGAAGCTGCTTCCTATCTGCGCA
Source organism: Clostridiales bacterium Firm_04 (assembly GCA_001603005.1). Classification (GTDB taxonomy): domain Bacteria; phylum Bacillota; class Clostridia; order Oscillospirales; family Ruminococcaceae; genus Firm-04. The sequence continues at coordinate 68,177 of LVAJ01000001.1, forward strand.
GCAATGCACAGCATTATCCCTACTGCCTGAATGTGCTCTGCACCGATGCAAAGGACGCGTGTGTCGCGGAGCTCTGCGTCGATCCGAAAGAGGGCGTACCGCTCCTGCGCGACGAGAACACGCCGCTGCGCGAGGGGCTCGTGTGGGATGATCCGGCGTATCTCTGCGTGGTCAATTCCTTTGCCGCGCGGCGCAATGCCGATCAGCTGACGCACAATTCGGGCAATCTCATCCGCTGGAACCGCTATTATGATCTGTTCGGCGGGCAGCGCGGACTGACGCTCGGCGGATTCAAGGAGCGCATGACATCCGAGCAGACCGACAATGAATTTGTGCGCATCCGCAGCGAAAACGTGGTACACATGGTCATTGCGGATTATGACACGCACAGCCTGCAGGCGATCCTCACCGGAACAGACGGCGTTGCGGACGCTCCGGAGTTTATCGACCTCGGCAGCTGGGACTGACCGGCACGGTTCACATCCGATTTCCCGTAAAACCGCAGCCGTATAAAATACAATGCCCCGAAGCACTATAAAATGCTTCGGGGCTTGTCTGTTCTTGTGCGGGGAGATGCCGCCGCATTCATTCTTTGAACGTCGCATTGATCCTGACAAGGTCGTCACCGGTATGAATGATCACAGCGACTTTTCGCACCGTGCCGGTTTCATCGGTTGTGAGTTCCAGCGTTCCGGTATCCATGCCGGAGCCTTTCCAGCTTCCCTCCTGAACGATATGCGGATCTTCGGTTTCACCGCCAATGAAAACCCCGCGATAATATTCGTAATACGAAGTCTCGAAGCTGCCTGCACATGTGCTGAGATCCGCCGTCCAGTTGTTGACATCCTCTGTATTCTGCACCTTTCCGGTGACCGTGAAGCCTGTGTGGCTGCTGTGTCCCCGTGACAGCTCCTCAAACGGACTGTACATCCCGTCCGGATCGTAATCATCGGGGAACGTATCCCATGACCTGTATTCTGCGGGGAATGTGAAGGAGAAGAAGCCGTCCTTGTCCAGCCGGAAGGTCGTTTCCTCCTCGGTACTGCTCACAGAGAGGCCGCCGTAGTAACCGCCGGCAGAGACCGTTCTGAGCCTGAGCTCCGGATATTCCGTTTCAAACGATGCTTCAAACGGCACGGCTGCTGCTGTGCGCACATCCGGACGCTGTGTTCCGGTGCTGTCGGTTCCGGCATCAATCAGCTCGCAGACTGTGATCTCCAGACGGGACGTCTGATTCGGGATGACATGCAGAGCACCGAACGGCAGCCTGATCTCCTTTGACCAGTCGGCAAAATCAATTTTCTGCGTATAGGTCTCTTTGCCGTTTACGCTTGCGATCAGCAGGAACCGGTCGGTCAGCCCGTTTGCGCCCTCTTTGCTCTGTCCGGATCGGAGCGTGACGGTCAGGATCTCGTTTTCCTCGTCAAGCTCGACCGCGGGCGTTTGGGGTGCGGGAATATAGCGGACGGTATATCCGCTGCTGCCGAGCGCATCCTTGTCCTGCAATTCCCGATAGCAGAGTGTTTTTGCTTTTGTATTGAGCACCAGTCCGCGTTTGGATTCCTGACCGATGGGCTGTCCGTCTGCCCCTGCCGGCAGCAGGAAGGTATGTCCGGGCAGCAGCTCGCCAAAGTCCGGATCGCGGACGATCAGGGCAGTCCAGCCGCCTGTTTCCGCACCCGTGATCCCTGTCATTGCGCAGGAGAACGGTGCGGCGTTCACACGAACCGGCGCGCTGGAATGACTGTCCGAAAGACTGAGCTTTCTCACGACAGAGGGGAAGTAGCCGTCGCCGTTTTTGGTTTTTCCCATCAGGTCGTGTGCAAGGCTGTTCGCTTCCCGTGAAATGGACTTCTGAAAGCCTTTCCAGTATATATCCAGCAGTTGATTGGTGCTGTCGTTGTGGAATGTCTCGCGGAACAGCGCGGTGATGCTGCCCGTTCGTTTGAATGCCGTGATCAGCTCCCAGCCGGTCAGTTCGATGTTCAGCTTGCCGGACATATAGTCCCAGAACTGCGAGAGTGCATAGCCTTCGGCGCGCAGCAGTTCTTCATCCGGTTCATTGTCATCAATTGCGATCGCATACAGCTCATAGCTCTTGCTGATCTCCTCACTGTAGGCATTGATCATCTCATGTTCTTCATAGTATTTTCCGCAGCGGTGCTCGACGATCATGGCGGACATCTCCGAGAATTTCAGGTTGGAGCGCACATGTGCCGAGAGCTTTTTGTTCTGCATCAGGTGATAGACCTCGTGCGTCAGCGTGACGAGCATGTTGTCGCCGGTTGTTTCGGAGACCGTTTCACCGTAGATATCATAATATTTCGTTTTCTTGCTGACACGCGGAACGTCGGCAAATCCGGTGCGTCCCATCTGGAGATAGGCATCGTACCACTGCGGCGTTTCGGCATTTCCGGTACCGCTCTGAAGCGCCGTGGTGAAGTAAATGACCGGCTTGGCACCGAGCTTCGGGCAGCCTTCCTGCACTCTCAGATAATCCAATGCCTTGTCAAAATCATATGCAAGCAGCCGGACATCCGCCGGAATATACTCGATCTCGGCGAGCTCCTTCTGATATACCGCATCCTGTTTCAGCAAATCGGCAAGGATCCGCGCAGTGATGCGGTTTACCTCGCGCTCATAGCCCCAGCTCAGCATACCCCACGGGATCCACGCATTTTCCGCTTCCTCTGTTGCCATTTTGCGCGCCCGCTTTTCGGTTTCTTCAACGATCGCTTTTACCCGTGCCTCACGCGCCTTTTTTTCATCATTGGTTTCGGTGTCCGCATACAGAATGATGCAGTGATCTGCTGTATAACGCGCCAGCCTGTCCTTTTCATCCGCATTCCAGATCGAATCCCGTTCCTTTGCTTCCGGCGCGATCTTCTCATAATAGTAGTAGATCATCGTGCCGATGAGAGCCGGAACAAGAACCCAAAGCCACGCGCTGTTCTGGTCGCTTTCCCAGCAGGCGGTATTTCCGTTCACATCAAACGCATATTCCGAAACGGTTCCGGTCTGGTCGATGCGGAGAAGATGCAGCTCATCGTACAGTTCTTCCGGCAGATTCAGGGTGCTGAGGTCGTATTCTGCGGTATAGCTGCCGGGCAGATGCTCCTCGATGCCCAGTCCGGCATCCGCTTCCCAGCCGTCCAGCACGGTGATGCCGTCCCCGCTGAACCGTTCGTTCAGCGCCAGTCCCTCTGCATCGGTCAGCTCACGGAATTGCAGCTGACCGTCACGGCTGAGCGCGTTTTCTTCCGCAGAAACGGTCAGCCTGCCGAGTACCTTTTCCGTGAATGCCTTGCTGCTGCCGTCCGGTTTCAGGATCCATTCTGCTGCGGCGGCAGTATCGGGCAGTTCGGGCATATCGGAATCGGGTTCCGCAGGACGCACCGGCGCCGCAGTCTGCTTCGGCTGCTGACCGATCAGCTGTATCAGCAGCACGGCATCGGTCATCGTCAGAATGCCGTCGCGATTTATGTCCGCAGCGCGCAGACCGGTTGGGAATACCGCAAATATGCAGTCCTCTGCAAGCCAGCGCAGCAGCAGCACAGCATCCGCGACCGAGCAGCTGCCGTTCTGATCGACGTCGCCGTACAGCAGATCCGGATCAAATGCCGCGGTCGTTGCGGGGACAGTTGTTGTCAGCAGCGTTGTGGTGCGCGGCTTTTCCGTTGTGGTGACGGGCGCTGCGGTCGTCGCAGCAGTGCCCGTAGTCGCTGCGGGCTTTTCGGTTGTCACCGTGACCGGCAGCGTTGTCGCAGCGGCAGGCACGGTCAGCCTGTAATCCGTCCAGATCTCGATATGATTCTGCATGATGTGATACTGACCGCCGCAGGCTTTGCCGTTGATGATCAGCGTCGGGCTGCCGCCGAATACATAGCCGTCATCCGGCACGATCCACAGGAAATACGTGTATTCCGTGCCGCCGGAGAATGCCGTCAGCAGCCGGTTCCCGTCCGGAAATGCATCCTCATTGAGTTCTGTGCGGCTCATGACGCGTTCGCCGCCGCCTTCCCAGCCTTCCGTCAGAATGGAGAAGTGGGAGCCGGCAGCGGGCATTCCGCTGAAAACGGGCGCATCTCCGTCCGAGAAGGTGAGCTGTGCGCCGATGATCTCCACGGTGTCCAGTGCGGCGGGCTCTGACGCGGGCGTGACCGTGCCGAGGAAATCGCACCGGATCGCGATGTAATCCGGCTGAACCGTGACGTCGTAATCCATCATGCTGATTTCCCAGCCGTCATAATACAGCGTAAAATATTCGGGAAACGCATACCCGTCCTTTGGTACGAGCTGGATATAATATGCATAGTAGGGGACCTCGCCGTCTTCCGGCACGGGGATCGCATTGCCGGTGCTGCGGAGACAGCTTTCATCTGTTTCGATATTCACCCAAGCCTCGTTTGCGAGCGTCATCTGCGCGGCACATTCCTCTGAAAGATGCGCGGTATATGCCGGCGTATACCCTGCAAAGAGTGCGTCATTGATCCCGAACAGCTCGATCTTTGTGATCTCCTGCGCGGGATCGCCGGCGGCAGCGATCTGCTGTGCGGGAATCGCGCATATCGTCATGACGGCGGCTGTGATGCCGGAAATCAGGTTCAGAACGCTTTTCATACGGCTGCCTCCTTTTCACGGTTAAAAATGCTGCATAATCATGCTGCATGACGGAGCATCTGCATTGTGTCAGCAGATTTCAGCTTGTATGCGGCATCACTGCGCGCAGACATACTGCTGTTATTGAAATAATTATACCAATTCTTCATCTGAATGTCAATAGTTTTTCTGAATATTATACAGTATGACACGGATTTTATACGGAAAGCTGCATAGTGCCGGAAAGCGCCGCCCCGAAGCCCTGATCCTGCCGTTCTGCATCATTCCCTTTTCATTCTTCACCATTCCCCATTCACTGATTATCAAAAACGAACTCCGCACTGCCTTGTGAGCAATGCGGAGTATTTGTAAGGATTGGTTTTCAGCCGGATCGCGGATCAGTCTGCGAGTTCGTCCTCGGAGATGATACGTGCGATGAACTGCAGGATCTTGCCGGCATCGTCGCTGTCTACATTGTCATCATGCGTAACGTCAGCATTTGCAATACCGGTATCGGTGATCTTCGCGGTCTTATCCGAATTTGCGAAGCGGCAGACCAGAACTGCGTCGGAAACATCGACCTTGCCGGAGCAGTCAGCATCGCCCCACTTGGTCGCTTCGGGCTTCGGTGCGGTGGTCGTGGTGGTCGTTGTCGTGGTTGTGGTCGTCGTGGTAGTCGTTGTGGTCTCCTCGGGGAGCTCCTCGTAGTAAACGGTGATATCGGAGAGCGTCACGGAGCTGACTTCCTTGTCCTTGCTGTCTGCGCCGTAGTAGTAGCCGAAGGTCGCGCTGCCGTACTCGGCATCTGCCTCAACGGAATCCGGCAGGATCCACATGATCTCCTGCTTCTTGCCTGCGTTCAGGATCGCGAACTGCTGCTGCGTATACAGATCTTCGGAAGCCTTGTCGGACACACCGACGCCGAAGACCAGCTTCTTGATCTCGGACGAAGCCTCGACCGTGAACTTGATCGCGCGCGGTCTGCCTTCGTTGTTCTTGCCGTCGGAGAATGCAACATTGACTGAGTTGGTCTTGTCGCTGCCCTGCGTCAGCTTTTCGCTGCAGGAGATCGAATCGGTAAAGCTGTACGGAATGGTCTTTTCGTAGGTGAAGGTGCAGGTCGCGGATTTCAGCGTGCATTTCTTCACTGCTTCGTAGCCGTCCTCGGTGTTGTCGCCGTACCAGTACTGGAACGAGACTGTGTCACCGGACTTCGCTGTTGCATACGGCTTGACCTCATCCGGAACATTCCACTCTGCTTCGATCCACTTGCCGGCATCCTTGAGCGTGGTGCCCTCGCCGACCTTGATCTCGAGATCCTCGATGCCGGGTTCGGGGTTGCCGTCCTCATCGAGACCGTGATCGTTGTACCAGTAACCCTTATGGGAATCCTCATCGTCCGCGTTCAGCCAGTATTCGGTGTCCGCCGGAGACTTGTATTCAACATTCAGACCGCAGCCGTACATGAACGTATCCATGTTGGTGTCGGATTCGACGGTGAATACGAAGGATTCGAGCGTGATCTTTTCGGTTTCGCTCTTGGGATCGACATTCGGCAAACCGAAGTCGCTGTACATGAATTTCTTGCTGTTGATCGGATCGCCCTTTTCCCATGTGTTGACGCCGTCCTCAATGTAATCCTCCTCGCTTGTACCGCTGGTCAGCAGGAAGTCCACATCGTCAACGGTGCCGGTGAGCGTGGTGGAGATGGTCGCCGTGCCGTCCTTGTTGTCCTTGAAGGAATAGGCGCCGCTCTTTGCGCCCTTGCCGGAAGGCTTGGTCGGTGTTGTCGTGGATGACGCGGTGTCATTCGGCACGATCTTGTCAATGGTCAGCGTACCGCTGTTGGAGACATAGTAGTTGCGGAACTCAAATTCGCCTGCATACTCGCCGGTCTCGTACTTGATATTGCTGATGCTCGAAACGTCGATCTTGATCGGCGTGGAGGTGTTTGCGGGGATGGTCGCGCTGGTGCCGGTGTCATCCGGATCGGCGGGCTTGGACGGGAACTTGCCGTGATCCATTTCAACCCACCACGGATCCTTGCTGATGCCGATGCCGAAGCCGTAGGAAACCGTAACTTCGTCTACGTCGGGTGCGTCAACTGTAACGTAAATTGAGATGGATTTCAGACCGGATGTTGCGATCTTAGCCGTTTCGGTGCGGTAGGCGTTGGAGCCTTCCTTGGTCGTCAGCTTTTTGCCGACGGTCAGCGTGGCAGCCGATGCAGGGACGATCTGTGTGATGATCAGTGCACCCGTCATGACCGCACTGAGCGCCGCAGAAATGAATCTCCGGCTGGTAGTGGAAATGCGCATAAGAAATTACCCCTTCCTTTACGGGCTGCGTGAACCGGTACGTTCCGCAGTTCGCCCGATGTTTTGTACCTTTTATCATATCGAAAGAATGTGTTCATTTTGTGAAAATTTGGTAACAATCAATGATTTTCGTCCTCATTGGAGCAATTCTTTTGCAGAAAACGGATTGCGGAAGCATACAGCATGCAGAAAAATTTGAAAATCCCCTTTACTTTTACGGACTAATGTGTTAAAATAAGAGTATCAGGGACGGATACCGTCCGCAGCCCGATGTCAACAAAGGAGGCATGTTCGATGTTTAAGCCGATGGATGAAGCCCATCTGAAAGACCTTTACGAAGCATTTGCCGTTCTGAAAACAGCGGATGAGATCGCAATGTTCATGCAGGATCTCTGCACGCCGCAGGAGCTTGTCGCGATCGCACAGCGCTATCAGATCGCCAAGCTGCTCTCCGAGGACTGCCGCTATGCGGAGATCGTCGAGAAGACCGGCACCAGCACCGCAACGATCAGCCGCGTGAACCGTTCCCTCAGTATGGTCAGCTCCGGCGGCTATGCGATCGTGTTTGACCGGCTGAAAAAGCAGGCGGAGGACGCTGCGGAATGACACCTGCCTACGGCGTTTTTGCGCAGTATTACGACGCGCTGACCGAAAATGTCGGCTACGATGCGCGCGCAGAGCAGCTGCATGCCCTGATTCAGAAGTGGCAGCAGCCCGATATGCCGGACAATATCCTGCTGGATCTTGCCTGCGGGACGGGCTCGCTCTCCGAGGCATTCGCGCGGCGCGGCTGGGACGTCATCGGCATTGACGGCTCAGAGGAGATGCTCAGCGAGGCGCTTGATAAAAAGTATGACAGCGGACTGCCCGTGCAGTATCTGAAGCAGGATATGCGCAGGCTTGATCTGTTCGGCTGCATCAGCGTGACGGTCTGTGCGCTGGACAGCCTGAATCATCTGCCGCAGTTGGAGGATGTCCGCCGCGTCATGGAGCGGATCAATCTGTTTTCTAACGCAGGCGCGCTGTTTTTATTTGATGTGAATACCGAATACAAGCACCGGCGGGTTCTCGCCGATCAGTGCTTTGTCTATGAGCTGCCGGATGCTGTCTGCGTCTGGCAGAATCATTTGCAGGACGATGCGCCGGATTATCCGGTGACGATCCGGCTGGACTTTTTCGAGCAGCTGACGGAGAACAAATACCGGCGCTCAACCGAGGAATTTACCGAGCGGATCTGGCAGCCGGAGCAGCTGAATGCGATGCTCGCGGAGACCGGCTTTACGCTGCTGGAGGTGCTCGACGGCGATACCTTTGCACCGCCCGTTCCGGAAACGCAGCGCCTGCTCTATATCGCAAGAGCGGCAGGCGGGCAGCGGACGGATGCATAACGGACTGCATATTCAAAGGAGAGTGGATCATACATGAAAGGCAAGCTGAAACGCTATTTATCCGGTGACGGCGCAGTGGTCTGCGCGGTGCTGGAGGGCACGGAGATGTGCCGCGAAATGGAACGCATCCACAAGACCTCTGCGGTCTGCACGGCTGCGCTCGGACGGCTCTCCATGGCGGCATCCCTGATCGGATATACGCTGAAAAATCCCGGCGATACCGTGACCGTGCGTCTGGACGGCGGCGGCCCTGCGGGGATTCTGCTCGCGGTCGCGGATGACCTCGGCAACGTCAAAAGCTACGTCGATCAGCCGGTCGTTGAGCTGCCGCTCAATGCAAAGGGCAAGCTCGATGTTGCGGCTGCGGTCGGTACGGACGGCACGATCTTCGTCATCAAGGATATCGGTTTGAAGGAGCCGTATTCCGGTCAGACTGCGCTGGTTTCCGGCGAGATCGCGGAGGATGTGACGCAGTATTTTGCCGAAAGCGAGCAGATTCCCTCTGCCTGCGGACTCGGCGTGCTGGTCAATCCGGATCTGACGGTCGCATGCGCGGGCGGCTATCTGATCCAGCTGCTGCCGTTTGCGCCGGAATCGGATATCGCGCAGCTCGAAGAAAATCTGAAGGACGTCACGAGCGTGACCGATCTGCTGCAAGCCGGCATGACCGCCGACGACATTGCACAGAAGCTGCTGGGGGGACTGCATCCGGAGATGCTGGATGAATCCGAGCCTGCCTATGCCTGCGACTGCTCGCGCGAGCGCACCGAGAAGATGCTCCGTTCGCTGGATGTGCCGACGCTGCGGGAAATGGCGGAGGAAATGCCGGAGATCGAAGTCTGCTGCCACTTCTGCAATAATAAGTATGTGTTTACGCCGGCAGAGGTCATGAAAATGGCAGAAGACAAGGAAAATGCGGCAAAATCGGAAAGTGAATAAAATTAAAACATAAATTTATATAGAAATCCGAAAAAAACGCTTGACAAATCGCAGGAAATGCGCTATAATAATAAGGCGCTGTTCGGTACAGCGCTTGTGCGGAAGCTTAGCTCAGCTGGGAGAGCATCTGCCTTACAAGCAGAGGGTCACAGGTTCGAGCCCTGTAGTTTCCATTATGGCCTGGTAGTTCAGTTGGTTAGAACGCCGCCCTGTCACGGCGGAGGTCGTGGGTTCGAGTCCCATCCAGGTCGCTTTTATGCGGATTTAGCTCATCTGGTAGAGCGCCACCTTGCCAAGGTGGAGGTAGCGGGTTCGAGCCCCGTAATCCGCTTCTCATCACGGCGCGATAGCCAAGTGGTAAGGCAATGGTCTGCAACACCGTGATCACCAGTTCAAATCTGGTTCGCGCCTCCACAATGAACTCGCAGTATTCACTCCGGAAACTGCGAGTTTGTGTTTTTTATATACAAACTGAATCTGCAATGAAATCGTCCCCCGAAACGGCTGATTGTTTCGGGGGATTTTTCTTTCCGCGCCCGCATTTCCCCAGCCGGATCTGCGGAATCAAAAAAATAAAAAACAACGAGAAACCTTTTTGCAGGGATGTTGTCTTTATAGGTGAGGGGTGAGGCGATGCATGCACAACGACCGCGAAATCATTGCGCTGCTGCAGAAGCGCGATGAAGCTGCACTGGAGATGATCCGTGCCGATTACGGAAAGCTCTGCCGGCAGCTGGCATATCAGATCACAGGAAGTCAAGAGGACGCAGAGGAATGCCTCGGTGATACGCTGCTGGAAGTCTGGCACAGCATACCGCCGAATGAACCCGATAATCTTCGCGCCTACCTCTTATCGCTGACCAGACGCAACGCAATCAACCGCTATAAGCACGAACGCAGACAGAAACGCGGCGGAACACAGTTCGCAGCGGCGCTCGATGAGATCGCAGAGGTCATTCCGGCATCCGGCTCTGTGGAAACCGAGCTGGAACGCCGCGAGCTGCTTGCCAAAACAGCGGATCTTCTGCGCAGCCTGCCCGAACAGCAGCGGACGATCTTCGTGCAGCGGTATTACCTCGCGGCACCGATCCGGACGATCGCGGAGCAGCTTGGCATGACAGAAAACGCCGTCAAGCTGTCCCTGCTGCGAACCCGCAAAAAACTGAAAGAATACTTACGAAAGGAGGGATTGCTATGAATCCGATCGACTATATGGAGCTGCTCGGTGCGCTGCCGGATGACCTTGTGGACTGTGCCTTTTCACATCAGGCGAAAGCCGCCGGTTCCGCCGTGCCGCAGGAGCATGCGCCGATCACTGTGCAGGTGAAGACCGGAACGGCGATCCCGCTGAAAAAGCGCGGCTCGGTCTGGGCGCCCCGCATCGTTTCGGGTGCGGCGGCAGCGGCATGCCTTGCCGTGGTGTGCGGCATGGGCATTCTGCTGCGTGATGACGGCATGACGATGCAGACGAGCACAATGGAAACGGCTGTTGCACCGGAGACAGATCTTCCTGCTGCGACGACCGCCCCTGCTGTCACTGCGGCGCCGCAGCATTCGGAAGTTCCCGCGCAGACGGCACAGACGGCGCAGACCGTTCAGACGACCGCCGCGCTGCCCGCAGAAACAACCGCACAGCCTGCGGAGACCGCGCCTGCGGCGACCGCGCCTGCGGCGACCGAAGCACCCGCCGCAGCTGCCCACGCGGAGACAACCCCCGCGGAAACAACCCCCGCCCCCGCTGAAACAGCCCCCGCAGAGACCGCGCCTGCCCCCGCAGAGCCGCAAACGCCGGTGTTTGAGCTTGGGGATGTGGACATGGACGGGAAGATCACATTTGTGGATGCGGCGCTGGTGTTCATTGACATTCAGCTTGCGGATGTTGACAGACTGGATCTCAGCCTGCTGACCGATGAACAGCGTGCGCTTGGCGATGTGGACGGCAAAATGGGCGGGTTGAATCATTGGATCTGGAACGAAGATAAGCAGGATTATGAGCCGAACGGCGAGTTTTTCCCGCTGTCCGGAACGCATGTATATACCGACACCAGAATCATCGGAGATCCTGATGCGATTTTCCATGTTGCGCTGTATCGCAATTGGCTTGATATGTCTGATTTGACAACAGAAGCTTATTTATCCGACAGCAAATACTATGATGATCTTTACGATGCATGGTTTATCAATGCTGAACCGGAAACTCAGCAGCAAATTCAGGATGCGGTCGATTTCTACAGGGAGATCCGGAGAGCAATTTGGGAACCGAAGGAATTGGACGGCATGCTTTGGGAAGGAAGCTGGCAGAAGTATCTTCAGCGAACTGTGTTCTTTGATACGGAAGTGCGCTATGATACGGGTGATTTCTTGAAAATGGCAGAGGAAATGCGGGAATATTTCTGATTCCCGTCAAATGAAAAGGAGGGCAATCTTATGAAGAAAACCATGAAAACCGCAATTGCACTGGTGAGTGCAGTTTCGATGCTCGGCACATGTGCCGTTCCCGCCTTTGCAGGCGAACTGTCCAGCGAGGAACTGATTCAAAAGTATGCACCGGGCGGCGCTTATCAATATGAGGATATCTACACGAATCCGTCCGGTTTTCCGACTGTTATGGAGGATGGTTCGACTGAACTGGCGCACAACTACATTCAGAAAATGAAAGCTGCGGGGCTTTCGCTGAATGAGCAGCTTGAAGAACTGACTGCAAAGTTCAGCAATATCAGCGGCAGCAAGGTTTCGGCGTATAACGACTATCGCCGCGGCAGTTATACAGATTGTCAGCAGTGGTTCGTGAATGCCGAATACGAAAACGGCTACTGGTATGTGCTGCGCGAGGACGGCACCGCGAGCATCGTCGGCGCGGATCAGGACTGGGTGGAGGAAAACAGTCCGACTGCGCTGCAGATCCCCGCGGAGATCGGCGGCGTGCCGGTCACAAAGATCGAGGACAATGCGTTTGCCTTTGAAACACGCTACAATCACGATATCACGGAAATCACGGTTCCGGATACCGTGGAGATCATTGGCGACGGCGCATTCAATACCGCTATGCTTGGCGGAGACTGCAAGCTGAATCTGCCGAAGAATCTGAAATATATCGGCAGACTGGCGTTCTATTCTTCTGTACAGTTTCTCATGGATGAGTTCGGCGTCATAAAGCTGCCGGAAAAACTTGAATTTATTGGAAAGAGAGCGTTCAGCGGAAATAAAAATTCGACAGTAACAATGTCATTGGATGAATTTGCTGACCGTAATTTCCATGTTAAGTTTTTCAGCTATGAAAAGACGGGAAACAATTTCAATACGCACGCTTGCTTTTTCGATATGCCGGAAACACCGGTGTTTATCGAGTGTGATCCGATTGGATTCCAAGACTGCGCTTGGGGAGATGTCACATATTTTGAAAGAGTCAACGATTTGGACGTCTTCTATTTTCTGCCGGATGCAAGTACGGGAAAGATCAACACAAACATTGACGATCCGGAGTGCAGATTTATTTCGGTAAAGGAATATCTGGATAATCCGGAGCAGGTGCATGAAACAATGCTTAGTCTTGCACCGGAATATGGAAGTGCTGATTTTTATGAAGAAGAATTTCAGCATCTTGAAAAGCAGTATCAGAAAGTCAAGGGCTTTATGGCTGCATATGATACTGAAAAGATGCCGCTCAATCATGTCGCGCATTTTATGGGCGGACAAGCGCTGTACAACGAATACAACATCGTCACACTGGAGGATGTTGAGAACTACTACGCAAGACCGCTTGCAAAGCCTGCTGCAAAAGCACCTGCGCAGCTCACCGGCGACGTGAACTGCAGCGGCGCGGTGGATGTATCCGATGCGGTGCTGCTGGCGCGCTTCTGCGCAGAGGACAAGACCGCGAGCATCACCGATGCCGGCTTGCGCAATGCTGACGCGAACGGCGACGGCAATGTCTCCACGGAAGACGTCACCAGAATCACCGAGATCATTGCAAGACGCTGACCGCCGAACCGAACTTCATGACAACTTTTCCTTTAATAGTTTCCCGCCTGCCTTTAGGTCGGTACTAATATAGAAGTTTTTAAACGACTATTATGTAAAGACCTATACAGCGGGCTATAACTAAGAAAGACAGATACTTCACACAAAAGGTATCTGTCTTTTTTAATTTATGTAGAACTAATTGGGTTAATAACCGATTAATGTATTGAAAAATCTGCCAAATCATAGTATAATAAGAATAAGGTTGTTCATTATGTTTGTTGATACTAATTCAGTATGCTATAATGATTCAAGTTCAATCCTGGAGGTAAATATGTATATTAAAAAAATAGCGGAAATATTCAATTACAGAAATATGTCTGGAAGTATTATTTCTTTTGATAAAGCATTAAACTTCATAATAGGTGAAAACAATATTGGCAAAACAAATCTGCTTGAGTTATTAAACTCTGTTTTTTCAGTTGGCAAATTTGTTGAAACCGATTTTTTTAATGTGTTAGAGCCAATTAGGATTGTGTTTACAATTGGGTATGATGATGCAAGTGTTGGCTTTTTTGAAGATAATTTTGATATTGATGATAATAATTCCATTACAATCATTGCCGAGCAAGATGTTGTAGATGGTCGTATATCTTATTATCACAATACTCCTAATATGACACCTATCAGTTTTTCAACAATTAGGAAAATAAATTCATTATACTACTATGCTCAGAGAATGCCATCTAAAGAAGTTGATTTTAAAAAGACTAATGGTTCTGGAAAAGTTCTTAATTATTTGATCAAAAAAAGTCTGCAAGTATCCGGATTGAACGAAAGTGATGTCATTAATCGAGAAAATATAGATAGTATAATCTCTAACATTAACGATTCCATTGATAGCATAAATACTATCACCGGAGATTCTATACGCGCTTTTTTAGATCCTGTAATGGATAAAATAGTTTCAAGGTTACTTATGATAGGAGATGAAAATGGAAGAGAACTATCGTCACTTGGAGAGGGAATACAATATTCTTTTAATATCATATTGCAGATTATAGAGATTATTCATAACACAAAAATAAGCAGAAAGCCTGAGGATTTTGAGGAAAGGTTAATTAGTGACGGGGATAAAAAATATTTTCCTCTAATTTTACTCCTTGATGAGCCAGAAATCCATCAGCATCCATATCGTCAAAGAAGTCTTACAAAAAAAATAGAAGGATTGATGAGTAACGCTAATCAGGATTTCCTAGACTTATTGCATGAATTATTTGATATTGATGGGTTGATGGGGCAAATATTTATCACTACACACTCACCAAATATTTTATTGAATGACTATAAGCAGTTTATTAGGTTATATAGGGATTTTGATACTAATGAATTTAGAATTGTTTCTGGCAATTGTATTAGTTTAGATGATAAGTTATATAAACATTTATTGCACAATTATCTTTATCTTAAAGAAGCGATGTTCAGTAAGAGAATTGTTTTTGTCGAAGGAGATACAGAAAATGGAGCGGTTCCTGTATTCGCCAAAAGAAAAAATTTCGACTTGGATGAACATGGAATCGGTGTCATAAAACTTGATGGAGCAGATAGTGTTTTATACTGTATGGAATTATACAGATATTTCGGGATAAAAACATATGCTATTATTGATCGTGATAAGAAAGATAAGTACGATGGAGCACAAGATATTTTTTTTACTACAGAAATGGATTACGAGGAAGATGTATACACCTCGTTTAAGTTACATGAATACTTGGCGTGTTGTAAGAAATTAGATATTCTACAATCAATGATAGGACCTATTAGGAGAAAAGTATCTGATCTTGATGTGGCTGCATTCCGTAATGATCCAAGTGTTCTTGAGATAGATGATAATGATGCAGATTTGCTAATGAATGAATGCAAAGCAGATCAGCTTGATAAGCTAAAAGGCTCAAAAAATGCGTGCAAAGGAGCAATTCTTGCTGAATATGTAACAGAAATCCCTGCTGCATTTGATAGATTGATTGATATGTTATCTGGAGTGATATGATATGGATATTGAAAGAATACTTCGAGATAAGCATTCTGGCGATAATGAACAGTTAGATTTCATTTTTTCAGACGAAAAAAGAATTATTGTCACTGCACCAGCAGGGTGCGGAAAGACCACTGCAATGATAAGTAAAATTGCCAGAGAACTATGTGTGGGAACCATTCCAGGAAACAAAAAAGTGCTGGCGATGACTTTTAGTGTCAATGCTGCAATGCGAATAAAGGATGATGTAAAAAAGCTTTTGCCAGAAATCGTTAATAATCCGCATTCGCTTATGAACAGAATTGATATAGCGAATTACCACAATTTTGCGATGCGCCTACTTCATAAATACGGCTATATCTTGAATAACAATTTCACTAATCTGTCTTGTTTTCAAATTCTTGATGAATCTAAACTCATTAATTTGGGCTTATTAACTTTTAGTGAGGAAGCTGATGTAAATAAACTGGGAGATGCAATAACAAACGGAAATTATGCTGAATTTTGTGCTGCCATTAACAAATATTGGGACATTTTGAACCAAAAAATCATAAGCAATAGCATTATTACATATAATGGTATTCTAGTTGCCGCAATTAAACTCTTATCATTAAAGCCTGTTTCTGATTTTTATAGCACATATTATAAGATGATAATAATTGATGAATTTCAAGATACTAATCTTCTCGGTTTCTTACTCATTGATAAGCTTATCTCAAATAATATAGCTATATTTCTTGGCGATGATGTTCAGAAAATCTATGGATTCTTAGGTGCAATTAATAATGCTCTTGAAACAGTATCAGAGAAGTACCAAGCTAAATCGATACTATTTAAGACAAATTATCGCTTTCGAAATAATGAAAGAATGAAACAACTGGATAGCTTTATAAGAGGCTATGTTGAAAACTATAGATTATCTGATAATAATGCTACGATGCTTTTGAAAAAATTAAATACAGATAAAGGTGAAATTGATTTTATAAGCAAAGGCGTTGAAAAAATAGTAGGTACGACTTGCAATGTTGCAGTTCTCGTTAGAGCTGGTTGGCAAGGAAAAAGTATTGTTTCAAAATTAGAAGAGAAAGGTATACACTTTTTTAATGCACTCTACACAGAGACAGATGTTGAATATATTAATTTCTACAGAATTGCAGTCGAAGAGTTTCATGCAAATGCATTAGGAAAGGCTGTAAAAAGCTCTCTTGATAAGTGCTTGAAAGCTGTAAAAGTGCGTGAAAATGAAGTGTATTCTGATATAGAAAAGAAATACATTTTTGATTCTTTATACAAGTTGTTAGAAAAGTTATTTGAAGTATCAAGATCATGGGAAGGAACTTCAAAAGAGAGATATATCAATATTGATTTCAATTTAAGCAATAACGGGCTAAAACATATGATGGAGTATTTAGATGAGAAAGTTGTTTTAACAACTATTCATTCTGCTAAAGGATTGGAATGGGATTACGTTATCCTTCCCCAAATGAATGCTTCGATATTTCCTTCATGGAGATATGTATGTAGCCCATGCCATAATGTCTATGGATGCGATTCAGGATATGATTATTGCGTAAACAAGTTCGTACCTGAAATGAAAAGAAAAATCACTGAGGAAATGAGTGCATTTTACGTTGCGCTTACTAGAGCAAAAAAGGAAGTATTTGTTACTGTTAACACCGGAGTAAACCAAAATGGATATGTTAAGCAAACTAATTGCTTTATCAATCTTCGGGGATTAGTGCATCAAGACTTTAATTGGGATGACTACATTTTTTGAAGCTGTTGTAATCATAATATGAGGTAAAGTTGAAAGGCTACTGCGCGCAATCGCAGTAGCCTTTGCTGTTATTCAGAATTCCACAACCTGATCAATCTCTGCCATTAGCTCCTCGGTGAGCCTGAGAGCTGCGATAATTTTCTTGTAATGCTCGATGTCTTCAGCAGAGAGCGTAGTCTTCTTGCGGTCTTTGAGCCACTTCTGCAATGGCTGGTATCCGCCTATGTACTGCTCCCACTGTGCCTGCGGTACGTTATCGAAATACTGCGTCTTGCTGATGTACACCCTGCCGTTCTTGTATTCGGGTTTGACGACCTCGTTTGTACCGTCACCGACAAAGCTATAAGCTGTGGTGTCAAAATCGGTATGCATTAGGTGGCATTCTCTCAGCTTACTACCGATCTCAACAAGTTTCCAGAAAGTATCATGGTCTGTTGGGTACGGCACACGGGGAAAGTCAACTTTCAGAAAATCATTGTATGCAAGCCTATATTTGTTAGAATAGAGTACAGCATAAATATAGTCAATAAGGTTTTCGCCTGTAAAATGATTCTCTTGTATGGAATATGCTAACTTCAAGCCGAGGGAATGTTCTATTTCGGAGATGATTCCACTATTAAAGTTGTATTCTTTTTTATTTTCTCCCAATTCAGATGAATAGAGATATAGTGGAAACAGATACGTTCCTCCTCTATTGCTGTATAGAGTTCGTTCATCAATTATATTTTCACTGATAAAAACATGATTATATAATATGGATTGAAAAAACTGTCGCATCAAGCAAAGACCAATGTTACCTTTTATCATATGTTCCATAGTATCTCTACGAGGATATGCAACAATACCTTTAGTGCATCCACTATAATAAATGTATTTTAAATCAAATGGACGATAGGTATATCGGACAATTTTATAATTATCATTCAACACATCTGCCTTTGCGGTTTTATATGTCCAATCTCTTGAATCATCTCTTTCGTAAGTCTGCTTTAATTGCTCAACACTCCATTCCTTAAATCTACTTATATTAAGCAATAATTCATTCCTATCTGTGCTTACGGCTAAAGCATCGAATTTGGTTTGAGTACCCGAATTAAATAGTATAAATAATTCGGACAAACTGAAACCATTATTATAAACAGAACGATTCTTAACATTAACAGGTACGAACATACACTTATCATCATCAAGCGAAAGTGCAGACCAATGTATTTCATCAATTATGTTCTGATTAAGCCAGTTAAACTTATAATCACGAGTTCCCATTAAGTCGAAATGATAAGCGCCCTTTTCTTTAACGGCTTTATTACGAACACCAATAAAGAGGCTTACACCCTGTGTAATCGGAAAAACGTTCTCGTCTTTACTACCATCAGGGCATTTTTCATGAGCCATAATATTGCCATGTAGATTAATGATATAAATTTTATCAAATGTATTTGCAAGACTTCTTCTTATCTGTCTATGAGTGATGCCATCTATAAATGAATTATTTGTAATAAAACCAACAACGCCTTTGTTTGCACCCTCAACAATGGTTTGTGCAAGCCTAAGAAATTTAATGTAATCATCATCAAGATTTAGTTTGCGTTCGGATAAACCACGTTTATATTCCTGAATCAAATCCGATATCCATGGATTTTTATTATTTGAGCTAACATTGTATGGAGGATTACCGATAATTACGTTAATACCATTGTTTTTCTTTGCTTGATTGGCTTCAATAGATTCAAACGCAAGCGGGTCGTTGTCAAACAGTGTCATCTGGAAATCGTCTTTGCCTGCTTCTTCAAGCGAATTTGTAAGGAACACATTCAGACGCTGGTCACCGCTGAAATCATATCCTGTATCTTTCAGTACCATAGCGAGCTTCATGTGTGCTACAGCATACGGCGCCATCATCAGTTCAAAACCGTTCAGACGGGGTAGCAGATGCTTCGGAACATACTCGTTCCATGCTTTCCTAATCTGCTCCGCACTTTCACCCTTGTGCTTGGCTTGGAAATTATCGTAGATTTGCAGAATGGTCTGACGCAGGAACGTTCCCGTGCCTGTTGCGGGATCGAGTATTTGGACAGCAGGAACTTCACAGCGCTCACGACGTTTCTTACCCTCGACCTCTATCATAATATCTTTCGTTTGTTCCGATGCAAGACCGTCCTCAAGCCCCAAATCGTTTTTCAGAATACTGTCAACCGCCTTGACAATGAAATTAACAACAGGCTGAGGAGTATAAAAAACGCCTCTATCCACCTTCTGTCCTTTGTCGTATGCGGTAAGGAATTCCTCATAGAAATGGATAACAGGGTCTTCACGGCCGCCGCCTGTCTGACGGTTGAAGTCGGCAAGTATCAAGTCGGTGTTTGTGTGCGTGAGTATCTCCACAACATTCGCAACTTCCAGCTCGTCAAAGGTCAGGTGTCGCTCACTGCCCTCGCCAAGACATTCCTCCATGAGCCTTTTCAGGAAAGGGTTGGTGTTCGGAATGCAGGCGATAGCTTCTTTCACATTGAAGCTATCCTGTGTCTTATCCATGCACCTTGCCGAGAACAAGCCGTAAACAACGGTCTGAGCGTACATATCCGCAAACTGCTGCTTGGTCATATCGTGGATAAGATTGTCCTTGAAATCCTTGAATAGCTTATGCACATAACCGTCATGCGTTTCGACAGCATATATGTCAAGTATACGGTCACGAATAGCCTGAGCCTCCGCCGCCAGCTTGACAGTAAGTGAAGCAGAGTCCCTGATAACCTGATGATATGCCGTTATAAATGCCGCCGACCACTGCTCATACCATGCCTGCGTGTCAGTAACATCTTTCACCCATGACAGGTGACTAATACGATCCTCAAATGTGCGTATCTGCGTGAAATCCTCAACAGCAGGCGCACATGAAATCATTTTTATCTGCGGAAGTCCTGCGTCCTTATCCTCAAAATGTGCGATACCGATGGTTCGGTTATTATCCGTCCCCCAGAAACAAAGGAACAGAAGATCTTTCTGCGACCATACAGCGTGTTCAGCGGCATTTCTTCTCTTGGGGATAAGTCCTGACAGTATCTTGCGGAGTGCTGACACTTCAAACTTGTTGCTGTCGAACTCTACGCAGAAGATGCCCCATTTCTGCTCATCGCAGAGTGGCTGTAACTGCCGTAATGATGAAATCTTAGCAAATGCCTCTTCTTTCAGTCCGATGTCCGATGCATCGAAATCGTATGTAATATCGTCGATCTCATCAAAATCATCAAGGTCGATGTTCCAGTTCAGTTCCTCGGTAAAGTATATGATAAGATCATCTATGCTCTTTATATTTCTGATATCCATAATGTACCCCTTATATCATCTGAAGCCATGTGACCAACTTGGCTTTTTTGCCCATAGGTGCCTGTATCGCTTTCAGATAATTCTTCTTGATGTAGTTTTCTATGACCTTGCGTATCTCGGAGAACTGCCCCTCATTAGCGTTAAAGGCTCTGCTCTCGTCACGTTCACATTTTATTGCAGTCCATATCTCATGCAGATCTTCTGTGACCTGCTTGCTTTCCGGATCAACAACATACCAACGGTAAATACCATCGCCGTCCGACCATGAGCCGTCTGCTCTCTTGGTAGGCAGTTCATAGCAGAAGAAGTATCCCTTTCGTGTTGAAGCCATTTTACCGCTGTACATTTTCCTCGGCAGTTCCTTGACCTGTTCAAGATAGTCGGGATTATCCGCTAACAACTGCTGATATGCAAGGGCAATTTCTTCTTCAGCGGAAGTACTGCCCTCATAATGAGAATTGAATTCTTTCAGTGCTTCGTATTCATCATCGGGAGTGAGGAGCTTTTCGCCCTCAATGCCGAATGTCTTGGAAATACGGAGCGTTTTCTTTGATACTGTCTTATACAGTGACAAAAGATCTTCCAATTCCTTTGGCGGCAGGAAGTTCCAATAATACGCAAAATCTCGGTCTGATTTCAGTTCGGGGTGGTCTGCAAGCAGATGTGCCTCGGTATCTGCGTCACGGCGTCGGTCGATACGACCTATTCTCTGCATAAGCCGAACAGGGTTCCAGTGCAACTCATAGTTTATAAGGCACGATGCGTCCTGCAAGTTCAAGCCCTCTGCAAGTACATCTGTTGCGATAAGTATCTTTATCTCGTCCGTTACCTCTGCCGATGAACAGCCGTTATAATACGGAGCAAAACGCTGTATCATCTCATGGCGGTCACCGGAAGTCTGTCCGTCGATCTCAAACATATCTGTGAATCCTGCCTTTTGCAGTTCACGATAGATATACTGTGCTGTTGCCCTGTACTCAGTGAAGATGATGACTTTCTTGTTCTGAATGCGTGTATCTTCATGCAGGATACGCTTTAGCTCCCGTATCTTATCATCGTTTTCGGGCTTGAATTCCATCATATCTTCGATGAATTTTGAAAGTGTGTCCATATCCATCATGGTATCAACAAGCAGAGCATTGATATCGAAATCATTGACATCAAAGACTTCCTGTGTATTCCACACATAATCGGGCAGGCTGTCCTCAATATCTTCGATAGAGGTCTGATTCAAAGCTGCATATTCCTCGGCGTACCGTAGAATATCTTCCTGTTCAGCCTGTTTTCTCTCAACACGTCGCTTACTGCTCGCATCAGTATCCTTGTAGTCGTTAAGGAATTTGTTCAGACGGATATATATTTTGATACAAGTCTCCTTGAATGCTTCGATAGAACTTTCAAAGCGTTTCAGGAGCAAGATACGGATGAGGTTTACCACCTGCTGCTGGCGACCGGTTACCATCTCGTCCATCTTGGACTTGTCCCCGATGAAATAATCATCGCTGTATGGCGAATAAATGGCAAGGGACAGGATCGTTATCGTTTTTCCGTTCTTGTCCTTGCGGTCAAAAGACTCTTTGAAGTCCTTTATCAGTCTGCCGTATGACTTTTCGAGGGAGTAGTTCGCAACTGTTGGCGGTTTTCTCTCGGAGAAAAGGACATTATTACCTTGCTCGGTCAGCAGACTACGCTTAACATAAGCACGGCTTCGCTGTACAACAAGCTCCGTCACAAGTTTGTCTGCGCGGATAATATCGCCGGATATATCAAGAGAATCGCTGATGGCTGTACCCGAAACCTGATCAAGCTGCTTCTCCATTTTTTTGAAATGACCTGAAAGGCTATGGATACCCAACGGAGCAGCGGAGAAATAATCTTCCTGCCTATGAGTGAACAACTCAATAAGATGCTGTAAATCAAGGAAACTGTTATTGATCGGTGTGGCTGTCAGCATAAACATCTGCTTTTTATAGCCTGCCTGCATCATATCGAATAGTTTTCTGTATCTGTTAGAGGAGCGGTTGCGGAAATGATGGGCTTCGTCTATGATAATGATCTCCGCCTGCTGTGCGATCTGATTCATTAGATTTTGATTTTTATCAAGCAACAGGTCGGTATGATTGATGATCTTAAACGGGTAGAAGCCCTCCAGTATCTCAGGGACAAGCCTTTTTATCGTCACTTCCCATACGGATACCCTTGCAGATGCAGGGACGATAAGAACAACATTTTTACGTTCTTTCTTTACAAAACGCTCTATCAGCATCATGCCGACATAAGTTTTGCCCAGACCAACGCCGTCGCATAGGAACGCTCCAGAATAATGCTCGGCTATCTGAATCAGGCTGTTATAGCCGTCCTTCTGATACTGCGACAGCCCTTTATATACGACCGATTCGTTTTCTTCCCATTCGGATACTGTTTCCTCATGGCTCTTGAAATACTCATACATAGAGCGCAGATAAACATCATAGGGACTGAACTCACGGCAGTGCATCTCCATGACCTTTAACACAGCCTCGGTAATATCCGTGCCGTTCTGCCAATGCTCATCAAACCACTTCTGAAGCTGTTCAATTTCATCTTTTACCTGAACATTCAGCTCGATATTCTGCGTCAGTCCTGCCTTAGTAAAGTTGCTTGAACCGACCAGGGCATATCCAGAAGGAACATTCATAGCAGAAATGAACTGATCTCTGTACTCATCACGGAAATATGTGATATATGCTTTAGCGTGGAATTTATTGCTGTCATATACACGGCACTCAATTTTTCCAAACTTCATAGCCTTTATGATAGCCGGAACACCTATCAGGAACTCATTCTTTTCCTGCTCCCGCTCCATACTGCTACGGAAACGCTCGATCATAGTCTGTGCGACTTCCTCTATGACATCTTTGGTGCGCTTAGTTACTTCGTTGCCGAGGATAATGCGTATCTTGTCGAGCTTCTGCCAATCTTCCCCTAAAGTGAGCAGACCGCCGATCTCGAAGTAACCTGTTGCAATATCCATCTGCTTGGAAATAGAACACCACTCAGATAAGTAATTCTTTACGGAAGCCTTTTCATTGCTGTTGTCAACTATATATAAAGTATCGTGTGCCATTGCAATCCCCCTGACTATTGCATAATTCAGGGATAACTGTTCATTCTGCCTGCATACCTAATAAATGCGGTGTTATACTATGTAAAGTATCTTGAGAGAAGTTAGTTTTCTTGAAATAGATACATTCACGATAAAGTTCAAAAAACAGCGTAAAACCGTCACTATTCAATTGTCA
>LVAJ01000002.1 GCA_001603005.1 Clostridiales bacterium Firm_04
AAGGCTTCCTCCCACCGGGCTTTGTGGTTGCCGATGCCGTCTATCTTCGTGCTGTGTTCCAGAAAGGCGATGCGCTGATTCAGCGTTCCGATCTCCATCAGATCACCCCTTCACGCTGCGCAAATAACAGCGACCGGAGCGTCAGCGTCAGTTTGTGGTAGTCAGCACCGTTGCGGTTCTCATAGAGGTAAGAAACAGTATACAGCATAGCCTGCCGGGTGGTTTCCTCATTGACCGCAAGTGCCGCCTCGTCCATTCTGCCGACGTCCTGCACCAGCCGCTTGGCAGTGTCGATCAGTGAGAGGATGAGTTTGTCATCCTCTGTATGATCCACACGAAGATAGTTTTTCGTCTCAGTCAGAGTGATCATGCACCGCTGCCACTCTTGACCTTGAGTGTCTTGATTGCTTCGGGGAGAATGAGCTTGCCGTCGAGACGCTCCATTGCAAGGAAGCCGACCTGACCGGTCATGGCGAACAGCTCATTCAGGCGCTTGAAGGTACGACCGGAACGGTCAGCGATCCAGTAGTAGCTGAAATCGCCGAATGCCATACACTTCTTACCTGCGCCGATCTCCGGAACATAGCTGGAAGTCTTGTAGGGACGGTTGAGAATCGTATCGGGAACGCCTGCCGCAACGGAAGGCTGCCAGATGTAGTTGCCGTTGCCGTCCTTCAGCTTGCGGAGTGCCTTGACTGTAGAATCGTTCAGCACCCAGACTGCCTTCTTGCGGTACGGGCTGCGGAGCGAATAGAAAAGCTCCATGACATCATCGAAGGTGATGCTTGCGCCTGTGGTAGTTGCGCCGTCCTGTGCGCCGCCGGTTGCATTGAAGATGCCGGTAGGCTTACCGGTGCCGTTGCCGATGAAGAAGGCTTCCTCCTCCTTTGCACCGATTCTGCGGGCAAACTCACGGGCGATGTAGGACGGAAGGTCGAACACGCTGTCGTTGAGAAGTTCCTCGGAGATCTTGATCGCTGTACCGAGCTTATATGCGGAGAGCGATGCCTGACCGAATGTGTCATCGGAAAGCGTGTACTGCTCCTCCTCATCCATCCAGACCGCATCGCCCTTCGATGTGACGATCGGAATCTTGCGGTCGCCGGAACTGGTCTTGATGACGGTTGCCATCTGGCGGAAGATGTTCTCCTCCTCAAGCGCCTCGATGAGCTTGCGCTCGAATTCATCCGGCACAAGATAACCGCCCTCGGTGTCCGTACCGACATGAAGATCGTTGCGGACATCGATCCAGTTGCGGTTGCGGATGCTGTTCCAGAAGGCATCGCTGTATGCCGCCGATGCGGTTCCGGTCTTTTCCGGCTCAGTATTCTGCGCAGCGGGTCTGGTGAGAATCGGTGCAGATGTTGCCTTCGCCATATCCGCCTCGATCTCTGCCTGACGCTCCATGCGCTGGATTTCCTTGCCGAGGTTCACGATGGTTGCTTCCATTGCGTCATAGGTCTTGCTGTCCTCCTCGGAAAGCGTACCGTCAGCCTGACGCTTGCTGTCGAGGAAGTCGCGGGCGGTATCCCACGCCTTCGCTCTCTTTTCACGAAGTTCCTGAATAGTCATTATACATACCTCCAATCAGTATTTCAGCAGATTCAGCCGACTCATGAGCTGATCCACGGGTGTACCCCTGCGCTCGGCGGAGACCTTCTGCATGAGGCTCTGCATCGTAGCGGCACGGGAATAGGACATCGCCGTCAGATTATCTTCCTTCGGCTCATCCTGTTTCGGTGTATTTTCATCGTCCTCGTCCGGTTCATCTTCCTCCGGTTTCGGCTGCGGCTGTCCGCCTGCGAACAGAATGCCGTCAACCAGTCCGAGGGACTGTGCCTTTTTCGCATTCAGCCAAGTTTCCTCGTCCATCATGCGGGCGATTTTGCTGCGGCTCAGACCGGACTTTTCCTCGTAGGCGTTGATGATGCTTTCCTTGACCTCGTCAAGCAGCTCGATTGCCTTCTGCATCGCTTCCTTATTGCCGAAAGCGACCGTCGAAGGATTGTGGATCATCAGCATTCCCGTTGGTGCGATGAGGGTTTCGTCGCCAGCCATTGCAACGACAGAAGCGGCACTTGCCGCAATGCCGTCAATCTTGACCGTGACCTTGCCCTTGTGACTGCGGAGCATCGTATAGATCTGCGATGCCGCAAATACATCTCCGCCGGGAGAATTCAGCCAGACGGTTAGATCGCCGCTGACCTTTGAAAGCTCGTTACGGAACATGGCAGGCGTGATCTCATCGCCGAACCATGTGTCTTCCGAAATCGGTCCGTTGAAGATCAGCTCGGCAGCGCCGGTGTCTTCATTGCGTACCCAGTTCCAGAACTTATTCATCTGCATTTCCTCCTTTCTCTGCGAAAGCGCCTGCGTCCTCCAGCTTTGTGAAGCTGCCGTTCACCAGATACAGATTGCCGCCTTCCTCTTCTGGGATTGCGTTCATATCCTCCAGCTCACGGATATCGTTGGCGGACATCCAGCCGTTCTGTCTTGCAGTCGCATAGCCCTGCATACGGCTTGCGTAGTCGCCGCGCAGCAGACCTTCCACATTGAATTTAATGAAATAGCGCCCCTTTTCGGAATCGGAAAGAAGCGCTTTCTGTAGTCCCTGTTCCCAGCGTACCAGCCACGGATCAAGGGTGTATTTTACGAATTCGAGTGACAGATGCTCGATGTTGCTGAATGTTGCATGGTCGAGGTCACCGATCATATGCAGCGGCACACGGTACAGGCGGGCAATTTCCTCGATCTGGAACTTTCGTGTTTCGAGGAACTGCGCCTCGTTGTTGGGAATGGAGATAGGCGTGTATTTCATGCCCTCCTCCAAGATCGCCGTCTTATGCGCATTGCTGCTGCCGTAAGCACGCTGCCATGCCTCACGCACACGCTCCGGATTCTTGATCACGCCCGGATGCTCCAGCACCGCCGAAGGTGCTGCACCGTTCGCAAAGAACGATGCGCCGTATTCATCACAGGCGACCGCAAGACCGATCGCATTCTTCGCCATTGCAATGGGGCTGTATCCGACCAGACCGTCAAAGCCCAAGCCGGGAATATGCAGCACCTGTTCCATCGGCAGTATGATCTCGCCCTGCTGCTTGAAATTCGGGTTGTGTTCGTCGTATCGGCTGTAGCGGTAAATGAGCCTGCCGTGGTCGTCACGGTCAACACGCACCTTATCCGGCATCAACGGATACAGTCCCAGCACCTCACCGCGACCGTTCCGGATGATCTGCGCATAGGCGTTGCCATAGATCAGCAGGTGTGCCATGAGCGTTTCCCGAAACACGAACGATGTCATTTCGGGATTCGGCTGGTCATGCAGCAAAAAATATAGCGGGTGCTTCGGCACTCGCTCTTTTCCGTTATCAGTGTATTGGTAAACGTGCAGGGGCAATTGTGCAATCGCCTCTGACAAAACTCTCACGCAGGCATATACTGCGATGATCTGCATCGCCGTGCGGTCGTTGACTCGCTTACCCGCATGAGTCCGTCCGAAGAAATAGCTGTAGGACGGGCTGTCGTAGCTGTCCTTCGGCTTGTCCCGTGACCGGAACAGTCCGCTGAAAATGCCCATGTGCATCACGCTCCTTTCGGTTGACTTTTTGTATGGGCTTATGTTATAATATGGAAAAGCGGAGACTTCCGCTACAAGGCTTATTATTACTATACGATACTATGATATTTATCATTTATATCAGAATTTACCATTATAAGGAGAATTAAACTATGTCCAATATATTTGATGAGCAGGCTTCCAAAAACATTAAGAGCAATGGAAACGTGTTTGCTGATTTTCTTGTAAATAAGGGTTTATATGATAAAATTGAAATTACAGGGGATAACAATTCAGAATTAGCTGATTTGGTTGGCGGATACGTAAATATAAGTGTTTATTGTCCTGAATGCAAAGAAATAAGAGTTTTTCATTCGGATAGTATTATATATTATCGGTATGTTTCTAATCGCGGTTTTCTCCAAGAAAAATTAGAAACCGCAATTAGATCAAAATACTTTATAAACCCTGATGGATTACCTTTCAACGATTGCCCAGAAGAGGAATATAGAATAATGGTGATTAAGTTCTATTGCGCGATGGATGAAGATCATCGCCTTGATTACATTGTTCTAATTCAGGGGAATCAAATGATAAAAATAGGACAGTATCCTTCGGTTGCCGATCTATCGTTTCCTGAACTGAAAGACTATCGAAAAGTAATGCAGAAAGAAGACGAAAAAGAACTGAGAAGGGCTATCGGATTGTTTGCTTCTGGAATAGGTGTCGGATCTTTTGTTTACTTGAGGAGAATTTTTGAACGTATCATAGTTAATGCCAGCAAGAAGGCTATTCAAGAAGGAAAAATCACAGAAGAAGAATTAGTCAAATGCCGTGTTGACGAAAAAATAAAAAAGCTGTCGGATTATCTTCCAAAATCATTGATAGGTAATACTGTATTTTATGGTATCATTAGCAAAGGTATCCATGAACTAACAGAAGAAGAATGTTTAGAGTATTTCCCTGTTATGAAAGGGTTTATAATGCTGATTTTAAGGCAGTGGGAACAAATGCGCCGTGATGAAGAAGAAGAAAAGGCAATCCAAGCATCGCTCAGTAAGATTGCCGGAAAAATTACAAATACTTGATATCTTGGCTATAGAATACAGCTACAGCACAAGCATATCCCTGCTGTCATAAATGCTGTCGCCAGTGTCGTTCCCACAGCGGATCGCACGGTCGAGTGC
>LVAJ01000003.1 GCA_001603005.1 Clostridiales bacterium Firm_04
CTATACCCCAGTGACAAAGTCCCTTTCATTACCTCAGGACTTTATCACTTCCCAATGAGGATCCTGCGCCGATAGGCGCTCCATCTTCTTGACATGAAAGGGAGCGACGCTTACTATCGATAGCATTATGAATAAACTAACCGCGAACGAATTACGTCAGAAATACATCGATTTCTTCGTGTCCAAGGGGCATGTGCAGATCAGCGGTGCGTCGCTGATTCCCGAAAATGATCCGACAGTGCTGTTCACCACTGCAGGCATGCATCCGCTGGTCCCCTACATCCTCGGGGCGGAGCATCCTGCGGGCAAGCGTCTGGTCGATTATCAGAAGTGCATCCGTACCGGAGATATCGACGCTGTCGGCGATCCGCATCATCTCACGTTTTTCGAAATGCTCGGCAACTGGTCGCTTGGTGATTATTTCAAGAAGGAAGCGATCCACTTCAGTTTCGAATTCTTGACGAAAGTCCTCGGAATCGATGTCGAAAAGCTTTCCGTCACCGTGTTCGAGGGTGATGACGAGGTTCCCCGCGATACCGAGGCAGCCGATACGTGGAAAGGCCTGGGCATCTCCGAAGATCATATCTACTTCATGCCTCGCGAAGACAACTGGTGGGGGCCCGCAGGAGAGACCGGTCCGTGCGGTCCCGACAGCGAGATGTTCATCGATACGGGACGGCCGGCTTGCGGACCTGACTGCAAGCCGGGATGCAAGTGCGGCAAGTATTTCGAGATTTGGAACGATGTGTTCATGGGCTACAAGAAGAACGCTGATGGTTCCTATGTCCCGATGGAGCGCAAGTGTGTCGATACCGGTATGGGGATCGAGCGGACGATCGCCATCCTGCAAGGCAAGAAATCAGTCTATGAGACAGAGGTGTTCCAGCCGATCATCGAGGGCGTGAAGCGTCTGTCCGGCGTTACGTACGGAGAGGATGATGACAAGGACATGTCGATTCGCATCATTTCCGACCATGTGCGTACCAGCGTGTTCATTCTCGGCGATCAGAAGGGTGTCGCGCCGTCCAACGTTGGGCAGGGGTATATCCTCCGTCGGCTGATCCGCCGTGCAGTGCGTCATGGTCGTAAGCTCGGCATCGATGGCAAGTTCCTCGGTGAACTTGCCGTGATCGTTCTCGAGCTCTACGGGGCTCCGTATCCTGAGTTGATCGAACACAAGTCGTTCATTCTTGATGAGCTTGCCGCGGAGGAGGCGAAGTTCTCCGAGACGCTCCAGAAGGGGGAGCGCGAATTCGAGAAAATGTTGCCGAACCTGATGAAGGGGAGTTCCCGCGTGATCAACGGCAGAATCGCCTTCAAGCTTTACGATACCTATGGATTTCCTATCGAGCTGACTAAGGAGCTTGCGGCGGAGCACGGTTTCACTGTCGACGAGGCGGGCTTTGACGCTGCGTTCCAGAAGCATCAGGAGACCAGCCGGGCGGGGGCCGAGCAGCAGTTCAAAGGAGGTCTCGCCGACCACAGCGAACTGACCACGGCGTTGCATACCGCTACCCACATGCTCCACCAGGCGCTTCGCACTGTTTTGGGCGACCATGTCGGGCAGAAGGGGTCGAACATCACCACCGAGCGTCTTCGCTTCGATTTCACCCATCCCCAGCCGATGACTCCGGAGGAGATTCAGAGGGTCGAGGATATCGTCAATGAGCAGATCAAGCGCGATCTTCCTGTCACCTGCGAAACGATGTCGCTGGAAGAGGCGAAGAAGCGGGGTGCGATCGCTTTTTTTGACAGCAAGTATGGTGAGCAGGTCAAGGTCTACACGATCGGCGACTTCTCCAAGGAGGTCTGCGGGGGGCCTCACGTGACTCACACGGGAGATATGGGGCATTTCCATATTCTCAAGGAGCAGTCATCTTCCGCGGGTGTTCGCCGCATCAAGGCTGTGTTGGAAAAATGAGGGTGGCCCCAGGGTCATTGTAGGGGTCATTGCAGGGTCATTGTAGGTGGTCGCTTGGGTGGCTACTTGGGTGGCTACTTGGGTGGCTACTTGGGTGGCTACTTGGTCGAGGCTACTTGGTCGAGGCTACTTGGTCGAGGCTACTTGGTCGAGGCTACTTGGTCGAGGCTACTTGGTCGAGGCTTGCAATAACCCTGCAATACCCCTTATATTATTTTGTATCCTGAGTTCCGCAGCAAAAACATAAAGAATGGCTACCAACTGATTATCCTAAAGGC
>LVAJ01000004.1 GCA_001603005.1 Clostridiales bacterium Firm_04
GATCTGGAGACTCGGAGTGACCGTGACATCACCAAGTGTGGTGTGTACGCTTACGCCGATTCTCCGTATTTTGCTATCACGCTGATGAGCGTGGCAGTGGATGACGGTGCAGTGCAGCTCTATGATCTGGCGAACGGCGACCGTGTACCCGAAGGCATCCTGTCTGCGCTCGTGGACGAGTCCGTGGTCAAGAGAGCCTTCAATGTCAACTTTGAACGTGTATGCCTCTCAAAATATCTGCGGGAGGAATATCCGCAGATTTTCCGCAGCTACAGCATCAATGAAGATACGGTCGGCGATTATCTCAGTCCGGTCGGCTGGCAGTGTACCATGATCCATTGCCGGACGCTCGGTCTGCCGTCCACGCTTGCCTCTGCGGGTGCGGCTCTGAAGCTGGAACAGCAGAAGATGCCCGAAGGCAAAGCACTCATCAAGTATTTTTGTGTTCCCTATGATACCGTTGACGGCATACCGCAGTTTCATACACCTGCCGATGCCCCGGACAAGTGGGAAACCTTCAAGGCATATAACAAGCAGGACGTGGAGGCAGAGCTGGCAATTGACCAGCGGCTTTCCCGTTTTCCCGTGCCAGATTTCATCTGGGAACAGTTTTATCTGGATCAGGAGATCAACGACCGGGGCATCCGTGTCGATATGGAGCTGGTCGATGCCGCCCTCACGCTGGACGCGCAGGCAAAGGCAACGCTGTCGGCGGAAATGCGCAGGCTGACAGGAATCGAGAATCCGAATTCCGTGTATCAGCTCTTGGAATGGCTGGCGGAACGTGGCTATAAATCTGACTGTCTGGATAAGGCTGCGGTGCGGGAATTGCTGAAAACAGCGAAAGATCCCGTCAAGGCTGTGCTGGAGCTGCGGCTCATGCTGTCAAAATCCAGCGTCAAAAAGTATCAGGCGATGCAGACGGCTGCCTGCTCAGACCACAGGGCAAGAGGAATGTTCAGCTTTTACGGCGCATCCCGTACCGGACGCTGGGCAGGACGCATCATACAGTTACAGAACCTGCCGCAGAACCATATCCCAGACCTGACCGATGCAAGGGAGACCGTCAAGCACGGCTATTACGATGAGGTTGAAATGTTCTATGAGGATGTGCCTGACACACTGTCGCAGCTTATCCGCACGGCTTTCGTACCCCGTCCGGGGTATAAGTTCATTGTCGCAGACTTCTCCGCAATCGAGGCAAGAGTAATTGCATGGCTTGCGGGAGAACAGTGGCGCATGGACGCCTTTGCGAACGGTGAGGACATTTACTGCGCCTCGGCTTCAAAGATGTTCGGTGTTCCGGTTGTAAAACACGGCGAAAACGGTCACCTCCGGCAGAAAGGCAAAGTCGCAGAGCTTGCCTGCGGCTACGGCGGCAGCGTCGGCGCAATGAAGGCAATGGGCGGTGATGCCCTGAACCTGACCGATGCGGAACTGAAACAGATTGTGACCGACTGGCGGGATGCCTCGCCGAATATCGTGAAATTCTGGTGGGCGGTCGATGATGCCGTAAAGACTGCGATCAGGCAGAAAACAACCACAGAAACACACGGCTTGCAGTTCAGCTACCAGAGCAAGATGCTTTTCATCACGCTGCCCTCTGGCAGAAAGCTCTGCTACGCACACCCGCAGATCGGCGAGAACCAGTACGGCGGTGAGTCTGTCGCCTATATGGGTGTAGGTGCTTCAAAGAAGTGGGAGCGTATCGAGAGCTACGGTCCGAAGTTTGTCGAGAATATCGTGCAGGCGGTCGCCCGTGATCTGCTTATGTTCTCTATGCAGACGCTGTCGCACTGTTTTATCGTCGGTCACATACACGATGAAATGATCATCGAGGCTGACCGCAGGATGTCACTGGAAGTGGTATGTCAGCAGATGGCAAGAACGCCTGCATGGGCGGAAGGACTGCTCCTGCGGGCGGACGGATACGAATGCGAATTTTACAGAAAGGATTGAGATTATGAAATACAGTATTGAATGGTTTTATGCGCTGGTCAGCGGAAAGCTGGTTAAGCCGGAGAACGTTTATGTGAAATGCCCCCGCTGCGGCAAGCTCTGTAATAAGGGCTGCGACAGGAAGCCCTGCGGCAGGAACGAGGTCGCGCATGGCAAGTAAGTACAACGGCGAGGGCTATTATAGCCCGACGGAATATGAGGCGTTCACCCGCATCGAGAAGGAGGAGAAGGCTGCGGCGAAAGCTGCCGCCTTCCGTCCCATCGTGTATATCTGTTCGCCTTACTCCGGAGATACGGAGAGGAACGTAGAGAACGCCAAGAGATACAGCCGCTTTGCTGTCGATCAGCACTGTCTGCCGATCACGCCCCACATCTACTTTACGCAGTTCATGAATGATAATATCCCGGAGGAACGGGATACAGCCATTTTCATGAACTGGGTGCTGATGAGCAAGTGCGTGGAGCTGTGGGTGTTCGGTGATATCATCAGCTCCGGCATGAAGGCGGAGATCGAACGGGCAAAGCGCAAGCACATGAAAATCCGTTATTTTACGGAAGAACTGGAGGAAGTATGCAAATAACAATTTTTCAGGCGGACTGCCTGCACCAGTCTGCAAACTGTAATTATCCGCACAAAATGATCGTGACCTCCGAAGCGGACATGGTAAAGGTGCAGAGCCGTGACCATGTGTGTGCGGAGTACGAAAACGGCTACCGCAGCAAGGATAGCTTCGTTGTGTCGGATAATGCTCCGATGGACTGCGACAACGACCACAGCGATGATCCCGCTGACTGGATCACCCCGGAGAAGCTCGATGCTCTGCTCCCGGATGTACCATATATCCTTGTTTTCAGCCGCAATCACATGAAGCCGAAGAACGGCAAGGCTGCCCGTCCCAGATTCCATGTATATTTCCCGATTCATGTGATCAGCGATGCCGACGCCTATGCTGCGCTGAAGCGCAAGATCTTTGATGCATTTCCGTTCTTCGACGGCAATGCTCTTGATGCGGCGCGTTTCCTGTATGGCTCTCCCGGCAGCGAGGTGCTGTGGCATGAAGGCAGTCTTTTCATCGAGGACTATCTGACGCTCAGCGCAAAGGCGGCGATCCCGCAGGGCAAGCGCAATGCAACCATGTCGCATTATGCTGGCAGGATTCTGAAACGCCTCGGCATAACGGATAAGGCTTACCAGAAGTTCCTTGAAAAAGCTGAGGAATGCGATCCGCCGCTGGATCAGGAGGAACTGGACAAGATCTGGACGAGTGCCTGCAAGTTCTACAAGAAGATCGCAGCCTCTCCGGATTATATCCCGCCCGACGAATACACGGGAGATTCCCTGAAACCGGATGATTTCTCCGATATCGGCGAAGCCCGCACCTTTGCAGCGGTGTATGAGGGCGAGGTCTGCTTTACGGAGGCGACCGGCTTCCTGCGCAACAATGAGATTTACTGGATGGAATCCCGCCAGCGTCCGATTGCGGCGATGATGGAACACACCGATGCACAGCTTGAGGAAGCAGGCGGTCTGATTGAAGGGGCGCTGGACAGGCTGGAAGACCTCGGTATTCCCCGTGGACTGGCTATGGCAGGCGGCAAAAAGCTGCTGGAGAGCATGACCTCGGAACAGGTGGCGGTCTACAGCGAGTATGTGAACGCAAAGTCCTACTATGCCTTCGTGATGAAGTGCCGCAATATGAAGGGGCTGAAAGCCGCAATGGAGGCTGCCATGCCGCTGCTGGAAAAGCAGCCGGACGAGCTGGACAGCAATCCTTTCCTGCTGAATACACCGACCGCAACCTACAACCTGACTGAAGGACTAACCGGCACGAAGGAACATGATCCGGAGGATTACATCACGAAGGTGACGACAGTATCGCCGGACGACGTGGGCGCAGACATCTGGCAGGACACCCTTGACCTCATCTTCTGCGGCGACAAAGACCTCATCGACTATGTGCAGCGCATTGTCGGCATGGCGGTGATCGGAAAGGTGTATATCGAAGCCCTCATCATCGCTTACGGTGAGGGCAGAAACGGTAAGTCTACCTTCTGGAACGCAATCGCCCGTGTGCTGGGAAGCTATGCAGGCAATATGTCCGCCGATGCACTGACCGTCGGCTGCAAGCGCAACGTCAAGCCGGAAATGGCGGAGCTGAAGGGCAAGCGTCTGATTATTGCCGCCGAGCTGGAGGAAGGTATGCGTCTGAACACCAGCGTCATCAAGCAGCTCTGTTCGACCGACGCGGTGTATGCGGAGAAGAAGTATAAAGCTCCGTTCAGCTTTATCCCCAGCCATACGCTGGTGCTGTATACCAATCACCTGCCGAAGGTGGGTGCCTCTGATGCAGGAACGTGGCGCAGACTGATCGTTATTCCGTTCAATGCCAAGATCGAGGGCGACAGCGATATCAAGAACTTTGCCGATTATCTTGTTGACCATGCAGGCGGAGCGATTCTGTCATGGATTATCGAAGGCTCCCGCAAGGTTATCGCCGAGGGCTTCAATATCAAGCCGCCGAAGGTAGTGCGTGATGCCGTTGCTGCCTACCGTGAGGATAACGACTGGCTCGGCAAGTTTCTGGACGAGAACTGTGTCATGGATGAATCATATCAGGAGAAGTCCGGCGATCTCTACAAGGCTTACCGCACCTACTGCATCAATATGCATGAGTACACCCGCAGTACGGGAGATTTCTATGCTGCTTTGGAGCAGGCAGGCTTTCATAAGAAAAAGACGACAAAGGGTATCATGGTTTACGGGCTTATGCTGAAAAGCGAGGATTTCGACGAAGATATGAGCTTTTTGAATTAAACCATGCAGGTCGTGAAGGTCGTTTCTGTAAGTTATATATAGGAGATTTTTTAGAAAAAACTCTCTATATAAAGTTTATGTATAGACCTTCACGACCTGCATAAATGAGGTGTAAAAATGAGAGAAAAGACCGTAGAATCGACATTTACGAGTGCTGTAAAAGCAAAGGGCGGTCTGGCGGTCAAGTTTACGTCGCCCGGATTTAACGGGATGCCTGACCGCTTGGTGATGTTCCCCGGCGGCAGGATTGCCTTTGTGGAGGTCAAAGCCCCCGGAGAGAAACCCCGTCCTTTGCAGTTGTCCCGAATGAAGCTGTTACGGCGGCTGGGCTTCAAGGCATTCGTACTGGATGACATAGAACAGATCGGAGGGATTATTGATGCAATACAGTCCACATGATTATCAGAAATACGCCATCGACTTCATCGAGACGCACCCGCAGGCTGCCGTTCTCTTGGGTTGTGGATTAGGCAAGACGAGCATTACGCTGACGGCACTGAACGAACTGATGTTCGACCGCTTTGAAGTCCACAAGCCCCTGATCATCGCCCCCATTCGTGTATGCAGAAATAGCTGGGCGGCGGAGATCGCAAAGTGGGATCACCTGAACGGCATGACATACAGCCTGATTCTGGGAACGAAGGAGCAGCGGCTTGCGGCACTCCGGCAGAAAGCTGACCTGTATATCATCAATCGTGAAAACGTCCAGTGGCTCGTTGAGAGCAGCGGAATGCCGTTCGACTTCGATATGGTGGTCATTGATGAAATGTCCAGCTTCAAAAATCATCAGTCCAAGCGTTTCAAGGCATTGCGGAATGTCCGCCCGTTTGTGAAGCGCATCATCGGGCTGACGGGTACACCGTGCAGCAACGGTCTCATGGATCTGTGGGCGCAGTTCCGCCTGCTGGATAAGGGACAACGTCTCGGCAAGCGCATCGGGCAGTACCGTGATGCCTACTTCAAGCCGGACTGGAACGGATTCACCTATTCGCTGCTGCCGGGTGCGGACAAAGCAATCTACGATAAGATCGCCGACATCAGCATATCCATGAAAACAACCGACTACCTCCAGATGCCGGAGCTGATCTCTGTTTCCGTTCCGGTCTACCTCGACGCATGGGAAATGGAGCGATACAGCAAAATGGAGAAGGATATGGTGCTGCCGTATATGGGCGAAGATATCACGGCGGCGAATGCAGCAGTGCTTTGCGGAAAGCTGGTGCAGCTTGCAAGCGGCTGTATCTATACGGACGATAGCGAGGCAATGCTTGTTCATGACAGGAAGCTGGATGCACTGGAAGATCTGATCGAGGCGCAGAACGGCAGACCTGCACTGGTCGCCTTCTGGTATCAGCATGAACGTCAGCGTATCATGGAGCGATTTGAAGGCGCAAGAGAACTGAAAACAGATCAGGATATCGCCGACTGGAATGCAGGCAGGATTCCTATCGCCCTGATACAGCCGTCCTCCGCAGGTCACGGACTGAACTTGCAGGAAGGCGGCAGCACAATCATCTGGTTTACGATGCCGTGGTCGCTGGAGCTGTATCAGCAGACGAACGCACGTCTCTGGCGACAGGGACAGCGGGCGGAGTCTGTGGTAATACAGCACCTGACGGCAGCAGGGACAATTGATGAAGATATCATGCTTGCCCTGACAAGCAAGGATTTAGTACAGTCAAAAATGATGGAAGCAGTGAAAGCGAGGTTAAAATGAACGAAGGCTACAAGGAACTGGCAGCAGCAATCATAAAGCAGTGTCTCTGGGATTACCGGGAGGCACTGCGGTCACATGATATTATTTCAACGCTGGAATGCGAACAGTTCCTGCGGTCTGAGTGGTTTTCCTTTATGTCGGATATGAACGGCGAAAGGCTGATAAAAATGATGAGGGAGGAATTTGCATGAAAGAATACTGGGACAAGGCGGAACAGCTCCGCCGCCGCATCAAGAGAAAGATTCACGAAATCCACCTGCTGCGTCAGAGGGCAGAAGGAATGAACGGCAGCGGCATCAATGATATGCCGAGGACGGTGTCGCCCGACCACACCAAAATGGAAGGCACGGTTTTCAAGATCATGGCACTGGAGCAGGATATCAAGGATACACAGCAGGAGTACGATGCCCTGATTGCCGACATGGAACGTCGCATCAAGGAAGTTGACGATGCCGACGACCGTGACCTTCTGACCAAGCGTTATCTGGAATTCAAGTCGTGGAACACCATCGCCGCTGAGATGTTTATCAGCAAGCGGAAGGCGTATTATCTCCACAACAAAGCTCTGAAAAGTTTGCAGTCCGATGCAGTCCAATTCACTTGAAAACACGGGTAATGTATGCTATAATGTATAATAGAAGAATATGTAAAGAGCCGTTGTGGGTAACCGCAGCGGCTTTTGTTATGTCCAGAGGAGGTGTCGGCGATGCCGAGGAAGGCACTGAAACCGTGCAAGCATCCCGGCTGTCCGAGACTGACCGAGGGTGCGTACTGCGACGAACATAAGCCGCTGCACCCTGAACGACCGTCCGCCGCCAAGCGTGGCTACGGCAGCAAGTGGCAGCGTGTCAGCAAAGCGTTCCTGCGGAAGCATCCGCTGTGCGTGAAGTGTCTGGCGCAGGGAAAGTATGTGACCGCAACGGTCGTTGACCATATCGTTCCGCACCGTGGTGACCACTACCTGATGTGGAGCGATACGAACTGGCAGGCGCTTTGCAAGGCGTGTCACGATAAGAAAACCGGAACTGAGGACAGCAGACCGGAATACTCCTACTAATTTCCGCTTTCTCCTAAAATGATATGCTTTTTAGGAGAATGGGGAGGGGCTGGGGGCTGCCCGGTGGGGGTATCGAAATCTCTACGGAGCAGCGATAACAAGACCGCCGCCCCCTCTCACGCACAAAAAGTGCAGTTCAAACACCCGATTAACCCCTCGGATATTTTTTAGAGCCGAAATCCCCGTGATTCCGGCATTTTTTATTGGCAGGTGATGATATGGCAAAGGACGGTACAAACCGTGGCGGACGACGTGTCCGTGCAGGTGACAAGCCGAAGCCCCTCGCTGAGAAAATTGCCGCCGGAGAGGATGCCGACATCATCGAATTCACCCCGACCGCACTGGAGGGAGCAGACCTTGATGATGCCGCTGATCTCGTTGGTGAGGATATGCCCTCGCCGAGTGAGTACCTCTCGGCAAGGCAGAAGGACGGTAAGCCCCTCGGTGCGGATGAAATCTACAAGGAAACGTGGCTCTGGCTCAAGAACCGTGGCTGCGATAAGCTGGTCAACAAGCGTCTGCTCGAAAGCTACTCGCTGGCGTTCGCTCGTTTTATCCAGTGTGAGGACGCGCTCTCGACCTACGGTCTGCTCGGCAAGCACCCGACGACCGGCGGCGTAGTCGCTTCTCCGTTTGCATCGCTCAGCCAGTCCTATCAGAAACAGGCAAATCTGCTCTGGTATGAGATTTTCGACATCGTGAAGCAGAACTGCACGACCAAGTTCGACGGCTCTCCGCAGGACGACCTGATGGAGCAGCTTCTCCGCAGCAGAAAGTGAGGAAGGTATGAAAGCAAATGCAGATGCAATCTTCTGGCGTGATCTGAAAGCCAGCCGCCCGTTTATGACAAAGCAGCAGTACCGCACCATCAAGGGACAGGCGGTCAAGGGGCAGGTCAACGATGCCCGCAAGGGACTCCAGAAGGTTCTGATGAGGAGGAACACCCGATGAAAACAACGACCGATTTTCAGCTTGTCGCCACCGACAAGCTCATCCCATATGTGAACAACGCCCGTACCCATTCGCCGGAGCAGATCAAGAAGCTCCGTTCTTCGCTGCGTGAGTTCGGATTTGTCAATCCGGTCATCATCGACCGGGAGTATAATGTCATCGCAGGTCACGGCAGACTGATGGCGGCGAAGGAGGAAGGCATCACGGAAGTGCCGTGTGTCTATGTTGACCACCTGACCGACGCGCAAAAGAAAGCCTACATCCTTGCCGATAACCGCATGGCAATGGACGCAGGCTGGGACGAGGAACTGCTCGCCGTGGAGATGCAGGAGCTGCAAGACCTCGGCTACGACCTCGCCATGACTGGCTTTGACGAAAAGGAACTGGCTGACCTGTTCTCCGACAATACCGGCAGCGAGGCAAAGGACGACGATTTCGACCTGACCGCTGCGCTGGAGAAGGCTTCCTTCGTGGAGCGTGGAGATGTATGGACGGTCGGCAGGCATCGCCTCATGTGCGGTGATGCAACCAGTCCCGATGATGTAAATACACTTATGGGCGATACGAAAGCAAACCTCATTCTGACCGATCCGCCTTACGGTGTATCTTTCAAAAGCTCCAGCGGTCTGACGATTCAGAACGACAGCATGAAGAACGAGGAGTTCTACAACTTCCTGCTGGCGGCATTCCAGTGCATGGCTGCACACCTCGAAAAAGGCGGTGCGGCTTATGTGTTCCACGCAGACACCGAAGGGCTGAATTTCCGCCGTGCGTTCGTCGATGCGGGATTCCACCTTGCAGGCTGCTGCATCTGGGTGAAGGACAGCCTTGTGCTGGGACGCTCGGATTATCAGTGGCAGCATGAGCCTGTGCTGTACGGCTTCATGCAGAACGGCAAGCACAAGTGGTATTCCGACCGCAAGCAGACGACTATCTGGAATTTCGACAAGCCGAAGCGCAATGCGAACCACCCGACCAGCAAGCCGCTGGATCTGCTCGGTTATCCCATCGGCAACTCCACGCAGGAGAACGCCGTGGTCATCGACACCTTCGGCGGCAGCGGCTCGACGCTCATGGCGTGTGAGCAGATGAACCGCATCTGCTATATGATGGAGCTTGATGAAAAATACGCCTCCGTCATTCTCCGCCGCTATGTTGAGGACACCGGGAATGCCGAAGGCGTGTATGTAATTCGTAACGGTCAGCAGATTCCTTATTCTGATCTGGTCAAAGAGGTGGAAACGAAGGAAGGCTGACGATGTATTATACGTATTATTTTGAATTCAGTAGGAATTAAAAATCCTGAATGACCATTCGTATGCCTGTGGGTTTGCTCTGAATTTTTGACGGTCCTCTTCAAGAATAATAAAACTATCGGGTAATCTGTACGATTGATTTTCCCATAATCCTTCATGCTGGTCTGATTCAAGTGCTGTGTATCTGTTTTCATAATGGATTCGTTCTAATTCATATATAAACTTTCGCAGCAGATTGGCTTTTATCAGGAAATTGTATTCATCGTTTTCACGGTCATCCCATTTATGAAATTCTTTTTCATCATCAGAAAGCACCATATACGGAATATTATTTTCTTTTTCACGCTGATGTATATCCCAGTAACTGCTTTCAACTTCATATAAGAAGCGATTATCTTCAGGAAAAATCGCATTGCTGAAAAGGCAACTACACATTTCTCTCAAAGCAGACTGAGGAAACGGAATAATGATATCCTCATAGCTATAATTCAATTTCAGATACCTGTTTATTATGTCGATCCAACTGTTACGAGGTACAGCCGCATCCCATCCGCACATCCATAATACAGTAAAATATTGGCATGCTTCGGGATCAAATTCGTCAGGATCAAGCAGCCTTTTTCGTGCTTCTTCTGTATCGGGCATAGTAATACATCTTCCTGTTGCCTTCTCAGTTATCTTAGCTTCTATGTAAAGATCAAGTCCCATAACATCCTCCAAATCAAGTAATTAAATAGATAAATACCGATTTCTATTACTATGATTATACAGCACAGCCACCGATAAGTCAATATCAAAAAACGCTGTAATATGCACAAATCGGCGCAAAACCGTCCCGCACATATTCTCCGTTTTACAATCTTGCTATCTGTGCGATTCAGAGTTAATATGTGACTACAATCAAAACCGCAGCAAGCGGTGAAAAACAGGAGGTCACATCATGAATATCAGATTCAATATTGAAAAGAGCCAGCGCAAGGCACTGGCGCAGAAGATCGGCGAGCTTGCTGAGATGGATGTCCGCTACTGCGGCGTTCCAAGCTGCGCCTACGAGATTGGGTTCTTCACCCTGAGCAAGGATGCGGTGCTTTCCTTCGCAGACCGTATGGATACCGAGGTCATCGAGAGGGTTCTGGACGGGCTGGACAAGGCAGGCTACACTTCCGAGGACGAGCCGGAAGCCCTGACGATTTCGATGCCGAGGGATTTCTTCACGGAGCAGTCGATGAACAATCTGCTTCAGCTCATCGCCAACAAGGAAACGCTCCTGAAGCACGCCTTTGAAACAGAGAGCCTTGCGGTCAACGAGTGCGAGGAAACCATCGAGTTCCCGTGGTTTACGATTAAGCAGGACGGCGACGCTGACGCCTACGCAAAATTCATCACCATGCTTTGCGAGTTTGCAAAGAACCTGCAGCGTGTGGTCAACAAGCCCGATGCCAGCGACAACGAAAAGTACGCCTTCCGCTGCTTCCTCCTTCGCCTCGGCATGATCGGCACAGACTACAAGGCAGCCCGCAAGGTTCTGCTCCGCAATCTGACCGGAAGCTCCGCCTTCCGCCACGGCAAGCCCGAAGGAGGTGCTGACGATGCGGTTTCCGAATGAAGCTGAACTGAAAGCCCTGCGGGAGCGTTATCCCGCAGGGACACGCATCCGCCTGATACAGATGGACGATGCCTTCGCTCCCGTGCCGCCCGGTACGACCGGATCTGTTGCAATCATCGACGACGCAGGCAACATCCATATGAAGTGGGACAACGGAAGAAGCCTTGCGCTGATCGAAGGCGTGGACATTTTCGAGGTCATCTCCGGCGGCTGATTTTACAGCCTCCGGGGGCTGCCGGAAATGTGACGACCTATTCCATCGTACCCCATATTACCACACTATTGCAAGTAAGTCAAGGGTGTACAATACACAATCATCGAGGCTGTATTTTCCTCGATATTCTGTGGTTTTAGCGGCTTGATATATCCTCCGTTTAGAGTTAATATGTGACTACCGAAAGGGAAAACACCCAAAACCAAAACACAGGAGGATACCACCATGAACGCAAACACACAGGCACAGATCAACAGAATGAAGGAGCAGACCATCGGGGTTGAGGTTGAGATGAACAACATCACCCGCAAGGCTGCCGCAAAGCTCGCCGCCGAGTTCTTCGGCACGAACCGCAGCGCAGACACCGCAAGCCGCAACGGTTACTACACTTGGAGCGCATGGGACGCACAGGGACGCGAGTGGAAATTCCAGCGCGACTGCAGCATCAGCGGACCGGACAGCGAAAAGTGCGAACTGGTCACCCCGATCCTGCACTACGAGGACATCGAAACCCTGCAGGAGCTGATCCGCCGCCTCCGCAAGGCGGGCGCAAAGAGCGACTACACCAGAGGCTGCGGAGTTCACATTCACATCGGCGCAGCGGGACACACACCGCAGAGCCTGAGAAACCTCGCAAACATTATGGCGAGCCACGAAACCCTGATCGCCGAGGCAATCAAGGTTGACCACGGCAGAATCAACCGCTTCTGCAGAACGGTCGATCCGAATTTCCTCAGACAGCTCAACAGCAAGAAGCCGAAAACGATGGCGCAGCTTGCGGACATCTGGTACGGCGCACAGGGATGCGACTGCGGCAGAACCCAGCATTACAACAGCA
This sequence comes from Clostridiales bacterium Firm_04, assembly GCA_001603005.1. Lineage (GTDB taxonomy): Bacteria > Bacillota > Clostridia > Oscillospirales > Ruminococcaceae > Firm-04. The sequence goes on from LVAJ01000004.1 coordinate 12,414, forward strand.
GCCGCTACCATATGCTGAACCTCCACGCCACCTTCACAAAGGGCACAATTGAATTCCGCCTTTTCCAGTTCGACAAGCCCGCAAACGGAAAGCAGAACGGACTTCACGCAGGCAAGCTCAAGAGCTACATTCAGCTTTGCCTCGCAATGAGCCAGATGGCAAAAGACCTGCGCAGCGCAAGCCCGAAGGAACAGCAGAAGGAAAACAAAAAGTTCGCAATGAGAACTTGGCTGATGCGGATGGGCTTCATTGGCGACGAGTTCGCCACCGCAAGAGAAACCCTGACGCAGAACCTTTCCGGCGACAACGCCTTCCGATTCGGCAGACCTTGAGCCTGCCGAGCCGCCAGCCGCCCACCACGGGCGGTTTGGCGGAAACCGGAACAAGCCGCACAGACTGCCCACGTTGCCCCGTGTGGGGCGGGACGGGTATCCTCCAAGTAACTGCCCCTTTCGGTAAAAAGCCCCACACGGGCGCACAGGGCGCAAACAGCGGCAAGGCATATTCTACACAAAGAACGGCGAAAAACACCCTCCGATGTTTTGTACATTTAGCGGCTTGCTATTATCCCCGAAAAGAGTTAATATGTGACTACCGGAAGGGAAAACGACCGGAAAACAAACACGGAGGTACGAACAATGAAAAACATCGAATGGGGAACGGAAACCGACAAGAAGCTGGAGCAGATCGCAATGGATGCGGACTTCGCACTGGAGCAGCGGGGCGGGCTGGAAACCCGCAGGAACGACGGCGAGGACTTCATCGAACTGAGCGTCTGGGGCATCCGGGAAATGCTCCGCAAGGCTTACGAGCTGGGCAAGGCGGAACGCTGACCGCCGCCTTTCCCCACCTGCCGCCTACGGGCGGCTCAGGGTGGTAGAAGGACATTTCCTTCGGAAAGGACGATTGAAATGGCAAAGAAACTGTACTACCTCGCCTACGGCTCAAACCTGAACGTGCGCCAGATGCGATACCGCTGCCCCGGCGCAAAGCCCATCGGCATTTCGGTGATTCCCGACTACGAGCTGCTCTACAAGGGCAGCAAGACCGGAGCGTACCTCACCATCGAACCGAAGAAGAACAGCATCGTTCCGGTTGCGGTCTGGGAAGTGACCGCCGACGATGAGAAACGGCTGGATGCCTACGAGGGCTGCCCGACCTTCTATTACAAGCGGGACATCCGCCTGACCGTCAAGCTGGTGAACGGCAAGAACAAGCGGCTGGACGCTTTCATCTACATCATGCACGAGGAACGCAAGCACGGCATTCCTTCGCTGACCTACATCCGCACCTGCGAGGAAGGCTACCGGAATTTCGGATTCGACACCAAGTTCCTCGATGCAGCCTACGAGACCAGCGCAAAGGAGGTGCAGCGATGAAAGAGCGCAACAAAGAGCCACGCACCTGCCCGAAATGCGGGCGGGTGTACACCGGGCATCCAGCCCTGTCCCGATACGACAATGACACGCTGATCTGCCCCGACTGCGGGACGAGAGAAGCCCTCGAAAGCATCGGCGTAGAGCGTGAGGAACAGGACAAAATCCTCGGCATCATCCACGAGAAGTACCAGCCGGAATAAGGCGCACACAGCCGCACAGAGCCTGTGTCCCCGACCACGCTGCCCCGTGTGGGGCGGAACGGGTATCCTTGCAAAACTACCCCTTTCGGTAACCCGCTCCACACAGCGCAAACGTGGCGGCTCTTGTGCGATGTACAATTCAGCGGCTTTTCCGCTGCGATGTTTGTCACATTTATTTTGCCGATTCTGCTTGCTATTTCTGCGGTTCAGAGTTAATATGTCACTACCGCAGGAGAAGCGGAATAACAACAAAGGAGCATTACCATGAACATTCTTATCGTTGAACCCGGCAAGCAGCCCTACGCAAAGGAGATCAGCGGCGACCTTGAAAGCCTGCAGGCGACGGTCGGCGGCTACATTCAGGCGATCTACCCCTTCGATGATCCGGTCGCACTGGTCTGCGAGGAGGAAGCCCTCTACCATCCGGAGCAGAAGTGGAATCGCCCAATCAAGGGCTACGGAGTCATCAAGGGAACATTCTTCCTTTGCGGACTCGGCGAGGAGGACTTCACCGACCTGCCGCAGGAGCTGATCGAAAAGTACACGGAGCAGTTCCGGCAGGCATATGACTTTGCGCTGGTCGGCAACATCCTGATGCCGATTCCCCTGAGCGAATAACGGAAAGCGGCGGGTGTAATATACACAACACCCGCCGCACATTTTCCCCGTATCTTCTGTAGTTTTAGCGGCTTGCTATTATGTGCTTTTAGAGTTAATATGTACACAACGGAAGGGCAAAGCCCACCGAAAACTACGAAACACGGAGGAAAAAACAATGATCAGCTACGGAATGGCAAAGGCAAGAGCAATGGCAGGCAGAGACGACTGGAACGAGCGCGAGGCAATCAAAAGCGCAACGATCCTTTGGTACGACACCGAGGAGGAAGGCTACGAACTGAAGATTGAGAACGAGGACGACCTCGACGCAGAGGACTTCAGAGCTTGGGTTGAGGAGAACGCCGACAGCCTTGCGCAGGAAGACGCCGCCGCAAACGGCACGACCTTCGAGGGCATCGAGGACATCGACTACGAAACCGAATGGATTGACGACGATGCCCTTTTCGATGCGGACTACGAAGCCGCCTGCGAGTTTGAATGGGAGTGCATGACCGGAAGATAATCCGGTCGCCCCACCGGGGCGGCACAGAGCCGCCCTGTGGCGGGGATATCGCCTCCGCCGCATACGGATGCCCACAGAAAATGCACCCCACACAGCGCATTTGTGCGGCTCATGCGGGCGGGCGTAAACTACACAAACAGGCGGAAAATTCCGCAGCGATCATTGTTATTACTCACACTTGATATATCTTCCGTTTAGAGTTAATATGTGTACAACGGAAGGGCAAAGCCCACCGAAAACTACGAAAAACGGAGGAAAAGAATATGTGGCATGAAGGTACGATCGGAGTTCCGAAGGGCGACGGCAAGTACACGGTGGTTCATTACTGGGTGAAAGCCTACGACGAGGGCAGCCAGTACGGAATCGACGGCGGCAGGATCAGCAAGGCGATGCTGAAGATCAGCGGCGAGGTTGTTTACAACTACGACCGGGGGCTGGATGTTCCGCCGCAGAACGAGGCAGCGGAAATGGCACTGGCGATTCTGATGCACGAGTACAACTAAAACAAAAGGGCGGCAACCGGAAGGAAGCCGCCTTTCTCTCTGAGGGGGTGAGGCATTGCGAAAGCTGAAAGATTATACACCGACCAAGTTCATGGCGGAGGATTCCCATTACGACAAAGCCGCCGCCGATTATGCGGTGCGGTTTATCGAGTGCCTCGCCCACACGAAAGGCACATGGGCGGGAAAGCCATTCGAGCTGATCGACTGGCAGGAGCGCATCATCCGTGACCTGTTCGGAGTCATCAAGCCAAACGGCTACCGCCAGTTCAACACGGCATACATCGAGATTCCGAAAAAGAACGGCAAGTCAGAGCTTGCCGCCGCTGTTGCTTTATTGCTGACCTGCGGTGACGGCGAGGAACGTGCCGAGGTCTACGGCTGCGCTGCCGACCGACAGCAGGCGGCTATCGTTTTTGATGTCGCCGCCGACATGGTGCGGATGTGTCCTGCGCTGAACAAGCGCGTCAAAATCCTGACATCGCAGAAGCGCATCGTGTACGTTCCGACCAATTCCTTCTATCAGGTGCTTTCCGCCGAGGCGTACAGCAAGCATGGCTTCAACATCCACGGAGTCGTGTTTGATGAGCTGCACACACAGCCGAATCGAAAGCTGTTTGATGTTATGACGAAAGGCTCCGGCGATGCCCGAATGCAGCCGCTGTATTTTCTGATTACGACGGCAGGCACGGACACCAATTCCATCTGCTACGAGCAGCACCAGAAGGCGCAGGACATTCTCGAAGGGCGCAAGATCGACAAGACTTTCTATCCGGTCATCTACGGCGCACCCGATGATGCTGACTGGACTTCTCCGGATGTCTGGAAGAAATCCAATCCGTCCCTCGGTGAAACCATCGGCATGGACAAGGTGGAAGCAGCCTGCGAATCCGCCAAGCAGAATCCCGGCGAAGAAAACGCCTTCCGGCAACTCCGCCTCAATCAATGGGTGAAGCAGACGGTGCGCTGGATGCCGATGCACAAATGGGACGCCTGCAAGGTCGATTTTGACGAATCCTTCCTCGAAGGTCGTGTATGTTACGGCGGTCTGGACTTGTCCTCGACCACGGACATCACGGCTTTTGTTCTGGTCTTTCCGCCGACCGAGGAGGACGACCACTATTATATTCTGCCGTATTTCTGGCTGCCGGAGGAAACGCTTGACCTCCGTGTACGACGTGACCACGTTCCGTATGACCTCTGGGAACGGCAGGGATACCTGCTGACGACCGAGGGTAACGTCGTGCATTACGGCTTCATCGAAAACTTCATCGACGAACTGGGTACACGGTTCAATATCCGGGAGATCGCCTTCGACCGTTGGGGCGCGGTGCAAATGAGCCAGAACCTTGAGGGGCTGGGCTTCACGCTGGTGCAGTTCGGTCAGGGCTACCGTGATATGTCACCGCCGACCAAAGAACTGATGAAGCTGACGCTGGAGCAGAAGATCGCACACAACGGACACCCGGTGCTGCGCTGGAATATGGACAACATTTTCATCAAGCGCGATCCGGCGGGCAACATCAAGCCGGATAAAGAAAAATCCACCGAAAAAATCGATGGATCTGTTGCAACTATTATGGCTCTCGACCGTGCGATCCGCTGCGGAAACGACACCGGCGATAGCATTTATGATGAGAGAGAGTTGCTTGTTTTGTAGTCAATTAGGTATATCAAAAATTATGTGTCAATTCTAATCATTTCTGTAATTGTCTTGTTTCTGTAAATCAAATCTTCACGTGAAGAAAAGCCGATTTTCTCCCAGAACGCATTTCCGTCTGCATTTCTTGAAAAAACAACCAACGCAGTTTTATTGATGCCCAGCGCTTTTAATGCACTCATAGCTTCATTCACAAGCTTAGTGGCAATTCCTTGATTTCTGTAATCCGGGTTCACTGCTGTATGATAAATATAGCCTCTTCTTCCGTCATTGCCAGCAATAATAACGCCAATAACTTTATCCTCTACTTCTGCAACAAAACAAGTCTCAGGATTTCGATTCAGGAATCTTTCTATTCCTTCTTTTGAATCGTCAAGATTGTTCAGTCCCATTCCTGCACAGGACATCCACAATTGATAAACCTGTTCATAATCCGAGATAGTCATTACCCTGATATTCATTTTCCGTATTCCTTTCGATATATTTCATTTTAGCGGACATCATCCGCTTTCTCTTATTATACCACAAGCCCATACAAAAAGTCAACGAGAGGAGCTGATGCACATGGGTATTTTCAGCGGACTGTTCCGGTCGAGGGACAAGCCGAAAGACAGCTACGACAGCCCGTCCTACAGCTACTTCTTCGGACGGACACACGCAGGCAAGCGTGTCAACGACCGCACGGCAATGCAAATCATTGCGGTGTACGCCTGCGTGAGAGTGCTGTCGGAGGCGATTGCACAACTGCCGCTGCACGTTTACCAATACACCGATAACGGAAAAGAGCGAGTGCCGAAGCACCCGCTTTATTTTTTGTTGCATGACCAGCCGAATCCCGAAATGACATCGTTCATTTTCCGGGAAACGCTCATGGCGCACCTGCTGATCTACGGGAACGCCTATGCACAGATTATCCGCAACGGTCGTGGTGAGGTGTTGGGGCTGTATCCGCTGATGCCGGACAAGGTGCGTGTTGACCGTGACGACCACGGCAGGCTCATTTACCGCTACAGCCGATACGACGAACACAACCCGAATTTCAGGCAGCAGGGTGAAATTCTCCTGCCAATGGAACAGGTGCTGCATATTCCGGGACTGGGCTTTGACGGCTTGGTCGGATACAGCCCCATTGCAATGGCGAAAAACGCCATCGGGCTTGCGGTCGCCTGCGACGAATACGGCGCATCGTTTTTTGCAAACGGCGCATCCCCCTCGGCGGTGCTGGAGCATCCGGGCGTGATCAAAAATCCGGAGCGTGTGCGTGAAGCGTGGCAGCGGGCATACGGCAGCGGCAATGCCCACAAGACCGCAATCCTCGAAGAAGGCATGAAGTACACGCCGATTTCGATTCCGAATAATGAAGCGCAGTTCCTTGAAACCCGCAAATTCCAGATCGAGGAGATCGCAAGACTGTACCGTGTGCCGCTACACATCGGCAACCACACAGCCCGGTGGGAGGAAGTTTTCTCCTGCTGGGCTGCCGTGTCCGTGAAAACCTCAACGGAAACAACGGATGCAGGCGTGACGAAGGAAGTCGTATCGCTGGAATTTACCGTCCGGCAGACACCCGATACCAAGAAAATCAATACCACCACGCACAAGCTCCGCTTCCGTGGTCTGGTTTATGACATCAACGGTGTGCTGCCGAATTATAAATCGCTCGACTATATGAAAATCACGGCAGGTACACGAAAGGCGGGTGAACAGGATGACTTCGATTGATGATATGGCGGATGAAATCATGCGGGGGCTGACAGAATATGCAGACCTTGCCGATACTGCCATGAAAGCGGCTGTCAAAAAGACAGCTACCTCCGTCAAGAAAGAAATCTCCGCCAATGCTCCGAAGCGTACCGGACGGTATGCAAAAAGCTGGGCGACCAAGAAAACAAAGGAGAACAGTCACTCGCTGGAAATCACTGTTCACTCGAAAAACCGCTACCAGCTTGCACACCTGCTTGAAAAAGGTCACGCCAAGCGAAACGGCGGTCGTGTACCCGGCAAGCCGCATATCGCTCCCGCAGAGGAAAACGGTGCTGCGCTGCTGGAATCGCTCATCACAAAGGAGCTGTCATGACCTACGAAGAAATCAATGAAATGATGGTGGAGACGGGCTTCCCGTTTGCCTATCACCACTTTGCAGAGGGCGAGTCTCCACGACCGCCCTTTGCGCTTTTTCTGTCGCCCGGTGAAAATACATTCGGTGCGGATAACCTGATGTACCACAGCTTCAAACAGCTTGATATCGAGTTATACACCAACCGGAAATCTCCGGAGGCGGAGGAACGGCTGGAGGATGTTCTCCGGCAGCACAACATTTATTACACAAAAACTGAAAGCTGGATCGAGAGCGAAAAGCTCTACGAGGTGCTTTACGAAATGGAGGTATAACAATGGCACTGCAGAAAAACAAGGTGAAGTTCGGTCTGAACAAGGTTCACTGGGCAAAGATTACGGCATGGTCTGATGAGGGCGTTCCGACATTTGCAACGCCTGTGCGCCTGCCCGGTGCTGTATCCCTGAGCATTGATGCGAACGGCGAAAACGAGAACTTCTACGCTGACAACAGCGTGTATTATGTCATCAATAACAACGCAGGCTACGACGGTGATCTGGAGGTCGCACTCATCACAACCGACTTTGCTACGGCGATTCTCGGTGAGCAGCTCGATGCAAAGGGCGTTCTGGTGGAGCGCAACGATGCGGAAACATCGCAGTTTGCACTCATGTTCGAGTTTGACGGCGACAAGAACCACATCCGCCATGTGCTTTACTGCTGCTCGGCTTCCCGTCCTGCAACCGAGGGTGAGACCACCGAGGAAAGCAAGTCCGTCAAGACGGAAAAACTGTCCCTCAAGGCATCGGCTCTCCCGAATGGTCTGGTGAAGTCCAAGACCTGCGAAAGCACGGATGAAACCACCTACAACAACTGGTATAATGCGGTCTATATGCCGACTGCTGCTACAAACAACAGCACAGGCACACGTTCCGCATCCACCAAGTCCGGCGGTTCTGCGGCAGCAGCGACCGAGTAAGGAGGTACAGCATGGCTATTAAAAAGACGATTACCGTTGACGGTATCGAGGTTCCGTTCAAGGCGAGTGCCGCTGTGCCTCGCCTTTATCGCATCAAGTTTCGCAGGGATATCTACAAGGATTTCGCTGCGCTTCAGACCTCTGTGCAGGAGGGCGATGAGGAAGGTTCTAATCTCGATATCGAGAGCCTTGAAGTGTTCGAGAACATCGCCTACATCATGGCGAAACACGCAGATCCGGAGAACGTCCCGGACAATCCGGATGAATGGCTCGAAGCGTTCAACACATTCTCCATTTACGAGGTGCTGCCGCAGCTCATTGAGCTGTGGGGACTCAATGTGGAGACGCAGGCGGAATCTAAAAAAAACATCGAAAAACTGACCGCCCGATGACAACGCCCCTCTTCCTTCTCCGATGTGTGCAGATCGGGCTGTCCCTCTCGGAGCTTGATCTGCTCACAATCGGAGTCGTGAATGATATGTTCACGGAAAAGGAAAATGACGAATATGACGGCTGGCATGAGGTCGCTGGACAGGCGGATTTCGATTCCTTCTGATTGACTTTTTCTGTTTTCTATGCTATAATTCTGGTGTGAAGGAAACATGAAGCTTCTTTCGCTAAATCGGTATTTGTAAGGATGGTAATGAAAAATGGAGATCATGACGTATCAGGAAAAGTACAAGGATCAGATTATAAACCTTATACTGGATATTCAAAATAATGAGGCTAAGATAAATCTATCGTTAGACGAGCAGCCCGATTTAAAAGATATTACATCCTGTTACGAAAATGGCGGGGGAGAGTTCTGGATTGCAGTCGATGACGGAACTGTTATCGGTACATTGGCATTGATGAATAAGGGGAACGGAAACGCTGTCCTGAAAAAGGCTTTTGTAAGGTCAGATCACAGGAAGAAGGGCGTTCTGAGTAAACTATACGATGAGCTTTTAGCATTTGCAAACAGCAAGGATATTCATACCTTTATCTTTGATACTCCTTCTGTGGCAACGGACTGCCATCATTTCTTTGAAAAGCGTGGATATAGAA
>LVAJ01000005.1 GCA_001603005.1 Clostridiales bacterium Firm_04
CGGGTGGAAGGACTAAATCCTCCCACCGGCACGATCAGCACCTCCAGCTATGCGGGCATGGATGGAAGCTACCTCAATAACGCTTTCATAGAAAAGCGGAATGTTGTCATTTCCTTTGAGATGCGCGGCGTAGGCGTGGAAGCCCGCAGACACCAGCTATACAAGGTGGTCAAGCCGTCACGCTACATTAAGATTTACTACGCGACCGCTGGCATTGATGTATTTGCGGAGGGCTATGTTGAGAGCTGCGAGGTGCAGAATTTTGAACAGCTTACAACCGGGCAGATTTCTATTCTCTGCCCGGATATTTATTGGTATTCCACGACCTCGGTCATGGCGTACTATTCGCAGATCACCGGCGCTTTCACATTTCCGTTTCCAACGGAGAGCAATCCGGAACCGTTCATTCTCGGCAAATATAACACGCAGAACATGATGACCATTGTCAATGACGGTGACGAGATCGGCTTTACTCTGGTGATTGAAGCGCTGGAGGATGCACGTTCTCCCACGCTGTATAATGCGGATACAGACGAGTATCTGCAAATCACCGGTGACATTCTCGCGGGAGATATTATCACGGTCACGACCAAGACAGGCAATAAGACGGTCACGCTTGATCGTGGCGGCGTCAAGACCAACATCATCAACCGGCTTGTTTCCGGCTCGACTTGGCTGACGCTGCGTGAGGGCAGAAACCGATTCTATCTGCGCGGCACGGGACTGCAAAACCTGAAAGTCACCATCGTCCACACGAATGCATATCTGGGGGTGTAGTATGCAGATTGAAGTTTATAGAATGGAAGCTGCGGAGGACGCCCTCACGATTACGCTTGAGGCGGTCTGTGATACGTTTTCCTCGCTGCTCTGGGATATTGAATACTACAAATGCGGCAGCTTTGAGGTGTATATCGCCGCCAATCCGCAGAACATTGAGATTTTTCAGACCGGCAGAATCGTCGGTCGTGATGATGATAACCAGCACTTCGGCATCATCGAATCGGTGCTGATTGATACAGATATCGAGAACGGCGACTACCTGACAGTGCGTGGTCGTTTTCTCATGTGCCTGCTGGAACGGCGCATCATTCATCCGACATACAACGTGACAGCGGCAAAGGCATACAGTGAGATCGTCCGGGAGGTCGTGACGCAGAATGCGCTGCTCTCGGATAACCGCAGGATTCCGGGGCTATCCCTCGGAACAGTCAACGGCACCTGCTGGGAGCAGACCGCTACGCTGCAAATTTCATACACGAACCTGATGCAGTGGGTGTATACGATCTGCGAGAAGCTGGGCGGCACTGCGAATATCCGGCTGGTGAAATCCTTCGGTGAACAGTACCGCATGGTATTCGATCTCTCCGAAGGTGCTGACCGCAGCATCATGCAGGAGGATAACCCGCATATTATCTTCTCCGACGCATACAGCAATCTGCTGTCCTTCAGCTATGCGGAGGATGCTTCCGTTGAGCGAAACTTCGCCTATATCTTCGGTCAGGGCAAGGGCGAGGAGCGTAAACGCACCACATATTGTAACGGCGATGAGCCGACCTACCTTGACCGCTATGAGGTGTATGTAGATGCGGACGATATTTCCGAGACAGAGCAGGTCGAGGGTGAAACAATACCAATTCCGGAGGAAAAGTATCTGGAACTGCTGCGCACTCGCGGCTCGGAACGGCTGGTGCTGCCGAAAACAGCATCGGAGTCGGACATTGCAGCGCACAACACGCAGTATGTGTATAACCGCGATTATTTCGTAGGCGACTATGTGACGGTGCAGCATCGGCGCTTCGGCATGATACAGCCGCAGATACAACTCATCGGCATGATTGAGGGCTTCGACCAGAACGGGCGCAGCCTGACACCAACTTTCAAGGAGGCATGATATATGGCTTTTTACAGCGGTTTCTTCAATTCAAAAGGGCTTGACCGCACCTATACGGCGGAGGACTTCACATCGTATCTTTCGTCTATCATCTGCAACGGTATCCTCGATACCTACGGACAGATGTTCAGGCTGACAGCGGCAAGTAGCGGTCTGAAAGTGACGCTCGGCACTGGCAAGGCGTGGATCGACGGACACTACTTCATCAATGATGCCCGATACAGCATCGACCTGACAAGCTATCAGGATGAATCGCTGCCGAGATATGTGGCGATTGCTATTCTGCTTGATGTCGGTGAGTCGGTGCGCAGTGTATCACTTGAAATTACTCCCGGCACGCCTGCGGAGAATCCGTCACTCCCGACGCTGCCGACTGACGAGAATAAAACTCGTCTGCTTATGTATGCGGTGCGCCTGAACCCCGGAGCGACGGAGCTTTCGGAGCGTGACTGGTACGATTACCGTGAGGACAAGAATGTCTGCGGTTATTGCAAGTGCATTCTCGGCAAGTGCAGGGTGACGGATATGCTGGCACAAATGGCGCAGATCACGGCAGAGATGGAGGAATACAATGAAACTGTCGTCGACCTGACAGCGAGAGTGGCAGAACTGGAAGCTGAGATCGAGGACATCGGTGACATTGTTGCAGTCGGGCAGTGCGGTGAAAATATCTTCTATGCGCTGTACTCCAACGGTAAACTGCTCCTGAAGGGTACGGGAGATATGTACGATTATGATAATCCGCTTTATCCGACCGGAAACGACTCTCCGTTTTTCAATAATCAGGATATCAAGAATGTGATTGTTTCCGAGGGCATTACAGATATCGGTGAGTACGCTTTCCGTTACTGCGATGAGCTTGAATCGGTATCACTTCCGGGAACACTGACGAAAATCAGTGATTTTGCATTTTATCCGCATCAGGATCCGGCGGCAACGCCGACTGTTACACATGAACTTAAGGCTGTGACTATTCCAAGCAGCGTAACAGAAATCGGCTACTGTGCCTTTGCGGGTAACAGGCTCACAACCGTTACAGTTCCGAGTACCGTAACAACAATCGGAGAGCGTGTCTTTACGGCTTGTGCCAATCTGACAACTGTGCGCTATGAAGCACCTGTTATCAACGAGTTTATGTTCGTCAACTGCAATCGCCTTGTAAATGTTACGCTTGCAAGGACGGTGACGGAAATCAAGTCGCACTGCTTCAATTACTGCCATGATCTTACGGAAATCACCTATGAAGGCAGTCTGGCAGACTGGGCAGCGGTTACAAAGCACAGCAACTGGGACGCGCATGGCGGTTCGATCAGCCCGACCAATCTGACAAGAATCAATTGTCTGGACGGCTTTATGGAGTGGGATGAAGAAAATCATGAATGGAAAGTTGGTGAAGAATAATGTGGAAATTTCTTGTAAAGAACCAGAGCATTGAAGTTCTGGAGCGTGAGGTGCTGGCGGATCATCAGATCCAATATGTGCAGTTCCGCTTCACCTTTGACGGCGACTGGCGGCGTTTTCACAAGGTCGTTCAGTTTACGCAGTGTGATGAGACCTATAACATCGTTCTCGGCATGGACGGCACATCGCTGTATCTGCCTGCGGAGCTTCATGTCGGCGCTGCGAAAATGTCCGTGTTCGGTTATGACACCGAAAGCGACACGACTGTCCGTGCAACGACTGTTCCGGTGACGCTGAATATCCGTCCTTCCGGCTTTGTGGGTGATGATGATCCGCCCATTCCGCCGACGCCTGATCTGTATGCGCAGCTTCTGAAGAAGATCGAGGAAGCGGGACACGGCGCTGACGGTAAGTCTGCCTACGAGATTGCTGTGGAGCATGGTTATGTCGGCACGGAAACCGAGTGGCTTGCATCACTCAAAGGTGATCCGGGTGAAACACCTGATATGTCGGAGTACCCGAAAACCTCGGAGGTCACAATCATTGTCGAGCGTGAGATTGAAGCTGCGACCGGAGATTTTCATTCTCATGCAAACAAGGCAACGCTCGACCGCCTGACACCGGAGCTGATGCAGGAGCTTTCCGACTTGCAGCAGTTCGAGGACAGGACGCAGTACGAGATTCAGACCATCAACGAGGAGCTTCTGACGCTGAATGCGCAGCGTCATACACATAATAACAAGGATGTGCTGGACACCATTACAGAGCAGTATTTGCAGGATGAGGCGGCTTTCCGTGCATCGACGAGCAACGCGCTGCACGGACTGTCTACAGGGCTGAGTGAGGTTTCTGCGCAGGCGCATTCCCATTCCAATAAATCCGTTCTGGACAGCATCACGCAGGAAATGCTTGACGGTATCGCACAGGCACATTCACATCACAACCTCACAACGCTGAACGGCATCACGGATTCCCACGTTTCCCGCTGGGAAGCGGCATACACCGCAGCAATGAATCTGAATGAGCGTGTCGGTGTCAATGAGGGCGTGTTTGAGCGCTTCAAGACCGAAATTCTCTATGATATGCAGGGCTGCCGCACATCCATTTCGGATATCCTGAACCGCCTGTCTGTCGTAGAGACAGCATTGTCCGGCGTAGAGACCGCACTTGCGGCAATCGTGGAGGTGAGCGAATGAGCATTGCAAATTACCTGACAGCGCTGGATGCGCAGCGCGACCAGCTTGCCCGGAACCTTGTAACAATGGGCGTACAGGCATCGGAGTCCGAAAAGCTGAATACCCTTGTGCCAAAGGTGCTGCAGATCCCGTCCGGCAAACCGGAGGTGGCGCTGTTCCGCAACGGCAATGATGCTCTTACTACATATGGTGAGAGCATCTACACTTTTTATATTGACGGCTACCGCAGCATTGCGGGCTTTGCAGATGTGTATCCACATTTCTGCTGCGCGGATAATGCCTATGCACTCTATTATAATCAGCCGGACTTCAACTGGGGCGCTGTCATTTACACCATGTGTATCACTCCAGTACGCATCACGCCTGCAAGCAGGATTCTGCTCACCTATAAGTCCGGTGCGACCGATGCAGGCGAAATGTGGCTGGTGCGTAAGAGCAGTCAGCAGATGTCGCCTGCGGAAACGGCAAGATACATTCACGAAAAGCTCAGCGGCGGCGAGGCGATCTCTGTTCCGTTCGGCTGGCTCGGCTCCGTCGGCAACTATATCTCCGTCCTGCACGATTGCAGCGGTGTATCTGCTGACGACTATTATCTCGCATGGAAAGCGGTGACAGACAATACAAGCCCTATGATCAGGACGGTCAAGGTACTGGAGGTGACAACATGAAAGGAAGTATCTGTACGGTGATCGGCGCGATCGGCGGCGGTATTGCAGCGCTGTTCGGCGGCTGGGATTCTGCGCTGGTGACGCTTATTATCTTCATGGGCATTGACTTTGCAACCGGAATGATTACCGGAGCTATGGGCAAGTCCAAGCACAGCAAGTCCGGCAAGCTCAACAGCAAGGCGGGCTGGTACGGGCTTGCGAAGAAAGGCAGCATTCTCATGCTCATTATTGTGGCGGTGCGTCTGGATATTCTGCTCAACACCAATTATGTGCGTGATGCGGTCTGCATTGCATTCTGCGTGAACGAGCTGCTTTCCATTGTGGAAAACACATCGCTCATGGGCATTCCGTATCCGCCCGCACTGAAGAATGCAATCGAGGTGCTGCAGAAGCAGACCGGCAGAAAGGATGATAAGGATGATTAAGACCTACGGCTATACAGATAACACGCAGCTTTCTCCGCACTTCAATGCGCAGGAATTCCGCTGTAAATGCGGCAAAGCACATGATTTTCAGGTTGACGATGATCTCATCACAAAGCTGGAAACGCTCTATTCTACGCTGAACTGTTCAAAGATCATCGTCACCAGCGGTTTCCGTTGTGCTGCTCATGATAAGGCAGTCAAAGGCAGCGGCACGGGACAGCATACACTCGGCAAGGCTGCGGACATCTGCTGCTACGGGCAGGACGGACAGCCCATCAGCAGCAAGACCGTTTGCTGCAAGGCTCAGGATACCGGCTTCAAGGGTATTGCCAATATCACTGCCGCCTACATCTATACACACGTCGATGTGCGCTCCGGCGGCAAGTGGTACGGTGATGAGGTTCACGGCAACAGCAGCGTGACCGATGATTTTTATAAATACTTCGGAGGCGAGGATATGAAGGGCATCGACGTCAGCGTCCATAACGGCAAGATTGACTGGGCAAAGGTCAGTGCGGCAGGCATTGGTTTTGCAATCCTGAGAGCCGGGTACGGCAAACTGGCAAAGCAGAAGGATGACTGTTTCGAGGACAACTACGCAGGCGCAAAGGCTGCCGGTATTCCGGTCGGCGCGTACTGGTACTCCTACGCTATGGACGAGGATGAGGCGCGTCAGGAAGCGGGTGTGTTCCTGTCTGTCATCGCCGGAAAGCAGTTCGAGTTCCCGGTCTATTTTGATCTGGAGGAGAAGAAGCAGTTCGACCTCGGCAAGGAGAAGGTGTCCGCGATCATGCGGGCGTTCCTTGAAAGAGTTGAGGCTGCGGGCTATTTCGTCGGTCTGTACGGCTCGGCATCTTCGCTTACTACACATACCGCCGATGACATCAAGTCCCGCTATACGATCTGGCTGGCACACTGGGTTGACCAGACGAATTACAGCGGTGCATACGGTATCTGGCAGCACTCCGAGAAAGGCAGCGTGGACGGCATCAACGGCAATGTCGATCTTGACGTTGGCTACAAGGATTTCCCAACCATCATCAAAGCAAAGGGGCTGAACGGCTACGGTAAGGAGGAAGTCCTCCCGAATCCGCCTGCACCTGCTGCGGAGGACGGGATCTCGGTCGAGGTCACGGTGGACGGTCAGAAGTACAGCGGAAAACTGAATAAGGCATAACACCAGCGCTCTCGTGAGATTTCTCGCGAGAGCGCTTTTTTATGTTATAAACACCGATAGCCGAACAAAGAAGTGCGGCTGCGGTTGTTATTCCATATCTATCCTCTGATCCTGATATAACTGATTGCTCATCAGCTCAGGCGAATCACCGATGAATGCCTTTGCAGCTTCTTCGTCACCCTGAAGCTGCCACCTGAACCAAGCCATTACATATCCGCCTGCGGAGTACAT